>JAGRNT010000003.1 GCA_020440605.1 bacterium | reverse complement strand
GGGGTGATGTCCGCCAGGTTGACGAGTCCGTTGCCATCGCCGTCCGCGATGCTGGCCGTGGCCCAGTCGGGAGAGTTCGAATCCTTGCCGAAGTGCACGCCTACGGGGGTCAGGTCGGCGATGTTCACCTCGCCGTTCTGGTCATAGTCCGCCGGGTTGGAGTAGCTCCATGTGAATGTTGCCAGTGAACTGTCGCCACTGACGGCGAGATCGGCCACCCTGGACTTCTCCGGATCAGGCAGCGAGGCCGTGATCCGCTCCAGGCCGCGCGCCTCAAGCACCCGGATCAGTTCCGCTGTCAGTTTCGCAAAGAGCTCGCTGTCCACACCGGCCGGAGTCTCAGCGGCACTGATCTGATTCACGAGTTCAGCGGTATCGAGTTCCGCTATGCTGCTGCGCGGGGAAGCGCTGTCCGGCTGCCCACTCAGGGGTTTGCTGCCATTGGCGACCAGCTCGCTGCTGGTGGAACCGCCGCCGCCGCCGCATGAGCTGAGTGCCGCCAGCATTGACAAACTGGCCAGCAGGGCTTTAGAGCTGTGGATATTCATGGCAACAGGTTTCCCCTTTCATTTGATTGCATCAGAGTTCATTCACTTGAGTTCCTGACTGGAACTGCATTATTGCACCTGAACAGACTGTCTAATCGCTGCGGACTGACTGCAGCGGATCTCCACCGTTCAAGGCTTCCCACGGATGTGGAATATCATTCCTGTTCAGTCTGTTTGCTGTTCGTTGCAGATTCATCGCACAGGACTCCCTGACTGCCCTCAGTGAAGCAGGACAACATCACGCAGGTCACCGGAAATGGCAACCACGCTGCCATCCGGAGACAGGACCGGAGAACAGATGGTCGTGATGCCGGGAAGGTCCCTGACCCATGCCTCAGTCCCGTCCGGGTTGAAGCAGCGCACACCCACATTGCTGACGGGTCCATATGTCCGTCCGCTGCCGTCAACAATGAACTCACTGAACCACTTGTTGCTGCCCTCTTCCTGGCTGACGGTGGAAGTCCAGAGCTCATTGCCGTCCTTGTCCAGCCTGGTGAGATACCATTCGTAGCTGGCGATGATGTCGCCATTAGGCAATACGGCGGCCCAGAACCACTGGTCAGTGAAACTCGATCCACCCGGATAGCTGATGTTCCAGTCCTCATTACCGTCCGCATCAAGCTTGATCAGGTTCTGCGGGAACACCACCAGGCAGCCGCCGTCACCGGTGGAACAGATGGACTCGACAGCGGTACTGATCTCCGTGTAGATATAGGTCCACAGAAGGTCATTGTCAGAGCTGATTGCCGAAACGAGCTTTCCGGCAGCGGTTTCGTAGGCAACGAAGATCATGTCGGATTCCGCTCCGTGTTGTGCTGCAATCTCATGAGGGATTTCGGTTGTCATCAGCTCCCGGCGCCATTCCTCCATGCCGCTGTCATCAATCGAGATCAGCACTGCATTGCGGTTGATGCCATCGTCCGCTATGAAATAGGCACCACCGTCGCTGGCTGAGACAGGCTCCGTCGCTGCCAGGGACGGATCATGGAATGACCAGAGCTCACCTCCCGCCGGATCCAGTGCCGTGATGTAACCCTGCGCCTCCCATTCCTCAGCTTCGGTGTAGACCCGGCTGCCCTGCGCAAGGAGGATGCTGCCATCCTCCCTGATCAGCGGAGATCCATCAATCTTGCTGGCCAGCTCCAGCTGTCCATCCATGTAGGGTTTGCCGGAATAGCTCCAGCGCTCACTGCCCGAGGGAGTGACGGAGCCTATCCTCCTGCCGAAGTTGATGAGCATTGAGCCGTCAAGGGAAAACACCGGGACAACCCTGATGTCCACGGTTTCTCCGACACTCCAGAGGATCTCACCGCCGGGTGAGACCTTCCTCATCAGGCCACCGCCGTTGTACAGGTTGCCACTGGCATCGCCGTTGCCACTGAAGCTGCCGAGTTCCGGCAGATTCCAGTAATCACCTGGACCGCCGTTGGGGTAGGACTTGATACCTTCGAAAACATCACGGAAGAACAGCCTGCCGTTCTGACCGAAGCGGAAGATGCTGACATCACCAGGCGATGTGGTTCCGAACAGCTCCTCACCATCGGCATCGAGGATCCAGAAGGAGTCCACCGGCACATTCTGGTTGCCGCCAAGGGCGACGCTTCCGTCGGAATGGACGTCGAAGCTGGAGCCGATATGTGTGTCATCCTTCCAGAGCCGGTTGCCATCGGCATCCACCTTGTAAAGGAAGGTAATGCCGGTGAAGAAGTAGGCGCTGTCAGCGGGACCGGCCTTGACCTCCCCGCCGCTGCCATCCTCGGCATCCGCGCTGAATTCCCAGAACTGCTGTCCGGCATTGTCAAGAGCATGCAGCCGGCAGTCTGCAGGGTCGAAGCTAGGCACTCCGTCCAGCCAGCTGGGGACATATATCCTGCCGCTGGCCAGCACCTCAGGTTTCCCGTTGCGCCGGCCCTCAGTACCGAACTGCCAGGCCATGCTGCCGTTCGCATTGTAGGCATATACCGTATAGTCTGATGGGCTGTACAGGATATACAGGCCGTTGCTTGTGATGCCATGGATGCTCAGTCGCTCTCCGGTGCCAAATGAGTTCAGCAGATTGCCCGAACTGCTCAGATGCACCAGCTCACCATCCCTGTCCGTGACAATCAGCTCATCATCTCCGCTAAGGAACTGGCTCTGGAAAACTCCGGCCAGCGGATAATCCCAGTCAACTGTCCCGTCCGGCAGCATCCGCACAGCTCGCCTTCCCTTGGTAACGCTGTAGACATTCTGGTCCTGGCCGACAAGTGCCTCAAAGAACTCCAGCCCGAACGAATTGGTTGTTTCACTACCCGGTGTGCTATCAGGGCCCAGGATTCCAACAGCGTTCGTGCGCCCTGGTCCGCCGCCGGTTTCGCTGAATTCACTGGGCAGCGGGTTGCTGCCGATCAGCTGCACCACATTACCGGCTTCCCCCAAGCTGCGCGGGTTGCCATTCTCATATGGCAGGGCACGGTAGAAGCCTTCGCTGGCTGCACTGATGTCATGGCTGAAGCTGCGCCGGCCGCTGGAGACGCTTCCCGCGCTTACATCCACATCGGCAGCCAGTGTCCACTCCGTGGCCGCAGCGCTGTCGCCCAGCTGCAGCTCGAAGCCGGAGATGCGGTTGAGGTAGTTCTGGCCGATCGGGGTGATGTCCGCCAGGTTGACGAGTCCGTTGCCATCGCCGTCCGCGATGCTGGCCGTGGCCCAGTCGGGAGAGTTCGAATCCTTGCCGAAGTGCACGCCTACGGGGGTCAGGTCGGCGATGTTCACCTCGCCGTTCTGGTCATAGTCCGCCGGGTTGGAGTAACTCCACGTGAATGTCGCCAGTGAACTGTCGCCACTGACGGCGAGATCGGTCACCCTGGACTTCTCCGGATCAGGCAGCGAGGCCGTGATCCGCTCCAGGCCGCGCGCCTCAAGCACCCGGATCAGTTCCGCTGTCAGTTTCGCATACAGCTCGCTGTCCACACCGGCCGGAGTCTCAGCGGCACTGATCTGATTCACAAGCTCAGCGGTATCGTGTTCCGTTATGCTGCTGCGCGGGGAAGCGCTGTCCGGCTGCCCGCTCAGGGGTTTGCTGCCATTGGCGACCAGCTCGCTGCTGGTGGAACCGCCGCCGCCGCCGCAGGAAGCCAGCAGCAGTGTGCCCATCGCAATCAGCATCGTTTCCTTTCTCTTGAGGAAATGAAGTTCCATCTTATCCGTATCTCCTGATCTGGCCCGAGCGGCGATTATAGGCCAGAGGCCCCAGCGTCGAAGCGTGTTTAACCGTTTTTGAACCGATTGCCAATGTGGTTCAGGGACAATCCCGGCAGCAGTGCATGCATCGCAGCATTCTCTCCCAATCGCGGCGGGGCCGCGCCGGTCCTTGGTTCCTTCCATGCAAATGCATCGCATGTCTCTACTCATCACTCTTTACGCTTCACGCTTCACTCATCACGCTTCACGCTTCACTCCTTCACTCCTTCACTTCCTGACTCCTTCCGCTCCCTACAGCTCCCGCTGGCAAAGCAGCACCCGGCCCCAGACCCGCCCGCTGCGGCCCTCCGTACCGCCGAGCAGGATGTCGGCATAGGCCGGGTTGCTGCTGCGCAGCAGGGCCTCGCAGTCCCGCCGCCGGCAGGGCAGGTAACGCTTCACCACATCCCCGTCCGGCTCGACATAGGCCGCCACCAGGCAGCCCTCGAACAGCACCGCCGCCGGACTGACGACCACGATGTCACCCTCCATCAGGAGCGGCTGCATGCTGTCCCCCACGATCCGCAGTGCGAAGGCCTGCGGGTCACGCGCGATCAGCGCCGCCGGGACCTCGATGTAGCTGCGCGGGGTTTCGCGCGGCTCCTGGCGCTCACCCGGCCCGGCCGCCACATCCGCGAAGTACGGCACCTCGGCCGCTGCGCGCGGCTGCTGGGTCACGATCGTGCTCAGCAGGCGGTCCAGCTCGCGGTTGTGCAGCTCTGTTGCCTCCTCGAAGATAAAGATGTCCGCAAGCAGGCGTGACACCCCCTCCAGCACCGGATCCGCAAGGGGCAGCGGCAGGCCATGGCAGGCAGCCAGCCAGCCGGCGAGATGCGCAGGTTCCGGGGAACCGCAGCCCCGCTCCAGACGGGAGATCGTCGGCTGGCTGACGCCGAGGCGCACGGCGATCGCGGATTGCTCCAGCCCCGCCTTCAGTCTCAGGAATCGTAAGTACAGCCCGGCTCGCTGCCGGATGCTGGCTCTCTCAGACATGTCAGAAGTTTACCATGTTTGTCTATTACGCGCAACAAAATGTTAAAAAATGCCCTTGAGCTTGACTAAATCCGCCAATCTGGTAAAATCCCTAACATGAGAGGCATGAATAAATATTCATGCGTCAAGTGGAATGTCAAGAAACAATATATATGTATAGTCCAATTGGACGGGGAGAGGGCATGAAACTCAGACAGTGGCGGCTCTGCGCCGAACTGACCCAGCAGCAGCTGGCCAACCAGGCCCGCGTGGCCCGCGCCAGCATCGCACATCTCGAGAACGGCTACTATCCGCCCTCGAACAGCATGGCCCGGCGTCTCAGCACGGCGCTTTCCGAGCAGCTGGGCTTCGAGCTCTCCCCGCATGATGTCTTCGAGCAGATCCGCGAGGATGGCTCCGCCCGCGGCTACAGCACGCGCCGGAGGTCCTGAGCATGAAAGCACTGCGCGAGGATTCCGCCGGCAAGGGCGGCAATGATGGCGAGGCCCTGCTGGAACTGCATCAGACTGCGGCTCAGCCTGCGGAGGCAGAGAGCCTGCCGCTGTTCAGCGGTGATGCAGTGGACAGCCTGATCAGCCTGCTGCTGGCCCTCGATGAACAGCCCGCGGGCGGCTGGCACCAGGCTCTCGGAATCACGGCCCGCGAGGTGCGCCGCCATGCCAGGGACCCGCAGATCCTGCGGCTCCGGCTGCGCCTCCAGCAGCAGGGCCAGGCCCTGGCCAGCACGGCGCGCCTGCAGGAGCTGTACCGGCATCTGCTGCTGCAGGGCCTGCTCAATGAGCAGTGCAGTCCCGCGCTCGTCAATCTGGGCCGACTGATTGAGAAGCTGCCGGACGGTTCAGCATCCAGCACGCCATCCACTCAGCCTGAACAGGAGCAGGCCAGCCTGGAACGGCTGGAGCTGCTGCTGCAACGCCTCGAGCAAAGCCGCCTGCTGCTCGACCCGGGGACTGAGGCCCCACAAACAGATACTCCGCAGCAGGCTCAGCCTGCCGCGGATCCTGCACCGGCCGGGGAGGAATCTCCTTGAATTGCGGTTCCAGTTCTCCCCTTCATATACTGCCTGCCCGGCCGGTTCAGGCCACACAGCGCATCGCGGCCATCAGCCAGCTCTGCCGCGACGGTCTCGCTGACGATCTGCTGCGCTTCTGTGCGCTCTGCCTGCCGGAGATGCTCGGCGTACCCTTCGGGCAGTTCCAGCACAGCCTGGCGCGCAGGCTGCTGGGTGCAATGCAGCCCGGCCAGCGCCTGGCGGGAGCCCTGCCGCGCGAGCATGCCAAGACCACGCTTGGCACGCTGGGGCTGGTGCTGCATCAGCTCTGCTGCGGCGACAAGCGCAACATCCTGATCGTCTGTGCCAACCGCGAGGAGGCCCAGGCCCGGCTGCGCCTGATCACCACGGAGCTGGAGCGCAATCCGCTGCTGCAGTTCCTGTTCGGGGAGCGGATCGCCCCGGCCCTGGATGCCCGCGGGACCCGCGTCAGCTGGAATGACAGCCAGCTGCTGCTGGCCGGCGGGCAGCGCCTGGCGACGATCGGCGCACTGGGCCGCGTGCGCGGGCAGCTCTCAGGCGGTAGCCGCCTGGACCTCGTGGTGCTGGACGATCCCGAGGATGACGACATGGTGCGCAGCGCCGAGCAGCGCGAACGCCTCAGCCACTGGATTGACCACGCGCTGCTGAACGCGCTCGATGTGACGCGCGGCAGCCTGGTCTGGCTGGGAACCCTGCTGCACCACGACTCGGCCCTGGCCCGCCTGCTCGGGCGGATCAGCTCCGGCGGACTTGGCAACTGGCAGAGCCTGAGCCTCGCAGCACTCGATGAGGCGGGTGAGCCGCTCTGGCCGCAGCGCTGGACGCGTGAACGCCTGGAGCAGCGCCGCAGTGAGATCGGGCACAGCGCCTTCAGCCAGGAATACCTGAACCGCCCGCTCAGCCTGGAGCGGCAGGTCTTCCGTGAGGCGGACTTCGCCCGCTATGCAGCCGCCGGGCTGCGCATCCGCCCGGATGGGGTGTTCCTCGGCAGCGAGCGCCTGCGCGTGTGCATCGGGGTTGATCCCGCGGTGGGCCAGGAGGCGCGGCACGACTGGTTCTGCGCCGCGGTGCTCGGAGTTGACGACACGGGCCAGCGCCTGTTCCTGCTGGATCTGCACCGCGCGCGGCTGCGTTTCGCCGAACAGCTGGAGCTGCTGGAGCGGCTCAACCGCCACTGGCGTCCGCAGTGCATCGGCATCGAAAGCACGGCCTACCAGGCGGTGCTCAGCCAGGCGGCACTCGAACGCGGGCTGCCGGCCCTGCCGCTGCCGGCCACGGCGCGCAAGGAACTGCGGCTGGAGGCGATGGCGGCCCAGGTCCAGCGCGGACGCCTGGCCCTGCCGGACAAGGCGGCCTGGCTGGCGCAGTTCATGCAGGAGGCGCTGCACTATCCGGCGGGGGCGCATGACGACCAGCTGGATGCCCTGGCGCGGGCGATGCAGGTCGCGCCGCAGCAGGCGGCAGGCCAGGGAGGGCTGCCGCTGGCAACGGGACGGCGCAGCCTGGCGGCGGAACTGGCAATCGCCGGTTCCACTGACGACGAGGGCCACTGGGCCAGGGGTTTCTAGGAGGGAGCGATGCTGTTTGCAAGGCGCAGGAAGGAATCAGCCGGGCAGGCCCGAAAGGCGGCCCGGGGCGGGGAGATCGCGGGGATTGCCAGCGATCTGCATGAACCACTGGCGGGCTGGCTGGGCATCAGGCCCAACCGCGATCCGCTGCTGGCGGCGAAGCAGCCCGGGGCGGCCTACAACTGGCCCTGGGGCCTGTTCGAGGAGGCGCTGGACAAGGATCCGCATTTGTCATCACTCGTATTGCAACGCCGTGCGGCGGTGCTCGGCTGGCGGCGGCGCATCGTCCCCGCTGACGACAGCCCGCTGGCCCTGCAGGCGGCGGCCCTCTGCGGCGAACTGCTGCGCGAGGGCGGCTGCCTGGCGGATGCGGGCGGGCCGGACCGCATGCTCTCGGAGCTGCTGGAGGCGGTGCCCTACGGCATCAGCATCACGGAGCTGCTCTGGGAGGAGCGCGAACTGGCCCGGGGAGCCGCGCGCGGTCGCTGGCTGCTGCCGGTCAGTGCACGTTCGCGCCACCCGCGGCGCTTCGTGTTTGACAACGAGGGACGGCTGCGCCTGCTGACGCGGGAGGAGCCGGTGCGGGGCCTGAGCCTGCCCGAGCGGCGCTTCATCGTGTTCGCGCCCTACGGCCGCCATGAGGACCCTTACGGCCTGCCGGCCCTGCGCTGCGTGTGGTGGCTGGCCTGGTTCAAGCGCCAGGTGCTGCGCTTCTGGGTGATGTACTGCGAACGCTTCGGCAGCCCGACCGCGGTGCTGCACCATCCGCCCACGACCGGGCTGGAGGAGCGCGGGCAGCTCAGGCGGATCATTGCCAGCCTGCAGCAGGAGACCGGGATCGTGCTGCCGGAGGGCGTGGAGCTGTCGCTGCTGGAAGGTGCGCGCAGCGGCAGCGTTGAGACCTACCTCGAACTGCTGGAGTTCTGCAACCGGGAGATGAGCAAGGCCCTGCTGGGCCAGACCCTGACCACGCAGACGGACGGCGGACGCGGCAGCTATGCCCTGGGACAGGTGCATGCCGGGGTGCGCGCCGACATCATCCGCGGTGATGCCCAGGCGCTGGCGGCCACGCTCAGTACGGGGCTCCTGCGCTGGATCGTGGAACTCAACCTGCCGGCGGCACTCTCCGTGCTGCCGCGCCTGGAGCTGAGTGCTCCGCTTGACAACGAGCCGCGGCTCGAGCTGGAGATCGATGCCTTCCTGGCCGCACAGGGCATCGTACAGGACCCGGCGGCGCTCTGCGCCCGCTACGGACGCGAGCTGCCGGGCAGCGGCAATCCACGGGAGGAGGACGGCAATGACGGCAGTCACGGACAGCCCGGGTACGGCCCGGCTGCATGACGTGGCGATCCTCAGGCCGGGCAGCTACCGCGACATGCAGGGCCGCCCGGTGGAGTTCAGCGAACAGCAGCTGCGCGAGATCGCAGCCAACTACGACCCGCGCTACCACCTGGCAACGCTGAACCTGGACCACAGTGACAGCGGGCCGGCCCTGGGCGCGATCACGGCCCTGCGCTTCAGCGCGGGCCATCTCTGGGCGGACATCGAGGGCCTGCCGGCCTGGCTCGCGGAGGAGCTGCGGGCGGGACGCTGGCCGGCACGCTCGGCGGAAGTCTGGAGCGAACTGGACGGACGCGGGCCCTACCTGCGCGGTCTGGCGCTGCTCGGGGCCCGGGCTCCCGCGGTGCGCGGGCTGCCGGCCCTGCCCGAACCGGTGCTGGCTGCGGACAGCGGCCTGGCACTGATCAGTGTATTCATGGAGGACGGGATGGAATCTGGCAACACGGATCCGCAGGGCGGGCAGCTGCAGCGCCTCGCGGATGAGAACCGCCGGCTGACGGCGGAACTGGCGGGGCATCGCCGCCGCGAGAGTGAGGGGCGTGTGGACGGCCTGCTGGCCGAACTGGCAGCGCAGGGACGACTCACGCCCGGAATGCGCGGCAGCGGCCTGCGTGAACTGCTGCTGCAGCTGGCGGACAGTGGCAACGCGCTGGTGGTCTGCCTGGCGGACGGTGAGCGCAGCAGCGGCTACGACTGCCTGGAACAGCTGCTGCGCAGCCTGCCGGCGCATGATCTGGCAACGCCGCTGGCCGGAGGCGGGGCCGATGGCACGGAGCTGCTCAGCGGCTGCGAACGTGAAATCGCCGGCAGCCTCGGGCTGACGGACAGGGAATACGCGGAGATCCGCGACGGGAGGACGGCATGACGGCACTGACACAGAGCAGGTACACGCGCCACCGCGAGGGCACGGTCACGGCGCACGCGGTCAAGGGCGCGGTGCGGATCCACAAGGGCGGGCTGGTCTGCGCCGATGCCACGGGTTACGCCGTACCGGGCAGCGACAGTCTCGGCCAGACCTTCATCGGCGTGGCGATCGAGGATGCTGACAACACGGATGGCGCGGACGGCGCGCTGAGCGTGCGCGTGATGGCGCGCGGGGTGTTCAGCTTCGCACGCGGCGGCAGCATCACGCAGGCCGACCTCGGCCAGCCGCTCTACATCGTTGACGACCAGACCGTGGCCGTGGTCAGCACGGTCACCAACGACATCCAGGCGGGCCGGCTCGAGGGCTTCGACGGCAACGACGTCTGGCTGCGCATTGATCTGCACTAGGAGGCGGACACATGTCACGACTGGTTACACGAGACTTCCTGGAGGCCAGCTTCACCGGCTTCCGCGCCCTGTTCGAGCGCAGCTTCCAGACGGCGGAGCCGCTGTACTCGAAACTGGCGACGGTGGTGGACAGCAGCACCGCGCGCGAGAGCTGGAACTGGCTGGGCAGCGTGCCCGCGATGCGCGAATGGACGGACGAGCGCGTGCCCGGTGCGCTGCGCACCAATGACTACGAGATTGCCAACCGCCGCTTCGAGGCCTCGATCGAGGTCGACCGCGAGACTTTCGAGGATGACCGGCTCGGCCAGCTGCGCCCGCGCATCGAGGAGCTGGCGCTGCGTGCGGCGAGCCATCCCGATGAGCTGGTGGTGGGCCTGCTCGGCAGCGGCTTCACGGACCTCTGCTACGACGGCAGGCCCTTCTTCGCCTCCGACCATTCCCAGGGGGAGAGCGGCCCGCAGAGCAACCTGATGGTGGAGAAGCTCGGGTCCACGAGCCTCAAGCTCGCGATCGAGGCCCTGATGTCCTTCCGTGACGACCAGGGCAAGCCCTTCGGGCTGCTGCCGGACACGCTGCTCGTCGGGCCTGACAACTACTTCACGGCGCGTGAGCTGCTGAACTCGGCGGGGATCGTGCTCGCGGGCGGCACCGACCTGGAGCGCCCGGACGGCAATGCGCTGGCCGGCACGCTCAACCTGCAGGTCAGCCCCTGGGTGGCGGCCGAGCACTGGTACGTGCTGGCAACGCAGTACCCGGTGCGCCCGCTGCTGTTCCAGTGGCGCATCCGCCCGGAGTTCAGCGCGGTGACGCGTCCCGATGACGAGCATGTGTTCTCCAGCGACAGCTACCGCTTCGGGGTGCGCAGCCGCTGCGGCGCAGGCTACGGCCTGTGGCAGATGGCCGTCGGCAGCGACGGCTCGGCCTAGGAGGGAGCGATGGCGGTCTACACGAGCATCGAGGACCTCGAGAAGCGCCTGGATCCCCAGGTGCTGGCCGGGCTGGCGGACGACGTCAACCCCGTACCGGATATTGACGACAGCCTGACGCGCGAGATCATCCAGCAGGCGATCGGCGACGGCGGGAGCCTGATTGACAGCTACCTCACGGGCCGTGTGGACCTGGGCGACAGCCAGGTCCAGGCCTCGCTGGAGCGCATCAATGCCACGCTCGCGCTGTACTTCCTCTACCGCCGGCGTTATGTCGACGACAGCCTCAACCCGCTCAGCGCCTCGCGCGAGGCCGTCGAGAGCTTCATGGTGGAGGTGGCCTCGGGCGCGGCACGGCTGGGGGTGGACCCCGGCCAGCCGCAGCAGCAGGGCTGGTCCACGACCACGGATGCCGAGCGCGTGTTCGACGGCCGCCGCCTGAGCGGATTCTAGGAGGTGATGGCAATGCCAACGACGATCATCGCCAGGCTCAGCGCCTGGCTGCAGCAGGAAGCGGGCGGGCTGGGACTGCGCGAGGTGCGCATGGACGGCCGCGAACCGGCGGCGCATCCGGCGGTGGTGCTGCGCCTCGTGGGCAGCACCGGCAATGCTCCATTGGTCGAGCAGGAGCTGGAACTGCGCGTGCTGGCGGCGGGTGCCCGTCCGGCGGAACTGCTGGCGAGGCTCAGTGAACTGACGGCGGGGATCCGCGCGCGGATCAGCTACTTCTGCCTGCAGCAGCCCGAGCTGCGCAGCATCCGCTGGCTGGAGACGCAGTATCCACGCCCGGCTGAGCTGGCAGGCGGGCCGGTGCTGGCGGCCTCGGTCTCACGGCTGGCAATGACGGCGATCGCCGCCAGTGCCGGGGAGGTGAGCGCATGACGGCTGCGAACTACAGCTACCACCCCTTCCATACCATCGGCGGGGCACGGCTCTCGCTCTTCGATGAGGCCGCTGCCAACGGAGCCGGGGCCTGGCAGCCGCTGGGCCGCGTCGCCGATGCGGAGTTCCGCGTGGAAAGCGAGAAGCTCGACAGGCTGGGCAGCCAGCGTGGTACGTTGCAGCCCGTTGCCCAGTTCTGCCGCAGCCTGCGGCATTCGCTGAGCTTCCGCCTGCTGGAGCAGGCCTCCCCGCTGGCGCTCGGTCTGCTGGCGGGGCCGGGGGCCGTTGTCAGCGGCAGCAGCGCCGGCACGGAGCAATACAGCGAGATCCTGCGCCTGCATGCAACGGACTGGACCGAGCTCCTGCGCCCCTGGGCGCTGGAGACCAGCCCGGCTGCCACGCTGCGCTCATATGACGGGCTCGTGACCTACGGCAGCCCCGTTGACTACGAGCTTGACTACCAGCGCGGGTTGATCCGCCGCTCCTCCGGCTCGGCAATCGGCGAGGGCCAGCCCGTGGTGCTCAGTGCCACGGTACGCCGCCAGGCGGTGAGTGAGACAGCGATCGGCGCGCCGGATGCGCGGGAGCGTTACCACCGCGTACTGCTGCAGCAGCTGGCAACGGACGGCGGCGACCCGGCGGGCTGGCGCGAGACCGGGCTGGAGTTCGAGTTCAGCCGGGTAAGTACGGTGCTGCCCGGCCAGGGGATCAGCTTCAGCGAGGAGCAGCTCGGCGAGGGTGTGGCCCTCGACTGGGACTGCATGTACGACCCGGCCAGTGGCAACGTGGGACTGCTGCGCAGTGCCTTCGCGGTGCTGGAGCTGTTCGGTCCGGGGCTGCCGTAGGACAGGGTGCAGGTTACTGGTTGCAGGTTGCCGGGTGCAGAAATCCTGGTAGCTGCATCCTCAATGCAACCAGTAACCAGTAGCCAGTAACCAGTAACCTGCAACCTGATCAAGGAGGGTTCATGAGCAGAAGAAGGAAGAGAGAATGCGCGGACATGCAGGAGGCCAGCCAGGCGGTACTCAGCCTGCCTGCGCTGCGCAGCATGCGCCTGGCCAACGGCCGGCAGCTGCAGCTCAGGCGCCTGGACTGGCTGGGCTTTGAGCTGCTCTGGCAGGAATTCTGCCAGCTGCTCGGCAGCCTGGCTCTGGAGCAGCCTGACAACGGCGAGGAGCTGCTGGCCCGGCTGGGCAGCGCTCCGCAGCTCGTACTGAAACTGGCAGAGCTTTCCAGCGGGATCAGTGAGTCCGAGCTGGCGGAATGGGAACACGGCCTGGTGCTGGAACTGGCAACGGCCGCGCTGGAATTCAACTTCATCGAGACGGCGGGCCTGCGGGATTTTTCCGGCGCGCTGGCCAGGCTCTGGAACGCTGCGCAGCAGGCGCAGACGGATCGGGCAGCGGGCCCGGACGCGCACTGAGCCTGCTGGAGCTGGAACTCAGGCTGCGCGGGCATGGACACACGCGCGCTGAGATCCGGCGCATGGGGATGGAGGAACTGCAATGCCGTCTGCTGCATTTCGCCCATGCTGAAGCTCAGGCGGAGCTGGAAGCGGAGCGCCGCCGCCTGCTCTCGGCCCCGTTCACGGAGGAACGGGAGCTGAGGCGGGCCCTGCGCGGCATCGAACTGCGCAGCAATGCACTGCGCGACACATTCCACCGGAGGCATCCGGCGAGGGAGGACGGAGATGGCAAATGACAACCGCAGCCAGGCGCTGCAGCGGCTGGCGGGCAGCCTGCAGCAGGCCAGAAGCTCGACCCGCGAACTGAGCACTGAGCTCTCGCGCCTGCGCGATGAACTGCGGCGCGGACTGGAACCGCTGCGCCGGGCCACCGGCGTGAGCGGCGGCACGAGCCGTGCGGAACTGCGCGAACGCCAGGCGGGATCCAGCCGGGCGCTGGCCGCGCCCTTCATCGCCGAACTGCAGAAGTCGCTGCAGGGTCTGCTGTCGAAGCTCGTCAGCAGCCTCAGCGGCAGCCTCAGCCGCGCGCTCGGCGGGGGCAGCGGCGGGGGCGGAATCCTCGGCGGGCTGCTCGGCGCGGGGGTCGGCCTGCTGGCGGACCGCCTGTTCCGCAGGCGCCAGCCGGTGCAGGTTGCCAATGAGGTGCAGGCCCGCGTCGTCAACTTCCCCTCGGTGACGGATCTGGGCTTCGCGCTCAATCCGGCCTCGCGCCTGTTCGGGGGCAGGGCCGTAGCGCGCGGACCGGCCTTCACGGTGGAACTGGACTACCGCAGCGGGGCGGAGGACGTGATCGCGGCACGGGTCACGAGCCGCCTGCTGGAGGAGAACGCTGCTGAGGGCCTCTGGCCGGGAGGGATCGGATGAACACGACGCGCATCCGCCTCTGGCAGAGCCAGAGCGACCACCTGACCCTGAGCGGCAGCGGCCTGAGCCAGCGCTGGTCGCAGCCCTACCGCGAGCATACGGATCTGTACGGGCTCACGCACCGTCTGGAAAGCGGGGAGCAGGCCTGGCCGGTGGCGCTGGAGCTGGAAGTCTGGCCCTTCCAGCTGAGCATTGCCAACGCGGCCTCGGCTGCGATCCGGCTCTGCTGCGCGGACTGGCTGGAGCGGGCCCATCTGCAGCGCAGTGAGCTGATCGTGTTCAGTGACTATCTGGGCGAAGCCACGGAGGGCATCGCCATCAACCGGCAGCTGGCCTGGCGCTGTGTGCTGACACGGCTGCCGGAGGGCCTGAGCGCGGATCTGGGGATGCATGCTGACAACGGCCTGCCGCTGCTCGTAGGCCTGCACGTCATGGAGAACGGTGTCTTTTCCAGTTTTGACAGCGTCGGCAGCTACAGCCCGGCCAGCCCGGCCCGGCCCTGGACGGAATAGGGCTCACCACGAAGCTCACGAAATACACGAAGCAGATCAGGGTTCTCCAGCTCATCTTAGTGAACGCATTGAAAGCTTCGTGCCCTTTGTGCTCTTGGTGGTGAAAACCAATTGCAGGGGTCACCACAAAGCTCACGAAGCACACAAAGCAGATTCAGGGTCGCAAAGGGGTGCTTTGAGTTCGCATTGAAAGCTTTGTGCTCTTCGTGCCTTTGGTGGTGAAAACCTATTGCAGGGCTCACCACAAAGTTCACGAAGCACACAAAGCAGATCTGGGTTCACCAGCACTTCTTAGTGAACGCTTTGAAAGCGTCGTGCTCTTCGTGCCCTTGTTGGTGAACAGAACATGGCAATCATTTTGATGGAGCAAACAGCATGGCATTCACCGGTGCAGCCACCACTGAACTGAAACGGCCCGGGCGGCGGGTCAGCTGGAAGCTTGAGGCCCGCAGTGATCTGACAAGCGAGCTGGCCTGGCGCGAGCTGCCGCTCACGGACTTCCGCCTGCTGCATGAGGCCACGGGTGCGATGCGCCTGCGCGCGGAGATTCCTGATGCACAGGCGCAGTGGGGCGACCCGGATGATCCCGGCAACCCGCTGCGCCTGCTTTCCGAGCTGAAGCTCACGGCAATTGTCGGCGCGGAAAGCGAGGTGCTGTTCCGCGGCAGGGTGGCTGAGCTGGACCCCGCCGAGGGTCTGATCCGCCTGCGCGCACTGGACTGGAGCTGCCTGCTGGCGGAGACGGAATGTGAGCTGGCCCTGGCCCCGGCGGAGACCGCCGAACTGGCGGTGCGCCAGCTGGCACTGATCAAGGGCGGGGTGTTCGGCAGCGTCTACGGCTTCAGCTACAGCGGGGCTGGTGATCCGGCCTTCAACCAGGATGCCAACCCCGGCACGCGGCGGCGCAGCTTCGCGGCGGCGGCCCTGCGGCTCTGGTATGACGCGGCGATGACAATGGAGGTCTCACCGGCGCATTACCAGGTGAATCTCAGCGGCGGCAGCGTGAGCATCCTCGAGGACACTGCGGGGCGCAGCTACTGGCTGAGCGGGGTGCGTTGCCATATCGAGGGCACGCTGGACCTCGCGGAGCTCTACCGCACGGCGCTGAAGTATCCGGCGGCACTGGGCGGCCCGGGCCTGCCGGAAAGCCGGCTGGACATCCCGGATCTCGGGTTGGACCCGGCTGGGGCACTGGCCTGGCAGGGCAGTGTGGCGGAGCTGATGCAGCGTCTGCGTGAAAGCCAGCAGGCCAACCTCAGGCTCTGGTATGACAGCGCGCTCGACGGTTTCCGCCTGCGGCTGGTGGAGCAGCAGGCAATGCCAGACAACGAACTGCTGAGTGCCGGCGAGCGCGGCCGGCCGCGGGACATCTCCGCGCTCTACAGCCGCGTGGTGGTGCGGGGCCGCAGTGAACGGCCGGTGAATGTGCTGGCGGACACGGCCGTTGCCAGCGACATCTCCAGCCAGGGTGACTGGTTCAGCTGGGATGGGCTGAACGTCGGCGCGGACAGCAGCTTCGCCAGCGTGGCGGGACTGATCTGGGACGGAGACAGCAGCCGCGGAGCCTCACTGCACAATCTGGCGGCGAGTGAGAATGGCGGCACGGGTTTCTACGATTCCTGGTACGACTGCCTGCAGTTCGACCTCGGCAGTGTGCAGCGCGTCCAGCGCCTGCGAGCGGTGATGCCGGGCAGCCGCAACCTGAATGCCGCAGCCGGGCATCAGGGCCTGTTCTGGCCGGGGATCCGCCTGCTGGGAAGCACGGATGGCAGCGAATGGCGGCTGATCTCGCCGCTGGCCCAGGGCCGCTTCGCACCGCACAGCCTGCTGGAGATCGGCCCGGGGGAAATCAGTCTGCCACGCCTGCGCTACCTGCGGGTGCAGCTCGGGGCCTACAAGCACGGCTTTGACAACCAGTCCGACCCGAGCATCGGGCTCGCGGAGCTGGAACTGTACACGGCGGAGGAGTACCGCGTGGTGCGCGAGATCAGCGGGCTGGCAACGCCGCCGCAGTTCTACGAGTACAGTTCTGACTACGACGGTGACGGGCTGGATGACCGCTGGCAGCGCAACCGGCCGCTGCTCTGGGCCAGGCTCGGCGGGCGGCAGCGCACGCTGTTCACGGAATTCGGCGGCAATGAATTCCTGGCCCAGGACCGGGCCACGGACCTGCTGGCCGAGAGCCTGAGGCAGTTTTCGCGCATCGAATGGCAGTGCCTGCCGGACCCGCGGATCGGGCTGTGGCAGACCGTGACCGGCAGGGACCGCACGGGGAAGATTGTCAGCGCGCTTGTGGAGCGCGTCGAGCATACGCCGCGGGCCACGGTTGTGGGCGGCACGGATTATCTGGCGGAGGAAGCGGGATGACGATCAGGCGCAGGATGCGGGAGCAGCAGTCACTGGGAGCGGCGATTGACGCCAGGCAGCGCAGCGCGCGCGAACTGGAGCAGCAGGATGGTCTGGGGGGCAGCGGGGCGGCCCCGCTCACGAGCGGCGGGTCCACGGCCGGCGGCGGCGGGGTCACACTGGACCCGGCCCTGCCGGAGAGTTTCGTGACCGGCCTGGCGGGCGGCGCTGGCAACCCCTATCAGGCGGGGGAGCTGACGATAACCGGAAGCGGCAGTGCCAGCGTCACGCAGGATGCACTGGCAGGGGAGATCGATGTGCATGCGCCGGCCTACACGGCTGGCGACGGCCTCGATCTGACGGCGGAGGAGTTCGCGGTGGACAGTACGGTGCTGCGCACGAGCGGGGACCAGGCGGTCAGCGGGCTGAAGACCTTTGCGACCCTGCCGCGCAGTGCGGCCACGCCGCTGGACGACACGGATCTGACAACGAAGGACTACGTGGACGAGCGCACGAAGGTGGTCCACCGCCAGGTCTTCCCAGCGGCGGGCAGCCGCGACAGCCTCAGTGGCAACAGCGAAATCAACCTGCCGTGGGCGGTGAGTGCTTACCCGAGCGGGGCAGGAATAGCAACAGTCACGCTAAATAGTGATGCTGATGTGTCTTTCAATTCGGTTCCCGTGGCAATATTCAACACGAGCTATTTAGAGCTATCTTGGACATCCTCACAAGTGTCTGGAAGCATTGTTATGGGTGCTCAAGTAGCGCTTGGAGCACAGATACACAGGTATGGAGCAATTGCCAACCTCTCGGCAGAAATTCGTGTTGAAGATGTAAACAAGATATCCAGTGTCTATCTCACCATAAATGACAGCAATGGGTCCTTTTCTCCCACTTCTCCAGTAAATCTGTTAAGTTCATTGTCGAGCTCAACTTGGCAAATAGTCGTTTCTAACGGAATTAGCATACAGAGTTTAAGTGAATCATTATATGCCGTCCTCACAATTAATGGTACCGATGATAGCATGAATGTCGGCGGAACCAATGTGCAAGTGAGGACTATTCAAGTTGTCCAATTGGAATAGTGGGGCTTCATATTCAGTTTGTATAATCGCTTTTTGCATGCTGTTGACATTGTATTCATGCGGAAAGTCCTCCCAGTACGAAGAATTAGATTCTAATCGAATGCAAGCATCGGAAGTTGAATTGGAATATTGGGATAATGTTGAGACCTCAACACTTCTTCAGATTTCCACAAGCGGCAAGATCGACCTCGATTTAGATTTATCACTGTTTACAAAAACATCAAGCTTTGCAGTTGGGAAGTATGTTGTTCAAAGATACGAATTGATAGCGCCGCGCAGGATTAGCGATTTAGGCAAGCTTATCAATAAATCAATACATTCACCACAGTATACGCAGGAAGGAAATTGGTTTACTTATTCAGAAGTTAGCTTGGGAATGTCTTATCAAACAGATGATCCTGATCTTGTATCAAGTATTGGACTGCCACCATCAGACTACTCTCCACAGTGGGCAGCTTTGCAAGTCGGTTTGCTAGATGTTTGGCCTGTCACACTTGGGAGTCCTCAAGTATTAGTGGGAGTAGTAGATACTGGAGTAAGAGTATCTCACGAGGAGCTAGTTCACTCAGTTGTTAATCCAGAAACCACATACCCAGGGCTAAATCTAGATGTTGATCAAGGTGATAATGATGTGACTGATGTTAATGGTCATGGAACTTACATTGCAGGATTGATTGGTGCTAAGCAAGGAAATGGCATAGCTATACACGGTGTTGCTCCATCATGTAGGTTAATTCCCATCAGGATCGGATCAAACTTGTCAATCAACAAGGAAACCCTCGTCGAGGGCGCTTTGCTCGCGGCCGATCTCGGGGCGAAGGTCATCAACTATTCCTGGGCCTCCAAGCTGCCCAATCCGCTGGAGGAGGAGATGTGCCGCGTGCTCGAGGAAAAGGGCGTACTGCTGGTCTGCAGTGCCGGCAATGAGGACAGCGACTTCCCCTTCTATCCCGCAGCCTATGACACCGCGCTCTCCGTGGGCTCCACCGATGCCTTTGATGCCCGCGTCGAAACCCTGACCTGCTACGGTCCGGCGGTGGATATCGCCGCGCCCGGGGTCTTCCTGAAGAGCACCTGGAAGGACAGCGACACGGACTACATCTCGCCGGGCTTCGGCAACAGCTATGCCACGGCCTTCGTAAGCGGTGCCGCCGCGCTGCTGCTCAGCGAGGACCCGACGCTGACTCCTGCCGAACTGCGTGAACTGCTGATCTCCACCGGTGCGCCGACCACCGGCTTCGGTGAGCACCCCACCCCGCGCCTGGATATCGCTGCGGCCTTTGACAAGCTGAATCAGCTGGCAATCGAGGCTCCGGCACTTGCGCAGTTCAGCCAGTCCGGCACGCTGCTGCTGGAGCCGGAACTGCACGGCGAGCCGGAGTGGATCTCCGTCAGCGCGCGCGGGCGTGAACTGGACCGGGCGAGCGGCGCACCATGGCAGCTGGAAATCGACCTGACGCAGCTGCCCGACGGCAGCCACAGCCTGCTGCTGCAGGCCGGATCTGGCGGCAAGCTGGTCAGCACGGACCTACCGATCGTGGTTGACAACAGCGGCAGTGGCACCTACCCGCTGGCCGAGGACTTTGACAGCGGCCTGCTGAGCTTCAGTGCGCTGGAGCTGCGCAGCTATGACGCGGAATTGCTGGCCCGGCTGCGCTCGGACACGGGCTGGCTGCCGGCGCAGCTGGCTGACAACGGCGCAGGCGGCTGGCAGTTCGATCCGGCCGCTGGTTTCACCGGCTCCGGGGCTGCTCGCACAAAGGGCCTGGGCCCGGCGGGCTATTCCGCCTGGGATAGCGACCTGCTCATTTCTCGGCGAATTGATCTCACTGATGTCCTCGCGCCCGGCCTGCGCCTGCGCGCGCACTGGAATCTGGAGCAGGGCGCGGACCTGCTGCGCTGTCTGGCCACAACTGACAATGGAGAGAGCATCACGCTGCTGCGGACTGTTGGCAACGAACCCGCCGAGCTCTCCGGTTACCAGCCGGACTGGCAGGAGCTCGACCTGGATCTGACGGACTACGCTGGGCAGAGCCTGCAGCTGCTGTTCCTGCTGCAGGCTGATGCCGCCGGCACAGGCGAGGAGCCTGCCTTCCCGACCGGGGTCTGGCTCGATGACTGCCTGCTGCTGGAGGCCGGCCAGCCCGCCGGGGCCCGGGCCGGTGCGCCGGAGCTCACGGCCTGGCAGGCGCTGGGACCTGCCGCCGGAGCCTCATTGCTGGAACTGAGCCTGCCCTCCATCTCAGGCGCGGACCGTGTCTTCTACGACCTGGACTGCCTGCCCTGGCATGACAATGGCCCTGCTGACCTGCACCTGCAGAGCCTGGATGTCAGCACAGGCTGCCCGGTGCAGCTGGACATTTCCGCCTGTGGCAACCGCCTGGCCCTGCTGCGGATCCGGCCGTACATGGGCCTCGTGCCGGGGGCCGAGCGCGTGATCCCGCTGTGGCTGTTCAACCAGACCGGCGACGCCGATGGCAACGGCCAGGTGGGCCAGACCGACCTGGACTTCATCCGCAACCGTGCCGGCCAGCCAGCCGAGAGCCCGCTCTACCTGCCCTTCGCCGACAGTGACCTCGACGGCCTGATCACTGAGGCTGATGCCGCCGCCGTCGGCTATTTCTGGACGGAATAAGCCTGGCTGTGTATGATGCGCTGCGGGGGCCAGCCCCCGGGAGAAGCACGTGGATTCCCGTCTGCTGCACACTGTCCTGCTCTGCGCTCACTGGCTGATCGCCGGGATCATGCTCGGCGAGTATGTCTGGCGCGTGCTGATCCGGCGCAATGGGACATTCTGGCCCGGGCAGCTGCAATTCGCCTGCTTCGTTATCTCAGTGCTGCTGGCCCTGCAGATGCTGGACTACAGCTATCTGTCACAGCTGAGCGGCAGCGCACTGGTCTGGCGGATGTTCTGGCATCTGCTGAAGTTCCTCGGCATGGCCAGCGGCCTGTTCTGGATTCTCTTCGCCCGATATCGCCTGAAGCTGGAACTGGGACAGCCGGCCTGAGCAGCACCATCTACGTTTCTGACTTCGGGTGCTGGCAGTTCCTGAATGCGGGCCTTATGCTGGAAAGCGTTAAATGCGGGTAAAACCATCTGGTTAGCCGGAGGTTCAAATGCGCTTTCCGCAAGCAAGCACCCTGCTTACCAGCCTGTGGCTGGCAGTGCTGCTCGCGGCCTGTGCTGGAAACTCAGCGCATATTGAGTCAGGACCAGCCACCGGGCGCAGCCTGGCCATGCGTACACTGGAGGGTACTGCGTATGACTCCGGCGAAATATACCTTGAGCGCTCACAGCTCGGCGGGCGCGAACTGCTGCAGGTACACGGGCGCGGGCTGCGTGGACTCAGGCATCTCTATCTGGAGATCCCGCTGGCGGATTCCGCCGAGCAGCTGAGCAATGCGGATCTGCCGGAGCTTGCGGAACTCAGCCCGCTCAACCTGAGCCTGACTGACAATGGCGCGCTGCAGTTCGGCTGGACTGCAATTGATGACAGTTTCAGCGGCAGCGGCCTGCTGGCCAGCTTCGAACTGGCAGTGCACGAAGCTGGCGACAGCACTGACAGAGCGGCAAGTAAAGTGATTCCCGCCGTTGACGACCTGACACGCAATGCCCGCTGGAACATCCTCAGCTGGAGTTATGCCAACCCCGGCGACTATGACCAGAACGGCGTGGTGAGCATTGCGGACCTGACGCCGCTCGGGCAGAATTTCCTGAAGAGCGGCCCCTTCGACCCGTCCAGTGCGCTGTTCATGGTGGACGGCGATGGCAACGGCGAGATCAACCTGTCCGACATTTCCGTGATCGGCCAGAACTTCGGCAACAGCATCAGCAGCTACGAGTTGTACGCCAGCCCGGAAGGTGGGGACTACCCGGCAATCACCGGCGCAAGGCTGGTTGCCAGTATCGGGATGGACGAGGCCCTGGGCACTGCCACTGAACGCCGCCATTTCCGCCTGACGGATCTGGATGTGAGGCTCGCCGACCGCTACTGGGTGCGACCCACGGGCACTGACAGCGTGAGTGCTCTCACCGAAGTCTGGGAAATGCAGTGGCATGCCCAGCTGCTGTACTCGATCCCGATCAGCGGCGGCTACAGCACCGGCGGCCTGGCCCTGGCCGAGGTCGGCGGAATTCCCTGCGCCACCTGGGCCGGCGGTGAGAACGGGGCGGATCCCTACTTTGCCAGAGCGAATGATGCCGTCGGCAGTGAGTGGCAGCAGGCAGTGCTCGTGCCGCAGACCGGCCAGCCGGATTCGGTCAGTGCCCTGCTGGACCTCGGCGGCAGGCCGGCAGTGCTGCTTTCCAGCAACACGACGGACAGCACCTGGCTGCTGAAGGCGGGCAGTGCGGATGGCACGAGCTGGCCGGAGTCGGTGCCGGTCATGCCGGCCACGCGCTCAGCCGGCAACGTGCTGGAATTCAACGGCGGGCTGCACCTGCTGACCGGCGGCCTGAACGTCGCCTACCTCTCGGGTTCGGATTCGCTCGATCCGCAGTCCTTCCTCCCCGAGGACCCGATCGCCAGCGTCTATGGCTGGCGCGGATACAGCTTCGGCGGGCAGCTGGCGCTCTGCTACCAGAGCCTTGGCAACCAGAAGCTGTACTTCGGACTCTACGATGTCGCCCAGGGCCAGGTGAACATGCAGTCGCTTGTCGAACTTGACAACGGACAGAACCTGAACTGGCTGGTGGGCAGTGAACTGTACCGGGGCCGGCCCTATGTCTGGATGCTGAAGGACAACGAGAGCAGGCTGGTGCAGATGCGCAATGCAGATGGAATCGGCCAGGTCTGGAATGCCCCGCAGGATCTGAGCCTGCCTCATGAAGTGAATGGCTCGATCCGCTTCTTCGAGGCCTATGGAGAGATGATGTGCCTCAAGAGCGGCGAGGGTTACCAGGCCCTGTACACCCTGGCCAATGACGACGCGGAGCTGGACCCCGGCGGCTGGCGCGAACTGGCAATGTCCTTCCCGGAGGGCAACCTGATCCCCTATACGCGTCCGGTGATCATCCGGGGCCATCCCGCTATCCTGCTGCTGCTGGATGAGCCGGGCTCGCTTGACTACTACTACGCCCGCTTCTACTAGACTGCGGCGGAGCGAAACGCCTCCCGTATAATTCCCCGGTGCTCAGGCTGTTCACCCGCTCGCCCTATGCGGAGTTCGCGCTCATCTACTGCGCGGCGGTCTGGGGCAGTACGTTCTTCATCGTCAAGGACAGCCTCGACAGCATCGACCCCTATGCGCTCGTGGCCTGGCGCTTCCTGGCAGCCGCAGGGCTGATGGCGCTGCCGCTGGTGCTGCGCGGCGTGAAGCTCTGGCAGGGCTGGCAACGCGGGGCCGTGCTCGGTGTGATCCTCGGGGTGCTGTACGTATTCCAGACGGTGGGCCTCGGGCATACCACAGCCAGCAACAGCGGCTTCATCACCGGGCTGTTCATCGTATTCGTGCCGCTGCTGAACCTGATCTGCTTCCGCACGCTCTCACCCTGGCCGCGGCTCGTGGCCGTTGCCATTGCGCTGTGCGGCCTGTGGCTGCTGACCGGCGGGATCCGGCATGCCAACCATGGCGACATGCTGACGCTGGTGGCCGCCGTGACCTATGCCGCGCACGTGCTGTATGCCGACCGCTTCACCAACAGCGGAATGAATGTCTATGTGCTGAACTTCCAGCAGCTGCTGGGGACGGGGCTCGTGGCCCTGCTCTGCGGACTGGTGCTCGGGCGTCCCTTCGGGATTGCCAGCATGGAGACCGTGGGCTGGGTGCTGTTCCTGACGCTGCTTCCGACGCTCTCAGCCTTCATGCTGCAGCTCACCGCGCAGCAGGGCGTGCCGCCGGTGACGACGGCGCTGATCTTCTGCCTCGAGCCGGTGTTCGCTGCCGTGTTCGCCTGGACCCTGGGTGGAGAGCAGCTGGTGCCGGTGCGGGCCATGGGTGGACTGCTGATCGTGCTGGCGATGATCATCAGTGAACTGCCCGTGGAGAAATGGCTGGCGAAACGACGCGCAGCCGGCAGTGAAGCGAACCCGTAATGGAATCGCATGCGGCAGCATCTGCGTTTGTGTTTAACCATTGCTTAATCCGCTGTGGATAATGGGTATTACAGCGGATTGCCCCCCGGGGCAGGAGCAATGCCATGCACAGACTGATCACGACATTCGCGGCGGGCCTGCTTGCCGCATCACTGGCGGCCTGCAGCGCAGCTGGCAGCGGCACTCTCGCGCCGGAAGAGGACGGGAGGTTCAGCCTGCGCGTGCTGCCCGAGAGCTTTGCCCAGGGCGGCAGCGCTGATTTCCACATCTCGCTTGAGCAGCATGCGGATCGCGCGATTGTCAGTATTGAAGCTGACAATGCGCAGGGACTGAGCCATGCCTACCTTGAGATCGGCTATGACAGCCTGCAGTGGACGGCGGGCGAGGCCCACAGCGCCGGCCTGCTTGGCAGTGATTCCCTGAGCCTGCTGGCCGGCAATGGCCAGGGTAGGTTGCAGTACGGCGAACTGCTGCCGGGCAATGATCCGCAGGGCATCAATGGCAGCGGCCTGCTGGCGAGGATTGAGTTCCGGCGTGGTGCGGAGAGCGCACGCAGACCCAGTGCCGTGGCAGATGCCCAGCCGGTGCTGTCCCGCAATCCGCGCTGGAGCATCCTCAGCTGGTACTACACCAACCCCGGTGACTACGACCAGAACGGTGAGGTGAACATCGCGGACCTCACCCCGCTCGGTGCCAATCTGGGCAGCAGCGGGCCTTTCGCGGAATCGAGTGCGCTCTACATGGTTGACGGCGATGGCAACGGGGAAATCAACCTCGCGGACATCACGCCGATCGCCGTGCATTTCGGCAACATGGTCACGGGCTATGCACTGCACGCCGGAGTGGAGGGCGCGGGCTACCCGGTGGATCCCCAGGCGGAAAATGGTGCGGAGGCGCTGACCCTGTTCACGGTGGATCTCGCCAATGCCCTGGGCACTGTGGGTGAGCGCAGGCATTTCCGCTATACGGACAGTGATCCGCGCTTCGGCGAGCGTTACTGGATCAGGGCCGAGGGCGGCGGGGCGCCGGGACCGGCCAGTGAGCTGACCGCCACCTGGGAGAAGCAGTGGCATGCCACGCAGATTGCCGGATACGACTCCGGCTGGTCCGTGACCCAGCCCCGCATTGAGGTGATTGACAACCGCCCGGTTGCGGCCTGGTCAGCCGGGAGTGCTGACCGCCAGCTCTACTACTGCCGGGCCGAGGACCGGGCCGCGGCACAGTGGGGTCCGGCCGTGGCGGTACCCGGCAGCTATACGGATGCCTGGCAGCCTGAGCTGGGAGTGATTGACAACCGCCCGGCGATCAGCGTGCCGGTGGACCCCTCTGAAACCTGTTATTACACGATTGGCAGTGATGCGGAGGGCAGCAGCTGGAGTACGATGGTCAAGTCCAGTGTCTCCGGAGAGGAGCAGTTCGAGATCATGGAGATCGCCGGCCGGCCGCTTGTCTTCGGGCACAATTCGCTGACAACGCTCTACTTCTACCTCGGTGATGCCCCGGCGGCGGGCCTGTTCGATGAGCTGGGCTTCACCACCAAACTGCAGAGCGGCAGCCTGCTGCAGCAGGGGGACAGCTTCCTGGCATTCTACAGGGACAGCCTGGACTCGCTGGCCTACGTGCGGCGCTACAGCTGGAACGGCAGTGACCTGCCGGGGGAAGCGGCGATCCAGCTCGGTGCGGCCAGCACGAATGTGCGGCCAGGCGGGATCTGCGAGTATGACGGCCGGCTCATCGGCCTCGCTGCCTACGATGGCAGCAACATGCTGCAGCAGTATGAGTCGACGGACCTGAGCGGCGCCAGCTGGGGAACACCTGCTGACCTCTCGGTCTCGCAGCCGGGGCAGTTCGCCCCTGAGCTGCTGGCGGCCTACGGCGGGCTGATGGCGACCTGGACGGATGTGAATGCGATGCAGGTGGCCAGCGCCTTCAGTGTGGACGGCAGTGTGGCCGGCTATGTGCAGACCGGGCCAGTGATCGGGCAGATCCCCGGCGTCGAGCTGAAGGAAATGCGCCTGCTGGGACCGCACCCATGCATGGCCTTCACGCTGGAGGAAGGCGGGATGAAGCGCGTGAACTTCTACATGTTCTACTGATTGCGCCTCGAAACCCTGATTATTTAACCTCTGCTTAACAATTCGCGGATAATGGGTAGAGTAAGCGGTTTGCCCACGGGCAAGGAACCGAACATGCGAATTACTCATATATATATGTATGCAGGCCTGCTGGGCGCAGTGCTGCTGGCTGCCTGCGGCGGCGGAAGTGACGCTGAGCTGCAGCAGCAAAGTGGCAGTGGCCGGGGCTTCAGCATGCATGTGATGCCGGAAAGCTTCGCCCTGCAGGGCAGCGCCGACTTTGATTTCAGAGTCGCG
Organism: bacterium; assembly: GCA_020440605.1. Lineage (GTDB taxonomy): Bacteria > 4484-113 > 4484-113 > 4484-113 > JAFGCY01 > JAHEFU01. Next base: position 253,711 of record JAGRNT010000003.1, on the reverse strand, counting down.
GAAGCTGCAGACAGTGCACTGCTGACCATCAACCTGTCTGATGCCAGCGAGCTGAGCCATGCCTATCTGGAGATCGGCTATGACGCTGAGCAGTGGACACCGGTCGCGGCGCACAGTGCCGGCCTGCTCGGTGATGATGCGCTGACATTGCTGGCTGGCAACGGCAGGGGCCGAGCGCAGTACGGCGAGCTGATTCCCGGCAATGATCCGCAGGGCATCAGCGGCGGCGGGGATCTGGCAACGATCGAATTCCGGCGCGGCACTGACAGTCCGCGTCAGGCAGCATCAATCAGTGACCCGGCACCGCAGCCGCAGCGCAATGCGAACTGGGACATCATTTCCTGGTACTACGAAAACACGGGCGACTACGACCAGAACGGAGAGGTGAACATCGCCGACCTCACACCGCTGGGCGTCAATCTCGGCCAGCAGGTGCCGGAGGATGAGGGCAGCGCACTTGTGATGGTCGATGGGGATGGCAACGGCCTGATCAGCCTGGCGGACATCACACCGATCGGGCAGAACTTCGGCAACAGTCTCGCGGCCTACAGGCTGTACGCTGCAGAGGACGGCAGCGGCCCGGAGCGGCTGGTGCGCAGTCTCGGACTGACGGATGCAGACGCCGCCAGTGGCGGGCGCAGGCGCTTCCAGCTGACTGACACGGATGTGCGGCTGCATGACCGCTACTGGCTGGTGGCGGAATTCAATGCCGGCAACAGCGCGCCTTCCGGAATGACCGCTGAATGGCAGAAGAACTGGCAACGCACGGTGATCCACAGCCAGGCCGAACAGCCCTCGGGTACGGCTCCCGACATCGTGATGGTTGACGGACGGCCATGCGTGGTCTTCACCACTGGCCTGTTCCAGAACGGCATCACGCTCTTCAGCAGGGCCACGGATCGCATCGGCGGCGGCTGGAGCACGCCTGTCAACATCACGGGCATCCATGATTCCGCCAGCAGACCGCTGATGGTGGAACGCGAGGGAGTGCCGGCGGTCGTCTGGCACAGCATATCCAGCAATGCCAACTACTACCGCCATGCGCTTGATGCCGAGGGCAACACGTGGAGCGAGCCGCTGGCGGTGATCGGCGGCGAGTACGAGCCGCAGGAACTGCATATGTTCCAGGGCAAGGTGATGCTGACCTGCAGCAACTCCGAGCAGGCGGCTGCCTTCATCATCAATGAGTCGGGTGACGTGGCAACGGGCTATGCGCTGGGTCCCGGCTCCGACCTGGCAACGATCCCCCGCAGCGGCGGGATTGACATTCTCTACCGCTCCAGCACTGGCAACAACACCATCTACAGCGAGATGGAGTTCAACGGATCGACCTTTGAATTCATAAGCCCGAGCGTGATCACCACAGACCTGAACCTGGATGCCACGCCGGCCTTGTTCGAATTCGCCGGCCAGCTGCACATGCTGCTGCAGGACGATCTGCTGTTCCAGCACAGCCTGGTGCGGGGTCAGGCCGGAGGCAATGTCTTCACGGCGCCGAGCCCCTTCCTCGACAGCCCGATTGACGGCATCCAGGCTGCGGAGTCACTGGGCCGGCTGTGGCTGACCTACTTGCACTACGTTGACAGCGAGATACCGTGCCGCTACAGTGCGGAGGACAGCCTGGAGGAGATGCAGCTGACCGTCCCGGTTGACCCCGGCACCAATTTCGTGCTGCGTCCGGCGATCGCCGATGTGAGCGGCCATCCGGCGGTGCTGTATTTTGACGACAACAACGGCGGACCCTTCGAGCTGGTGTTCGCCAGGTACATATAGGAACTGACAGCCGCTGGCGGCGGCAGGGCGCTGCTCAGGCATGCGCCGGGAGATAATGACGATGAAGAACGCAGTAGCGACAATGACAACAGGGCTGATGCTGATGCTGGGAGTCGCATCCTGCGGCGCTGGCAATGGCAGCAGGCAGCTGGAGGACGGATCGGCCCAGACGCAGTATCCGGACAGGCCGCTTTTGAGCATCACCGACGGCAGCGGGATCATGGATCCTCAGGCGCTGCAGCTCAGCCTGACTGAGGATGAGGCCGGGATCACGGCCACGCTTCAGCTGGCCGAAGGCAGCGGCCTGAGCAGGCTGTTTGCCGAGCTGGCCTATGACCCGCGAGAACTGTCACTTGACGGCATTGAAACCGTTGACAGCCTCGGGGAGCAGCAACTGCTGTCCCTCGCCATTGCCAGTGAGCCGGGACTGGTGGAGCTCGGGCATGTGCTGCCGAACTTCGACAGGGTGGAAGCCCTGCAGCAGGGCGGAACCCTGGCAAGACTGCACTTCAGCCGGGGAGCGGAGAAGCTGCAGCGCAGGACGGCGATGGTGCCGCGCGGTGCGAATGCCAGTGCACCGATGACGGCCCTGGCCGGACCGATGTTCTCCGGCAGCGATGCGCTGATCAGCACAGTTCAGTACACCAACCCCGGCGACTATGACCAGAACGGCATCGTCACGATCGCCGACCTCACTCCGCTCGGCCTGCACTTCGGCCAGAGCGGACCCTTCGGGGAGGACCTGCTGTTCATCGGCATCGAGAACTTCCCCGTGGAGACGGTTGTGGACGGTGATGGCAACGGTGAGATAAATCTCGCCGACCTGACGGTGATCGGGCAGAACTTCGGCAATGACACCCTGGGCGGATTCAACATCTACGCCAGCAGCAACCCGGACGACGTGCCGGCGGACGCGGCTGCCCCGAGCACGATCCCGGCTGCCAGCAGCGTTCCCTTCGAGAACGGCGTCGGCGACCCGGTCTCGGACCGGCTGGTCTATGGCTACATCCAGCCCTCGGCACCGGCCGGACCGGTGGTGCTCTGGGCCCGGCCCGTTGACAGTGAAGGCAACGAAGGCACGGTCAGCCAGGTTGTGGAGATCGCGGGAGCACCAGGCCCGGTGCTGGACCTGGATGGAGCAGCGCTGTCCGGCAGCGGAAGTGAAGGCGACCCGTACTTCATTGACCCGAATGTCAACCACCTGCTGATGCTGAACCACCCCGTGGACGGGAACGTGACCCTTGACCCGGACTCGCAGTATTTCCTGATCGGCGGATTCAGTTCCACGACCGGCCCCGGCGGCGGTGGCGGCGTGGTGGAACTCACCCCGCTGCGGGAGATCAGCGCGGGCCTGATAGGCAGCGGCTTCGTGGTCCCGAACGTCGGCGAGATCAACCAGGAAACTGCGGAAATGGACATAGTTGACATCTTCCAGGGCGACTTCTCAGTCGTTGCCACTTACAGGAGCCGGATCTCGAACACGCTTTACTTCTATGCCCCTGATCTTGACAACCTGGCTCCCGTGGCGCATATCGACGCTGACAGCAGCAGTGGCGTCGCGCCCTGGACCGCCACCCTGTCCGCCACGCTGAGCAACGATGTGGACGGCAGCATCGAGCAGTACGACTGGGACCTTGACGGTGACGGGATCTACGAGATCGAGGACGGCAGCATCGTCCAGACCGTCGATTTCAGCGGCGGCGGCCTGAGCACGGTGCGGCTGCGCGTGACGGATGACGACCTGGCCACGGCGGTGGCGACGCGCGAACTGTCCACCGAGGGCTGGCTGAGCACGGCGATTGACAATGTCTCGGACATCAGCCCGGCGGACCCGATGATGGCAATGATCGACGGCAGGCCGGCGATCGCCTACCGGCGCTTCAACACGCTCTACTACGTGCGCAGCGCGGACAGCCAGGGACTGAGTTGGAACAGCCCGCAGGCAGTCCCGCTCTCGGTGACGGCGAAGCACATCTCACTGAGGGCACTGGCCGGCGGCAGCCGCCCGGCGATGGCCTACCAGCGGGTCGGAGCTGAGCCCGGAATCTACTACGTCGTTGGCAACACGGCGGATGCCACGAGCTTCCAGCAGGTGCGGATCACGAGCGATCCGCTTGACCACAGCCCGAGCCTGAACATCATCGACGGCTACCCGGCGATCGCCTACGTCTGGCATACGGGCGACGTGGATGATCCCTACAGCATCTACTACGTACGCGCCACGGACCTGGTGGCCAACCTCGGCGGCGACTGGGATCTGTTCAACGGGGGTACGGTCTGGAAGGGCAGCGAGTTCCACCTGGACAAGACCGCGCTGACGACCTGCGAGGCCAACGCCCCCGGCACGAGTGGCCGGCCGGCGGTCTGGTACGTGCTCAACAATGACCAGTATGACACGCCCTGGCGGGCATACTTCAGCAAGGCGACCAACAACCAGGGCACCAACTGGACCCTGCTGCCGTACTCACTTGGCAACAACACGCCGGGTGACCACGAACTGCAGTTCGCGGCGGCCACGAGCATCACGGACCGGCCGTACCTGCTGCTGCGCAATGCAACAACCGGCGGGCTGCTGGTGCGCAAGGCCAACGACCTGTCCACGACCGACTGGTCCGCCCCGCAGTACATCCCGGACAGCCTGTCCTCCGACTACGGCTACCATCTGGCCAGCGCCAATGTCGCGGGCTTCCTCGGGCTGGCCTACTACTCCACGGAGGAGCAGGCGCTGACATACCGCGCGACGCAGACACCGGAGGTCAGCGATGACTTCCCGGAGGGCGGCGTGGTGGCAACGGGAGTAGGCGCATATGACACGGATGCACATGAGTCGGCCTACATCTCTCTCACGATGAACGGCAGCGGCGATCCGCTGATCTGCTACCACGACATGGCAACGGCGGAACTGAAGGTGGCAAGGTACTTCGTGCCGTGAGATCAGGCAGTGCCTGATCTCACGAGGGTGTAGGTTCTAGGTTGTGGGGTGTAGGGGAGTCTGCGGTGTCACGCTCCGCGTGACCATATTTCACAGGGTCATGCCGGAGGCATGACACCAGCCCTACTCCCTACAACCTATGTCCTAAGTCCTCAGAAGTGTCAGCGCCAGATTGCCGCTTAAGTGTCCCCTTTACATTAGCGCTGTTTCCTGTAGCATTTAGATGGCTGAAACTGAAAATGCACGGGGGATAGGACCATGTGCGGACGGATCGGATACGGAACGCTGATACTGGTGCTGCTGCTCGGGGCCTGCGGCGGGGATGCGCGCTCGCCTGAGCTGCAGACAGCCGGGCAGGCTGAAAGCTCCACGGGCAGTCCTGCTCTGCCTGAAGCCGGAACTGCGACGGGCAATGGAACTGCGCCCGCTGCGGATACCAGCCTTGAAATGGAGATCGACCTCCCCGCCGCCCTGCGGGAAATCGCCGCGCTGCAAACACCTGAGAATGTCGACGCGGAAGTGTTTGAAGAGCTTAAGGCGGAGCTGGCGCGTGTTCTGCGGGAGCAGGCTGCGCCGGAGCGCCTGGTAGCTGCGGCCAGCGATGAGGAGGTATTCAAGCCACTGGATGTACACCTGCGGGTTGATCATTCCGAACGCCGCCTGCGCTGGCTGTATGAACTGCCCGGTGACTATGACCAGAACGGCGAGGTGAATGCCGCGGACCTGGTACCGCTGGCCTTCAGGCTGGGCGTCAAGGCACCGGATCCGGGAGGAGACTTCGCCTTCGGCTCGCGGGAGCGGATCACGGATGGCAAGCGCGACGGGGAGATCAACATCTCGGATGTGAGCCCGGTCGGCCGCAATTTCGGCCGGCATTCTGACGGCTTCGCCGTCTACGGCAGCGAGGACCTGCAGGATTTCCCCTTCGATTTCAGCCAGCTCAGCATGGCTCCGCTGGCAACGGTGGACCAGCAGGGTATCGTTGTCGAGGCCGGCAGGCAGGGCTACTTCGAGCTGGAGCTTGCCGGGGAGCTGCGTTCCTTCTACTGGGTGCGACAGATCACGGATGGCAGCCCCGGCGACCCGAGCTTCATTGCCAAGGCCGGGGAGGTGCTCAGTACCGGCTACACCCGGATGCCGCCCTATCGCCAGCGTGGCACGCAGCTGCAGTATGATGCCGGGGCAGGCACGGCGAACTGGCGCTATGTGTTCATGGGTGACGCCCAGCGCATCGGGGAGTGCAATGTATCAGCCATCACCGTGGTCGGTGGAACCTTCGGCCAGAGCAAAACGGATTACATCATGAATGGCCGGTCGGTTGACCCGGACTGCAACCGTGACGGTGTGGTGGATTTCGAGGACATCAACAGCATAGCCCTGCTCCTTGGCAGCGCATATGACGGCTACCGGCTGTACCATGCAGAAACTGATGCGCAGCTCCCGGATGGCTACTGGGGAGAGGAGAAGCTACAGCCCGTGCTGGAAGTGCCTTTCTGGGAGATTGATCCGCTGGGAGCGGACACGGTGCAGTACAGCGCAGGCCTGCCCTTCACGCCGGCCAGCGGGAGCTACCTGTATCTGCGTCCCTATGACAACTCCGGCGAGCTGGGGCCTGTCTGCGAGTTCGTTGAAGTACAGTAGTCAGTGATCAGTGGTCTGTGGTCAGTTGGCAGAATGAGAATGAGTTGGCAGTTAGCGGAAAGTAGAGAACAGACCAGACCAGTGAACTGTTGAGGAAAGATTTGACGGGAGCGGGCATGGATAAGGGCATGAAAACTGGAATCAGGACTGCCGGAGTAGTGATCAGCAGCATCGCCATGCTGGCAATGCTGGCAGGTGGATGTGGAGGTGTAGCGCCGTCTGACAAGATCAGTGCAGTTGCCACCACAGTGTCGCCAGACCTGCAGGATCAGATTGCCGATTCAGTCAATCTCGACGACGCCCTGCGCGAGATCGCCGCGCTCGAGACACCTGAGGATGTGGACGCGGAAGTGTTCAATGAATTGAAGGCGGAGCTGGCGAGGCTGCTGGGGGAGCCTCAATCTGAAGCGCCTGAAAGAACTTCATCAGCCGAATCAGAACCAAAGCCTGAGTACTTTGACCTGGACAACAACTACATTGGACTGTACGAAAGCCGGCCGAGCCTGGAATTCAATGAGGCCGACAACACAATTACCGCTTCCTACAACAGCGCTGCGGACTATGACAGGAACGGGATCGTCAGTCCGGCTGACCTTGTCCCGCTTTCACGGAATCTCGGGACACCAGTTTTTACCCAGGACCTGGCAGTGCTTGACGGAGATGGCAACGGCTGGGTGAATCTCGGTGACATCGTACCGATTGCCAGGCACATGGGCCAGCCCACAACGAAAATGTACCTCTATGCTTCCACCGATGCGGCGGACTATTCCTGGGACGGCCAGCAAGGGCCCGATATTGAGCCCCTGATGGAACTGCCGTTGTCAGCTGCAAGCCGTTTCGGCAAGTCCGGCAAGCTTGACAGCTTCGTCTTCAGCATCGCGGACCCGCAGCCTGGCATTTATTACTGGGCGCAGTCGGACACCGCCCTGCGGCCGAGCCAGATTGACATCAACCGGCTCAACAGCGGACATGCCAGCATCACGAACCTGCGATACGACCGCGACTCAGGCGTGCTCTTCTGGGAGTACTACCAGTACTTCGACTGGGACAACAACCAGACAGTGACGATTAGTGACATGCTTGGGTTCGGGGTTTACTGGAGTGTGGTTGACTACGCTGAAGATGATCAGTGGCGCCGGTCGATGGATATCAATAGTGATGGCCACCTGGGCATGGCTGATTTCGTGATGATCACCAGGCATTTCGGCCTTGAAATCTCCAGCCTGAACGTTTACGTTGCGAACAGCCCACAAGCGCCGGACCTGCAAATGACAACGGGCAGTGATGTCGAGCCATATGCGACATTCAGTCTGCAAGACATTTCCTTCATCCGTGGTGGGACGGACGACGCTGCGACGGATTACATCACAAAACAACTTGACAGCGGTGAGCTTGTTGACGAATTCCAGAATCACTTTCTTTGGCAGGCAGTTTCCCTACCGGATCTGCCCAGTGGTTCATGGCTGTGGATCAGGCCGAATGTGTCCCAGTTCTATGCAGGCCCCACTCTCCCTGGTCAGCCCTCGGACGTAATTCAGATACCCTGAGGCAAATGTGAGTATGAAGTGGTCAGAAACAGAATGAGAAGCAGAATGAGTCATCAGGTGATGAAGTAGGGCTGGGCTAGCAGCCCAGCCGGTGGCGATATTACCACTGCCCTGCTTCCAGTGAGCTGATTGTGCGAGACCTTACCAGACTGGCGTCTGGCCTCCGAGCCCGGCTTGCGCCGGACCTCCATTCGCCTGGCTGAATTCATGGAGCCAGTTTCCAGCTTTCGACAAGGCTGAGCCCGGCTCAGCGGTCATGTGTCCACCCGCGAATGGGTCGGAAGTGATAACCACGGTCACTCCTCTGATGTGTAAGACTCTATTGGCTGAAATACCTGTGGACTTGGGGGTCATAACATGCAGGTCAGAATATGCGTTGCCATCGTGACAGGCCTCAGCGCCTGCCAGCTTGCCTCCTGTGGAGGCCCAGACCCAGGTGGGGCACCGGCAGCACCGGAGACGATCTCCGCCACAAGTGAAACCGGCGAACAGTCCATGGCACTTGCGGAGCTTGCCGCGCTTGAGCTGCCGGAGGATGTCGATGAGCAGACCTTCAAGCAGTTGAAGGCGGGAATGGAAGAGCTCCTGCGCAATCACAGCGGACGCGCCACAACAGGCAGCGACATCCGGCAGGCTGCAGGCAGCGCCTACTATGACAGCGATCCCGGCTACTTCGATTACTTTGACAACCAGTTTTCCCGCTACGATTATTACGATGAACTCGACTTACCCTGCCCGCCAGGTGACTTCGACCAGAACGGAATCGTCAACTGTGCCGACATCGTCCCACTGGCATGCGAGCTGGGCAGGACTCCGGAGGACATCGGGGCGCATCCCGCCTCTGACGCCTATTTCTACCTGCAGAACATTGACTGGGATGGCAACGGTCTGATCACTGCGGCTGACATGGTAGGGATTGCCGCAAATTTCGGCGTGCAGATTGAGACACTGTCAATGTTCTCCAGCAAGCGGATGCTGGACTATCCCTGGTATCCCGATGGGGGCGACAGGATAAAGCCGGAGCGTGTCTACCACATCACTGAACTGTACAAGGGTGGTCCGGACGAGCGGATGCACTTCCCTGCCGACTTTCTCAACCACGGTCCAGATGACATCAACTGGAGTGTGCTGGAGCTCAGCGACGGTCGCAGGACCGTATCGAGGATCCTCCGCTCCCGGCAAGCGGAGAAGCTGCAGCTTGACCTCGGGATCCGTGCCGGCTACGGGGGCATGAGCTTCGTCCATGTCAATCCGCTGGACATGGACTCTGACTTCGAGCTTGACGATCCGGATCCTGAAACCTACCGGAGACTTTCAGAAGATGCGTGGCAGGCAGATCACACGTTGCCGGATGCACGAGCTGGCCTGGACCTGAATGGGGACGGGCATGTCGGCAATGCAGACGGACTGGCAGCGCTGCACTTCCTCAAGGGTTTCCGACGTGAGGACCCGGAATTGTATGAAGTGTTCTACACGAGGAATTACTGGGATCTACCGCACAATGGTGGAGATGGCCGGGGTCTGCACCGCACTGAAGTCCATGCTTCCCTGCTGCCCAGCGATGGCGGTTTTCCGCCGCGGCTCGACTGTCCGACCGGCTTCATCCCTGACGGTTCATACGTCTGGCTGGAAAACCAGTTTGTCAGATCTGAATACATCTGGCTGGAGTGCGGTCACTCCGGGGGCTGTGTGGATGACTGCATCTACTGGGAGTAGTCAGTGGGCATTGATGGAGTGTGGCTCCGAGAGCCACAGGACCATGTCGGTCTTGAGACCGACACTCCGAAAAAGGTAAAGCCTGCTCCGTGGAGCAGGCTTTCATGTCGTCAGTTTCCGGGGCGGCGCCTGCATCCCCCAGGGGCCACGGTTCCGGTGGGGGGGCCTGTTACAGGCCGGGGAAGATGATGTCGAAGTCCGGGACCCACGGACCCGGATCCGGGTCGGGGATCGGATCGATGATCCCGAAGTCGAGATCCAGGTCGGGCCAGAAGCTGCCGGGCGGGATGAAGATCAGGTCGTTGTCAACGATCACGTTCACGACCTCCTCGGCCACGTTGCCGCTGGCATCGCTGGCCTGCACCGCCACCTCATAGGCGCCGTCATCGTAGCCGGTCACGTCCCAGCCGAAGTCCAGCTCACTGTCGTTGCTGGCGGCGACCAGCGTGCCGTTGATGCGCATCGCCATGTTGGCGACACCGCCGGTGTCGGCCGCCACGCCCTTCACGTTGAGGAAGTTCAGGCCGGGCTGCTGCTCACCGTAGGCACTGCCCTCGGTGATCCCGCTGATCACGATCTCGGGGGCGGTGCTGTCGGTCACGACGCCGCCGCCGTTGTTGCCGCCGTTGCCATTGCCCGGGTCCGGAAGGGAAGCCCCTCCTCCGCAGGAAACGGCAAACAGCACCACTACAAGGGAAATCATCGTCAGTACGTTTCTGTACATGGCATACACATCCTTGATGGAGATTACTGTTTGGGGGTTGCCTCCTGCGGCAACCGTATTTGTTACCCGGCCCCCCGGGTGCCTAAACAGGAAATCCCAAATTCCGGTTAAACAGCCATCCCGGCGGGATGATCCTGAAATAGAATCCCGGTAGCAAACCGCACGCAATCTCCGGAGTTCCCCATGCGCCTGCACACATCGCTGGCCTGCCTGCTGACTGCCATCCTGGCAAGCGCCTGCACAGGCGGACAGCTTGGTATACGTGTTGAATCAGTCAATGAACCAGGGGCACTGCTGCCTCAGACCCTTCCGCAGGAGGACGGCACCGGGATCCCGGCGGGGCTTGGACTGCCCTCCCCGCTGGAGCTGGCGGCACTCAATCCGCCGGACAGGCTGGCCAGCTCCAGCCACCTCGAAGCAACGGCCTACTTTGATGATGTGGATACGGAGCTGCCGAACCGCAATGCCAGCATCGATGAGCTGAACCACTTCCTGCGGATGAACAGCGACTGGATCAACACCGGCCAGGCCGCGGACATGGCATACGCCACCTTCCTGCTCGACTTGAGCGAACTGCCGCAGCTGCCCTGCGCCAGCATGGGCTGGCAGAAGGTGCCGCAGCGCCAGGACCTGCTGTACCTCGGGCTGGGCAACTTCGACAGCAACCGCTGGGACTGGTACAGTCCGCAGCAGCCTGAATTCGTGGAGCTGCCGGGACTCGAGCAGTATGCCGGGCCGGCCGGCCAGGCCTACATGCTCGTGCTCTACCTCGGTGACGACCAGCCGGGGCTGGGCAGCGTGGGGCTCGGCGTACCCTGGAAGGCCTCCGAGGTGTACAAGTTCGCGGCGGATCCGCCGCAGGCGAAGCACAGCTATGACGCGGCGCTCGTGAATGGCAATCCGGCCGTGGTCTATGTGGAGCCGGGGGATGTGCCGGGCAAGTTCGACGTCAAGTACAGCCGAGGCCTGAATGTGTTCGGCGATGACTGGGGCTTTCCCGTCGTGTTGACCTCCATCGATGACATGGGCACCGTCTCCATGGCCGAGGTGAACGGCAAGCCGGCGGTCGCCTTCCAGGACCCGCAGCAGGATGGCGAGGGGCATGGCACCGGCAAGCTGAAGTACATCCGCAGCATTGACGCGAACGGCAGCGTCTGGGACGACACGGAGATCATCGACTCGCTGGAGGACAGCGGGCATGACCCGGTGCTGAAGGTTGTCAACGGCAATCCGGCGATCCTGTTCGGACTGGAGATCAGCTTCATCGGCGGCTTCCGCAGTGCGCAGTTCGTGCGTGCCAATGATGCCGACGGCACGGACTGGCCGGACCCGATCTCACTGGCCTCTGTCGGGGCGAATGGCAACGCCGATGCGCTGACCCCGCTGACGGTCATCGATGGCAACCCGGCGACGCTGATCCGCAACTTCGAGGGTGACAAGCTGTACTACATCCGTGCGATGGACCCGGACGGCGCGGAGTGGAACTTTGCCAACCTGGTGGATGGCGCGATGGGCCAGGGCACGCAGCAGTACCTGATCGAGTACAACGGCCTGCCGGCTGTCACGTATGACGGCAGCGGCGGTGACAACACTCTCTTCTCCGCCGCGACCAGCACCAGCGGGGAGACCTGGTCTGTGCCGCAGTCGATCAGCCAGACCTTCCTCGGTGTGGACGGCGGGGCGCGGCCGCAGGGCATGTATGTATATGAGGGCGTGCCGCAGGTTGCCATCCAGCAGTGGCGCTTCCACCGCAATGTGCTCGTGCATGGTGCGGATGGCGGCACCGCGAGCTGGAGCAAGCCTGAGCAGATTTCCTGCTATGACCTGCTGGACATCCACAGCCCGGTGCTGGAGCTGGGAGCATCCCGGCACATGCTGTATGTGAGCGGCAACCGGCTGCTGCTGTCGCGGGACACCCTGCACTGAGCAGGGCGCGAGAGTCACACACAATCAGGATCGCAAGCGTGCTGCTTCGAGATGAAGCGCCGTTCGTGCGTGATATAATCCCGCATGGCAAGCGCACCAGAGGCCGTTTCAGGCCGCTTTCAAAGCATCCTCATCATCGACCTGGGCTCCCAGTACACCCAGTTGATCGCGCGCCGGATCCGTGAACTCAATGTCCATTCAGAGGTTGTGGACAACAAGCTGACGGCCGCTGAGGTCAAGCGCCGCGGGAATGTGATCGGGCTGATCCTCTCCGGGGGTCCCAACTCCGCCCACAAGTACGGCTCCCCGCAGATCGACAAGAAGCTGCTGGCGCTGGATATCCCGATCCTCGGCATCTGCTACGGCCTGCAGCTGCTCGGCAGCATGCACGGTGGCAGGCTGGAGGCGGCGAAGCGCAGCGAGTTCGGGCGCACTGAGCTGTGGGTGGACAACCAGGATGACTCGGTGCTGTTCCGCGGGCTGAACCCGAACCTGATCTGCTGGATGAGCCATGGTGACGCGCTGGTGACGGCCCCGCGCGGGGCCCGGGTCACGGCGCATACGGATGCCACCAAGGTTGCGGCCTTTGAATACCCGAAGAAGAACATGTACGCCGTGCAGTTCCACCCCGAGGTAAGCCATACGCCCTGGGGCATCGACCTGCTGCGCAACTTCGTGGTCGGCGTCTGCCAGGCGAGCGGCGACTGGACGATGGGCAACTTCATCGAGCAGTCGATCGAGAGCATCCGCGAGCAGGTAGGCGAGGATGGCGAGGTGATCTGCGCGGTCAGCGGCGGTGTTGACAGTCTGTGCACGGCCGCGATCATCGACCGCGCAATCGGGCACCGCCTGCACCCGATCTTCGTGGACCACGGCTTCCTGAGGATGGATGAGGGCGACAAGGTGGTGGAGGCCTGGAAGGGGCATTTCAAGAGCCGGCTGGTGCGGGTGCGGGCCGGCAAGCGCTTCCTCGATGAGCTGAAGGGCGTGACCGACCCGGAGCGCAAGCGCAAGATCATCGGCCGCGAGTTCATCAAGGTCTTCGAGGAGGAGAGCCGCAAGGTGCGCGGGGCGAAGTACCTCGCGCAGGGCACGCTCTACCCGGACGTGATTGAATCGAGCGGGATCGGCATGCATGCGCATGTGATCAAGAGCCACCATAACGTCGGCGGGCTGCCGAAGCGCATGAAGCTCTCGCTCGTCGAACCGCTCAGGGACCTGTTCAAGGATGAGGTGCGCCGGCTCGGGATCGAGCTTGAGCTGCCGCGCCCGATGGTCTACCGCCAGCCATTCCCGGGGCCGGGGCTCGCGATCCGCATCATCGGCGAGGTGACGGCGGAGCGGCTGAAGATCCTGCGCCAGGCGGACCGCATCGTACGCGATGAGATTGAGATGGCGGAGATGGAGCGGCCCTGGCAGTACTTCGCGGTGCTGCCCGCAGTCAAGAGCGTGGGCGTGATGGGCGATAAGCGCACCTACGGCTACCCACTGGTGGTGCGCGCGGTCAGCTCGGAGGACGCGATGACGGCGGACTGGTCGAAGATCCCGTACAAGAACCTCGAGAAGATCACCTCACGCGTGATCGGCGAGGTGCCGGGCATCAACCGCGTCTGCCTGGATATCACGTCGAAGCCCCCGGGCACGATTGAGTGGGAGTAGGGTATGAATTGCAAATCTCGAGCAATTTGTCCATATTGTCGAGATAATCAATCTAACTCCCGTGATCACATTTTTCCTCAGTTTCTTTGCGGCAAGAAAACGATTGCCACGTGTGATAAGTGCAACAACACGTTTGGTTCAACATTTGAGTCAGAGGTCGCAAGTGCATTTTTGCCTTTGATTGTTTTTCTTTCTCAGTCAGGATATAACCATTGTAAAGATCTGTTGTACAAGCACGCGTTCAAAGTTGAGGAATCTGGGATAGCGTATGATTTATCAACCAACATGTATGCCTATCCTACCAAACCTTATGTAGAGAGAACAAAGGATCATGTAAAAATCGTTGCCGCTAATCGCAAACAGGCACGCTCAATAATCAACAATTTGGAGTCAGGTGTTACACATGAATTGCAGAAGCATCATTTGTTGGCTATTGCATCGCAACCAAGTTTGAATAGTTATTCTTTTACAGTGGGTAAATCGATAAGGCAGTTGGCCATAAAAATGTGTATTGGTATGTTGGCAAATAGCGATCTTTCAGTAATTTCTACATCAAATACTTTCACAAATGAACTATTTAATCAAGCGGAAACTTCAAGCGTAAGACAAATCCTTGAACCAGTTAGTGCACTGGAATTTCTTCTGAGTCCGTTATCACATTTTATATATATTGAAGGTAACAAAAAAGAGCGTAGGTGCTTTGGAATAGTAGGATTTTTTGGAGGAGTGATATCTCTTTATGTTCCGATCTCATATCAATTCAGAAAAGCAGATTTTGCAATTCTTGGTGAATTAAATTTAGTAACCAAAACTGAATCATTTGATTCCATTATTCCACTGAAGTTGGACGAATGGCAAAAGGAACAACCAATGGAAAAAATGTTTGAATTCACTAAGAAATGGGGACCAAGAATTAACAGTAAGGTCGAACAAGCTTTTGGTGCTTCTGTCCTCAATTTAGGAATCAACGAACCAAAGCATAATGAACCTATAAGTGTTCCGTTAGTATGGAGTGAATATAGCGTTGAATTTAACGTGAGATTATCTTTGAAATTGACAGGAGTAATTCCACCAAGAATTGATGTTCCTCTTGCATTGCAGGATTGGAGTATAAGAAACACAAAATCAAAAGAACAAGTTCATTTTATCGATGATCTAGTTCTTCAAGTGAATACTGTGATTCCTGAATATGAAAAACACAAATCATATACATTCCATCCATTTAGAGATTCAACGGAGATTGAGCTGCAAGTTTTTTCAGAGCACTGGCTATCGATTTCTGAATTAGAGTTTTCATTCACCATAAATAAAAACAAGTATTTAGCTTTTATCATATTTCAAAACCCAAATAGCGATATGAAATTAGATGGCGAAATGATATTGGAGTTTATCTTAAACAACAGTATTGTGATACCAGCAAAAAGAGATCCAACATGGCAACAAGTTAGCGATGACTATGTTGAATCACTCACAGGACCAGTACTTGAAGTAGAATTTTCAGAGATGTTGCCAGAAAACTTGATCATATCGTCAATTACCCCACTTAATCATCCTACCTAAAAATGGGTCCTCACGAAGATTTGAATAAGGCAGTTGTGAGGAATGCTGAGCGTTTTCCTGAGGATTTCATGTTCCAACTGACCGAAGTGGAACTCGATTCTTTGCTATGCCAAATTGGCATAACAAACGATTCCAGGGGCGGAAGAAGATCGCTGCCATATGTCTTCAACGAGCAGGGAGTGGCCATGCTCAGCGGGGTGCTGCGCAGTGAGCGGGCGGTGAAGGTCAACATCGCCATCATGCGGGCGTTTGTGGAAATGCGACAATGGGCAAGGAACCATGTGGAACTGGCGAGGAAACTTGCTGCACTGGAGCAGAAGTGCGATGCCCAGTATCGAAGCGTAATGGAAGCAATCGAGTTACTGCTGCAGAGGCAGGAAAGTGCCGGGCGGATAGGATTCAGGAAGGACCAGGTCTAGGGGTTCCCTCCGAAACCGCAAACTTTTCTGTCGGCTAGTCGCCATACCCCCAATCTGTCCTCCGGGTAATATAAGGTGCAACCCGCAGGAGGAATTCCCCCGGAGCGGCATTATGCACCTTACTTACATACTGAAACGCAGCCGGACTGTGCAGGCATGCATGGTGCTTGTCCTGTCCCTTGTGCTGGGCGCAGGCTGTGCATCGCGCAGTGGGCTGGGGCTGGAATCGCCTGTTACAGATGCGAATGCCCCAGTGCGAATGCAGGATCGCAGCCTGGAAAACCTGCAGGTCTCCCGGATTGACGGCATGGGCAATCCCTGGGAGGATTCAGGCAAGGATGAAGACGGCCTTTCCAGCAACGGAATCCTGCTGGAGAAGGACCGGGAAAGCGGCCTGGCACTGAGCGTATCGGACAGCCCCGGGCGCAGCCTGTTCATTGAGATTGATGCGGCGGACGGCCCCTTGCCTACACTTTCTTTGACGGATGACCTGCGTGACCAGGCCTTGCTGTTCGTGCAGCCGATCAACGGAGCCAGTCTGCAGGCCGGGATCACGATGCTCGGTGACAACAGGAGTATTCCGGCGGATATGGAACTGCTCAGCATCCAGCCGGGAAATGGCAACTCAGACAAGGCCATGCCGCTGCGCCATGCCAGCTCGGCTCCATCCACCCCTGTCGCTGACCTGAGCTTCACGGAGGAGGAAAGCTACACCCTGCACTGGACTTACTACAACAACGGAGATTACGACCAGAATGGCAGTGTGACCATCGGCGACATCACCCCGCTCGGCCTGCACATCGGCAAGACAGATTCATCCCCAAACTGGGCAAAGGCCCAGGTCGCGGACGGAGATGGCAACGAATCGGTGACGATCGCGGACATCACCCCCATCGGAGCGAACTTCGGTTCACGGGTGGAGAGTTTCATCCTCCGTAGCAGTGATAAGTCCATCGGGCCATTCGAGGCCGTGGAGGGCGGGACCACAGCGTTTGACAGTGCACCGATTCCCGCCGGTGGCGGCCCGCGCCATTGGCAACTGCCGCTGGCGGACCCGCAGTACGGCAGCTACTACGCGATTACCGTTGACGACGGGGAGGCTGAAAGCACGCAGCTCAGCAATCTGCTGCATTTCGAGCCGCTGAACCTGGCGCCTGTTGTCAATGCCGGGCATGATGCAACAGCGAAGGAAGCACCCGGCGTCGTGGTCAACTTCGATGCCAGCGCCAGTACAGACCCGGACGGCACGATCAGCGAATTCGAGTGGGACCCGCTTGGCCAGGACGAATGGACCAGCACGGGCGACAGCGCCAGCTTCCAGTACGTCTACGGCGTGGAAGGCAGCTTCAGCCCGCGGGTGCGCGTGCGGGATGCCAGCGGGCTGGCCACGGTTGCCGGGCTTGCGCCGATCCTCGTGAGCTTCGGGCTCAGGGTTGTTGACAGCATTTATCCCGGGCCGCTCGCGAGCGGCGAGCTGACGGCCGCACTGATGGCGAACGGACGTCCGGCGGTGGCCTACGTCGTGCATGACGGTGGCAACGAGTACTCAGCCCACATCGTCCGTTCCACGGATGACAACGCTGAAAGCTGGGGCAGCCCGGAGTCGCTGTTCCCGCTCGTCCCGTTCTTCACGATCTGCCGCAGCCTGTCGCTCACGCGCAGCGGCAGCGATTTCTACCTCTATGCGGGAGTCGAGGGCGCGCTCAGGCGCCTGCATTTCAGCGAGGGCGGCAGCGGCGCGGAGGATGAATCGCTGGTGCTTGACGACCCGCTGCTGGGGACTGCGGGTTTTCTGCCATCCACGGCGAATGACCAGAACGCCAGCTGGGCCGTGTATGACCGCAGGGCTTCCTCCGAGTCACCGACCGGCATCTGGTTTGCCAACAAGCAGGCTGCCTTCATCAACCTCGAGATCAGCACCGGGAGCTGCAATTTCCCGGCGGCAATCCAGCTTTCCCAGTACCCGGCTGCAGCCTGCACGGCGCACAGTGACGGCGAAGGGCAGCTGATGTACATGCGTGCCACTGACAGCGATGGCGCTGCCTGGACCGCACCGCAGATCCTCGTGACTGGCCGGGACATCATCACCTCGGAGCATGGCGGTACATTCCTGACCGGGGCGGAGCGTCCGCTGATCGGCTTCTGGAGTGAATCTGAGGACGCGCTCTACACGATCAGCGCCGCCGACAGCCTTGGCGACACCTGGCTGGAGCCGGTGCTGGTCGAGGCTGGCTGCCAGACCGACCGGAGCTGCACGGTGCTGGAGGTCAACGGGATGCCCTGCATCGCCTATGTTGACGACAAACAGCTGAAGTACCGCGTGGCGGCCGACAAGCTGGCGCAGTCCTGGAATGATGCGGTGGTGATGGCGGAGACGACTGCCAAGTTCGGTGAAGTGGAACTGCTGGCTATCGGCGACCGGCCGCTGATCATCTATGTGGACCACCTAGACCACAGCGTGCGGATGGTGAACTTCGAGTAGGCGCGTAGATTGGCAACCGAGCTTCAGCTCCTTGCCACGCTGCCCTGCAGTTCGCGGATGTCGCGCAGCGGCGGAGCGCCGAACTGGCGGCTGTACTCGCGGCTGAACTGCGATGCGCTTTCGTAGCCGACCTGGATCGCGGCCGTGGCTGCGTCGCAGTTCTCCATCAGCATCAGGCGGCGGGCCTCATTCAGGCGCAGGCGCTTGACGAACTGCAGCGGGCTGAGCGTGGTGGTGGCGCGGAAGTGCTGGTGGAAGCTGGAGCTGCTCATCCCGACCTCCGTTGCCAGCTCATCCACCTTGAAGGGCTGGCTGTAGCGTTCCCTGATCATCCCGATCGCGCGCGCGATCTGCTCGCTCTGGCTGCCGATCTCGGCAATGCGCATCAGCCGTGCGCCCTGTTCACCCTGCAGCAGGCGGTAGAGGATCTCGCGGTTGAGCAGGGGTGCCAGCACCGGGATGTCGGCGGGCTGGGCCAGCAGGTCCAGCAGGCGGCTGAAGGCGTCGAGGATCGCCAGCGGGGCCTGGCTGACAGCGATCCCGCGCTGGGATCCGTCGACCCGGGCCGGGAGCTTGCCACTGTCCAGCATCAGCTGGCGGATGGCGCGCGGGTCCAGTTCATATGACAGGCCGAGATAGGGCCTGTCCGGGCTGGCTTCGACGATGTTGGCCACCACCGGCAGGTCCACAGCTGTGATGAGGTAGCGCGAGACGTCATACATGTAACTCTCGTCGCCCACGCTCAGGCGCTTGCTGCCCTGGCCGATCAGGCAGATGCTGGCCGGCATCGTATAGCTGCTGGGCTCGGTCGGCTGGGCGAAGTTGTAGAGCTTCAGCCCGGGAATGGCCGCCTGCAATTGTTCCTGCCCCGCGGTGTATCGGGCAATCCGCTCAGCCAGTGCATTCTGCGCCGCGGCAAATTCCTGTTGCTCATCAATCATCTGGATCACCATTCCATCCGGTCTCAGCGCTTGCTGGACATGAGGATGATACCAGCGAATTCCGGAGCATGAAACGGCTTTCCCTGGATGTCTGGAGGATCAGGCAATGATTGCGGAGGATTGATATACCGGATCGACGGCCATGGGCGGTACAAACTAGGCAGCAAGGGCGAGCTGCCCCGCCAGCCGGAAAACCGGAGGGCCAGGCAGCGGGACCCGGGTTCAGGGAGAGAACGAAATGAATGTACACGGATATGCAGCACAGTCAGCCACGAGCGAGGTCGCGCCCTTCAGTTTCGAGCGGCGTGAGCTGCGCAGCAATGACGTGCTGATAGAGATCCTCTACTGCGGGGTCTGCCACTCCGACCTGCACACCGCCCGCAATGACTGGGGTGGCACGAAGTACCCGGTGGTGCCGGGGCATGAAATCGTCGGCCGCGTGCTGGAAGTGGGCAGCGCTGTGGCCAGGTTCAGCGTCGGCCAGAACGTTGCGGTTGGCTGCATGGTGGATTCCTGCCGGCATTGCCATAACTGCGAGGCGGGCCTGGAGCAGTACTGCGAGAATTCCGCGACCTTCACATACAACGGCAAGGACCGCCATGACGGCATGCCGACCTACGGCGGCTACTCCGACAGGATCGTTGTCAGTGAGGATTTCGTACTGAGCGTGCCGGACGGGCTGGACCTCGCCGCGGTGGCGCCGGTGCTCTGCGCAGGGATCACCACCTGGTCGCCGCTGCGCCACTGGAAGGTCGGACCGGGCAGCAGGGTGGCGGTGGTCGGGCTCGGTGGCCTGGGGCATATGGCGCTCAAGCTGGCGAAGGCGCTCGGCGCGGAAGTCACGCTGATCAGCCGCTCCCCCGGCAAGGCGGAGGATGCACGCAGGCTTGGTGCGACGGATGTTGTCATTTCCACAGATGAAGCGCAGATGGCAGCGGCCAAGGGCAGGTTCGAGCTGATCATTGACACCGTGCCGAACATGCACGAGCTCAACCCCTATGTCCCGCTGCTGTCAACCAGCGGCACGCTGGTGCTGGTGGGCTTCCTTGGCAACCTCGATGAGATGCTGAACACCCGGCCGCTGATCATGGGACGCAAGAGCATCGCCGGCTCGCTGATCGGCGGGATCCCGGAGACCCAGGAGCTGCTGGACTTCTGCGGTGAGCACGGCATCGTCAGCGAGATCGAGACGATCAGGATGGATGAGATCAACGAGGCCTACGAGCGGATGCTGAGGAGTGACGTGAAGTACCGCTTCGTGATTGACATGGCAACACTGACCAGCAATGAGTAGGGAGCAATGAGCAAGACTTCCGGCTCGGTTGAATCATTATTTGTCAACACTACGGAAAGGAATCCACATGCAGATCAACAGGAAGGAGTCAAGGGAGATTGTCAGCGGGCCGGCGGAGTGGTTCAGCGGCGAAGTGCAGCTGGACAGACTGCTGGCCGGTCCCGAGGAACCGTCGCGCCTCTCCGTGGCGGAAGTGAGCTTCAGCGCCGGCGCTCGCACCGCCTGGCATACGCATCCGCTGGGCCAGACCCTGATCATCACGAGCGGCACCGGCTGGGTGCAGCGTGAAGGCGGTCCGATAGAGATTGTCAGGCCAGGTGACGTGGTGCGCTTCGCACCGCAGGAGAAGCACTGGCACGGCGCATCGGACAAGGAGGCGATGAGTCACATCGCCATCCAGGAAGCGCTGGACGGCAGGGCGGTGGACTGGCTGGAGCATGTGACGGACGAACAGTATCACGCTGGCAATATCCCGGAAGGAGCAAACTGACATCGATCCTGAGTGCAGTATGAAGGGCGGATTGCGGGGATTGCAGTCCGCCCGTTCCATTTCCGTATCCGCGGACATGCTGTTAGACTCTGGAGTTCCCTGCTGCATCAGCGACTGATGCGCCGGGTATGGGGAGCTGGCCTGTGGGGAGGAAAAATGCGGATTTGGACAGTGCTTTTGTGGCCCATCCTGCTCGTGCTGCTGCAGGCTGGCTGTTCAGGCAGGGGTGGACAGCAGTCAGGTGAAGACCTGACGCAGGGTCCCGCCGCAGCATTGCCGACAGGACAGCTCCAGGCTGACATTGATTCTGCTGCTGCAGGAGGCATTCCTGCACTCCCGCCCATCAGTGAACTGGACAGACTCAGTTCTTCTCCAAGTGACTACGCTGACCAGCAGAGATCCGGCAACAGCTGGGATCAGGGCCTGCCAAACCGGAATGTGACAAATGCCGTTTTCCAGCCAGTACTGAATGAAGAGAGCCAGCTGCTTGAGCCTGCATACGCGATCTACAGCTGGGAGGGCCAGCAGGACCAGGAAAGTCCCCTGGCCGTGCTGCTGCAGTGGGTCAGTGAAGACCTGGCTTCCCTGGAGTTCGCCATCGGTGTCGCCAATTTTGCCACAGGCCGCTGGGACTGGCAGAAGGGGAGAGAGGGACAGCTGTTCTTCTCCGGCACTGCGGATCACCTGTCAGCCCAGGAACGCATCTATGTGGCGGTGGTGCTGTATGGGGAGCAGCCTGCAGCATTGCATTACATGCTGCTGGGTACTCTTCCGCCCTGGCTGAATGTGACCGATGACCTGGACAATGACCCGTTGCTGAACCTGCCACCGCGGGAAGTGACGCTGGATGCCAGCAGCTCCTTTGCCACGCTGCACCCCATCAGCCATTTCGACTTCGACTGGGACGGGGACGGCAGCTGGGACTTGGAGAAGGACCCCGACGGTATTGCCTCGCATGTTTACGGCAGTGGTAACCACATTGCCATTGTGCGGGTCACGGACACGGAAGGCTACAGTGACACGCTGGAAAGGGAGATCGACATAGTTGACCCGCAGAACCAGTCACCAGTGGCTGCCTTCTCACCGGACTCGGGTAGTGGCGCCGCGCCTTTCACCGTGCTGTTTGACCCTTCCGCAAGCAACGACGCCGATGGGGTGATCGTTGAATACCGCTGGGACTTTGACAATGATGGGGACTGGGACGAGCAGACGCAGGACCCGGACTCCGTCAGTTACACCTACACCACGCTGGGCCAGCACCTTGTAACGCTGGAGGTCGAGGACAACTTCTTCGCCACGAACCAGTTCCAGCTGGCGGTCAGTACGAGCAGCGGCTGGAGCGCCAGCCAGGTCGTGGCGGGAATCCTGCCGGACTCCTGGCTGGCAATGGCCACGACGGGGGAACCCGGCAACGAGCTGGCCAGCATTGCCTATGTTGACAGCAGCGGTGCCGTGCGGGTTGTCACGGCCGCCAGCGCGCCCGGCGACAGCTGGGAAGCCCCAAAGGATCCCGCACCCGGTGAGGACAGGCTTGATCAGGACAGCAATCTTGAATTGCTTGCCGCTGCTGATGGCAACACCCTGCTGCTGGCCTGGGATGTGTTTGACAATTTCCAGGGCGGGCGGCAGATCAGCTTCAGCAGCGGCAATGCCGGGCTCTGGCAGGAGCCGCAGGTGATCAATGACAGCGATGATGTACCGCTGTGCGACATGCAGCTGCTGGATGGGAAGCCTGTGATCGGTGCCGTATTCAGGCGTAACATCCTCAACTTCAGCTTTCCGCTGATTTACCTGGCAACGGACCAGGCAGGCCTGGCCTGGGGAACACAGCAGGCCATTCAGGATCCGGTGCCGGATCTGCGCTATACGAACATGGCACTGGGAAAGTGCCTGGTCGAGGGCCAGGAGCGCCTGCTGGCGTTCTACAGCTCGGCCGATATCCCCAAGTACTTCCTGGACCTGCGCCGGGCCGGGGATGCAGCTGGCATGAGCTGGGAGGATCCCTTCGCCTTGGTGGGCAGCAGCTATGGATTTCTTGCAGTGCCCCGCTTTGATGGGATCCCCATGGCCTGCTTTGCCGATGACAGCAGTTCCCAGCCGATCAGAGGCGTGCGGGCAATGGATGCTGCAGCCGCCGGATTCAATTCAGAACCAGAGGTCCTGAGCAAGATTCGCTGTGGCAACATGTCCTTCGTTGAGCTTGGAGGCAAGCCGCTGATGTGCTGCTACGACCGCAGCCAGAACCGGATCACGCTCTATCGAGCGGATGATGCGGCTGGGACTGCCTGGCAGGGCCCGGAGATCGTGGTGGACAGTCCGGACACGGGCCGGAGGATCGCCATGACAGTGGTGGAGGGAGAACTGCTGCTGGCCTGGACGGATGCCGGAGATAACCTGATGTGTGCCTGGTATCAGTATTGAACAGCAGCGGTGGAAACTGAGCATTAGGCTTGCAATTCCTGCTGAACAAGTTATACTAAACATATGTCTAGCTTGAGTTGCGCCAGCCTGTTTCCCGAGATGCCGGCCTCCCGGCAGCTGCTGCCGCCCCTGCCGCAGGGCTTCATCTACCAGCCTGAGTTCATCTCCGAGGCTGAGGAGCGGCGCATGCTGCGGGAGATCCGGGCCATTGCGCTGCGTACTGCGGTCTGGAACGGCTTTGCGGCCAAGCGCAGGATCGCAAGTTTCGCACTGAGCGAAAGCATGCCGGAGACATATAAGTCTGACCCGAACAAGGGCAGCGCCACGCTGGGTGACAACCCTGTGCAGCGCGATGACGGCACGGTGGAATCGCGGCCGGTGCAGACAGAGGCCGCTCCGAGCTGGATGCTGGAACTGTCCGAGCGGGTGGCGGACTTCCTCGGCTATGAGCGCGGCAGCATCTGCCATGCCCTGCTGACGGAGTATCCGCCGGGAGCGCCGATCGGCTGGCACCGGGACAGCCCGCCGCACCGCTCGATCATCGGCCTCTCGCTGGGCAGCGATTGCACATTCCGCCTGCGCCCTCAGTTCGAGACGCAGCGCAACCGCAGCTCGGTGATCAGTTTCCAGGCCGAGGCCCGTTCGCTGTATGAAATGGCCGGGGCGTCGCGCTCGCGCTGGCAGCACAGCATTGCGCCGGTCAGACAGCAGCGCTGGTCGATCACGATGCGCACTATCTGAACAGCGGCAATTTCTTGACATTTTTGTGGAATTTCCACGGATAAGCGGGGCTTAACCTGAGTAGCTGTGGCAGAATCTATGCGCGCACGGCTCAGTGCCGCGCCTGGGTGAAACTGCTGGAACTGGCCTCTGGCCATTGCACGGATATCAGGGGAATGCTCTCATGCACAAGCTGGCTCTCAATTGTCTGACGATGCTGCTGGCCGTCACGCTGCTCAATGCCTGCTCCGGCGGACGGGACAGTGCAGCGCTGCCGCAGCAGCAGGTGGAAACTGCGACACTGCCGGTCCTGCGGCAGCTTGATGCGCTCGGCAACACCGTGGCAACGGAGCCCGGACTGCGGCTGGAGGTTGGGAAGGACGGCGTAATCAGCCTGCTGGCCGGCAGCCCGCGGGACAGCCACAGCCTCTACCTGGAATTCAGCCTGGATGCAGACGGCGAAACGCTGAGGGCGGAACTGGCCCCGGAACTGCGGGAGCGCGCCCTGCTGATCAGCCAGGCCCTGCCTGGAGGCCGGCTGGCCGTGGGCCTGACGATGCGCGGCAGTGGGGCCATGCTGCCTGAGGGCGAGCTGCTGGAGCTGCGGAGGGTTGACGCTGACAGGACACTGCTGCGCGAGCTGAGCGCAATTTCCGTGGTGCCGGTGGACGACATATACTTCGAGGCCCCGGACTTCGCCACCATGCACTGGACCTATTTCGGCAATGGCGACTACGACCAGAACGGCATCGTCAATATCTCGGACATCACCCCCGTCGGCCAGTACTTCCAGGCCGACAGCAGCTCAGAGCAGTGGCAACGTGAGCGCGTGGCGGACGGGGACAGGAACCTCGTCGTCAACATCTCCGACATCACCCCGATCGGCGTCAATTACGAAACCAGCGTGGACGGCTTCGTGATCCTCAGCAGTTCCAGCCCGACGGGACCCTGGACGCCCCTGCCGGATGTCTACATTCCCTACAGCGCGGGCGTGCTGCCGGCCGGCGGCGGGCCGCGGGTCTGGAGTTACGCGCTTGTGAACCCGCCCTACGGGCAGTACTATGTCGTGGCTCCCAGCGACGGCGAACTGACTTCGGAGATCTACGGCACGCCGGGACGCTTCCTGCCTGACAACATCCCTCCGGCCGCGCTCGGCTACCATGACGGGGCACCGCAGCTGCTGCCCGGCACCCTTGTCAGTTTCGATGCCGCCGACAGCTATGACCCGGACGGCACGATTGACCACTTCGAGTGGGACCCCGAAGGCAACGGCCAGTGGGTCAACACCCTCGATGTGCCGAACTACACATATACGTATACGGGACTTGGCAGCTTCCAGCCCTACCTGCGCGTCACGGACGAAGAAGGGGCCTTCTCCGTGCTGGAATTGAATCCGCTGAATGTGAGTTTCGGTGCGCTTACGACTTCCAGCCCAGATGCGGGTCAGCCGGCGCATGCCCCGCTCTCGGCCGCACTGGACAGCGAGGGCCGGCCGGTGCTGAGCTTCATCGGCAGCTATCAGGACGCCTTCAGCGTGCCCTACATCATCCGCGCCAAGGACCCCGATGCCGGCAGCTGGCATGCCCCGCAGATGGCGCTGATCAGCCCCACGCCCTGTGACCAGTTCTCACTCGCCAGCAGCGGCGGGATTCTCTGGGCCTACCTGCAGCATGGAGAGAAGCTCTGCATCGAGCGCTTCCTCGCTGACAACTCCGGCGGGATCGAGGTCGTGGAACTGATTGACGACCACCCCTCACTCGTGACCGGCTACCAGCCCTTCAGCTTCGACATGTTCGACACCCCGGCCGTGGCCTGGCTGGAGGATGCCGCCGACGGCAGCGGACCGCTGCGCTTCACCAGCAGCTTCCTGGACTATGCGGCGCAGGACGTCGACCAGCTGGCCTGCTTCCGGCCCTCGGCCCTGCTGCTGCCCACGGGTCCCGCGCTGCTGTATGGCCGCGACACCGGGGCACTCGGCAGCGACCTGGTCTATCGCCGCAGCAGCAATATCAGCGGCGGGGAGTGGCTGGATGCGCGGGTGCTGGTCAGCGGTCGCACGGTCAGCAGCTCGGCGCGCAGCATGCTGCTCAGCGATGGGCGGATCGTGGTGGCCTACCATGACGAGGCGGACCAGGCGCTCTACAGCATCACGAGCGCTGATGAACAGGGCGGCAGCTGGCAGGAGCCGGTGCTGATCGAGGACGGCTGCGACAGCGGGGAGCTGTATGGCCTGGCGTTGTTCAACGGCCTGCCCGGCAGCGTGCATGCATGTGGCGGCGAGCTCAGGCTGGCGCTGGCGCGCGATGTGCATGCGGGGGGCTGGAACCCGGGGATGATCCTGCTGGAGAGCCGGGCCGGATTCGGCGCGGTGGAAGTGCTCGTGCAGGACGGCCGCCCACTGGTGTTCGCGCTAGACCTCGATGACGACAGCCTGCACAGCGCGGGCTTCCTGCCCACGCCCTGAGCAGAGCGGCAGCGCAGGCAGCCCGGCACGGGCTGTGTTATATTCTGGCCTGCAGCCGGACGGACCTGTCCGCTGCTGATCCAGAGGCGGCCCGCCGCCGGATAGAGGTTGACTGACATGAAGCGACACGCGATCCTCGCCTGCCTGGGCGTGATGCTCTGCTGCACTGCCTGCGGCGGAGGCAAGGCTGACCAGCCGGTCCCGGTACAGGAGCCGTTGATCAGCGGGCTGCCGCAGCTTCCCGCACCGGCGGGGCTGCAGCGCCAGCCCAGTGAACCGCTGGACTATTCAGGACACTGGCAGCCAGGCAGCTCGCCCGGGGGTATCCTTCCGGCGCACAATGTCTTTGACGGACTGTTCTCCCCCTTGTATGACCCGCCGGAGGATCTGCTGAATCCGGCCTGGAACAGCTACAGCTTCCCGGATGCACCTGTGCTTTCCGAAGGGCTGATCGTTCATCTGAACTGGTTTGACCCGGCACCGGACCCGGCGGAGATCTACGTGGCCGTTGCCAACCATGGCGGCAACCGCTGGGACTGGCAGCACTACAGCGCCGCCGGTAACGACTTCGGCGGTCCGGAGGGGCTGTACACCACGGATGGCCATGTTGACGTAGTCGTGGCCCTGACCGGTACCCAGCCGGCGATCCTGAACAGTGTGGTGCTCGGGGAACCGCCTCCCTACCTGTTCATCAAGACGGACCTGAACACGGATCCGCTGCTGAACACGGGACCACGCACCGTCAACTTCAACTGCAGCAACAGTGAGCAGCTGGTGCACACCATCGCCGGATTCGACTTCGACTTCGACGGTGACGGCAGCTATGAAGTGACCGGCAACACCGACGGGCAGGCCAGCCATCTCTATGAGAATGGCAACTACACGGCGGTGGTGCGGATCCACGACACCGCCGGCAATTCCGACACCGACAGCCTCAGCTTCGCGATCATCGACCCCGCCAACAGCGGCCCGGTGGCCTCCTTCAGCAGTGATGTGATCTCCGGGGTCTCGCCGCTGACCGTGACCTTTGATGCCAGCCTCAGCTCGGACTCCGACGGCTACATCGCGGAATACCGCTGGGACTTCACTGACGACGGGGTGGCGGATGTGGTCACCACTGAGCCGGACGGCGTGCAGTGGACCTTCCACCAGTTCGGCTTCAACACGGTGGAACTGACCGTGGTTGACAACTATCTGGCGGAGAACTTCATCAGCGCACCGATTGAACTGACCAAGGGCTGGCGCAGGGCCGTGATCGAGAGTGACGTACTGCTCAAGGGTGAATTCGCGCTGACAACGGTTGGCAACGGCCTCAATACCCGGCCGGCGGTGGCATTCCTAGATGCTGAAGGCAATGACCTGGTGTTCCGGCTGGCCAGCAACTCGGAGGGTTCGGCCTGGGAGCCGCGGCGCTACCCCGTCGGGCTGGAGGACCGCTTCAGCAGTTCACCGCATGTACGGATGGACAGTTATGACGGGGAACTGCGGATCGCCTATGACATCCACAATCCGCTGGAGGACCGCTCTGAGATCCACTGGGTCAAGTCATTCACTGACACGGGGGAACTCTGGCAGGCCAGCGTGATGGTCAGTGACGCGGAGAATGTCATCCTCAGCGGTCTGGGCCGGGTTGACGACCTGCCTTACATCGCCGCTGTCAGAAACAAGAACGTGTTTGGCGAGCCCCAGAGCGTGCTGGTTTACCCCGCGAGCGAGAATGCGGCGGATGGCTGGGAGAATGCCAGCACCGCTCTTGCGCTGCCGCTCGGTACTGCTGTATTGTCGCTGAGCCCACACCGCTGGGATACCTCACTCGGTGGCAACGGACCGGCCCTGCTGGTTGACACCTACGGCTCCAGTGTGCAGACCCAGTACCTGCTGCGCTCGACCAACCTGTTCCTCGGGAGCTGGCTGGAACCGGTGGAAAGCTCCAGCCGCTTTGCGACCGGCGTAAGCCTGTACAGCATATCCGGACTGCCCGTAACAGTGCTGGGCAGCAGCTTCGACGGACCACTGCTTGTGCAGCAATGCGGCAATTCGGACGGTACGGACTGGACGGCCGCACCCCTGGAGGTTGCAGGCAGCGCCGGCCTGAATCCGATCCTCGACAGGAGCATTGCCAGTTACAGCATCGGCTACTACGACACCGCCAGGGATGCCATCGCCTGTGTGCTGTCCGACGGCTCCGGTGTGAGCGCCTGGCACGCCCCGGACTTCATTGCCTACGGCAGCCAGCTGCGCAATGATCCAAAGCTAGTGTATTCCGATTTCAGACGGGTACTTGTCTACTACGACACGGAGAACCATCAGCTGATCAGCAGCTGGTTCGAGTAGGGATTCCCTTGCCCTGGCTGTGTATGCCCAAAGCGGGCTGCAAGTGTATGCTGCAGCGCTACGCGCGAGGGGCATAATCAGGCGGGTAGGAGCCGCAGGCAGTGTGTCCGGCTGTATCCATCAGGGCAACACATGTACGCTAGACTGAACCTGCTGCTGCTCGGCCTGCTGCTGGCAGGCTGTGCCGGACATACGGAGATCGAGCCTGAGTTACCTGCCGGACTGCCGGGGGTCCAGCAGCTTGAATCACTGGCGGAGGCGAATGTCCCGCGCAGAGCAAGCCTGATCTTCTCCTCGGAAAGAGCCGGAGAGTCGATCATCCAGGATACCGGCAACACCTTCATTTATCCAGTCACCAATGAAGTGATTCTGCAGCCGGACAATCAGACCAGCAGCTGGGCCATTTTTGAGCTGGGCGAGGATGGCAGCCTGCTCAGGTCCTTCTCGCTGAATTACTCAATCCAGGGAGAGCTGCAGTTGTACATGGGCCTGGCGGATTTCAGCAGCGGCCGCTGGCAGTTCCAGCCCGCCCCGCCTGACGGGCAAGTCATCAGCGTGACGGACTCGCTGTACAGCCCGAGCGGTCGCAGCTACCTCTGCCTGTTTGCTCCGGCCGGCGACGGCAACGTGAGCATCTACAAGATTGATGTCGAACTTGACAACGGCTGGCAGTCCCGTGATGTGGGAGTTGCGCTGCCGGGCTACACCGTGCAGTCCCCGCTGGGTGCCGTCAGCGCGGATGGCCATCCGGCAGTGGCCTACTTTGACAACGCGGGCCTGCACTACCTGCGCAGCACGAGCCCTGCGGGGATGGAAGCCGGCGACTGGCCGGAACCGCTGCTGCTCGTGCCCG
This sequence comes from bacterium, assembly GCA_020440605.1. Taxonomy (GTDB): domain Bacteria; phylum 4484-113; class 4484-113; order 4484-113; family JAFGCY01; genus JAHEFU01. The sequence goes on along the minus strand of JAGRNT010000003.1, from coordinate 223,815 downwards.
GGGCCACGGGGCAGTGGATAGACATGCAGCTGATCGGCGGGAATCCGGCGATTGCCTACCATGATGAGAACAGCGGCCAGCTCAGCTACCTGCGCAGTACGACGGCCTCCGGTGCCGCTGCCACTGACTGGACAGCCACGGTGAAGATTGACGATGCGCCGGGCGGACATGTGCCGGAATGCTCACTGGCCCAGGTTGATGGCAACCCGGCCCTGGCCTATCTCTCCGCGGACAACAACCTCAGTTACAGGCGCAGCACGACCGCAGACGGAGCAGCGGAGGCGGACTGGCAGAACAAGCTCGTGCTGCATGCGGACGGCGGCGTCTCGGCACTGAACCCCAGCCTGAAGCTGATCCGTGGCAAGCCCGCAGTGAGTTTCTACGACAAGCAGAACGGACGCCAGCTCTACATGGCTTCCAGCACCGCGAGTGGAAGCAAGGCCAGCGCCTGGCCCCAGCAGCCTGCGGTCGTCGCAGCGGGCCAGGGCATCGAGCACAGCTGGGCGGATCTCTGCTCGCTGGATGGCCATCCGAGCCTGTACTTCATGCATCTGGACAGCAACGTGGACAATAACCCGTTCCTACCGTTCCGGCAGTCCCGCCAGGGGGATGGCAATGCTGATGCCGACTGGAATTTCTCCTCAAGTTCGTTCCTGTCACCCAGCCCCGGAAGCGGCCTGCTTTCATCAATCGGACTCGGGGATCACATGCTGATCGGCTATTCGCGGGACACGATATCCGCACTGCGGGTATACAAGCTGCGTGAGATCAGTGATCTGCCGAGTTTCAGTTTCAACGGCGAGGAAGTGGAGACAGGCGGCAGTGCCGTGCTGACCTTCGAGCTGTTCGCGATCGAGGGCATGCCCGCCGTGTTCTACCTGCGGGATGACGACCAGCTGGTCTATGCGCGGGACTTCACGTTCCTGGCAACCCAGTACTAGGCAAGCACTGCCGGCATCACCAGTCCAGATCGCCGTTGGCACTGTCCCAGTAGGGCAGGTTGCCGGACCACCAGCTGCCGTCCGCCTCGCCGGGCTCTGCGAGCTGTGCGACCAGCCGGCGGCGCAGGGCATCCGGGTCCTGCCCACTCCGTGTACAGGCCGCGCTGTATTCCGGAGAGTGCAGCAGGAAAGGTGCAAGCTGGATGAAGTCGCGCAGGGCCTCCGCCAGTTCCGTATCAGGAGACCCGTTGACAATTCCCAGCAGGAACTGCGCATAGCCGATGGATAGCGGCGCCGGCCAGTAGTACTGATCAGCGTTGTCATTGAGGAGCTGCTGCAGGGCCGCCCAGTCCTGGCGCAGGATCTCCGCGCGCAGCAGCTGGGCGTAGACATTGCCGGTCCGGCTCTCCAGCTCGGAACGCTCGGACCAGCTCAGTTCGTTTGGCATCCCGTAGGCCCCGTCAGCCAGGCGCTGCCTGCCATCGAGCATGATGTCATTCAGCCTCTCCCGGGACTGCTGCAATCCGAACAATGCCCATCCCTCGGCCAGCACTTGCGGCATGCCTTCTTCCCGCAATCCCCCGTTTGGCGACAAGCTGGAGCCTGAGTTCATCCTGGATCCCGGATTCTCCAGCAGGGCAAAACGGCCAAGCACCAGGGGATTGATGCCACCCCGGCTGCCCCAGTACCAGGCTTCCCTGGCCAGCCCATCTTCACCGCTCGGGTGATAGGCTCTGTATGCACTGTGGAGCTGGCGAAGCTCCTCCCGCCTGCCTGCCCACCAGAGTGATCTCACAAGCACGCTGGCAAGGGAATCGCCGGTCCGACCGTGCAGGGCACGGCCGGCGATTGCACCTCTGGGCGTCGTGCCCAGCTGCGCTTCGCAGAAGGCGATGCACTCGTCATACATGTACAGACGGCAAAGCATGTCTGCATACATTGCCTGCAGCTCAGCGTCGTCGCCAAGCTGCGTTTCCCGCACCCAATGCATCGTCTCCGCCGGGTCGCCATCCATCGCCGCTGCCAGCATGATCCGCAGCAGGATGTCACGCTTCTCGATCCCGAAGCGCTCAAGGTCCAGTCCGAGTTCCAGCGCCCGCTGCAGTTCCGCGCGGGCCTCGCCGAACTCGCCGGCATTCATGTGGCAGACCCCCGCCGCCCAGTGCACCAGTGCGTCGTCACGGTAGCGCGGCATGACCTCCTGCAGCAGCATCCGGCGCAGGTCGACGTTGCGGCTGTAGGCATTCATGTAGCTGTCATGCTTGACAACGCAGGCCTCGCTGATCAGCAGCAGGCGCATGAGCTCCGGCCTGCGGCGGCCGTTCTCAATCAGGTACAGGGCATAGGAATGGCGGTGGTTGGGCCAGTCCTCCCGGGCCCGGCGGCCGATTTCACCGAAGGCAGCGTAGCGGCTGGCGATCAGCGTGTGTTCCACGCCGGTCAGCTCGCGCTGGCGCTGCACGGCGGCCGTGATTGCCAGCAGGCAAATGAGCCCCAGCCAGGCCAGTCCCATGCGCATCAGCAGCCTGCGCCTCTCGGAATGAAGCATCTGACGATTCTAGCGCCGGCTGGATGCTGATTGGCACTGGACGGACAATTGCCGCCGATTTGCACCGAACTGCGCCTGGGGACTTGAAGCGAAGCCGCACACAGGTTAAACACTGTCCAGTGGCCTCCCAGAGTATGGGGGACAGACAAGCCAAGGGAGAAAGCAGTGAGAGTATTCAGAAATCTTTGTCCGGCTGGAGTAGCCATGACAATCCTCATGCTGGCCGGCTGCGCTGGCGCGGGGTCCCCCGCGGATTCCGGAGCGCAGGATCAGCTCAGTCCTTCCGCCCCGGCGATCATCGCCGTGGAAGGTGCGGGGAGTGACAGCCTGCGTGTCCGCATCAGCGATTCCGCCCAGGCGGGTTACAGCCTGCAGGTCGCCGTACCGGACGGAATGAGCACCGACACCCGGAAGCTCAGCCTGGTGTCCGGCATGGGCAGCCCCGTGGAGCTGCATTTCCGCTCCAGCGACATCTTCGCGGTTGTCAGCGGCGAGGCCGTGATCAGCATCACCCGCGATGCACAGGTCCTGGAAAGCCGCCGCGTGATGGTCCAGACTCCGGCACTGCAGCTTGAGGATGACACACTCTATGCCATTCCGCTGCAGACCGAGGCCGGTGTCGGTGAGGCAGTCACGGTGCTGATCGCCACCGGTGACCTGACGCAGTCTGGATTGACATCCATAAACACGGAGTTGCGCGTGAACGGTGCCTGGAACTATGTCGCAGACAGTTTCAACCTTGGCGAGCCCGGTGGAGCCAGGCTGGATCCGGATGGTTTCTGGGAAGGCATCGTTTCGCAGAAGCAGACCTGGCTTCTCGGTGCTGATGAGGCTGGAATTCAGCCGACATACTTCGATCCGGCCGGCTCGCAGTATTCCAGGCTCTCGATCCTGCTGGGAATGACCGACTTCAGCATCGAGCCGATCTCCGAGGGTGGAGTGGTCTACTCATTACAGCTCAGCTTTGATGAACCGGGGACCTATACCCTGGACTTCAATGACGTGGTGGGCAAGACACTGCGGACCTATTACAACAACGCGGTAGCGGATATTGAAAGCAATGCGCTGGTGCCGACGAACCACTTCTGGGCTGACATCAGCAATCAGCATGATGGACTGCCCAACAGCATCACCGTCAACTGACGGAACTCCAACTGACAGCCTGAGAGCGGTTCCTGCGGGAATCGCTCTCTCTTTCAGGTATACAATGCTGGCGTGCTGAGGCCCTTTGCCAGCTGGAATCCCGAGATCCTGCGGACGGAAGCGCTGCGCTGCGCCTGGCAGGGCCGCGGCTGGCTGGTCACTGCCGTGCTGCTGCAGAGCAGCGTCGCCCTGTACTACATCTTCATTTCGCCCTTCAGCCTCGGGCGGGAATTCACGGACCTGATCGCCTGCGCCCAGATCCTGGGAACGCTCGGCGCACTGCTGAGCCTGCTCTGGCTGCTCAGCGCCTGGTTCGGCCCGCCCCAGCGCCGGGATGAAAGCCAGGCCAGCCTGCCGATCCCGCCCGTGCAGCGCCAGCTGATGGACTGGCTGCCGCTCCTCACCGTGCCGCTGCTGCTGGGCCTCTCGGCCCTGGCGGTCTGGGGCGTGCTGCAGCTCTACTTCGGCCTGCCCTTCGGCAGCGGAGCGCAGCTCGGCGAGGACTGGATCGTCACCGACGGCCCGGAGGGCTGGCTGGAGGTGCCGAACCCCTGGCTGCCGCGCGTGCTGGCAACGGCACTCACTATCCTCTCCGCCGGCCTGTTGCCAGTTGCCATCGCGCTGCTGCTGGAACGCTGCCTGCGCGGCAACCTGCTGCGCGCCTCCACCCTGCTGCTGCTGTGCAGCGGCGCTGTCTACGTGATGCTGGTCTGGGGGAGGGAGTTCCTGCAGAGCTGCTACCGCCAGACCCGCGGGCATCAGCCCCTGCCCTACATTGCCATCGGGCTGACCCTCGCTGTGCTGCCCGTAGTGCTGGGCCTGCTGCCGCGCCGCGGCCGCAGCCTGCTGCTGACGCTGCTCTGCTGCCTGCTGCTGGCAACGGGCCTGCTGCCCTTCCTGCAGCAGTCGCTGGACCAGCCGGGAATCTCAGCCGGACTGCGCAATCTGCTGGGAGACGGACGCTTCGCCCTGGCCTGGTACTTCGGCCATCTGGACTTCATCACCGGCATCAACTGGCTGATGACGAGCTGGAAGAGCAACCTGCTGCTGGGCACGCCGGAGGAGCCGCACCGAGTACCGCTCTGGGTCGGTGCTGCCCTGCTGCCATTCACTTATGCTGTCTGGCTGCCCGGCGGCTACCTGCTGGGCATGGCGCTCAGCCGCAGGCGCGAACAGGACTGACTCGGCAGCAGCCACTCAGTCCAGGCGCGGCGTGGTGAAGTACAGCTCGTTCTCCTCATCCCAGTAGGCCAGTGCGGGCATGCCGTTGACAGCGACGGTGGCGGACATGAAGGCGGTGCTGTCCCCGGAATCGTAGTACTCCCAGTTGCCCCAGCTGCTGCCTGTGGAATCCTCCGAGATGATGAACCGCCCGCGGCCGAAGAAGTCGTCACCGTAGAAGATCACATACCTGTCATTCAGATACTTCATCTCACAGGAACGTGCCGTGACGTTCCCCAGCAGCAGCGGTTCGTTCCAGGTCTGGCCGTCCGGGTCGGCTGAGGTCACGAACCACACATCGTTGCCTGCATCGGTGTAGGCAATCGCGAACGTGAAGCCGGCGCGGACCAGCGAGGGCAGGCGGCCGACATCCGCCGCACTGGCATCCACGATCACCGGCGGGTTCCAGCTCGTTCCAAGGAAGTCCGAGGATGAGGCGAACATCAGGTTGCCGGTATCCTCACGGTAATAGGCAATGTGCATTCTCCCGGAGGCATCCAGCATGTCAGGGTAGAGGCCGGTATTGCCCGTCCCGTCGACATTGACGGGCACTTCCCATGCACTGCCGCTGGTATCCGAGGATACGCAGTAGTAGAGGTCCCCGTCCGTGGCGTTGTAGTAAGCCACGGCCGGCCGGCCCAGGGCATCCCCGCCGCTGACGAACAGGCCCGCGTCGTCAGCTCCGATGTCCACATTGCGGGTCGGTCCGAAGCTCTGCCCGTCATCGGCACTCTCGGCATAGAACAGGTCGCCGTCACGGTACCAGGCCAGCTGGAAATTCTGCTCATCCTGGAACAGCTCCATCCATTCCCCGCCGAGCGGGTCAACGACATAGGGAGCGGACCAGCTGTAGCCGTTCAGATCCCCGCTGAAGCAGAACATCAGGTCGTCATTTGCCGCGTCATAGTAGGCAATCCCGAAGCGGTTGTTGCTGAGCGAACCGCGCAGCGCGGCGATCGCAACCCTGTTGTCAACCTGCACGCCGCTCACGATCCGCTGGCTGTTGAACTGGTAGACGGGATAGTAGGCCAGGTCACTGGCAATGTTGCCGGCCTCGTCCCGGACGCGCACCCTGCAGGCCGCCAGGCCCTGGCTGAAGCTGGTACGAAACGCCGTAGGCTCGCTGTCGAAGGCGCTGAAATTGCCATTGTTGAGGATGTCAAAGGAATACTCCAGCGCACCGCCCTCAGGGTCGAAGCTGTCCGAGGCATCGAACACCATCGCCAGCGGGCTGCCGTTGATGCCGAGGATCACCTGCGGCTGGCTGAGCTGCAGGCTGGCAACAGGAGCCAGGTCCTGCACGTTGCCACCGTCCACGAAGATCCCGACCGTGTCCACATCCCAGGCCCCCTCCTCGTCAATCACGCGCAGCCGGGCATTGTAGAAGCCGGGCAGGGCATACTCATGGCTGGCCGTGAGCTGTGAAGTTGAGCTTTCATCATAGGCATCAAAGATCCCGTCGCCATCGAAGTCCCAGCCGCCGCCGACGATGCTGCCGTCGAAGTCAGTGCTCTCAGTGCCGTCGAAGCTGACGCTGAGCGGAGCGCTGCCGGACTGCACATCCGCCGTGCCATAGGCCACGGGCGGGCTGTTGGCCGTCACGAGCAGGCTCACGCCGCCGAGCGCTACGCGCTCCATCCCGGCATCATGGGCGATCACCGCCGGACGCAGCATGCCGGGCTGCTGCGTCGGCAGGTTCTGCAGGGTCTGGCTCTGATCGGTAAGTTCCGGGATCCCGTCGCCATCCAGGTCGTAGTCATGGAGCAGGCCGGCTTCCCCGCCTTCCACCGTGATGCTGGCCAGGGCATTGCGCGGCACGCTGTTGTTGCTCAGTCCGAGGCCGAGCTGCAGCGGCGAGCCGGGCAGCGGGCTGACATTCACGAGCTCGCTCGCGGCGCTTTCATTGCCATTGTTGTCAACTGCGCTGACTCTGAGATAGAGCCTGTCCGCACTGCTGTGCAGCAGATGGCGGGTGCTGCCCTCCACGAAGCCTGCATGCTGTACGCCCACAGCATTGGGGGAGATGAAGGGCGCAGTGGAGTAATGCACACGGTAGCCGGCGAGGTCCGCTGCGGCCACCGCCTGCCATTCCAGCAGCACTGCTCCCGCGGCGGGGGCTGCCGTCAGGCCCTGGGGCACGGGCGGAGGACTGCCATCCCCCCCGCTGAGGCTGTCGGATGAGATGCCGAGCAGTTCCACCTGCGCAGCACCGGGGACCAGCACGCATACGAACAGATTGTCAAATTCCGAGGTGTAGTCGGCGGAGGCGAAGACATCCGGCCCGCGCCGCTCGCTGCGCGCGAGGCGCACATGATGCTCACTGTAGGGGCCATGCCATTCCCAGCGGCCATCGGCATAACTGCTGAGCCCGAGATAGTACCGGCTGGGACTGCCATCCGCGGCAGGCCACACATTGGCATCAAAGGCCAGCGCTCCCGGCTGGAAGCCGCCCATGGGCAGGCGGTAGATCGCATAGCTGACTGCATCCGCACTGCCGCTGCTGTCGCCGATGCGGCTGGCGGCCCCGGCATCAGTGACACTCCCACCTTCCAGGAAACGCTGCGTGCCCGCCGTGAATTCCGACTGGGCATCCAGGGCCTGGGTCGTCCGTCCCGTCTCCCAGGGCTGGGCGGCATCTGCCGGCAGTCCGGCCGGGAAGTCCACCGGGGCCATGTTGGCAATGCCGTCAGCCCGTGGATTGAGGGGTTCAGGGTTGCTGCCGGCGGAACAGGCATTGAGCAGCAGGGCAGCGGCAGTACAGGCAAGGAGCGTGAGCAGAATCTGGCGCATGAATTCCTCCGTGCGGAAATCAGGCTTCCATTCTAGCCGCAATCCCTGCTCAGCGCCCAGTCCGGCTCAGTCCACGTTGAAGTCCAGGCCCTCCTCAGGGCTGAAGATATGCCGGCGGCGCGAGCCATGCTCCTCGATCGTGAACATCCAGCCCACCAGTTCGCCGACGTGCAGCTCCACGCTGTTGGCCTGCTCATGCAGCACGAACAGGTTGCGGTAGTCGTATACGCTGCCGCGCCCGCCCATGCCGTGTTCGCTGGCAACGAGATGGTGGGTCAGGGCTCCGGCGATGCGCTTCTTCCAGAGCAGCATGTTGCGCTCGCTGAGATCCACGCAGCCGTTGTCAATGAAGGACTGGCGGCTGGCCGGCTCCGCCAGCAGCTCGCCCATGCTGCGTCCGGGGTAGGCGCGCATCAGGGCGACTGTCTGCCCGAACAGCAGGCGGCGGTCCGGGGTGGCGATCGGGATGCCGATCGAGAGGATGCGCGAGCGGGCCCGCCGGTCGCCCTTCACCCCGCTGACAATACGCTCCAGCAGGTTCGGGGCGTTGTAGAGGCTGTCGAACAGCTCAAGCCGCTCCTGGCGCTCCATCGGACCGGGCTTCAGCACACGGTACAGCAGCTCGCCGAGCCCGGCATGCGTCTTCAGCAGGCTGCCTTCCCAGAGCAGCTTGGACAGCCGCGGCGGCCCGAGCAGCTCGAAGGCCACGCTCTCCTCACCGCTTTCGCGTTCCAGCCGCTCCAGCTGCTCGAGCGCCATGTTGCGCATCACGCCGCCGCGGTAGCTGGAATCCTGCACCACACTGGAGAGGCCGCTGACGACGTCATGCCCGGTGCTTTCACCGAGGATCTCCTCCAGTGCGGCACGGGCCACATCCTCCGGAGTGACGAGCTCCATCTGCTCGATCGAGGTGATCGCGGCGAACTCACCAGCGCTGAACACGCCGTTTTCGCCGGTGTCAATGAACACACTCTCGAGGTTGCTGCCCGTTGCAGCTGCGGGGGCATTGGCAAAGCTGTCCGCGGGACCATCGAGCGGCAGGCCGCTTTCGAGTTCGCAGTCCACCATCGCGATGGGCTGGCCGTGCTTGCGGATCTCACCGCGGCCGATGCTCTTCCAGCCGATCAGCGCGGCGGGCTTGATCTCCTTGATCACGGGGTTGCCAAGCGTGCGGTTCATCAGCATGTAGATCATGCTGGCTGCGCCGGCCACCGCGCTCTTGGAGAGCAGCGTGCGGCTGGGCTTGCTTTCACTGTGGGTGTAGGGGATGTTCAGCCCCATGCCGCCGGTGCCGGTGGTGCCGATCTTGAGGTACAGCCCGGTGCCGGCCTGCTTCATGCCGTCGGAGAGGATCTCGATGTGGCGGATCAGCGCCGGCAGCGCGGTTGACATCATCAGGCGCTGGGCGGCGGGCACGCAGTCCTCGCGCTGCACACCGTTGTCAGCATCGTGAATCCATCCCTTGGCGAGACTGAAGATGTCCTGGTAGGCCAGCCCGGTGGCGGTGTTCACGCAGTCGAGGATGATATCCGGCCTGTGGGCGCGGCAGACCCGGTTGATGAACATCTCGCCCTTCTGTTCATCGCTGAATTCGTTGTAGTCCTGGAAGATGAAGCGCACATACTGGTCGGCGTAGCGCTTCTCGTCTTCGCCACTGCCGCGAGCCGCCTGGCGCAGCTCCTCCAATTCACTGGTGAGCAGCATGTTGCCATGTTCGGCCACGAACTCGATGCGGGCGTCCGGCTGCCAGCGCTGCTGCCAGCGCAGGCAGTCCTCCACGCAGCTGTCCGCCTCCTCTTCATACATCGAGCACAGCACCATCCGCCGCGGTGAGAAGGAGCGCAGGATCAGCCGCGAAATCGCACTGCCGCACTGCCCGAAGGCCCCGAGAATCAGAATGCTCTTGTCATTGATGTCCATGCCTTACCCCAACGGATATTAGAGATCTGCAGTGTCGCACAGGGGTGCTGCACCCGCGTCCATGCTGGCAGCACCATTTCCAGCATAGCACCGGAACAAGATATTGTGAATGGATTCACGGTTCATTCGCCGGCCCTTCAAGGGAAATTCACCCTGTGCCGATAACCGCCGATGCAGCAGTTCCGTCATTCCGGATACAACACGCTGTAGACGGAGCATGTCGATGGGGAAACATCGGACAGTTGGAACGGCCCTCCGGATTCAGGCCTGCCTCTGTGCGGCCATCGGTCTCGCGGGCTGTTCAGGAAGCTCCACCGAAATCGCTGATGCCGTATTGCGGCCTGCCGCGGGAAAAGAACCGGGCGGGCTGCAGGCACAGCTGGAGGTGGAGCTGGAACGCGCAATGCTGGAAGCCGGGCGGACGAAGCGGAGCTCAGCCCCGCCGACGGGCGTCGCCAACCGCGTGAATGACCTGACACTGAGTGCGGGAAGCGACGGATTCCTGCTTGAATGGACATATGTGAATGATGCGGACTATGACCGCAACGGCGTGGTCAGCATCTCCGACCTGACCCCGATCGGGCTGGGCTTCGGCAAGCAGAATTCCGATCCGGCCTGGGAGAATTTCCGGGTGGCGGACGGGGATGGCAACGGCGAGATCAACCTGGCGGATGTGACCCCGGTCGGGCGCAACTTCGGCAACAACATCAGCCACTGGATGCTGCAGAATTCCTTCACCGGAACCAGCGGCTGGGTTGACAACGGCATGCTGGAACCGGAGCTGCCCCAGGCGCGGATCGGTATCGTGCTGCACGAGCCCCTCGAGCAGTGGTACCGCATCGTTCCCGTGGACGCTGAGGGCTTCCGCGGCGAACCGAGCAATGCGACCCGTTTAGATGTCAATGGTCCGACCGTCGTCGCTGTCAGCGGCAACAGCGGGCTGAGCGGCAGCCAGCGTGTCATCATGCCGAGCCTGTTCGGCGGGGAACCCGCAAGCTGGCTCTGGGACTTCGGCGGCGGCGCTGAACCGGCGAGCAGCACCGAACGCAGTCCGCAGGTCACGCTCGGCGCTCCCGGGAGCTATCAGTGCAGCGTGCTGACGGGCGATGGTTCCGGCACGCAGAACAGCTTCGCATTCAAGCTGAACGTGAGCGCCAAGGGCAGCGGCGGCTGGCCGGTATACGGCGCGGACATGGCACGCAGCTTCCAGACCGAGAGCATCGGTCCCGCCAGTCCCAGCCTGGAATGGCAACGCTACACGGATTCATACAGCTTCGGCCAGCCCGTGTTCGGGGTGGAGAACTACGCCATGGCCTACACCCGCAGGGGTATTCCCCGGCGGCTGGGCGTGAATTTCCTGATGCACAACAGCCAGCAGGAGGACTTCAGCGAAGGCGTGGAATATGCCAACCCGCAGCTGGGTTCCAAGCTCGTCGCCGGACCGGATGATCTCCAGGCCAGCAACTGCACCGGCGTCCCGCTGGTCTATGCCGAGGGCAGGTCCGTGGTCGGCCTGCAGGATGGCAGCATCCGCGGCGAGCTCAGCTATGTGGAGGGACCGAACTTCGTGAAGTCCTTCGGCTGGGAGGACATCTGGACCTATCAGAGCCAGGCTCCGATCCACGGCAGCGGTGTGCTGATCCACTACCAGAACAGTGAACTCTGCGTGTTTGGCAACGAGCAGGGCTGGCTGGTCTGCCTCGACACCCTGGATGGCGCGGAGCAGTGGGTCCACAATGCCGGTGGCCCGCTGCTGGCCGACCTGGCCACGCGCTTCGACCGCAACACCTATGCCGGCACCACGAACGGGCGGGTGCTGGCGGTGGACATCGAGGGCAATGAACTGTGGAGCACGGAGATCGGCGGCGTGATCGTCTCGCTCAGTGCGGAAGCCGGGATGCTGCATGCAGCCCGCCAGGACGGATCCGTGGTCCGCTTGAGCCTGGACGGCTCCGTGGTCTGGACATGGCCGGGGCAGCGGCCGCTGGCCACCCGGCCGCTGGTACTGGACGGCACCTTCGTCTGCGTCTGTGACACCGGGGGCTGGCTCACGGCACTCGACGGCAGCGGCGGGATATTCTGGCAGGAATACATCGGCTGCGGGGACTTCATGGAACCCGTGCGCAACAGCGATGGCAACATCCTCAGCGGCGGACTGGATGGTGTGCTGCGCTGCCATGAGCCGGGCGGTGAGCTGCTCTGGAGCCGCCAGCTGCCCCAGGCGATCAGCACTCCCCCGGGAGTTGACAACGCCGGCTACATCCACGTGATCTGTGATGACGGCTTCTACCGGACCTTCAGCCCCGGCGGTGAAGCGGAGGGCTTTGCCAACCTGCGCCGGCCCAGCCGCCCCTATCTGGTCTGCGACCATGACGGCAACGCCATCGTGCAGGCCGAGGGACTGCGCTCCTACAGCTCCCAGGGCATTGAGCTCTGGCAGTTCCACGACCCCCGTTCGGGTGAACTCTCACACTTCTCCGTGCTGGATGCGAACCGGCTGGCCTGCAGCGCCGTGCAGGACAATGTCGAGCCCGCCGCCCAGGCCCGGACCTGGATCCTGGATCTGCAGCAGGGCAGCCTGCTCGACAGGCTGAGACTGAGTGACTACGTCGACGACCCGCTCGTCCCGGGAGCGGACTGCGGCTTCGGCCACCTGACGCCGCACCCCGGTGGCGGATACATCGCCGCTGCCCAGCAGGCCAGCGGGCTGCTGCGGCTGGATGGACAGTTGAGTCCGCTCTGGAACTACAGTGCGGCACCCTGGCCGCGCGCTGTCGAAAGTGTGGCACTAGATGCCGGCGGCAATGCCTACTACATCCGCAGTGCCGCTGATCCCGGCGATCCCGGGACTGAGCAATGGGTCCTGTCCATGGTCACACCGGATGGCGACGAGCTCTGGCACTCCGATCCCGCGCAGTACATCCAGTATGCGGAGCTGGAGCTGGAACCGGATCCCGTCCAGCTCTGTGCTGACGGTTCGGTGCTGGTGTTCGCAGAGGATACCCAGCTGCGCTTCATGCCGCAGCAGGGCATTGAGTGGGTCCGGGATCCGCAGCAGCATCCTTCCAACAGCTTCCAGTACTGGATCTGCTCCGGCAGCGGCCGGCTGTTTGGCTTCGACTACCGGGACTACATCTGCCTGGATCTCGCCGGCAATGAACTCTGGCGGCATGCAAGCTTCAATGACGACGGAGAGCTGGGCGGCTCACTGGCAGGCCATCCCGTGATGGATGGCAACGGTGACATCTACCTCGTGGAGCGCACGGGCAGCGGCACGAATTCCGGGCTGTCCCTGCTGAGCATGGACGCGGACGGCGGACTGCGCTGGAGCCTGCCGCTTGGTGGCATGCGCAACAAGGACACTGAACTGCTGATCGACCAGCAGGGAGCGCTGCTGGTCCGCACCGACGGCTGGCTGCTGCGCATCACGGAAAACTGAGAAGGTGGCGGACATGAACGGACATGGCAGGATACTGCTGCTGGGACTGGCCTGTGGCACGCTGCTGCAGGAGCAGAGGGGTATATTTCAACTACAATACTAATCATGTCAACCGTGCCACACAGCCTGGAGCGGGTACACTTCTCGCCGCAGACCATCTACTTCAGGGACTGCCTGCAGATATTCAAAAGCATCTAGTTGGAAACTGAGCAACTGATCGCAGAGACATTCAACCTAGAACTGCTGGCATTGCTGAAGTAGGCTCAGCTCGTGGCTGGGGCAGGCACGGCGCTGATCCCGTTCAGCCCCGCAATCCCCTTTTCGGCAAGCTGGGCCAGTTCCGTCTTCTCCCACTCGGGGAAGAGCCAGGCCGGCAGGCCCTTCAGGCAGCGCAGGATGCTTGAGAGTTCCGCGGCCTTCTTCACATTGCCAAGCTGTTCACTGAGCTTATGGCGGATCAGCGTTGCCAATTCCTTCACGCCCATGCGCTGGGACAGCTGATGGTGCTGCCTCATACGGCGCAGCAGGCCATGCTGGTCCTTGAGGATGGCGTGGGCTTCGGTGTCGACGAAGCCCGCGGCTTTCAGCCCGGCCTGGTCCAGCTCACCCGCGCTGATCAGGCACCACAGCAGCGCACGTACACAGGGGTCTTCATGAAGTTTCTGACACAGATCCATACTATCCCTCCGGAATGAAAAAACCTTACTGATGTTAGGTATTATAACAGAATGACACATTAAGGCAAATGCAAGTAGTGTTATTAGTTCGGAATAGTGGAAGAAGTGGGGGAAGTGGAAGAAGTTCCTTGTTTCTGGTGGTGCGTGCTCGCTGCGTTCGATTGGCAACGTGGCTGGGATGGGTTGGTTCTTTCAACGCAGAGCCGCAGAAGCGCAGAGGAGATCGGAGCTACCCGCTTCAGGGGTAGTAGCTCGTTTGCGCTCGAATGGCCTGGTGGAAGCATTCACGGTATTCCTTAACGCGAAGGCGAGAAAACGCGAAGGAGGAAAAGCTTGCCAGGCTCATTGCTCACTCCTCGTTGCTCTTTGCTTCGGGGCTTCTTCGTAAGCGGCATCGAGGACGCCAGCAATCCGAAGATCAGGCGGCAACATGCCGCCGCTAATGTCCACTCCCTAAGCTTCACTCTTCACGCATCACTCATTGCTGCGCGGCAGACCGTGCGGCTTCCGCCGCTGGCAGAGTGTGGCTCTTGAGAGCCACAGGGCCCTGTTGGTCTGCAGACCAACACTCCAATACTCATTGCTCCGGGGCATTTCCTTCCAGGCGTCGCAGGGCGCCGCCGGTACACCCTCTTGTATTCAGCATTAGCAGCAGCCAGGACTGGGCAGCCCTGCAATGATTGAGATGTTTGCTGCGAGTGAAACTGAATGGCAGACGAAAGATGACCGGAACCCAGCGTGGGCTGAGCGTGATCAGCCTCGACCGCGATGGCCAGCTGCGCTGGAAGTGGCAGCTGCCTGAGCTGAGGTTCTCGCTGGCAGGCCTGGCGCTTGACAGCCAGGGCAATCTGTATGTGCAGCAAAGCGGCATGCTGAGCATGTTCAGCGCGCAGTAGTCCACAGAAGCGACGGCCAGGCCCCGCTGCGCGCTACAATTCCCGCATGGCCCACCCCACATTCAAGCTCGACAACGGCCGCCTCGTCGGCAATGACTCCCGCCTGCTGCTGCTGGCCGGGCCCTGCGCCATTGAAAGCGCGGACATGTGCCAGATGGTGGCGGGCAGGATGAAGGAGCTGACGGACAGCCTCGACATCGGCTACGTTTTCAAGGCCAGCTTCGACAAGGCCAACCGCTCCAGCATCCATTCCTTCCGCGGCCCCGGGATGGAGGAGGGTCTCAAGGTGCTGCAGTCAGTGAAGGATACGGTCGGGGTGCCGGTGGTCACCGACTTCCATGATGCCGCGCAGGCCGCCCCGGTGGCCGAAGTGGTGGACATCCTGCAGGTGCCGGCCTTCCTCTGCCGCCAGACCGACCTGCTGGTCGCGGCGGCCGCCACGGGCCGCGTCATCAATGTGAAGAAGGGCCAGTTCCTCGCACCCTGGGACATGGACAATGTCGTCAGCAAACTGGGAGAGGGTGGGGCTGAGCGTGTGATCGTCACCGAACGCGGTGCGACCTTCGGCTACAACAACCTGGTTGTCGACTTCCGCAGCCTGCTCTACTTCCGTGAGCAGCAGGTGCCGGTCTGCTTCGATGCCACCCATTCGGTGCAGCTGCCCGGTGGAGCGGGGACAAGTTCATCCGGCCAGCGCCAGTATGTCGAGGGCCTGAGCTATGCGGCGGTCAGCCTCGGAATCAGCACCCTGTTCTGGGAAGTGCATCCCTGCCCGGATGAGGCGAAGTGTGACGGGCCGAACCAGCTGTGGCTGAGTGATGTGGAGCGGATCCTGACCCGCATCCGCGAACTGGACGACTGGGCCAAGCGCGGCCGGGCCTAGCCGGCCTGCAGTGCGCTGCCTTCATTCGGCGAGCTGAGCTGCAGCGGGCAGAGTTCGCGCAGGGCGCTGAGCCCGAGGCGGAAGGCCGCCTGCTCCGGCTCGGATTCCAGGCGGCGCAGCATCCCGAGCAGGGCCGCTTCGTCGAACTGCCGCGTTTCGAGGATGCGCTGCATGGCCAGGGCGAGGTGGTACTGCACATTCGGATGCCCCGGGAAGCTGTAGGCCTCCTCATAGAGCGTGAGCCGGGCCACGGCCTTGCCGAGCAGCAGGCGCTGGCTGGCGGTATAGGCGCCCTGGCTGAGCAGCACGGCGGCGGTGCTGCCGACATGGTCGAGGTCGTCAAGATAGGCAGTCAGTTCAGGGAGCAGGGCCGGACGCAGCTGGGCATTTACGGCGGTACAGCACATGCGCGCCCAGCGCGTGACAGCCAGGCTGCGGCAGCGCTCAGCCGTCAGGGCGCAGCGCCGGCGCAGGTTCTCATCCGCGCTCTGGAAGGCCGCAGCGCTGAGCAGCAGCAGGGTCTTCCACTCGAAGTCGTTGACAACCCGGCCCCGCTCGAGCTGCGGCCTGAGCAGCTCGCTCAGCTCATCCAGGGCACTGCGTGAGGCGAAGATCCGGCTGCCGCGGCGGTAGATCGCCAGCAGGCGAGAGAGCCGCAGCTCACTGCCGAAGTCCAGCAGCTGGGGCGGAACCTCCGGCAGGCTGGCCGGGGCCGGCAGCTGCTGCAGGCCGGTGATTGACAGATTCGGGTCGGCGGGACAACTCATCTGCCCCATATTTCGGCAGGCCCGCCCGGGGCTTGAGCCTCAGGCGGGCAGTCCGGGCGGGAGCGGGGCCCCGCCCGCAATCTCAGTCTGCACTACTGCAGGGCCGCGACCTTCTCCTGCAGGTCCTCCTTGTGAATCCCACCCTTGACCGTCTCCACCAGCTTGCCGCTGGAATCATAGAAATAGGTGGTGGGGTTGGGGCCCTTGTGATAGCTCTTGATGTCGGAACCGAGGGCGAACAGGGATGGATCCCAGCCCTTGTCAGTCACGAACTGCTTCGGATCGCCAACCTCATCCGTGGCCACGAACAGCCAGTTGACGTCATCGGTATGTTCCTCACGCACCGCCAGGAAATCGGGCAACTCCCGAAGACAGGCACCTCACCACATCGCCCACATGTTGACAACCGTGGGCTTGCCGGCGAGGGCGGAAATCGTACCGCTGCCACCATCAAAGGTGGAGTAGGTCAGGTCGGCCTGCACGGTGGGCACATTGCCGCCGGTGGTTTCACGCTGTCCGGTTTCAGGAGTGGCAACATCCTTCTGGATGCTGGCCGTTTCCACCGGGGAGGTGGTGTCAGGACCCTTCTGGCTGGCGAACCAGCAGCTGTTCAAGAGCGGCAGCGCCACCAGCAGCAGCAGGGCCAGGTTCATTCTTGCACTGTGCAATGTCAGCTCCTAGATGTTTATTGATACGTTATTATCAATACCACAAAACGAACTACATGTCATCCAGGGACAGGCGCTTGTCCTTCAGGCTTTCGTCGACGCTGATCGTACTGATCACGTCCACCACGCCTTCCTGTTCCTTCGCAATCGCCTCGGCACGCTGCTTGAGCTTCTCGCGGGAGACGATGCCGGTGATGCGCACCTTGCCGGCATGCACCTCCTCCACGGCAAGCTGCTCCTGCAGCAGCTCAACATCGGCCTTCCAGCTCATCTCGATCGCAGCCTGCAGGGCGCGGTCCTTGGCGATCACGGCCTCCTCGAGACCGGGGACGCGGGCCGCCTCCTGCACCTTCTTCTGGTTGTCGGGGCTGGGGCAGCCGTAGAGCAGCAGCGCCGCCAGCAGCAGCATCAATGTCTTGCAGATTCTCATTGGATATCCTCTCATTGCCCGCATACATGGTAACACTGCGGGCTCAGCTCCCGAGCCACTCCGCCACAAAGGCATGCAGGCGCGCACTGTCCCCCCCGCTGAGCACGAGCTTGCCTGCGGGGAAGATGGTGTAGCGCTCCGCGGCGTGCTGCGCCACCAGGCACCAGCGGTTGGGTCGCAGCTCCCAGCCGGGCTCAGCGGAGAGCCGCGCGGCCAGGGCATCGATGTCCAGCGCCGTGCCCAGCTCCAGTTCGAAGCGGCCCTCGCTGCAGGCGGCGCTGGCCTCGGCATCGCGGCTGCCGTCGAGGAATTCATAGCGCCCGCTGCAGGCCGGGCAATCCGCCAGCGGCCCGCTGAGCGGCAGGCGGCGGATGTTCCAGTCCGGCAGACACAGGCTGTAGAGCGCATCCTCACTGCGGGTCAGCGTCCCGCCGAGGATCCGCCCGGCCTGTTCCAGCTGGATGGCATTGGCAACACTGAGCAGCGGGCCGAACACACCTTCCGCGCTGCAGGTGGGGACGCTGCCCGGCGGCGGCGGCTCCGGCAGCAGGCAGCGCAGGCAGCCCGTCACGGCTGGCAGCACCGCCCGCACACTCAGTTCACCGCGCACCACCCCGGCGGACAGCCAGGGCGTGGCACTCCTCAGGGCATGGTCATTGACGATGTAGCGCGTGTAGTAGGAATCGAGGCCGTCGAAGAGCAGCGTGGCCCCGGCGCAGAGCTGCTCGATGTTGTGGCGGCTGAGGTCGGCGCACTGCGGATCGAGCCCGACGGCCGGGTTGACCGCCGCCAGCACTTGTGCGGCGGCCTGCACCTTCGGCAGGGCGGCCTCAGCATGCGCGGTCGTGAACAGGCTCTGGTGCCCGAGGTTCTCGAAGCCGACCGTGTCACGGTCGATCAGCGTCAGCCTGGCAACACCGAAGCGCGCCAGCTGCATCGCCAGCCCGCTGCCCAGCCCCCCGAGCCCGATCACGACGCAGTGGCTGCGCTGCCAGAGAGGCAGCAGCTGCCCGAGCGGGGCATAACGGGCGAGGCGGCTGTAGCGGATCGCGGATTCCATGTGGCGGTACTACAATATCAGCCATGGGCCTTCTGAACCTCCTGCTGCAGCTCGTGATCGCCG
Organism: bacterium; assembly: GCA_020440605.1. Classification (GTDB taxonomy): domain Bacteria; phylum 4484-113; class 4484-113; order 4484-113; family JAFGCY01; genus JAHEFU01. Next base: position 205,368 of record JAGRNT010000003.1, on the reverse strand, counting down.
GTGTGATCGGTTATGCCGCCAGTGCGCTGATGGGCTCGCGCCGCGTGCACATCCTGGCCGTGATCCTGCTCGGCTTCCTCGGCACGATCGTCGGACCCTGGATCGCCAACTACTTCCACTTCCCGGAACCGGTGCCGTTGATGGTGGGCGGGGCACCCTTCTCGCTGGTCTGGAGCATCGTCGGCGCAGCACTGGTGGTAGCCGTTGTCAACATGGTAAGAAGTCACTGAGGACTTAGGAGCTGGGTTGTAGGGGGTAGCGGAGGCGCGCAACTTGCTTGCGCGCAATGACAAAGTAATTATGAAGAGCAACCTGGAAGAAAGTCTGAGAAAGCGTCTTGCAGTTCTCTCACTTGATGAGAAATTCGTCAGAATGACTTTGCCGTGGAACATTGGATTTCTTTTACTCATTGCACTGACTACCAGATCTCTCTTTTCAGTGATTTTTGCCTTGATCATTGTTTCTCCCGAATTAGTCGTGGTTCAAATGAGAAACCAATGGTTCAAAAACTTGGCAACAGACTTTCGTCACGTGATAAGGAACTACATCACCAGGAGCAATGTGCTCATTGACATAATTGAGTTACAACCACAAAGAGAAGTTCATAAACCTTCAATGGAGCAAAGCATCCTGAAACTACTCCTCAGCAAAACGGACAGTGATAATCGAGTGACATTCATTTCTGGGTACTGCAGGAACTGGTACCAGAGAATCTCCACATCCGCAGACCCTGATGTAGTCAGATGCATCAAAGTACACAGGTCATTCCTATCAAGAATTGTCCTTGCAATAATTGTGATTGTAATATTACTGGCAAGCGCTTACCCTGCTCTCAACCTTCCCTGGGAACTCAATGGTTTTCTCTGGGCTATGTTTGCGTGGATCCTTGCATGGGACATGACCCGTGAATATCGAACTGCAAGCAACAGCCTGAACAATCTGTTTGAAGCGGAAGTGATCAAGTACCTACTGGATGAACTTGATTTCGGGGAGGATGAGTACCCCTGGGCTGATTACAAGAAATAGAGTTGTCAGCTTTACAGCAGAGCTCCGCTCCATCCTCTAATCTCCGCATTCCAACCCGTTGCCAGACTGACAGCTGGCTTTCGTTGCTCCCGGAATCCCGCTCTGTGTAGAATCCAAGCGGATCGTAACTGAGAAGCGATGCATTGATCTCGGATCGGATCAGTCACGAATCTACAGAAAGCATGGTTCGAGAAATTCGTGCGCAGGCAATCTGTGCAACTCCTGCCAGTGCATGGCACTGGCCTCCTGTCAGGCCATGGGCCTGACCTCCGCTACGCCCTACTACCGAGCTCCTGGATCCTCTGTACAGCGCGACCCGGACGGCTTAGCCGGCCGCAGCGCCAGACCGCCGAGCGCTTGCGTGAGGCGGAAGATCAATACAAAATGTAGACAGTGACGTCCTTGCGGCCCCACTGCAGGCATTCCTCGACCGTCAGGAAACCGAGGTCGATGTCATGGCCGTTGATCGCGCCACCGGTGTCGGCGGCCACGGCATAGCCATAGCCCTCGATGTAGAGCCGGGTGCCGAGCGGGATGACGGAGGTGTCCACGGCGACCACGCCGTAGCCGGCCCTGGTGCCGTTGGCGGTGTAGCCGCTGGCCCACTTGCCGCAGCTCGTCGGTCCGGGCTCGTAGGCCGTGGACTCCATCGTGAGCTTGCTCTTCCAGCGGCCGGGGGCGGGAACGAGGTCCGAGGGCGGCATGCGGCGCTCGAGGATCTCCTCGATGCTCGGGCCGTCCTCACTCGTGAGCTGGTGGTAGCGCACGACGCGGGTGGGCTGCATCTCGCGCAGCACATTGTCGTGCTGGCGGCGGCCGACCTCGCGGCCCTTCAGGAAGAACACCGTGCAGGTGCTCTCCACGATGCCGTCGCGGCCCGGGCTCTCGATCACCATGCGCTCGGGACCGCAGTGCCAGGAGTCGATCACCTCGACCCGGGGCGGCACTGTGCGCGTGCTCACGCCGCGCGTGACGCTCAGGCCCTCCAGGAACACGCTCATCCCATCATTCAGAGCGGCGTTCACCGGCGGGTCGACAAAGGCGTCCTGCGGCAGATTGATTGACAATTCGTCCAGGAATCCCGCGACCGTGGTCGCGTGGCTGTTCAGCGGGATCACCTCATTGGCAAGGTGTACACGGATCTGCTTGTCCTCGCCCTGCGCCTGCGCAGGACTGAGACTTCCCATCACCACAAACCCCAGAGTACACCACCCGAAGAACCGCCTGATAAGCCCATGACTCATCTGCACTTCCTCCTGTCCGGCGTACCGGACATGGCAGGGAATATATCACCGGATGTCAGGCCTCGCAAGTGAATTCACAGCGATATCAGAAAATTAAATCGCGGTGAAACCCGGTGCTTGGCAAGGATTATAGCTGAAAATTGCGAAATCGTGTCAGAACAAGAGCGTGATTTATCAACTGTTAAGGAAAAATGTAAAGCGACTCTTTGTCAGAGCGCCGTCTTATCCCTGCTTCAACAGTTCACTAGCTGCCAGGAATCGCCTGAGCGCCACCAGTAAATTTGCCATGTCGGCCGGGGTCACACCGCTGACCCGGGCCGCCTGGCCCAGCGTGGCGGGCCGCGCCCGCGTAAGCAGCTGGCGCGTGCTGATCAGCAGGCCCTCCACAGCGTGGAAGTCGAAGTCCGCCGGGATCGGCAGCTCACTGTGTCCGCGCACCTTCTCGATCTCGGCCCGGGCCCGCTCCAGATAGCCCTCGTAGAGGATCTCCACGCTCAGATGCGCGCTGGCCAGTTGCCAGAAATGCAGGGCCTGCAGGCTGGCCGGGGCCGGGGCATCACTGCGCCCGAGCCTGCCCGAATGCGGATTGGCAATCACGCTGCCGAGTTCGATGGCGCTGTCCATGTAGCCGGAGACGCCGACCGCCGGGGCATCCAGCGAGCTTCCCAGCGGGCGGTCCTGGGCCGTGGGCCAGCGCTCGGCGGCGGGCGGCGGCGCGGGCTGCAACTCAGAGTTGTCAGACTCCGTGTCGTCTGAGCCAAGCTGTTCCAGCAATGCGGCAATCGCAGCTCCCATGCGCACCAGTTCCCGCGCGCGGCGGGTTTCACTGCGGCTGAATGCCAGGCCCAGCGCCTGCTGCTGCGCTGCCGTGATCCGGCCTTCCGCAAGTCGTGCATCGAGGGCATGGACCTTCCTGCGCAGGGCTTCCAGCGTGGCAATCTGCTGAGCACTGAGCAGGCCCCAGTCACGGGCGATCGGTCCGAGGCGCAGGAAGGCATTGTCATGGCGCAGGAGCAGGCGGTGCTCGCAGCGCGCGGTAAGCATGCGGTAGGGCTCATCCGTGCCGCGGGTGGTGAGGTCGTCAACCAGCACGCCGATGTAGCTGTTCTCGCGGCTGAGCGGCAGAGGCTCACGGCCCAGGAGCGAAAGCGCGGCGCAGGCCCCGGCGAACAGGCCCTGGGCTGCCGCCTCCTCATAGCCGCTCGTGCCGTTGAACTGCCCGGCGCAGTACAGTCCGCTGATCTGGCGGCTCTCCAGCTGATGCGTGAGGTCCAGCGGGTTGACCGCGTCATACTCCACGGCATAACCGGGCCGGCGGATCTTCGCATGCTCCAGACCCGGGATGCTCGCCAGGAATTCGCGCTGCACCTCCAGCGGCAGGGAGGTGGAGAGGCCCTGCAGGTAGAGGATGTCCACGTTCAGGCCGTCGGGCTCAATGAAGATCGGATGGCGCATCACGTCCGGGAAGCGCACGACCTTGTCCTCGATGCTCGGGCAGTAGCGCGGCCCGGTGCCGGTCACGGCCCCGCTGTAGAGCGCTGATGTGTGCTGCTTCTCGAGGATCAGGCGGCAGGTGGCTTCCGTGGTGCGCGTCAGCCAGCAGGGCAGGAACCAGCTCGGAAGCATGCTCGGCTCGTAGTTCGAGAAGGCATCCGTGCGCCATTCGCTGAGCTGCGGCGTGAGCGCGGTGTATTCCAGGCTGTGTCTGTCGATGCGCGGGCTGGTGCCGGTCTTGAGCCGCTGGGTACGGATGCCGTGCTGCTCGAGGTCATACCCGAGCGCCATCGCGGAATTCTCGCCCCAGCGCCCGGCCTCGTGCCTGCGGTCACCGACGAAGCAGACCGCGCGGGTGAAGGTCCCAGGGCAGATCACCACGCGGCTGGCAGCCAGTTCACGCCCATCCGCCAGCCGCACTCCACGCGTGGCCGGAATGCCGCCTGCCGGATCGGGCTGCGTGAGGATCTGCGTGACCTCACCTTCCACAAGCGTGATGTTCGGGGTCAGTTCGAGGCGGCGGCGCATTTCCATGCTGTAGCCGATGCGGTCACTCTGGGCGCGCAGGGCCTGCACGGAAGCACCCTTGCCGGTGTTGAGCATCCGCACATTCACATATGTGGCATCCGTGACGCTGCCCTGCAGACCGCCCAGTGCGTCGATCTCGCGGGTCAGGTGGCCCTTGGCCGGACCGCCGATGCTCGGGTTGCAGGGCATGTGCCCGATGCCGTCGAGGCGCATCGTGACCAGGCAGCAGTTCAGCCCGAGCCGCGCTGCCGCATGCACGGCCTCGCAGCCGCTGTGCCCGCCGCCCACCACGATGATGTCGAAGCTCAGTTCCACCGCGGGGGATGATACCAGAGCAGGCCCCGTAACATGGACAGGCGAACCGGCTGTTCATTCTGGTAGTCTATATATGTATGTGCGAAGGCGCAGTCGGCTGCGCCCGGAGGTGGAGCATGCTCGGACGGACAGTACTCAGGACGCTGGCGGGGACGCTTGTGGCGGCAGCCATGCTGGCAGGGGCGGCGCAGGCCGATGATGACTTCTCCCTGCGCCTGCGCTTCGACTCCGGGGAACGGAGCTATGTCAACGGCCAGGTCTACGGCTACGGCCTGTATGGCAATCCCTATTACTACGACTACGGCTATGGCTATGGCTACCAGCCCGGGCTCTCGCTGAGCTACCGCGACGGGGACTTCTCCGCGGACTTCGGCAACCGGCTCTACACGGGGCGCAACCGCCATCGCAACCGCCACAACAACTACTACAACGACTTCAGCTACGGCTACGGCGAGACATCCAGCCACCCCAATGACCGCGGCGGCTACCGCCTGTTCATTCCGCGCGGCCTGGAGAGCGGCAGCGAGCGTGTGCTGCCGGACAGCCAGTACCTCGGCCTGCCCCAGGCGGCCTACCGCAGCCACCGTGGCAACTGCTGGGACGGCTGCGGCTGCGGCGGATATGGCAGCGGCTACGGCGGCTATTACTCCGGCGGCTATCCGCTGGTGATTCAGTACGGCTATCCCGTGATGGGGCTCGGTTACCAGGACAGCTTCCAGCAGCAGCGGCCGCTGTACACCGCGCCGGACTATCCCGAGCTCGGTTACTACCGCGACCGCAACGGCAGCCGGGACCGCTATGACGACAGTGCGGACACGATCGTCAATGACAACAGCGTGACCAACAACTATTACTACTACGGCGATGGCGGTGCCAGTGGTGCAGCCCTGCCCCAGCCGCCGCGTGAATACCGCGAGCAGCCGGAGCCTCCCGCAGCGCAGCCCGAGGCCGCCCCGCCCGTGGAGAGCTATTCCACGCGCTTCCGGACCCAGACCCGCCTGGAGCTGGCGGACGGCACGGCCACGCTGATCGCGCTCGATGACAACGGGCGGCTGAGCGTCGGCCCCGAGCAGGGTCCGGCCCAGACCGTGAGCGCGGGTGCGCAGCATGAGTTCGGCTGCTTCGCCACCTACCACAGCCAGCACGGCCTGACGCTGGTGTTCCGCGAGGGCGACACGATCATGGGCGCTTACCAGGATGGCAATGGCTGGTGGAGCGAGGCCCTCTCCGCCGATGTGGATTTCGCGAGCGATGTCAGCATCAGCACCATGAACGGCGAGCCCTGGCTGAAATTCAGCAACCTGGGCGGGCAGCGCGTGATCATGAAGTTCGCGGACGGCGTCTGGCAGACCGTGGGCTATGGCAACGTGGGAAACAAGTAATCAGGAAGCTGAAAGCAGAAAGCAGGCCGCCCACGCACCACTGCGCCGTTGAGTCATGGTCGGAATCAGGTTGAACTTCAGCAAAACTGGAACAAAGAATGCCGGTTCCGGTCCATAATTGAGCAGTGAACTGCCGCATGTGGTTTCCCGGCTGAAAGCCACAACGGTAATCCGCGACTCATGGATGCATTTCGCGGTCACTTGTGTTATCTGATTCATATATTGTCTGCAAAAACTTTGGGGGTTTGTATGAGACATGCGATTCACGCCGGCCTGTGCGGGCTGGCCCTGTTCCTCAGCAGCTGCGGCGGAGTTGATCCCATTGCGGCACCGGAACGCGCCAGCGCCAGCTTCAGGCTGGAAATCCTTGACACCGCGCTGGCCGGCCAGACGGCGGGTACTGTTTACCGGCTGGAGGAGTCCAGTGCTCCGGATGGACTGGAGCTGAGCCTGAACGTCACCCATGCTGCGGATCTGCGGGGCCTGTATTACAGGCTGAGCTACGATCCGACGCGGTACGTCCCGGCTGGACTGGAACCCGGCAGCCTGCTCGGTGCTGAACAGGAGCAGCTCAGCCTCCAGCATGATGATGGCAATGGCAGCCTGCTGATCGGCCAGCTGATGCTGCGTCCGCAGGAGCGCACCGGCTTCAGTGGCAGCGGCGAACTGGCCCGGCTGAAGTTCCGCCTGTCTGAAGAAAGCGGTGCACGCCGCGTCCAGCAGGTGAACGAGAGCCCTGCGGCGGAGCCACTGGCCTTCCGCTGGAACAGCTCAAGTGACAGTGCCACCTGGTTCTACATCAACCCCGGCGACTATGACCAGAACGGTATCGTCGGGATTTCAGACCTGACTCCGCTTGCCGTGCATTTCGGTGAGGCCGCTGCGCTCTCCGGCCAGCCCTTCGCCGAAGCGGATCTGCGCAGCGTGATTGACGGAGATGGCAACGGCCTGATCAACCTCGCGGACATCACCGCCATCGGGGTGAATTTCGGCAACAGTGCGCTCGGCGGCTACAGCGTACTGAAGCTGGAAGCCGGCAGTGAAACCGAGATCGCGAGGCTCAGCCTGGCGGAAGCCTTCGGGGATGCGGCTGTGGAACGACTCTGGTTCGAGTACTTCCCGCAGGGACAGGTTGGGGATGAAACGAGCCTGCGCGTGCGGCTGCTGGACCCGGATGGCAACCTGGGCTTTCCCTCCACCCATGTCGCGACCGGTGATCCGGTGATCGTGCTGAAGGATGGTCCGGCAGGCCTGCTGGGCAGCGGCAGTTCAGCCGATCCATACATCCTCACACCTGAGAACATCGATGCCGAATTCAGCTTCAGCATCCGCAGCGGCGGGATAGAGGTAACAGGCAATTCCGGTGTGGATCTGATCGCATCCAATGAAACCGGCAGCGTGCTGGGCTATCCCGGCAACAGTCATTCCGTGCTGGCGATCGATGACGGCAGTGCCAGCCTGAGTTTCAACCCGAACATGTACCAGCGGGACGTGCGGGTCTCCGCCCGCATCGGCCAGGCAAGCAGCCGCGATCTCGTATTCGTGTACATGGCCCCCGAGGAGGGGCTGCACCTGCGTGTGGCAAGCTCCGAGTTCATCGAGACCGGCTTCGGTTCTGAAGCCCTGCCCTACGTCGTCAACCGCGATGGGATAGACAAGGTACATCGCCTGGAAGTCTGGAACGGGGATGACAACATGACCGGAGTGCCCGGCTATGAGATCTTTTCCACAGATACGGACAAACTGGTCTTCCTCGATCCGGTATCCGGACAGTTCAGTTTCAAGGATGATGCCGCGCTCAACCTGGCCAGTTTCCTCGCCATGCAGTTTGATTCTGAGGGCAAGTCCATCAGGGCCGGACATCGCGCCGTCAACTATGCCTTCGCCGGCGATCAAACGGATCTGACGATCCGGCTGGATCCCGCATCAGGCAGTGGCAATCTGAACGGAGACGTGCTGGAGTTCACTCTGGCGGATATCCTGCTGCCCGTGCACTTCCAGATTGAGCTGGATGGCACGGTGCTCGATGACGGGCAGTTCGAGATCCGCAGCAGTACATCCGCAGCACTGCTCGGTGTTGATGAGCCGCTGAATCTGGTGAGCTTCAATCCGGCCTTCACCAACCAGGAGTTTGAACTGTTCGGCTATGCCAACGGCTTCCCCACTGGCAACAGCCTGCGGGTGCTGATCAGGCCGTAAGGTCTCTTGCGAGGATGCCAGACTGAGAATCAATCATTTCCGGATTCCGACTGTGGAGCAGGCTTGACCTACTCATGGAAGCAAGCATGATCCGCAGCGGAATCCGCAGTTCATCCCTGGGCTTGAAGCCATGACTGCCATTCAGTAGAATTTCGGTAGGCCGTTTATTGATGGGGGTTCATATGCGTTTCCTGCTGCCTGCCTGTATTGCCATTCTATTCGGACTATTACTCAGTGCCTGCTCCGGAGGTGCTCCCACTGCTCCGGCGGATCCCGCGCGGGCTGCGGATTCCCTGAAACTGAGCGTGCTCAGTGACAGCTTCATCGGCGATTCCGCTGCCGGGGGCTTCAGCCTGGAAAGCAGCCTGTCCGGATCGGAACTGCTCGTGAGGATCCAGGTGGAGCAGGCCCAGGGCCTGCGGGCGCTCTACTATGCGCTGGAATTCGATCCCGCTGTGCTGAGCCCGTTGACAGCTCACGCCCTGCCGGGATTCGGTGATCCCGGCCAGACCCTGCAGCTGCTGCATGCTGAGCGGGGACGGGTGTATGCCGGCCAGGTGCTGGTCCATCCCGAGCAGCAGCCCGGCCTGAATGGCAACGCCGCTGTGGCGGAGCTGCGCTTCGCACTGGCAGCACAGCCAGTGCAGCAGCGCAAGGCGTCGAAGATCAACAGCTCTCCCGGCGGCAGTACTCCCTACCTGCTGAGCTGGGACCAGGACAATACCCAGCTGCGCTGGCTCTACAACAACCAGGCCGACTACGATCAGAACGGCGAGGTCAACCTGGCGGACCTGACACGGCTCGCCCAGTTCTTCGGCCAGCAGCAGAGCGGCGGCTTCGAAATTGAGACTGCCCAGAGCCTGGTGGACGGCGATGGCAACGGCTTCATCAACCTGGCGGACATCACCCCGCTCGGCCAGAACTTCCTCAACAGTGGCAACGGCGGTTACCGCATCTATGCCGATTCCGGCAGCGGCGGGCAGGAGATCGCCACGGTTCCGCTCAGTGCCGGCACCGGGGACACGCGCAGCCAGCGCCTGCAGTTCAGCTTCGCGCCTCCCTCCCCGCAGCCGGGCAACAGCTACTGGCCGGTGCTCAGCGACACTGCCGGCAACCTCGGCTTCGCTCCTCCCGGGGAGGGTCCGGAAGCGCCGCTGACGATCGTGCTCGCTGAGGATGACACCCCGGCCCAGGGCAGTGGCACCGAGGCTGATCCCTACATCATCGACCTGGCCGGCATCAGCGCCAGCTACACCTTCGCGATTCTTGACGACGGCACCGACATCACCGGCGAACCCGATGTGTTCATCCGCGCCTTTGACCCCCAGGCCGCGCTCAGCATTGATCAGGACACCGGTGAGGTGCAGTTCAACCCGGCCTGGACCGACACGCTGTTCCATCTGGACGGGATCGCCGGCAGCCGGGTCACCGACAACCGCATCTACTTCATCCACAGCCTGCCGGTCGAGGTGCTGATTGAACTGGCAACGGAGGACATTCCCGCGCAGGGCGACGGCAGCGCGGGGAATCCCTACATCCTCAATGCGGGCAACATCGGCCAGAGCTTCCACTTCAGCGTGAGTGCCGGCGGTACGGATATCACCGGCCAGCCGGGATGCAGCATCAGCTGCAGCGAAGCCGGGGCGCTCCTGAGCATTGATCAGCTCAGCGGTGCCGTGCAGTTCGACCCCTCCTTCCTCGACACCCAGTTCCAGATGCAGGCGGACTGGCAGGGCACAGCCAGCAGCAACGGCATCCATTTCCTGCATCCGGCGCCGGGTGAGGGCTTCTTCCTGCTGCCGGATCCCAGCGATCCTGACTGGGCCAGCGTCACAGGTGACGGCCTGACGGCGGAAACGCCCCTGATAATCTCCACCCCGCTCTTCAACACGGATGGCAGTGTGGAATTCAGTTTCATTCTCAATACCCGGGCTGACGGCCTGGGCACATCCATCCCGGTTGACAGTCCGGGCCTGGTCTGGTCAGCGGAGTTTCCCTTCATGGTGACCAACGGCTGGAATCCACCGGGTAGCGCGACATTCCAGCCTGCATTCACGAACACATTTCTGTATGTGATGGACGCTGAACTGAATTCCACCAACAATGTCTACGTGGCGGCCACTTCCGTCTAGATGTAAGCCAGGCCGGCTTATGCTGCATCCCTGATTGACCTTTGCGCGCGGCTGCCATACCATTTAGAGGTACGGCATATCGCCCCTGGGGGTCCCCATGTGGATTCGCTTCGCCACCGGCCTGTCCCTGCTGCTTGCGCTGCTTGCCAGCGCCTGCGCCGGCACGATGCAGCAGTTCGGCAACGGGAGCCGCGACCTGGCTGCCAGCCTCAGCCTGCATGTGCTGGACGAAAGCTTCATTGCGGATTCCACGGCTGAATCCCTTGAGCTAAGCAGCCGCCAGCTTGGCAATGAGTTGCTGGTCAGTGTGCGGGCAGGCAGGGCGCAGAATCTCCGGGCGCTTTACTACGAAGTGGAATTCGATGCAGCGAGGCTCAACCCGCTGAGTGCCAGCCCGGCTGCCGCCTTTGGCAATGGGGAAGAAGTGCTGTCAATGATGCAGCCCACGGCTCCGGGACGCGTGCAGGCCGGCCAGGTGCTGGTGCACCCTGAGGAGCAGGCTGGCTTCAGCGGCGAGGGCGAGCTGGCCCTGCTGCGCTTCCGGATTGAACCCCAGGCGCGGATCGCGGCAAAGGTCAATGACAGCGCCAAGGCCACACCGCTGCAGCTGAGCTGGGACAATGATGCAAAGCTCGCGCGCTGGCTCTACAACAATCCGGCGGACTACGACCAGAACGGCGAGGTGAACGTCGCCGACCTGACACCGCTGGCCCAGCACTTCAACAAGAGCCAGGCCGGCGGCTTCCCGCTGGAGAAGGTGGAGAGCGTGGTGGACGGCGATGGCAACGGTGTGATCAACCTCGCGGACATCACCCCGATCGGCATCAACTTCGGCAATGCCGGCAGTGGCGGTTACCACGTATTCGAGATCGTGGGTGGCAACCACACTGACATCGACAGCCTGGCGCTGGCGACCGCGAGCGGCGATAAAAGCAAGGACCGGCTGGGCTTCAGCTACGCCCCTGGCAATCCGCTGCCCGGCAATGGCTACTACCCGCGCCTGGAGGATGGCAGCGGCAATCTCGGCTTCACTCCCGCGGCGGTGTTCGTGCCGGAGATCGTGGACGAGCCGCCCTTCATCGTGCTGGACTTCCTCGACCGGCCGGCGCAGGGCAGCGGTACGGATGCCGACCCCTTCATCCTCACGGATACGATCATCGGCAACAACTTCACGTTCAGGATCACTGACGACGGCCAGAATGTCACGGGCCAGGCCGGTGTGGAGATCCGCGCCAGCGCTGCCGGGGCCACGCTGAGCATCGACCAGCCGACCGGCGAGGTGCAGTTCGACCCGGCCTACCAGAACACGCAGTTCTCGCTGGACGGCGTGGCGGACAGCGTTGACACCCAGAACAGCCTGCACTTCCTTTACGTGCCCGAAGTGGTGGAGCTGCTCTACATCATGCCGGACCCGGCGGATGCTGACTGGGCCGGCCTGGAGGGTGACGGCAGCGAGGCCAACCCATGGCTCGTGCGCAATGTGGCCTTCAACTCCGACGGCCAGACCATGTTCAGCTTCGTTGCCAATACCCTGCCCGATGGCAGCGGCGACGTGGTGGACGTGAACAGCCTGACCTGGGCGGCGGTGCCCAGCCAGAACGTCTTCAACAACTGGGAGCCGCCGGGCACGGCGCAGTTCCATCCAAATGTCACGGACTGCTACGTGTTCGCCACGAATGGCGACGGCGTGGAAAGCAACCGGATCTACTGCCGGGCCAAGCCCTTCCCGACGCTTTAGGGAAGACTTGGCGGCGACATGTTGTCGCCTGAAACATGCGCTGAAGATCAGGCGGTATGCATACCGCCGCTAAACAGAAGTTGTTAGTTGTTAGTTCCTGGTGGAAGTGCTGCCTCGGTACTCCCACTGAGAACTGGCAACTTCTTACTCTGGCTCCACTTCCCCCACTATCCAGACTATTAAAACTACCCTGACTTCTTCACTTCCCCGGTTTTTCTGTTATATTACATATCGTAGTATATGAAGGAGGCCGTCATGGCTCAGCAGGAGTACATGGCCGGGATGCTGCGTTTGCTCATCCTCAACGAACTCTCCAGGGGGGAGGGCTATGGCTACGGGATCGCAAAAGGGATCCAGGAACGGAGCGGGGGCGACCTGACGGTGCGCCCGGAGTCGCTCTATCCGGTGCTGCACCGCATGGAGCAGGAAGACCTGCTGTCCTGCAAGTGGATCGAGGCTGAGAACGGCCGCCCGCGCAAGATCTACAAGCTCACGAAGAAGGGCCAGGGCCGCTGGGAGAAGGGCCGTGTGCAATTCACGAAGCAGGCCCAGGGCGCGCTGAAGGCGATCGGCGCGGACCTCGAGCCGGGCAGCGCCGGGAGCTGAGCCGTGGATACACGCTTCGGACATCCTGACGACTGGGGCCTCTCGCCCGAGCGGCACAGCGAGATTGCCAATGAGCTGAGCGATCACCTGGACTGCCTGCAGGCGGATGAGGGCAGCGAGGCTGCTCAGGCTGCTGAGGAGAAGCTGGCGGAACACAAGGTGCGGCGGAGGATATCTTCCGCGCACATTGCAGATCAGGTGACAACGACACTGCTGCGCTGGCCGACGCCAGCGGAGTGGCGTGAATGGATGTGGCTGGGCTTCTGGATCGTGCTGCTGGTGGGAGGCGTGCTCGCATCACACCACCTTGACATCACACACGCCTCCTCACGCATTCCCAACGGCGATCTGATCGCAGACACTAACCAGCTAACTGAGCTGCCTGCCATCCGCTTTATAGCCGACACATTTGTCTGGTTGCTAGCTGGGATCAGCGCAGCCGGACTATTGACAATGTTGACTGTCATTCTAATCCGCGCTCGACAGCTCGGGCTAGGTGTCCTGATGGCTCGGGCCATACAGCTCAATGCGGTTCTCGTCACATTTGCCATATTTCTGACGCAGGGCTTCAGGACCTATTACAGTTTTCCAAACTTCTCGGCATATTGTCAGGTACCAATTGCTTTCAGCCTTGCAGGCTTCTGCATCCTCTGCCTGATCTGCGCCTGTGCCTTCCTGCTGGCGGGCTGGCGCAGGTTTTGGGCTCCGGCAATGGCAGTTCTTCTGCTGCTCCTGATCAACTGCATGACAGCGCCAATCAGGGTGGATGTGTTTGCCGATGTGGTCACGCAGACAGATCTTGACGACGCGCAGCTCGCCAGCCTGATGGAATGGGAGTCGGACCGCTTTGACCTGGCGCTCATCCCACACGGAGCCTACAGGCTGAAGCTGCATGCCCCCTGGTTTAGAACTCGGAACAATCAATTCGCGGTCTGGGGAAGTGTTCCAGCAGATCAGATCCCGGCAGATTTTGAAACCAGGTCACTCATAGTGCACAGCATGATCAGCTCACCTGTGAACGGAACATACAGCGGTCTTATGTGGCTGCTGCTGCCAGTCCCCGTCCTGACCATGCTCGGAGTGCTGCCGCTGCTCAGATTTACCCAGGGCCTTTCAGTTTTTGGAAGGATTGCCATACCTGCTCTAGCGGCGAGCAGCCTGCTTTACCTGATTGGCCCCTTCTGCTATGCCCTCGCGCTGGCGAGAATATCCTTTCCCGGCTCACCCGCGGTCTGGCTGCAGCTTCTGGGAAAAGTAGGATTTCCTCTCGCGAACTGGCCGTTCACGGGGCCACTACCTGCAATGGAGCGTTTGATGCACGGTGGTCTTGTTGACAACCACTCCGCGATGCTTTCTGCAATGGAAATTGCTGTTCTGCTGCCTTGGCTGCTTGTCGGCTTGCACAGGAATTCTTCTCAGCAGCACCAGCATGACACGCAGAAACTGGAGACAGCCACATGAGCAGCCTAGACACACGCTTCGGACATCCTGACGACTGGGGCCTCTCGCCCGAGCGGCACAGCGAGATTGCCAATGAGCTGAGCGATCACCTCGACTGCCTGCAGGCGGATGAGGGCAGCGATGCCGCCAGTGCTACCGAGGAGAAGCTCAGCGAGCCGAGAGTGAGGCGGAAGCTGTCGGCAGCACATATCGCCGACCAGGTGGTGGCCACCCTGCACCGCCGCCCCAATCACGCGGAATGGCGCGAACTGGGCTGGCTGCTGTTCTGGTTCGTGTTTGTCATGCTGGGTGACTACCTGAACGGAATCGCCAATGAATTGTGTCCGCAGCCCTGGTCAGGTGAAGCAGGCAGCGTACCACTCGGACAACTGTCAGTCCTCGCCTGGCTGATCCTGGGAGTTTCCCGCACAGGCTTTCTCGTCTCGCTGGCGATGGGTTGCCATGCAGCCTGGCGGCGTGGTGCAGGCGTGCTCCTGGCGCGGCTGATCCAGTACAAGCTGATCCATACAGTGGTAGTTGTCGCAGGTCTGCTACTGATCAATCAGGGATTCCACGAAGCCATGGGCAACATTTATTTCGCTGGTTTGCCACAGATGCAGCTCCACGCGCGAAGCATAGCCTGCGGAGTCTGGCTCGGCAGCATTCTGCTCTGCGCCGTCTTCCTGAAGCGCCAGCGCTGGCAGTTGGCACTGGCCGGAGCAATCGGAACTGCGATGCTGTATGCAACCGGACCGGGACAGGGCCATTTCGAGACCATATCCCGGCCGTTTCCGGTTGTCAGGATTGTCAAAGCTGACGGGAGCAATGCCTTGGTCACTCCTGACAGGGCATATCTCGAAAGCTGGAAGGATGAATTCCTTAGATACGGCAACCTGCTGCCGGATGACTGGAGTTTCGATCATCCATATGATAGCTACAACATTTTCCATCCCGACGATGCTCCGCTGAGCGCCGCAGCATACATCGAGCACAGGATGTATGGTTTTGATCCTGAGATTCCCGGCGGCCGCAGGGAAACCCGGATTGAGGGAATCCTCCGGGAGGACTGGCCGGATATCGCTAGTACACCTTCTCTTGCAGTCGGGTGCGGCATCGCCTGGCTGGCAGCGCCCGTGCCCCTGCTGGGAGTGTTGGGACTATTGTCCATGCTGTTCATTATGGGTCGTCGAGGGATACTGGCGAGTCTGCTGTATGCGCTTCTGACAATGCTGGCGCTGTTCTGTTCCGTTTTGCCCTTCGTAATGACGCAGAAGCTTTCACAGGTGCTGGAGCTGTCCCCGCTGGCTTTTGCGGCCGGACCGCTGCCGGGCTTCGAGCAGATTCTCAACTTCCCGGTCTGGGAGTTGAACGCCGGGCATGCCATCCTCGGAGCATTGCTGATCTCGGCCGGCATCCCCTGGCTCCTGACCGGGCTGTTCCTTAAGTCGGGCAATGATTCACATCAGACCGCAGATGACACGCCGGACATGGAGACGGCATGATGGATACACGCTTCGGACATCCTGATGACTGGGGCCTCTCGCCCGAGCGGCACAGCGAGATTGCCAATGAGCTGTCGGACCACCTGGACTGCCTGCAGGCCGATGAGGGCGGCGATGCCGCCAAGGTTGCCGGGGAAAGGCTTGCCGAACCGAGGGTACGGCGCACGCTGTCGTCGGCGCACATCGCCGACCAGGTTGTGGCTGCCCTGCACCGCCGACCTTCTCCTTTGGAACTGCGTGAGTTGGGCTGGTTACTGCTCTGGTTCGTGCTCGTAGTCTTGTTCACCATTGCCAGCGGCAGCTTCAATGAGGCCGCCACCCGGCACATCAATTCCACACCGCATTCCGCCTGGCCCCCCGTCTTCAGCATTGCGGACACTGCCACTGCCTTCCTGCTCTGGATTCTCAGTGGCGTTTGCCGTGCCGGATTCCTGGCACTGCTCTGCCTCTCGATGCTGCGTGCCTGGCGGATCGGCGCCGGCGTGTTCGTTGCCAGACTGCTGCAGTACAAGCTGCTGCACACGGTCCTCGTCCTGTCAGGAATGTTCCTCGTTTCCGGCGTCAAATTCTACTCGCAGGAGCCCAGCTGGCAGCTGGCAATGCCCGGCTGGCTGAATCATCTGAGCATCGGTCTAGCGGTGCTGCTTACCGGTCTGCTCTTCGCCTGGCGCAGGCCAGTGGCACGCGTGCAGATTGCAGTATTTACCTGCATGCTGGTGGCCTTCCTCGTGCCATCCGGCCCCTGGCTCGGATATTCCCAACTGGAGCAGCGGCCAATCGCTGTGCAGGAAGTGCTTGAAGACGGAGTGCGGGTTTTCGTACCGAATGATGACCCCAGTGCTATTCAGAATGAACTGGCCCGCAGACCAAAAACCTTCCAGCACGTTGAGTCAGTGGATGCCGCAGCCAACCACTATGCCTTCTGGACGGGAAGTAACCGAACCTTCGGCCCGCGCTGGAGCAACTGGAAATACCAGCAGTACTACCGACCCCAGGTGATACCCAGTCATGCCAGAGTCCGCCACGAAGGCTGGACGACTCTTGAATACCGTTCGGCGCTCTTCACTCCCTTCACCCACCCCGGCAGCGGTCTGGCCTGGCTGGCCGTGCCCCTGCCGTTGATGGGCGTAATGGGCTTCATCGGGATGGTGCTTGTGATGGGACGCCGCAGCCTGCTCTCGGGCCTGCTGTATTCCACCGTCTGCCTCATTGCCATCTTCACGACGGTGATTCCCTTCAGCTACGCTCAGCCGGACGGGCAGTGGCTGATCAGCAGCAGCGAGGCCCTGATACATACGCCACTGCCGGGCTTCGAGACTCTGATGATCGGCTACACGATGCAGGAGGACTGGATGCTGGTCTTCGGCCTGTTGCTCCCCGCCGGGATCCCCTGGCTGCTGACCGGGCTGTTCTTGCGCAGTGAGGGTTCTGCCCCCCTGCCGGAGGACGACGACCAGGACATCGCCACCGCTTAGAGGGAAAGTCCCGGCCGCCGGTGCGCTATGTTGGCAACATGTGGATAAGTCCCTGGACTGCAGGCACCAGACAGACTGGCAAGTCAGTTAATCATCAGTTGACAACCATTTGACCACGGCTGAACCTCAGCGCGGCTCAGAAGGTGTATCATCGTGGCCATAACGAACTGCCTGAAGAACGGCAGCCCCTCGGGGATCGATGGCCAGACAGACGGCCGGATATGTGGAAGCCCGCAAACAAGGGCGATTGTGATGGAAGCCTGGAAAGACAGGTCAGTGGTATGGAACTCCGAAAACACGGAGAGTTACACAGCGAAGATACCCCCCGCAGCAATGCGGGGGTGTTTTTTTCTCAGTGGTCTGTGGTCAGTGATCAGTGGTCAGACCGAATCTAGCTTCACGCTGTCTGCTCCTTTCGCTTCCTGTCCACTTGAAACACTCCACCGGAAAATGAAGCTGCGTTGCGATGTCATGCAAAATGCGTGACGAAGCTGCGCATGCTCAATGCCAGTCAGACGCAGATTCCAGAGCCTTCGAAGCTGTGCTTCGGTGCGCCTTCATTGCTCATTGCTGACTGAGCCCGGTGGCTGGCAGCCGCGGCAACTCTCTTCTGCTTCTGTTTCTCATTCTGATTCTGCAATCAGACCACTGACCACTCATGCGGTCCATGGGACCGCATACCTGTCAGGCCATGGGCCTGACCTCCCGCTGACCACTGATAACTATTTTTTTTACTCTGTATTGGTTGTCATTTTACGTGCGCCTTACCCAACGCAGGGTCGAAATCAGTATCATTCCAGTACAACGCAGTGCTCAGAAAGAAGAGCGGATTACAAAAGAGAAAGACCCCGCAGCGATGCGGGGTTTTCCTTTTCTGATGGTCTTTCCCACTCCTGCCAGCAGTCGTGGGTCTTTGTACGCGTGCTGCACTCGGGAACCTGTTCCCTCGCTTGCACAAGCATTGCTGGATCTTCTTCCATCCCGCCCAAGGGCTCGACGGTCTGGCCCAGCGCTGGCGCATTCGCGTCCAGCGGGTCGGGCTGAAGTTGTATCGCTTCCCTTGAAGATGCAGCGAGCAATCAGCGAGGAGCTACGCTTCGAGCTGTATTGCAGACCCGCGAATGCTTGCTTGAGCGGGGAAGAGAATTCGGTCTGGCCCTGCGCTGGCGCATTCGCGTCCAGCGGGTCGGGCTGAAGTTATGAATTTCTCCTGCCGATTCGTGCAAGCACTCATCGGTCTGGCCATGCGACGAAAGCAAGTTTCGTCGGGTCGGGCTGAAGTTGTATCGCTTCCCTTGAAGATGCAGCGAGCAATCAGCGAGAGGCTCAGCCTTGAGCTGTATTGCAGACCCGCGAATGCCTGCACGAGCGGGCGTGGGAACCTGTTCTGGCCCTGCGCTGGCGCAATCGCGCACCCGGGTCGAGCTGAAGCTGCATGGCTGCCCTTGAAGGACAATCAGAGAAGTGTAGCGGTGGCGCCTCGCGCCAAATGAAAGGGCTTCTCACGATTACCAGTGAATATTTCATACAACAGATCCCTGCCTCGTTCATTGCGCATGCAATCAAAAGCACCAATTGCCTGGAATCCTGCTTTCGGAATCAAGTTACTTTCTCTTCCAATTGGCGCAAGGCGCCACCGCTACCCCGAATTCTCAACTTGTCGGAGCTGCCGGCTCCTAACCCGCGGCTTCCTGCAGGAAGGGCGGCAGTTCATCCGCGCTCGGGCCATAGATGCTCGGTACCGCCACATCTAGCAGGCGCAGGTAGACACTGAGCTGGCCACGGTGGTGGTAGACGTGGCTGAGCAGGATCATGCGAGCGAAGAACACCCGCGGCATTGCCAGGAGCACGGTGCCATCCTTCACGAACTTCCATTCGGCCAGCATGAATTCATTGCTCAGGCCGGAAAGCGTCGCCCGCTGCTTCTCGAGACCGGCGTCAAAGGTCGCGAGAATGTTCTCCCTGGTCATTTCCGGCTGCTCGGCCGGCGGATCGGGAAAGCCCGTCTCGTCCTTCATCAGCATGTCGAGTACGCCATGCGGAGCTGCGGCGATGTGCATCCCCAGCTCGCCGAGGCTCATCGACTTGTCGGCCGGCTTCCAGTCCAGCTTTGCCTCCGGCAGGCGCTCCAGGCACTTGCGCGTGGCAACCGCCTCCTGTTCAATCTCCATCAGGATCATCTCTGCAATTGACATTTCCGTCTCCCGTAGTGTTGTCAGATTAAATCAGAGGGTGGAGAGCTGAAAGCAGGGCGCAGACTCGTTTGTTCGAGATCTTGAGTCTGCTTTCCGCTATCCGCCATCTCCTCCCTACTCAAGCAGCCCGAGGATGTATTCCCGCTGGCTGCGCAGGTTCGCCGGGATCCGGTCGAGATCCCCGCTGGCCTTGGCCATCAGCAGGCTGCCCTGCAGCGTGGCCATCCACAGTCCGGCCAGGGCCTGGCCGTCGAGCTCCCGCCCGCGTGCCAGCCCTGCCAGCTCAATCAGTCCGCCCAGGTCCTCGACTGCATGCACGAAGCACTGCTGCGCCGCATCGCGCAGGGTCGGATTGCTTTCGGCAACTTCCTGCACCGTCGTGCCGACGAGGCAGGAAGGATAGGCAGTGGGATCGGAGAACATCGCAATGAAGAAATCCAGGCAGCCCTGCAGGCGCTGCACGGGATCCTCCATCTGCATGAAGGGGGCCCCCTGCATGGTATTGCGAACCATCTCGTCCCAGCCCGCCAGACAGGCCACGGCCAGCTCCTCCTTGTTCTCGAAGTGGTAGAAGAAGCTGCCCTTGCTCACGCCCGCGGCCTCCACGATGCTGTCGACGCTCGTGGCGCTGTAGCCCTGGCGGCGGAAGAGTTCCGTGCCGGCTCTGATCAGTTTTCCGCGGGCACCCTGCCCGTCTCTGGCGTTCACAGGTAAACTATACTGACCAGTCAGTTTAAAGTCAAGCCATTCCACGATATTTTCCGGACAGCTCCGGTCTCATTTGCCGGAATGCAGGTATTCGGCTGGCGGAGCCGCTCGCGGGAATGTATTATCAATATGGACGCAGGCTCAACAGCCCTGCAAGGAGATCGGATGGATAACTTACTGCGGCTCAGAGGAGCCGGACTGTTTGCAACACTGCTATTGCTGCTCAGCGTTGCCACATCCTGCACGGGGAAGCAGGCCAATGCTTCCAGCCGCTTCAGCTTCAAGAGCACGAGCGGGCAGATGCAGGATACGACGCAGTTCATCGGCAAGCCGCTGGTGGTCAACTTCTGGGCGGACTGGTGCCCACCCTGCAAGGCCGAGCTGCCGGACCTGAATGCCAGCTACGAGGCGCACAAGAGCGATTTCAACATGATCGCGGTTTCGATGGAAAGTTCGCAGGATCCTGATGGCTACTGGCAGCAGCAGGGCTACACGATCCCGATGTACCACGACGTGGATGGGGCCAGCAAGTTCGCGATCCAGTACATCCCGACCACGCTGTTCATCGATGCCCAGGGGAATGTCGTGGATACAGCCTCCGGCGCGATTTCGAAGGAGGACTTCGAGCAGCGTCTGGCGAAGCTGCTGCAGTAGCCTGCAGCGTGATTGCATCTCGTCGACAGCGTGCCGAACAGGCACGAGCGACCAGGTGCTGGGACAAATGTCTCCGAATACAGAGTAACTGAGGTAGGGCCAATGCACAGGGGATACATCTGGAAACTGCTGCCGCTACTGGCAATCTGCCTGTGCCTGGCAGGCTGCAACCGTGGCGGCTCCACTGGCAATCCGGTCAGTGAATTCCGCTTCCGGACCACCGCCGGCAGCATCGGCAGCACCGCCGACTATCTCGGCAAGCCACTCGTCGTCAACTTCTGGGCGGACTGGTGAGGCTACTGCGTCCAGGAGTTTCCTGGTTTCCAAAAGGCCTACGATGCCCATCCCGGCCAGTTCGAGATTCTCGCGGTGGCTGTTCCCAGAAGCCAGGATCCGGAAGGATTCTGGAAGGAGAAGGGCTACAGCTTCCCGATGGTCCACGATCAGAACGGCGGGGAGCACTTCGGCGTGGGCCCGATTCCGCATACGATCTTTCTCGATGCCGAGGGCAACATCATCGACCAGCAGGTCGGGATGATGGAGCCGGCGGAATTCGAGGCCATACTCAACAAGCTGCTCAAGTAGCTGCGTGGGTTTCCGGACCGGCTGATCGGGGCGAGCGCAGCTCATACGTGACGAACAGCAGGCAGTTCCATGCGTCACATATGCGGAAGTCAACAGCCGCTTCCGCTGATATCATCTGATTCCTGTTTCACCGAGGAGATCCGAGCGACATGACAGCCACCAGAATCCTTTCCTTCATAATTGCGGCAGCTCTGCTGCTGAGCGTTTCCTGCAACAAGCCCGCTGGTGATGCCACTGATGGTGGGACCACCGTTTCAGAAACGCAACAGTCCGACCAGCAGATGGCAGATGCTGGAAACGCAGATTCCGGCATGGAGCAGGATAATCCCGGTGAAGGTTCCGAGACGGACTCCTCCGCCTCCGCCCGCAGGCTGCCGGATTTCAGCTTCCGTAGTTCAGAGGGAGAGGTTCTTGCTGTCAGCAGCTTCTACGGTAAGCCGCTGGTGATCAACTTCTGGGGTGACTGGTGCCCGCCCTGCATCAACGAGCTGCCGGCGCTCAATGATGTATACAAGGAACGCAAGGCGGAGTTCGAAATGCTGGCGATTTCCGTGGACAGCACGGCTGCCGAGGACTTCTGGAAGCAGAACGCCTTCGAAATCCCGATGTACCACAGTGTGGATGCCAAGGAAAAGCTCGGACTGATGGCTTTCCCCGCAACCTTCTTCCTCAATGAAGAGGGTTCGATCGTGGGCTACGTCACCGGCGAAATGAGCCGTGAGGATTTCGAAACCAGGCTGAAGACGATCCTGCGTCAGGACGGCTAGGCCGCGTCCGCCATTCCCTCCTCATCCTGGGCACTGCCTTCACCGTTGATGCGGAAGCTCTCCATCAGGGGCTTGCCGAAATCACGCACGCGGGTGTCTTCCTTGGTCATCGGATCCATGTAGTAGAAGCTGAGGGTGTAGATGTCCTTGCCGCTGTAGGTGCAGAAGATCGAGTAGTAGATCTTGCCGCCGTTGACATCGGAATGGTCATCGATCTGGATCAGGTTCCAGACATGGGTCCCGAGCGTGCTGCGGGTGCGGCGGGGCTGGCCCTCAACGCGGGGCAGGGGCGGGTCGAGCACGGTGAAGCTGTCCTCGGCATTCAGCCAGTTGCTGAGCAGGGTGTCGCAGAAGATGTCGTAGGCGCTCTGCTCCAGCGGATCCTCGAAGCTGTCCACGCGGCACTGGATCAGCACGATCGGATCGCTTTCGCTGCCGAACCAGTTGAAGACCACCTGCTCCTCCTCATTCCAGTCATCGCTGCCGGGAGTCATCAGGGAGCCGTGGGTGGGCAGTTCGAGGCTGAAGTTTCCGAAGCTGCGGCGTACGTAGCTGACGTTGCCGGCGGGGGCGGGGGTGCTCTCCTCCACCGCGGGGCTGTCCTCGGCGGTGGGCGCGGGATCATCCTCCTGGGCCAGCGCCGCGAAGGGCAGTGCCAGGACGAGCAGCATGATCAGAGTGAGCTTCTTCATCAGATTTCCTTTCAGGCGGGCGGTTCCCGCGGATGGTCCACTGGGACCCGATGATTGTAACTTACAGTCAGGAATCGGACATCATCCGGCAGACCTTAAGACTGCGTCCCTTACAGACGTCAAATTTCCCGGATTTACTCAGGCCGGCACCGCGAATCCGCTGGGCAGGCGGTCACAGCTCCAGCACAGTAGTGCGCAGCGGCTGGCCACGCCCCAGGTGACCTGCTCGGCGATGCGGCAGCGCGGATCAAGGAATGCCTCCTCGCTGATTTCCACGCCGCGGTTGACCGGGCCGGGGTGCATGATGATCGCGTGCGGCGGCAGCTTCTTCATACGGTGCCCGAACAGGCCGTAGAGCTTGGAGTATTCATCGGAGTTCGTCAGGTAGCCGCCCTCCATCCGCTCGCGCTGCATGCGCAGCATCATCACGGCGTCGACATCCGGCAGCACG
This sequence comes from bacterium, assembly GCA_020440605.1. Taxonomy (GTDB): domain Bacteria; phylum 4484-113; class 4484-113; order 4484-113; family JAFGCY01; genus JAHEFU01. The sequence goes on along the minus strand of JAGRNT010000003.1, from coordinate 182,235 downwards.
CGGTCGATGTCGGTGTCCCACGTCACGCTGCCGTATCCAGTCGTGTCCTGTGCCCAGTGTTCCGGATGCAGGCCTTCCCAGCCGTCGGGCATCAGCTGCGGCGGAGCCACGAGCACGGTGTCCATTCCGAGGCTGGCCCAGAGCTGCAGGTTGGAACGCATCACGCGGCTGTGACGCAGGTCGCCGACGATCGCCACGCGGCGGCCCTTCTCCAGCAGGCCGGCGCGGCGCAGGGTGAGGGCGTCCAGCAGGGCCTGGGTCGGATGCTGGCCGAGCCCGCTGCCGGCGTTGATCAGCCCGCGCTCGAAGTACTGCGCGAAGATGCTGATCGCATCGGCGGTTTCATGGCGCATCACCACGCAGTTGTGGTCCATCGCATTAAGCGTGAGCGCGGTGTCCTTCACGCTTTCGCCCTTCTCCGTGCTGCTGCCCTTGCTGCCGACGTTGATGGTGTCGCTTCCGAGCATCTTGCCCGCCACCTCGAAGGAAGCGCGGGTGCGGGTCGAGGCCTCGTAGAACAGCAGGATGCAGGAGGTGCCGCGCAGGGTGTCCAGCTTGAAGCCACCTGCCTCGACCTGCGGCATGAACCATTCGGAGAGGTCCAGCAGCTGGTGCAGGTCCGGCTCGGACAGATCAAGAATGGAAACCAGGTGGCGGTAACTCACGCTGAATATTGTAAGGGAGAGCGGCTCAGACCAGCCTGAACTGCTGGAGCTGACCCGGCTGCCATTTCCTGCCTTATTCCGCCAAGATTCGAGCTGCTAGAATCGTGGCACCCCACAGGGACTTACATAGGTGATTTCGTGCGCATACCGATTCTGATGTTCTTCGTGCTGCTGCTTGCCGCCTGTTCAGCAGGCCGCACTCCTCTCGCCCCGGGCAGTGAGCCTGGCCCATCCCCCTTTGAGGACATTGCAATTACCAGCCGCAGCGGATTCAGGCTGATTCCACAGCCGGGCATGCAGGGACTGTACGACCGGGCGGAGTTTTCGCTGGAGGTGGAGCAGGATGCGGAGCAGGGATACAGCGTGGAGGTGCGGATGGAGGGTGCGGAAATCCGCGCCGCACTGTTCACGCTGGAACTGCCGGATTCAGCCCTGCAGCTTGTCTCCCAAACCACGCCGGTCCTGCCGGTCAGTGGCAGCCAGCCGCAGCTGCAGCTCGTCAAACAGGCAGGCCAGGCTCTGCACTGCGGTGTGGTCCTGCCCAACCCGGATGAAAGCACCGGTGCGAACGGCAGTTTCGTCCTGACCAGGCTCAGCTTCCGCAGCGGACAAAGCGCAGTGGATGCCACGCGGCGGATTTCCTCAGTGGAGAATGCCGCAGCGCAGGACCTGTACATTGACATTCCCGCGGGCATGCTGAGCTTCGACCTGGATTTCACTGGCGACTATGATCAGAACGGTGAGGTCAACATCTCAGACCTCGTGCAGCTCGGGCGCAACTTCCAGAAGAGCGGGCCCTTCACCGCAGATTCCGTTGAATCCGTCGTGGACGGAGATGGCAACTCTGAAATCAACCTGGCGGACATCACGCCGATCGGCATTTTCTTCGGCAACCGGCTGTCCGGCTGGCGGATCCAGGGCGGCAAGCGGGAGGACTGGACACAGCCCGGGGCCGGCACGGAGCTGGCGGAGATTCCATTCTCCGCACTGATGGGCAGTCCGGAAGCCGAACGCCTGCACTTCGAAGGCAGTGTCGACGGACTGCAGGACTTCGGCGGGGAATCCGCCTGGCTTGTGCCATTCAGTGACGAGGGCGAGGGCCCGGCCGGCGAGCGCCGGGACTTCGGGGTGTTCATCGAGATCTGCCAGAACAGCTACCTGCTGGACGGCGTGGCCACACCCTTCAGCAACTGGGGCAAGGTCTTCCTCGACTACCCGACCGATCCGGCCAGCAAGGTGCTGCAGTTCAGCCTGGAGCTGAATGGGCGCAGCGTGATCGGGAACCTGCCGCTGCGCAGTGGCGGCCAGCCCGGCGAGCGCCATCAGATTGCCATTCCGGTTGACCTGGACATCGTCTCCGGCACCCAGCTCACGAGCGTGGAATATGCATACAGCCTCGGCACGGACAAGCTGGTCTCCGCGCTGTCCGATCCGCTTACGGCGGAGGTCGGCAGCAATGACGTGGTGATTGATTCCGGCGAGGATGACGAGCAGCTGCAGCTGACCGCTGAGGATCTCCCCCCGACCTGGTTCCTGGAGATCGGGGGAGAGCTGCTGGACTCCGGCTTCCTGCCCACTTCAACGATTGTCAACCAGCAGTGCGGCAAGCGGGAGTGCGCACCGGCGGCGGTGTCCAACAGCCTGCAGATGCTCAGCCGGATCAACCCGACGATCAACCAGGACCTGGACTTCAGCATCGAGGAGATGAAGAAGCCCACGCAGTGGGACAACGGAGCCACCGGTGGAGCTCCGGACAGTCCCGATGCCTGGTGGAACAGCAAGAAGCAGTGGATGGAGGACAACGAGGACTACCCGGTCTCGACCGAGATCGTCTATGAAAAGACGGAGATCGACCGCGTGCTGCAGGACATCAAGAACGGCAGGGATGTGGAACTGCGGGTTCCGGGGCATGTGGTGCTGCTCACCGGGATTGCCAAATTCGCCGGGTCCAGGTACGCGCTGGAGATGGCACATGATGAGAACCAGGCGGACCCTGAATCCGGCCTGGTGCGGGAGCTTGCGGCCTTCGATGCCGATACCTGCACCTTTCGCGGTGAAGCCTGGATCAACGGCAAGGAACTGTCCGACGGCAGCGGTGATGGTGCCCTGTTCGTGGTGGAGGATTTCACGAACAAGCCGCGGCCGGTCACCACCTGGAAGATTGACATTACGGACCTGCTGCCGGATCCGTCCGATCCGGGACCGATCGGGGATGGCCACAATGGCAAGGCGAAGCTGATTGACAACGACACCGGGGAGACAGTCGGCAGCATTCCCTACACATTCGGTGATCCCGGTGCTCTGCCAGGCAGTGAGCGGATCCGCTGGGACTGGGATCCGGATGACCCCTTCTCCCCGGTGATCATCTTTGACAACCAGTCCGGCTCAGACCTGCCCTACCTGCGCTTCGATGCCAGCCTGCTGGAGCCGGCGGTGCAGGACTGGGTGCGCGGCGTGCTGGGCATGAGCTTCGGAATCAGCCATGCATCAAATCTCAGTCCCGGCCTGGGATCAGGTTACGTGGAGATTGACGACGATGCCGGAAACCTGCTCGGCCAGGTGCTGATCGGCAGGGTGGACGTGCCCAGCGGTGGTGAACCGGAGGCCGTGATCGCGGAATACATCCTGCCACGCCCGGACCTCACGATCACCATCAACACGACACCGTTCAGCATCATCGAGGTCGTGGAAAGCCAGGTGATTGTCAGTCCGCGGGAGGACCCAGCAGGTAAGTAGCAAAATGTAAGTATCAGCTGCCATCCACTGAGACGGAGGCCTGCGGCCGGTCAGTGGAAGTAGTACGGATAGTGTGAATAGTCTGAATAGTAAAGTGGACAGGGTCCGGGTCAAAAGGACTGCTACGCGGCAGCACCTGCTGCCTCTATCACTTCTTTCACTATCAGTACTATTCGAACTATTTAGACTACCCAGACTGCCCCGGCTTCTTCTTCAGGGCGTCGACGCCCATGCTCACGAGCATGATCGCACCCAGGCACACGGCCATGATCCGGCCTGGTCAACACATGATGTTGTTCTGGATCCATTCCATATCTAAGTTATACAGTTTGGAATGAGGAGCTGGCAGCATTGAGCCAGCAATGTGCCCTGAAGAATGAGCAATGAGCTTGCCAGCTGCGAGCGAAGTAAGGCCTGAGCAGCTGCGCATCGTGGCTACCTTCCATGAATACATCGCTTCAGTCATTGAGGCTTAAGTCAAAGTTGGAGACACCTGCATCCTTCAGTGCTGAACGAATTCCCCTGATAGCTTCCGGATATTTCCGTGCTCGTATCAACAAATAAACTTCACTGGTTGATTCACCAAATCCAGTTCCAACCGTATCTCCAAATTTTCCATGTTCCAATCCTCCCATCAATGCATTTACTATCGCTTCTAATTCCTGATCACGGTTGTTTAGAGATTCATCAGGTATATCGACAATTATAAGCATTTGTCTCTTGTTAACATGATCAACTGGAGGCAGAGCATCATACTGCGAAAAACCGGGACGGAAACGCCGAAGATTGTAACAACTCAACCTGATATTCAGCTTCTCCCCGATAAGCTTGCAGATTCCAGTAAGGGATTTGAGCCCGCTCAATGAATAATGCGCTCCCTCTGAAACTGACTCCAATTGATTACCATTCGCATCCCAAAGAGTATTTGAGCCAAGACTAACAAAGACATGTTGCGTAAAAAATGGTAACTCTAGAACATCGTCAGATTCAATATAAGTAACGAACCGTTTACTAAAATACTGTGGATAAGTTATGAGCGCAGGCAAAAGTAAGTCCTGAATCGAACCAGAAGAATACAGGTATTCAGCAGTCAGTTCAGGATTGAATATATAGCAAATTACTGAGCCATTATAAAAGCCCTCCTTGATGATTTCCACGGGAGAAATGTGAACAAGTAGTTTCGAGGAAAGTCTCAAGGAATAGAGTTTGCCAATCGCTGGATGCTTCATATCAATAAAACATTGTAATCGGCGGTGATCCAGGCTTGACCCATCCTCCGCAGTATTCCGAACTTCCAGTTCGCAATCGGTTCTCAAACGCGGGCCGAACGCCCGCGAACCTGCGAACTGGATGTTCGCGCTCCGATTTTCTTTTTCCTCTTGACACCATACCCACTGATCGGTATAGTAACCATACCAATGGGTATGGAAACCAGGACGAAACAGCCTGACTCACGGACCCGCCTGCTGAATGCAGCGCTGCATACGCTGCGCGCCAAGGGCTACAACGCCACGCGCGTTGAGGATCTGTGCGCGGTGGCGGGGGTCACGAAGGGCAGCTTCTTCCACCATTTCCGGAGCAAGGATGAGCTGGCGCTGGCCGCGATCGCGCACTGGGATGAGCTGACCGGCGGGCTGTTCGCGGCAGCGGCCTACCATGCCCTGGAGGACCCGCGCGAGCGGCTGCTGGCCTACCTCGACCTGCGCAGCGAGCTCTTGGCGGGTGAGCTGCCGGAGTACACCTGCCTCGCGGGGATGCTCACCCAGGAGACCTACCTCACGAAGCCGGAGCTCACTGATGCCTGCGAGCGCAGCATCAGCGGGCATGCCGCCAGCCTGGTGGCGGATATCGAGGCCGCCATGCAGCGCTACGGCGTGGAGGACGGCTGGACTGCCGAAAGCCTGGCGCTGCATACCCAGGCCGTGCTGCAGGGTGCCTTCATCCTCGCCAAGGCGCGGGGCGAGGCGGCGCTGGCCGCCGAAAGCATCGCACATCTGCGGCGCTACATCATGCTGCTGTTCCGGGATCGCACCTAGCGCCTGCCCGCCAGCTGATCAAAGGAGAAGCAATTGTCAGAAACCCTCAGACTGCACCGCGTGCTTGCCACCAGTCCGGACAGGCTGTACCGGGCCTTTCTGGAGGCCGATGCCCTGGTCTGCTGGCTGCCGCCCCATGGCTATGCCTGCACCGTCCATGAACTGGATGCCCGGGTCGGTGGCCGCCACAGCCTGAGCTTCCGCAACTTCAGCACCGGCGAGACCCATTCCTTCGGCGGGGAATACCTGGAGCTGGTGCCCGGCGAGCGGATCGTCTATACCGACAATTTCGAGGATCCGCACATTCCCGGTGAAACGAGGGTCACCGTCATGCTCCGGGCCGTCAGCTGCGGCACGGAAATGACAATCGAGCAGGCGGGCCTGCCGGAGATGTTCCCGCTCGATGCCTGCTACCTCGGCTGGCAACAGTCGGTCGAGAAGCTGATCGCCTTCCTCGGTCCGAACCTCGGCGAGTGATTTGCGGGCAGTACACACACTGCCAATCAAGTAGAAACATTCTCATGCCGGCAATTCAATCTGGCCGGTACCAGCTATCCAGGAGACAGAAATGCCAAACACAGTCAAGCTGCACCGCGTGATCGCCACCAGCCCGGAGAAGCTCTACCGGGCCTTCACGGAGGCGGATGCCCTCGCCAGCTGGAATCCGCCCTACGGCTACCTCTGCACCATTGACAACATGGAGGTGAAGGTCGGCGGCGGTTTCCACATGAGCTTCCGCAACTTCACCACCGGCCACAGCCATTCCTTCGGCGGGCGCTACATCGAGGTCGTGCCGAATGAGCGGCTGGTCTATACCGACAAGTTTGACGACGAAACGAACCTGCCGGGTGAGATGAAGGTCACGGTCACGCTGCGCGGGGTCAGCGTCGGTACGGAGCTGCACATCGAGCAGGAAGGCATCCCTGATGTGATTCCGCTGGAGGCCTGCTACCTCGGCTGGCAGCAGTCACTGGCGAAGCTCACGCTGCTCGTCGAGCCGGAGATCAATCAGTAGTCAGTAAACAGTGGTCAGTGGTCAGAATTCAGTGGTCAGTGAAGAGTGAACAGTAGCAGCGGCGCCCTCGCCGCTGTCAACAGTGGTCAGTAGCGGCGGCTTGCAGCCGCCAGAAACAGCAAGAATTGAAGAGGTAATTGAATCATGCGGCGGATCATTTCTTTGATGCATGTCACGCTGGACGGCGTGGTTCAGGGGCCGGGCAGCCCCGAGGAGGACCCCAGCGGTGGCTTTGAGCATGGCGGCTGGAGCCGGGCATACCGGGACGAGAACATCGGCCGGCGGATCATGGAGACCTGCACCGGTGAATTTGAGCTGCTGCTGGGGCGGCGCACCTATGAGATCTGGGCCGACTACTGGCCGGACAATGATGACAACCCGATCGGCAGAACCTTCAACGCCACCCGCAAGTACGTTGCCACAAACACCCTGAGCGAACTGAGCTGGGCGAATTCAGAGATCGTCCCGGCGGATCTGGCAGGCAGCATCCGCGACATCAAGGAGCAGCCCGGCCCGGAGCTCCACATCTGGGGCAGCGGCAATCTGCTGCAGAGCCTGACAGCCGCGGGGCTCGTGGACGAATACCGGATGTTCATCTACCCGCTCGTGCTGGGCCAGGGCAAGCGTATGTTTGAAGCCGGCCTGCCGCGCTGCGGCCTGAGTCTCGTGGAGAGCATGGGCAGCGATTCCGGGATAGTGCTTGCCACTTACCGCCCGAGCCGGAGCTGAAATCTTCGCGGCAGCGACTGCGTCCATCTGAGCGGGACGGTGAACGAAGTTGGGTTACTACGCACAGAAACCACCGAAGAAGCGTGACCCCTACGGCGGGGATTCACATGCGCGGCCGGGGATCGACCCGGACGGAATCGCAGGCGGCTGGGGCTGCGAACTGGCGGCCTGCCTGAGCTGGGCGGCCTGCGGCTGGCCCTGCAGTTTCACAATGCTGCTGGCCGTGCTGGCGCTGATGCTGGCCGGCTGCGCAATGGGCCGGTAGCCAGCCGTTTACGGCTGGGAAGGTCCGGGCGCAAACGCCCGGCTACCCATTGCGCATCCCATATCCCTACAATGACTACGCAGCGGCGAGGCGCTGCCGCTGCTCCTAACTGATCACTTCCTGCTCACCCGGCAACAGGAATGTCGCCCCGGCGGCTCCCTGTTCCCGGTGCCCTGTTCCGCGCTATCATCACTGCATGAGCAGCTATATCGAGCAGTACATCCGGGATGCCAGCCCGGTGATCCTCGCCATCTCCGGCAGCACCGTGCACGGAGTGATCAAGGGCAGCGACGGCGGTTTCCTGCTGGTCGAGGTGGACAGCCAGGGCCCGCGCCTGCTGAACCTGGCACTGGTGGAGCAGATCATCCCGAAGCAGTAGTCAGTGGGCAGTGGTCAGAATTCAGATCACGGAAATCCACCTGACCACTGACTACGGATCTCTGACCACTTATATAATGTCCCTCCATGGCAGTGCTGCCCCCCGGAGTGCATGAGGACTATCCCCAGGACCGGGAGAACATCACGCCACTCTTCCGCCAGTACCTGGCGATCAAGGACGGCCAGCCCCAGGGGATCCTCTTCTACCGGCTCGGCGACTTCTACGAGATGTTCGGCCCCGATGCCGTGCGCGCCTCGGAGATCCTCGGCCTGACCCTGACCGCGCGCAATGCCGCGAAGGACTACCGCGTGGCGATGGCCGGGATTCCCTACCATTCCGCCGTGCGCTACATCCGCCGCCTGGTTGACAACGGCGAAATAGTGGCGATCTGCGAACAGACCGAGGACCCGGCCCAGGCAAAAGGGCTCGTGGAGCGCGGCGTGACCCGCGTGATCACCGCCGGCACGCTCGTGGAGGATGAATACCTCTCCGAGGATTCCGACAACTACCTCGTGGTGCTGCTCACGCGCGGGAAGCAGACCGGCATCGCCGTGCTGGACAGCGCCACCGGGCGCGTGGACCTGCATGAACTGGGCAGCGATGAGCGTTCCATCCGCATGGCGGTCGAGCTCGTGCTGCGGCTCAGGCCCAGCGAGCTGATGCTGCCGGACGAGCTGATCTCCGACTCCGGGCTGACAACGCAGCTGCGCGGCGGCAGCGGCCAGACGGGCCCGGCCCTGCAGCGCTGCCCGGATCTGCCGGGTGACAATGACATCAGTTACTTCGTCGAGCACCTGCTCGGAGCCGCCTCCCTGAAGGCCTATGGCCTGGCCGGCCGGCAGGCCGCCTGCACCGCGCTGTATGCACTGGTGCGCTATCTGCGCGAAACCTACCGCAGCGAGGAGCTGCAGCTCAGCCCGCGCTTCGTGCCGCTTGGCAACAGCCTGCACCTCGATGCGCGCACGGTGGAGCATCTCGACCTGCTCGGGCATGCAGCCTCCGCCGGCGAGCAGGCCAGCGGAGGGATCTACGGCCTGCTGAACCACTGCCAGACGAGCGCCGGCCGCCGTGAGCTGAAGCGCCGCCTGCTCTCACCCTATGCCGCGGCCACGCAGGTCAGCGCCTCGCATGAGTGCATCGCCTGCCTGCTTGACAACCCGGCGCTGGCAACGGAGCTCGGGCAGCGCCTCTCGCTGGTGGTTGACATCGAGCGCATCGTGCAACGCGCCAGCCTCGGGCGCAGCAACCCGCGCGAGCTGCGGGCGCTGGCGGACAGCCTGCCCGCGCTGTCGGACTTAAGCGTACTGCTCAGTGGCAGCGAGGACCCGCTGATGCTGCGGCTCGCCGAGCTGATCGGCGAATTCTCCGCGCTGCATGGCTACCTCGACACGTTGCTGAGTGAGGAACCGCCGGTCAAGCTTTCCGATGGCAACGTAGTGCGCAGCGGTGCTGATGAGCTGGTGGATGAACTGCGCAGCCTGATGGGTGGCGGCGAGCAGTGGTTCGCCGACTACGAGGAGGAGCAGCGCCGCCGCACCGGGATCCGCACCCTGAAGGTCAAGTTCACCAATGCCTTCGGCTACTTCATCGAGGTCAGCAAGGCCAACCTGGCGCTGGTCCCGGATGACTACACGCGCCGGCAGACCCTTGTCAACGCCGAGCGCTTCGTCACCGAGGAACTGAGCACGCGCGAGGGCGAGGTGCGCGGTGCCCAGGGAAAACTGGAAGCCCGCGAGCGCGAACTGTATGACGAGCTGGTGGCCCGCCTGCTGGGCGAAGGCCAGCGCCTGTCCGAGGCCGCGCGGGCCAGTGCCGCACTGGACGTACAGCTTTCGATGGCAACGGCCTCGAAGCGCCTGAAGTGGATCCGCCCGCAGCTGGCCGACTCCGACGATGTGCAGCGCATGGAGCTGAAGGGCGCGCGGCATCCGCTGGTGGAGCAGCTGACCGGCGAGCGCTACTACACGAAGAATGACTGCTGGCTGGACAGCGAGGACCAGCAGATCATGCTGATCACCGGCCCCAACATGGGCGGCAAGAGCACCTACATGCGCATGGTGGCAACGCTCTGCGTGCTGGGGCAGTGCGGCTGCTACGTACCGGCGGCAACTGCCCTGCTGCCGCTGCTGTCCCGGATCCACACGCGGGTCGGGGCCCAGGATGCGCAGTCCAGCGGGCAGAGCACCTTCATGGTGGAGATGCTGGAGACCGCGGAGATCCTCAACACCGCCGGGCCGCGCAGCCTCGTACTCCTGGACGAGGTCGGGCGCGGGACCTCCACCTATGACGGGATCAGCATTGCCAAGGCGGTGCTGGAACACCTGCATGAAATGCCCGAGCGTCCGCTGACTCTGTTCGCCACGCACTTCTTCGAGCTGACGGATCTCGAGCTCGTGCTGCCGCGCCTGAAGAACTTCCAGGTGCTCGTGAAGCGCGAAAGCGGACGCTTCGTGTTCCTCTACAAGGTGGGGGCGGGGGCGGCCAGTGACAGCTTCGGGATCGAGGTGGCGGCGCTGGCCGGCCTGCCCGAGGCGGTTGTCAGACGCGCCCAGAGCATCCTCGCCGAGCTTGAGGAAACCCGGCGCGAATCCCGCGAGAAGGCCAGGAAGGCGCTGCAGATGGGACTGTTTGGGAGGGAGTAGGAGCTGGGGTGTAGGGCGTAGGGGGAGTGGTCAGAAATCAGTGGGCAGTGGTCAGTGGTCAGTGAACAGTAATCCGTAATCCGTGAAGAGTGAAGGGAAATCGGTGATCCGTGAAGCGTGAACAGTAGCGGCGGCACCCTGCCGCCGGAAAATACTTGGCAATCACCACCACTTGGATTCCTCGATGATCAGACACAATTGCTCAATTGTCAGGTGTTCGCTGTGCCTATCCAATCGCCCATCCGCCAGCATCCGCTCAATGGTGTCAGCCATTGCTTCAAGTAAGTCGTCAACCATAGCCTGCTTGTTTGGATTCCTTTGATGCCACTCCTGTACAGCTGTCCACATCTCAGCAAAATAGGAGCTGTAATGTTGTTCATTTTCCAGGTTTCCATTTAGGTTCTCCTGCGAGTTACTCATAATATTTTGAAGACTGAATAGCGCCTGCCAACCTAACCCAGCTGCATTTCCACTCAGATTCTTCCTCGGGGTTGGTAGGTGTGAACAGGCGGTGGAAATCTTCATCAAAGAACTCAATCACATAGTAGTGATTCCACGATATATTTGGTGCTTCTCCACTGGAGAATCTCTCCCGGTACTGTTCGATTATGGCGGGAGGTACGGATTTCAGCCTCATCCACTTACTCTCCATCTCCACAATCGCATTGAAGTAATCTACTTGCTTCCAATCTGCCGGCCGATGCCACTTACAGCTCGCACTCCAGTAGATTCGGTTTAGCAAGTGAGCTACGTGTTTGTTGTACTCACTGCGATCCTTATAAATCAGCGCACCTTCCAAATATGGACGGCTGATTATCTGGCCCGGGCTATCGAATCCATCATATTCATGAATGGGTTTTCGGAATTCCCGTACAGTTTCACGCAGAAATCTGACAAATGCTTCTGGGCTGTTTTCTGGCATCAATTCTTCTATCGATGTGCACTCTGAAATGTATTCATGCGCACCTGATTTTGCTTTCTTTGAAGTTCTGCTTCTGCGCAATGAAAGCAGGTAAGTAATTAATGCGATCCAGCCAATGGCAATAATTATGAAAGGATAATCAGAAAGTCCCATCACTGTCAGTATAGCAATGGAATACTTCAGTGGAGGAATGCTGCTCTCACGAATCAATTTGAATCTCAATCATTCAGCGGGGACAGCCATGCAACATCAGCGCGACCCAGGCGGCTTCGCTCCGGTGCGCAGACCCACGAGTGCTTGCACGAGCGGAAAGACAGTGTGACTAGCAGACAGGCCGAAACTTGCTTTCGGGCTGCTCTGCAGACCGACGAGCCCTTGGGCGAGTCGGCACAGGCAGTAACGAGCGGGAGGAGCGGAGCTTGGCTTCGATCCGGTGCGCAGACCGACGAGCGCTTGCGTGAGGAGGCAGAAAAACAAGCTGCCGGACCCGGGAAGGTCCGGCAGCCGTTGCCTCCGGGGAGGCGAAGGGGGGTTAGGAAAACGGGAAATTGGATAGTTGGCTGCTTAGTTTCGGTACTGACAGGAGCTTGCGCTCTGTCCCGAAAGCGCCGGCGGATTCGCCATACTCACTGCCTCCTTGCCCTGGAATTAGTACCGGAGGTCACCCTCCGTCATATGTTACCCATTCCCGGCGGGGATTATCTTAGGCGGCTTCCCGGCGGGGCGCTGAGGCTTGTCTGGAATTCGCCGCAGCCGCGTGGCGAAGCCCCTGAAATGGTATAATCCCGTTGGATGTCACTAACAAAGGTAGACTTCTTTGACCTGCGCTACGACCACCGCCAGAAGGCGCCGGTGCTTTTCCTGAAGGACATGGAGAAGGAACTGTACCTGCCGATCTGGATCGGTGAGCTCGAAGCCAGCAGCATTGAGCTGGCGGTTGACAACAAGATCCCGCCGCGTCCGCTCACGCACGACCTGATGTCCACGATTCTCGGGCAGCTCGGGGTGCATGTCTCCCGCGTGGTGATCGACCGCCTGGAGAGCAGCACCTACTACGCCAAGCTGTACCTCGACAGCGACGGGCGCACGCTCGAGGTGGACTGCCGCCCGACGGATGCGATCGCGCTGGCCCTGCGCAGGAACGTGAAGATCTACGTCAGCGAGGAACTGATGTGCAACATCAAGTTCGTCGAACTGGCCCCGGAAGCCGGCGAGGATGTGAACAGCGCGGAGGATGAGCCGCAGAGTGGCCCCGAGCCGCAGCTGGATCTCGACGCCAGCCCGGAGACCTTCAAGGAATTCCTGCGCCAGATCAGCCCCTCCGACTTCCGCGAGAACTAGGACGGAGGCCCGGTGACAGCCGGGCGATGGAGGCCTGTTGTCAGTCAGGCGCTTGGCGGTCCGGAGCCATCCGGGCTGTGGGGTTTCGGGGATCCGGTTTCGGCAGACTCAATTCCAACTGCTAAGTCGCGCCTGCGCGCGGGTGGCTACGAGGCAGGCGGGCCGATTTCATAACGCAGAGGCGCAGGGACGCAGAGGAAAACGGTTTCGGGTTTCGGGATGGGAGGTCAGCTGTAAAGCTGACAATCTGCTGAATTCTCTACCGCACCATTATTGAATCTTCCTGGTGTCTTAGTACCTTGGTGGCTGGGGAAAGTCACTGAGTCACGAAGTCAGGCAGACAATTGCGGAGGGTTGAGATGTCACAGTGTCTTATTGACTAATTGGTTAAGCCGTGTTGTCAGAATGAATTCTGACCTCCGTTGTCAGAATCACCACGAAGTCACAAAGTCCACGATGGTCCATTTGAGCACGGGGAACTGCTTCGTGATCAGATGAAAACTTTGTGTGCCTGGTGTACTTTGTGGTGAACAGTCAGTTGTCAGAATGAATTCTGACCTCCGTTGTCAACCTCACGGTTGACCTCCTTGTCAGCTTTACAGCTGACCTCCGTTGCCCGGATTGCTCCGGGCCACCTACTCGTCGCCGTCGTGCTCGCCAGCGGCTGCGTCGTTGCCAGCGCTGTCACCAGCAGCTGCGTCGCCAGATTCGGCTGACACGAACTCCGCACCTTCGCTGCCGGCGTCCGCCATGATGCGCACCCTGTCGCCATCGACCTCGACCGGCCAGCTGAACAGCCCGCGCTTGGCCGGCCAGAACTTCGGCCCCGGCCGCTCGCGCACACTGCCGTCCATGGCGAACTCGCTGTCATGCAGCGGGCATTTGAAGATGTGCTCCGTTTCGTCGAAGTTGAGCGCGCTCTTCTTGTGGGTGCACTTGTTCTCGAGAGCGATCCAGTGTTCGGCCCCGCCCATCTCGTAATGCACGAGGAAGGCCATCGCCCCGCCGACCACCACGGGCCGCGCGGAATTGAGCGGCACATCGCTGACCGCGAATTCCAGCTGGTCAGCCATGCCGGAGGCAGCATGCTTCTCGGGCTTACCCCAATCGCTGCCCCCCGGGCAGGACGTGGCCAGCGCTCCCAGGCAGGCGGTGCAGCCCGCCCCCAGCAGGCGGCTGATCATTTCGCGGCGGGAAAGTCCCTCGGCGGCTTCGTGCTTCGTACTCATCCGGTCCTCCACCCATATATCTTAGCCAAGTCCACTGCCGATCCGGCCCGGTGCGACAGCGATTCCGGGTCTATAATCGGCCGATGCTGCGAGTAGTCTCGGTTTCCCTCGGTTCCAGCTCACGCGACAAATCATCGCGGGCGAACTTCCTCGGTGAGGAAGTGGAGCTGGTGCGCAAGGGCACCGACGGCGATTTCCCGGAGGCAATGCGCCTGATCGCCGAGCTGGACGGCGAAGTGGATGCGATCGGGCTCGGGGGCATCGACCTCTGGCTCTGCGCCCGGAAGAAGCGCTGGATGATCCGCGATGCGAAGCGGCTGGCCGACCAGGCCAAGAGCACCCCGGTAGCGGATGGCAGCGGGCTGAAGCTGACGCTCGAGCGGCAGATGGTGGACTGGCTGAGCGAGAACTTCACGGAGCGACCGATGCAGGGCAGCAAGGCGCTGGTGGTCAGCGCGGTGGACCGCTGGGGGATGGCCGAGGGCATCAGCACATATTGCGATGAGGTGATCTACGGCGACCTGATCTTCGCGCTCGATATCCCGATCCCGCTCAGGCGCCTGCAGGCCGTCTACAACTTCGCCTGCGTGGTGGCCCCGGTGATCACGCGCCTGCCCTTCCAGCTGATCTACCCGACCGGCGACAAGCAGAAGGAGCACAAGCCCAAGCACAGTGAGCTGTTCAACTGGGCGGACTGGATCTGCGGCGACTTCCATTACATCCGGCGCAATATCCCACCCAGGCTGGACGGCAAGGTGATCCTCACCAACACCACAACGGCGGAGGATGAGGCGCTGCTCAAGGAGCGCGGGCTGGGCTGGCTGATCACCACCACGCCGGTGATCGAGGGCCGCAGCTTCGGCATGAACGTGCTGGAAAGCTGCCTGATGGCGCTGATCCGCAAGCAGGGCGACATCATTTCGCCGGAGAGTTACGAGGTCTACCTCAACAAGCTGGACCTGAAGCCGAGCATCCGCCAGCTTAATTAGGAGGCCGGTTTCAGCCTGAGCGCAACATTTCGCTCAGCCTGCCAGGCCTCGTAGCGCAGGTATGCCGCTTCATCGAGCCGGACATGCACTGATATCTCTGCCAGGAATTCATTGCTGCGCAGGTCCTGCCTCTCGCGCTCACCCTGCCTGACGGCCAGGTTCAGTTCAGTCGCAACAACGTCCGGGACCAGCCAGCCGTCCCGGCTGACATGGTTGCTGAGCGATACGATGCGCTGCTCGCTGATTTCCTCACTGGAGAGCGATACCGAGTCCATAACCTTCAGCTCGTCGAGTGTCATGCCAGGCCGCGGCACGGCCATCTCCTCACCCAGCAGGCTGGCGCGCTTGACGGCGAACAGCTCCTGCAGCGGCTCCTCGCCGCGGCTGAAGGCCCCGATGCACAGGAGATCCCATTCGGAGTACTGCCCGCGCCAGGGGTTGTCAGGATCGTCTAGCGGCCGGATCTCCACCATGCTCTGATGCCAGTCATCGTTCGGGCTGCGCCGCGCCAGCAGGGGACGGGAATCATCCGGCCTGACACGCACGGGGCCATTGGCCAGTCCCTCAAAGCGCGAAGTATCCTGCGCAGCGGCAATGCCCTGCCGGAGCTGGGTCTGGTGGATCTCCCGCACATCGTTGCCAAACAGGCGCAGATCAGCAATGCGATCAGCGGACTGCCAGGCTACTGTGACATCCTGTTCCTCTCCGAGGTAGTTGAAGCAGTGGCTGAAGCACCCAGGCTCGGCTTCGCCGGGACTGTCCCATTCAGACTGCGGCCTGCCGAAGAACACGCAGCGACCGCGCGTCCATGGTTCCAGGCCCTGCGCCTGCATGTCGTAAGTCAGCTGTTCGAGACCGGGCCAGTAGATGTACATCCAGTTGCTGTCCAGCATGCCGGGGAAGTAGTAGTCTGACTGGCCGAGCAGCTCGCCCTGCGCACTGTAGCGGTACCAGCGCTCGTCCCTGCCGAGCTTCAGGCAATCCATGGGGCGCATGTTGTGCGGCACGAGCCCGAGACGCCCCCTGGCAACGAACTCGCCGTCCGGCATGAACTGCAGTTCCAGCGGAGGGTCCTGCCCCAGCCAGGCCGGTATCGGCGGCAGGGCCGCTGCGCGCAGGTCTATCCGGACCTGCTCACGTTGTTGCCAGAGTTGCGGGCTGATCAGGCCTGCGGCAAACAGCGTGCGCTCGCGCGGCAGTTCCTCAAAGGAGACGCCATCCTGCTTCGCCTGCTGAATGCGTTGCGAGTAGATGCGCCAGGGAATCTGCCAACCCTGCTCATCGACGGGCAAGTCAAGGTGCCGCTCCTGCATGCCGTTGTCAGCGACCTTCGGTGGCGTTCCCGGCGGAAACTCGCTGAACAGCTCGTTGTAGGAAGTGATGTCAGGCCGATGATGCTCATGGGCCCAGACATCCCATTCCTCATACTGCCCGAGGTAGGGGTTGGCGGGGTCATCCAGCGACCGCAGCTCCATAGCGCCTGCATTAACTGCCGGATCCGGCCCGGCATCCTCTGCAAATGCCTGAACTGTACCTGCCAGCAGGCAGGCGGTAAGCATCAGTGGCAGCAGATAGCTGCCTTTATTCCGGTACTTCCCCATCACTTCCCTCACATCCATAGTTTCCCGGTGCACAGACCAGCCGGGACGGATCAGTGTTCCAGACTGGCCTTCCAGTCCTCAAAGCGCCTGAGTGTTTCCTCATCGAACTGCAGGGTCGCGGAGATCACCCAGTCCGTGGCGTAGTCACTGACGGAACGGGATCCCGGCCACATGCGGGTCTTCGCCATCGGAATCAGATAGCCATTGTCATCCACATGGCCGAACAGGGTGAGGATTCCCTCCTCCTCCAGACCTTCGGAGGGATACCCGCTTGCCAGCTCAGGATGCTCCTGCCTGAACTGCTCCAGCGTCTTGCCGGCAGCCTTTGCGTCGTCAACCAGCTGCTGCCTGGCCTGCCTGTTGCTTGTGAGCAGCTCCATCTGCCTCGGGGCATGTTCACCGCAATGCTCAAAGCACAGCCTGTCCCACTCACTGTACATTCCCAGGTAGGGATTGCCAGGCGCATCCAGTGCCCTGACAACGGGCTTCTCCACGAAATCGTAGTTGCCACCCCTGCCAGGATAGGCTGCCACGGGAGGTTCGTAATCAGGGCTGACCATCACTGGCCCATTGGCCTGTCCGCTGAAGGAGCTGGCTTCATTGCTCGTGTAGCCAACCGAAAGCTGCGCGTCATAGTACAGCTTGATGATCGGAGCGTCCATCTGCTGGCCGACGCGGCGCAGATCATCACTGTCTGACCAGGCCTCTTCTACCGGAATGGGCTGGCCGTGGTAGTCATAGCATTCAACAACATCTTCCGCTGTTGTTCGTGCAAACGGCTTGTCGCTGTCCCACAGGCTATCGGCTTCGTTGTCGTAGCTGCGTGTGTTTGACGGCGCAAAACTGACTGTTCCGTGCCGGAAACTGGCTGATAGCCCCCGTTGGTCCATTTCCTGAATCTTCGACTGCAGATCAGGCCAGTACAGGAGTATCCAGCTGTTGTCATGGAATCCCCTGCCGACCACGCCCGTCATGCCGAGCAGTTCACCCTCCGCATTGTAACGATACCAGCGTTCCCGTGCAGCCAGCCTGCTGCTTTCCTGCGGGTCGTACTTTTCAGTGTTGCCAAGCCCGAGCGGTCCTTTCACGGCGAACTCGCCGTTAGGGACGAATACCAGGCTCAGTGGTGCGTGCTCCCCGATGAAGGCGGGAATGGGCGGGTACTTGCTGGCAACGCCGGCATTGACCTGCATCGTCCAGTCGTCATAGAGGCTGCGCTCAATCGGCCCGCTGGCGAATGCATATGTTGTCAGTTCAGGCAGCTTCGGCCCGGCAGGGCCGGCCGGCACGAGGAATCCGTCAGGATCCACCTTCTGGTAGGTCCAGAGATGCAGCTGGCCCTCTTCGTCAGTGCCCAGCTGAAGGAATCCGGCCAGCCGCACCTTGGGCAGCTCGGGCGCAGGGCCGCTCAGCTCCGCCATGATGGCCTGGCCATCCATTCCGGGCCGGAAGTGCTCATAGGCCCAGACATCCCAGCCCTCATACTGCCCGAGGTAGGGGTTGGCCGGGTCGTCAAGCGGCCGCAGCTCACTGGCCGTCTGCATTTCCGGCTGTGCTGCATGCGCGGCCAAGGACATTGCCAGCAATGTGCCAAGTACTGCGAAACTGAGGTACTTACCCATCTTTCTCCTCTTCAAGGGTGGTTCTGGCAACGCAGCCAGACACCTGGTTCCTATTGATTCGTGGCAGTCCATTCCTGATAGCGGGCGAACTGATCCTCAGTCAATGTGACATTGGCGCGGATATATGTGGCTGATTCATCACCGCGCGACACTGGTTGTTGTCCAGTTGCGGGTACAAGCCAGCCTTCAGCATCCACGGCGTTGTAAAGTGAGACAATACGCTGATCCAGCATTTCATTGTGGCTGACAGCCGTGGATATGCCCGGATTCTCCTGCATGTACTGATCAAGGTCCTTGCCCGCTGCCTTGGCTTCAGCGACACTGGTTTCCATGGCGCGGCGTTTTGCGTCAAACAGGGCTGTCAACTCCTCATTGCGCAGGCTGGCATTGGCGTAACACAGCCTGTCCCATTCGCTGTACTGCCCGGCGTAGGGATTGGCAGGATCATCCAGCGGCCTGACCTCCAGCAGTGGGTAGGGACTGCGAGCATCCTGGTTCGGTGGAATGACTGCAACCGGAGCCCTGTATGACCCCTGCAGCCTTACAGGCCCGTTTGGCTGTCCCTCAAACGGGGAAAGCATGGAGTCGCCGGTCACGCCACGACTCTTCTGGGCTTCAAAGTAGTTGCCAATGGCGGGCCAGTCAAGCTGCCTGATCATACGGGGCTTGTCTTCAACCGTGTCAGCAGCAATCTGCGAACCGGTGTAGTCATAGAAGGCAATCACTTCCTCAGGGCTGACCGGCTTGAATTCCGGTTTGCTGAACATGTGCTCAGCTTCATGCTGCATCGTGCGGGAGCGGTCCGGCTCAAAACGTACACTGGCAGTGCTGTAATGTGGGACATAGCCCTGCTCCTTCATTTCAGCTACCTTCCCGGGAAGTTCCGGCCAGTAGAAGCACATCCAGGCATGCTCTGCAATGCTCCAGGGGTAGATCTGCCCGGTTTCCAGCAGTTCTCCCTGCGGGCTGTAGCGATACCAGCGCTCGTGGGCCTTGAGGTCCATCACTGCCTGGTGGTCCATGCCCGCTTCCACGATGCCGAAGGGCCCCTTCACGCAGATGTCGCCATTCGGCACGAAGACCACGCTGAGCGGATCCTGCTGCATCAGCCAGGCGGGAATCGGCGGGAAGGTCTGCGCCTGGTTGCCACTGCGGGCTTCCTCGATTGCCATTTTCCAGTTGGCATAGGCGGTATGGTCAATCATGCCGACCGCGAAACCAACTGCAAGCTCGCTGCCGGGCTGTCCCTCGCCGCTGCCATATGTCAGGCCCTTGTTGGTCCAGCTCGCCAGGAAATGTGTCCAGGGAACAAGGAAGCCATCCCTGTCCACCCGCATGTCCATCCACTGCCGCACCATACCGTCTTCATCCGGCTCTGGGTCATAGGGATACTTGAACTCCGCGCCGATGTCGCTGATGGTGAAGCCGGACTGGAAGTTCTGCATCGCCCAGTGGTCCCACCCGCTGTACATGCCGGCATATGGGTTGCCGGGGGCATCCAGCGGCTGGATCGCATTCACGATCGTGCGCACATATCCGCTGTCCTCCGTGCGCTGGCTGAACCAGCGGCTGTCGGGCGGGGATTCCTCCGGTGCAGCGACGGCCTGCAGTTGCAGCAGTCCGCAGAGCAGGGCAAGGGTGATCACGAAGCCGGCAGCAACCGGTCTGATGTAGGCATGTCCCATCTTGCAACTCCCATTCAGGCTTCCCACCTGCATCAATCAAATCAATTCATACTGTTATCAGCTCGGGGTGCAGGCGCATTCAGCCGCCACCCAGCAGTTCTGAGACCCGGTTATGTACTGGATTGTTCAGCCTGTCTCAGTTGAGCGTCAGGGTGCAATAGGCTTCCACGTAATAGCCGGGATAGAGCATCGGTACCAGGCCGATGTCATCCTTGAGAGTTCCGCTCGAATCATAGAGCCGCACATTGACCATCACTGTGCTGATGCTGAAGCTGTCATAGAAGACGATGTCCAGCTCATATGGGCCATTCTGCGCCGTGTTCTTGAGCTTCAGCCATTCATGGGGGCCGATGTCCGCGCTGTCACCGCTGGCGGTGAGGTTGTTGCTGATCAGCGCCGGCCCGTCGAAGGCCGCGCTGTAGGCGCCGTTGGGCTCGTAGATATAGAGGTCCATGTCGTCCGAGGGCTGGGTCCAGCTGATCTCCACCCGGTCGCCGGGTTCCCAGTCCAGCTGGATGCCGCCACCTCCGCCGCCCTCAATGCCGATGGCCTTCAGCATCGCCAGCCAGCCGGTCGCATCGTCAAAGGCCAGCTGGTCGTACTCCGCCTGCAGGCCGGCGCTGAAGAAGCTCGGACCGGGCAGGTAAATCCCCAGGCCCTGGGAATTCGGCGACTTGCTCTGGCGGAAGTAACTGATGCTGGACTGCACGCTGCCCTGGGCGGCGCTGATCGCAGTATCAATCGTGGAGTTTGAGGACTGCGCGGCGTAGTTCGTCAGGAAGGCCTGCAGGTCGCGCACGCCGTCACCGTCCAGCGGCTCGAAGCTGCTGTTCATCGCATTCTTGAAGGCGCTGGATTCCGCACTGGCATTGGCGGTCACGGCCGCGGCGAGATCCGCGAGTTCATCCACGAGGCTGACGATCTGACCGCTTTCGAACACGGCATGGTTCACGTCCCAGAAGTCCGAGCCGTATTCATCGATCACTCCGTCGACGAAGAAGCTGCCAACCGCCTCCGCGCTGGCCGGGAAGTTCTGCTGCCATTTCTGCAGCAGGCGGTCGTAGGCATAGCCTGGCCCGGGCACCAGCAGCTCGCTGGCAACCAGCCAGTCACAGAGCGGACTGTATTCGTAAAGGGCCTCGACATGCCCCATGTTGCAGGCGTCAAAGGCGATGATGTCAAAGTGCAGGCCGCTCAGCGCAGCCACGATCGAGGCATTGCTCGTGATGTCCAGCGGACCGTCGGAGTCGTCAGCCAGCACGCCGCTGGCATCGCGGGTCATGATCTGCGGACGGATCCCACGCAGTTCCTCCCGCGAACGCGGCTTGGGGCGGCTGTTGAGCGGGTTGACGCTGCGCAGCGGTTCCGGCTGTGGGCCGATGCTGCTCACCGGGCGCTCACCGCTTCCGCCCAGCCGCCAGCCGTTGCCGTGGTCCCAGAGCACGAGGCAGGAATGCTCGGCGGGGAAGTTGGCATTGCACCAGTCCACGAAGCTGCGGACATTGGCGGGGGATGCGCTGTTGTAGCCGCTGCGCGGGAAGCTCTGGTTGGCGGGGTCTCCAGTCGTGTTGATCGAGAAGGGTGTGGTGTCCTTCACCACCCTGATGAAGTGCACCTTGTCCGTACCGGCATAGGGCTGCCACATCCAGGTCGGGTCGATGTCGTAGCCCACGAGGATGTTGATGTTCTCATCGCTGCCGAACTGCTCCAGCTCCTCAATGTCCTCCGCGCCGAAGTCCGCGAGGTTGTTGTCAGCGGCGATCCAGACCATCAGGTTCCAGCTGCCCTCGAGCGCGGCGCCGACGCTGAGCGGGACACTGCGCACGCTGCTGGCACCGAGATTGTCAGTGACCCGGACCGCCGGGTTGTAGCTGCCCTGCTCGGTATAGGTATGCTGCACGGAGGGCTGCAGCAGGCCGGTGGTCTGCTCATAGCTGCCGTCGCCGTCGAAGTCCCACTCATAGCTGCTGATCTCGCCGTCACTGTCGGTGCTGGCTCCGGCGTCCAGGGTGACATTCAGCGGTGCGCTGCCGGAGGGCGGGGAAAGCTGCAGCTGGGCATTGGGTGCCTGGTTGGCCTTGACGATGAAGTTGAAGCTGTACTCAGTGCTGCCATAGCTGTTGCCAACCGTCAGCTTGCCACTGTGGACACCGGCTGCGCCGGCGCTCACCTGCGGATTCTGCTCCTGGCTGCTGGCCGGAGTGATCCCGCTTTCAAACTCCCACAGCCAGTCCGTTACCGTTCCGGACACGGAGGCTGTGAAGCTGAAGCTGCTGCCCTCGGAGACGCTCAGCGGACTGACGGAACTGACCTTGGGCTTCGGCGCCTGGTACTGCACGGGCTCGCTGGGCGCACCGAGGCCATCGGCATTGAAGGGCGCGACGCAGTAGAACATCCCGTTCTGCGGATTGCCAAGTTCATAGCTGAAGCGCTGGCGGGGATCACCTGCGCCGATCTCGCCCTCGGAGAACTGCAGCTCGGCCACGACGCTCCAGTCCGTGCTGTCAGCGCTGGCGGCCTGCAGCAGGCGGTAGCCCTTCACGCTCATCAGGAAGTTCTGGCCGATCGGAGTGACATCCGCGAGATTGACCTCGCTGTTGCGGTCGCCGTCGGCAACGGAGGCCTTGTTCCAGTCCGCACCGCCGGGATTGCTGCCCAGCCAGCGTCCGACAGGCGTCAGGTCGGAGACATTGACCTCGCTGTTCTGGTCGTAGTCACCACGGTTGAAGTAGCTCCATTCCATGTGGGCCTCGCCACCGGAGAGCACGCTCAGCGTGAAGTCGTCAACCTTGCCATGGGCGGCTCCGGGGGCCTTGGCGACCACCTTGCCATCGGCATACTGCTCAAGCAGGCGGCGCAGTTCATTGCGCAGCAGCTCGAAATCCTCGCTGGCAACGCCTTCCGGTGCTTCCAGCTGCTCGAGGCGGCGCAGCTCCGCGCTGATGTCCCTGGTGGTACCGCTCTGCGGTGTCTGTGTCAGATCCGCTTGCATGCCGTTGCCGCCACAGGCGGAAAGTGCAAGTGCGAGGATGATGCCAGCCCCGATTCTCCCAAACAGTCCCTGCATGTTGTCCCTCTACAGACGTAGTTAAGTACAGGCGGTGATCCTTTACACGCCCTGCAGCAGTCTAGCATTCCAGCGGACTTTTGCGCAATGGGACTGAATCTCAGCAGCGGCTTGCATTCCTGCGATAAATATGTAACAGTATGGTTACATAACCATTCAGGAGCGGAACCATGGACAGTAGCAGGCAGGCGATGGCAGTGGAGCTGGAGCGCATGATCAAGGCGCCGGCCAGCCGGATCTGGGCAATCATCTCCAGCGAGGACGGGATGCGGAGCTGGCTGGGCCCGCGGACCTTCGAGGCACAGCCCGGCGGACGGGTGCTGTTTGATGTGACGCACGATGGCACGCGCTGGCTGATGTTCGGCAATGTGCTGGAACTTACGCCGCTGCAGCGGATCTGCTTCAGCTGGCAGGAGTTCGACACGGGCACCTTGATAGCCTGGCCGGAGCCGACCGTGATCAGCATCAGCCTCGCGGAACAGGAGACCGGCTGCATGGTACGGCTCAGCCACACGGGCTTCGAGAAGCTGCCGGATGCCGCCCGCGAACTGGAGGGCTATGTCACGGGCTGGACCAGCCGTGATGTGCTGGCAGGGCTTGCTGCGCTGGCGGAGCAGTCCTGATGGCAGGCAGCCGGCGGGACTTCATCAGGAAACTCAGCCTGGCAGCGCTCGCCATCCCGCTTCTGGGTGGCAGTGCTGCAGCACAGAGCATGATCAAGGAAGAAACAATGACACCTGAGAAATTTGTCAGCAAAGGCAGTGCAGCCATCGGCGGCAATTTCGCTGTCGACCCGGACTGGGAAGCTGCCAACCAGGAGCTGATCTCCGGCTTCGTCGGACCCTGCCACTTCAGCCTGGAGCAGGTACGCGAGCAGCTCGCGCGGGAGCCGCGGCTCGTGAATGCCCGCAACCGCAGCACGGATGAGGCGGGGATCGAGGCTGCGAGCCATGTTGCCAACCGCGGGATCGCGGAGTTCCTGCTGGGCAGCGGAGCCCCCTACACTGTGCACTGCGCGGTGATGCTCGGACAGCTGGAGGGCCTGCGCGGCTTCCTCATGCGGGACCCGGGCCTGGCGGCGAGACCGGGCGCACATGGAATTCCGATGATGTTCCATGCCGCGATCTCCGGAAGTGTGGACATAGCCGAGCTGCTCGTGGAGCATGGCGGCGGGCAGGACTACGACTGGGCCCTGGGCGGGGCGGCCGGCTGGCATCAGTCCGAAATGACTGTCTGGCTGCTGGAACAGGGCGCGGACCCGAACTTCGTCAGCCGCGGCAAGACCGCGCTGGACTGGTCAATGCAGCGCGGCGAAAATCCGGCGATCGTTGCCATCCTGCGCCAGCATGGCGGCCGCAGCGCTGAAGAGCTTGGCATCAGCGGGGAGGCCAGTCAGTGAGCGCTGGCCAGCCCTTCCCCGGCAATATTGACGAATCAAGCGAGCAGTTCACGGTCAGCGTCAGCCGCAGCATCCGGGCCACGCCGGAGCGGATCTGGCGGATCATCGGCACGGCCGAGGGCATGCGCAGCTGGATGAACATGCTCAACTGGCAGGCCCGGCCGGGAGGCAGAATGCTGATAGACAGCAGCGGCAGCACTGAAGCCGAGCGCCTGCTGGTCTTCGGACGAGTCCTGCAGATTGAGGAGCAGCGTCTGGTGCGCATGAGCTGGCGCGTCCTGCATGAGGATGGTCGGCTCTGGCCGGACAGCACGGAAGTGCAGATCTCGCTGGAGGAAGAGGCTGGCACCACCCTGGTGCGGCTGGTGCACAGCGGATTCGAGAAGCTGGCGCAGTTCCAGGTAGACGCCTATTCCGTCTACCACCACTGCTGGGTCCAGGCTCCCTATCTGCAGCGCCTGGAAAATGAAGAGGGAGCCCGGGCATGAGCATGCAGACGGACAACACCTACCGGGCCCTGGCGGATGGCACCCGCCGCGAGATCCTCGACTGCCTGCTGGAACATGGACCGATGCGGGCCACGGACCTGGCGGCCCACTTTCCCGAGATCAGCCGCCCGGCCGTCAGCCGGCATGTGCGGATCCTGCGTGAGGCCGGCCTGCTGGAGGAGCGCACGCGTGGCCGTGAGCGCTGGCAGCATGTGCGGCCCCTGCCTCTGCAGGAGGTCCAGCAGTGGGTACGACGCTATGAACGCTTCTGGAGCGACAAGCTGGAGGATCTGGCGAGACTGGTGGAAGACGACTGAACACTGCGGTTTCGCAGGTTAAATCCGGGTATAAAAGCTGGTTGCGGTTTTGGTATGCTTTCATGCCGCTCAGTGCGTGCGAACACTGAGGGATGTGATTGCCGGACCTTTTAATCCCAGGAGATTCTGCGATGAAGCCAGTGCTGGACACGTCCACTAAGCGGCAGCTGAGCGCTGCCCTGCTGAGTATCACGCTCCTGTGCCTTGCCGCCTGCGGAGGCGGCAACGGACAGCCGGAGCTGACGGCAGCCAGCAGTCCGCTGCCGGCGCATGAGCGTCTGGAAACGGGGCAGCTTCCCGGGCTACCGCTCGGCGATCCGCAGTCCCAGCCGGATCGCAATCTGAGCTTCACGAACATCGTGTCCTACAACGGCAACGGGATCTTCAATGCCAGCCCTAACTGCCTGTTTCCGAACAACAGCATCGTACTGCCCAGTATGACTGCGGAAACAGCCTGGGCGCTCTACGCCTTCAACACAGGCGGATACCAGCCCGAGCGCCTGAGCGTGGACATCACCTGCAATCCGGGCAGCGTGGCCTATGTGGCGGTGAGCGACTACCAGGCCGGCCGCTGGCAGTGGCAGAGCCCGACGGACGGCCCGGCCAGCTACGATCTGC
This sequence comes from bacterium, assembly GCA_020440605.1. Classification (GTDB taxonomy): domain Bacteria; phylum 4484-113; class 4484-113; order 4484-113; family JAFGCY01; genus JAHEFU01. The sequence goes on along the minus strand of JAGRNT010000003.1, from coordinate 156,490 downwards.
CGGAGGGCCTGTACCTCAACAGCCTCACGCAGTTCTACGTGGCGGTGCTGACCAGCGGCGGCAGCTCGGCGACCGTGAAATCTCTCTCCGTGCGTTTTGACAACGATGTGATCTACGACCACAGCGTCAGCGGTACGATCCTCGACGAACATGGCGAGCCGCTGGCCAGTCAGTTCATCTTCGTCAGCCCCAACCCGGACAATGTCACTCTGGTCACGGATGTGGACGGCAGTTTCCTGATCGGGCTGCCGACTGCGGGGATGTACAGCTTCGAGCCACAGAGCATGAATGTCAGCTATTCCCCGCCGACGCAGAATGTGAATGTGAGCGGTGCGGTGCAGGACATTGACTTCACGGGCACCCGGATCGACATCAGCGGCCGGGTGGCGACGGCTGACGGTGTCGGCGTGCCGGGTATCTCAATCACGCTCAACCCCGGTGCGATTATGACAACGGTCTCCGGCGCTGACGGTGAATACAGCTTCGAGGGCATTGCCAACGGCAGTTACAGCGTGGACCCGCTGCAGGCCGGCTATACCTTCAACCCGGCCTCGGAGAATGTCAACGTGAGCGGTACCGACGTCGGCGGGGTGGACTTCGAATCCACCGGCGGCCAGCCCAGCTATGCAATCAGCGGCAATATCAATGACGGCAGCAACCCCGTGGCGGGCGTGGCCATCACCCTGACCCCGGGATTCCGGCTGGCCTTCACGGATGTCAACGGCAACTACAGCTTCTCGAATCTGGCGCCTGCGCAGTATGACCTCAAGCCAGCGCTCGGCAAGTGGACATTCAACCCGGTCGTACGACTCGTCAACCTCGGCAATGCCAATGAGAACGGGATTGACTTCACGGGTACCGCACCTCCGCCGGAGCATTCAGGTTTCGGCAAGGTGGTCTGGGATGACAACGGTACCCTGTACGGGATCCCGGGCATCCGCGTGGACGTCTATGACATCAATGCCGCTCCGGTTGTGGCAACGGCATACTCCGGCTCCGATGGCAGTTTCGAGGTCACCGGACTTGTGGAAGGTACCTACTACGCCCGTGTGAACAGCCTCGTCTACAAGGGGGATTCGTTCTACCTGTTCACGATCTCCGGTATTGACGGGTTCATCGGGAACGTTGAGACTGAATTCAAGGCCGGAGGACCGACCTGGGACAACTGGGCAGCCAGCTACGTCAGCAATTCATGCACGAGCTGCCACAGGCCGGACAGCCAGACGGCTGTCGACCCGCCGCTGCGCACCCTGACGGAGGTTGCCAATACCGGCAGCGCCTGCAATGCCCGCATCCAGAATGGCACGATGCCGCCGGGCAACCCGAGCTCGGACCTCAACAAGCGCTACTTCCAGATCTGGCGGCTGGCCAGCTATCCCGAGGATGAGTTCCCGATGAACTGAGCCGTGGCCTAGAATGGCGGGATAGCCCTAGCGACTGGAGGAACTGCATGGCACTCGGTGGCATCAGCGAAATCATCATCTACGTTCAGGACATGGCAGCAGCCGTGGAGTTCTACCGCGACCGGCTCGGACTCGAGCTCTGCTGGCCGGCGGACAGCGCGGACTACTCCGCGGAGAGCTGGGTGACCTTCCACACCGGCCAGTGCACGCTGGCTCTGCACGGCGGGCTGGAACTGGTGCAGAAGCAGGTACAGCCGCGCTTCGGCTTCGACGTTGACGACATAGAAGCTGCGCGAAGCGAGCTGATCTCCCGTGGTGTGGAATGCAGCGAGGTACGCAGCCCGGCTCCCGGCGTGCAGGTGGTGGACTGCAGCGATCCCGAGGGCAACGGCTTCTTCATCGAGCACAACAGCTACCGCTGATCCCGGCGGGGCCGCACAACGTACTTGCTATACTGAAAGCAGGCCATTTCCGGGAGGAACAGGATGTACTGCGGACACTGCGGCGCACAGAATGACGACCACGGACAGTTCTGCGTGAGCTGTGGCAAGCTGCTGGCGGAAGCCCCGCAGCAGCCCATGGACGCACCGGAGGGATTCCGTGCCCCGCCGCCGGGCCAGGCCCCTCCCGCCCCACCCCCGCAGCAGGCTCCCACGCCGCCGCCGCATCAGGCTCCGCCCCAGGGCCAGCCCTCCTATCCTCCGAGCTACGGCGGCTATGATGCGAACCAGAATTCCAGCGGCATGGGCGCGGGGTATCCCTTGCCGCCTGAAGCAGCAAACATGAATTTCGGAGGCTGCATCCCCTACGGGATCTTCGCCTTCGTGAATGGCAACGTGATGTGGGGGGTCCTCAGCCTGCTTTTCTGGCCGGCCGCGATCTATGTGCTGATCAAGGGCAATGAAATCGCCTGGCAATCACGGCGCTTCACGAGCCGCCAGGAGTACGTTGACACCATGAATGCCTGGAATACCTGGGGCAAGATCCTGCTCGCGGTGCAGGTCGTGGGCATGGTGCTGTATTTCGTGTTTGTATTCTTTGTCACCTTCGCGGCGATGTCTGCTGAAATGAACGGGGGCAGTTTCTAAGCGGCTGATTCCGCCGGCGGATGCGGGGGACGGATCAATCAATCTGGTGAGGAGCACTGAAATGAAGTGTCCTGCCTGTGGAGCCAGCAACGGACCTGGCCGCAGTACGTGTTCAAGCTGCATGCGCCCGCTGGGCAACAGCAGCGCTCCGGCCGATTCCGGCCCCAGGTACACATCCTGGACCGAGCAGAGCGGCCAGCGACCCGGCTATGCCGCCCCGCCGCCGAATCCGCAACGCCCTCCGGATGAACCGGTCAGCGCCCAGAACATGGATCCGCATGCGGCCCAGGAGTTCTATCGCCAGCAGAGCCATCAGCATCATGCCCTCGGTGGCAATGACAGCGGTTCCGGCACTTCGGCAGTCGCTCCGGCGGAGGCTGAGGGCTTCAATGCCGGGGGATGCGTCCCCTTCGGGCTGTTCGCCTTTGCCAATGGACAGGTCGCACTTGGAGTTCTCGGCCTGATCTGCGGCTTCATTCCCTTCGCCAGCCTGATCTATGTCCTGATCATCGGTTTCAGCGGCAAGAAGCTGGCCTGGCAGGGCCGGCGCTTCAATGATGTACAGCAGTTCGTCAGCACCATGGACGCCTGGAACACCTGGGGCATCGTGATCTTCGTGCTGAATTTCATCATCGGATTCGCGATCGGATTCAATGAGAGTATGAACGGCTTCTAGGCGGGTTCAGCCGGAACCGATCTGACCGATGGCCGTGGATGTCCTGGTGTCAGCTCCACACGGGAGCGGCTGGACCTATCAACCGCCGCCGCCGCAGCCACCGCCATATACAGGCGGGCTGTAGCCCCCGCTGCCACCACGGCCGGCCCTGGCAATGAAGCTCGGCATGAGCGCCGGCACATCCCGCCCGGAAGTGAGCTTCACGTCACGCTCGGCTTTCTCACGCTCAAGTGCCGCCTTGCCGGCTGCCCTGATCGCCTCCGGGGTGTAGATGTCAACGCCTGCGGCCGGGAAGACGTACTCGTGCTCACCATGATCCGGTGCCACATCTGAATGACTGAGCTTGCCCTCATTGTGGAAGACCAGCCCGAACAGCACCGGCGCTGCATACTCCTGCTCGCGGAACTCCGCCATGCGGCGGATGTCATAGCGCCATTCATCACTGTCTCGCTTGTAGGCCTTGCCGACGTGGTAGACACTGTCCTTCGTGTTCTGCCACTGCGCCTCTCCGGCATCCCCGTTGCCATCCAGCGGGAATTCGCCGACCAGCACCCCTTCGGGGTCCGTCACCGTCACCTGGTAGGCACCGTAGGTCTTGTAGTCGTTGCCACTGCGATTGCGGATGGCGGTTTCCACCACTTCCGAGAGCAGGGGCTCAACCTGCATCCGGCAGAGTCCCACGTCCACCAGCGGGAAGATGTCCTGCCCGCGGTGGTCCATGCTCAGGTGGGTCTTCATCCGTTCGCGGTTGCGCCAGAGGCCGACCAGTTCGAAGTCCAGCTTCGACATGTCGGCATCCTCGGCGGCGTTGTAGTGCACCGCCATGAAGTTGAAGTTGATGCGCAGCGGCTCATCCCGCGGTGGCTGGCTGTTCTCACCGCGGTGCTCACCGCAGATCGCGCAGTATTCCACGCAGTAACCGAGGTGTTCCGGCTGATCATCCGCTGCATCGGCCACGCTGGCAATTTCCCCCACTGGAGCAGGCGCATCCGTGGCTGCGGCGGCGACAGGCTGTGAACTCTGCGACGATTGCGCCGTCCGGCTGTCGCGTCTGACTTCATTGCAGGAGGCAAGCAGCACAAGCAGAGCTGCCACCAGGCACAGTATTGCATTCCTCATGGTGTCCCACCTTTACACTTCAGGCTGATTATGCCCCTGCGGCAGGCCTGTGTCAAACCGGAATCTATTCGAGAGATCCGGCCTCGCGCCAGCACCAGCGGATATTGCGGATATCGCTGCCGTTGTAATCCACGTAGCAGACGATGATGCGTCCATCGATCGAGAGAGAACTTGTGTGGAGCGTGGAGCTCTGCACGTGTTCGTCCTCAATCAGTCCCTTCTGCCAGCTGCCCTGGATGCCGTTCAGCGTATTGGCAATGGCGTAGCGCAGCTCGGTGCCGCTGCCATCCTCCAGATATGAGATGAAGGGCCGCCCCTCCACGTTGGTCAGGCTCGTGCCCTGGCCGACATTGCCGGTCGTGTCAATCACGAAGGGGCTGTTCCAGTCATTGAGCTCCTCACCCGGGTCAGCCACCGCTGCCTGTATGAACCAGAGTTCCTCACCGTTCTTGGAATCCTGGAAGGCGATTGCCGGATACTGGTCCAGTACGCGCAGGTTAATGAACTCCGGGTTGTCATTGCTGGTGTAGAGGGTCCGGTTCTTCCAGTTCTCCCCGGTCATGCCGTCGCTGTCAGGGGTCCAGCAGTACATCACGTTCTCAAAGGCATAGTCAAAGGCCGCGATTGCCGGATGGCCGTTGACAATCTGCATGTCCGGCTTGTCAAAGCCGGAGTTGCCGCCGTAGACGATGACCCGCTCATCCCAGTCCTCGACCAGCTGGCCGTTCGGAGTGGCGCTGCGCATGTACAGAAGCGCTCCCTGGCTGTTGTCACCGCCGGTGCCGTCGCGGTAGGCGATGGCAGCATGGCCTTCCACCTCCAGCAGGCAGTTGCGCCCGCCTGATGGATTGAGGTCCCCGCTGAGTGCAATGTAGTCAGTCATGCCTTCGCGGAAGTAGTTCAGGTCGTGCTTGTTGCCGTCGCTGAAACTGATTGCGAGCTTGCCATTGATGACTGCCGAGTCCGTGAATCGCAGGAATTCATCTCCCGTGAACAGGAAGATCTCCTCCTCCCAGTCCGCGGGGTCCTCGCCGTAGGATGTGCTGCTGCGCAGGATGCGGTAGGCATCAGTGCCGTTGTCATACCACAGCAGCACCGGCCTGCCGTCCACCACCTCCACCAGCGGCTGGGTATTCACCGACAGATCCGAGCGCAGGGTGATGCACTGCCAGTTGTCCTCGGTCGTCACATTCACAGCGGCGATGCGCGCCTTCCTGCCGCCTGCCGTCAGTGCCATGGCATAGAAGTCCCCGTCAGGGGAATGCAGGTTGAAGTCGTCGGCCCTGAGCACGGCGGAGCTCGTGAAGGGGCCGCGGAACTGCCAGCGGCCGCTGCCGTAATCAGCCACGGCGACCCAGTATTCATTGCCGGCGTCAATGTTGGCGACGATTTCCAGCTTGGTGACCACCCTGGCCCCGGGCTTGTATTGCCAGTAGGCCCAGGCCGGGCTGGTGCCGCCGCTGAGCAGGTCAAGGAAGTTGCCATCCTCGATCGCATTGCTGCTCTTCATCAGGTAGTTGCTGCCGACCCGCTCGCTGAGCGAACTGCCACTGGAGCTGCGCGGCTGCGGCAGGGGCGGTAGCTGGGCCAGCCACTGCTCCTCGATTGCGGCGGCCATCCCCGCTCCAGCAGCAGTATCAGCATTCCCGGGATTTCCGCTGCAGCCCGCGAGCAGCAGCATGCAGGCCGGCAGCCATGCCAGTCGCCACAGGTTCCAGTCCATAACTCAAGTCTCCGCTTGCCAGTGCACCGCGGCGCGAGCTCCCGCTCAGCCGAGGTCGTTGATCAGCCAGTTCCCCTGCTCGTCCTTCATCAGTTCCATGGCCCCGTCCTCGGTTTCGGGTTCGGCACCACCCTCTGAGATCCGGAATTCGTAGTCCACCAGAGCATGCCTGTCGTCCGCAGCGCTGACCTCCAGACCGGTGATCTCGATGGTATTGCCACTGCCCTGCCACTCGTCAAACATCGCAGTCATCTCCTCAAGCTCGCGGGACTCAGGCAGGAAGCAGGCCAGGAAGGCAGCCCGGTCACCATCCTGCAGGGCCTTGACCATATCACGGACCCGCTGCTTCGCAGCTTCGCCGGCCTCGCCCTGGGCATTGGGATTGACGATGCCTTCATCGGCACTGTCCGCATCCGCCTGGCCGGCCTCGGAATGCGGTGCGGCTGCGCTGTGGGGATCGGCGGATGCAGTGGCGGTGGTTCCTGCCTGTGCATCGGAGCTGTTCTGCTGCGGGCAACCCCCGAGCAGCAGCAGGGCCAGGCCCAGGAGGACGATCAAGCTGATGTGCATGTCCATGGATCTCCGAACGTCTGGATGCAGCCATTATATGGTCAGGCAGCGGAGCGCCTGCAGCCTGCGGCCCGGCGGTATCATATCCGGCACGGATGCTGCCGGCATCCCGGACAGGAACATGGATACATCAGACATGACAATTGAGCAGCAGCTGGACTTCCTCTTCGAGGGCAGCTACTTCGCGGACGAGGCCTCGCTGAAGCCTGGCCAGGAGGGCGGCGAAACGGGGATCCGGGCGCAGATGCGCAGCGAGATGAAGAAGAAGCTGGAGCGCAGCGCCAAGACCGGCGAGCCGCTGCGCATCTATATCGGTGCGGACCCGACGCGCACCAGCCTGCATATCGGCCATATGGTTCCAGTGGTCAAGCTGCGCCGTTTCCAGACGCTCGGGCATCAGGTGATCTTCCTGATCGGCGACTACACCGCGATGATCGGCGACCCCACCGGCCAGAGCAGCGAGCGCAAGCGCCTGACGCATGATGACGTGATGGAAATGGCGAAGTTCTACACAGGCCAGGCCCACCGCCTGCTGGACCCGGACAGGACGGAGATCCGCTTCAACGGCGAATGGCTCGGGCGCCTAAGCTTCGCCGAAACGACGGAGATCGCCGCGCAGTTCCCCCTGAGCCAGATCATCGCGCGCCAGGACTTCCGCGACCGGCTCGACAGCGGCGCCGGGGTGCGCCTGCACGAATGCTTCTATTCGCTGATGCAGGGCTACGACGCCTTCGCGCTGAACTGCGATGTGCAGGTCGGCGGTTACGACCAGCACTTCAACCTGCTGGCCGGACGCATCCTGCAGAAGTACTTCGCTGAGCGGCACCATCCGGAGAGCGGGGACTTCCTCGCCGGCCAGCCGCATCCGCTGGCGGCGGAGCAGCCCCAGACCGGCACGGCGGTGAAGGGCCCGCATGTGATGATGACTTTCCCCCTGCTGATGGGTACCGACGGGCGTAAGATGTCCAAGAGCTGGGGCAACACGATTGACGTGCTGGAGAAGCCGGAGGACATGTTCGGCAAGGTGATGCGCATCACGGACGAAATGATCGCGCACTACATCGACATCGCACTCGAGGGTCCGAAGGAACTGAAGGACGAGTGGAAATCACGGATTGACAGCGAGCCGATGGAAGTCAAGAAGTGGGTGGCAACGCGGATCACGGCGATGTACAACGGTGAGGATGCTGCCGCCGAGGCTGCGGCGCACTTCCAGCGCACGGTGCAGGAGAAGAGCTTCGCCGAGGAGGACATCCCGGAAGTGGCTATCCCGGCAGAGATGCATGCCGAGGCAAAGCTCGCCGACCTGATCGTGCACCTTGATGCAGCCCCGTCGAAGAAGGAAGCCCAGCGCTTGATGGAGAGCGGGGCCGTGAAACTTGACGACGAAGCCGTGACGGACAAGATGGCAACGTATGAGCACAAACCCGGAGTCGTGCTGAAAGTCGGCAAGCGCAAGGTGTTCAGGCTGGTCTAGGAAACCCCAAAGGAAATTCACCACAAAGAACACCAAGATCACGAAGCATTTTCAGGCTCTCAAAGATTGCTTTGTGATCGACCTTATATCTTCGTGTGCTTCGTGCCCTTTGTGGTTGGAATCTTCATCACCACCAAGTTTTCCAAGTTCACAAAGCAGTTTCAGGCTCTCAAAGATTGCTTTGTGATCGACCTGATATCTTCGTGTGCTTCGTGCCCTTTGTGGTTGAAAATTTACATCACCACCAAGCTCTCCAAGTCCACAGAGCAGTTTCAGGCTCTCAAAGATTGCTTTGTGATCGATCTGAAATCTTCGTGTGCTTCGTGCTCTTTGTGGTGAACAATTTTTCTTCGTCCTCTCAAACAAGCAGCAATCCAGCGCCAGCCACCACCATGGCAGCGGGCAGCCAGCGCGCGCTGGTCTGTTCACCGAACCACAGGCCGCCAAGTGCTATGGCAATGAACACCCCGAGCTGGGTGACGGGTTCGATCACGCTGGGCGGGAAGTAGTCGAGGGAATACAGGAGCATCAGGAAGGCCCCCTGGCCGAAGATCGTCAGCCACAACAGGATGCGCCAGCGTTCGCGGGCCAGTGCCCTCAGGGCAGCCATTGACGATGCCCTGCCGCGCAGACTGCCGACAGCCAGCAGTACAAGTCCGATCAGCACCGTTGGCAGGTTGACAATCAACGCGTACAGCACGGGATGGGCCTCAGGAGCCATGCTCTTGTCAAAGAAGCGCACGAGTGCAAAGGCCGTCGCATTCACAAGCATCAGCACGGCACCGGGCTGGGCCAGCAGCCAGCGCGGGTCATAGCGTTGCCAGACCGATATACGGCGCCCGGCCTCGGCCTGCGCGGGACTGAGGAAGGCCACGCCCAGAGTGACAAGCAGCACACCAGCCAGCGGAAGCAGCGCCAGTGCCGCAAAACCAGCAACAACATCAATCGCATACATCAGCACGAAGCAGGATGCGAACAGCGGGGTGAGCAGACTGACCTCGCCCACGCGCATCGCGGCGATGAAGGAGTAGAAGCAGGCGGCATTCAGCAGCCCGGGGATGATCGCCAGGGGCAGCCAACTTTGCAGGTTGGCAGCCAGCGCCGGGTCCTGCATGTATTGCCAGGCAAGCACGGCGAGGAACATCAGCTCGCCCGCCCCGACATAGAGCACCACGCTGGCAACGCTGTCCCGCTCCACGCCGAGCCGCTTGACCAGCGGGCGCTCGAGGCCCATGCCGATCACACGCGCCAGCAGGAAGGCATAGCCGGGGTTCATGGGCCAGTATCTTATCCGCAGGATGTACGCGCAGTAGAATGGAATTGCAGCGGGAGGCAGGCATGGACTTCTACAATTTCTTCAGTTTCAGTGCGAAGAAGGCAATCTTCAGGGCTTCGGAGATCTGTGCCCAGTTCAACAATCAGTATCTCCAGCCCGAACACATCTTCTACTCCATAGTCAACCTGAGATCCAGTACGGCAGTGCAGGTCATGCATGAGCTGAATGTCAACCTGCCCAAACTGACCTACAGTCTGGAAGCCCATCTCTATGAGCATTCCCAGGACTACAAGGGCAGCGCATCATTCTCCACCCGCACCCTGGCCCTGCTGGACCTGGCCTTCAAGGAAGTCAAGCGCCTGCACCATGATGAAATCGGCACATCGCATCTGTTGATCGCTCTCTCGCAGGAGCGTAGCCAGTTCCTCCGCGATCTGTTCGAGGAGCACAACATCGACCACAAAAAGATACGCGAAATGTACTCGATGTTCCTCAGGGGAGAACGGCCCAGCCGGGATGGGTCGAAGCTGAGCAGTTCAGCGAAGTCCGGAAGCAGCCGCGGCCTGACTGCCCACCTGCGCATCTCGGATCTGGTGATGTCAGCCTATTGCCAGAAGATCTTCGCCCGCGCGGCCTACATCTGCTTCAACTCCGGCAGCGCGCACATCGAACCCCTGCACCTGTTCTACGGAATGCTGCGGATGCTGAACTGCAGTGCCTACAGGATCCTCACTGAACTGGGTTATGACAGCGAAGGCACACTGGCCTCCCTGCAGGAGCTGCTGCAGGAATTGCCAACGGAATCCGTCAGCCAGCAGGGCATGAGTGATACCTGCCTGCAGCTGCTGGACCGGGCCCAGGAGCTGCAGCACCAGCTGCGCCAGCGCGAGCTGCTGACGGCGCACATCCTGCTGGAAATGATCCGCGAGCCTAGCCCCGACCTGCAGGTGCTGCTGGGCGATTCGAAGCTCGTGTTCCGTGATGCACTGAAGGCCTTCCTGCACTACCTGCTGGATGACCAGTACATGAAGCCGGAATAGCTGCGCTCAGAGCCGACCGAGCTGGCGTTCCTCATGGCGGATATGCCAGGCGCAGAGCGCCCAGAAGCAGCCATTGAGCCAGAGCCAGACATCCGCCCCCGGTGCCGTGAGCAGGTTGTAGCCGCGCCGCCCGATCAGCACGATACGCTGCAGATGCGGATAGACAGCGTAGAGTTCAGTCGCAAAGCTGCGCTGAGCGAAGATGGCAATCAGCAGGCAGAGTAGTGCGGCTCCGGCACAGGCCCAGAACATTCCCCGGCGATAACCAGTGCTGTTATGGAGCACGGCTCCCATGGCTGCCAGGCTGATCAGTGCCGGCAGCCATAGAAAGAGAAGCGGGCTGCCCCAGGTATAGGCCAGGGGCTGCGGTTCAGCCTGGAGCAGTGTCGGCAGCAGGATCAGCCAGACCGTGGCTCCGAGCAGGCACCAGAGCAGGAAGCGCTCCACGGCGAGCTGCCCGCTGGGCTCCAGATCCATGAATTCCCGCGAGCTGGGTGTGGCCGATACACGGGAGGGGGCCAGCATTGATTCACGCAGGCGCTGAATGAAGGGCGGCATCTGCTGTTCATCCAGGGCCATGCGATCGCGCCGGATGCTGGTGGCCTTGCGCTGCTCGCGGCCGCAGGTCGGACAGCGGTGGTAGGTGAGATGCACTTCCATGTTCACCCGGCACTTGGGGCAGCGCTCCGTACCACGCCGCCTGGGCTGCTCCATGCTGACCGGCGCGCGTCCCCCGCCTGTTCCTCCCCATCCAGGTGCCATGCCTAGATTCTAGCCTGCCGGCGAAGAAGGTCAATATTCGAGCTGTCTGGGCAGGATCCGCGCCTGGCTGATCCAGTCCGCCACCTGGTCCGGGAGCGGCAGTTCCAGCACGATCTGGCTGCCGTCATTCGTACGTTCCAGCAACTCCAGCAGTTCCGCAACATCATATTCCGCCAGTTCCTGCAGGCCGCCCAGACCGGCGGTCTCGAACAGGTCGGCGAATTCCTCGGAAAGTCCTTCGACGGCCGCCAACTCCGCACGCTGGGCCCAGCCCAGCAGCAGGTTCTCACTGATGCCGCTCACGCGGCTGAGTTCCGTGCGGCCATGCTGCGTACGGCAATGCGCCATCAGACCTTCCACGGTCTCCACTCCGACCTGCTCAAGCCTGTCCACATGACTGCTTGGAATGCTCTCGATTTCTGTAAGCCTCATCATCCCGGCTCCCTGCCATCAATCCGTTCTCACCCTGCAGATCCCTGCAGGCAAGCGTTCCCTGAGATAACTGTCCGGTCAGCCGCCACCCTGCGGCCGCCGGATAAGTAAAAGGCGGCCGGGGAATCCCCAGCCGCCTTCAGTTACTTCATCAGCAACCAGATGCGCGGATCAGGCGCGCTGGCGGCTCAGGCCATCACGGGCCCACTCACCCTCGGCACCACGGTTGGCATCGGGGTAGTTCTCCACCTTCTTCGGGCAGCACTCGCAGGGGTCCTTGCAGCCGCACTTCTTCTCACAACCACACTTCGGCTTCTCGCAGCCGCACTTGGGCTTGGAGCAGCCACACTTCGGCTTTTCGCAGCCGCACTTGGGCTTGGAGCAACCGCACTTCGGCTTCTCACAGCCGCACTTGGGCTTGGAGCAACCACACTTCGGCTTGCTGCAGCCGCACTTGCTCTTGCAGCCACAGCCGCAGTTGTCAGCATGCGCGGTCATCGGCTTCTCGGCATGGGCTTCACCCATGCCGCACTTGCCGCAGTGGGCGACCTCGACACTGATGGTGTCGATCTGCATGTTGACGGCAGCGACGGCCTCATTGACCGAATTGCCGATGGTGGCGGCGGAAGCAGAACCCAGCAGGGCGAACACCGCCATCACTGCCAGGAAGCTGCTGATCACGTACTTCTTCATCTTCTAACCCTCCCGGATTTCTCCGTCTGTATGTTTGGTTTCTGCCTGAGTACTATTTCGAGTTCCGGCGTGCCAGGCTTAAGCTTCGCTGGACTCAGTGCTTTCAGTCTTTTCCGTCTTCACCTCGGCGCTGGCCATCTCATCACCAGCCTCTTCGGTGGAACCTTCCCACTTCTCATCACCCTCGAGGTAGATGTTGCCGCTGCCGGCTTCGATGTTGAACCACCAGGGGATGGTGCGCGGGCGCACCGGAGCGCTGCAGGTGGTGTGGCTTTCCCAGCTCACCTGGGTGCAGCCGCAGCCGTCGCTGCATTCATGCTTGGTGCAGGTGGTGGTGCAGACCTGGCACTGCGGTACGCAGACCGGGCCACCGCAGCAGCCGGTATCGCAGACCATGCTGCTGCCACGGAACATGCACTCATAGGGGTGGTGATTCTGCGGGACCTTCTCCACGCAGCAGTCGCAGCCGTTGGAGCATCCGCACTTCGGCTTCTCACAACCGCAGCTGGGCTTGGAGCAGCCACACTTCGGCTTCTCGCAGCCGCACTTGCTCTCACACTTGTTGCACTTGGGCTTTTCGCAACCGCATTTGCTTTCGCACTTGTTGCACTTGGGTTTCTCACAGCCGCATTTGTCCTTGCAGCCGCAGTCAGCCTTCTGGGAGCACCCGCACTTGTCCTTGCAACCACAGGCCGCCCAGGCCGTGGAATTGCCCCCTGCAAATACCGTCAGTGCCGCCGCGATCAACGCGGCAAAGATCACTTGCCTCATCAGATGCTCCGCTGATTCCTAAATAGGTGTCGGAAATTATACAATGAGTGCTGTTCAGGCGGCAAGCAGGCAGGATCCCTGCTCAGGGTGATTTTTTGGGAATTACACATAACATCTGTTATGGATAAACCTCAATTTCTACTCCTCGGCGGCATCTCCCTCAGGATGCCATGCCGGCGGATCCCCGCCGAGCACCGTCGCCATGCGGATGTAGTCCGCCTCGGGGAACATCTCCCTGAACAGTGCCAGCCCACCTTCGGCGGCCAGGCCTTCCTGGTCGTTGTACTCGCAGCGGAACAGTCCGTCGGCCACATCCATGCCCTGCCAGACCTCGGCAAAGGCGCTGAAGCCCTTCTCATCGAGGCGCGAGTTGTCACCATAGTTGATGTAGATGTGCGTGGTGCGCGAGTCCGGATCACCGGTCTTGCCGAAGGCCACCATCCCGCGCGTGTTGCCAACCAGCACCTCCTCATCCGGGAAGGTCGCCTCATCCCACTCCCTGTTCAGGCGCGGATCAGCACTGATCCCGCACTGGGCCACGAAGCCGTCGATCACGCGGAACCAGGGCGCGCCATCGTAGTAGCCACTGTTGACAAGAGTCAGGAAGCGTTCCGCCGCCAGTGGGTTCCACTCGTGGTGCACGGCGAAGATGATGTCGCCATTCGTGCACTCGAACTTCACGTAGCTGATCTCCATGGCCTTAGGGGAGAGCGGTTCAGCCGTGCTGTCAATTTCGCCCAGTTCATCGTCATAGGCGCCTTCGATCAGCGGCTCATCCATCTGCGGGACATATTCCTCCGCGCCTTCATCATGCGACGGGCTGTCTGGATGCCCGAGCACACCGGTGAAACCGATCACGCTGCGAACCATCAGCCGCGGCTCGCCTTCCATGTTCTGCAGCCAGGCCAGCCTGCGCCCATCAGGCGATAGCACCGGGTGCTCAGCCTCATTCTCGTTGTCACTGATGCGCCATTCCTGGTCCGTTGCCAGATCGCGGACCCAGACCCCCGGCGGGATCTCCCAGTCATATTCCACCTTCTGCTTGTCAGCATAGCTGCGCCGCGTGAAGGCAATCAGGCGGCCATCCCCGCTGACACTGGGCTGCTGCGCATCCGGGACGAGCAGGGTCTCGCGATCCGTGGAAGGATCAAGCCGGAAGATGTGCCAGTCGCCCCAGCCGCCACGCTGGAACAGCAGGCTGCCATCGGGCATGAAGCAGATGTTGCTTTCGTGGTAGTCATCCGGCCTGAGCTGGGGCCGGGTGAGCTGATGGGGCGTGCCGTCGTCGTCAAAACCGTACACCCTCTCATAGGCCGGAGCGCCGGGATCCGTGCTCTGCAGCAGGAAGGCCATGCGCCAGTCGGCACTGCACTGCCTGAGGCTGATCGCACTGTCACCCGGCAGCGGCTTCGGCAGCTCCGTCTCGTTGCCACCCTCCGGCTGCTGGATCACCAGACTGGCACCGTAGAAGCGCGGCCCGACACTGTAGGCCAGTTCGTACTCATCGGGGCGGCCCACGAATGCCAGGTCCAGACCACTGCCTTCCAGATCCACCGGATCCAGCGCTTCATAACCATCCCGGATGAAGAGCTGGGCCTGGCCGTTGGCAATCACAGCAAGATACTTCCCGTCCGGACTGTAGCTGGGTGAGCCCGCATCCCAGCTGCCAAGGTCGTACTGGATGCGGCCGTATTCATCGTAGATCTGCACACTGGCCTGGCTGGCGATCTGCGGCTGCGGCCAGCCGCAGCCCTGGATCACGCACAGCTCGCTGCTGTCCGGGCTCCAGGCAATCGGCGCACTGTAGGTGTCGTAGCCGTTGGCAAACACCACCGCCGGCAGAAGGCAGCACAGGATTGTGCTGATGATCAGTCTGTGAAGCATGCCCTGATTCTACAGCGCAGCGCCTACTCGCGGCGGACTTCGCCATCCGCCGGCTTCTTTTCACGCTTGGGCGGATTCGGAGGCAGGACCTGGACGCTGCCATTCGGGAACTTGTAGGTGATTTCGTTGCCAAGCGGATCGTTCACCACCTGGCGCGCCATGCTGCCATGGCGGTAACTCACGCCGAACAGATAGTGGATCGGTTCACCCGGCTTCGGTGTGCGGAAGAAGACGTATTCTGTCGGCATCATCGCGTCATCCGTATCGGAGATCCTCCAGGAATACGCCTCACCCTTTTCGGAATCCTCCATCATCCCCTCGTCTCCCACGACGAAGCTGCCCATCTCCACGCCTTCAGGATCGCGCACGATGAAACGCAGGCCGCCATCCATGCGCAGGCGGGTTCCTCCGGTAGAGGTCCGGCCCTGCACCACCGGATTGCGCAGGAGCGGCATCAGCTCGATGCTGCAGATGTCAAGCTCAAGCGTCGCACTCTGAGTGGACTTGAGATCGTCCATCACCAGATCCTTGTAGATCCAGTCGCTGCGTCCCAGCTGGCAGCTGGCTTCGAAATGCAAGAGGGACATGTTGGCGCCATCAGCAGGATTGAATTCCGCCCGCTTCAGCTCCATGTTCATGGACAGGGGATCGGTGAAGTTGAGCAGGGACTGCTGCCAGTGTCGCTCGAGAATGTCCTTGCCTGAATCCTCAGAAGGGGTGGCAGCGGCGTCATCAAGCGTGTCATCCACCGCATCCCCGGAAGCCTGCAGCGCCGCGGAATCCTGTGAGGTTCCGGCTTCCATCTCAGAAACGGCAGAACCGGGAGGGTTCACCGCTTCCGCAGTTTCCGCCTCCCGGCTCCCGTTGTCATTGCAGGATGCCAGCATGATCGTGCCCAGCACAATCGCCAGCATGAATCCCATTCCATTTCCTGCCCGCATGCTTCCTCCCCTGGGCTTCCCCGCAGGAAGCCGCCTGCCGGATCCCTCAGCTCGCCTACTTCTCAGACTTGCCGGGCTTCAGGACGATGATCTCCTCAGCCACGAGCTTGTCCAGCGCTTCGCGAACCCACATCGGCACCCATTCGCCGGTCTCCTGCCACTGGACACAGGTCAGAGCCTCACCGTAACTGGTGAAGTAGATACGCTTGTCGCCGTCGGGGATGTAGCCGATCCACCAGTAGATATGCGGCGCATCCGGATCACCACTGTTGGTGGCCCAGGACATGCTCTGCGTATCGGGGGTGAAGTCCTCATGCGCACGGATCTGTTCAACGCTCATACCGTCAAAGGGGCTGGCGGCAGCCGCTGTGCAAAGCGACAGCAGCAGAAGCAATACCATGATCCACACTTTCATTATGTTCTTCCTCCGCAGTTGAATGCAGCGCAATTATATCCGAATCGCATGAAGATTGTTGACTGGATTACACTGGGAATATCAAGCAAAAGTCAAGGATATGCACCGGCAGGCAATGCCCTCCAGGATCAGGAGGAAGACTGCGTGGAATTTTGTCTCATCAATATTGGCAATTCGAAGAAATCGCGGTAATAATCTCATTGACCGTGATCAAGCCTAATAAGCAATATTGCGGCAACCAATGATATATTTAGTCTATCTTCAGGATAAAGACCTGAAGCGGCGGAGTCCGGGAGCAAGGGGCACCGGGACAAGTCGGCAATCACTGGAAAGACTGTCAGCAAGATGACTTTAGACCTATCCAAGGAAACATGGTTCATAGAGTATTGCGAGCCGATCGTGCACGCTCTCTATTCGCGCAATGCTGATCTGATGGAACAGCGTCTCCGCGAAGCCTGGGCCGCTCATGCGGACGGAGGTTTCGATGAGGAGCAGAACAGCCGTTTCTTCTACCAGCTGACCTACCTCGAGTACCAGGTCCGGATGGTGCTGCGCGAGGACGGCTGGGCCATCAACCAGCTGCCGCCGATTCTGCAGCGCCTCGAGAAGGAGAGCGGTTTCGAAAGCGCGGAGCTGCTGCGCCGCCGCCTCTATCTGCAGCTCCGGATCACCATGGACCGCCTGGGCTTCCTGGCACTGGAACAGACGACAATGGACCGCCTGCTGAGCCTCATCCCCCTGGACATGCAGACTTCTGAGCTCTGGAACAAGATCACGAGCTGGGCCTACAAGCAGCGCAACGAGCAGTACCTGATCAAGAGTTACGATTTCGCCATCAACAATGCCCGTGGTCTGCACGCCAACTGGAACTGGGTGCGGGCCTATGCCCTGATGCGCATCGTGCAGGGGCTCTTCAACCGTGAAGATCTGCTGTGGGTGATGGATAACGCCGAGTTCGAGGACCACATCAAGTACATCCGCAAGGACATCTGGTCTCCTGCGGTGGAAATGGGCATCGTGGATGATGACGTTGAAACCGTCTTCAGCCTGCGCGAGAAGCAGATCATCGAGGACAACGGCATGGGTCTGATGGATGTGCTGAAACGTCATTTCCGCAATCCGCGCTTTGGCGGCGGGAACAACCTGGGCTCGGCCACGGCCTGATTCCTACTCTCCCATTTTCCCCGGTTTCAGCAATGACATTGCCGCTGGTAGATGCTTGCTTTAACATGCCCGGGTTTCTTTCCGCCCGATATATCCCAGGAATTACTGCGTCCCTGGTCCACACTGCGGGCTTAAATGTGATGTCCATGGCACTTTGCCGAGGCATGTGCCTGCAGGAACGCATCCGCCCAACGCGGCAGCTAAGCAGCATCTGGCCTGGCTGCCGCAGGGTCCGATAGGACAGGACCCTTTCCTAGAGTTCGTTCTCGCAGTCGAACCAGACATAGTCCGGGCTGCTGTCCGTCAGGCAGGTGCTCAGGACGCCGTGGGCACCGGCGGGAAGGCTGATGGTCTGGTTGTCGATCTCGAAGTTGTTGTTGCTCATTGTTGATTCTCCTTCTTGTGCCACTCGGGCTGTGATAGCAGGACGTCAGCTGGTCGTCGATCAGTCGACAACCTCGTCATCAAAGTGCACGAAGCCCATGGTGGACTCGCCGTTCACGTCGTCAGCGGACTTGCCGTAGAAATCAGCCAGGATCTGCTCCATGCTGTTCATGTCGCTCTCGAAGTCGTTGCCGAAGTAGATCTGGCCGAGGGTTTCCTGGGAGTAGGCCGGGCCGAAGTTGTACTGAGGAGCGTAGGCATTCCAGACATCGATGATGGAGTTGACTTCCGCAGTGTTGCGCTCGGGCATCAGTTCACTGCCGGTCTGGCCGGAGCAGGAAGCGAGGATGGCGAGGACGAAGGCGGCGATGATGATGTTGATCTTCTGCATTTTGATTCTCCTGTGAATTCTGATGATGGTGATGAGGGTTTCCGCTGTCGGCGGAATCCTAGAGTTCGTTCTCGCAGTCAAACCAGACATAGTCCGGGCTGCTGTCGGTCAGGCAGGTGCTCAGCACACCGTGGGCACCGGCCGGGAGGCTGATGGTCTGGTTGTCGATCTCGAAGTTGTTGTTGCTCATTTCCGTTATCTCCTGAATTTGTTGGATCCGCCAGTGGCGGCTGATATCGATGGCTGGGCTCAGTCGACGACTTCGTCGTCAAAGTGCACGAAGCCCATCGTGGATTCACCCTGCACCTGGTTGAGAGGCATGAGGAAGGCCTGTGCGACGACTGCCTCCATGCGGTCCATGTCCGCCTCGAAGTCGTTGCCCTTGTAGAGCTCACCGAGCGTCTTGCCGTAGTCGGCGGGGTCAAAGTTGAATTCCGCCGCGTTGGCGTCCCACACCTGGACCAGGCCCGTACCACTGGCGGAACGGCTGTCAGCGTCATCCAGCAGTGGAGAACCGCTTGAGCAGGCGCTGAGCGCAATGAGAAGAAGTGCCGCAATCATGGTGTTGAACAGTTTCATTTGTCGATTCCTCCGATCTATGTGCGTGTTCATCCGCGCAAAGGTGGGTTGCTGGGGATGAATCACGAGGGGAGCGCAAGATTTTGCTCCTGCACAGATTCTAGGGTGCTTTGAGCAAAAATTCAAATTTTGAATAAATATTCAAGAAAAAATAATTGGAAATTTAATGTGACATCTTTTTCGCATGCGTGCTGAGCGATTTTATCCTCAATTCGCCAACATAATTCATACACACAATCCGCCTGGCTAAGGTCCGCCATTACTCATTTCATCTTCACTGAGCTGGTTTGATCCCCGGTATCATTCCCGGCTCAGCAGACGCAGGTTGCCGCTGCTGCGCAGGTGGATGGCTGCCAGGCGGCCATTGATGATCGTCGCGCCACGCAGTTCTCCTCCGCTCTGGCTGCTGATCCGCAGGGTGGGGCTCCACGCGCTGCCCCTGGCATCATGACTGCGCAGATAGTGCACACCACCCTCCGTTCCGGGATTTCCGGTCAGCAGCAGCACCGGTTTGCCATTGTCCAGCAGCAGCTGGGCATCAGCCTGCAGGCTGCTGACCTGCACGATTTCCACGGGAGCAGTCCAGTCGGAGAACAGTGGAGCACGGGCATGGCTCGCCAGGACGCTGTACTGTCCCGGTGCGGAAAGCACCGTGTAGACAAGCAGCACGCTGTCGGATGTATTGAGCGACTGCAGCCTCACCACGTTCGCCTCGGCAATCAGATCCACAGCGCCGTTCCAGTCCTGGCCGTTGCCATCCGGATCCCTCTGCGAGACGATCCAATCCCCGTCGTGATAGAAGAGCAGGGCACCGCCCGCCGGGTCCTGCAACTGGGTGCTGAAGGGCAGATCCGTCGCCTGCGAACCGGTAATCGCGGCAGGATTGGCCTGCCAGTTGCTTCCCGTGCTGTCCAGGGCCCGGATGTGGTGCCAGCCGGCACTCTGATCCGAACCATAGCTTACGCCGGGCAGGCCGCTGTAGTCAGCCAGCATCGGCAGGCCGCGGTTGTCACGATCCACGCGGAAGACCGGGCCGGAAACGATCTTCTGCGGCAGGGCGAAATCCGAACCATCTGAGTTCAGGCCGCGGAGCACGAACATGTCATGGTCCGCCTGGGACGCGGTGCCCTTCAGACTCAGCAGCAGCGGTACGCCGCCACTGACCGAGAAGTCCAGCAGGCGCATGCTGCCGTCCGGATACCCGTTCAGGTCCGAGTCCACGAGCATGCCGGTCACAGGCCAGTTGTGACCGTCGGCATCTGCGCTGCGCTTGAAGTAGACGGTGCTGCTGCTCGACTGCCAGGCAACCGAGGCCCGGCCACCAACCGTGCGCAGGATTGCATTCTGGGGATTGACGATCCCGGTGTTCCAGTCCTGCCAGCCCAGCGTGGCGGGACTCACCGTGAAATCACGGGAGTAGGTATCCGTCATGCCATCAGCATCGGATACGCGCAGGTTGATCGTGTACTGGCCGCTGCTGATCAGGCTGAACTGCGCAGTGGGTTCGGTGCTGGAATACTCGAAGACACCGTCATCATCCGGATCCCATTCGTAGAGGGCGATCGGCCCATCGGGATCGGAGCTGCCGGCTGCGCTTGCAACCACATCAAAGGGTGCTGTACCGCTGTAGCTGGCTGCGGTGAAGAATGCATCCGGCGGCAGTCCGCTGCTGACCGAGATCAGTACCGGCTCACTGATATCCCTGAACCCGTAGCTGTCCGTCACCCTCAGCACTGCTGCATAGTTCCCCTCGGCGGTGTACTCATGCTGAACCGTGAATCCTTCGGTACTGCTTGCGTCCCAGATTCCGTCATTCTCGAAGTCGAACTCCATCAGTACGATATCGCCGTCGGGATCCGTGCTGCCACTGCCGTCAAGACTGACCGCAAGAGGCGGCGCTCCGCTGAGTGGACTGCCGCTCAGAATGGCGACGGGCGGACTCCCGGCGTCCACGCCAACCGTGATTGTGGCAGGTTCACTGACGGCAACTCCGCCATTGTTGTCAGTCAGACGGATAACGGGGTGAAACACTCCGTCGCCGGTGTAGACATTGCTGACAGTCAGCTGTGGACCACTCAGGTCATACTCCCCATCACCGCCGAAATCCCACTCAACCAGCACGATGCTGCCGTCGGGGTCCGTGGAATCAGCGGCATCCAGCTCGACGAGCAGCGGTGATGGCCCGGCACTGGGGGTGGCGCGCAGCACCGGCAGGGGCGGGTAGTTGCCACCGACATTGATGTGCTGGACCGCGGAGAATGACACGGCACCATCGTCATCCCTGACCCGCAGCAGAACTTCATAGTCTCCGGGGACCGTATATGTGAACTCGGCAAGCGTTGCGGTCGTACCACTCAGTTCAAAGTTGCCATCATTGTCAAAGTCCCAGTCGTAGCTGACGATGCTGCCATCCGGATCATTGCTGGCGGAGGCATCAAAGCTGACCGGCAGAGGTGTGTTGCCACTGCCCGGATCAGCGGAAAAGAGAGCCAGCGGTGCCTGGTTCGGCGGTTCAACCGTGATCGTGAGCGCTGCGCTCAGACTCACGGCTCCGCTGTCATCGGTGAGACGCACGACTGCTTCATGGTCCCCGACTTCATCATAGCGATGCAGGGTGGTGAGTGCTGTTCCCGTTTCCCGGTCGAAGATACCGTCATTCTCGAAGTCCCATTCGACCAGCACGATCTCTCCATCAGGATCAGTGCTGGCTCCGGCATCCAGCAGGGCATTGAACGGCACATGACCGCTGGCGGGATCGGCACTGAGCAGGGCCAGGGGTGGTTCATTGACATGGAAGTAGAGCGCATAGGGTCGCGATGGCACCCCGTCATGGCTGGCTGTCAGCTGGTAACTGCCAACGGCGGTCGCATCGAGCTCCAGCATGTTGCCACTGATCGTCGCGCCCGGAGCACCGCTGACGGAATATTCCGTCAGCGGATCGCTGCTGACATCACTCTCATCAGGCAGCAGCAGGCTCAGGGATATGCTGGCGGGCAGGCTGGGACGGTAGGGGTCGGCTTCGGTGCCGCTGCCGGACAGTGAACCGGGATCGGCCAGAGCCAGAGAGGGCTGGATGGACGGATAGGTGAAGATGTAGTCCGTCGGCGTCCCGGTTTCCTCAGCATTGAACGGTGCAAGGCGCAGCCAGCGATAGCCGGGGTCCGCCGCATAGCTGTAGCTGAACTGCAGCAGATCCTGAGCCGGCAGGCCCGTTGCTTCCGCAATGGTCACTTCAGCCAGCACCGGCGTGTCCACCACGCCGGCCCAGTCCGGCGGAGCCGCCAGTTCCCAGATGCGGTAACCGGCGATACTGCTGCCGTAGTTGATGCCGATCGGAGTGATGTCGGCAATGTTGATCTCCGTGTTGCCATCGCCGTCAATGATGGCCTGGGACGAGAGCGGATCCGTCACGATTTCCCCGAAGTGGATGCCGATCGGCGTCAGGTCCGCAATGTTGACTTCGCTGTTCTGATCATAGTCTCCGGTGTTGGCATAGTTCCAGCTCAGGCTCCAGCTGCCTTCATCCCACTCAACGGCCTGTACGTCCTCGTTGATGCGTGAGATGCTGCGCTCCAGCTGGCCGGTCCGCGCGACAAGCTGGAAACGCGCGATGCGGCCACTGCCGGAAAAGCCACTGCGAGTTCCGGGCCGCAGCAGTACCTGGCCATGCGCCAGCAGACCCGGTCGCACTTCAATGCTGTGCTCGATCAACTGGTCCGGATTGCCAAGCAGACCTGTCTGCTCAGCGGAGGAAAGTTGCCAGAGCAGCGGGTCATAGCTGATTTCCACAGCCAGGCTGCGCAGCTCCTTGGCATTGCTGACAATCAAGTCCAGCTCGAGCCCGTCCGCATTGCGGCGCTGCTGCAGGTTCAGCTCCCCGCTGGGACCATCCGCATCCAGGACCGTGGGAATACGCCGCAGCTCCAGGGCCTGGGTCTGGGTATCCAGCTTGCCCGTGCTGCCACATGAGCTGTACAGCAGGGAAAGAGAGACAAGCAGGGCAGGAACGATGCGGAGCGGGTTGTTTGTCATCACAGACTTATTTTATCCCGCAGTACAAAAAAACGCAGGGATGGCCTGATAGCTCCTGACAGACTCCCGCCCTTGGAGTACGGCCCATAAGAATGCAGATCGAATCATTGCAAGCAATCAGGCAGCTGTGCTCAGGCCAATCCCGCTGAGGAAGATTGTAGGCGAGGTGGCCTGATTTGTCGGTAGACAGTTGCCTGACGATCCGGAGAAACAGTTAGGGGACAATTTCCTCAGCTGCGTCTGCCACCGGAAGCGTGCATGCCGTTGGCTACGATTCGCAGGGCTCTGCCGAAGCTCTCACTGGCTTCCGCCTGATCACCGTAGAATCCTCCCAGTTCCAGCTTGACAGCCCCATGTACGGTGATCAGCAGCTGCTCCACTGCATGTTCCGCGGTGATCCCCTGGAACATTCCTCCGCGCTGAGCCAGGCGCACGACCTCCAGCATGATTCTCATTGGCTCCTGCTGCCGCAGCAGTCCCACATCCGGCGGCTGGAACTCAGGCACGGGACGGCTGAACATCAAGGCAAAGTGCACCGGGTAGTTGAGTGCGAATTCGCGGTATTTCCAGCACAGCGTGCTCAGATACATAAGTGTGTTCTGGGATTTCGGTGCCGCCTGGAACATCTCGGTCATGATCCGGTAACCATCCCGGTACAATTCCTCAAAGAGACCCAGTTTTCCTCCGAACAGGGTGTAGATCAGCTGTGTTGTGGAGTCAAGCTTCAACGCCAGCTTACGGAGTGACAGTCCCTGGAATCCGGTTTCCTCGATCATCAGCACAGCACTCTCCAGCACCAGCCGGCGGCGTTCCGTATTGCGTGATCCTGTTCGGAAAACTGAATCCATAACATCGTTATAGCATCTTTCTGGAAAATGATGGAGAGCTGCAAAAGCTGAACTTATGCGGAACGGCGATGTTGTCAGGCCAGCAAAGGCAATTTATGGTTTAATACCATTGTATTCAGCGGGCCAGCTGAAGAGTCGCCGGCACGGGGCAATGGCTTTGGAATGGCTGGGGAACTAGGATTCGAACCTAGACTACCTGATCCAGAGTCAGGCGTCCTACCGTTAGACGATTCCCCAATGGGGACGATGATTATAACACGATTGATACATGAGGAAACCCGATGAAGAATCCGCTGACTCTGCACCGTTTGCTGCCGCTGATGCTGATCCTGATACTGGCAGGTTGTGGTTCCACGGACGCACCGGGCCTGGAGGCTGATTCCACCCTGCTGCCTGCTTCCACGGACTTCCCGCTCTGGCCGCCACAGGATCAGGCGCAGCGCAGCGCCAGTGACGACTCAGTGGAAGTGCTGGGCAGTGACTTTGATTCCGCGGGTGGCGGTGCCCATGCGGTGGCGACGATCTGCAAGCTCAATGATGGCAGCGCGCCCTGGGCGATCTACAGCATGAGCAGCTTCAACCAGGTCGATCTGGGCTCAATTAAGGTTGACTACAACATCCTCACCGGAGCCGGCACCATTCTCTATATCGGCATGGCCAATTATGAGCAGGGCCGCTGGGAATGGTTCAGCACGACACAGGATTTCAGCTACACCTTCACCCCCGCGAATCACACGCATTATGTTTCACCCTCGGGGAACGTGCATATCGCCCTGCTGCGCACCGGGCCGGCAACCATTGATGTCCAGAAGCTGACCTTCAACCGCATCGGCGACATCAGCGTTACCGCGCCCGAGAATCTGCGCTATGACGAACTGACTCCCGAGAATACAGGTCTGCTCTGGGATCCAGTACCGGGTGCGACGGGTTACAACGTCTTCCTGTCCCGCTACCCCGACCTCAGCAGCCCGATACAGTTGAATACTGAACCCGTGCCCACTGCGGAGTTTGATTACAAGCCGGTGATCCGGGGCGTGATTTATTACTACTTCGTGACTGCGCTGGGTACGACGGAATCAGCGCCCAGTGATTACATTGATCTGTTCGCTCCGACAATCGACATGCCTGAACCGCAGAATCCGCGGATCGTGGAATCCACTCCGGACAGTCTTACCGTGGGCTGGGACTGGGATACGGAAACCTATGGTCCCGAACCCGCCAATGGCTGGTACGTGTATGTCAAGGCGCAGAAGGACTTCAACCTGGATCCCGTGATCTTCATGAAGTACCGCAGCTCCCCCGGACACCGCACGGCGAGCTTCACGGGCCTTGAGACCGGCACCCTGTATTACTACAGAGTTGTCGGTGCCAGCATCAACAGCTCGCGGGGACGCATGACGGACGACCTGCCGGCGGTCACCGGCAACTATTGGGACTGGACGCAGATCCACCCGATCGCCGATGGAGGGGAACCCGTGCGCGGGATCGCCACGGGCAATACGGTTAGTGCCGTCTGGTTTGACAGCGGCAGTGTGGTTTTCGCCCAGGGGACCGCGGACAACTGGACAAGCGGATCCTGCGGACTGGATTCCGGGAGCGGGAATTTCCAGAACTTCCTGGACATCGCGGAGCGCAACGGCACTTTCCTCATCAGTGCCTATGAGAGTTCAGGCCTGGACCTGTATGCGAGCAGCGGAGCGCCTGGAAACTGGACAGCGGAGTTCGTCGCTGATGGCACTGCACCCGGCCAGTTTGACGTGCCCACGGCCGGGCACCATTGCGACTGTGCCGTCACGGATGACACCATGGCAATCATCCACAAGGACTGGTATGCGGGAATGTCCTATGTGCACAGGCGGCCGATCGCCGGCGGCAGCTGGACCAGGGATGACGTCCGCCCCCTCACGAAGGACTTCCCGATCGGCCTGGAGATGGAAGCAAATGGCAACAACCTGGAGTTTCTCTACTTCGACTATGAGATCCATGAACTGCTGTTCGGCAAGGGTCCTGCACCGTATGACATCGTGCAGATTTCTGACAATCAAGGAGCAAACAACGGAGTGGCAACGGACCTTGTGATGACCGCCGGTGGCTGGGTCAGCGTCAGTTATGACGCAACCAACGACGACCTCTACCTGCTGCGCCAGAATGGCGCCAGCTGGGATTCCGAGGACATTGCAGTTGTGCCGGGCACCTCATCGGGCTATGGCCGCAACGCCCGTCTCGAACCCTTCCGCACCGGACTGATCTCCGTGTTTCTCGACAATGACAATTTCTGGACTGCGGCTGTGTATGACGGAACGGAGTGGTTTGTCCAGCCGATGCTGATGCCCGTCACACAGCCGGCAACCAGCGCTGAACTGGTCGTTGTCAATGATGTGCCATACTTCCTGGTGACGGAACTCTCCAATGCCTCGCCCAACAAGGGCAAGATGATCTGCGTGACCGGCGGCATTCCCGCCTTCGGAGACCTGTAGTCCACGGGGCATTGCACCCTGGCACGGAAATTGTGGATAATCTCTGAGAGCGGAGGCTACGGGCCGTCATCCGCAACCGGCTAATCTGGGGGTTAGTATGGCGAGACTGCTGGCTGTTGCAGCATTCGTGCTGCTGGTAATTGCTTCATGCGGCGGAGGCAGGAATGCGGATCAGCTCCTGCCGGCTGACAGCGCATCACCTTCCATTCAGTTGCCTGAATTCTCCGCGGGCCTGCCGGCATTCCCGGACGAGCAGCTGGCGGCAGAGCGCAGCGTGAGTGACGATACCGTGACCCTGCAGGGCCGCGATTGGTCCGAGAAGAGTGACAATGCCGAGGAAATCGGCAGCACGCTGGAAATCAACGGGCCCGACAATGCCTGGGGCATCTACGCCCTTGCTGGCTTCGGCCAGGTCCTGCCTGGCAATGCCTTCTGCTCCTTCTGGACCGAGGATGCCACCGCCTGCCAGGTCTGGCTCGCAGTGGCGGACTTCAACCTGGATCGCTGGGTCTTCTCGCAGTCCGGCCGGGATGACTACGGCTTTGAGTTCCCGGAAGGCGGCAACTACGTTTCACCGACCGGCAACTGCTATGTGCTCGTCCTGCGCACCGGCGAGGGCAAATCGAAGGTCTACTCCCTGACCATCGGCCGCCGCGGCGCCACGGATCTGGAAGCTCCGGCCGGACTGGCTGCCAACGCTGAACCTGGACTGGTCAACCTGAGCTGGCTGGGGGTGGCGGGCGCCGCAGGCTACAACCTCTACCGTGCCTATGACCCCAAGTTCACCAATCCGATCAAGCTGAATGAGGATCTGCTCACTGAGGCGGCATATGCTGATGACTGGCTGATCAGCGGTGAGATGTACTTCTACCGGGTCACCGCCGTCGCCGCCATTGAAAGTGCCTACAGCAACACCGCCAGTGTCTTCGTTCCGGCAGCTGACCTGCCGGCACCGCAGAACCTGCGCCTGCTGGATGCCGGTGACGACTTCATCGAATTCGCCTGGGACTGGAGCCAGGCCAACCCCCAGGGCTGGTCCGTGTTCCTCGCCAATGGCCGGGATTTCAATCTCGAGGCACCGACCGAGGAGAAGATCATTGCCCAGGGCGGAGCCCGCAGCTACAAGTATGCCGGACTCAATCCCGGGCGGCTCTACTACATCCGCATGGCAGCACGCCAGAGCGGCGCACTGGGACGCATGACCGAAGCCCTGCCCTGCCTGACCGGCGACCAGTGGGAATGGTTTGACGTGGAGGAGATCGGGGACGGTACGGAGCCGGTGTCCGCAGTCATTGCCGATGGCAAGATCTGCTGCTCCTACCTCAATGATAACGTGGTGCACGTTGCCATCAACGGCGGCGAGGCCCAGCCCTGGACCGTTGAGAGCACGGCACTTGACCACAGCATTGAATACTACAACAGCTATATCGGCGAGTGGATCTCCGCCGGGGGATTCACGGGAGTGCTGGACATCGACTACAGCAACGGTACCTACCTGATCGCATCCGTGACCCGCCATCACAATGACTACTGGGCCGCCATCGGCGCTCCCGGCGTTGGATGGACGGTTGAGCTGATTGATGAGGGAACAGCCAGCGGACAGTTCGATGCCCCTTCCGCCGGTCTGTACGGCAGTGTGGCAATTTCGGACAACGGATATGTGGCCAGCGGGCTGGACTTCTATCTTGGCCAGTACTGCACCTATTCCCGGGCCTTCGGCAGTGCCAAGCCCTGGAACAAGCAGACGATCCGTGCCGTGCCCTTCGGTTTGCCGATCGAGTTCGACCTCGAGGTCCTGGATGGTGACCTGTACGCGTCCTGCTTTGATTTCACCGACCGTCAGCTCTACCTCTGGTCCGAGCTGGATGGATTCACACGTGTGACTGACAATCCGGAGGGCGTGACGCTCGGGATCTACACCGACCTGGAGCGCATGGCTGATCACTGGGTGGCACCCGGATACCATGGCGGCGAACAGAACATCTACTTCCTTGAGGAAGGCAGCGGCGAGTACTGGGACACAAATGTGATCCGCGACCAGGATGACTATCCCGCCGGACGCAATGTGCGCATGGAGCCCTTCCGTGACAGCGTGGTCTGTGTCTACATGGGCGGCAGCACCCGCGACTGGTACTGCTCAGTGCTGCGCAGCGGCGGCGTCTGGGAGACACAGCTGATGAAGATCGGCGAGATCGATGCCTACGAAAGATGCGACCTGAAGATCCTCGATGACCGCCCGGTGTTCATGGTTGCCGACCGCATCACGAAGAAGGTCTACGCCGTGCGCGGCAACATCCCACAGGAGTAGGCCGGCGGATGCTATCGTCAGCGCCGTGTTTGAACAGGCATTGCGCAGGCTCTACGCACTCGGACCCGGGCGGATGGTCTTCGGCCGTGACAGGCTGGAGCGCGTGCTGGCCCTCGCCGGCAACCCTGAGCGCAGCTGCCCGGTGGTACTTGTGGGCGGCACCAACGGCAAGGGCAGTCTGGTCTGCGCCCTGAGCCGCGCGCTGTCAACGCGCTGGAGGACCGCCGCCTTCGTCAAACCGCATCTGGTGAGCATCCGTGAGCGCTGGCGCATCGATGACAGCGACATCAACGGGGAGCAGTTCAGCTGGGCTGCCAACCGCGCCTGTGACCTGATTGAGCAGAGCGGCGAGGAGATCAGCTTCTTCGAGGCCAATGTACTGCTCGGTGCGATGCTGTTCGAGCGCGAAGGCTGCGAGATTGCCATCTGGGAGGTCGGGCTGGGTGGCACGCATGATGCCTGCAACCTGCTCGATCCGCAGATCTCCGTGCTGACCCATGTCGGGCTGGACCACCAGCAGATCCTAGGA
This sequence comes from bacterium, assembly GCA_020440605.1. Classification (GTDB taxonomy): domain Bacteria; phylum 4484-113; class 4484-113; order 4484-113; family JAFGCY01; genus JAHEFU01. The sequence continues at coordinate 127,508 of JAGRNT010000003.1, read as the reverse complement.
AATACCGTGGAACTGATCGCCGCTGACAAGGCCGGCATCGCCCGCAGCGGGCGGCCCCTGATCCTCGGCCCCTGCCTGGTTGGCAACGAGGAAGCCTACAACCGCTACGAGTCGGTTGTCAGGATGCATGCGCATGCCGAGGAGGCCCGCTACATCGCCTTGCCGGCGGAGCAGGAAGCGGGCAGCCTGCTGCCGGCGCTGCTGCTGGCTGTCAACCGCGAGCTGGAGCCGCTCGGGTTCGGAATGGACGAGGAGGAGCTGTTCGAGGCTGCGCGCACGCTGCGACATCCCGGACGGCTGGAGCGCCGCCTGCTCCGGGGGCAACATGTGCTGCTGGACAGCGCGCACAATGCCGATGCCCTCTCCATGCTGGCAAAACGCATCGCGGCCGACTACGGCGGTCCACTGCCATTCATCTTCTCCTGCCAGAACACGCGTGAGCCGCTGGAGATGCTCGGGATCCTCAGGCCGGTGATCTCCCGCCTGACTCCCGTTGAGATCCCCGTGCTGCGACCCTGTCCCGTTGGCAGGATTGCGGATGCCGCCGAGCAGCTCGGCATTCCCCTGTCACTGCCGGAGGGTTTCGAACTGTCACAGGTGCCGCAGGAGTATGAGGTGGGCCACATCACCGAGCTGGATCCGCCTGACAACCGCACGCAGTGGATCGAATCCGTGGAGCACGCCCTGCTGTCCGCCACTGCGGAAGCGCCGCTGGTGATCTGCGGCAGCATCTACTCGATGGGCGAGATACTGAGGGTATTTGAGTAGTTTGTACTTAGTTGTTAGTGCTTAGTAAGTCAGAAGATCCACCGCAAAGTTATTCAGCGTCAAGACATAGCATCTCCGCATGCGAGGCCTGCGAATCTACCCTTCGCGACTTCTTCGATACTGCAGAATCACGACTAACAACTAAGAACTAACAACTAACCACACTCCTCTCATTGCTATGCTTATCCCATGCGCCTCGCTGCCATAATCTTTCTGAGTCTCTGCCTGCTGCTGGCAGCCGGACCGGCACAGGCGGTGCCCATGGCGGACTTCGCTGAGATCCTCGGCTCCGAAGCCCCGCGAGATTCCTTCACGCTCTACCGCTGGGAGCAGCATCCGGATGTCTATGTGATCCACTTTGACAGCTACCTCTACCAGAGCCGTGCGCTTTCGCGCATGGCACTCTTCCAGGAGATGGCTGAGTCGCGCGGACGGATCATGTCACAGGTGGAACTTGAAGCCTGGTTCAGCGATCAGGGTGTGACGCTCGAAGGCCTGTTCGGCGCGCATGACTACGACACACAGGACATGGCCCGCTTCTTCTCGGAGTTGCAGAAGAGCGGCCAGGAATGGTATCCGGAGGAGCTGGAGCTGTTCAATGGTCTGCTTGAGCTTGGACTGCTGGACTATACCCTGTGTTACTGCGATCCGGGCCTGGGTTTCCATCAGCATGAGCTGTACCATGCCACAGGGGAGCAGGCCGTGATTTCCTTTGCCTCGCGCCTGGCCCTGCGTGAATCCCGCCACGGGATGCAGGGCCGCACTGACCGCAGCTATGAACGCGGTGCGCTCTATCACGAGATGCTGCATGGGATCTTCTTCACCGAGCCGGAGTATGAACAGCGCTGCCGCGAATTCTGGCAACAGCAGCTGAGCGCTGATGAGCGGCGGGCGTTCTCCACGCTGCTGGCCAGCCTCAATTACGACCCGGCCTTCGAGACCCTGATGATCAATGAATTCCAGGCCTATCTGCTGACGCCGCCGGCCCCGGCCAGCGGCTCACGGATCCTGCTGGAACGCGGCCAGCGCCTGCTGAAGCCGGATTTCCTGCCCGAGTATGTCAACGAGGATGACAAGGAGCATTTCCTTGAACATGGCAAGGACCTGCTGGAGCGGATCCGCGGCAGCATGCGCGATGAACTGCGGGCCTGGGTGGGGAATGAGTATCTGATAGATGGTGAATGACAACCATGCTATTGGCGCGCAATCAAGTTCCGAATTCCAGCCCGAGGGGAATTCAGAAACCCAGGCAGCCCCTCCGGGGAAACTCAGCTTTTGCAACAGTGCCTGAGTCGGGGTCATAGCCCATGGACTGATTGATGCCAATCGGCCAGTTCCTGTCTGTCCAGTACGAAGTGAATTCCACCCTGGCACCAAGAGTGGAATCATCTAGCAATACTTCCCAAAGCCACTTTTCTCCATTCCTAACCAGCCGTGAATCCGCTATCTCCGGATCTCCGCCCATGCACATGAATACTTCCTGGCGAAAATCAGCTTTGCTGACTCCCATGAGCTTGATCGTGAAAGGACATTCTTCTCCATATCTTGGCCCAATAAGCTCCATTGTGACAATGTCATCACTGAAGCGAATGGCACAGATTTCACAGTGAGTACCGATGTCCAGCAGATGTTTCATTTCCCAGTCAGTCATATCCAGCCAGCTCCGCCTTGATGCGAATCATTTCTTCAGAATGCAAGGATAGCACTGCTCTCTCATACAGAGGAAGATGGGTGGCATCACGCATGCTTCCTGCCCACCGTTCCCTCATTCTGCTACACTGCTAACGACGCGCAATCTCATATCGGGGTTCCCCATGAGCAAGGATGACACCGGGATGTCCGGTTCCGACGACAGCCACATGCCTCCCGCCGGCAGTGCCGGCAACGGCGGCCATGCCCCCTCGCGGCCTGGACCGCTGCATGACCTGGGCTTCAGCCACGGCTATGCCCAGCGCTCGCGCTTCATCCACGGAGAAATGGTCAGCCCGCACTGGGACTACAGCCACCACGTCGTCCCGCCGATGAGCGCTTCCGCCACCTACCGCCTCGACAGCGGCCAGCGCGGGGCCCAGGGCTTCTGCCAGTTCGGCACGACGGAGGAGGTGGAGCAGGAGATCCTGATCTACGACCGCCTGCAGGAGCCCACGAGTTCGATGCTGGAGGACCGCCTGGCCGAGGCCGAGCGTGCCGCGGTCGGCATCAGCTTCTCCACCGGAATGGCGGCGATCTCAGCCGCGATCACCTCGCTTGTCACCACCGGCCAGCATGTGATTGCGCACAAGTGTCTCTATGGCTGCACTGCCTCGCTGCTGAAGAACTGGTATCCGCGGCTCGGGATCAACGTGACCTTCATCGACGCTGACAACCCGGATGAGCTGGCCGCCGCGATCCGCCCCGAGACCCGCGTGGTCTACCTCGAGACCCCGGTCAACCCCACGCTCGAGATCATCGACCTGCGCCGCCTGAGCGACGTGCTGGACAGTGTCAACCGCCGCCGGCCCCCCGAGGAGCGCATCTACTCGATCTGTGACAACACCTTCTCCACACCCGTCTGCCAGCGTCCGCGCGAGCACGGCATCGACGTCGTCGTGCATTCCCTGACCAAGGGCATCGGCGGCTTCGGCACCGACATGGGCGGGATGGTGATCTGCCCGCTTGAACTGGAGCCCATCTACAAGCTCTACCGCAAGGACTTCGGCGGCAGCCTCAGCCCCAAGGCCGCCTGGCCGCCGCTGGTCTACGGCCTGCCGACCCTGCCGGTGCGCATGCGCCAGATGCAGTACAACGCGCAGAAAGTGGCGGAGTATCTCAGCGGGCACCCGCTGGTTTCCCGCGTGCGCTACCCGGGCCTGGCTGACAACCCTGACCACGAGGTCGCGCGCCGCCAGATGACGAACTTCGACGGGGCCTTCATGCCCGGCAGCCTGCTCTACTTCACGCTGAAGGAGGAGCCGGGCAGCAATGCGAACGCCGAGGCCTTCATCGACTTCGTCGCTGACAACAGCTACGTGATCACGCTGGCGGTCTCGCTCGGACAGGTCAAGACCCTGATCGAGAACCCCTCGTCAATGACACACAGCGCGCTGGACCCGGAGATGCAGGCCGAAGGCGGCGTGGAGCCTGGCGGGATCCGCCTGAGCTGCGGACTCGAGGAGACGAATGACATCCTGCGCGACCTCGAGGCGGCCTTCGCGCATGTTGCCAGCCTGCGCCGCGAGACGGTCTGAGTCCATTCAGCTGATCAGGTCCGCCAGGGAAACATTGGCCGCCAGGCTTCCCGGGTACAGGCTATAGCTGCTGCTGCCTGCAGGCAGCTCCAGGTCCCCGTGCAGCAGTGTTGCCAGGATATTGCCCTGCAGTTCCGGTTCGAGCTCAGCCACTGTCCTTGCTCCTTCCTCAGCGATCAACCGCTGCAGGAATTCTGCCGGTGCCTCCCCCGCATGCCGGTCAATGACTCTGATCGAGCTGCCCCGCAGAATGACGCGCCGGGCAGCTGCAGCCCGAATCAGCATCAGATCCCGCACACTGCAGCGCAGACCGCTGCCGTAATACTCCTGGAATGCCGGGCAGATCGCCGTGATTGCCTTGTTGGAGTTCGCCACATTGTTGAAGGCTAACTGTCCCCTGGAATATGTATCCATCCAGAGCATGCGCATCCTGGTCAGATCAAGCAGGAGGGGCATGAACATTCCATTGGAGCCATCCAGACTGAATCTGCTGACAACAGTCCGCGGATCAAAGTGGCTGCCGAATTCGTCATTCCGGAGCATGAACCCGGCAAATGCCCGCTCAAGCTCGGTGAACGGCAGGCCAGCATAACTGTTGATGACCATCACGGCATAGCGCCAGCCACATTGCCTGGCATTCTCCAGGTCCACATCCACGAATTCCGTTGATCCATCCGGCCAGTTCGCGGACTGCAGATCACCGCTGCTGCGGGCAAGCGGCAGGCCATTGTGCAATCCCAGACTGAGGTTGTAATAGGAGCAGACCCCCACCGGAGACCAATATTCGTTGTAGAAGCCAACGGACAGGTCCAGGTCCGTGCGCGTCTGACGGCGCTCGGGAGTAGCCTGTGGCTCGCACCAGTGCAGGAACAGGCGCAGCCACCTGCCGGAATCTAGCTGCAGGCTTGAACCGCGGGGCAGGTTGATGCCTGACGAACTGTGACTGCGTTCGCTTGTCGGCATGATGATGTCAGTCATGGCGTCGTCAATCAGGACAGTATCGTGTGTGGAGCTGTGCCCGAGTCGACCCAGGAGTTCCAGCCGAATTGCCTCAACGGACTGCCGCACGGATTCCGCAGGCAGGGCGGCGCGATGTTCTGGCTGGAAAAATGCCACACTGAGGTTCGCCTTGGGATGGAACAGGCGGGGAACATCCGTGCGAAGCCTGACAGGCAGGTATCCCAGCAGGGTCAGCAGCACAGGCGTTGCCATTTCCGGCAGCGCTGCTCTGAATTCCCCGATGGCAACCGCCAGCTGCTCTCCGTCGTCACCACACAGTGCCAGCAGCCTGGCATAATGCCTGGCAAACTCCCCTGGACGGCGTTTCAGGATCTCCAGCGCTCCCCGCGCTGAACTGTGATCAAAAGCGGATTCCAGCCTGCTCCTGAAGCTGCGGTGCCGCGCAACCACCGCACCTGTGCTGTCACGCTTGCGCACCAACCGGAAGGCTTCGTATGTCTGCGGGTATCGTCCGGCATACTCGCCGGGATGCAGGAATTCCCCCAGCCAGACCCAGTAGCTGCGGTGGCGGAGCATGTCCTCCCGGATTGACTCAGGGTCCATGGACTCGAGCCTTGCCAGGAACAGCCTTCGCAGTTTTCTCGGCAGGCCAGCCACTTCGAAACGGGCAATGCGCATGTTGAGCGCACGGGGAGGCGTTGTCCGGGCGGTGGAGAGCAGCTTCTGAAGCAGGCCTTGCTGTCTGCCTGCGGAGTTTCCGGGAACTGCCTGACGCGTTACGGTCGTCCGTTCAAGACTCGCATCAGCGCCGGAATATACGGCAATCACCCGCAGTACATCAGTTGCGCTACGCATGCAGGCTGTCAACTTCGATCTTGCGTCCTCACTGTCCAGCATCCGCAGGAGGGTGCCGACAACGATCGCCATGTTCTCGCGCAGGGGGAATTCATCAGGCAGCAACGCAGGACAGTCTTCCCCGAAATATGCCGTCAGAGTCCTGAGATCCAGCCGGTCGGATTCCGACAGCGGTGTCCGCCTTGAACAAAACTGGGAGAACAGCATTCTTGCATCGTCGTCAATGTCAGTGCCCAGCTGGATCAGCTTGAAGGCGACCTGCTCCTCCGGCAGGTCACGCAGATCGGCTGGCACTGCCAGAAAGAACGGTGAGTTCATGTCAACATGCGTCTCGCAGACAGGACAGGCGCCGTAGTTCCCGCCATCGAAGCAGACGCTGCAAACCACATGCCGGCAGGGGTTCAGGACATGCGTGGTTCCGGCAGATCCACAGAAGGGACATTGCTGGCAGGGATTTTCGATGAAGTGGAACAGCAGGCGCTTCCATAAGGCGGCCAGCATGTTCGTTGGAACACCCTGCGGGAATCTGCGGAACAGTACCTTGTGCTGCACATCCGCCCCACTCCTGCTGCGCAACTCGGACATCATGAAATCATGCAGGGCCGCAAGGGATTGCCGGTCAAGGGTGGAGATCCTCGAGCGCAGCCGGGTATGCAAGGCATAGCCCAGGGTACTGAGATTCAGCTCCAGCGCATCCACGAGCTCCGGATGCCCACTGGTTCCTCCAGCCTCGGGGTAGATGAGCTGTCTGGTTCTCAGTAGTAACGCCGCGATGCTGTCCCGTTTCATGTCTGGTCCTGGTTCCGGACCGACCGGGTGGAACCCGGTCAGTCCAGCTGAAGGAAATCGCGGAAACTGATTTACCGATTGGAAGTAAGTCTCCGCTGAGCCTTCAGGATTATCCTAGCAAAACAGCGAGTCCATTGCCAGAGCAATCGACTATCAAATTGATCGAGTAGTGGATCTTCCCGGAGATGCAGGCCGAAGGCGGCGTGGAGCCTGGCGGAATCCGCCTGAGTTGCGGACTCGAGGAGACGAATGACATCCTGCGCGACCTCGAGGCGGCCTTCACGCATGTTGCCGGAATCAAGCGGGAGCGGGTCTAGATCCATCAGTTTCCGACAGCGAAGATCTCATGTTCATGCTGTCCGAAATACGTGACGCCATCAGCTCCGATCACCGCAGCACCGGCCGGAAATGCAAAACCACCGGTGATTTTCCATTTGAGGGAACCATCCTGGTCAATCGCATACATGTTCTGGTCAGCCGATCCGATGTAGACGGTTCCATCTGAACCGATGACGGGTGTCGAGCTTGCGCTCTGGAGCATGGGAAACTGCCACTTCATGGTGCCATCCGGGTGCAGCGCATAGACAATCCCTGAGCTCGAACCGAAGATGATGGTTCCATCCGCGGCAATCGATGGGCTGTATGACCCGCCGGATGGCAATTGATATGTCCAGTGTTCCGAGCCCCCGGGATTGAGTGCGCGCAGGTTGCCAGCATTGGCGACATAGACGATTCCATTGCCGTCGATAGCCGGCGCACCTCTGACTCCGGAAGGAGGATCGTACTGCCATGCCAGGCTGCCATCCGGATCAAGCACATACAGGCTGCCCCCGTCACTGCAGAAGTAGATCAAGCCGTCAGGATCAATTGCGGCAGCGGGTCCGAGGATGTCGTTGCCGGCGGTGAAGCTCCACTTCAGGGTGCCATCCGGATTGACAGCGTAGAACTTGTTGTCAAGACTTCCGAACAGCACGGTCCCGTCCGCCGCGATTGTCGGTGAACTCCTGACATCGTCCCCCGTGGCAAACCTCCACTTCCGCCTGCCGTCAGGCAGGACCGCGTGCAGGAAGTTGTCATCACTGCCGAAGTACAGCGTTCCGTCCGACCCAAGGGCAATTCCCGCAGTTATCGCCTCTGCGCTCGTGTATGTCCACTGAAGGAATCCATCATGATTCAGGGCGTACAGCTTGCCGTTCCAGCATCCGGCGTAGATCGTACCCTCGGGAGTCACCGCCAGTTCACCACTGACAACATTCGGAGTCAAGTATGACCACCTGATGGCCGATGTCTGCGCCCCGAGATTGGGACTCTGCCGGTTGTTCATCGTGTCATAGCCAGGCAGCGACCAGGGACCGAGCGAGACCTTGATCACTTTCCCTGTCTCGGCCTGTGCGCCCATGTCGTCCGTCACCCGGAGCCGGACCCTGTAGGATGCCCGGGCCAGGAAAGTGTGCGTGGCGGAAGGACTGCTGCCGTTCGCGTCCCAGTTGCCATCACCGTCGAAGTCCCACTCATACCTGGCAATACTGCCGTCAGGATCCAGTGAGGCTGATGCGTCAAGACGGACCATGTTCCCCGCCTGAGGCAGTTCATTGTCAACGGACAGGGAGGCACTGGGCAGTTCATTGCCTGCCACGTTGACATTGATCTCAATGCTCGCCGTGTCCCGCGCACCATGGTTGTCCTCGACCCGCAGGGTCGCATTGAATATGCCCGGCCCGGCATATACGTGCATCGCACTGCCAGCCTCGCCGATGGCGTCATAGAGACCGTCGCCGTCCCAGTCCCAGGCGTACTCCACAATGCTTCCGTCCGGATCACTGCTGCCGGAGGCATTGAAGCTGACACTCAGAGGGGCATCGCCACTGCTCAGATCGGCCTGCAGGTCGGCCGTAGGAGCTATGTTGTCCGGATCCGCCGGCGAGCTGACGAGGATCGCGAGGGTGTCAACGTCCCAGGCCCCGCCATCATCCACAACCCTGAGCCGGGCGTTGTAGAGGCCAGGCGCGGCATAGGTGTGGTTTGCGGAAGTGACATGCACTATGTCAGTGTCGTCCCAGACGTCATAGGTACCATCACCATCGAAGTCCCAGCCACCGCCGACTATCGTGCCATCGAAGTCCGTGCTGGCGGTGCCGCTGAATGTCACATCCAGCGGGGCAGTGCCCGTCGCCGGGCTGGCCATTGCCTCTGCCACGGGCCGGTTGTTACCACTGATCAGCAGGCTGACGCTGCCAAGGGCCACCGCACTGGCATCCACGCCATGCCCACGCACTGCCGGCCTGATGATTCCCAGCCTGTCCGTTGCCACTGCGATGCTGCCGCTGCTGCTGCCAAGGATCTCAAAGCTGCCATCGCCGTCCAGATCGAAGTCGTAGCTGTCCGCTCCAGTCGCCTGCAGGTTGACTGACTCCTGCAGCATGGCACTGGGTTTGTCCAGGGTAACCGTCAGGTCCGGGACCCCGCCTTCCAGAGCAGTCGCGCTGACTATCTGACTGAGTGCCGATTGATTGCCGGAGAAGTCGATGGCACTGACCCTCACGTACAGCTCCTCTCCCGGAGCAGCGGGCAGGAAGTGTTCGGTACTGCCTTCGAGGTATCCAAGCTGCCTGACACCGGCGGCATTGCCGTTGATGAAGGAATTCCTGCTGTAGTAGATTCCGTAACCGGCCAGCTGCGGGTCCGGCACTGTCTCAAAGCTCAGCCTGATGCCGCCGGCGAGTGCCGTGAGTGCCGCATTCTGCGGAGTGGCAGGAGCTGAGACGTCCAGCGGATCCATCGGATTCCAGCCGATACCGACGCAGTCCAGTGCAGCTCCATCATGTACCAGTACGGAAACGAAGAGGTTGCCAAGCGGGCTGGCCAGCGGGCCGGAAGCTGCAGTGCTGAGCCTGATGTGGTTGTCAGTGAAGGGGCCATGCCACTGCCAGCGTCCACTCGCATAATCGGCGATACCGATGAAATACCCCTTGCCGGCAATCAGGTTCGCATCAACACTGACTGCACCTGGCTGTCCGCCTGCCAGTGGGATACGGTACAGGGCATGCGCAGAACTGCCGCTGGCGCTGATGATGCGGCTGGCCTCTCCGTTGTCACTAACATTACCCGAGGAGCTGAAGCGTTCCACACCCGCGATGAGCTCACTGTCCCGGTTGATGGCACTGCTGGATCTTGCGACGGCAATCACATTGCCATTATCATCAAGCTGTTCCCATGGCTGCAGCCTGTCCTCAGGCAGACCAGCGGGAAAACCTGCCGCCTGCTGCTGCAGGTCCGGCACCGCTACCGGCAGCTCGCTGTGCTGACCACCGGAGCAGCCAGCAAGCTGGCAGGTGACTGCCAAGATCATGAACAGGGAAAGCCAGCGCTTCATGGCGCGCACCTCTTGAGTGATTCCAGTTACGGCGGGATTCGGACTGTCGGCCGATTCGACAGCAAATCATATCATTTACAACTGGAACCGAAACTCAGTCAGTCCTGCTCAGTACAGGCTGATCCAGCTTGACTGACTGATCGTCATGCTGAAAGGCCGGTCCCCGTGGCTGCCCTCAAGTTGCCAGAGCAGCGGCAGGCTGGCATCGCTGTCCGTTAGGGTTTCGCTTGCTGACAGTTCAGGATTGGCAAGGGCGGATTCCACCTCTTCCCTGGACAGATCCGCACTGATACTGCTGATATAGGCAATGCTGTTGTCAGCCAGCACCAGTTGCAGGGGCAGGATGTTCTCCAGCCGCAGCGTGGAGCCGGTGTCAGTATAGTGCAGCTGGACCGGTCCTCCGCCCAGGAATGGCGTCGGGTGCTGCGAGCTGTAATAGACCTGCTGCTGCAGGTCCTCATCCCCGGGCGCAATGCCGATTTCCAGCAGTGGTTGCAGCCTGTCCACTTTATTCAGCAGTCCGAGCTGCTCAAGTGGTCCGCGCATCTCAGCCGGAAGACGATTGTCAAACCGGTACTGGCGCATGCCCTGAAGCAAATGCTGCACAGTTTCACCGATTTCAGCACGTGGGCTGTCATCAGATTCAATCTCCGCCTCGCCGAACTGCCAGCTGCTGTGCGGGAGCAGCCCACTCTGATCCTCATACCAGGTTCCATGTGAGCTGCGGTATGCCTGCTGCGTCGCCTGGGCGGTCCATTGCTGGCCATCGCGGTAGCCCGTGACGGTCCAGGCAATCTCGAAGCTGCCCTCGCGCGCCATGCCGGAGATTGTCGGAACGAAGATATGCTCCGCCCCGGCCTGCCAGTCGCTGCGGCTGAACTCGCCATTGGCAAGCAGCAGGGCATCCCGTCCCGCCCCATTCTCATAGGCAGCTTCACTGAGGAACGGGACAGAGATCCGGATACGCTGCGCATCTGCAGCAGAGAAGCGTGGTGCCAGATCGGAGTTCACGGTGCCATTCCCGACCGGCAGTCCCTGCAGCAGCAGCAGCTGGGGATCAATGCTGCGATGGTTGTCGGCGAAGCCATAGTCAATCGGGATGCTGGCGTCCGAGAGCAGCGCCTGCACCCGGGCCTGGGCATCGGCCAGTTCAATTCCTTCCGCGGATGAAACCCGGGCAGTATCAAGTCGCAGAACCTGCGTTGACGGTTGTTCACCAGGACCGATCTGCTGCGGGCCGCAGGCCTGCAGAAGCAGCGTGGAAATCATTGTCAGGCAGCACATCGCTGTCCGCAGCTCTTCTCTTGAAAGCATGAGACTTTCCCCCATATTCCATATTACTGTAACCAGCCGGAAATGGCTCTATTCCATTCCGGCTGTGTAACTTTGTAAACTCAGATCAGTACTTGCCGAACTCCGCGCGCATTGACTGTACAAACTCCAGGGTGAAGGGCTTGCCATCCACTGCGCCGGTGAGAATGAAACTCGCAAGGAATGTGTCGCTCTGCAGCGGTGCATTCTTGACCTTGCGCGGGTTGATCTCATCCAGGTGCTCCTGGGCCTCCAGCCGGTTGAACTGGCCGCGCAGGATCAGGTTGAAGAGATCCGGGTCATCACTCTCGATGACGTGGGTGAGCTTCATGTAGGGACCCGAGACATACATGCTGCCTTCCCCGGTCAGCTTCTCGGGTTCTGTGCCATGAGCCGTGGGACGCCAGGCCTGGCCGCCCTTGCGCACCTGGCTGAAGGTCCAGCCATCCTGCAGCTGCATCGCGGAATAGTCGGGCTCAAACTGGCCCTCCACGAAGTCCACACTGCCGAGATGGAAATTGCGCTGCGCGGATACCCGGTTCAGCAGCTCAACGAGCTCCGGATGGCTGGCAGCAGTGTCGGGATCGGGAATGATGGCGCTGCCACTGAGCACCACATCTCCGATGTACAGGCTTCTCGGCCCCCCGGATCCGCAGCCTCCCAGCAGCAGCGCAGCTAGGCTTAGCAATATTCCCAGCGAAACCCTGGGGATCTGGCGGTAACCCCGCATCGTCAGGAACATACCTGTATTTTACGCAGGTACCCCGCCGGCAATGGTACCGGTTCCGATGATAATCATAGATACCAGTCAGACTGCTCCAGCTGGTGAACACTTGTGCTGCATGCTTGGAACTCTGTAACCGGATGTTATGGCCTATCCAGCTTGAATGTAATTAGCAAATGTGCTAATAATTAATTAGCATATCCGCTAAGGAGCAAGCATGTCTGCAGCAGGAACCGGAATCGTTGTTGTCTGCACCTTCAGGGTGAAGGAAGGTGCCGATGCGCAGTTTGAGGAACTGCTGGCCCGGCACTGGCCCACGCTCAATGAGCTGGGACTGGTCACCGCACGTCCCACGCAGTTGTTCAAGGGAGATGAGAAGGGCGGCGGCCGCGTGTTCATCGAGGTCTTTGAGTGGCTGTCCGAGGATGCCTCCCGCCGGGCGCATGAACTGCAGGAAGTGATGGCGATCTGGGAGCCGATGGGGGCGCTCGTGGAGATGCGTGGCACGAAGCCCCCGATGGACTTCATCCATGTAAATGACCTGGCGCTGTGAGTGAAATCTCCGCCACGGATGGCCTGGATCAGCTCGATCGTGTAATGGCAGCCCTGGCCCACCCCCTGCGCCGCCAGGTCCTGCTGGTGCTGCATTTCCGCGGAGGGGAGATGAGCGCCGGTGATATTGCCGAGCGCTTCAGCTGCGCCTGGCCGACCACCAGCCGCCACCTGCGCCAGCTGGAGGAAAGCGGGCTCGTGAGCGTGCGCCGCGATGGCCGCCAGCGCATCTACTGCCTGGAGCGGGAGTTGCTCAGCAATACCGTCGGCAACTGGCTGCACTGGTTCAAGGGCAATGTCCGTCCCAAATGATCACGCAATCTTCACGCTGAGGCACTAGACTCATCCCGACATGCCAAGCATCCTGTTTCTCTGCACCGGCAACTCCTGCCGCAGCCAGATGGCACTGGGCTTCATGCGCAGCCTGCACCCGGACTGGCACAGCGAAAGCGCGGGACTGGAGGCCCATGGCCTGAATCCCCGCGCCGTCAAGGTGATGTCGGAACTCGGGATGGACATTTCCGGCCAGCCCAGCCGCAGCATTCCCGGAATCCGGGAGCAGCAGGGTGGAGAGCTGCCTGCCTTCGACTACGTTGTCACCGTCTGCGGACATGCCCACGAAACCTGCCCGCACTGGCCGGCCGCCGGCCGGATCATCCACCAGGGATTTGACGACCCGCCAAGCCTGGCCTCCGGCATGGATGACGAGGAGCAGATCCTCGCCATCTACCGCCGGGTCCGTGATGAAATCCGCGACTGGATCAGCCAGCTGCCGGTCACGCTCAGCGATTCTGCCAACTGATGAGGGAGCTGGACCGATCTGCTCAGAACCACGCAGATCCTGATGCAGGGCGCATTGCGACTTTACTCGGGCCCAAGCCGTGAAATAGAATTGGCCATTCTCATAGTTCGGACCAGACCATGCGCAGACTGCTGTTTCCACCCATTCTCTGCCTGGCAATGCTTGGAATGTCCTGCGGTGGCGGACAGACCACCACTGCCGTCAATCCACCAGCAGCCAATGATGCAATAAGCGGACCGTCAGGACCGCCCGCCTTTCCAGTGGACAGGCTGCTGCCTGGTGAAACACTTGACGGCGCAGGCCTTGTTGCGGCTGAGCGCAATGCAGTCGCCAGTGCACTTGGCATCAGTGATGAATTCCTCGCAGGAGCGGAACTGGAAGAGGGCGCTGGAATCTCGGACAAGAATGACATCTCCGCGACCCTGTTGGCAACACCAGGAGAGAGCGCCTGGGGAATGCACCGCTTCGTGCTCGCCGGGCAGGAGCCGGGGGTTGTCAGTGCTGATGCGAACCTGCTTCCCGGAGTGAATGCTGCGAGCTACTACGTCGGCGTATCAAACTTCAGCACTCAGCGCTGGGACTGGCACGGCCCGTTCACTGACAGTCACGTGCGCATCCCGCTGGATCCGGCGGCGGACTATACCAGCGGGCTTGGCAACTGCTTCACGGCCGTGCTCGGCTACGATGATGTCAGCCTCGAACTGGTGGGGGTTTCCATCAGTCCGGCCAGCCTGGGTGACGAACAGGCTCCGGCGGCGGTCAGCGGCCTGACGGCCTCAGCTGTATCCGGTGCCGCTGAACTGCAGTGGAATGACAATGCCGAGGGTGATCTGGCCGGCTACCGGATCTACTGGTCACAGCAGGGTTTCATCAACCCCCACGCCGTGGGAGTCAGTGCGCTGCCATATCTGGAGGGAACGACCCGGCATCTGCTTGAACTGCAGCCCGGCAGTTACTTCATCGGCGTGAGCGCACTCGATACCAATGGCAACGAGGGTCCGCTCAGTGGACTGCAGCAGCTCACTGTCAGCGGTCAGCCCGGCAGCGGCCTGCTGATCACGGCAGGCTCGAGCTTCACGGAGATCGGGGAGCAGGTGGAACTGAACGTCTCCGGAGCGGATCTCTACGACATTGACTTTGACGGCGACGGCAGCTTCGAGATCACTGACGACAGCGCCAGCCAGTACTTCATGCCGGCCAGCAGCGCAGGGATCCTGCGTGCGCGGGTGCGTGGACATGATGCGGGTGGTGAGCTCGTGGCCCTCGGAGGCCTGAGCGTGCTGGTGACGATCGCCAACCTGCCGCCCTTCGCCGACCTGGAACTTGAACAGACAAGCATCGCACCAGGCCAGAGCATCCGCATGAGTGGTGTCAACAGCCAGGACCTGGATGGCACGATTGACTTCTTCGAATGGGACTTCGACGGCGATGGCAACTTCGATGACGACACGGGCAGCACGCCCTTCGCCAGCCATACATATACTGAACCGGGCTACTATGACGTCGAGATGCGTGTCACCGACGAGGATGGTGATTCCTCATCCGCATTCGCCACACTGACGGTGCGTGGTGCCAGCAGCTTCCAGCTGGCGGAGACCGGTGCCAATTCACGACTGCAGATGATGGACGTCGCCGGTCGACCCGCGCTTTTCTTCATCAACGGCGCCAGCGAGAGCCTGTGGTTCATGCGCTCCCTCGATGAACGTGGCGACGGCTGGCCCAACCCCACGGAGATCTACGACACGTCCACCGTCAGCAATGCCCTGTCCGTCCAGACCGTTTCCGGCAACCCGGCGGTGGCCTTCCGCAGCAGCGGGCTGGACCGCGTGCTCTACATGCGTGCCAGCAGCAGCGACGGCAGCGCCTGGGCTGCGCCGGTCCAGGTCGGCGCAATCAACATGGGCAACGGGCTGGACATGGAAATCGTCAACGGCAATCCCGCAATCATCATGCAGAGCACGGGCAGTGATGAAACCTGGTACCTGCGCAGCAGCAATGTGACGGGCACCAGCTGGAACCCCGGTGTCAAGCTCTTCGATTCGCCGGTCAGCGGCTTCAACCCCCAGCTGCTGCCCACCCTGGGTGGACCATCCGCCGTCTTCCTGCAGAGTGCCCCGCTGCAGAACTGGTACGGTGCAAAGGCCAACGATGCGGATGGCATCGCCTGGAGCATTCCGACTGTCGCCGGCGACTCCGGCAATGATGACGGCAACTGGATGGACACCATCGCCTCCGGTCCGGGCTTCATCGCCTGCTACAGCGGCGAGACGATCTACGGCGACCAGCTACGCGTGAGTTACCTCAGCAACCAGCAGCCCAGTGACAACTGGGGAGAGCCGCAGATTGTCAGCAAGGGTGGCCGTCCGCGGATCGCGAAACTAGGCAGGATGAATGGACTGCCCTTCATCATCTTCGAGGAGTTCGCGACGATTCCCAAGCGCCTCTTCTACGTGGAAGCCCGCGATGTCTACGGCTTCGACTGGGGTGAGCAGATCGTGCTGCTGGAACACGGTACGGACTATGTGGAACAGCTCGCAGTGCTCGGCACCGGGGAGCGTGTGATCTTCTCCTACAAGGCCGAAGGCGAGAACGTCATCAACCTGGGCACGGTTTACAAGTAGATGCAGCTGCCGTGCAGTCCGGCCTGAGCCTCCCGGCAGGGTTTAGATGCGCAGCTGTGCCGCACGCTGCAGTTGCATCAGCATATTGATCGAGTTATTCAGGAGATGTGGATGAATCGCTTTCTGCTTTCGCTGGCAGGCCTCTGCCTGCTGTGCTCATTGATGTCGTGTGGTGGAGCGGCCGGAAGCAGCCGCCTCTCGCAGCCGGGGCCAGACCCGGTCCTGAAGCCCGATCTCGATGCTGGCAACCTGGATCAACCGCGCTTTCCCATTGACAATCTGCAGCCGGGTGAGAGCCTGAACGCCGATGGCTACCTGATCCCATCGCGCAATGCCGTTGCCAGCGCCCTGTCCGTCAATGATGACTTCCTTGCAGGGCGAGACTACTTCGACAGTTCAGGCTCAGTCGGCAAGGACGGCGCAGCGGTAAGCATCCAGTCAGGCGCCGGGTCATCCGCATGGACTCTGCACCGCTTTCCGCTGGCTGGCAGCGAACCGGGTGTACTCAGCGTCGATGCCAACCTGCAGCCGGGCAATCAGTACTACGCTGCCGCTGCCAACTTCAGCACCGGCCGCTGGGACTGGAGCGGCCCCTTCACTGACAGCCATGTGCGGATCCTGCTCGATCCGGATTCCAGTCACCTGAGCAGTCTCGGCAACGCCTGGGTGGCTGTCCTGACCCATGATGGATCCGGGCTGGACCTGGTGGGCCTGGCTCTCACCCTGCGCCCGGCCGGTGACACCGATCCCCCGGGCGAGGTCAGCGGTGTCGCAGGCTCGATCACGGGAGGGAGCATCGACCTCTCCTGGGATCCGGTTGCGGATGGAGACCTGGCCGGATATGCAGTCTACTATTCAAGCTCCAGCTTCAACTCTCCGGATGCGGTCGGGGTCCGGAACA
Organism: bacterium; assembly: GCA_020440605.1. GTDB lineage: Bacteria > 4484-113 > 4484-113 > 4484-113 > JAFGCY01 > JAHEFU01. The sequence goes on along the minus strand of JAGRNT010000003.1, from coordinate 110,625 downwards.
TCGGCTACCTGGAGGGCACCACCCGTCATCAACTGACTCTGCCCCAGGGTTTCTACTACATCCGCGTGGCCGCAGTGGACATCAATGGCAACCGCGGTCCCTTCGCGAGCGGCAGCATCACCGCCGACATCCAGAGCGACACACAGCGGCAGATCTCCGTCAGTGCGGATTCCACACTGGTCCCGCTCGGCACTGAGCTGACAATCACGGTTTCCGGAGCTGAGCTGTATGACCTGGATCTGGACGGTGACGGCATCTTCGAACTTGCAGGTTCCAGTGACGGCGAGTACACGATGACGATTGGCAGCGCCGGCATCCTGCGCCCCCGTGTGCGGGGCTATGACTCCGGCAACACATATACCGCACTCGGCGGACTGAGCGTGCTGGTCAGCATTGCCAATCTGCCGCCGTTTGCGGGCATCAATGCCTCCAGCAGTAATGTTGCCATCGGCCAGCTTGTCACTTTTGATGCAGGCAACAGCATCGACCTTGATGGCAGCATTGCCAAATATGAATGGGACTTCGAGGGAGACGGTACCTACGACCTTGACGGCGGCACGGATCCCGGGGCGAGCTGGACCTATTCCGCTGCCGGCCGCTATCCCGCACGCATCCGTGTGACCGACGACAATGGAGCCCAGACCGTCGCGGCTGTCAGCATCACCGTCCGCGGAGCTGAGTTCATTCCCCTGGCCGAATGCGGATTCTGTCCCGGCCTGACCCTGGAGACCGTGAACGGAGTGCCTGCCCTCTGTTACGTGGACGGCGATACCAAGCTGCCATACTATGCACTGGCGGGCGACAGCAGCGGACAGAGCTGGGGCACTCCGGTCAAGGTCCACGACAATGACAACTGCAACTACGAGGTGGCGCTGGCCGTCGTTGATGGCAATCCCGCCGTGGCCTTCTATGATGACACTCCCGGTGGGGTGATGTATGCCAGGGCTACCGCCGCTGATGGCAGCAGCTGGAGCACGGCTGTTGAGATTGACAGCGGCCTGAATTCCGGATACCAGCTGGACCTGACGCTGATCAACGGCCGGCCCGCCATTCTGCACTACGGGGGAGACATCGTCTATTACACCCGGGCAGCGGATACCCAGGGCAACGCCTGGGGCGCGACGGTGACATTGGACAGCACCGCGGGTACGGGAAGCAATCCCGTGCTGCTGGATGCCGTGGGGCGCCCACTGGCGGTCTTCAGCAGGAGCACCGGCAGCCCCTCCAGCTGGCGAAGCTGTGAAGGCAATGATGCCGACGGCGGCAGCTGGGGCATCGCGATACAGGGCAGTGACAGTGACTGGAACAGCGCAAGCCGGCTGGATGCAATCAGGCTGCAGTCCGGCCTGCTGGCCTGCTTCGTGGCCCAGAACACCAGCCTGGATGAGTTGCGAGTCAAGTACCAGCCGGGTGTGCAGGAGAATCAGTGGATCGCCACGAAGCTGGTCTCCAGCTCCACTAATTTCGGCAGGCTGCGCATGGGCATCGCCGGCGGCCTGCCTTTCATCGTGTTCCATGAACATCTCGATGAGCACCGCCTGATCTTCGTGCCCGCACTGGACGCCTCAGGCAACAGCTGGGGCGATGAGATCCTGCTCACGACCTTTGATGACATCGGCCTGGATGATCTGGATGTGGGAGAAGCCGACGGCCAGCCCGTCATTGTCTACAAGAGTTTCGAGGATGACTTCATCCGCTTCGGCACGATCTACCACTAGCTGCTGCCAGGGGCTTTGATGACTGCAACGGGGGCCTGCGGGTCCCCGTTTCCATTTTTCTAGCGGCAACCTTCCTGAATCCTGCAGCCGCAGCTCGCCGGCGCGATCCTGCACCACATGGCCGCAATCGCCGCACCGGCCAGCGGGAAGAGGATGTACAGCCACAGCTCGCGATAGTCATGCCCGGCGATCGCCGGGCCGAGGCTGCGTGCCGGGTTGAAGCTCGCTCCGCTGATCGTGGCCGTGGCCCAGCCGAACAGCCAGATGTAGCCGCCGACGGCGACTGCAATCACTTCGCGGCGCTTGCCAGTGGCAAGCAGCCAGAATATCAGCCAGACCAGCAGCAGTGTGCCGCCCAGTTCCACGATGATGCTGGCCCACAGCGGGAACTGCGCATTGTGGTGTGTCACACCGAAGGACAGCCCGGCAAGAGTGCGGTGCCAGATTGCCACCGCCGCCTGCGCCCCGAGCCAGCCCCCGAGGAGTTGCCCGGAAATTACCAGAGGCAGGTTCTTCCATGGCAGGTCTCCGCGCAGGGCAAATGCCAGGCTGACGGCCGGGTTGATGTGCGCCCCGCTGATGCTGCCGACCGGCGAGAGGATCACGGCTGTGATCACTGCCCCGAAGCCAAGCAGTACGAGCAGCAACCTGAGCAGATGCGGCAGTACGCTTATCGCGGCAATTTCATCGCCGAGGAAGATCGCGATGGAGGCCAGCCCCACGAACACCAGCGCAGCCGTGCCGACCGCTTCGGATACCGCCTGCTTGAGCGCAGTTCGCATCAGGAAATTCTAGCGCTGCTATGTGAAGATTGCGGGAAACCGCCGCATCAGCGCCGGCTCTTGCTGGCCCGGGCCAGGCGCGCGCGCTTGCTGAGCTTCTGGTAGTAAACCATGTGCACATGCGTGCCGCGGAAGTCGAAGTTCTTGCGGATCGTGTTCTCGATGAAACGCCGGTAGGCCTGGCGGATCAGCATCCTGTCATTCAGCTCGACGAGGAAGGCCGGCGGACAGTTGCCGATCTGGCGGAAGTCGAAGAACAGCAGCTCGCGGTTCTTGACGATCGGCGGCGGGTTGAGCGCCACCGTCTCCTCGAGCACCGTCGCCAGGGCATTGTTGTCAATCCGGCGGTGGAAGTTCTCGCGGGCCCGGTCCGCCGCGGCCAGCAGCTCCGGCAGGCCCGTGGCCTGGCCCTCCAGCGCGCAGGTGTAGACCACCTCGGCCCAGGGCAGCTTGCGCAGGTTGCGGCGCACGTAGTCGCTGTAGAGCTCCAGCGCCTCATTGCCCTCGGGGATCAGGTCGCGCTTGTTGACGAGGATCACGATCGCACGTGAGAAGTCCGCGATCTTCTGCGCCACGCGCTTGTCCTGCTCGGTCACGCCGACCTCGGCATCCAGCGTGAGGATCCCGACCTCGCTCGTGCGCAGGCTCTTCTCGGCGCGGATCATCGAGTAGTAGTCGACATCTTCCTTGAGCCGCGTGATGCGCTTCATGCCGGCGGTGTCCATCAGTTCATACTTCTGGCCATTGAACTCGAACTCGGCATAGAGCGGATCGCGCGTGGTCCCGGCCAGATCACTGACCAGCGCCCGGTGGCGGCCCAGCAGCGCATTCGTGATGCTGCTCTTGCCGACATTCTGGCGGCCCACGAAGGCCAGCCGCACCGGCTCCGCGCGCCAGCTTTCATCGGGCACGAACAGCGGCCCGCTGCGGGAGACCCAGGCGAAGGGGTAGTCCTCCTCATCCAGCTCGATGCCCTGCTCCTCCAGCTCGGCGCGCACCAGTTCCTTCTGCTGCTCCTCATCATCATCGCCGTAGCGCTCGGTCATGAACTGCGGCGTGGCCTCGGGCCACTTCGACCAGTCCAGATTCGCCACCACGAGGTCCAGCATCTCGCCCAGGCGGCGGCGCGAAAGGGCGCTGATCGTCACGAGGTCCTTGTAGCCGAGCTTCCAGAACTCGCTCGCGAGGATCTCATGGTTCTCATGCTCCACCTTGTTGACGGCCACGATCACCGGCTTGCCGCTGCGCTTGCGCAGCTCCTTCAGCACCTCGTCATCGGAGAGCGTCATGCCCGTGCGGGCGTCCGCCATCAGGATGATCAGGTCGGCCTCGTCCATGGCGCGCAGCGTGTTATCGGCGACGGCCATCCACAGCGGATCCTCGCTCTCCTCGCCCAGCCCGCCGCAGTCGATCACCTCGAACTCGTAGCCGTCCCACTCGCAGACGCCGTACAGCCGGTCGCGCGTGATCCCCGGCACATCGTCCGTGATCGCAAGCTTCTGTCCGACCAGGCGGTTGAAGAGCGTGCTCTTGCCGACATTCGGCCGCCCGATCAGGGCCACCTTCGGCCGCTGTACATCTGTTCCCATGGCGCGCAGATTATACCGGGCAGGCGGCTGGACCCATTCAAACCAAACAAAGGCGGGCAGAGAACGTCATGCAGGATAGAGTCCAGGTCCAGGGAAGGCGGGGCAAAACCGGCAGCTGCAACAGTGCATCCTTGCCGGAAACATGTAATGATTCAGCTGAAGGGGGATTCATGCGCCAGTTGACCAATCGATGCCGACTGTACTTTCTGCCTGCCGTCCTGTTTGCGCTGACGGCATCAGCATGTGGGTCCTCCGCCAGCAAGCCTGCCGATGCGGGGGAAGTGCAGGAACGCGAGATCACGGGATTGGCACTCGGTGATTTCAGTGCGGCCGCAGTTCCGGACAGTTCAAACGAGCAGGCAATCGAAATGCTTTCCGCGCAGTTGGAAGGCCGCTATCTGCTGCTGCAGGACAGTAAGTTCCATGGCAGCTCACCGATCAGCGGCAGGAGCCAGTTACTCCCTTCAGGTGTGCTGTATGAGCGACAGACCTTGGTTCCGGCATCCTTCAGGTTCACTGCCGCCGGGGCCAGCCTGACTGTCCTGCTGGCGATTGAGGACCCATATGCAAGATACTACGATGGCGACCGCTATGCCCAGAATATGCAGTTGCTACTGCAGGGCAGCATCAATGATCCAGACTGGCAGGACGGTGATTCCGCAATAGCAGTTGGCTGGAACACTACTCTGTACACCGCAGACCGGCCAGTTGCACTCAGCGGCGATAGTGCTGGCCTTGCCAGCCGATACGCTGACTGGTACACCGGCCATGCTGAGCTGGGCACTCCACAGCGAATCCTGGTAAGCCTCATCCCCTCCGCTGCAGATGCACAAATGCCTGCGGCAGGTCCACATGCGAGCTCATTGAGAATCAAGCAGCTGCTTGCAGGACTGAATTACACGAAGGATGCTGACCACCTGTTTGAGTTCCGCCTGAATGATTTCGGTGGGTACGAGCTTGTCGATGCCTCGGTACCGGACTCAATGCTGCTCGGCAGGCTGGGCAATGAATACGACATCTTGCAGTATGGCCAATACCAGCTTACTGAAGATGCAGCGCTGGTCGAACTGGATGAGTCCCTGCTGCGCCTGGCATGGCAGGAAATCCAGCCCATGAGTGAATTCAGCTGGCCGCTGGTCTCAGGTGCGGAATACAGGCTGCGACCTGCGGAACCGGACATGCGCTCTTCCGCTGCCTTCAGCCTGCCAAGTGTGGTGCTGAATCCCGGTGCAGAGAACTCCAGCTACCTGGAGAGCGAGTTGCAGTACATGCTGCACTTCACGTACGACTGGGCGGACAGCAGGCCGGATACAGCCCGGCGCCGCAGCTGGCATTTCGGCGAGCTGCACGCGAATGGGGGTTCCGGCCCTGTGGAGGACCGGCAGGACATCATCCTGGCATTCCTTTCAGCGAACATGCAGTTCACGATTGCGGACCCCGCCACCGAGCTCTCCTCCGTGGATCGCAATGACCCGCGTCTGGAGGACATGCAGGATGCGGACTGGCCGGGTATCGTGATCAGCTCGCAGCCGGATTTCCAGCTTTCCGCCCGAGACGGCGTAGCCGGGAACCTGGCGCTCAGTTACGTGGAGCAGGAAGGAACATTCATCATTGGCAACACAATGGACTGCTTCATAAGACTGCCGGAAGGTAACCATGCTCGGATCCATGACATGCGCGCTGAGCTGAGTGTCGAGGATTATCTCGCTGCCCTTGGTGAAGCTGCCACAGCAGGCAGCAATGCAATAGAGGCCGGACCGGCCTTGCTGGTGCTGGAATGGCAGATCGGAGTGGAGATAGATGGTCTGGACCGGACAATTCATGCCGGCCAGGACAGCTGGATCACATACTGATTTCCGGTCTGCCGAAACTCTCAGCCTCCCGCTGCTATATTCCTAGCATGCAAGCCAGCCAGCTGCCCGGCGGTCTCGGGGCCGGAGTGAATGATTGCCTGAGGCCTGACGAGAACATCATCATCGAAGTGCACACCAGCAACGGTGAGGGCGTCACGCTCACGGACATGCGCCTGATCAAGGTCGTGGCCGGGATGAGCAAGGCCGGGGGGCTGCAGTCGCGGCGCCATGCCTATGTGGCCTTCAACCGCATCCGCGGCCTGCGCCTCAGCAAGCGTCCCAGCGATGATGACAGCGTGTACTACATCCTGGAAATTGACAGCGACGACATCGGCATGCCGGAGTGGGTGTCCCGCACGACGGTGGTCGCCAAGCGGGTCGGGGATGTGTTCGCGCTGTACGGGGTGCTGATCACGCGCCTCGCTGAGATGAAACTCAGCGGCCAGCTCTATACCGGCAGCTCGCTGAAGGCTGTCTGCCCGCACTGCGACACGCCCTACATAGTGGCAACGGGGAAATAGCGGGCGGAGCTGCGGCTCAAGCCTCACAGGCTGAGGCGTATGGCAAGTCACTGAGTCACGAAGTCAATAAGTCAACTTCATGGCAGCGAGACTTCTCACATTGACTGTCTGTCTAAGTGAGTGATTGACTATCCTCTTCCCATCCCTATCCCCTCATCTAAGATAGTCCCCATGCGCATCCTGCTTGCATTCATGCTCTCCACTCTGATAGTGGCTGCTTCATGCAATGATGGTGCCAGCCAGTCATCCAGCCATTCGAGTGGGCAGGTAGCCACATCCTCAACAGCTCCATTGAAGTTCACACAATCCGCAAGGCTGGTCCTGGAGGAAACACAGTACCTGGTACTCGAGTGCAGTGGCCGGATCTTTTCACTCTCAGCCGCTGGCCAATTGCAGGAAATTGGCATGGATGACAACATTCAGCGGATTGCCGACGACGTGCGGAATGTGACCAGCCACGGAGATGAGCTTGCATTCCAGCACGGTGGAGTTATCACCGTCAGGAATCTGACAGATGGCTCGCAGCGAAATTTTGATCTGAGCAAGTGGTTGCCAACAACAAGCGAATCTGGAAGTGCCAATGGTGTGCAGCAGCTGTTCATCAGCGATACGAGCATCCTGCTGGACGCGGAACTTGACAAGGTCCAGATCCTGATGGATCGTGAAAGTGAAGATACAAATACCCGCCCGACCAGACCCTTGTCAGAATTCAAGGAATACCTGCTTGTTGGGGATTCAGTCCTTGGAGTCACGAATTCCATAGCCCAGACAAGCGAGCTGGAAGTAACACTCTGGGATGGTGAACAGACCCTGTCGACGGTGTTCTTCCATGAAAGTGGCGTTGGCCCGAACTGGCCATACTTCAAGCACGATCCGGGTGGACACTACATCTACTTTGCGGACAACGTCACCTACGACTGGGCTACGAATCAATCCGGACTGCTGCTCGACGGTGCTGAGCGGGTGCTTGGCAATGTGTACGACCCAGTGAGTCAGCGCAACTGGTGCTGGGCTGACGGCAGGATCGTCAACTTCATGGGTGGACAGCAGGAAGTGTTTGCCAGGGTCAGTGATGATGGAGCGTTTCTCTGGGTTACATATCCCTGGCTGCTGTGTGTTGACAAGGAAATGCTGCGCCAGTATGACATTCGCAGCGGGGAGCTTGTCAGGAATCTGACAATGGATGTTGCCGAGCCTGCCATATGGGCAATGGACGGAGTCCTGCTGGAAAACGGAAGCTGCTACCTCAACTACTTCCAGAAGGGAGTCTGGAAGCTTCCAGCGATGTCGGCTGAGTGAGCGAATCTGCTTTCAGGACCCTGGACTAGAATAGTCCCCATGCGCATCCTGCTTTCCACCCTGATCCTGGCAACGCTGCTGCTCGCATCCTGCAACGGCGGCGGTAGCGCTGCAAAGCTGCCCGCCGGCTGGCCCGTGGCCGGGATGCAGCTGCCCGCCGATGCGGAGCTGACCGAGCCGATCCCGGCCCTGAAGATGGGCCAGGTCTTCATGTCCGTGGCCGATGGCGACGAGACAAGCTACTCGGAGACCGTGGCCTTCTACAGTGACAACGACTTCAACAGTGTTGCCAGCGGAATGGAACAGGCCCTGAAGGCGGAAGGCTACTGGGCGCTGCCGCCCATGAACGGCCAGGCCCTCAGCATCCGCGGCTACATCTCCGGATCTGACGACAGCTTCGTGACGATCATGTACACACCGCTCAAGCAGATGTTCGCCGTGCAGGCCGTGCAGACTGCCGCTGCCAGCACGAAGCTCCGGGAGCGCCGCGAACAGGAAGGCACGGCGCTCTAGGAGGCCTGAACTGCAGGAGGCCAGACCCATGGTCTGGCAGGTCTGCAGGCCCATGGCCGGCCACCGGCAGCGGGCCAGGCGAACTGTTCCCCGGAACTGCCCGGCTTGTGTCATCCTCCCGCAGCGGCCTGCGGTGTTACCATCGGACTGCAGAAGCTTCGGGGAGGAATTCATATGTCCGCTGGCTGGAAACCGGGGGTGATCGCACTGCTGCTCATGCTGGCTGGCTGTGCATCAGGAACGCAGGGGATGGCGCGGTTGCAGCCCATCGACGGGCAGCCCGGGCAGGTCGTTGCCAGCTCCGTGCAGCCTGCAGCTGATGAGCTGCCTGATGCCGGACTGCTGGCCATGCTGCAGACTGAACTGGAGCGGGTTCTCAGCAGTGACGATACTCCTCGCACGGTCTCGGCGGTTTCCGACGCCCGGCTGCGCGGTCTCAACTATGTGGATGGCGCATTCCAGTGGTACTACGATGCAGCAGGTGACTATGACCAGAACGGCGAAGTGAATGCTGCGGATCTCGTGCCGCTGGCGAACCACTTCGGAGAGGAGGGCGAGTTTGACTACCTCTCCATCCAGGCCGTGATTGACGGTGATGGCAATGGCGTGATCAACCTCGCGGATGTGACGCCGATCGGGCAGAACTTCGGACGCAGGATCCTCGGCACCCGTCTGTTTGCCAGCGAGTCCTTCGACGACTTCCCGCCGGATCCCCAGCAGCCCGATGGACCAGGCGCCGTTGTGATCGCCACTGTCCCGCTGGAGGCCGGAATCAGCGGGACCCGCCTGCTGTTCAGGTACAGCGTCCCGGCGGACGACTACGACATCTACTGGTTCCGCTTCACGGATGGTGACGCTGACGGTCCGGCCAGTTACCGCTTCAGCCAGCCGCAGTGGCCTCACTACGGCTACGACATCGGCCAGGGCCAGCGCGTCGAAGTTCCCGGCCCGCTCAACAAGGCGCTGCGCTGGAAGCTCTCGATGGATGGGGGGCTGACCTCCTCCATCTCCATCGACTCCATTGGCAACATGTTCGTGGGCACGGAATTCGCGAAGTTCTTCGCGATTGACGACGAGGGCAACATCATCGGGGAATTCAGTGCGGAGGGCCGGCTGGACAGCACACCCTGCCTCGCGCACAACGGCAAGCTGTTCGTCGGCTGCTATGACAGCAGGCTGTACTGCCTTGACCGCTTCGGAACACTGGAATGGCAGTTCCAGACGAATGGCGAGATCATCAGCCCGCCGATCTGCGATGCCGAGGACAATGTCTACCTCGGCAATCTCGACCACCAGGTCTACAAACTGGACCACTTCGGCAATCTGCTCTGGCAATATGACGCCGGAGAGGGCATAAGCGCCAGTCCGGCCCTGACAGCAGGCGGGGAAGTCTACGTGCCAACCCTGCAGGGGTCCGTGATCCAGCTCAATTCCCTGGGTAAGCCTGTCTGGAAACATCAGACCGGCGGACGGATCTTCAGCTCTGCGACGATCCTGCCGGACGGATCCATCGTCTACGGTAGTGACAACGGCAAACTCAGCCGCCTGGACATCTTTGGCAACCTGGTCTGGGAACTGCAGTTCCCCGCGGCGATCAATGTATCAGTCGCCCTGACCGCTGAACAGGACATCATCTTCGGCTGCCTGGACAGCCGCGTCTACAGCGTCAGTCCCCAGGGCACAATCAACTGGTCCTACCTCACGGGCGGACCGGTGGAATCGGCCCCGGTCGTCAGTGGCAACGGCGTCATCTACATCGGATCCTCGGATGGGCGGGTCTATGCCTTCCATCGCTCCGGGCTGCTGTTGTGGTCATTCAACGCCGGCCATCCCGTGCGCAAGTCCATCTCCCTGGACCGTCATGGCCTGCTCTACTTCTCCAATGACCATGGCGAGCTGTTCTGCCTGGAGAATGGCGAGGAGCCACTGCCTTCTGCCATCCTCAGGGCGGATGCCCCGGCGGTCCCACCGCTGCGCCCGCTGGGTTTCGATGCCTCCGAGAGCATCGCCGCAACCGGCATTGCCGCCTACAAATGGGACTGGGATAACGACGGCTTCGGTGATCAGACCACAGCGGAACCCTACATTGAGCACACCTTCGGTCCGGCTGACATCGGCGTCAACACCGTGAACCTGATCGTCCAGGACTTCGCCGGCCAGGAGGACAGCTGCTCACTCGACATAGAGGTCTTCTCGATTGACATTGACGACGTGCAGGCCACGGACGGTTACTACAACAACCAGGTGGCCGTCTACTGGAATGCGATTCCGCACCTGGACGGCTACCGTCTGCAGTACCGCTGCATCGAGGGGAACGGCCCGGTGGACTGGACCCAGATCGCGGACCTGCCGACCACGGACTACTTCCTGCATGGCAATGGAAATCCGGCCTCTCCCCCCTTTGATGCTGATTCAGTCTATGAGTACCGCATCAAGGGAATCTACGACGGACAGCCAGGCCTGTACTGGAGTGAGAGCGCCCGGGGGCGGGCCGGGGAATGCTGGCCAAGCCGCTATCATGACCCGCAGCGCACCCGGCGCAGCAGCCACAACGGGCCGGGTCCCGGGGCGGAGCTGACGGTCCTGCATGATACCGGCGGGCTGGAGATCAGTTCTGCCTTCGTGGCACCGGCTGGTGACATCCTGATCGTGGCCGGCGGCAGGCTGCGCCGTCTCAGTCCCCAGGGTGCGCTGCGCTGGCAGTACGGCAGCGACACGCTGCGGCTGACAGATGCAGCCTGTGGCTACAATGACAACGTATACGTGCTGCTGCCCGGCAAGCGTCTGGATGCGCTGAGCGGCAGCGGCCAGCGAATCTGGCAGGCACAGCTTGACAACCATGGCTATGCCGACCTGGCGCTTGCGCCGAACGGCTCAGTCCTGACGGCTGATACCTGCCTTGCCAATTTCTCCACTGCCGGGCAGAAGCTCAGGGAGTATGGCGGGTTGACCGTGCTGGCAACGGTAGGTCTGGATGGCAACCTCTACTGCGAGGAGGGGAATCTGTCCGGTTTCAGCATGGAGGGCGAGCTGCTCTGGAAGACGCTTGTGCCGGCAGGCAGCAACGATTTCCGCTTCAAGGTTGATGCACCGATGTTCCTGGACAGCGGCAGGCTGGCCTGGTACTCCTTCCTGACGGGCAAGCTCCTGACCCTGACCAGCAGCGGTGGCCTGCTCGAGAGTGCTGCGGTTCCGCAGAAGAGTCCAAGGGCTGTAACACCGGTGCAGGACTGGGGTGATCATGCATTCCTGACCGGCTATGATTCCTCCTCCGGCAGCTACAGGCTGCATCGCAGCGGCAGCTCCGGGCTGGAGGATTTCGTTGAGATCGGCAATGAGGAAATCATCTTTGTTGACGCTGCCAGCCGGATCTATACAGCGGGCCGGGACGGTTCTGGCAACGCCCAGCTCAAGGCCTACGACCCGGGCCTGAACCTGCTGTGGGCCGATGTACCGGAATCCTTCCTGCCTGATCTGCAGTTTGGCCCGCCGCTGGCGGATGGCAGGCTGCTGGCCTTCAGTGGCAGCACCCTGTTCGTACTTTCCTCCAACTGAGCGCTGTCCGGCGGTTCCTACCGTCCGAACAGCTTGCCGGCGATGCCGCCGAGGTCGTCCATGATGTCACCGTCGCCATCGCTGTCCAGCATGTCGGCGGCCATTCCGAGCAGGCCCCCGCCGGATTCACTGGCCTCGCGCTGTCTGCCGAGCAGCTCACCCAGATTGTCCAGGCTGAAGCCGCCCTGCTGCTTCTGCTGTTTGCCGAGCGCACCCATCACGAGTGGTGCCGCCAGTTCCATCAGCTTGCCGAGCGGGCCCTGCTCCAGCTGGGTGCGGGAAGCCAGGCGCTCCTCGACCTTGCCGCGGCGCTCGCCGAGTACATGCCCGAGGATCGCCCCGCCCTTGCCCTGATCGGGGTTACCGAGGTACGAACCGAGCTGGTCGAGGATCGAACCGTCGTGGTCCTTCTCGAGTGCATTCTTCAGGGACTGCGCACCATTGCCGGCGGAGGCATTGCGCTCCATTGCACCAAGCAGCACCGGCACCACGGCCTCCAGGCCCTGGCGGGCCTTGCCTTCGTCCACACCGGCATGCTGGCCGAGCTGCTGCATCTGCTCATCGCTGAGCTGGGAAAAGATCGTGTCGAGGATCGATTTGTCCATGTCTTCCGCCTCCCGGGCTGATGGAAATTTATACCCTGCGAAACTGACTTCGGGTCTGATTATTCCGGGCCATTCATAAGGGCTGTACTAAGGTGCCGTCACATGCACGGAGAAAACAAAAAGGGAGGACCCGGAGGTCCTCCCTGAAATAGACAATGTATCTTCCAATCTCCTCTCACGGGCAGGCATTGGACAGCTTAGCTGGCCAATGTCCTGCAGACCCGCGAATGCTCGCATGAGCGGGCAGAGGAATCGGATCTAAATCGGCTGCGCCGATTTAGAAATCCATGCCGCCCATGCCGCCCATGCCCGGGGCACCGGCAGCGCCAGCGCCGGAATCCTTCGGCTCCGGGATGTCGGCGATGATGGCCTCGGTGGTCAGCAGCATCGCGGCAATGGAGCAGGCGTTCTGCACGGCGGAGCGGGTGACCTTCACGGGGTCGATGATCCCGGCCTTGACCAGGTCCTCGAACTCCTGCTTGGCGGCGTTGTAGCCCCAGTTGAAGTTCTTGCTCTCGGCGAGGATGTCGCGCACCACGACGCTGCCCTCCTCACCGGCGTTGAAGGCGATCTGCTTGCAGGGCTCGGTCAGAGCGCGGCGCACGATCTCGGCACCGACGCGGGCCTCGGCATCATCCTTGAAGGCCTTCAGGTCGATCGCCTGGGTGGCGCGGGCCAGGGCCACGCCGCCGCCGGGCACGATGCCCTCATCCACCGCGGCACGGGTCGCGGAGAGCGCGTCCTCGTAGCGGTGCTTCTTCTCCTTCAGCTCGGTCTCGGTGGCGGCACCGACCTTCAGCACGGCGACACCGCCATGCAGCTTGGCCAGGCGCTCCTGCAGCTTCTCGCGGTCCCAGTCGCTGCTGGCCTTCTCGATCTCGTTGCGGATTTCCTTGATGCGGCCCTGGATCGCGGCCTTGGTGCCCTTGCCCTCGATGATGACGGTGTTGTCCTTGTCACACTTGAAGGTCTTGCAGGTACCGAGCTCGCGCAGGTCCACGTTCTCCAGCTTGACGCCGAGGTCCTCGGTGAAGAACTTGCCGCCGGTCAGGACGGCGATGTCCTCCATCATGGCCTTGCGGCGGTCGCCGTAGCCGGGGCTCTTGACGGCGACCACGTTCAGGGTGCCGCGCAGGCGGTTGACGACGAGCGTGGCCAGCGCCTCACCCTCGATGTCCTCGGCGATGATCGCCAGCGGGCGGCCGCTCTTGGAGACCTTCTCAAGCAGGGGCAGCAGCTCCTGGATGTTGGAGATCTTCTTCTCCCAGAGCAGGATGAACGGATCGTCAGCGTTGGCATTCATGCTCTCGCGGTCGGTGACGAAGTAGGGGCTGATGTAGCCGCGGTCGAACTGCATGCCCTCGACCAGCTCAATCTTGGTCTCGGCGCTCTTGCTCTCCTCGACCGTGATCACGCCATCCTTGCCGACGGCCTCGAGGGCGGCGGCGATGTTGCCACCGATCTCCATGTCATTGTTGCCGGAGATCGCAGCCACGTTGGCGATGGCCTTCTTGTCGGTCTTGATCTCCTTGGCGTTCTTGCCGAGGAAGTCCACGACCTGGGCGCAGGCACCCATGATGCCGCGCTTGACCGCCATCGGGTTGGCACCGGCGGCGATGTTGCGCAGGCCCTCATGCACCAGCGCCTGGGCGATGATCGTGGCGGTGGTGGTACCGTCACCGGCGATGTCATTGGTCTTGGAGGCGACCTCCTTGACCAGCTGGGCGCCCATGTTCTCCAGGCCCTCCAGCTCGATCTCCTTGGCGATCGTCACACCGTCGTTCGTGATGGTGGGGCTGCCCCACTTCTTCTCGAGCACGACGTTGCGGCCGCGGGGGCCAAGCGTCACCTTGACGGCATCGGCCACGGCATCGACACCCTTGAGCAGCTTGCCGCGGGCATCCTCACTGAACAGAATCTGCTTTGCCATTTCTATCTACTCCTCTTATGTAGCTGAGCCACCGGCACTGCCGGCAGCAGGTGATGATTCGTGCTTAGTTCTTGACGGCGAGGACGTCATCCTCGCGCAGGATCAGGAAGTCGGCGCCGTCGATCTTGACCTCGGTGCCGCCGTACTTGCTGTGGAAGATGGTGTCGCCGACGGAGACCAGCGCCTCATTGGACTTGCCCTCGTCATTGCGGGAGGGGGTGTAGGCGACGACCTCGGCGAGCTGCGGACGCTCCTTGGCGGTCTCGGGCAGGTAGAGACCACTGTCGGTGCGCTCAGCCTGCTCAAGCGACTTGACGATCAGCCGGCCGGGAGCCGGAGTGTAGGCGAACTTGCTGCTGGCCTTTCCCATTCTTTATGTCCTCCAGTATCAATACTGTTAGTTGTGACGTGCAAAAACCAGCAGGATAGTGCTGGTGTTGCCCCTGCTGCCGGAAAGCACTTCTGGCAGCCCTGTTTTTCCGCTGCTGGCACTCCCGCATGGAGAGTGCTAAGCTGCGGAATTATACCGGTTGCTACCGTGCAGTCAACGGAAATGTTTGATATGCAGCAATTTTTTCATGAATTTTCTGAATAAATGAGTCTACTGTGCTCAGATAATCTTCTTAAATACACGAAATCCCTGCATCCATATTCAATCGAATCCTTCTTGAGAAGGCAAGGCTTTAGGTATCTTGACGACGCGTCAAAGGTCTGTCCGGCGCTAACATATCCCGATGCGCAATCCCTTTGAGCTGGAGCAGCGTGATCCTGGTTCGCTGGCCCGGGCCGGCTGGCTGACGGATCGCAGTGGCAACAGGCTGCCCACGCCACTGTTCCAGCCTGTTGCAACCTCCGCCTCGCTGAAGACCCTTGACTGGGCGGATCTAGAGAAGATCGGCTATGCGCATGTGCTGATGAACACCTATCACCTGGTGGTTGATCCCGGCAGCGAACTGATCCGCCGGCATGGGGGCGTCAAGGCCTGGAGCGGCTGGCGGGGCAGTGTGCTGACTGACAGCGGCGGCTACCAGGCATTCTCACTGGCGGCGCGCCGCTCGCTTAAACCGGATGGTGTGGAATTCACGGATCATCTGCATGGCGGCCGGCATCTGTTCAGCCCGGAATTCACCCTGCGCTCCCAGCTCAACTTCGGCGTGGATTTCGCAATGCCGATCGACGTCTGCACCGGCCTGCCGGCGGAGCGCAGGCGCGTGATCAAGGACATGCGCTTCACCCACGACTGGCTGGCGGAGCAGGTGCGGATCTGGCCGGAGCTGGTCGAACGATCGGCCCTGCCGGCAGCCCTGCCGCCGGTGCTCTTCGGAATTGCCCAGGGCGGCCTGGAAGAGGATCTGCGCGAACAAAGCATCCAGTTGGTTGCTTATTCCGGTGTGCAGGCCATGGCCGTCGGCGGGCTGGCCGTCGGCGAGCCGCGCGAAGACTTCCTGCGTCTGACGGAATTCTGCGGGCAGCGCCTGCCTGAGGAGCGCGTGCATTACCTGATGGGCGTCGGCGACCCCGCCGACCTCGTCTTCGCTGTGGCGATGGGCTTTGACATGTTCGACTGCGTGCAGCCCACCCGCATGGCCCGCCATGGTTCCGCCTATACGCGCCAGGGGCGGATGCAGCTCAAGAATTCACGCTTCCGTGATGACCCCCGGCCGCTCGACCCGAAATGCCGCTGCATGGTCTGCCGGCGCTACAGCCGCAGCTACCTGAACCATCTGATCCGCACCGGTGAGCATTCCGCGGCCCGGCTGCTGACCTGGCACAACCTGGCCTTCTACCTCGACCTGATGAAGCGTCTGCGCCGCCTGATCACCGGCGGCAGTTTCGGCAGGCGCTGGCGGGGGATCTATGCGGAGCTGAACCGGCGCCTGCCGGATGATCTCTAAGCGGCTATAATCCGGATATGAACCCCGGCGCATCCTCAGGCCAGGCACCCTTCGCGGAGCTCCTTCCCATGGGAGCTGCCGTTGCCATCCTCGAGATCCTCGCCATCCCGCTGGCCTGGTGCCTGATTCGGCTGGGCTGGATGGCCTACAAGCTCTGGATTGACAGGATGCACGAGCTGGAAATGCCGCGGATGCTGAAGCGCATGCAGGACGCCGGTCTCTACAATCCACCTGTGCAGAAATGAATCGAGACGATTATGCGGGTGCAGGCAGATGATCCTGCCGGGCATTCTTGAACTGGAAAGTGCTCTGGGACTGGGCCAGGCCATTGTTGCAGTGGTGATTCTGCTGGCCCTGATTCCTCTCGGGGCCTGGGCCATGGGTCGCATTGGCGGGATTGGTTTAAAGATCTGGGAAGATCAGAAGAACGAAATCGACATGGAGTTCTACCGCCCGCGCTTCGAGGAACGCCATGCTGCCCGCCACGAGGATCCGGCGGATCAGGCCAGCCGCGGACGCTACGACCTGCAGGTCGAGGAGCTGCTGGCCCAGCGTCGCCTCGATGAATGCCAGGCCCTCTGCCGGGCCCGGCTGGATGACGGCCTGAATCTGCCCAGCGCTGCCGAGCGCGAAATGTATGAGCGTTATCTGCGGGTGATTGAGGATCTGCGGGCTTGAGTTGGCCCCCCTGCATTGGCTAGAATGTTGGAACGGTTGCACTTGCTGCGGCCGGGGGTCCTGTCTTGTTCATCTTCCTGTTGATTCCGGTGTTTCTGATAGCGGGAGGCCTGCTGGCCTGGGGCGTGTCGTATCTCGTCAACATGAACAATGAGCTGGCGCGAGCCCGCGAGAATGAGATCCTCAACCGCGACATCATGAAGCGCCAGGCGGAGGAGATTGCCAAATCCCAGAAACGCCATCTCGAGGAACACGCCGGAGCGGTGTATGACAGGGAAGTGGAGCTTCTGATTGAAAAGAAGCGCTATGAGGATGCTCTGGATTACATCGAGGAGCGCAGCCGCCTGGCCTTTGAGCAGGGCAGTGCCGAGCGTGAGAACATGTACCGCCGCTACCGTGAGAATCTGGAATTCGAGATGCGCGACCGCAGCCAGGACGGCTTCTAGCCCCAGCTCCGGGCAAGCTCCCGGCAGGCATCGATGATCGATTCGGCCACCACCGGGCCGTGCACTTCCTCCATGCCCCTGAAGCCCGGCCCGCTGTTGACCTCCAGTACGAGCAGGCCCTGAGCCGTCTCCACGATGTCAACGCCGGCAAAGCCCAGCCCGAAGCAGTCTGCTGCCTTTTCAGCCGCAATGCGCAGCGGCCCGTCCAGTTCCCTGAGATGCGGAGTGCCACCCTCATGCAGGTTGGAGCGGCTGCGTCCCTCGCCGCTGCGCAGCTCCATCGCACTGTGGGCCACGCCGTTGAGCACGATCACCCGGATCGATCCCGCCGCAGCCTCCGGGTGGAAGCGCTGCAGCATCAGGTCGAACTTCAGCATGTTGAGTGAGGCCAGGATGCTTCTGATCGTGTCCATGTCACTGATCTTCATCACGCCTTTGCCGCGGCTGCCACGCAGGTACTTGAGCACAACCGGCAGTCCGCCCAGCTCATCAACGATGCTCTCGATGTGCTGCTCACTGCGCGAATGCAGCAGCACGCTTTCCGGTACCTTCAGTCCCGCCTCCTGCAGCAGCTGCTGGGCGCGGAACTTGCTGCGCAGCTGCCAGATCCCCGCCACCGGGTTGATGCTGCGGTAGCCGCAGGCCTCGAGCTGTTCCAGGCAGAACAGGCTGTATTCATCCGTCAGGCTGCCACTGCGGGGCAGCAGCAGGCAGCTGCGTGGGTCCGGCAGTGCATCCTTGGCATGGCGGATGCCGGGAATACCCGGTCCGTTGCCAAGGATCAGCTCGTGGGGGTCAATGTGGAGCAGCTCGAGATCCGTCCGGTTCCCGGCCGCCTCCATGAGGCGGTCAGTGCCGTGTACCTTCTCCTGCTTGCTCAGCAGGATCACACTGAGGACAGTCACGCCCTACTGCCCGCCGTCAGTGACGATGCCCTTGATCGTCAGGTTGTCAAAGCGCGTGCTCGTGCCGGGGCCGCAGAGCAGGGCGTAGCCGCCGCTTTGCAGGCTGTCGTCATTGATCGTGGCCACGACCTCGCCGTTGATGATGCACTGGATGCTGCCGCCGATCAGCTCCATCCCGATCCGGTTGGAAAGCGTGCGGCTCAGATTGGGCGCGCTGCTCCAGTCATGCAGCACGGTCTCCTGGCCGTCCAGCACCCTCAGCAGCAGGTACTCCCCGCTCTGACTGACGAACATGCCGTAATAGGAGACACTGCCGTTCCTCACGCTGAAGCGTGTGGCGATGCCATAGCCCACGTAGTCCAGCCCACCGAGGTACTCCACGTCCACGCCGTAGCGAGCATCGCTGAAGCTGCCCTGCTGGTAGCTGATGGCCATCGTGTCACTCTTGGTGTTGTCAATTTCATAGGCCGCGCCGAAGTAGCGATAGCTGGAGGTATCGCCGTCGGCGACCGGCCAGCGCTGCTCCGTGAAGTCGTCATAGACGGACTGCACATCCGGGTTGCCCTCGAAGGGATCGTACTCAACGCTGGCATCATTCGCGGTGCGCGAGGCCGGCAGCTTCAGCTCGCCGGGATTCTCCTCAGCAGCCCCCAGCACCCGGCCGGCATCCGGCGGATTGTCGGCCAGTGGCCGGTCCTGCGGATTGTCCTTGCCGCTCGGAAACAGTGACAGGCTGCCATCGGCTGGCTCTGCCGTCTGAGCAGCTTCCTGCTGAGATTCCGCCGGGGCAGAGGCAGCATCTGCATCACCACTGTCCGGAGTCTCAGCCCCCGTGCCGGATTCTGCCTGCGTATCCGCCTGCGGCTCTTCCAGCTCCGCGCCATTGGCAGCGGCCTGGGACTCAGATGCGGAGCTCGCATCACGACCGGGAGCACGTGCCATGTCCAGCGGCGGCAGCTCGATGCCCTTCAGATCAGCTTCCGCGTCGCTGCCAGTCTCCGCCGGCTTTCCCTCCGCATCATTGCGCGGCTTGTCAGGTGCGCGATAAGGAGGAGCGCTGGTGGACCAGTCATCGTCATCAGCACGGACATCACGCATGATCTCCTCCGCACTGCGCTCCTGACTGGCAGTTTCCTCCCCGGCTTCAGCCTGCTGCGGCGCATCCGCAGGCGGGCTGCTGTTGCCGGGCAGACTCACATTGATGAACGACTCATCGGCTGCCGCACCGCTCTTCTCGGGCTGCTGAGTTGCCTCGCTGGGATGCTCCACCGGTGGGTTCTGCGTTTCGCTGCCCGCCTCAGTCTGAACCGCTGCCTGGCTGGCCGCTTCCCCGGTCTGTTGTTCCGGGACTTCCGGCTGCACGGGATCAAGCTTCAGCGGCTCCGCCTGCTCAATCCGGCTATCCTCAGGCTGCTGAGTTGCCGGCTGGGATTCCGGCTGGGCCGGTGGATCCTGAAGTTCCTGGCTGTTGCGCTTCGCTTCCAGGTCCGCCAGCTCACGCTCGCGGGCCTCGTCGCCGCGTTCCCGGCGCGCGGTCTCACTCTTGTCAACGCCGACCTCCCAGGGATAGACCGGGCGGTTCGGGTCGCGCGGGATGTTCGGGAAGCCATACTCATCGGCATCCGCACCTGCGGCGGGCTTCACGGCGCGGGAGCTGTCATCGCTGCTGCCTTCCAGCAGTTCCGGGCTTTCCACGGCCTCGGGCCCGCCTCCGCGGCGTTCAACCTTCACGGAGAAGTTGTCAAAGGCCGCCCGCGACTGCTGGCTGACATAGAAGCCGAAGCCGCCGCCGTCAATCCGCACATCGGTGAAACTGTCAACGAAGCGTCCGTTGATGTAGAGGTCGAAGCGCGTGCCCCGCGCCTCCACGGCGAGGATGTTCGGCCGGTCGATGTCGATCAGCTCGCTGCGGGTCAGCGGCAGGATCACTTCCGCGCTGTCACCGATCACGCGCTTGGCACCGTAGTAGCCATCGCCATAGATGTAGAAGACGTAATATGCCAGCTTGCCGGGAATCTTCTTGTTGTAGTGGAATACCAGCCCGCAGAAGGCCATCTCGCCGATGCGGGTGTCAATCAGCTCGCACTCCGCCTCGACATAGTAGTAGTAAAGGTTCTTCGTGAGTGCGGAGAGGGAGTCGATGTTCGTGTTCAGGCCGTCGATCACATAGCGGCTCTGGTCGTCAATTCCGTAGAAGGCTTCGGATGCCTGGCCGGTGTAGAAGCTGACCTCACCCTGGCTGAAGTCCTCACTGAGCAGGCTCTGCCATTCCGTCGCGGCGCGGGCGGCCTGCGGCCCCAGCACGCAGAGCATTGCGCACAGTGCCGCCAGCAATCTGTATCCCGTCAAAATCATTTTCCGCCGCGCCGTCGTTTTCAATACACCTTCTAGTCGGGGCTGACCGCCAGAATATTCAATTGCTGCTCAACTCTCGCCGGATTCACCACATCTATCTGCAGTTCCTCCAGCAGTTCCACCGGCAGTCCGGCATTCACATCCGCCACCAGCCGGCGGCTGCGCTGGCGCAGCACCGTTGCCACAGTGGGAGACGCGGCATAGATGAACATTGTGTTGAGATCAACCCCGTCCTCATTGCGTCCCAGGCGCACATCGTAGGGAGCCGCCAGACCCTTGAGCTCCTCCGGCAGCAGCTGCAGGAAAATGCGCATGGCGGTGAACTTGCGGAACTGCCGGACAAAGGGACTGAATGCGGAGGCGGCAGCGCTCGACAGCGGCTTCTCCTCGCTTCTGTACTTCGGCCGGCTCATGCCTCTATCCACCTTTCCATCTCTGGCCGCCCAGCCTCAGCTGCGCGCTCAGGCCCGCCGGATCGCCCCATCCGGATCAGGCCCGCGCTAGATTCTAGCACGGCAGCCAGCGGCCTGCAGGCAATTGCCAGCCTAGCGCGCCAGCGGCTCTTCACCCTTGGCCAGTGCCGCACGGCGGATCGCCTGCCAGAGCCTGCCGAGGAACAGCTTCCAGGCCAGGAAGATGATCACGATCCAGATCAGCCACCAGATCAGCCCGTTCACGAGGAAGTAGATGATGCCGCTCACGGTGTAGTCGATGCCGTGCAGCAGGTCCTTCTTGGCATTCTCGAAGCTGGCGCCAAAGCCCCAGGCGAATTCATCCGGCGGGGGCGCCAGCGGGCGCTCGCTCAGATTGACGGTGATCGTGGAGCGCTGGATGCGGTCCTTCAGGGAATTGACTCGGTTCTCGACCGTCTGCAGTTCCGTCGTCACCTCACTCAGGCGGCGCTGGGTATCCAGCAGCACGGAGTAGGCCTCGCCGAGCCCGCGGCTGCGCTGAATCTCACGCGCATCCTCGAGCATGCCCTGCAGGGTCGTATGCTCAGTCTGCAGCGCCTGCATCCGGCTCACACCGGAGATGTACTCATTCGTGACATCCTCACTGGAGACATTCTGGACCTTGACCTCGCCCACGCCCTGCAGATCCTCGAAGCACTGGTCGAACTTGTCTCCCGGCACCCGCAAGGTGATCCAGCCCACGCGCATGTTGTCGCCGTACTTCTGCATCTGGCTGTCGGTGATGATCCCGCCGTGGCGGATCGCGATTGTCTTCACCTCGGCACTGGACTTGTCGTAGTCATCGATCTCGATCTCCAGGTTGCCATTGCGGATGATGAAGCTCTGATCCCCCGCCGGCTCCTGGGCCCAGGCCTTGGGGTTCAGCCAGTCGTCGATGCTCTGCAGCATCCCTCCGGAGGGAATGTCAACGTCATCAGTGATACCGGCCGTCCTTCCCGCTGATCGGGTCGGGTCGCGGTACTGTGAATCGTAGTTGCTGCCGGTCTGGAAGTCGCCGTCGTAGCCATCCATCTCCGGTGCGGCGGCACCGCCTTCCCCGCCATAGAACATCTCCGCGGATTCCATCGGGGCCATCGCCACCGAGCTGCCGCGGCTTTCCTTGCTGTTCATTGTCATCCCGCCGCCGCCGCCGCAGGACTGCAGCAGGGCCATGAGCAGGATGATCAGGCAGGTGATTATGAGATTCAGTCTGGGCATGTTCCGCTCCTGTAACAACAGCTCTCTGACGCGGCAAAGCCAACCGCTGTTGACCCGCACAGGCAAAAGCATAGTCTGCGCAGCGTTTTTGTAACATCCGTGCTGTTCTGGTATCTTAGTAATTACAGGTATCTAACCCGACCTGCAGGGCGGCCCTGCCGTCCAAAAGCCCGGTTTACAGGAGAGAAGCTGGCTCCGAAGAACCGGGCCCTTTTTGTTTCTCCCCGCTGAACCCCCATCGCCCGCAGCTGCGTCAATCAGTCAACATGACAGGATGTAGAATCGCGCCGTGCAGCAAGTGACGACAGCCCCCGCCAGACCAGCAGGCCTGCTCAGTGCTCTGCAGGATGAGGAGCACAACAGCCTCCATGGCCTGGTGCAGCGCCGGCGCATGCGCAATGCGATGCTCAGCCCCGGCTGGAAGCGCAATGCCTGGATCCTGCTTGTGAGCATGGGGCTGTTGATGCTTGCCATCTTCAGTGCGGTGATCGCCCGAACCATTGACGACTGGCAGAGCTTCAGTTCCGATGCCCTGGAAATCGGCACGATTCTCCTGACCGTGATCCTCGTGCCGGGCAGCATGCTCTGGCTGCTGGGCGGGACCTTCGGGCTCTGCCGGGACAGCATCGGCTGGCTGTCGCTCGTGAAGCAGTCCGGCGGTGCCCAGCTGCTGGATTCCATGACCTGCATTTCCCCGATCACAGACCAGGAAATCCTCACGGCCGGGATCCGCATCAACGTCGTACCGCTCTGGCCGCGGATCCTGCTGGCAGCCACGGTGTTCTCGCTGTGCTTCATGCTGCCGACGCTCAATGGCTCAGCTGCGGTGATGCTGCAGTCCCTGATGTTCCTGCCCCTGAGCATCGTCGCCATGACACTCAGCGGCATGCTCGGCAGTATCTGCCTGGCGCTGTTCCTCAACTGCCTCGGGCTGCTGCAGCGGCAAGCCCTGCTGGTGGCGCTGCTGTCTCTGGCACTGGCCGGCCTGCAGTTCTTTGCGGCGGTGTTCGGCAGCGTGTTCTTCGCCGAAATCTCCCAGAGTACGCCCTTTGCCCGGGATCTCTGGCCACTGGTGCCGCTGGGACTGTTTACGGGCTGCGCCATTTTCTTCGGCAGCTCGCTGCTGGCTTTCCGCCAGCGTCCGCGCCGCAACTGGCTGATGCTGGCCCTGCCGCTGCTCGTACCGGTGGTGTTCGCCCTGCTGTTCCTGACCGCGAGCATCGTCGGCGGCTTCATGGACGATGAACCCTTCACGGCCTTCTTTGGCAACATGATGTGGGTCTACAATGCCTTCCTGCCCTTCAGCCCATTTTCCTCGCCAACACTGATGCTGCGCGGCGAGCCCCTGCTGGAATCCTGGAACACCCTGGCGTTTGAATTCTGGCGCTATCCCCTGCTGCTGGGCCTGCAGCTGCTGCTGCTCAGACTGCTGTGGCGCCTTGCCCTGCAGGCCACCGCCGACCGCCGCACCCCGCTCGTGGATTCAGCTCAGTAGTTGATCGAGGTCACTGCGAAGCCGACACCGGCCAGCAGCTGGCGCAGGATTCCCTCCTGGGTCGGGCTGGCGTCCGGGGCGGCGATGAAACTCATCTTCAGCAGCAGCGGATTGTCAGGATCATCGAGGAACCAGTACTCCGCCACGCCGAAACTGTCGCGGGCATGCACAGCCGCAAGCTGGCTCATCTCGCCGTTGACCGGCACGATATAGCGGCCCTCAGCTTCAAGCAGCTCCAGACTCGGCACGGCGCCATCATCCAGGCCCTGCGCCCGGCGCCGTGAGTCCATCAGGTTGCTCAGTTCGCCGGCGCGCTCGGAATCCGCTGAGGTGGTGCAGTTCAGATCCCAGGCGGTGCTGCCGTTTTCCTTCAGTTCCGCGAGCAGGCCATACTCCACCCAGAGCAGGCCGTAGTCCCTTGCGCGGAAATCGCCATCCTCCCAGAACAGCGGGCTGGCGATCCGCCGGCCGCTGCTGAAGTCCTCCACCACGGCATCCCCGCGGCGGAAGCGCGTCAGGAATTCCGTGCGCATTTCCGCGGGGGCCTCCTGCAGCTCAAAGGTCTCGGCCCCGCCGCGCTCCTTCTCGATCTCTTCCTTGATTTCATAGTGCAGGGTCAGCTGCCTGCCCTGGCGCTGGCTGACACGAATCAGGCCCTCGCCGTAGTCCTCGGCACTGTCCGGGGGAATCAGCCCGAGGATCGTCGGACGGACGGTGAAGCGCATATTCTCCTGCAGCGGGATGCTGGCCAGCGGCAGCGCCGGAGCACCCACTGTGGCCCGTTGTTCCTGCTGCGCGGAATCACCATCATCCGCCGGCTGGGAAACCGGCGTGTCCGGATCAGTCGCGGGATCATCCTGCGCAGCCGTCAGTCCGGGGAGGACCATAAGCATGCACAACAGTGCGGCAAGCCAGCGCAGCATCATTGCCCGACTCCCGTGATCACCACTTCCATGCGTGCCAGGTTGGATACGCCGTCAATCGCCGTCAGATCCTTCTGGGCCCTGAGGTGGATCACGAAGGGCCGCTCCCGCGCATTGATCTTTTCCGCCTGGAACAGCAGCTCATTGAGCGGATGGCTGTAGGTCCCGGTGGCGATGTCGGGCAGGAAGCCAGCGCCGCGGGCCTCGCTCTGGAACAGCGTATCGAGACGCTGGGTGAAGTTGATGTCCACCTGGTTGCCCAGGCTCAGAGCCACTTCCGAACGGCCCATGACATGTACGCTGCTGCCCTGCTCAGTGACGGTGATCGTCATGAAGTCACTGCCCTGGCGCAGGATCGGAGCCAGGGGCTGGAAGCTGAAGTCCAGCAGCACCGCCTTGTCCTCGTCATCCTTGAAGATATTGCGGCCGCTGCGTACCACCACCACTGCGCCGTACTGCCCGGCCTGCAGATCCGCCGCGAACTCGCGTGCACGGTTCTCGGATTCACGATCAATGCTGTAACCCCGGCGCAGCATGCTGATCTGCACCCGATCAATTGCTTCCTGCAGGCGGCCGATCACATCATCCTCACCCGCCGGAATGTCCTGGTAGGCCAGCACCTTGCCGATTTCCAGTTCGACCTCGCTGCCTTTGTAGCGTTCAGCCTCGTCCTTGAGCTTCTCGATCTCCGCGCGCGCGCGCTCCTTGAGTTCCTGCAGGCTCTTGAGCTGCAGCTGGTCGCCTTCCTTCTGCTTTTCGATATCCTTCAGCACCTGGCGCGCAGCTGCCAGTTCCTTCTGGATCTTGTCAATCTCGGCCTGGCGCCTGGCCAGCTCGGCTTCCTTGTCCGCGATCTGCAGATCCGCCACACTGAGCTGGTCCTCCAGCGCGATCAGCTTGTTCTGGGCCGCCGTTGTCAGTTCCTCAGCCTCGCTCAGGGCGCGCTCCGCCTCCTGCTGGGCCTTGATTGCATCATCACGGCCGCTCTGCGCGGTCTTGATTTCCGTGAGCATGCTGTCACGCTCGGACAGCACGCTGGCCAGGCTGGCCTTGGTTTCGCTGTAACGGGTAAGGGCCTCACGGAAATCGCGCCAGACGGCGAAAACCACGCCGAAGGTCACAATGGAGATGGCCATGCCGGTCAGCACCGCCACCAGCCGCGAGGCATCACGGGGCCTGAGCTTGCCGATGCGGATCTTGCGCTTGGCGGCGAGCTGGCCCATGCGGTCGCCTGCAGCCGCCACCAGACCGGCGACGAGTGTCAGGACCACGATGAAGATTGCGATTGTCAAAACAGCTCCGGATTGCCGCTAGGCGCCGGGTACGCTCAGCAGGTAGCAGGCCGCAGCCGCCTTCACGGGTGCCATTTCCTCATCCGAGGACAGCACCGCAGCGGCTTCCAGCCTCCGTCCGGGGTATGCAAACTGTGCCGCCAGCAGCCAGGCCTGCCCGCGCACCAGCGCGGAGTCATCATCCAGCAGTCCCAGCACCAGCTCCCGCAGCTCAGGTTCGGACGCGTGCTCATTATAGCGGCTCAGCTGGCTGACAAGCTGGAAGCGCTGCGATCCTTCACTCTGCTCGATCGCCTTTGCATACCAGGGCAGCAGGTCCGGATGCACTGCTTCCGGCGGAGCCAGGCAGCGCAGCAGCCCGGGGGACAGCACGCCTTCCTTCAGCATCGCCTGCTGGAAGGACGCAGGATGTCCCTGCAGCAGTTCACCGAAGCGGGCCTGCCAGCGCAGATCAGTATTGCTGGCATTCAGCAGGTTGAGCCTGATCACACTGGCATCCGTGCCGGGGATGAAGGCCAGGGCATAGGCGCTGTAATAGGGCTGGACCTTCCAGGCTTCCTCAGGATCCGGCTCCCCCATCTTCACATCCTGCACGCGCGGGATGAAGGCCGTGGCCAGCCCGGGATCACGGCTGATCTTGCCGCCTTCAACTGCGGCGGCGAAATGTTCCTTTTCCGTGCGGATCGCCTCGCGCAGTGTCGAGAGCTGTTCCTCGCTGGCATTGTCCAGCCTGATCAGATAACCGATCGCCCGCAGGCTGATATCCGGCTCGGGGCTGCCCGCCAGCTGTTTGAAGACCGGCAGCATCTCCTGTCCGGGTTCGCGCCAGTTGCGGATCAGCAGCAGCAGCGCATCCTGGAAGTCGACACTCTGCTCAGTCAGGTCCAGCTTCAGGAGCAGTGGTTTACCCAGCTCAGGAAAGCGGATCAGGGCCTGAAGGGCTGCAGCATTGCCAGCACTGATTTGTTCAAGGACATAATCTGAGGCCGCTGCCGGATCTGTAGCCAACCAGGCGGAAAGCAGCTCGACTCCGGGCTGGGTACCGGATTCCGCCACCTGGCTTGCGATCTTCGCTTCAAAGGCCTTGCTGTCAGTCAGGCGCGAGATGACGCTCCAGCAATCCTCCAGCGTTGCATGATCCTCCTCAGCCGGTTCCCGCAGACTCTGCAGCAGGAAATCCCTGGCGCGCTGAGAATCTGCGTCCAGGGCCTGTGCCTGTTCGTGCTCTGCGCGCACCGGTTGTCCGTCAGCACGACCGCCGGCCGGCTCTCCGGGACAGGCACTCAACCACAGCAGGCTAAGTAAGGCAAGGCTTGAGTACAGCTGGCGCATACCCTGGATTATATTGCGAAGCAGTCAGAGCTTCAATTGCCGCGCGTGCCGATTTCAGGTAATCAGTCAATTAGCAGATTTGGTAATCATCTGATCAGGAACAGGCCCGCAGCTGCTTCGGGCAGTTTTTCCCAGCGCAGCACTTCGCGAACAAGCTCCGCACTGCCCAGCTGGTCAAGCGGCATGAAGCGTCCATCCGCCAGCAGGGCCAGGCCCGGCAGCAGTGCTCCACCGTCGGTATAGGCGGTTTCCTCAGCAATCAGCTGTTCCAGCACCGGCTCCAGTTTGCCCGGCTCCACTGCCGTGGATCTCAGGAAGCGTCCCTGCCAGATACTGCGTCCTCCGTTTGTCAGCACCAGTCCACGCTGGCCGTTCCGCTGGCCTTCCGGTCCGGAGAAGAAGTGCAGACCGCCATTGGTCCATATCAGGGAGCAGCCTTCGCCGAGGCTGTCCTGCGCCAGCTGGGCCAGTGCAGCGGCATCCAGCACCTGGCTATCCTGCTCATAGGGCCGGTTCCCACGTCCGGTCACGCTCAGTACCTGGCGCTGGGCATCGTATTCGTATTCCGTGCTCACACGTTCAGCACCCTGGCGAGCCAGCCGCTCCTCCACCTCGCGCGTCAATTCCTCAATATCACTGCCCCTGGGTTCCGCCGTACTGCGGCTGATGCTGACGCAGGTCACAGCGAGTGCTGCCCCCAGCGCACTGATCACCGGATGTTCCTCAATCAACCGCGCCGGCAGCGCCAGTTCGCGGGCCAGATCCCGATAGAGTACCGGTGCACCCCCACCGCCTCCGAGCAGCACCAGATCCTCGGGGTTGCTGGCATGAGCTTCCATCAGTTCTCGCACCGGACGCGCCAGCGCGCGGATCGAAGCCTGCAGTGCCTTCACTGCCTGCTGGAGCAGCGGGGCCGCAGCCTGCTGCATCCAGACCAGCTGCCGCTCGTCCAGCTCCAGTCCCAGTTCCGTCAGCAGTTCACTAAGCTCGCCGGGACCAGCCTCGGCAGCGCGGATGATCTGCCAGTCAGTCAGGGTAAATGCCGCCTGGCTGTCATCCGCAAGCTGTATGACGTGATAGGCATGTCCATGCCGGTCTCGCCAGCGGGAGACACCGCTGACACTGATATCCAGCAGAGCGGCTTGAAAAAGATAAGGCAGGCCGGCGATATGCGCACTGCGCGGGCCAAAGCAGCGTCCGGTGGCTTCCAGCATGCTGCCGCCACCGAGCGCCGCTGTACGCAGATCCAGGGCCGGGACCAGCAGGCGGTTGCCACCGACCGTGGCATTGCGCTGTCGGACCCGCCCGGCCTGCACCAGGGTGATATCGGTTGAAGTCCCGCCGACCTCGATGAAGACCAGCTCACTCAGGCCGCTCCGATGCAGTGCTGCACTGGCACCCGCAGCAGGCCCGGAGAGAATCGAGAGGATCGGCTGGCGGCGCATTTCCGCAATGTCCATTGCCCCGCCATCACTGCGCACCACCTGCAATGGCACACCCGGCAGCAGCTCCCGGACCACACCCTCGGTGTAGTTTGCCGTTTCCAGCATGCGCGGCAGCATCGCGGCATTGATGCCTGCGGTACGGGCCCGGGCCTTCAGTCCGAGCACCTGCGTGATTTCCCCGGCGAGCACGGTTCGCTGCGGGTCGAGACCCAGAGCAACACTGATTTCGGCCTCAAGGCTGCCATGCCTGCCTGCCAGGGGCTGAATCACAGCGGCCGGCAGCGCTGGGTCGAGCTCGAGTTGCCTGACGGAACTGCCATTGCCTGCTGCTGCATGCACGAACTGCTGCTGCAGCTTCACTCCGTGCCCACTTCCGGTGGGAATACTGCGGTCCCTGAGCGCCATGCGCAGCAGCAGTTCCTCTCCGGGTGGCACGCAGACGATCCGGTTGATCTCCGAAACATCTCCCTCCAGCAGGGCATTTGTCGCCTGTGTCGTGGAATGCGCCACGAGCTCAACTGCCCCCGGCTCCAGCCCGGACACAAGCTCGGTCAGGACGGTGCGGATGCCTTCAGCGACACCCATTGCAGCATCATGGGTCGTGGGAGTCAGGCTGCGGCGCAGTACCTCACCGGGCGGCCTGAGCAGCACACCATGGGTGAAGGTCCCTCCGACATCAATCCCGATCCTCAAGCCGGACATGCAGGGATTATAGGTTAATCAGCAGAGGGAGGGAGAAGGATCAGGCGAAGCGGTCCAGTCTGGCCCCGATGGACTGAGCGATATCGCTCATGTCGGCGGCCACACTGAAGACCACGGCACTGGCCTGCATGCCACGGGAAGCCTGGGAAATATCAACGATGTCGCGCAGACTGTCCCGGTTACTCAGTTCGGGACCCTGTGACTGAGGCGTGGCGATCCGCTGGGCAGCTGCGGCTGCGGCATCGCGGGACTGCTGCATTCCGCGGACGGAACTGTTCAGTGCATTGCTGCTGGCACAACATGAAGACATCAGCTGGAGAATACCCTGCTGCGGCTGCAGTGAGAGGATTTAAGCGGAACTTGCCATTAACTCAGGGTTCCACGTCGCTGGTCTGGCAACATACTTAAGGCGAATACAGAGGCATCCGGCAGAATCTCTAGAGGGCAGCTGCTTGCCAGACGGAATAACAGCTGATCAGTTTAAAGAATGTTTCACGTGGAACACTATGCTCCGGTTACTCACCTCGTTAATTATGTTTCACGTGAAACAAACAATCAATTGGATGATTTGCTGCGTTTGCCTGCAGCCTGAAAGAGATCCATCAATGACCGCTGCGCTTGATGCGGATGCTGCTCCAGGCAAGCCAGGCGTTGATCCAGAGCAGAGCCAGCTGAGTCAGGAAACCGATGATCCAGCGCATTTCCAGACCATTGCTGAAGGCCTGCTCGGCTGTGGCGGGATTCCGTCCGAATATATCACCCCAGCTTGCAGCTGTCGGAACAAACAGCGGGTTTATCAGGCTCAGGCTGCCCCAGCTGCGGATGAACCCGGCTCCAATGCTCAGCAGCTGTTCTGAGATGCTGGCCTCGCGGGGGAGCAGCACCCTGAAGAAGATGTAACAGAACACGAGACCTATCACGGGAATCAGGATGGCCGTCGCTGCCGGACTCCTGCGACTGCCGCGTACCATCAAAGCCACGATCAGAGCCAGGGCTATGAAGATGATGGATCCGTAGACACTTTCCCCGCGGGTCGTAAGCAGCACCTGCTGGTCATTCATCATCATGTAGGAACCCGCCACGGACCAGACCAGGGTTCCGAGCATTCCAAGCACAGCGGCCGTCAGCGGCACCAGCATTCCCCGGCTGTGCAGACCGGCGGCAATGCAGCCCAGCACGATCGCCAGGCTGGCCAGCAGGCTGCTGCCTGTCATCAGCGGCACGGTGACAATGCCCCAGATCCATGTAGTGATGAAGCTTTCCGAGCGCAGGTCCTGACCAAACAGGCTGGTCAGCATCAGCATCAGCCACCAGAAGCACAGGGAAACCGCCAGCGATCTCCAGAACAGCTGCGGCATGATGACCTGCAGCGCTCCTGCCGCGATGTCCGCATTGCTCATGCTGGACACACTGACCATGTCATCGATCGTAAGGGAGGTCCGGCTGCGATTCTCATCAGCCAGCAGGGACATCGCTTCCTGGATCGCCGTGAACACGCCTGTCACCGCCCAGAAAAGGACCGCAGGCAGTACGGATACACTGATCAACATGCTCACTAGCTGCATGATCCCGGAACTGGAGATCAGGGAATTGTTGCGCTGTCCGTATAGAAAGCTCAATGCGAAGACGAGGCTGATCAGCAGCGGACCGAGAATCCTTCTGATCCAGGGCAGTTTCCGGGACCGACGTTCGCGAGCCGTCATCAGCCATCCGGCTACGGGATTCTCGTCCAGGCCCCTGATCGCATCCTTCCATTCTGAAAGGAACCCCTGGGCCGGCCTGCTGTCAGTCAGTGCATCCATTCAATTCTGTCCCGGAATAGTTCAGTAATTCAATCTTAGCAGAAATGAAGATGCCGGCAGGATATCGCGGCTTTTCAGTGTGATCCCTGCTCCAATTAAATCGCGGTTAACAATCTGTCAAACCAGCTGGCATCCGTAACAATGAATCATCGCACCGGGCCAGGTGCGGACATGCTGTAGAGGGAACTTATGGCCGATTACGGACGCGACATCACCACAACCGGCTATGCACGGGAAATTCCGCTCGGTAACTTCCTGAGTTCCTTCCACGAGGATCTCAGCCGTGAATTCCCGGACTGGGAAGACCTGCTGATGCTGTCCATGGATGCCCAGGGAATGCCGCTTGGTCTGGCCTTTTCCGTCAGGACACCAAACCCCTACCGCATCCTCAGCCTCAATGTGAATGCCAGCGAACAGCCTCCGGTGGTACGCATTGAATTCAACGGGGCGATGGAGGAGTTCAGCGGCAGCTTCGAAGCGGTCCGCTACCTGCGCTTCATCGTCAATGAGGAAATCGTCTGCATCAGCCGCTTCATCAATTCCGAATTCCAGAGCTGCTGGATGGCGGAGCCGGGCCGGGCACTCAGTGCCGTTTCCACACAGGACAGCAAGCCCGCCGGTTGCATGTCCTTCCTGCAGCCGGCCCGCGAGGAAAGCCTGCGGGTCACCTCCTGGACAGGCAGGCTGGATGACATGGATCAGTTTCACAGGGGCTGAAACAGCCGCTATGTTAAACGGCGTAATCTGAATCAGCATGCAGAAGGCTGACAGCAGAAGATTCAAGGCGGAGAAGTGGCATCCGGTCGTCAGACTGGGCAGATACTGCACGAAGTTTATCGAACTGCTGCGTGATAGTGAACCAGAGCTGCTAGACCAGCTTGATATCCTTTCCGATTTCCAGGGAAACTATCAGGGACTGCTGATTTACATGAAAAGCGCCAGACGCCCGGAGCTGGTAATCCTGGAACTGGTCGTACTTGAATCAGATCGGGCCATCAGCCTTGATTTCTGCGGAGTGCGAACCGAATTCAGGGATCAGCAGGCGGCACTATCCATGTTGCAGGCCATCCTCCGAGACGAATTGCTGCATGTCGCGCACTATGTCAACAACAAGCTGCGGGAAAGCTGGCTGGCTGGGCCGGAGCAAGCCCACATGGCATTATCGGAGAATGAATACGTTTCCCGCGGTTGCCTGGATTACCTGCTGCCGGGCAGGCTGACGCTCATAAGCGTTCATTCCTGGAGTGGCAAGCGCGATCAGAACAGCCGCGGCTGGTGACTGAATCAGCTGACTACCGTGCCATTGCAGGAAATCTTGAAGGTGCAACCCAGATAGGCCGCACTGCTCTTGCACATCACCATCCGGCTCATGAAGATCTCGAAGAAATCCATCATGCTGGCGGTTTCCCCATCAATGTCCAGATCCAGACGGATTTCGCGCAGGTCCGGATCAACGATCAGGTCACTTCTGGTCACGGCATAGTTCACATCATCATGGATGTCATGATTCGCCGGATCATATGCCCGTACCCGTGAGCGGTGCACATCCGCCTTGTCAGCCAGCACCACAGCGGCACAGGTTTCGTTGAAACACTGCCCATACTGCTCTTCATGGTTGCCGACGGCGCTGAGCACCTTGCCGAGCTGGCGTGTGGTGAATGGGAATCGTTTCAGCATCACATAGAGAATGGACGCTCCGGTCTGGCCATGATCAGTCCGGCAGATGAAATTGCCGATGTCATGCAGGAATCCCGCAACACGTGCAAGTTCAACCTCCTCATCCGGGTATCCCAGAGTGGAGAGGATTGATCCTGACCAGCGGGCCACGATGCTGGCATGGCGGATGCCGTGCTCAGTGAAGCCGATCACACCGAGGTGTTCATTGGCCAGCTTGATCAGCTCAATGATTTCCTCATCATTGCGGATCAGCTCGAACAGTCTGTGCTCAAGGGCAGGGTTGCGTTCATGCTCGGTGGTATTCATAGCCTTTGTTTATTTTAAATCAGTATCAGTACTAGGGACACTGACAGTTTGGATAAGTCCGGCGGAGCTGATCAGATCTGGATTTAACCAGCCTCTTTTACGTGGATTGAGTTTTAC
Source organism: bacterium (assembly GCA_020440605.1). Taxonomy (GTDB): domain Bacteria; phylum 4484-113; class 4484-113; order 4484-113; family JAFGCY01; genus JAHEFU01. Next base: position 77,220 of record JAGRNT010000003.1, on the reverse strand, counting down.
CTGAATCTGATCGAAGCTGATTCGTAATCAAGCATGGCGTTGACTTATCGCCGACCTGGGTAAAAATCCGGTAAACATCCACATTCCGTGCCCGAATCAAAAATCTGTTTGGGCAGTGCTTGGGAAAGCTGTGAAGAGCGTGGACAGAGCAGGCACAGCATCGCAGTGGGCCAGTCCTGCAGTGTTATAATCGGTGTTCATAAATTGAATAAACCAAGATTCACCGGGGCTCTCCAATGCGCGTAGTGATCAGTCAGGAACTCCTCTCGGCCGTGTTGTCAACGGTCAGCAAGGCGGTAACCCGCAGCATCAATCCGGTGCTGAACCATGTGCGGGTGGTTGTCAGTTCCGACAGTGTCGAAATGACCGCCACCGACGGCGAGTTCACGATCCGCCGTACTCTGGCGGTCAATGATGCCGAACCGGGCAGCTTCCTTGCTCCCGCAGACCTGCTCTCCAAGCTGGTTGGCAAGCTGCCGAAGAAGGACGTGACGCTCAGCACGGAAGGCAACCAGCTGAATGTGCAGGTCGGCCGCAGTTCCTATGACCTGACGATCATGCCGGACGAGAATTTCCCCGGCCTGCCTGAATATGAAGGGTCTCTGCTGACGAGCATCCCGGCCAGCCTGCTGAAGCATGCCCTGCAGCAGACGACCTTCAGCGCCGTGAAGGACAGCTCCACCGGGGCCGTGCATTACACGAACGGCGTGTTCTTCGTCTTCAACGGTGCCAGCCTGGACATCGTGGCCACTGACGGACACCGCCTGGCGCTCAAGCGAAACAAGGGCCTGGCCGGTAATGAACTGCAGCAGAACCTGCTGCTGCCCGCCCGCGTCGCGGATGAGCTGGAGAAGATGCTGCCGGATGACGACGATGCCGCGGTGGCGATCTTCAACCCCGGCAACCAGGTTGCCTTCGCCTTCGGCAGCCAGCTGGTGGTCTGCTCCCTGCTGGACGTGAAGTTCCCGGACTATGAGCGCGTGATCCCGAAGGATATCTCCACCCGCGTGTTTCTCGACAAGAGCGAGCTGAGCGAGGCCCTGCAGCGCGTGCAGCTGGTCTGCCGCACCCGCGACCAGAACCCGGTGGCACATATCGAAAGCAGCGATGACAAGATCGACATCCGCAGTGATGCGGGTGAGGTCGGCAAGGGTGTCGAGGAGCTGGCAGCCCAGATCGAGGGTGGGGCGATCCGCATCGCACTCAACCCGGAGTACATCATCCAGGTCCTGAAGAACATCCCCGGCGACCAGGTCGTGCTCAACTGGATCAATGAGGTCAACCCGGTGCTGGTCAGCAGCCCGCGCGATCCGGACTATCTCTACATCGTGATGCCGATCCGCATGGACTGATTCCTGCCGGCTCGCGCAAGCCTTCGCCGGTCTCAGTTGCGTGATACTCCGGGATACCTGATCCCTCTTTGCCTCAGTATGGCTTGCCGGATTGAATACTGAAAAGAGTATCTGTACAATCAGGTGACTATGCAGCTGACCTATTTAGTCGTTTATGAAAAGGGAGAGGCCAACTGGTCTGCGTACTCTCCTGATGTACCTGGATGTATTGCAGCAGCTGAAAGTCTGGACGAATTGAAGAAATTGTTTCGTGAATCACTTGAGCTGCACCTGGCTGGCTTGAGGGAAGATGGTCTTCCGATACCGGCACCTGCTACGGTTGTAGGTACGGAATCAGTTAGCACCTGATCCAAGCTCGCCGGACAACCTTGATTTGCGGGATTTGCATGTTCATGCGATAGCTGGAGAAGAAATGGACTCAGCCAGGAACAATGATATTCCTGCACAGGAATCGATCGAGGACTGTCGAGGGCTGATAGCCGGTTTATTCACTGAGACTCCCGGTTCATACATCTGGCTATGTATTTGTGGTGGCGGAATCCACTTTTACTTAGTCCTGCCAACAATCCTGCATCACAGAACCACATCTGGATCTGTTGGCTCGGCAATGTCACTGGCGGCCTGGCTGCTGGCCTGTGTGGTTATGTATGTCGTGGCCTGGATAGCCCGTGGACGCATGATCAGGCGAATGGCAGCGATTCCACTGAGCCGTGAGAAAGTCCAGGCATTGCTGGAATGGCCAAACGAAACACCCCTGATTCACGATTCCCTGCCCTGGTACAGTCGGATCTGGCTGGGCTGGCGTCCCAGGAACAGGCGGGCCTGGCTGAAACATGTCATCAGACTGCTCGACTGGTACGCCGCTCCCGGACAGATTCACCGCATTGAATGGCAGATCCTTGCCTTCATTAACATCAGCGCAATCTGCATGCTGTTGTTCGTGGTCTCCATTCCGGATTTCAGACTGCAGAGTTTTCCCAGTTCAAACGGGAGCATTGATTTTGCATTCAGTGTTGCTATTCTCATACTGGCTTTCGGGCTCGGCAACTTCGCACACCTGCTGTCGCTCACCCGCACGCAGGTTCATCTGGAACACGTTGACAAACTGCTTGGTTTGAAACTACGCATCTGAAACCGGATCCCCGGTCCCTGTTATCGGGATAACTAGTCGATGTTCCAGTTGGCGGAGCTCGTCAGGTGCAGCTTGGCTGGCACCGTGCAACCGAGCTTCAGATGCGTGCCGGAGGCCACGTCCTGCGGTCCGCCGCTGATCAGCATCATCCCGAGTGCGAAGGCCACGACGCTTGCGGTGTACATCGCTGAGCGCTTCACGAGGCTGTTCATATGGTCGAAGTAGCCTTCCTCGGCATGCAGCATCAGTTCGGTGACGGCATTGCGCCTGAGCTGCTGCGGGCTCAGGGGCCTGAGGCTGCTGTCCAGCTCGCAGCGGCTGCGCTGTTCCTGGGCCAGGCTGACTTCCATCAGGCGCAGCAGGCGTGCTTCCAGCCCGGCCTGGCTGTCCAACGGAGGCAGGGCCTCTCTCATGGCTTCATTGTTATGCAGATTCATACCTGGCCCTCCAGGCCGGTAACGGCTTCCCGATCAGCGCTGACCCGGTTGTGCATCCGTGCAACCAACCGGTTGACCTGCTGGCGCAGGGCATGTTCGCGGATCTCGATTTCCATTTCCCCCAGCACGCTGCGCACCTCCTCCAGCCGGCAGTTGTAGCCCTCGCCGGCCAGCCAGAGCTGCATCAGGCGCAGTACGATGATTTCGCGGTTGCGTGTGCGTGTCTCTCCGGCGATCGCCAGCCGGCACCAGAAGAACAGTTCAGCCAGTCCCCCGGCACCACTGCCACTGCCCATGGCGGCCAGGCTTTCGGCGGCCTCGAGCTGCTGCTCATTCTCCCGCTGCGCAATCTTCAGGCGCAGCATGTCGCGCGCCTCATTCACGATGCAGCGTCCCAGGTAGGCCCAGGCGCAGTCCCGGAACAGGGGTTCCTCACCGCTGCCGTGGTTGCGCAGCATGTAGCGCCAGAGTGAGGCGATTCCGGCGGCCGCCGCATCATCACATTCCTCGCGGCTGTCCGTAAGGCGTCTGAGAGCCGGCAGGGTGGTCAGGGCCGGCAGTTCGCGGGTGATGCAGGCGGCGAATTCGCGGAACAGCTCCGCCACGAGCGGATCACGGGTATCGCGGCCTCTGAGCCGCATCCGCAGCTCGTCCAGACGCTGGCCCGCCATGCGGATCCGCGAACGCGGGCTATGCATTTCCTGCACGGATTCGCGCAGCAGCCAGCGGATCTCACGCAGAGTCAGCTCCGGCCGGCGACGCATGGGAAACAACATCTCAGATATGCAGACAGGTAAAGGGGGAGAAATGCGACAGATCCTGCGGAAATTCCCGAGGAATTTCTTCTGTCAACAGGTCCCCGGTCCCTGAATCCCTACTTGCCGTCCCAGCCGTACTTCGACATCCTGATCACACCTGCGGGCGTGAATTCGATTCCTTCCTTCTCCAGCAGTTCGCGCTGGCGGTGGTCACTGCCATTGCGAGCTTCGCTGTAACTGATCCGTCCGGCGGCATTCACCACCCTCTGCCAGGGGATCTTCGAAACCAGCTCAGCCGGGCCGTGGAACAGGGCCGTGCCGGCAAGGCGTGCGGCACGCGGCAGGCCGGCGAGCAGAGCCACCTGGCCGTAGCTCGCCACCTTGCCCTTGGGGATGCGCCTGACCACGGCGTAGATCGCCAGCCAGCTTTCCGGGACTTCAATATCCAGCCGCGGCCTGCGGCCACCAGCACTGCGTGACATGCGCTGATTATGCCAGAGCAGCAGGGGACTAGAGCCCTTCGTTGATATTCTGGCGGTAGAGGATCGAGAACAGCCAGCCGCTCAGGCCGAACTCCACGAAGCTGAAGGCCACACTCAGCCAGTCATGGATGTTGACAGCCTTCCAGATCATGAACAGGCTCATAGCAGCGATCATGAAGGAAATCAGCATGAAGAAGCCCTTCAGACAGGCCAGCTGCTGGCCGAGGGTGAAGGCCAGCACCCCGGTCATGAACAGCGCGCTGACAATTCCGCCCACGCCGATGCCCGGCAGCTGGAAGATGCTGGCCACGGCGTACTGCATCAGCACGGTGGTACAGAAGAAGCAGGCGATGAAGGCCCCCAGCTCCGCGGTGCTGGGTCCGGCGTCGCCATAGCTGACCTTGAGCCGCGCACTGCGTCCGCCCTGCAGGCGCCAGAGCTGGCCGGAGGGTGTGTCGTCGCTGCCGCCGCGGATCAGCGGGTCATCGGCCGGCAGGCCGGAACTGCGCCCGGGCCGGCCTTGCTGGACGTAGTGCTGGGATGCTCCTGAAGCAGGCAAGGCCTGCTGGCGGATGTAGCCGCACTGTGCACAGCTCAGTTCCCCGAGCCGCAGGCTGGCCTCGGCCCCGCATTCCGGACAGCGTGTCGGCTTGGCCATGCCTCAGTCTCCCCCGTGTGCTGCGCTGCAGTTCATGATGACCCCCGATTCCGTAACCAATATAACAGCACAGCGTCCCCAGTTATGACACGCTACCGGCATCAGGCGTATTCTCCCCGAGCCAGCGGCACTTCCCGTTTACTGGACTGGCAGTCAGCCCCGGTAAATGGCATAATGGCCCGGGACACGTATCGGCACGCAAATAAACCATTAAGCATTCCCATTGCATGAACCAGAAAGCCATTGAGGGGCAGGCCAGCGAGCTGGACTGGCCGCTGCTCCGCGCCCAACTGCACGAACTGCTGAACCATCCGGATCCCGAGGGCTACAGCCGCCTGCGCCTGCAGGCCGCGGCCGAGCTGCAGAACTGTCCGCGGGGCAGTAATGTTGCCCGCAGCATGCTGCTCGAGCTGCTGCTGCTGGACGTGCGCGCCGCCGTCTTCCTCTGTTCCCCACAGCAGGCCCGCCAGGCCTGGAAACTCCTGTGTGACAACTGCGAACTGCCGGATCTGGATGCAGAGCTGCAGCAGACTGCCCTGCGCTGCCGTTACATCGCAGCAATCCTGCTCTTGCAGGCCGGGATGCTGGAGGCGGACAGCCTGAAGCGTCTGGAACCACGGCGCGGGTTGCGCGCGGAGCATGGTGCGGACGGCCTGCTTGTGGAGGCCATGTTGCAGGAAGCATTGATCAGCCGCAACAGTGCGCTGGCGATGCAGGCCTGTTGTCTGGCACGCTCATTTAATGCAAAACCAAGCACACAGTTTGTATTGCTGTTCAGGCAGTTGAGCCTGGCCCTGCTGGAAGAACGGGCCCGTCCGGAGCAGCTGGCGGAACTGCTGCGGGCGGCACGCAACTACGGTGACTGGCAGGCACTCGACGGAGCGCTGTGGCAGTGTTGCCTGGAGCATGAGCTGATTCCTCTGGAGAACTGGAAGCTGCACCTGCAGGCGCACGAGAGCTGTCACGAAAGCATCTACAGCGCAATCAGCCACTTGGAAAATTCCTGAGCGGATCCGCTAAGTAGTTCAATTCAGCGCAGCACTGAGAATTCGTCATACTGCAGCTGGGCTTCGAGCTGTTCGCTGTGCAGCGTGAGTACCACAGCCTTGGGCGGTCCCTGCCACATCCGTCTGAGCATTTCATCCAGCACAGGCTTATGCTGATGCTGGAGCAATGCGGTAACTGAACCATCCGGTTCATTACGTACCCAGCCCTTCACACCGAGTTCCTGGGCCCAGTCCTGCACGGTGACGCGGTAGAACACGCCCTGCACCTTGCCGCTGACGCTGACCCGCATGCTGATTGGCTCAGCCATATCTGAATCATATAGCAGAAAGTTGGAAGCAAAGAGCAGGCGGTGTGCTGCTCTCTGAGCAAGATGGTCAGTCGGACTGAAGTCCGACCCTCCAGTGCTTTATTATTCAATTGATGATCTATGAAGTCAGCGCAGTGTTGATCACGGAGAATGCGATCGAATTCCGGCGGATCCTCAAGGATGGCACGCTGCGCCAGGAGAACCCGGACGGCCGCGAAATCTGTGAGTCAATGATGCGAGCGCGCTTCCAGGACAGTGGCCGCGTGCACTGGACCCAGACCAGCTTCTCGGCCGAACCGCTCAAGTATGAGATTGAGAGCGTCTACCAGTACTACTTCGAGGACATTCAGCTGAGTGCGGTGGACGGGCATATCTCCTTTCACGGCCCGATGTTCATGGACCACCTGCTTGTGCTGGAATTGCAGGAACTGGGGCAGTTGCCCCGCTTTGATGAAGGAGAACCGCGGCCATGACTCATGCAAGCCGGCTGGCCCTGATCTGCCTGCTGATACTTTGCCTGAGCGCCGGGGAGGCCCAGGCGGAAGCACTCTATCGGGAAGCCCAGCAGCGCTTCTCGCAGTGGTGTGAGTCCAGAGAAGTTCCACTGGCTGAGGCTTTCTACGTAGACAGCAGTGGCACGCAGGTCAGCCTCTGGCATGGGGATCCGGGGCTTGCGGATGACGAAGTTGCCATCTGGCCGCTGGGCAGCATCACCAAATGCTTCACCGCCGTGCTGGCCCTGGAGCTGAAGGAAGCCGGGACACTCGAGCTCGATACTCCACTGGCAACGTATATCCCTGAGATTGACGACATGTTCAGCGAGGCCGAGCTGGGGAATGTCACGCTGCGCACCCTGATGTCCCACCGCAGCGGCCTGCCCTACCACCTCGCCAGAGAGGAGCACTATGCCTTCGTGCTGCCAGCGGCACGCCTGCTGCTGGGGGAACAGCCGAAACTCAGCCACGAAATGCTGCTGGCCAGCGTCAGTACGCGTCCGCTGCAGTTCGAACCGGGGCAGGGCTACCAGTACAGCAATGCCAACTTCTGGCTGGCGGCGCTGGCAATGGAGCGCGCCACAGGCCGCGATTACGACTGGCTGCTATTGGAGCATGTGCTGGGCCCACTGGAGCTGGCACAGACCACGCTCTGGGAAGAGCCCTGGGGCTGCCGGCGCATGCCCGCCCATTACATTGTCAACGGCGAAGTGCTGGACATTTCCGGCTGGGACATGCCGGGAATGGGGCGCAGCGCCGGCGGGCTCTATGCCTCCACGCAGGATCTCTGGTACTTCTCCGAGCTGCTGCGCGATGGATCGCTGCTTGATGAGACGCAGTTCGCCGAGCTGACGGACTTCATTGACACCGGCCAGACTGCCAACGGCGAAGCCTACTCCTACGGCCTGGGGATTTCGCAGCGCTTTGATGGCCAGCGCTGGATGTATGGCCACAATGGCACGACGCCGGGCAACCGCGCGCTGTGGCGTTTCGACCCGGAAACAGGTGAAACCCTGATCATCTTCAGCTCACTGGGCAGCCAGGGCCTGAATGGAATTGGCGATGAATTGCTGAAGGTGCTGCGGGGGGAGTGAATAACATCATGATCTCTACGTCAGTCTGGCTCATTCTTCATTGCTCAGTATTCACTGCTTACTCGCCTGACTGACATCAGGCCTCCGCTTGCCCTCTACCGCTGAAGCGGATAGCTCCGTTGTCCGGATTGCTCCGGACCTCCCGTTGCCCGACTGATATCGGGTCTCCGATTGCCCACTACCGCTGAAGCGGGTAGCTCCCCTTTCTTCACAACATAAGTAATATGTACTACAATTATGTTGAGGTTCCCCCGTGGGGGACGCGCTTGCGCGCGCATAAACTGACCAGTCAAGGGCCCGGTCCACGGATCGGGCCTGCGATCTGAAAGGAACGGAAAAACGATGGCAACCAAGTCTGTGCTGAGCAATGTGGATGTGATCCGCCGCTTCGTGTTCGAGAACCAGCCGGCCAATCTCGACGACATCGCGGCTGCGGTCAATGCCGAAATGATCCACCCGGTTGAGATTGAGCGCGCCCGGGAGCGCTATGTGCTGCCCGTGCTCAGGAGCCAGCCCTACTTCAGGGAGACGAAGGACGGCCAGTGGGAGACCATCAACGACAAGATGCCGGAGTACAGCGTGCTCGAGCAGGTGATGCGCGAGGAGCAGGCGCAGATGTATGAGCGTGATGTGCGCTCCCGCATCGCTCGCAAGCTGGGCTGGAAGGTCAACACCGTGGTGATCGATCTGGAAAAGGCCGCCGGACTCGTCAAGCAGAAGAGCTGGTGGGGCATGAAGGACTGGGTGCTCTGCAATGACGTGGCGGAGGAGATCCTGCGTGGCCATCCCAACGGCATGTCCGAGAAGGACCTGATGAAGGCCGTCGTTGAGAAGTCCAAGCTGGCCGAGGACAAGGTGATCCTCAACCTCAAGGGCGACCTGAAGAAGCGCTTCGGCCAGGACCGCAAGAACTGGTTCCTCAAGGAGCTGATGAAGGCCAAGGAGGAGGAAAAGGTCAAGAGCAGTGCTGTGATGGCCGTCCCCGAGAAGAGCGAGGACATCGACAGCCTGCTGGAGGGCAGCTTCCTCGACGCCCAGAGTGCCTTCAAGACCGAGGAGAAGCGCAGCGCCACTGAACTGCAGACCGGCAAGAGCCGCCTGAAGAAGGCGCTCAAGAAGCAGGCCATGGAAGTGCTGGAGCAGCGCGAGGACACTGCGCGTCCTGAGGACCTCGCCGCCCGCATGAACCGCATGCTACAGGACGCCGGGATCGAGGAGGAGCGCTTCAACAGCTTCCAGTACCTGGACAGCTCGGCCCGTGAGCGCGGCCTGTCCCCGCGGGAGCGTGAGGAGATCCAGCAGTTCATCGACCAGCTGCTGGAGCATGAGACCGTGGCTGTCGGCGTCAACGAGGACAGCATCGTCAACGCCCCGCTCTCCGTGAAGAAGATCAACGACATCCTGCGCATCAAGTACCTGAACTACACCCGCGATCGCGTGCTGATCCCCAATGAGTTCTACCGCCTGCTGGTGACGATCCTCAAGCCGGGCATCAATGACAACACGCTTCATCCGGCCTGCCTCGAAGGCAACATGACCACCGAGATGCTGCGCTGGATGATGAACCGTCTGGAGAACGCCGCCTGGGCGCTCGTGGATGATGGCAGCAACATTGAGGTGGTGCAGGCCGACGGCCAGCGCTTCCGCCTCGCCCAGACCGAGAAGTCCCTGATCGAGAAGGCCCGCGACCGCTTCATCGTCAGCCAGATGGACCTGATCGACCACTTCATCAACTACCGCTACACCGGAATCGAGGCCGACAAGGTGCTGGCCCTGGCTGCACGCATCAACTGCCGTGTGAGTGGCTTCGACGATACCTACATCGTCAGCAAGGACTTCTTCAGCGAGCTGCCCGAGGTCTTCAACCAGACGGCCAACGATGACAACGACATCCCGAACCGCTTCGACGTGATCCTCGGAAACTACATCTTCGCCCAGGATGCCAACCTCGCGGCGAACTATCTCGACCAGTCCATCAAGCTGCTCAACCCAGGCGGCCGCCTCGGAATCTTCGTGGAACCCGAACTGCTGGTGCTGCTGCAGCAGCATGGCCTGCTCGGTGAATTCCTGAGCGGGATGGCCGTCACGCACTACATCCGCCTGCCGCTGATCGAGGGCCGCCACGACGTGGTCCTGCTCGTGCTCAGCTCGCTGGCCTACGACGGCGAGAAGCCGGGCCAGATCATCACCGCGGAGCTGGCGGACAGCAAGGCAGCCGTGAGCCTGGCAGCAGCGCTGGACCGCGGCGAGGGTGAAGGCACCTACTTCCGCCGCATCGAACAGCTGGCTCTCGGAACGCTGATCGGCAGCTAGCGGACAAGCCCCGCTCAAATCGCGCTTAATTGGAGTCTAAGTCAGGCTCCAGCTGGCATGTGCCTGCAGGGCTTCTGGTAGATTCTGCATATACATTAGGAATCTGCCTGCCTGCCGGAGAGCCGAAAATGGGCCTGACGCCTGCTGATTACAAGATTGACGTTTCCGACGACCGCCTGATTGCCACGATGACCCTGAGCAACCGGGAAACTACCGGCCAGTTCAGCGCGGACGACCTGCGCAATGTGCTGGCGGCAGCCGGGATCAGCCAGGGGATCATCGAGAACAGCCTTGCGCTGATGGCGGCGGCACCGCAGTTCGGTGACCCCGTCGTGGTGGCCCGTGGCAAGCAGCCGCCCTGCCGCCTGCTCAGCGAAGTGACCTTCCTGTTCGACACCGGCCAGCCGGGCCAGGTCTGCCTGGAGGGCAAGCTCAGCACTGAGCAGAGTGAGGAGGAAGGGGCTGAGGAAGCGCACGAGGATCACGGCCGGATTGACTTAAAGGAAGTCCGGCATTTCCAGAACGTGCAGGCCGGTGCGGTGCTGGCCCGGCCCACGGTGATCACCCCGGAGATGTGCGGCGTGGATGTCTACGGCCATCCGATCCAGCCTGAATTCAAGAAGGCCAGCGCACCGAAGCCCGGCCGTGGCGTGGAGCAGGATGAGAAGACCGGTGAGATCCGTGCCACGCTGACCGGGCATGCCTCGCTGAAGGCGGGGCGGATCTCGGTGATGGACGTGCTGGACGTCAACGGTGACGTTGACTACGGCGTCGGCAACATCGACTTCATCGGCAGTGTGCGGATCATGGGCAACATCCACCCCGGCTTCCACATCAAGGCCGGAACCGACCTCACGATCAGCGGCAACGTGGACCGTGCCAGCCTGGAATGCAGTGGCAACCTGCAGATCAACGGCATCGTTTTCGGCGCCGGTGAGACCGTGATCAGGGTCGGTGGCGATGCACATGTGGATGCCCTCGATCAGTGCGAACTGAGCGTGCGCGGTGACCTGACGATCAGCAACTACATGCGCCACTGCACGGCGAGCATCGGCGGCAGCCTGCAGATCGAGAGCCCCAAGGGCAACCTGGTGGGAGGCGAAGTGCATGTCTACCGCAATGTCGATGTGACGAGCCTCGGTTCCAAGATGGCGGCGCTGACGAAGCTGACCGTGGGGCGCAACCCCTTCTCCGAGTCCAACCCGGATGAGATCCGCCAGGAGATCACGGAGAATGAGGGCAAGCTCAGGCAGATCAGCATGGGCATCGAGACTCTCAAGAAGCGCCTGCAGGCCACCGGCAGCAACCTGGAGCTGCAGCAGCGGCTCGGCAAGCTGATGCTGGCAGAGGCCCAGTTCATGCCCGTGCTGGAAGGCCTGCGGCTCAGGCTGGAGGAAGCCCAGCGCAATGCCACCTACTTCCGCGAGGCGATCATCAGCGTGCGCGAGACCGTCTATCCCGGGGTGGTTGTCAACTTCCGCGACAAGATGCAGTACAAGACGATGGATTCGATGAGCAGCCTGTGCTTCTATGAGCATGAGGCGGAGATCAAGACCCGCGCGCTCTAGGCCCCGCTGCGCACATGCAATAATGCGCGCGCATGCTGATCGACACACATTGCCATCTCTATTTCGATTCGTTTGACGAGGATCGCCAGCAGGTGCTCGCGCGCATGGCCGAGGCCTGCGTGGGCGCGGCCGTGGTGGTCGGGATCGACCCCGGCAGCTGGGAACAGGCCCGGGAACTGGCCGCCAGCCATGAGCGGCTCTGGTACAGCGTCGGACTGCATCCCACTAGCGAGCTGCCGGCGGACTTCCTTGCGGCCGAGGCGCTCGGACCCTACCTGGAAGGTGACAATGCGGCGATTGCCATCGGCGAATGCGGGATCGATCTGCACTGGGACACGAACACACTGGAGGCCCAGCAGCCGGTGTTCCGCTCCCAGCTTGAACTGGCGCGCGAACGCGAGCTGCCGGTGATCATCCACACGCGTTCCGCCAATGCCGAGACTCTCGAGCTGCTGCAGTCCGTGCCCGGCACGCGCGGGATCCTGCACTGCTTCAACGGCAGCCCGGAGCTGCTGGCCTGGGCACTGGAGCAGCCACAGTGGTACATCTCCTTCGCTGGCAACGTGTCCTTCAGAAAGGCAACTGAGCTGCATGAGGCCGCACGGGTCATCCCGGCGGAGCGGCTGCTCGTCGAGACTGATGCTCCTTTCATCGCACCGCAGGCAAAGCGTGGCCAGCGCAATGAACCGGCCTATGTGCGGCATACCTTTGAGGCCCTGGCAACACTGCGCGATGAACCGATCGAGGAGCTGGAGGAGATCCTGCTCGCGAATGCGCGGCGGATCTTCGGCGTGGACTTCTGAGACGGGGAGGGGGAGGAGTGCAATGAGGGCCCAACCACAGAGTACACAGCGGGCGCAGAGCATCCATGGTTGGCTTGGGCTCTCTGAATTGCTAAACCTCCGCAAAGTTCAACGCTGCTGACTAAGCCTGACTTTCATCAGGAATGACTCTGTGCTCTCTGCGCTCTCGGTGGTTAAGCATTCTGCGGGCTCTTCTTCCTCGGATTACTCCCTAATACATCCGCTCTGTGCCCTCTCTGTGGCAGATGAAGGCCAGCAGGCCCAGCCCTGCCAGGAAGCCGCCCATGAGCAGGGTCGGCTGCCACCAGACCGGAGTCTGGGAAATGGTCCGGGCGATGCCGGTGGCACTGTCCACGCCGTTGTGCATCGCACCGTACTGATCAGCCAGAATGGTACTGACAGGACCTGACATCACGAACCCGGCCAGGGCCGTGAGAGCAAGCAGGGCCAGCAGATTGCGCTGCAGCAGGCGCTGGGTTCCGGGCTGGGTAAAGCTGGCCCAGCCCGAGACTGCGAGCATCAGCATGGCGGCCAGTGCCGTGGGCAGGGCCAGCGGGCCCTGGGGCGTGCCGCTGATCAGGGGTAACAGATTCTGCAGGGGGGCGGCGAATGCCAGTGCTGCAATGCCCAGGAACAGCAGCACCCGCAGCGGGCCGAAGCCGGACATGAACTGCTCACTGCCTGCCTGGCCTGCACTCAGGTACTTCTGGGAATGCAGGTCCGCCACCTGCTTCTGCCAGGCGGATGCCTCGGCGGCGGAGGGCTTGTGCTCCTTCTCCAGCCGGTAACCACAGGCCAGGCAGACGTAATTGCCGCCCGCATCATCCATCAGTACACCGCAGCTCCGGCAGGCCTTGTTGCTCTGCGTGTCCATGATTCCGCTGCGAAGCTTCACACCAGAATTCCTGCTCATTTCCCTGCTCCTGTGGGGTGCTATCGGTACACCGATACCACCAGAAGATACCTTTTTCCGCAGTGTTTTGCAGCAGCGGAGTGGAACTGTTTCCATCTACAATATGTGGATGGACCAGCACCAGGCTGCACCCCAGGAGTCCGGTGGGAGCGGATACAAGTTCATTCCGCCGCGCCATGACCCGCTGATGATGGGTATTGCGCGGCTGATAACCCCGCTTTACCTGAGAATTGTTACCCAGGTTGACAGGGTTGAAATCAGCGCGGAGCACAGAAAGCTCCTCGAGGGCCTGCTGGGCCAGCGCGTGATTCTCACGCCGAACCACCCAAGCTATGAACCACCGGTGGTGATGCAGCTGGCCGGCATGCTGCATACCGGCTTCTACTTCCTCGCCGCGCGTGAGATCTTCGAGGATCCGCTGCAGAATTTCGTCTGCAGCCGCATCGGGGCCTACTCCATCAACCGCGGGGCGAAGGATGGCGACAGCCAGCATGCCACGCGCCAGCTGCTCAGGATGGGCAAGCGCTGGCTCGTGATCTTCCCGGAGGGCCAGGAGTATTACCTGCATGACATCGTGCTGCCCTTCCTGCCGGGGGCGGCACGTTTCGGCTATGGCGCGCTGGATGACATCCGCCGCCAGGGCAACTCTGAGCCGGTCTGGATCGTGCCGGTCACGATCCGCTACCACTACCGCGGCAATGTCGACAAGCTGATCCGCGCCTCCCTGGCCCGGCTCGAGAAGGAACTGGCCCTCGAGGGCAGGGGCAGTATCTTCGAACGTGTGCAGCGCGTGACCTTCTGCCTGCTGGAGGTCAATGAACGCCTGTACGACGTGGAGGTGCGGGACCCGGCGGACGTTGACATGCGCATCTCGCGCCTGCGCGAGCGGGTGCTGATGGATGTGGAGCACAAGCTCGGGATGCACAATGTCGACCTGGAGAGCCCGCTGCGCAACCGGCTGCGCAAGCTGTTCGTGGCCGTTTCGCGCATGCGGCGCAGCGCGGAAAGCTCATATGAACGGAAACTGCTGGACCGGCGCTCGAAGGTGATGAAGGCAGAGCTGCAACGCGTGCTGGAATTCGTGGCGATGCCCGGCAAGTACGTGCAGGAGGACAGCTCGGCGGAGCGTTACCTCGACCTGCTGGGCCGCTTCGAAACGGAGGTCTTCGGCAAGCTGAAGTTCTTCGGGCCGCGCACGGCGCGTGTCAGCATCTCAGATCCGATCAATCTGTCAGACACATATGAGGCGTGGCAGGCTGACAACGAGGGCCAGGTCGAGGCCATGACGGAACGCCTGGAGGACTGCGTGCGCCAGCGCCTCGACGAGCTGTGTGAGCAGTACCGGACGGAAGTGCAGGGCTGAGCGGCCCAAGCCGTGCATTGATTGCTTCACTGGCGTAGAATCCTATTATGGGCAGTCCGCCGACAACAGCCACAGGTTCCGTGCTGCCGGAGTACAAGTACACCACTCCGAAGCACAACTGGTGGATGATGGGTCTGGCGCGCCTGGCGGCACCACTCGGGCTGGGGCTGATCACTCATGTTGACCGCGTGGAGCTCGGACGGGATGATCGCGAGATCCTGCGCGGCCTGCGAGAACAGCGCGTGATTCTCGCCCCGAACCACCCTTCCTTTGAACCGGCAGTGATGATGCATCTGAGCACCCTGCTGCTGACGGAGTTCAACTACCTAGTTGCCAGGGAGTGGTTCGACTTTCCCCTGCAGCGCTTCATCTGCCGCCGCATCGGGGCCTTCACAGTGCGCCGTGGGATGCGTGATGCGGCATCCGGCAATGCAACGGTGGAACTGCTGACCAGCGGCAGGCGCTGGCTGGTGATCTTCCCCGAGGGAGAGAACTACTACTTCAATGATCTCGTATTGCCATTTCTGCCGGGAGCTGCACGTTTCGGCTACCAGGCGCAGCAGTCCCTGCTTGACAACGGCAGTGGCGAGTCAGTGCACATCGTGCCTCTGGCTGTGCGCTACCACTTCCGTGGCAATGTGGACCATCTGATCCGCCGTTCACTTTCGCGGCTGGAAGACCGTCTCTCACTGGATGGTGCAGGCAGTCTCCTCGAGCGCGTCAGGCGTCTCACACAGCAGGTGCTGGAAATCAATGAACGCCTGTATGGTCTCATGCCTGATGAAGGTGCAGAGCTCGACGGACGTATTGCCAGGCTGCGTGAGTCCGTTCTCTCCGACATCGAGCGGCGGCTGGCAATCGGGGAACTGGACCCTGAGCTGCCGCTGCGCAACCGCCTGCGCAAGCTGTTTGTGGCTGTTTCCCGGCTCAGGAGCTCGGCGGGCAGTGAGTATGAGAGCCAGCTGCTGGAGCGCCGGGCGATCTCGCTCAAGGAGGAACTGCAGCGCGTGCTGGAGTTCGTTGCCATCCAGGGGCGCTACCTTGACGACGACCCATCGGCAGAGCGCTGCCTGGACCTGCTGTGCCGCTTCGAGCGCGAGGTGCTCGGACAGATGCGCTTCTACGGCCCGCGCACTGCCCGGCTGGGAGTGGGCCGGCCGCTGAATCTGCGCGAGAGCATCTCCGACTGGCAACGCAGTGGTGAAGCACAGGTGGAGGACAGCACACGCTGGGTCGAAAATGAGGTGCGCAGCCGGCTGGAGCAGCTCTGCCGGGATTACCGCACGGAAGTGGGGCAGTAGGCCGGGCATGATTCCGCGTGAGGACAAAATCGCAGGGAAAGCTGTTGCCAACCGGAAAATTCCGGAACCTGACTCCGGATATCTGGCGTTCCCCTCCGGTTTCGGAATTGAACCAGTCCGGGCCTGCCGGATCCACAACCGTGAGCTGCGCGGCCTTGCGCGCTTCCTGGTTCAGGAGCTGGAACTGCTCTGCGAGGGACAGCAGCAGCGGTGGCGGCTGATGCGCTACTTTCCGCTGAACTTCATCGGCGTGGCCCTCTGCCTGTACAGTGTTCTGACGGTTTCATGGCAGCTCGCCGTGCTCATTGTCGTCATTCTGGCTGCTGCCAACTCGGCAATGTCCCGGCTTCAGCCCGAGCCACCGCTCGAAAAGCTCATGAGGATAGAGGATTCCGAGCTGGAGCCCTATCGCGACGAGATCCGTGATCTCTGCTTCAGGATGCTCAGTTCGGAGCGGAAGCGCAAGGGATCCGCTCTGGGCAGGCTGGATCTTGGCAACGCGGACGAATCAGCGACATCGGTTAAGGTGCTCGACAAAATCCTCAGACAGGCCGAGTTCGGCGAGGGCGAAAATGGACTCGCAAGCGCGGGCGGAACCGGACCCAGACGCCTGGATATCGTCGCCAAACTGACTGCCCTGCAGATGCTCAGCAGTCTGCTGCACGAGGATGAAGTCGATTCCTCAGTTGCACATGAAGCAGACTTGCTGAGCCACTGACGTGCTGGTAGGATTTACTGACAGGGGGACAATATGAAGAAAACCATCGCCACGCTGCTGGCAGCGACTGTGTTCTGCCTTGCCGGCAGTTCCATCGCCCATGCTGAGGATTGTCAGTTCTGTGGCAGGCAGCATGACTCGCACGCCTACGAAGTCTCGTCCGTTGTCAACGAGCTGCTTGAGGAGCTTGAAAGCACTGACAACATGCGGGATGAGGCTGTTCTGCGCAGCTTGCTGTTCTACTACGGTTCTCACTTCGGGCTTGCTGAAGCTGCCGAAAAGCTGAGCTTTGCCACTGAACATGACAGGATGTGGCCCATGACGCAGCAGCGGATGGCCTGTGGTTATCCCAATAACCGCAGTTTGGAAATCCAGCGCAGAGGTGAATACCCCCGCATGCCGGTCCTGCTGCCGGCTGATCTCGCTGTCAGCGAGGATGAGACTGAGCTTCTGGAACAGTACAGTGTGATCACCGGGATGCACATCTCAGCAGGCTACAACGTCATGATCAGTGAAGAGAAACTGCAGGAGATTCCGGGAGAAGAGCTGCGTGCATTGATCAAGCATGGCTTCTTCATATATGGGCGTTTCTCGGAATGGTATGCAACGGATGCCTACGATCATCTGATCCCGGCCTACACGGGAGAAATCCGCGATGGCATCAGACGATCAGAGGGGCTGCTGCCCTGATTGCCGGATTCAGATGATTGACTGAATTCGTTGCCAGGCTGGCGCATGAGCTTCATTGCCCGACTGAAATCGGGCCTCCGCTTGCCGCCTGACTTACGTCAGGCCTCCCCTTTGTCCGGATTGCTCCGGACCTCCGTCAGCCCGGCAGGCCGTGGAACAGATCCGCCTGGGCCGGCATCAGCTCGCCGTCGCCGAGGATGTGCAGCACGCCGATGTCGTGGCGCATGAGCGTCTGGGCGATCAGGTGGTGACGGTGGCTGTCCATCGGGTCAACCTGGCTGGAGAGCACGCAGACATTGCGCTCGGCCGCCATATTCATCAGCTCGACGATGCCGTCCTGATAGACCTTCTCACGTTCGCGGGCCAGGTAGTCCAGCCGGCCATCCTCGGTCAGCGCGCCGAGCTTGCGGCCCAGCCAGAGGTATTCCCAGCCGCGCTTGCGCGTGCTGTGCTCCAGCCGGTCGCGGTTGAACCAGTGGGCTTCCCAGTAGGGGTAGGAGCGCACGTCCAGCAGGATCTCGATATTGTGTCCGCCCAGCCGGCGGGCGAAGCTGTCCCAGTCCTCGCTTCCGTGGCCAACCGTATAAATGCTGTACTGCGGCATCCGGCAGTGATTCTAGCATCATTTGCAGCGCCGCCAGCCGCACTGTAGCGCGGATCAGGGCTCAGCACGGTTCAGCCGGGTCCTCGAACAGGTAGATCGTGCGGCCATCGGGGTCCGTCAGCCGGCAGCCCCGGGCCTGTCCCGGCTGTCCATCCGGCTCGGAGCACGATGCGCCCCGCTCCCGCAGTTGCGCAAGTGCGGTGTCCAGGTCGTCCGTGCGCAGGCAGAGCACCGGCTCCGGCAGGGACTCACCCTCCCGCCAGCCACTCCAGTTGCGGGGATGCATCAGGCCGATGCGCGCGCCGTCCGGCAGGCTCAGCAGGCAGAAGCCCCAGTCCTCCTCGCCAAGCAGGCTGCAGCCCAGCACATTGATGTAATAGTCTCTGGCTGCTGGGAGATTGAGCGAAAAGAACAGGAATTCATCGGTGCGGAGCTTCATTTAATGAGAATAGCTTATTGCATTTGCACCGGATTCCGTTAAGAATTGATATAACCAGTCTAACGCCAAAGATGGAGGAATCAAGATGAACAAGGCTCTGATAGCCTGCCTGATCCTGGGGATGCTGATGCTCAGCGCCTGCCCGGGTGGCGGTGGAGACAGCAGCGACGGTGGATCCAGTGCGTCCGGGAACAGCGGTGGCAGCAGCACTGCCCAGACTCCCCCCGCTGATGACAACGGCATTGGCGCCGGCGGTGGTGCTGAAAAGAGCGAAGCCGAGCTCGTGGCCCGCGGCAGGGAGATCTACTACGGCACGGAGTACAGCAATACGGGCCTGACCTGTGCGCACTGCCATGCCGGCAGCCCCGATGAGGAGCAGGGTGCGCGCCTGATTGCGCATACCGGTTATGGCGCTGTGCCGCGTGGCAGCTGGAAGCACACCAGTCAGGCCGAGCTGGATGCGAAGATGGGCAAGGCCGCCACGATCCTCGACGCCGCCAACTTCTGCGTAGGCGCTCCCTACATGGCGCACAAGGAAATGCTGATCGAGGGCGAGGATGGCGCGGCGCTCACCGCCTTCATGGTGAGCATCGCCGATCCCACTGCCTGGGATGCCCAGCCCTTCCTGCTGGATCTCAACCGCAGCATGCCTGTCGCCGGGTTGACTCCCAACATGGAGAACGGCGAGCGGATCTATGAGCATTCCTGCGAGAAGTGCCACGACGCCGGCATCGACGGACTCGAGGACCTGCACGGTCTGGGAGACTGGATGAACCCGATGCAGCTGATGGCCAAGATCCGCAAGCAGAAGAACTGGTACGATGAGTACGAGAACGCCAGCTATGCAGCGCTGCCCAGCCATGATCTGGACCGTGCCGTGGCCTGGATGCTGGGCATCGACACCGCCTGGGCCCAGGATGAGAACCCCTGTGCTGAGAATCCCTGCGGCGGGCATGATGACCACGAGGAGCATGAGGACGGCACTTTCGAGGAGAATGCGATGCCGCACTATGCCAGCGACATCCTCTCGGACCAGGACGTGGTCGACGTGGCGCACTTCATCATTGAGAACGAATAGCGCATAAACCCCGTCTGATAATCAGCGATTCACTGGAAGGCCCGGGTATCATCCCGGGCCTTCGTGTGTTGCAGGATGGAACGCCCTGGCGGGCGCAGCGGTCTGAACTGCGCCAGGCCATGATCTGAGAATGGGAGGAATGCCATGAACATGAGAACCAGTGCCATCAGACTGCTGGCTGCCCTGCTGGCCGTCTGCTGCCTGCTGCCCGCCGCCGCCCGTGCGGAGGGCATCTACGACCACATCAGCGGCACGATCGCCGGCAGCGATCTGGCTCCGGGCCAGCCCTACTTCGACCAGGTGCATGATGCCAGCTGGGTTGCCCCCGCGCTGGAGCGGCTCAGTGGGCAGACGCTCGGCAGCGAGATCTCCAACGGCCAGGCCATCGCCCTGATCCAGGCCGAGCTGGCCAGCCTGCCGGAAGTCGCCGTGAAGCAGAACCGCATGGCCGAGCTGCCGATTCCGCAGTGGTTCAGCCAGGGCTACAGCGCCAACCAGCCGACCAGACTCGCGAAGAGCCGCTACATGAACGGCGTGCAGGACGGCAGCCTGCAGATGCAGCCGGACATCGCCGCACTCTACGGCTTCTGGTGCTGCTACGACGCCGAATGGTTCGTGCTCAGCAGCAAGCCGGAACTGCGCGCCTGGCTGGGGGCCGTGATGCTCAGCTACGCCGATGACTGGCAGCGCCTGGACAGCGAGTCCGCCGAAGCCCTGCACGCGCGGCTCGTGACGCCGATCCAGACGAAGGATGAGCCCTACCGCGAGATTGACAACTGGATCCATGCCTTCAAGAGCACGGACGGCGTGTTCCTCAAGCCCAAGGTGCGTGACGTGCTGGTGCAGGAGTTCGTCCACCAGTCGGGCATGGAGAGTGATACGCGCTACTTCTCGGAGCAGGGCTGGGACAGCTTTGAGCTGCCCGGGCCGGTGGGCCTGGAGAAGGATGACTTCATGCTGCTCACTGCGCTCGTGCTGGAGTTCGCACCGCAGCTCGCTGCAGATCCCGCCACACCTGAGCAGATCGGCTGGGTGCGCGAATTCCTGATTCGCGACAGCGTGTAAGAAAAGCGCGCAGCTGCGTAATTCCCGATTGCCAATGAGGCCGGTACCCGTATCAACAGGGGCCGGCCTCGGTTTTTCTGCAAACCTGTTGATGGATTTTGGATAAGCCTGAAGCTTGCTCGCAAGTGTGAAGATTGCCCTTTACAAAGGCAATGTCTGCGGTAGAATATTCCGCTCCGTGGTATCGGGCCTGTTGCGGGTGATCGCTATGAACTGCGTCAGGACCGGAAGGTAGCAGCGCTAAGTGGATGATTACGGCGCCGGCAGTCACCTGATACCCGGGGTTTTGTTTTTTCTGCCGCCTCGTACGAGCACTCGGCGGTCTGACCCTGCAATCCGGCAAAGCCGGATTGGGTCGGCCGGAAGTTACATCTCCGCAAAATGTCCTGTAGCAGCGCCTTCCAGGCGCTGCATACTGCCGGAGGCCCGATGTCAGTCGGGCCATTGCTAGCCGTGAATTCGTTGCGGAAGCTTAGCCGAATGTATTCGGCACTACCGGGAGACGCCAGCATTCTAATGATTAGTCCGTCGCCCCAACGTCTCGCCTCCCTGCCAAGTGCGTGACCTTGTCTCGCCCAGCCCTACCGCGCTATGCTTGCAGCATATGCCTGCACGACTCGTCTGGCTTGCTGTCCTGCTCATGCTGCTCTGCCTGCAGCTGCCTGTGCAGGCTTGTGCTGCCGGCGTGGACGAGCGTCTGGCACGGCTTGAACTTGACAACATGCTACTGCGCCTCGAGGCCTTCCAGCCGGACACTGCCAACGAGCCCGAGCTGTATGCCCTGATGCAGGATTGCCTCGGGTTCGCCGGGCAGCATGGCTTCCAGGATGAACCCGCCATGCGGCAGGCCCTGTTCACCACGCTGTACCGGCCGCGCCTCCCGCTGGCCATCCACGAAGGCCTCAGCCCCAACTGTTCCACGTGCTGGAGCCCCGACTCCGCCGTTCTGGCAACACAGGCGCGCTCCGGCAGTATCCGCCTGCTCGACCCCCTGCAACGCTTCAGCTGCACCCGCGAACTCAGCATCCCCGGCGCAGAGCTGCTCCCGCTCTGCTTCAGCCCGGATGGCCGTTACCTGCTGGCCCTGCGTGATGAGCGAATTCTGCAGCCATTTGACGTCGCAGCTGACTACGCTCCCCTGCCGCCCGGCCTGGATATCGGCAACAATCGATGCTACAGCTGGAGTCCCGATGGCCTGAAGCTGGCAATCGAGACCCGTGACGGCCTTTACATCCTCAACCCCTCGGAAGCCATGTCCGCTGCGAAGATCGAACGGAGGCTTGATTCTTCCATCGAAGGCCTGCCATTCTGGCATGCAATCGAGGAGCTGGTCTGGAGCCCGGATTCGCGGCAGCTGCTGATCGTCACGATTGACGACCAGCTGGTACTGCTGGCAGCCTCGGATGGCTACCCGGAGCTGGCGCGTTGCCAGCCATTAGCCGTCGATCAGTACATGACAGCGCTGGCCTGGAATCCGGACGGCAGCGCGATTGCAGTTGCTGACGGCAACGGGAACCTGCGCCTGCTGTCACCCGCCGGGCTGCAGACGCTCGCGGAAGTTTCCGGAGACAGCTTTGCCCTCTACGGCCTGGTCTGGCGCAGTGACGGGCGCATCCTCTACAGCTGCGGCACGGACGGGCTGAAGGTGTGGAGCTGCGAAGCTGAGGCCATCGAGCAGATCGACACGACTGGCCAGGACGGTGGCGTCTCTGACATGATCATGAGTCCGGACGGCGAGCTGCTGGCCAGCTCGGATGGCAAGGGACGCATGTGCATCCGCGACGGCAACAACACCTTCCTGATCCACGACCGCCTGGTGTATCCCGGGACCTTCCCGTATCCGGTCTGGAGCCCGGACAGCCGCTGGCTGGCGCTCAGTTATGAAGCGAGTGGGATCACGCTCTGGGACCGGCGGCAGTTCGATGGTAACGGCTCAGCTCTGCGCGCCTCCGGCAGTCCGCTGGCCGCGCTGCAGTGGAACCCCGAAGGCAGCCGGCTGGCAATTGCCGAGTGGAGCGGCAGCCTGTCCCTGCGCGAAGGTTTTGCGCCATACGCGGAGCAGCGACGGCTGAGCGCTGACTGGCTGGAGCTGCCGGATGCCAACATGCTGGACATCAGCTGGAGCCCGGATGGGCAGCGGCTGCAGTGCAGCAACGAGGACGGCATCCTCATGGCCGCACAGGCCGCGGACGGCTTTGCCGCCCTGATGGAACTGCCTGCCGACATGTTCCCGAACGACAATGCCAGCTGGAGCCCGGATTCGCGCTACTTGGCAATCTGCAGCTGGGACGGCGTGCTGAAGCTGCTGGATGCAGAGGCGGACTACAGTGTTGCAATATCTGACACCGACCAGCATTTCAAGCACCAGCAGGCGGCCTTCTGCCCGGCGGGTGATCTGCTGGCGGTGCTATCCGACTACTCGAATACGGCACGCGCTGAGGCCGGGGAATACCCGCGACTTGCCGAGCGGCGCAGTGTGCTGATCTATTCCTCTGGTTCAGACCTGCAGCTGAAGCGCGAACTGCCACTCGCTGATGTGCGGATCGCCGGGCTACTCTGGAGTCCGGACGGCCACTGGCTCGCGGCGACGCAGGGCGGGCAGGAAATGCCGATCTGGAATGCTGTTGACGACTGGGCTGTGGTAACGCAGCTGCCGGAGGGGACCAAAGTGCTGTGCTGGAGTCCGGACAGTCGTCTCCTGGCCTGCTGCCAGGCCGGGGAACTGCTGCTGCTGGATGCCGACGCCGGGTTCGCCGAACTGGTGCGTTGCACACTGCCGCCGGGGGTCGTTCTTTCCGCCTGGAGTCCAGATGGGGAAACGCTGGCCTGCCTCAGTTATGCTGGTTGGCTACGGCTGTTTGACACCTCGCAGGGATTGACACCGATTGGAGAGCTGCAAGGCCGCATCAACTGGGACTGCTGCCTCGCCTGGAGCCCGGACGGCGGCCGTCTCGCCAGCGGGTCCTGGCTGAGCAGCGATGGCTATGGCAGCATGCTGCGCGTGCTGGCCTGCTCGGCTGAGGCGATGGAGGCGGAGCTGGCGCAGCGGATTGCAGCACTGGAGCAGGCTTACGCAGGCCAGCCGTGAGTGACTTGTGGACGGTGATTTCCAAATCTTCAAATTTCTGTCATAAACACTTGACAAGTACTAATGTGATTAGTATAATTTTGTTATGGCCAAGCGTGTCACAGATAAGCAGCGCGAAGTGCTGCAGTACATTGCCGACTTCATCGATGGCAACGGCTACGCGCCGTCCATCCGCGATATCGCCGGCAAGTTCGAGTGCAGCGTCAAGGGTGCCTATGACCATGTCGTGGCGCTTGAGAAGAAGGGCCTGATTGAACGGGCCCGCAACCGCAGCCGCAGCATCCTGCTCGGGCAGCGTGGCAAGCAGGTGCTTGGTGTGGAGGAGGCGGCGCGGATCCCGATCCTCGGGCGCATCGCCGCCGGCGTGATGACCTATGCCGACCACAACGTGGAGGACTATGTCAACATGCCGCTTGACAACATGCAGCATGAGGGCGGAAACCTCTTCGCGCTGCGGGTCAAGGGCGACTCCATGATCAACGCCGGCATCAAGGAAGGGGACATCGCGATCTTCCGGGAGCAGCAGTCCGCCAGCACCGGCGACATCGTCGCCGCGATGGTGGAGGATGAGGCCACGGTGAAGTTCTTCTTCCGTCAGGCCGGGCGCGTGGTGCTGAAGGCCGCGAATCCGCTCTACCCGGATATGTACTTCAACGAGATCCGGGTGATCGGCAAGCTCAAGAGCCTGATCCGCCAGTACGACTAAGCCTGGAGTGTCGGTCTTAGACCGACAGGGCCCTGTAGCTCTCAGAGCTACACACCATTGATCTTCCGTCTCGCCCAAAGGCTCAACGGTCTGGCGCTGCAATCCGGCCAAGCCGGATTGGGTCGCGCTGAAGATACAGGTGGATGGAAGATGCATCGCGCCGAAAGCTCGGGGCTTTGCTCCGGGCTTATCGGCAGACCTGCGAATGCTTGCATGAGCAGGAAGGAGAATCCGGTCTGGCGCTGCAATCCGGCCAAGCCGGATTGGGTCGCGCTGAAGATACATATGGATGGGAGATGCATCGCGCCGAAAGCTCGGGGCTTTGCTCCGGGCTTGTCGTCAGACCTGCGAATGCTTGCATGAGCGGGAAGGAGAATCCAGACCGTCGATTGCTTGTACGAGACGACAATGGAAGTGAGGGAGCGCGAGCATTCAGCTCGCCGGAACGGCGGCATTCAGCCGCCATATGCACTGATTACGCTATAGCGGACTGGTGTTTACGCCGGGTCAGGCCTTCATGCTCGAATCAGTGGGTATCAGGGTGTTGTCCTGATCCTCAGTCCTCCCGTCGCGCCTCAACTTCCGTCCAGCGCGGGTCGCTGTGCAGGTTGTCAAGATCGCTGTCCTGCAGGCTGTGCTCCAGCATCGCCGGGTCGAGATCCAGCGCGAAGTTCAGGTAGTCAAAGCCGGCATCGATATCCCCGCCCATCGCACAGGCGCAGGCCAGGTTGTAGAAGGCGTTGGCATTCTCCTGGTCCATCAGGGTGATCGTCAGGAACAGATCCCGGGCCCGCTGGTAGTCGCCGGCATAGAGCACGGTATAGGCCTCGTTGGCCAGCGCGAAGGGCCGGCCGATGTTGATCAGCCGCGCCAGCTCGTGAAATGGATCTACGGCATCGTCAACACGCAGGTCGTACTTCACATCGTTGTAGCCGCCGTAGCCCATCCCGGCCTGTTCCACGAGCAGCGCGGCACTCTGCATCCCGCGGCTGTCCCCGCCGCGGCTCTGGCCGGCGGCCAGCGCCAGCATCAGGCGCGCCGCCATGTCATCGATGCTCACGGCGTACATGATCTCCTCGTCGGCGAGCGGGTTGTCAATCAGCCAAGCGTAGGGGTCCGCCATCGCTTCATACATTGCATCCACTACATCCGCACCGGTGAGGATATTGCCCTGCACGGCGAACACGATCCCGTCATTGGCAACGCCGCTGCGCCCACCGGCCCAGTCCATGCACTCGCTGCCGCTGTAGCTCAGGGCCTGGCTGGACTCGGTGATGACGAAGCTGGCCTGCTCGTTGTCCTGCCATTCACTGTCCTGCGCGAAGTTCGTGCCCCCGACCTTCACCAGGCCGACCTGGCGCTGCTCGCGGCGTTCGTCGGCGCTGAGCAGGCTCGTCAGCACATAGTCCAGATTGTGGCCATCCGCCATCCGCTCCAGCCCGAGCGGGCCGAATGTGGTGTTGCCAAAGGCCTGGCTGGCAACGGCCCCGACTCCGGCATCCGCATAGGGCACGACGCTGCCGACGGCGAAGAAGCGGCTCTGCACCGCCACGCCGACCTCGCCGCTGATCGGGTCATAGGCCACCACGCTGAAGGTGGCGATGTTCTGCTGCCTGGGCGGCTGTGAAGCGGATGCGCTGCCTGCGCCGAGCATGAGGCTGGCAACTGTGAGGCTGACGATGGCTGCTTTCATGATGCTCACTCCTGCGTGCATTCCCGCAAGCATTGTAGGGGAGGCCATGCAGTCTGCCCGGCGATCAATCAGCCAAGTACTGCGCAGCTAAATGATCCATTCCGACCACTGACCACTCCCGGTCCACTGTACCTGTTCCCCTTTCCCCGTTGTGCGGCTTGCGCCGCACCTCCCATGCAGCGGCGGGGGCGCCGCTGCTACTGAACTCTGATTACTGCCCACTGACCACTCCAGGTCCCTGTTACCTGTTGCCGGATTGCTCCGGGCCTCCATCAGCTGTACAGCGTGTTCGTGTCCACCGCGTAGCCCTTGATCTTCAGGTACATGTGCAGCTGGGCGCGGTGGTGGTAGATATGCGTGACGGTTTCCAGCAGCCACTGCTGGTAGGTCTGGCTTCGGCCGTAGAAGGCCACGCCGGCGCCGTTCTCGAACTCATCGAAGGTCAGGCTCTCCATGAAGCGGGTCATGTCCCGGCTGCCGCGCTCCATGTTCTTGAACAGGTCGTCGCGGCTGCGCGCGAACATCTTCTTCTCGCGGTCCTGGACCTCGGCCTCCTCGGCCCCACGCATGATCAAAAGGTCGATCGCGGGAATCTGCGCCAGGTGGTTCACCAGCTCCTCGAGTGTGCGCATGTTGCCGGCCGGCCGGAAGCCGAGGTCATCCGGCTTGATCAGCTCAATGATCATGCGGCAGTTGCGAAGCACGTGCTCCAGTTCGTTCAGGAGGAGTCCGCGGCTGGTCATCAGATTCTCCAGGGATTTTCAGGATTTGATTGAACACATATTCTAGTTCAGGCATCCAGAGAACTTTGTAATCCCCGCCAGGCAGGCTGCCGGTATGGGAGATTGCCCTGGGGAAGCATCGCGGCGCGTTCGGATCAGATGCGGCTGACCTGTATAATCTCTGCTCTGATTCTGACCCGGCCACTGCGCCGCTAGTACTAAAGGAATCCGGAGTGGGAAAGCTATGATCGAAGTATCGGGACTTACCAAGAAATATGGTGAGGTCCTGGCTGTCGACGATGTGAGCTTCTCCGTGTCCAAGGGTGAGATCGTCGGTTTCCTCGGCCCCAACGGTGCCGGGAAGAGCACGACGATGAAGGTGCTGACGGGATACCTCGCACCCACCGAAGGCACGGCCAGCATCAACGGCCACGACATCATCGACCAGCCACTGGCGGCGCGGGCCGCCGTGGGCTACCTCCCTGAGAGCACTGCGCTCTACGAGGAAATGGGAGTGGTGGACTACCTGCGCTACATGGGGCGCATGCAGGGCGTGGCCGGCGCCGCGATCCAGGGCCGGATTGACGACGTGATCCAGACCTGCGGCCTGGCGACGATGGCCCACAAGGACATCTCGCAGCTCTCCAAGGGTTACCACCAGCGCGTGGGTCTGGCCCAGGCACTGCTCAACGACCCGCCGGTGCTGATCCTCGATGAGCCCACGAGCGGGCTGGACCCTGCCCAGATCGTGGAGATCAGATCGCTGATCACTCGCATCGCCGAGGAGAAGGCGATCCTGCTCTCCACGCACATCCTGCCCGAGGCGCAGAACACCTGCTCGCGGATCCTGATCATCAGCAACGGCAAGCTCGTCGGTGAAGGCACCTCGGGCGAACTGCTGGACATGGTCAGCGGCAACGAGCAGTACAGCGTGCGCCTGCGCGGCGGGGATGGCACGCTGCGCCGCCTGGAGCAGCTGAAGGGCGTGACCGCGGTTTCGAGCAACATGGAGAACGGGGAGCTGGCAGCGACGATCTCGGCCGAGAAGGGCCATGACCTGCGCGAGCGGATCTTCGACACGGCCGTGGAAAGCGGGGCCAAGCTGCTGGAACTCTCACATACATCGACCTCGCTGGAGGACGTGTTCCTCAGCCTGACCGGCACGACCGGCCGCCGCAGCGGCCAGGAAGGAGGCAGCCAGGATGGGTAAGATCTGCACAGTCTGGAACCGTGAGTTCCGCGCCTTCTGGCTCAGCCCGATCGCCTACATCATCATCATCGCCTTCCTGGCGCTGACGAACTTCCTCTACTTCCGCACATTCTTCGTGGAGGGCCAGGCCAGCCTGCGCGCCTTCTTCGACTTCCTGCCCTGGACCTTCCTCCTGATCCTGCCGGCCCTGACCATGGGCCAGTGGGCCGAGGAGCGCAAGACCGGCACGATTGAGCCGCTGCTGACCCTGCCCGTCACCGAATGGCAGGTCGTACTCGGCAAGTACCTCGCGAGTGTCAGCCTGCTGGGCTGCATCCTGCTGCTGACCACGCCGCTCGTGTTCTCGGTGATGAAGCTCAGCAGCAACGGCATCGACGAGGGCCAGACCCTGATGAGCTACTTCGGGGCCCTGCTGCTCGGGGCGACCTACCTCGCGATCGGCAGCTGGGTCTCGAGCTTCAGTGACAACCAGATCGTGGCCTTCATCCTGTCCCTGGCCGCGATCGCCGTGCTGCTGTTCGTCGGCCTGCCCTTCGTGACCTTCTTCGTGGAGGGCGGCTTCTCGGTGCTGCTGCGCAACATCGGGCTGACGACGCACTACTCCAGTCTGGGACGTGGCGTGCTGGACCTGCGCGACCTGCTGTACTTCGGAAGCATGATCTTCTTCTTCTGCTTCCTGACGACACGCATGGTTGAAAGCCGCAAGTGGAGCTAGGAGGGAGATGATGGACAACAGAACCAAACGCAAGGGAAACAGCCTGGCCGAGATCTTCATCGTGCTGGCGATCGTGGTGGTGGTCAACTTCCTCGGCTACCGCCTGCTGCGCTACCGCGCTGATTTCACCGAGAACCGGATGTACACCGTCAGCCAGCAGACCAAGGACTTCCTGACGAATCTCGATGCCCCGCTCTCGATCGACTTCTACATGACGACCGAACTGCCGCCGCAGCTGGCTTCGATGCGCACGGAGGTCCGGGACCGCCTGAGCGAGTTCGAGAACCTCTCGCGCGGCAACCTGACTGTGCACTACATCGATCCGCGCGATGACGAGGAGCTGAAGCAGAAGGCCCAGGATGAGGGCGTGCCGGAGGTGGAGCTGCAGGTGCTTGAGAAGGACCAGCAGAGTTCGCGAAAGGTCTTCTTCGGAATGAGCATGGCGCACCTCGACCGCTCCGAGAGCATCCCCTTCGTGATCAGCACCGAGAGCCTGGAGTACGACGTGGTCAGCCGGCTCGTGCGTCTGACCCGTGAGAAGAAGCCGGTGATCGGTGTGTTCGAAGGCACCTTCAACACGAACCAGCAACCCGGCCAGCCCCAGGAGCAAACCTACAACACCCTGCGCCAGCTCCTGACCCAGGAGGGCGGGCAGTATGAGGTGAAGCGCATCGGCGCCGAGGAGCAGGTTCTGCCGGAGGGTCTGGACGGGATCTTCCTCGTCGGTGCCTTCGGCCTCTCCGACACCATGAAGTACAGCATCGACCAGTTCCTGCTGGACGGCGGGCGCGCGGTCATAGCCATTGACCCGATCATGATGCTCAACCAGCAGGGCATGGAGAACCAGGCCTATCCGAGCCTGCCGACGATTGAGGACCAGCTTGAGAAGTACGGCGTGAAGTTCAACAAGAAGCTGATCGCCGATCCGGTCTCCTGCGGCATCGTGCAGGTTCCGACCAACTTCTTCCCGATCCCGATGCAGTATCCGCTCTACACGCAGATCACACCGGAAGGCTTCAACCATGACGTGCCGGCGGTCAGCAAGCTGGAATCACTTCTGATGCCGATGACCTGCCCGCTGGAGGAGGTCCCCACGGATGGCGTGAGCTTCGACTGGCTGGCGCAGACCACGCCGGGCAGCTTCCTGATGAACAGCCCCTTCGATGTCGGTATCCAGCAGGACTGGGAATACAAGGCCACTGAAAGCGAGAGCACCGGCCCCTATACGGTGGTGGCGATGCTGCGCGGCAAGTTCACCACGGCCTTCCCGGACGGAGCGCCGGCTCCCGGCGAACCGCGTCCCAATGAGGATGGCACGATCGACCCCGTGGTGGATCCCTTCGCCGGGCATACGCATGAGGCCGTGGGCAGCGCCGATGGCAACCTGATCGTGCTGGCCAGCGCGCGGGCCATGACGGACCGCATGTTCCAGCAGGCGCAGACGAATGCGCTGTTCGCCGCCAACATCGTTGACACCCAGCTGATGGGTGACTGGCTGCTGGAGCTGCGCAGTGCCCCCGTGACCTCACGGCCGCTGCGCGCCGGACTGAGTGACAGTGAGAAGAGCACGTGGAAGTGGCTGAACCTGGCCGGTGTGCCGGTGCTGCTCGTGCTGCTGGGCCTGCTGCTGGGCGTGATCCGCAGGGCAGGCCGCAGGGCAATCGAGGCCCGCTACGGCGGAGCCTAGGAGGGAAGGATGTCCAGGAGTGGAAAGGTCAATCTCGCGGCACCGGTCGCGATTCTCGCGGTGCTTGCCATCATCTCGTTCATCGTGTTCCGCAGTCCCGCTGACAACGCGGGCGGCGAGGGCGCGGGCCCTGACAATGGCCAGCAGGGCCTGGCTGCCGGGATGCTGGTGGATGCCGAGCGCGATGCGATCAGCCGTCTCGACGTGAAGACCCCCAAGGGCGAGAGCTACTCGCTCATGAAGCATGATGACAACTGGTTCGCGCTCAAGGACGGAGCGGAGTACCCCGCGGATGAGGCCCGCACGGCGAGCCTGCTCGACATGCTCCCGGAGCTACGCAGCGAGGCGATGATGAGCGACAAGCCGGAGCACCATCCGACCTTTGAGCTCAATGAGGACCAGGCCTACAGCCTGGCGGTCTACGCCGGTGGGAGCGACCCGAAGGTCACGCTGCTCGTCGGCAAGAGCACCGAGAACGTCAAGGGCTGCTTCGTGCGCCTCGCCGGCGAGGACAGCGTCTACAAGGCCAGTGCCAACCTGCGCACCGCGCTCGGCTACTCATTTGACGACTACCGCTCCAAGCAGCTCTGGCAGTACGATCCGCTGCTGGCAACGCACGTGACGGTCACGCCCGTGCTGGAGGACGGCAGCCTCACCGGCGAGCCGCAGGCCTTCAGCAGGGATGGCGAATTCTGGACGATCGACGGTGCCGGTGGCAACGGCAACCAGAATGATCTCAAGGAACTCGTTGACAGATTCAGCGGGCTGCGGATCCAGACCTTCATTGACGACCCTTCCACGCTGCCGGCGGAGCAGTTCAACCCCGAAGCCACGCCCTGCCTGACAGTGGAAGCCGCCGGGAAGAGCTACACGCTCACGATCCACGGCAATGAGGAAGGCAACATCGTCGTCAGCGATACGGATGGGCGGGTCTACAAGACCAGCCGCTCCAACCTCGGCTTCCTGCTTGACCAGGACTTCACGCTGCTTAGCTTCTACCAGGAGCCCGTGCCGGAACCCTCCGCGGATGGGGATGCAGCCGGGACTGAGGCGGATGCTGATGCTGAGGGCATGGAGGATGAAGGGAGTGCCGCCGGGGGCGAGTAGCCCTCCAGCTTTGGCAACACGGGCCGATAAACGGTATACCTTACCGTGACGCCTGCCGAGTACAGCCAGCCTGAGATGCGTGAACCCGCCCTGCCCGAGCGCACGCGGCGCTTCATCAGCGGGCCGCTGCAGCTGGAACAGCTCGAACTGGGACAGCAGCTAACCACCGAACAGGCTGAGTACATCATCGAGGACCTGATCGAGCGCGACCGGCAGTTCCGGATGACCCCGCGCCGCCCCGAGCCCTACCGCGCACGCTACAGAAAGGGCGACTGATCACAGACCGGAGCCGGGTTCTCTTGAGTCCTGCTCCTGGATCAGCTGGAGTTTCATCGGTGCTATGCTTCAGCAATGCCCTTGGATTTTCTGCTTTTATTTACATGCATAACGCTGATCAGGGCCGGCATCCTGTTTGCCCTGGAATTCGCGCTGCTGCAGTCGGTTCTGCTAAAGTTCAAGTCTCCTCCCCTTACACGTGGATTCCTGGCAAAGCTTGCGCTTATTGCCACCGGCTGCAGCTTGCCGCCTGGACTGCTGCTTGAGATGCTTTTGCGCAGATCCGGATTTTCGGACATAAGCCTGGAACTGGGCATAGTGATGCTCAGTGCAGCAGGCTGGTTTGTTTCCGGGCTGGTGCCGCCGGAGCAGGGACGCGGGGATATTCGCAGAATACATCTGGTCGTATTCCTCGTGAGCCTTACGGTTATGTCGTTCACCATCTTCACTGACAGTCTGACTCAATCAATAATCAACAGTCCATGAACGCGATCCCAGTCAGCCACGGCTCAGACAACTTTCCAGGACACACGTGTAATCCCGCTTTGTGTAGATTCGAACCATTCGAGGGCCTCATCCTGCTGCTGATGCAGTTCCGCCTGACCGCGCGCCGCCCCGAGCCGTACCGCGCACGCTACAGAAGAGGCGACTGATCACAGACCGGCTGCGGGAAAGCCGCCTCCCGCTGCCGCGGACTTGTCAATTCATCAGTGCTATGCTTCAGCAATGCCCTTTGGATTGCTGCTTGTACTTCTATGCCTGGGGCTGTTCAAGGCCGGCATCCTGTTTGCCCTTGAATTCGCGCTGCTGCGGTCGGTCCTGGCTAAGCTGAAGCCCCCTCGCCTCACACTTGGACTCCTGGCTAAGCTGGCACTGATTGCCACCGGCTTCAGCTTGCCGCCTGATCTGCTGATTCAGAAGCTTCTGCTAAGATATGGATACATGCACTTCAGCATCGAATCGAGCATAGTGCTGCTTTTTGCAGCAGGGTGGTTTGTTTCCGGGCTGGTGCCGCTGGAGCAGGGACGCGGAGAATTTCGCAGAGCGCATCTGGTGCTTTTCCTCGTTGGTCTCGGGGTTATCCTGTTTCGCATATACGCCGTGCTTCTGGCTGAGTCAATTATCAGGAGTTCCTGAATTCGTCATTTGTCTGTCGCGACTAAGATACCTTTCCCGGACACACCTATAATCCCGCTGTGGGTAGATTCGGACCATTCGAGGGCCTCATCCTGCTCCTGATGCAGTTCAGCGCAGTGACGATGGTCTTCCGCGTCAACGGCCTCAGGCTGCGGGCCGCGCTGCTGCCGACGCTGGCCAGCTTCATCGCCACCTTTATCGTCCACATCATTGTGCTGAAGCTGCTGGCGGGCCAGTCCCAGATGCTGGTGCGCCGCCCGGTGCTTGCAATGGTCTGGTTCACCGTCAGCACACTGGCGATCTGGCCCTTCGTGCTCAGCCGCCCCGGCCTGGCCTGGCGCGCTGGGCTGTTCTGCATGATCGCCTACCTGCTCTTCGCCTTTGCATTTGACATCATCAAGCCTGCCTGAGAAATCACCGGCCGCCTTGAAACTCTGCAGTCAGATCTTCGTCACACATAACATGACATCAGGATCAGTGAATGGATTCTTTGAAATCCTGATGTCTGGATTGAAATCATTGATGTTGGTCTGTGCTGGTGCGAGGGATGCACCGCAGCAGGCGATGGGGTGAGAATATGTTCGCAAGCATGATCGCTTTCGCTGCCAATACGGCGGCCATCTATTTCGGAGCGCAGAAGACCGGCATCGGCAGGATCGGTCTGGGCAAGGCCCTGGCGGTCAGCACCGTGCACCTCGTGCTCTGGATCGTCGGCGCGGTGGTCTTCAGCATCCTGCTGTTCCCGATCCGCGCCCTGGCACCCTTCATCTTCTTCAATGCCCTGTTCTTCGCCGCCACCGCCCTGGCCGCACGCCAGGTGCTGGAGATCGAGTGGGAGCAGGCCTGGACGCTCGGTCTGATCGGCATGGTTGTCAACCTGCTGGTGCGCCTGCTGCTCTTCTGAACCTGAAGATCAATTCACCCAACCTGGCCACCGGTCCCCGTTGCCAACGACGGGGGCCGGTCGGCGCTATAATCGCCACGGCGCGGGGGATGCGCCAGGGGGTCAGCCGTGGAACTCTGCCTGACGGATACTCTGTCCAGCCTCTGTCTGGGCTACGGCATGGGCCGCGGCTACTACCTGTTCACCTCCCCCATCAGCCACATCATCATCGGCGTGGTGCTGATCTGGATCGGCATCACGGGCATGTTCAGCGGTGAGGGCAAGTATGACGAGCGATCCTTCTTCGAGATGAACGCTTCATACCTGCTGAGCCTGCTGGCCGGGCTGGCCTTCTGCGCCTTCGCAGTGCGCCGCCTGCTGCCCTGAGCCCTGGAGCACGGATTGCCACAGCACGGACAGGTTGACACGACGGTCTACATCATCCTCTGGGCTCTGGGCCTGCTGCTGCTCGCCAGCGGCCTGGCCGGACTGGTGAACAGCCTGCGCCGCAATGCCGAGAGCCCGGCCTGGGTGACGGTGCTCTGCCTGCTCTCCCTGCTGGCGGGCTCGAGCATCGTGGGCTTCCTGCTGCGCCACAACCAGCCGCCGGGCTAGCCCCGCGCGCTTGCTAACATGCTTGGATGCAGATCCGCGGCATGGCACGCACGGTTTTCATCGTGAGGGACTTCGAGGCCTCGCTGGCCTTCTACCGCGACAGGCTCGGACTGCCGCTCATCGGCAGCCCTGAAGCCGGCTGGGCCTGCTTCGACTGCCGGGGCCTGCAGCTCTGCCTCTGCGCCTGGAGCAGCGCCATGCCCTATGAGGAACACAGCCTCGGCAGCGCACCGGACCAGTTGCTCCTTCTCGTTGACGACATCGAACAGGCGCGCGAGGAACTGCTGAGCTGCGGCCTTGATGTGCGCCCGGTGCAGCGCATGAGTGAGAGCGTACGCATCGCCGAG
Source organism: bacterium (assembly GCA_020440605.1). Lineage (GTDB taxonomy): Bacteria > 4484-113 > 4484-113 > 4484-113 > JAFGCY01 > JAHEFU01. Next base: position 42,457 of record JAGRNT010000003.1, on the reverse strand, counting down.
TTCCGAGATCCCGATGGCCGCTACCTCGGTCTGGAGGAGCGCGGGTAGCAGGCCGTTCACGGCTTGAGCCGGCGTGAACGCCGGGCTACAGACATCCATCCTGCGGCAGCTTCCACCCGACCCGGATGCGCGAAAGCGCAGCCGCAGGGTCAGACCATATCCTGTTTCCCGCTCATGCAAGCATTCGCGGGTCTGCAATGCAGCTCGAAGCAAAGCTCCTCGCTGCCAGATACTGCTTCCGCCTCGCGCAAGCGCTCGGCGGTCTGCAATCCAGCTCGAAGCTAAGCTCCTCGCTGATTTCGCGGTGCATCATCCATCCTCCTGTAGCTTCCACCCGACCCGGATGCGCGGAAGCGCAGCCGCAGGGTCATACCGCCGCGCCTTTAGGCAAGGCGGCGGAAGAATATGCTGTAAACTCACTTCCGCATGACGAAGCCCGCAGCCCGCAGCCATACAGTGCTCTTCAGCAGCCTGGCAGTTTTCATCATCTTCGCCGACCAGCTTTCCAAGGCCTGGTTCGTGTTCCTGCTCGGCCGGCATGAGCATGCGAGCTTCGCCGCCTTCCTCGGGCCCTACTTCTCCCTGTGGGGCAAGCAGATGATCCAGTCCACCTACTTCCCGCCCACGCAGGTCGTCAAGGTCTGGAACCCCTGGATCCAGTGGCAGCTGACAACCAACACCGGTGCGGCCTGGAGCATGTTCCGGGGCAACAGCATCTACCTGAGCCTCGTCAGCATCGTGATCGCGCTGGCGCTGATCTACGTCTGGAAGCGCTACTTCGCGGAGAAGCGCGGCATGACCTGGATCTTCGGCCTGATCGTCGGCGGTGCACTTGGCAACTTCATCGACCGCCTGCGCGTGCAGGAGGTCGTGGACTTCGTCGACGTCAAGCTGCCCCTGCTCGGCAGGCTCTTCCCGCAGCTCGGTGATCCTTACGACTTCCCGATTTTCAACGTCGCTGACAGCGCGGCGGTGATCGGCACGCTCTGCCTGGCAATCGTGCTCGTGGCAATGGACATCAAGGCCTTCACCGGCAAGCGCCGGGCCGCTCCGCAGTCTGCCGCAGCCCGCGATCCCTATGCGGGCGGACTCGAGGTTGACGAAGAGGCCCTGCAGGAGCTGAAGCAGACTGCGGAGGAGATCCGCCGCGGCGAGCGCTTCACCCCGCGCTCCCAGACCGGCTGGCATGGCAATCTCCCGCTGGATAATCCCGGCGACACTGCTCCGGACAGCAGAGATGAGGATCGGTGAGCGCGAAAAGCAGCTGATCAGATCAGGGCTGGTGGCGATTGCCGGCTGTGATGAAGCCGGCCGCGGAGCACTGGCCGGGCCGGTGGTGGCAGCGGCGGTCGTGCTGGACTACCAGTCCCTGCCCGAGGGCATCGCGGATTCCAAGCAGCTCAGTGCCGGCCAGCGCAGCCGTGTCGCTGCAAGCATCCGTCAGCGGGCCATCGCCTGTTCCACTGCCGCGATCGATAGCGCGACAATTGATCGTGATAATATCCTCAATGCGTCGCTGGCTGCGATGCAGCAGGCCGTGACCACACTCGGGATCCGGGTCGGGCATGTGCTTGTGGATGGCAACCGCCTGCCGCCACCCTGCGGAGCGCCGATGGAGGCAATCGTGCGGGGTGACAGCCTGGCTTTGTGTATTGCCGCAGCCTCGATTCTCGCCAAGGTGGAACGGGATGCAATCCTCGCCCGGCTTGCCGATGAATACAAGGGTTATGGATTTGAACTGCACAAGGGTTATCCGACGTCAGGCCATCTTGAGGCCCTGCGGCGGCTCGGACCCTGTCCGGTGCACCGGCGCAGCTATGCACCGGTGCGGGAACTGCTGCAGGACGGCCTGTTCGGGATCGATTCCGCGCTGCGGGATTGACCTGCGGGAGTTGTGGAGATACAATTGGGAAGCTATATCGTGAATGAATTATCGATATAGTTCAGGGAACCAGGAGAAACATCATGGATGAAGCCAATATCCAGCAGATCAACAATACCCTGCAGTTCTATGACTACGCGGTGTTCGGTTACCTGGCGGCCTTTGTGCTCTATGCGGTGCACGTGTTCTTTGCACGCCATCCCCGTGTGGGCCAGATTGCCGCCACCGTGCTCGGTGCGGCCTGGGTGCTGCAGACCGTTTTCCTCGTGAAGCGCACGATCTTCTACTACCACCAGCACAATGGCTTCGTGCTGCCCTCCACGAACATGTTCGAAGTCATGAACTACTTCGTGTGGCTGTCCGTGCCCATCTACCTGATGATGGAGTGGAAGCTGATCAAGACCCGCCTGTTCGGCTCCTTCGCCCTGTTCGTGCCATTGATGATGCTGGCCTTCAATGCCCGTTCGATGTCCATGGACCCGGGTGCCGCCGATCCGCGTGAGCTGTTCCCCTCGCTCAAGAGCTACTGGCTCTGGATCCACGTCAGCTGCATGATCCTCAGCTATGCGATCCTCGCGCTCGGTGCGATTTTCGCCCTGCTCTACATCCTGCGCTCGCTGCGCGTCGTCAACCTGGAGCGCTTCAGCAGCAAGTTCAGCCTGCGCGACCTCGACCGCACCAGCTACCGCATGGTGCTGTTCGGCTTCCCGATCCTCACGCTCGGCATCTTCCTCGGCGCCGTCTGGGCCGACAATGCCTGGGGCCGTTACTGGGGCTGGGACCCGAAGGAAGTCTGGGCGCTGATCATCTGGCTGATCTACCTCGGCTACATCCACTTCCGGATGATGGGCTGGGTCGGCTACAAGCCCGCGCTGATCAACATGCTGGGTTTCGCCACGGTGCTCATGACCTTCTGGGGCGTGAACATCCTCGCCTCGGTCTTCAACCTCAACAGCATCCATGCCTACTCCGCCGGAGGGGAAAGCAAGGCTGACCTCTACTTCCTCGGCGTGCTGGGGCTGCTGGCCCTGATCCCGATCGTGATGCTCTTCCTGCCCAGTCCAAGCGCCGATACGCTTGCCGCCGAGCTGGAGGAGGACGACGAGATCGTGCCCGACATCCGCCGCCGCATCAGCGGAGGTGGAGCCGGCAGTTCCGACGGGCTGCATCCCAGCCCTCCCGGACGCAGCCCGCAGCCTCCTGCTGACAGCAGCCAGAACTGACCATGGCTGCTCACAAGACCTGGGGGCCCTTCAACTTCCTCTGGAAGTGGCTCAACAGCCTGCCGATCGCGATCTACGTGATGCTCCTCCTGGCGCTGCTGAATGCGCTCGGCACGATCCTGCCGCAGGAGCACCTCGTCGGCGGCATGTCCAGTGTGCCGATCGACCAGCAGTACATCCAGAAGTACGGCCAGCAGCGCTGGGAGATCATCCGCCTGCTGGGCCTGCACCACATCTACTTCACACCGCTGTTCTTCCTCTCACTCGTGTGGCTCTGCGTCAGCGCCACGGTCTGCAACATCACGCGCTACAAGCGCACGATGCGGGAGTGGAAGACCCCTGCCGTGAAGCGGGGCCCCGGCTTCTACCGGGCCGACCGGCGCGGGATCGAGTTCGATGTCGAACCGGATGCGGATGCTGCCGCTGTGGCGACTCTGCTGCGTGAACAGGGCTTCCGGGTGCATGAGGAAACGGACGACAAGGGCGCGCGCTGCATCTACGGCGACCGCGGTTTCATGCAGCGCTGGGCGATGGTCGTGCTGCATGTCGCCGTGCTGGTGCTGCTGTTCGGCGGCATCTACGGCAGCATCTTCGGCAACAAGGGCAATGTGCGGATGGCCGACGGCGAGAAGAAGACGCTCACGCTGGATCTGGCCGAGGGCAAGCACCCGCTGGTGAAGTGGTTCCTCGACGACCTGCCGAAGCGCAGCTATGAACTGAGCCAGGACACCTTCCGGATTGACTACGGCCGCAAGCTGATCCTGCCCACCGTGCTGCAGAACGACGAGGAGTTCAGCCCGGAATTCCAGGAATACTCCCACTACTTCGTGAAGGACTATGTGTCTACCCTGACGGCGGAACGCAATGGCACCACCGTCAGCAGCGAGGTGATCGTCAACCACCCGCTGGTGATTGACAAGCTGATGCTGTTCCAGAGCGGCTATGAGCAGAACGGCTTCCTCTCCATGAGCCGCGACGGCGAGGTCACCGAGGAGCTGGTCCCGGCGGACATGTGGCTCAGCATCGTCACCGACACCAGCGGGGCTCCGGCCCTGGCCCGCGCCGAGGACAACCGCGGCCAGACCGACAAGGTCTTCCTGCTGGAGAAGGTCAAGGCAGGCGACCTCTACATTGACAACAAGCTCGACCGGCACCTCGGCCCGATGACCGTGGCGCATGTGCAGAACATGATGACGAATGAACTCGAGGATGTGATGCTCGATACTGAGCAGGGCTTCACGGTCAGTGTCAACGGCCGCAATGTCCAGGTGCGGCTCTCGGAGCGCATCCAGAACTTCTCGATCTTCTCCTACAAGCGCGATCCGGGCATGCCGGTGCTCTACCTCGGCTGGATCCTGATGATCGTCGGCATCGGCGCGGCGCTCTACATACCCTTCCACAAGGTGCATGTGCGCGTGGAACGGAATGAGGCGATGCTGCTTGTCAGCGGTGTGCGCGGCGGCGGGCTGAAGGGCCTCAAGAAGCGGATACACGCTATACTCACTGCTGGTTAGCATGCGGGCTGAGCAGCTTAAGAACTACATCAACCTTGTCGAGGAGCGCATCGGAGAGATCCTCGCCGATTCCGATCAGCTGGTGACCCGCTATGTCACCGACATCTCCAAGTCCCGCGGCAAGCGCCTGCGTCCGCGCATGCTGCTGAGCTTCGCCGAGATCTTCGGCGGCGCGGAATTCTCGAGCGCAATCAACTGCAGCGCCTGCTGCGAGCTGCTGCATACGGCGACCCTGATCCACGACGACATCATCGACGAGGCGCATACCCGGCGCGGCAACCTCACGCTGAACAGCATGTACGGCAATGAGGTGGCGGTGATCGTGGGCGACTATGTGCTGGCCCTCGTGCTGAAGAGCCTCAACCTTGAGCGCGACTTCCAGCTCACCGAGATGCTGCTCGACACCAGCCAGGAGCTGGGCATGGGTGTAATCGAGGAAGTGCTGAACCGCAACAACTTCCGCCTGAGCGTCGAGAAGTACTACGACGTGATCCACCTCAAGACAGCCGTGCTGTTCAGCCTCTGCTGCAGCATGGGAGCCTATCTCGGCGGCGCGGACGAGCGGCGCATCAAGCTCGCGGGTGAGTATGGCCGGCTGCTGGGCCTGGCCTTCCAGATCGTGGACGACCTGCTGGACCTGACCCAGGATGAGGAAAGCACCGGCAAGCCCGTGATGAGCGACCTGCGTGAGGGCCGGATCACGCTCGCGCTCGTGCATTCCCTGATGCAGGATGCCCCGCACACCCAGCAGCTGGCGGAACGCTACCAGGAATCGCATGCCCAGGCGGATGCCGATGCCATCAAGGCGCATCTCTTCTCACAGGGCAGCATCCAGTTCTCGATGGATGCAGTGCGCTCCTTCATTGCCCAGGCGCGTGGCGTTGCCCTGCAGCTTGCTGACGAGGTCCGTAACCCGGACTGGCTTGATGAGCTGGAGCAGATTGAACGGCGAGTGCTGGAAGCCCTGCCCGCCGGTGTGGCCAGCAGCTGATCTCAGTCCGATCCAGCCGGAAGCTCAGTGGAGTCGCTATCCGGCCCCAGCGGCCGGATAGCCCAGCTGTTCATGAGCTCATCTCCGTCCGCACTGAACATCCGCCTTGAAACTTCCCAGTCCCCGATCTGCACACCGCTGTCCAGCATCTCAGTACCGGCCGCCGGGTCCGGCTCCCGCTCCCAGCCCTGCCAGGCACTGCGCAGCTGCTCGAACTCCGCCGCAAATTCCCCTGGGTCCAGGCCGCGCAGTTCCAGCCAGCTGTCGGTGAAGCTCAGCTGCTGCACGAGGCTGTTCTCAGCAAGCAGCAGCTCATACTGCGGTACGCCGTCCAGCAGCTGGCCGCTGTAGCTCATGAGCTGCGTGCGCGGTCGCAGCAGCCGCACCAGGCTGAAGCCTTCCCGCCGCTGGCCGCTGGCCGGGTCAATTCCGAGCTCCGTCAGGATTGAGCTGGTCCCGCCCGCGCACAGCTCCAGCAGCCTGTCGGGCTCGCCGCTGCCTTCAAAGTCCTCCGGCAGCTGCGCAATCCAGTAGCTGCCATCCCGCGCTTCCTCAATGAACTCCTGCCGTGTTGCCAGAGTGGCCCCGGCTTCAATGCCGATGCAGTAGAAATTCCACTCCGGGATGTCACCGTGCATCGTGAAGCGCTTGTACGTCATGTAGGGGCTGCCCCAGGTGCCTTCGACTCCGTTGTCAAAACTGAACTGGAAGAAGCTGATGTCAAAGTCCGGATCAGCATAGGCATAGTTCCGCACTGCCCCGCCGTACTGCTCATGCATGCTGCGGAACTCTGAGTCCAGTTCCTCGGGATCGACGCCGAAGTTGGCAGCGTACCAGGCGCTGCTGAAGCCGAAGATCAGCCTTTCCCCGCCGCCGAAGGCCACGAGCTGTGCGCTGAAGCCGACCGGTGTCTCCGTCTCCGGCAGCAGCCAGATGGCAATCGGCAGCTCGCCCTCCGGGCTGCTTTCACTTTCCATGCGCTGCTCGAAGCCGCTGAAATCCGCCCTGCTCAGAAGGGCAGCGGCCCCTTCGCTGATCAGCAGCTCACTGAACTCGGACAAGGTCAGCACATGTTGCTGGCCATCCCATTCCATGGCATTGAGCGGGCTTTCAATCAGCGTTGAATCCGTCTCCGGAGAGCCAGTTCCGGAAACCGCCGGATCCGGCCTGCCGCCGGAAGCGCTGTCCACCGGCTCGGAAGCCTGGTCCTGCGGACAGGCGGACAGCAGCAGCAGACTGGCAACACAGATCAGGTTCAGGGCATGCTTCACCGGGGAATTCTAGGTGATGCGTCTGCTGGATTCTGAGCAGGTCCGCTTTTCCCGTAGAATAGAGGCATGGCATGGGGAAACGTACCAATCGGCGAAATCCGTGAGCGGCAGGGACGCAAGCTTCACCAGTTCATTTCGAACAAGGTCTATCCGTTCTGTCCGCACTACCGCAGGCTCATGGACGAAGCGGGGCTCGGACCCGACAGCATCCGCAACCTCGAGGATCTGCGCAGACTGCCCTTCAGTTCCAAGGCGGACATCGCCAGCACCGAGGACAATCCGGCGCGCTTCCGCGATTTCATCATCCAGCCGGATGAGGCCCAGCTCAAGGCCAGCCTGAGCCTGTTCGACAAGATCGGGCTGGCGGCCCGCAGCCGGCGCGAGGGCAAGAGCATCAAGGATCTCGTGCTGGATGAATACCTGCCGGTGATGACGACCTTCACCACGGGCCGCACAGCGCTGCCGACACCCTTCGTCTACACCAAGGCGGACATGCAGCAGCTGCGCCTGGCCGGTGCGCGGATGTTCGAGGTCAGCGGCTTCGACCGCAAGCGCGACCGCATCGTCAGCGTGATGCCCTTCGCACCGCATCTCGGCTTCTGGCAGATCAGCGAGATGGGCTTCGAGACCGGCGTGATGGTGATGCATACCGGCGGTGGCAAGGTGATGGGCAGCCAGGGGATCCTTGCCGTGATCGGTCGTATCAAGCCCACCGTGCTGATCGGTACGCCGGGCTATGTGATGCATCTCGTGCACCTTGCGGAACAGCTCGGCACCAGCATGGAGCAGATCCGCATCGTGGTGCTGGGAGCGGAGCGCGTGCCGCCGATGTACAAGCTCAAGCTCAAGGAGCGTCTGGCGAAGCTCGGGGCACAGAATGTGCGCGTGCTCGTGACCTATGGCATGACCGAGGCCAAGAAGGCCTGGCTGGAAAGCGACGACAGCGAGGATTCTCGTTACCTCACTTATCCCGACATGGAGATCTTCGAGATCGTCGATCCCGGGACAGGTGAGCCGGTGCCGGAAGGCAGCCCCGGTGAAATCGTCTACTCGCACATCAGTGGTGCCGGCAGCACCGTGCTGCGCTACCGCACAGGAGATCTCGTCAAGGAAGGCCTGGTCTACGGCCAGTGCCCGCATACCGGGAAACAGCTGCCGCTGCTCGGCACGAGCATCACCCGCGTCAGCGAGATCAAGAAGGTCAAGGGCACGCTCGTTGACTTCAATGAGCTGTTCAACCTGTTCAATGCTGAGCGCGACATCATCGAATGGCAGATGGTGGTCAGCAAGCCTGAGGGCAATGAATTCGGCCAGGACCAGGTCCAGCTGCTGGTGGCCCTGCATGAGGGCTGCAGCCAGCCGGACTTCGAGAAGGCCATCCAGACGAAGTTCAGAATCCAGACCGAAATCGGCATCGATGAGATCCGCTTCTACAGCCATGAGGAAATGAGCAGCGAGCTGGGGATGGAGACCATGAGCAAGGAAAAACGCATAGTGGACCGCCGTCCCTGAGATTTGCTGATTGAGACAGGCGGATGCGGGTATAGCATCTGGTTGGCCCGGGTGGCCACTTAGCGCATATTATGTATAATAAGTCCAACCTTACGCGGGAGTCGTCAAATGAGTCTCACACCTGACAAGAGCAGCACGGGAATGGAGCCGAACGTGGCAGCGGGCATCGCCTGCATACACTGGATCCTCGGCCTGGTCTTCTTCCTGATGGAGAAGGAGAGCAGGTTCGTCCGGTTCTACGCCTTCCAGGCGATGATTCTCAGCCTGTCCATGCTCCTCGTCGCCATCCCCGTGGTCGGCTGGATCTACGGGGTCGTGGCCCTCGTGTTCTGGGTGATCATGATCATCAATGCCTTCCAGGGCAAGATCTACAAGGTCCCCGTGCTCGGCGAGATGGCCATGAAGCAGGCCATGAATCTTCCCGGCGGTGGTGGTGCCACCACGAGCAGCAGTGCTGCTCCCCCGGCTTCCAGCATGAGCGCCGAGGATGATGACTTCGGGGATGAGGACTGATCGTCCGTCCCTGCCACAAACCGAAAAGGACTGGCCCCCGCTCCGGCGGGGGCTTTTTCATGCCCGGATGTTCCAGGCGGCAGCGCAGTCACAATCCTGTCGCCATTGCGGTCAGTATTGCTGCGGGAGGTTGAGAGGTAGTGACCTAATCGGGCTTTTGGTTTATTATAGGTAACTTAATTCCGCTCCCCCGTGGAGCAACCGGAGGATGGCACCCCAGTGGCGCACGCTTACGTACCAGGCCTGAAGGTCACCGAACTCACCACGGTCCGCAAGGACCGGATCCTGCCGCTCAAGGGGGATGTGCTCGTCAAGCTCGGCGACACGGTCACAGCGGATCAGGTCGTGGCACGAACGGAGCTTCCGGGCCCGGTCAAGACCCTCAATGTCGTCAACATGCTCGGCGTCGATCCGGGCATGATCAACGACTACATGCTGAAGAAACCCGGCGAGTCATTCACTGCCGGTGAAGTGATCGCCGAGAACAAGCCCTTTCTCGGGCTGAAATTTCTCCAGACCCGCATCACCGTGGATTTCGACGGCTCGATTGACAACGTCTCTGACGTCACGGGCCAAGTGATCCTGCGCTATCCGCCTCGTCTGGTGGAAATGCCGGCCTATGTTGATGGCAAGGTCGTGGAGGTCCGTGCCGGCGAGGGCGTCGTGGTCGAGACCCACGGCAGTTTCGTGCAGGGCATCTTCGGCGTGGGCGGCGAAACCCACGGCGAGCTGGTGATGGGTGTCGGTTCCAAGGACGAGATCCTTGACGAGCAGCACATCAAGGCTGAATTCCAGAACAGGATCGTCGTGGGCGGCAGCTTGCTGACCAGCGCCGCATTCGAGAAGTGCAAGCAGGTCGGCGTGAAGGGCGTGATCGTCGGCGGATTCCATGACAAGGACCTGAAGGCGATCCTCGGCTATGACCTCGGCGTGGCGATCACAGGCTCCGAGGAGATCGGGCTGACGCTCGTGATGACCGAGGGCTTCGGTGAGATCGCCATGGCGGACAAGACCTTCAACCTCCTGAGGAAGCGTGAGGGCCAGCGCACGAGCATCAGCGGTGCGACACAGATCCGCGCCGGCGTGATGCGCCCCGAGGTGATCATCCCCACCCAGGGAGCGATCGGCGGGGCCGAGGAAGCCCAGCAGAATGTCGGCACTGACATCGGTGCCATGGTGCGCTGCATCCGTGAGCCCTACTTCGGTCGCATCGGCAGGGTCGGCAAGCTGATCCCCGAGCTGACCAAGGTGGAAAGCGAGACGATGGTCCGGGTGCTAGAAGTTGAATTTGACGGCGGGGAGAAGGTCGTTGTGCCCCGCGCCAATATCGAGATGATTGAAAGCTGATGCCGCCGGGCCTGGCCCGCGGATCAAACCTTACAAGAGCAGGTAATGCACATGGGAATGGGAAAACGGTTACTGGCTTGCATGGCGCTGCTGCTGCTGCTGCCCCTGCATGCATATGCCGTACCCGCACCGGCTGACGTGGAACTCAGCGACGTTGCCAATGATGAAGGCAATGCCGTTGCCATCAGCTGGGACTGGGACGGCAGCCCCACGGAGGCTGACCAGTTCTCCGTGGAACTGCGGGTCAATGATCAGCTGCTGAAGCACTTCGAGCTCAGCCAGCAGGAAATGCAGACCCTCACGGATGCCCGCAACTGGCTGTCCGGAGAGGTCGGCACGCTGCTGGACCAGCGCAGCTCCGCCAAGGCCGAAATGGATCAGGCCCAGAGTGATCTGGACCAGTCGATCATCGACAAGCTGCCGGGATCCGAGGTGGCCGGGCTGCGCCGGACATACTGGCAGAAATACCGGGTCTTCCGCCGCCTGGACAAGCAGATCGCCGCCCTGCAGGCGAAGTTCGCAGCCCGCACCTACAAGGGCGAGGATCTGCGGCTCAAGGCCCTGACCTGGGAATTCCTGAATGAGGCGATGCGCAATGGCGGTGAGTGGATCAGCGCAGCCGCCATGGCGCCGATGGCTTCCGTGGGAACCAAGGGTGCACGCACCGATCTCTTCGGCGTGAATGCCGCCAGGCGCAATGATGCCGGCCGGCTGTACTTCACCGTTGATTCCATCTCAGTACCGAATCCGGGTACTGCAGCGTCTGATGACAGCTCCACCGGACTTGAGCAGTTCGCCTCGATCCCGATCAATCTCGTCCCGGACATTGAGTACCAGCTGCGCATGAGCACCTATGGTGCCGCAGAGTCCAACCCGATGGATCCGGCAGCCGGCGGCGGCCCGCAGCTCGCGGAGCAGATCAGCCTCGGTACCGTCACGCCGCGTGGCAATGCCTTTGACAAGTCCAAGACCAACAACCTGGTCTTCGCGCTGCTGTTCAGCATGATCATCCTGGCATTCATCATCCTCGCACGGCGCAACCCGAACATGTTCATCCGCCGCATCGCCGGCCTTGAAGCCGTCGATGAAGCCATCGGCCGCGCCACCGAGATGGGCAAGCCCGTGATGTACCTCACCGGCCTGCAGTCACTTTCCGAGCTTTCCACCCTGGCGGCGATCAACATCCTAGGACGTGTGGCCGGCAAGATCGCCGACTACGAATCCGACCTGATCGTCCCCAACCGTGATCCGGTGGTGCAGACCGTGGCCCAGGAAGTCGTCAAGGAAGGATATGCCACCGCGGGTCGGCCCGATGCCTACCGCGAGGACAACATCTTCTTCCTCACGGATGACCAGTTCTCCTTCACCGCCGCCACCTGCGGCATCATGATGCGAGACAAGCCCGCCGCCATCTTCCTGATGGGTTACTACTACGCGGAATCCCTGCTGCTGGCGGAGACCGGCGCCGCAACCGGCGCGATCCAGATCGCCGGTACGGATGCCGAGCACCAGCTGCCCTTCTTCATCGTGACCTGCGACTATACGCTGATCGGTGAGGAGCTCTATGCTGCAAGTGCCTATCTCTCCCGCGAGCCGATGCTGCTGGGCAGCCTGAAGGGTCAGGACATTGCCAAGGCCTTGATGATGGCGATCATCCTGCTGCAGGCGATCCTGTTCATCTTCAACGGCGAGTGGAAATTCTTCAAGGACATGGTGACACCGCTGTAGGAGGCATGAGTTGATTTTCCTGAAACGACAACTGCCCATCATCATCGCCTTCGTGGCGGGAATCATGATGTGGATCAGGTACTACATCCCCAGTGAGGTGAGCACCAACCTGGAGGATGGCTACCTGGAATGGGTGCGCATCATCGTGGGCTTCGCGGCGATCCTCGGTATCCTCTCGCTGCTGCAGCATCACATGCTGAAGATCCGCATGAAGAGGCCGGGCTTCGCCTTCTCCTATGTGACGATCGCGGCCTTCGCGCTGATGATGTTCGCGGGTTTCGCACCCTTCAATTTCCCGGGCTTCGCCGAGAAGAACATGGAGACCGGCTCCCTGTTCAACTGGCTCTACGAATTCACGTTCATCCCGATGCAGGCCACCATGTTCTCCGTGCTGGCCTTCTTCATCGCTTCCGCTGCCTTCCGCGCCTTCCGCGCCCGCAGCATGGAGGCAACACTGCTGCTGGTCGCGGCGATCATCATGATGGTAGGCCGCGTACCGATCGGTGACCTGATCAGCAACGCCACGCCGACCTTCATGATGTTCGGCAACGAATACCACTTCATCGATTTCGAGGAGTGGACGGGCTGGCTGCTCAATGTCCCGAATGCCGCCGCCAAGCGCGGCATCCTGCTGGGGGTCTACCTTAGCCAGATCGCAATCTCGATCCGCATCATCTTCGGAATTGAGCGGACCTACATGGGAGGAGGTGACTAGAAATGGACTTCGTGACACTGATCCTCAACCTGGACCGCAAGATCATCTTCGGCTGCGTGGCCCTGCTGGTTGTCTGGCCGCTGCTGGTACCGATCCAGATGCCGATCGGCACCACGCCTGAAGTGCGTTCGATCTTCAGTGCGATTGACGCCCTGCCCAACGGCAGTGACGTGATGATCGCCGCTGACTACGACCCCTCCTCCAAGCCGGAACTGCAGCCCTTTACCTACTCGCTGCTGGCCCACTGCTTCGAGAAGGATCACAAGGTGCACATTCTCACCCTCTGGCCGGGCGGACCCGCCCTGATCCAGCAGGCGATTGAGGAAGTCGGCGCGCAGTACGGCAAGTCAAGCGGTACCGACTACTGCTTCCTCGGCTACAAGCCCGGCAACGCAGCCGTGGTCGGTGGCCTGACGAACAGCATCACCGGCACCTATCCGACCGACTTCTACAACCGGCCGACGGCCAACATGCCGATCTACCAGCGCGTGCAGCGCGTCAAGGACTGCGACTACATCGTGGACATCGCCGCAGGTGCCACGGTCGAGGTCTGGATCGCCTTTGCCAGTGCTCCGGAGAATGTGCCGATGAGTGCAGCCTGCACCGCGGTCTCCGCCGCCGGCTATTACCCCTACTACCAGGCGGGGCAGCTGGATGGCATCTCCGGTGGAATGAAGGGCAGCGCTGAGTACGACGTGCTGCTGATGGACAAGTATCCGAACTTCAAGAACGGTGGAGCCCGCATCGCAGGCAATGCCGTGAAGGGCATGGATGCCCAGAGCGCCGTGCACCTGTTTATCGTGCTCTCGATCATCCTTGCCAACATCTGCTACTTCATCGCCAACAAGCGTCAGCGTGAGGAAAGGAGGAATGCATGATCCCGGTCGGTGAAGTAATCGGTACATGGATCGCGGTCGGCCTGACGCTGATGATGTTCAGCTTCATCTACAAGGACAACCCGGCATTCAAGTTCGGCGAGCACCTGTACCTCGGCATCAGTGTCGGCTACTACGTGAACATCCAGTACTGGAGCACGATCTACCCGCTCGTATTCCAGCAGATGCAGCAGAACCACAACTACTGGGTGCTGATTCCGACCCTGCTCGGCATCTTCATCCTGCTGCGCATCATTCCCAGTCTGAGCTGGCTATCGCGCATGTCCTTCGCACTGTACATCGGTGGATTCGCGGGTTATTCGCTGCCACTGATCGTACATTCGCTGCTGCTGCCCCAGCTCAGCCAGACCCTGCAGCCCTACGGTGGCGGCGTGGGTCCGGTGATCAACCAGATCATCATCCTGCTGGCTGTCTTCTCCACGCTGATCTACTTCTTCTTCAGCCTGGAACACCGGAAGACGGTCGGCGTGATCAGCCGCGTGGGCATCGTATTCATCATGGTCAGCTTCGGCGCCAGTTTCGGCTACACCGTGATGGCCCGTATCTCGCTGCTGATCGGACGATTCCAGTTCATCATCGACTCCTTCAGGGGTCAGTGATCCCCTGGGTCAGACCTGTTAAATCAAAGGGGGAGCCGTGCGCTCCCCCTTTTTTATTTCTTGCGGACGATTCCGGGAACCACTGGTTCCCTGTCCGGTCAGATCTGTAGGGTATAAGAAAACATGCAGCTTCCACGCATCCTGATTCTCCTGCTGACAGGCCTGCTGACCGCCTGCGCTTCTGCTGCGCCTGAATTGGAGCCTGACCCCTCCGGTCTGCCTTCCCTGGACGGTCTGGACGCCCTGCGCCGGCCAAGTGTGATTGAATCCCATCGCATCAGCCTGGTGCAGCCCCACAGCCAGATGCTGGCCGAGCCGCAGAATGAGGGCCGGACCTACATGCCCACGCAGACTGAACTGGCCTGGAGCATCTTCCAGACCGCAGACCCCGGCGGAGCCGTGGACAGCCTGATCGCCATCGGCAGCGGCAATCTGTTCATCGCCGCCGCGGATTTCCAGAACGAGCGCTGGGTCGGCTTCAGCCAGATGGAAGGCGGGCTGGCGATCTCGGAACTCAGCGACTTTCCCGGACTGGTTTCACCGGCCGGCTTCCTGTACTTCGCCGTTGTGGTTCCCGCACTGCAGGCCGGCGGCCAGCAGTCGGAGCTCGACAGCCTGACGCTGGTCTATGACGAGGACCACCAGGGCAGCATCTACTACGTCTCCCCGGACAGCAATGGCGGCAATGACAACAATCCCGGCAGCGTGACCCTGCCCTGGGCCACACTGCAGAAGGCCGCCGACACCGTGCAGGCCGGCGACACCGTGATCGTGCGTCCAGGAGACTATGAGGGTTTCATGCTCAGCCAGAGCGGCGAGCCGGGAGCGCCGGTGACCTTCTCCGCGCTCGAGGGTGCGAACGTGATCTTTGACAACCCGCAGACTCCGGATGGAATCAACATCGAGAACTTCGAGGCCACGGACATCCATGACATCGTGATCGAGGGCTTCACCGTGCGCGACTGCTCACGTTCCGGTATCCGTGTGGTGGGCAGTGCCGCCGAACCGGCGCATGACATCGTGCTGCGCCACAACACCTGCACCAGCAATTTCCGCTGGGGAATCTTCAGCGGCTTCGTGGACCGCCTCGAAGTCTCCTACAACACCTGCAGCTTCAGCGGTGATGAGCACGGGATCTACCTCAGCAACAGCGGCGATGAGAACATCGCACGCGGCAACATCTGCTACGGAAACCGCGGCAGCGGGATCCAGTTCAATGCAGATGCCAGCCAGGGCGGTGACGGAATCATGAGCGAAGCCCTGATCGAGCGCAATGTCTGCTTTGACAACGGCAGCGGCGGCGGGGCGGCGCTCAACATGGACGGCCTGCAGGACAGCGTGATCCGCAACAACCTGCTGTATGACAACCACGCCACGGGGCTCGTGATGTACAGCGGTGACGGTCTGGCCAGCACCGGCAACCTTGTGATCTGCAACACGATCATCCAGGCCACTGACGGCCGCTGGTGCGTGACGATCAACAACGGCAGTACCGGCAACACGCTGCGCAACAACATCTTCTGGAGCAGGCACTCCTTCCGCGGAGCGGTGGACGTCACACCGGATTCCCAGAGCGGCTTCACGAGTGACTACAATCTCGTGATCGGGCGCTTCACGGAGAACGGCGGGGATGACATCCTCGACCTGGCGGAGTGGCGCCTGGCAACGGGCAATGAGCTGCACAGCGTGCTGATGACGGATGAGGCCTGCTTCCTCGGTCCGCTGATTGACGACTACCACATCCTCACGGGCTCCGTCGCCACCGAGCTGGACACGGACAGCCTGCTCGTCCCGCCGCTTGACTTCGACGGCATGCCGCGGATCCTGCCGCAGCTGGACGGCAAGCTGGATGCGGGCTGCTACGAAGCCGAGTGAGGATGTAGGAGCTGGGTTGTAGGGGGTAGCGGAGGCCAGGCTGCAGCCTGGCGGGACCAATCAGAGAACAGAGATTAGTAGCAGCGACTAGTCTTCACTGATCTTTTAGTAGAGCAGCGACACCATTCCGCCACTGTACTAATATGTTGTAGATAACCGCCACCTACGGGGATAAGCAATGTGGCACTCAATCTCATGGGTGATGACAATCCTCGTGATGCTGCTCAGCATCATTGGCCTCGTGTTCAGGCTGCCTTCAGGTTTTCAGCTCCGCAAGGGATTGAGCCGGCGCCTGGGGACCATCATGATCGCAGTCGGCAGGCTTGGAATCATCATCAGTGCATGCCTGCATGCAATGGCTCTGGCTGGCTCAGGACCCGGCAACAGTGACATGTGGTCCAGCCTAACCTATGCGTGCCTTGTCGGAATCCTGATTCCCTTCAGGCGTCCGCTGAACCAGGGAGACAAGGTTGATGACGCAGGTCCTGTTGCCAGCTGAGCTGGCAATCTAACTGGTCCAGCGGCTGGGAGCCGCTGCTACGCGCTGATTTCCTGCTTCTCATTCTTTTTCTGGCAACTATCCCGACACCCCACAACCCAGCTCCTGGATCCTAAAAAGCGGCCTCCCCCGACCGGCTGGCCAGGGGAGGCGCTTCTCGTAGTGCTTGGGGATTGGCTCTGTTTATCCCAGCAGCTGCAGCATCTGGTTGGGCAGCTGGTTGGCCTGGGCCATTGCCGCCACACCGGCCTGCAGCAGGATCTGGTTGCGGGTCGAGTTGATCGTCTCGAGCGCCACGTCCACATCGCGGATCCGGCTCTCCGATGAAGTCAGGTTCTCGGCGCTGACATCCAAATTGCGGATCGTGCTCTCCAGGCGGTTCTGCAGGGCACCGAGCCGGGAACGCTGGCTGCTGACGGTATTGATGGCGTTGTCAACGATGCTGATCGCCTCCTGGGCCAGGTCGCTTGTAACGACCACCAGGCCCTCCACCCCGAGTGCCTCAGCACTCATGTCGGCGATGAAGGTGTTGATGGTCTGGCCCTGGTTGGCACCGATCTGCAGGCTGAAGTCCCGTGGGGCGACGTGCACGAAGAAGCTCTCGATGCTGCCGCCGAGCGAGATCGTCGGCCGTTCCGTGGGCTGCATGTAGCCGAAGCTGATCATGCCGTTGCTGCCGCCGCCGGCCAGGCTGACCGGGGGCTGGGCATCCAGCTTCAGTCCGAGGGTGTTGTCAAAGAACAGCTTCACACCGGGCAGCAGGCCGTTGATCTCATTGGAGTTGACGATCACCTTGCCGATCTCGGCGTTCTTCTCGATGTTGAAGGCGCTGATGCTGTAGACCGGCGCTTCGCCTTCCTGGACCTCAATCAGGGACAGGGCCTTCAGGATGCTCTCGTCGCCGGCGAACACGATCTCCGCACCCGGTACCGCCGTGGTGATGGACATCGTGCCCTTGGCCATGCCGATCGTGTTGACATGCACCAGGTCCGGCACCTGCTGCGGGTTGATGATCCCGCTCTTGATGATGCCGCTGCCGTCCGTGTTGTACATCGCCAGGCTGATCTTGCCGGCCATGTCCTCGAAGCTGTCATTCTTCGTGAGGTTGATCGTCGTGCTTTCGCTGGAACCGCGCAGGAACAGCGTCAGTTCCACGTTGTCGCGGCCGTTGAACACGCCGAATTCCTGGAAGCGGTTGAGGCTCGCGAGCGTATTGAGCTGGTCAGCGGTCAGCACGTTGTTGGTGCTGATGTTGAACGTGGCCTGCTCGCCGCTCTGCATGATCCCGTCCACAGCGAAGTGGATGTTCTCGAGGTCGCTGCCCACCGCGCCCTGGAAGGCCACGCCGATGCTGAACAGGTTGTCACCGTTGATGTCAACCTGCCGCGCGCCGCGCGCGGTCTTGAAGGCGATGTCCTGGTCGACACCGCCGGCCACGAGATCCGTGTAGGCCTGGTTGTCAAACTCATAGATCGCATAGGTGCGGGTCCCGGCGCTGGAGACGATGAAGGTCCCGTTGGTGACCGCCGGGCCGTCCTGCCAGACCTTGCCGTACTCCTGGATGCTGTTTCCGCCTTCCCAGCGGCTCCAGTTGATGGTGTCCGTCTGGGTGTTGTTTGCAAGGCTGACCTGGCTGAAGTCGTAGCGGGTGTCGAAGCGGATCCCGATCGTCCCCGTGTTGGCATCACCGATCGAGAAGAAGTGCCCGCTGATGCTGGCACCGCCCGCGCGGGTCAGGCTGCCGGAGGTGGCGCTGCCGTTGTTGAAGAAGCTGTACTGCACGGCGCTGTAGAAGGTGTTGGAAGCACCGCTGCTGTCGAAGCTGATGTAGAAGTCCGAACCGCTGCCGTCCACATCCACGAACTGCGTGCTGATCACGGAGAGCGTGGAGCCACCGTTCGAGACATTGATGCTGAAGGTGCCGTTGGCGGTGAAGGTCACGTTCGAGACATTGGCCAGGCCGCCGTTCAGCGCATTGCTCATCAGGCCGGCCAGGCTGTCCATGTCGGTGCCGAGGCTGCCGATCACGATGCTCACCGTGCTCACGCCGCTCTGGGTGTTGACGGTCAGCAGGATCTTGTCACCGACGGTCAGCTCCTCGGCCTGCAGGTTGCGGCCTATGCTCAGGCCGCCGCCGCTGAGCGAGGCGCCGCTGATGCGGAAGGTGCCGGGCCCCGTACTCTGCACGGCCACGCTGCCGAACTGGTCGTTGAGCACCTCAACCTGGTAGATTCCGGTATGGCCCACGCCGTTGGTGCTGGCGGTGGCGATCTCGGCATCCGCGCGGAAGGTCAGCGCGGAGTTCAGCCGGCCGACGGCGTCCGCCTGCTGGACTGTGGAGAACACGTCGGACTTCTGCACCTGCAGCTGGCCGGTGGTCAGCGCGGCGGCCTTCAGCACGAAGTTGCCACCCTTGCCGACATTGCCGGTCACGGCCGCACTGATGCGGCTGAAGTCGTCGGTGGAGATCAGCGCGCCGAGCGTGCCGTCCAGCAGGGTCTTGGTGTTGAACTCCGTGGTGTCGGAGATGCGGTTGATTTCGTCAACGAGCTGGGTCACTTCCTGCTGGATCGCGATGCGGTCACCGGCGGTGTAGATGCCGTTGGCAGCCTGCACCGACAGTTCACGCATGCGCTGCAGGATGCTGTGGGTCTCGTTGAGAGCACCTTCCGCGGTCTGGATCAGGCTGATGCCGTCCAGGGCGTTGGTGCTGGCGCGGTTGAGGCCACGGATCTGGCTGCGCAACTTCTCACTGATGGAGAGGCCGGCGGCGTCGTCAGCGGCGCGGTTGATCCTCAGACCACTGGACAGTCTCTCCAGGGACTTGGAGATGTTCATCCCCGTGATCTTGAGGTTACGGTTGGCGTTGATCGCCAGCGGGTTCTGATATATACGAGAAACACTCATGCCACATTCCTCCTTGAACGTAGGCGGGTTGCTCGGCCAGCCGTCACCTGCCATTTCTGACACTCGGTCCTGCTGCCCGGCGCAAAAACTTACCGGAAAACTAAAGCGCCTGCAATCCGCGCCGATATATGCGCCGGGGAGACCTGGGCAATGAGGCAAGCGACAGAGGAGCCCACAGCGGGCGGGAAGTGAAGGAACCCAACGGGGAAAGTGGCAACCGATATCGGTGGAGATTCAGCCGCGGTGAAAACTCAGGGGACACCCGATGGGATATTGGCAACGAAGCTCCGGGATTGGACCGGATTTATTTTCGATTTCAGCCGGAAAGTCAGAAAAACAGTGGTCAGTGGTCAGAAATCAGTAGTCAGTAGTCAGTGGTCAGGATGAGAATTAGAATCAGAAGCAGAATGAGAATCAGGGTCATAAGGAAACCAGCTATGGAAACTGGCAACAGCTAACCCGCTTCTGCTGCTTCTGTTCCTCATTCTCATTCTTCTACTCACAACTCACCACTGACTACTGAAACGCCCCCGGGCCAGGGCCCGGGGGCGCTGCTCACTCGTCCAGTGAGATGCTGCGGAACTTAAGGGTGACTACCTCAGAAGCTGCAGCATGTTCTGAGGGAGCTGGTTGGCCTGGGCCATCGCAGCCACACCAGCCTGCAGCAGGATCTGGTTCCTCGTACTGGCGATCGTCTCGAGCGCCACGTCCACATCGCGGATGCGGCTCTCTGACGAGGTCAGGTTCTCCGCACTCACATCCAGGTTGCGGATCGTGCTTTCCAGACGGTTCTGGATTGCACCGAGCCGTGAGCGCTCACTGCTGACCTTGCTGATCGCATGGTCAACGATGCTGATGCTCTCCTGGGCCAGGTCGCTCGTTACGACCACCAGGCCCTCCACCCCGAGTGCCTCGGCACTCATGTCGGCGAGGAAGGTGTCGATGGTCTGGCCCTGG
This sequence comes from bacterium, assembly GCA_020440605.1. Taxonomy (GTDB): domain Bacteria; phylum 4484-113; class 4484-113; order 4484-113; family JAFGCY01; genus JAHEFU01. The sequence goes on along the minus strand of JAGRNT010000003.1, from coordinate 22,028 downwards.
TTGGCACCGATCTGCAGGGTGAAGTCGCGCGGGGCGACGTGCACGAAGAAGCTCTCGATGTTGCCGGAGAGCGAGATGTCCGGGCGCTCGTTGGGCTGCTGGTAGGCGAAGCTCGTGAGGTTGTTCGTGTCATTCACAGGCGGCTGGGGATCCAGCTTGAGGCCGAGAGTGTTGTCAAAGAACAGCTTCACGCCGGGCAGCAGGCCGTTGATCTCGTTGGAACGCACGATCACGCTGCCGACTTCCTGGTTCTTCTCGATGTTGAAGGCATTGATCGAGTAGACCGGGGCCTCGCCCTCCTGGATCTCCACCAGTGAGAGCGCCTTCAGCAGGCTTTCGTCACCGGCGAAGACGATCTCCGCGCCGGGCACCGCCGTAGTGATGGACATCGTGCCCTTGGCCATGCCGACCGTGTTGACATGCACCAGATCCGGGATCTGCTGCGGGTTGATGATGCCGCTCGTGATGATCCCCGTCCCATCCGGGTTGTACATCGCGAGCGAGATCTTGCCGGCCATGTCCTCGAAGGTGTCATTCTTCGTGAGGTTGACGGTGGTGGTCTGAGAGGAGCCACGCAGGTAGAGGGTCAGCTCCACGCTGTCACGGCCGTTGAACACGCCGAACTCCTGGAAGCGGTTGAGGCTCGCGAGCGTGTTCAGCTGGTCAGCGGTCAGCACATTGTTGGTGCTGATGTTGAAGGTCGCCGTCTCACCGCTCTGCAGGATGCCGTCCACCGCGAAGTGGATATTCTCCAGGTTGGTACCGACAGCACCCTCGAAGGCCGCGGCGATCGAGAAGGTCTGGTCACCATTGACATTGCTCATGCGCGCGCCACGCGCCGTGAGCAGGGCCACATCCTGATCCACGCCTCCGCTGGAGAGGCTGGTGTAGGCTTGGTTGTCGAATTCGAAGATCGCATAGGTGCGCTCCGAGATCGCACTGACGAGGAAGGTCCCGTTCGTGACCGCCGCGCCGTCCTGCCAGACCGAACCATACTCCTGCAGGCTGTTGCCACCGGTGAAGCGCTCCCACTTCAGCGTGTCCGTGGCATTGGCACCGGCCAGGCTCACGCTGCTGAAGTCGTAGCGCACATCCAGCCGTATCCCGATCGTGCCGGTGTTGGCATCACCGATCGAGAAGTACTGGCCGCTGATGCTCGCACCGCCGGCCCGCGCCAGGCTGCCCGAGGTCGAACTGCCGTTGTTGAAGAAGCTGTACTGCACCGCGCTGTAGAAGGCATTGGAGGCTCCACTGCTGCCGAAGCTGATGTAGAAGTCCGAGCCGCTGCCGTCCACGTCCACGAACTGCGTGCTGATCACGGAGAGCGTGGAACCGCCGTTGGAGACGTTGATGCTGAACTGCCCCGTGGCATTGAATGTCACGTTGGAGACATTCGCCAGGCCGTTGTTGAGCGCCGTGCTCAGCAGGCCCGCCAGGCTGTCCATGTCAGTGCCGAGGCTGCCGAGCACGATCGAGACCGTGTTCACGCCGCTCTGGGTGTTGACGGTCAGCAGGATCTTGTCGCCGACGGTCAGCTCTTCGGCCTGCAGGCTGCGTCCGAGGCTCAGGGCTCCACCCGCCAGTGAGGCACCGCTGATGCGGAAGGTCGCATCCACGGTGCTCTGCACCGCGGTGGAACCATTGGCATCGTTGATGACCTCGACCTGGTAGATCCCGGTCTGGCCCACGCCGTTGACACTGGCCGTGGCGATGTCGACATCGGCGCGGTAGGTCTTGGCGTAGTTGATGGAACCGACGGCATCCGAGGCCTGCACCGTGGAGAACACATCGGTCTTCTGGACCTGCAGCTGGCCGGTATCGAGCGCCGCGGCACGCAGCACGAAGTTTCCGCCGTTGCCGACATTGCCGACCACCGCCGCACGGACCTTGGTGAAGTCGTCCGTGGAGATCAGCGCACCGAGCGTTCCGTCGAGCAGGGTCTTGGTGTTGAACTCCGTGGTGTCGGAAATGCGGTTGATCTCATCGATCAGCTGCCCGACCTCGGACTGGATCGCCTGTCGGTCGTTGGCGGTGTAGATGCCGTTCGAGGCCTGCACCGACAGCTCGCGCATGCGCTGCAGGATCGAGTGCGTCTCGTTGAGCGCGCCCTCCGCCGTCTGGATCAGGGAGATGCCGTCCAGCGCGTTGGTGCTGGCGCGGTTGAGGCCGCGAATCTGGCTGCGCAGCTTCTCACTGATTGTCAGTCCCGCTGCGTCGTCAGCGGCACGGTTGATTCGCAGTCCGGAGGACAATCTCTCAAGGGACTTGGAGATGTTCATTCCGGTGATCTTCAGATTCCGGTTGGCATTGATGGCCAGCGGGTTCTGGTAGATACGTGTGACACTCATTACACATTCCTCCTTGAACGTGTTGGTTGCTATGGCCGGCCCGGCTTGCTAAAGGCCGAAGCGGTCTGTCATAAGCCTAACGGTTGTCAACAATCCATTCCCGGAACTTGATAAGGAGACTAATATTATTCAGGGTAATTTAGCAATAGAAAAGTTGTCAGTAGTCAGTGGTCAGTGGTCAGTAGTCAGTGAACAGGTAAGAAAACAGAAACAGAATGAGAATCAGCAGATCGAACGAGACAACTGTTCTTGCTTTCTGCTGCTTCTCATTCTCATTCTGATTCTCCCCCTGACTACTCACCACTGACCACTGCCTACTGAAAAGCCCCCCGGGTGTTTCCACCCGGAGGGCTCCATCCCTCGCCTAACTCGGCGATGCAGTTCCCCTCCGCCCGGCCCGTCTGATGGACCCGGTACGGCTGGGCTGGTTGCCATTATGTCTAGCGCAGCAGCTGCAGCATCTGGTTCGGCAGCTGGTTGGCCTGGGCCATTGCCGCCACGCCCGCCTGCAGCAGGATCTGGTTCCTGGTGCTGGCGATCGTCTCCAGTGCCACGTCCACGTCGCGGATGCGGCTCTCGGAGGATGTCAGGTTCTCGGCGCTGACATCCAGGTTCCGGATAGTGCTTTCCAGACGGTTCTGGATTGCACCGAGACGGGAACGCTCTGAACTCACCTTGCTGATGGCGTGGTCCACGATGCTGATGCTCTCCTGGGCCAGGTCGCTCGTGACGACCACCAGGCCCTCCACACCGAGCGCCTCGGCGCTCATGTCGGAGAGGAAGGTGTCGATGGTCTGACCCTGGTTGGCACCGATCTGCAGCGTGAAGTCGCGCGGCGCGACGTGGATGAAGAAGCTCTCCACGTTGCCTGAGAGCGAGATGCTCGGGCGCTCGGTGGGCTGCAGGTAGCCGAAGCTCGTCAGGTTGTTGGTGCCGCCGCCGTTGGCCGCGATCGGGGGCTGGGGATCCAGCTTGAGACCGAGCGTGTTGTCAAAGAAGACCTTCACGCCTGGCAGCAGGCCGTTGATCTCGTTGGAGTTGACGATCACGCTGCCGACATCCTGGTTCTTCTCGATGTTGAAGGCATTGATCGAGTAGACCGGGGCCTCGCCCTCCTGGATCTCGATCAGGGACAGGGCCTTCAGGATGCTCTCGTCACCGGCGAAGACGATCTCCGCACCCGGCACCGCCGTGGTGATGGACATCGTGCCCTTGGCCATGCCGACCGTGTTGACATGCACGAGATCCGGGATCTGCTGCGGGTTGATGATGCCGCTCGTAATGATCCCGGAACCGTCCGGGTTGAACATCGCCAGGCTGATCTTGCCGGCCATGTCCTCGAAGGTGTCATTCTTCGTGAGGTTGACGGTGGTGGTGTTGCTGCTGCCGCGCAGGTAGAGGGTCAGCTCCACGCTGTCACGGCCGTTGAACACGCCGAATTCCTGGAAGCGGTTCAGGCTCGCCAGCGTGTTCAGCTGATCCGCGGTCAGCACGTTGTTGGTGCTGATGTTGAAGGTCGCCGTCTCACCGCTCTGCAGGATGCCGTCCACCGCGAAGTGGATGTTCTCCAGGTTCGTGCCGACCGCGCCCTCGAAGGCCACGGCAATGGAGAAGGTCTGGTCGCCGTTGATGTTGCTCATGCGGGCACCGCGGGCCGTGAGCAGGGCCACGTCCTGGTCAACGCCACCGGCCACGAGGCTCGTGTAGGACTCATTGTCGAACTCGAAGATCGCATAGGTGCGCTCGGAGATCGCGCTGACGATGAAGGTCCCGTTGGTGACCGCCGGACCCTCCTGCCAGACCTCACCGTACTCCTGCAGGCTGTTGCCACCGCCGTAACGGCTCCACTCCAGGGTGTCCGTCTGGGTGGCCCCGGCCAGACTGACCTGGCTGAAGTCGTGGCGCACGTCGAAGCGGATTCCGACCGCTCCCGTGTTGGCATCGCCGATCGAGAAGTACTGGCCGCTGGTGGTGGTGCGTGCCAGGCTGCCCGAGGTCGCGCTGCCGTTGTTGAAGAAGCTGTACTGCACGGCGCTGTAGAAGGCATTGGACGTGCCGCCGGCATCGAAGCTGATGTAGAAGTCGGAACCGCTGCCGTCCACGTCCACGAACTGCGTGCTGATGATCGAAAGGGAGGAACCGCCGTTCGAGACGTTGATGCTGAACGTGCCGTTGGCAGTGAATGTCACGTTGGAGACGTTGGCAATGCCGTTGTTGAGCGCGGTGCTCATCAGGCCCGCCAGGCTGTCCATGTCGGTGCCGAGGCTGCCGAGCACGATGCTCACGGTCTGCACGCCGCTCTGGGTGTTGACGGTCAGCAGGATCTTGTCGCCGACGGTCAGCTCCTCGGCCTGCAGGTTGCGGCCGATGGAGAGGCCGCCGCCGCTGAGTGAGGCCCCGCTGATGCGGAAGGTGGCGTCCACGGTGCTCTGCACCGCGGTGGAACCGTTGGCATCGTTGATGACCTCGACCTGGTAGATCCCGGTCTGGCCGACACCGCTCACGCTGGAGGTGGCGATGTCAACGTCGGCACGGTAGGTCTTGGCGTAGTTGATCTTGCCGACTGCATCCGCCTGCTGCACCGTGGAGAACACGTCGGTCTTCTGGACCTGCAGCTGGCCGGTGTCAAGCGCCGCGGCACGCAGCACGAAGTTGCCGCCGTTGCCGACATTGCCGGTCACCGCCGCACGGACCTTGGTGAAGTCGTCGGTGGAGATCAGTGCGCCGAGCGTTCCGTCGAGCAGGGTCTTGGTGTTGAACTCCGTGGTGTCGGAGATGCGGTTGATCTCATCGATCAGCTGCCCGACCTCCTGCTGGATGGCCTGGCGGTCACCGGCGGTGTAGATGCCGTTGGCAGCCTGGACACTCAGTTCGCGCATGCGCTGCAGGATCGAGTGCGTCTCGTTGAGTGCGCCTTCCGCGGTCTGGATCAGCGAAATGCCGTCCAGGGCGTTGGTGCTGGCGCGGTTCAGGCCGCGGATCTGGCTGCGCAACTTCTCACTGATGGAGAGGCCGGCGGCGTCGTCAGCGGCACGGTTGATACGCAAACCGGATGACAGGCGCTCCAGGGACTTGGAGATGTTCATTCCGGTGATCTTCAGATTCCGGTTGGCGTTGATGGCCAGCGGGTTCTGGTAGATACGTGTGACACTCATTACACATTCCTCCTTGAACGTGCGAAAGGGATAGCGGGATCCCCACTGGCAACTTCCTCGTTGCCAGGCAACCAGGGGAACTGCCCGCAGGGAAAATCTAACGCGGGCCTAAAGTTTTTGAAAGTGGGGCCGATGTAAAAACGGCTGGCTTTACGCAAATTAAGCCGGGGTTTACCGACGGCCGGTCATAAAACAGGGACCGGGGACCAGGGACCGGGGACCGGAGGTGCGGCGCGGGTCGCACGGAGGGGGAGCCGCGAAGCGCAGCTTCGCAGGCTGTATGGGAAGTCTGGATAGTTTCAATAGTGCGAATAGTGGAAGTGGTTTCCAGTAGCGGCGACACTCCTGTCGCCGGCTTAGCAATGAGCAATGATGATTGAGCAATGAGTCAGCTATGCAATTGCTGTCTAATTCAACGCAATGCAATGCATCGGCTTGAAAGGAAAAGCTTACCCGTTGTCAGAAACCCATCAGCGCAGCGGGGTGGGCACGTTGTTACATGAGCTCATTGCTCCCCACTCATTGCTCCGAAAAGCAAAAAGCGAGCCCGTGGGCTCGCTTTATCTTCCGAAGTTCGTGTTTGCAGGCTGTTCAATCGGGCAAACGAAACAATGTTCCGGGCAGACAGCGAGAAGCTATGCTTTGAGCTGAGCTGCAGTCCGTCGAGCGCTTGCGCGAGACGGCAGGGGAATCAGGCTTTTGCATTCTCCCGCTGCACGCGGCCGTTCAGCACCGGCAGTTCCTCGTTCCAGATCGCCACGATCGGCAGGATCTCGAACTCCACCAGGTCCGCCAGCAGCAGGCTGTCGCCGTTGGCCTGGGCCTGCTCAACGCTCATCAGCTTGTGGCGCAGGTTCTCGATGCTCGCGAAGGTCCGCAGCTCATTGTCGGGGCTCGGTGCCAGCTTGTCCATGTCGAAGTCCGTCTCATTCTCATCCGTCGCCACATCCGCACTCGGCAGCAGCCGGAAGCCCGGGTCGATGCGGCGGTAGATTCCGTCAATGGCATTCACGAGGCTGACGTAGTGGCTGATGATCTCCAGGCAGCGGTCGAACATCAGAAGCCCGTCCTTGATGTTGCCACCACGCAGTTCGCTGGCCACCCCGGGCAGATCGGCGGCCAGGGCCGGCAGCAGCTCAGTGGCATCCTGCATGCTCTGGCGTGCGAGATCCAGGGTGCGGGCGGAGTAGAACTCCACGATCTCGAACTGGCTGAGCGGACTCTCCGCCAGCTCGAGCTCACGCTCGCGGTCCACGTCGCGGCCGTCGATGAGGATCCGGGTGATCACCTCATCGCCTGGGATCCGCTTCTCCTCCATGTACTGCACGAGTTCGCCGAAGTTCTCGCATCCGGCGGGAATCTCGCAGTTCTGCAGGTTGAGGCTGAGCTTCACGGCTTCCATCATATTTCAGTAAATCGGCACTCGTCAATCGCCGCTTGAGCCCCGGGGCCGCGCTGAACCTATAATTTACGCATGGCGGGTGCCTTTGACCAGTTCAGGATCCGGCGCATGGCGGAGAAGGACCTGGACGCCCTGCTCGCGATCGAGCAGTACAGTTTCCCCACTCCCTGGAAGCGTTCGATGTATGAATCGGACATTGATGCGAACAGGCACGCCCGCTTCTTTGTCATAGAAACGAAGGATCAGCACGAACTCGTGGGCTATATCGGCAGCTGGTTCATCTACGACGAGGCCCATATCGGCACGATTGCCACCAAGCAGGAGTTCCGGGGCCAGCGCGTGGCGGAACAGCTGATCGCCTATACGGCCTTCCAGGGCATCCAGGAAGGCATCGCCTATATCGTGCTGGAGGTGCGGGTCAGCAATGCCCCGGCGATCCGCCTGTATGAGCGGCTCGGCTTCACCCAGGTGGGGCTGCGCAAGCGCTACTACACGGATACGCAGGAGGATGCGCTGCTGATGACCTGCCGCGACATGGAGGGCATGGCCCGCCGGCTGGATATTGAAGAGGTACCTGATGAGCTTTAACCTGAAATCCGCAGTGCTTGCACTGCTGCTGCTGCTGACCCTGGCCGGCGCTGCCTCCGCACAGCAGGAGGGCGAGAGCCGTCCCAACCCTGAATGGGAGCACTATGCCTTCGACCTGGACTATGTCAATGACGCCGGCGGTCTGAGCTTTGAGGAGCTGGCCCGCAGCAACAAGCCCTTCGTGCTCGTCTGGTGGCTGACGAACTGCCAGCTCTGCAAGATGCAGATGCCCTATGTGCAGGAACTGAATGACAGCATCCGCGAGCATGAGCTGGAGCTCTACCTCGTGAGCATCAACATTGACGACCGTGAGCGTGACTGCCGCAGCTACCTGGCGGAGAGCGGGCTCTCGATCCCCGTGCTCTGGGACATGCATGGCCGCCGCACGGACAAGGGCTACGGCCTGAAGGAACTGGGCACGCCCGTGACATACGTCTTCGGCGCGGGCGGCGAATTCATCGACACCATCACCGGCTACAAACCGGGCTACAGCGAGGCCGTGCTCAAGCTGCTGGACATCCCCGTCCCTGACGAAAAATAGGAGGTCATCCGTAAGGATGACAAGGAGGTCAGTCCCGCCGGAGGCAGGACTGACCATGGGTGCTGCATCCCTGCCGCAGGCGGATGCAGCCCGATCGCATAACGGAGCAGCACACTCCGCCACATTTTCTCCAGATTGCGCCAGGGGCGCACCGCTGCCTGCCATCATCATTGATACTCTCTCCACCGTATAATCCCGGATAGGTATGCATGCAAACCGCAGGAACTGGATCAGCCTCCCACTACTGCTGAGCCTGCTCTTCTGCCAGGCATGTACTGGCAGGGAAGATACGGCCCAGTGTGCAATCCTGTTGTCTGCCAATGCCGGTGACTGCGCAGCCAGCCCAGCGGAAATGAACGAGCTGGAGGCCTGTCTCGCTGGTCGAGCCGCTTATCTGGCTGGACTGGTCCGGGATGTCCGCTTGCAATCAACGGAGTATGAGCCCGGGCAGCAGCAGAATCTGCGCTGGCCCCAGGCTGCGGAAGCTGCAGACGCCCCGGTGCAGATGCCAGGCAGGGATGAGCTCATGCCACTTTCTCCCCTGTATGGGTATGACTTCCTTTGCTCCCTGCCTTACAGTTCCCCCTCCGGCAGCAAAGCTGGATCAAACGCAATTGACGACTTCCTGCTGCTGGACGGTGGCTCCTTCAGCGAGCTTGACCCGCAGCTGGGTCTGCTGCGCTCTCGCTTCTGCGCCAGGGCAATGCTGCTCATGCAGTACGACGCCGTGAACATCAGCGGAAGGGAAGCCCAGCTGGATCCGGCAGAGCTGCTGGCAGTGCTCGATGAGTTGCCTGGCACTCCCTTCGTATCCGCCAATCTGTTGTTCCGTCCTGATCCACTGGAGCAGGGAGATGAATCCTCTTCCCCATCAAAGCTGTTGAATGAGCGAATAGAAAAGTTCGTGCGGATCCGGACTGCGGATCAGGATTTCCTGGTTACCGGGCTGGCCAGCAGGGAGTATGCCGGCCGGAGCACTGCGGGGGAGGAGCATGTACTGCTGCTTGATCCGCTGGAAGCACTGCAGGCAGTCCTGCAGCAGGCGCGTCCCGAAGACTTCGTGGTGGTGCTGCAGTCAGACCTGAGCCCCGGGGAGTTGGCAGCTCTCAATGCCCTGCCCGGGATCGGGATGCTGCAGGGTGCAGCCGGAGCCAGGCAGGGTGCGGATCAGCTGGCAAATGCGCAGACTTCGGGCAGCCCTGAACTTGCCTCTGCTTCGGCTGGCGAGCATTGCATGCTGAGGATGGAGCTGCGGATGTCCGGTGATTCGCCACCAGAGCTGCTGGGTTCGCACCGGCTGAACCCTGACAGTGCAGACAGCGTAGCGCAGCAGGTGCTGGAGCTGCTAGCCGAACAGCGCCGCCTGCTTCAGGCCAGCTTGCCCGGTCAGTCCTGATCCTTCGGCAATGAATACCGGCAGGTTTCCACACGTCATGGATAATTGCCTGCGGGCGATGTTATTGGAGTGGAAATGCGTGTACTGAAGCTGACAGTCTTGCTGCTGCTGCTGGGCCTGATGAGCTGGTCCGCTTCTGCCTTCGCGCAGGACAAGGACGGGCAGGGCAGTGAGCCGGCCTATGAGTTTGATCTGCAGGAAGTCGGCGGCAAGGAGCATATGACATTCCAGGAACTGGCGGACAGCGGCCGGCCCTTCCTGCTGTTCTTCTGGATCAGCGAATGCCCGCACTGCAAGCGCCAGCTGCCCTTCGTGGAACTGATGCACCGCAACATGCAGCAGTACGATCTCGGCGTGGACGTGATCACCATCAATGCCGACAAGATCGAGGAGCAGGCCCTGGCCACGATCCGCGAGCGCGGGATCCAGGCCCCGGTGCTCTGGGATCCGGATGTGGCCCAGACCGAATTCACGATGGACATGCGCGAGAAGGGCACCCCGCGCATCTGGATCTTCAAGCCGGGCGGGGAACTGGTCGAGGATTTTGGCAGCTTCAATTCAAACCTGATGGTTTATGCCCTGGATAAGATGGGCGTGGAGCTCCCGAAGGAACTGGCACACCTCAAGCCGAAGAAGTAAGGCTGAGCCGGGAGCCGTACACTTACTCGTGAATCGGAAGTGTATGGCAGCGAACTCGATAGAACATTGAGCCACATTCATCCCTGTATTGACGCTCGCCTGAGTCAGTCATCGATTATAGGCGTCCATCTGTGCTGCATTACACAAAGCCTGTTCAGAACAGACTTCAAGCATATCTGCTAAGTATCTGAATTGCTTTCGCAATTCAATCATTCGGGTCCGGGAGAGCTACTCCGGATAGGAATCCGCACCATTGAATAAATAATTAGCCACATCACTAATTATGAAATGGGTGTTGTGAATCAAAGATACAAATCACATGGTTGTGTTTGTGCTCAGATTGGCATCACGCTAGCTTCAACAGTGAATATCAGGCGGCAGCATGCCGCCGTTAAGACTAAGAACTATGCACTTACAACTAACAACTATCCCGGCGGCAGCATGCCGCCGCTACCACTAAGAACCAAGCACTTATAACTAACAACTTTGCCTGCTCCTAAGTCCTTCGCCAGGCTTACAGCCTGGCCTCCTCCCGATCCCCGGTCCCTGGTCCCCGGTCCCTTCCCCTAGCCCATCAGCGCCTGGTCTTCCTCATCGAGGGCCTGCACCAGCAGTGTGGTCGGCATGCCCTCCAGCAGCTCCTCGTACTGCGCGCGCCAGCCGGCTGCGGCGTCCGCATCCTCCGGCGTCTGGAAGCCCAGCAGCACCGTGGTCACCTCCGCGCTGTGCTGCTGCATCACCCTGCCGAAGGGCGCATCACTGACGATCACCACGGCCTCGGCATCCACCCGCGCCTCCTCCATGATCGCGCGCAGGTCGCTCTGGGCCGGCTCGCGCTCCGCCTCATCCCGCACCTGGCGCAGGATGCGGATCCTGGCCGAGTTCCAGCCGATGCTGTGCTGCAGCATATGCGCCAGCAGGATCATCAGCGAACCGTTGCGCCGCCCGCGCCACCAGACGTCGATGCTGCGCTGCCCGAGCACGGGCGGCAGCACCTTGCCGCGGATCAGCACGAGGCTCATGCCCTTGTCCGTGGCGCTTTCCAGCCGCCGCACATAGGCCGCGATGTCCGTCAGCTCCGAGGGCCAGCCCAGCATCACGAGGTTCGGGCGGATCGGGCCGATCCCCGCGGTCTGCAGCACGAGTTCCATTCCGGTCTCGAGGTCGTCCACTGCGGCCGCGATCGGGAAGGCCGGCAGGTTGTGCTGCTCGAGGTAGGCCTCGATCTGGCGCGTGGCCCGCAGATGGTGGAACTCGCGCCGGCCCTCCTCACCGACGAGGATGTTGACGATCATCACGATCCCGCGCGAGCTCTCCAGCCAGTTGGCATAGCGCACGAGGAAGTCGCGCGTGCTCGGATTGCCGGTGAATACGAGGATCGTCGGGCGCCAGTTCTTGGGGTCGGCCGGCATGCTGCGCAGGCGCAGCAGCTGGTTGCGCACGTTCGTGTAGATGAAGCCGCGCCGCGCATCCCCGAAGGCCGCGCGCAGCTCGCGGTGGTGCAGGTACCAGTACAGCGCGCCGATCACGAGCACGGCGACCACGGCGGCCGGCGGGTCGATCACGAAGGCGATTGCGCCGCAGGCCAGGAAACCCAGCAGCGCCGTGGACCAGTGGAACTGCTTGAAGCGCGGGCGGAAGCTCGGGTTGCGCCCGAAGGCCTCGGTGAAGGCCGCGAGGTTCAGCGTGCCGTATGTATAGAGGAAGAACATCGTGATCACGCTGGCCACGGTGTTGAAGCTGTCCCCCTGGGCGAGGTTGTAGCTCCAGTACAGCACGCCGAAGGTGATCACGGCCGTCAGCGCCAGGGCCTGCAGGGGCTCGTCGCCCTTCCTCGAGCCGCCGGCGAAGGGGTTCAGGAAGGGCAGCAGCCGGTCGCGGGCCACCGCCTGCAGGATGCGCGGCGCGCCGAGGTAGCTGCCGAGCGCTGAGGACAGCGTGGCCGCCACCACCCCGAGCGCGATCAGCACCCCCATCCCGAACGGCGCCATCTGCCCCATGATCTCAAACGGCTGGTTGATCAGCTGCTCGCGGGCGTAGGCTCCGCCGTTCACGAGGATGATCAGCAGGTAGACGATGAAGCCGCTCCCCACCGCCAGCAGCGATCCGCGCGGGATCGAGCGGCTGGGGTCCTTCAGGTCGCCCGACATGTTCACGCCGGCCAGGAAGCCCGTCACCGCCGGGAAGTAAATCGCGAAGATGCTCCAGAAGTTGTGCGGCTCCTTGCCCTCCGGCGTCGGCACCACGTGCAGGGTGTAGTTCGCCGCGAGGTTGTGCATGAAGGTGGTCTCGTTCCAGTGCACGCCGCCGGTTATGAAGATCGCGAGGATCGAGAGCCCCAGCGCCCCCATCACGACGTACTGCACGCGGATCGCCCAGCTGGCCCCGACCCAGGCCACGACCAAGAGCAGCGCCGCGGCGGCGTAGGCGATCTCCGCGCTCCAGGCGCTGTACTGCGGCAGGGCGAAGGCCATCGCCTCGGTGAAGCCGAGGATGTAGAAGGGGATGGAGAGCGCCTGGGCGAGGAAGTAGGCGAGGCCGATCGAGCCGCCGAACTCCGGCCCCAGCGAGCGGGAGATCAGGAAGTAGGCCCCGCCGCCGCGCACCGTCATGTTGGTGGCGATCGCCGAGACGCTGATCACGCTGAGCACGGAGACGGCCTTGGCCAAGAGCAGGATGGAGAGCGCGCCGATGATCCCGGCCTCGCCGGTGACGAAGTTGGCGCGCATGAACATGATCGCGCCGAGGATGGTGAGGATGGACGGCGTGTAGACCCCGGCGAAGGTGCCGAACTGGTTCTTCTGGGTGCCCGCCGCCGCTGTTGTTGCCTTTTCCACCTGTGTTGATTATCGCAGGGAGAGGCAGGGTTGCTGCAAGTGGTGGAAGTTGAAGAAGTAGCGGAAGTGTAGGAAGCAGGGGGAAGCAAGTAAGTGCCAGGACTTCTTCCACTAACAACTTCTTCTACTTCTTAAGCTGTCTGGTCCATCTCCTTTAATTATCCGGTACGCCTGCGCCCTTGAGAGCAAGTGTGAATAGTACGGATAGTCTGGTTAGTGAAGGGGTCAGGGAAAAGCTGCGAGGAGCCTCAGTGTTTACTATTAGTACTATCAATACTATTCAGGACTGCTCCAGGCCGCTGACCGCCTGTTGTTGCCTTTTCCACCTGTGTTGATTATCGCAGGTCGATGCCCGTAGCGGCTCCTTCCAGGCGCCGGACATCAGTGAGCAATGAGCCTGACCCGCACCGATGACAGCTCAGTTCAGCATGGGCTCATTGCTCAGCACTCCGGCCTCATTTCCCGAACCGGTAGCGGCGGCACCCTGCCGCCGGGAAGACTCCCCTCCCGCACACCGAGTATGCGCTCTGCTCCCGGCTTTCGGCTAAATGAGTTCTGATATGATTAGCACTCAGGGGTCAAACGAAGTACTAATCTGCCAAAATGTCAACAGAACAGCAAATTGAGGAAGCGCTGCTTCAAAAGCTAATTGAGCTCAAATACAATTACCGTCCGGACATCCGTGACCGCGCTGCGCTTGAGCAAAACTTCCGCAAGAACTTCGAAGCGCTCAACATGGTCAAGCTGACTGATAGCGAATTTGATCGCCTCTTGGAATCCATTGTCACTTCGGATGTCTTTGCTGCTTCGAAGCATCTGCGCGAGCGAAACAGTTTCGAACGAGATGACGGCACACCGCTCCACTATACCTTCGTCAACCTAAAGGATTGGTGCAAGAATAATTTTGAAGTTGTCAATCAGCTTCGCATCAATACAGACAACAGCCACCACCGCTACGATGTGATCCTGCTAATCAATGGAGTGCCGGTTGTGCAGATTGAGCTTAAGGCTCTTGCCATCAGTCCGCGCCGTGCAATGCAGCAGATAGTGGAGTACAAGAATGATCCTGGTAATGGTTATACCCGTACTCTCCTGTGTTTCATGCAGATCTTCATTGTCAGTAATCGAAATGATACTTGGTACTTTGCCAACAACAACAGCCGCCATTTTAACTTCGATGCCGACGAGCGATACTTGCCGCTTTACCAGTTCGCAAGTCAAGACAATAGCAAAGTTACTCAGCTTGATAGCTTTGCTGGGGATGTGCTGGCCAAGTGCAATCTTGGCAATCTTGTTAGCCGGTACATGGTACTGGTCGCCAGCGAGCAGAAGCTGCTAATGATGCGGCCGTATCAAATATACGCGGTAAAGGCGATCGTTGATTGTATTTGCCAGGGTGTTGGCAATGGCTACATTTGGCACACCACTGGCAGTGGCAAAACCCTGACTTCTTTCAAGGCTTCCACGCTACTAAAGGATAACCCGGACATTCACAAATGTCTGTTTGTGGTGGACCGCAAGGATCTTGACCGCCAGACCCGCGAGGAGTTCAATAGGTTTCAGGAAGGCTGCGTAGAGGAAAACACCAATACTGCTGCACTAGTGCGGCGGCTGCGCAGCAATGACTATGCAGACAAGGTGATTGTCACAACTATCCAGAAACTCGGTCTGGCTTTGGACGGTAACAGCAGATTCAGATTCAAGGAAGAGCTTGAACCGATGCGCAAGCAGAGGATGGTGTTCATTTTTGACGAGTGCCACCGATCCCAGTTTGGCAAGAGCCACGAGGCAATCAAGGAGTTCTTTCCAAACTCGCAGGTGTTCGGTTTTACAGGTACGCCTATTTTTGAGACTAACGCAAGCTACCAGCAGGTTCAGGATCAGCAGGCTAGTTACAGGACCACTTCAGATATATTCCAACAGGAACTGCACGCATACACGATTACCCATGCTATCGAAGACCGCAATGTACTGCGCTTTCATATTGATTACTACAAGCTAGACGGCAAGGATTCGCCAAAGCCAGGTGATCCGTTTGCCAAGCGGGCTGTGATCCAGGCAATTCTCAATAAGCATGACGCTGCCACTGCCGGGCGGAAATTCAACGCCCTGTTGGCGACTGCAAGCATTAACGATGCCATTGAGTTTTACGAGCTGTTCAAAGAAGTGCAGACTGATCGCCTTGCGCAGGACAGCGGCTTCAAACCGCTTAACATCGCCTGTGTCTTTTCTCCGCCTGCTGCAGGCATTGCGGACGAGCGACAGCGCGCGGATGTGCGTCAGTTGCAGGAAGACCTGCCTCAGGAAAAGGCTGACAACGAGCATGAACCTGACAAAAAGCAGGCTGCGCTAAAGGCTATCGTTGCCGACTACAATGAGTGCTACGGCAGCAATCACAGTATCGGAGAGTTCGATCTGTACTATCAGGATGTGCAAAAGCGCATCAAGGACCAGCAGTACCCCTCTGCAGATCTGCGCAAGGCGGATTCTGCAGGGAATCGTGAACACAAGATTGACATAACGATTGTTGTGGATATGCTGCTGACTGGGTTTGATTCCAAATTCCTGAACACACTTTATGTTGACAAAAATTTGCGCTACCACGGATTGATTCAGGCTTTCTCGCGCACGAACCGTGTGCTCAATGACAGTAAGCCCTATGGCAACATCCTGGACTTCCGCCAGCAGCAGGACAAAGTCGACGAAGCCATCCAACTCTTCTCCGGAGAGTCAGCCAAATCAGCCAAGGAAATCTGGCTGGTGGAATCGGCCCCTGTGGTTATAGAAAGACTTGAAACCGCCGTTAGGAATCTGGATGATTTCATGCAGTCGCAGGGGTTGGCGAGCAAGCCTGAAGCTGTAGCCAACCTGAAGGGCGATGCTGCTCGCGCTCAGTTCATCAACCTCTTCAAGGAAGTCCAGCGCCTGAGCACTCAGCTTGACCAGTACACTGACCTGACAGATGAAAACAAGGCGGCATTAGTAGACGTGTTGCCAATAGAACAGTTGCAGGGCTTTAAGGGTGTCTATCTTGAAACTGCAAAACGCCTGAAAGCGCTACAAAGCAAGAGTACTGACGAAACTGAACCAGAGGTACAGCAGCTTGACTTTGAATTTGTGCTGTTCGCTTCCGCCGTGATTGACTATGACTACATCATGTCTTTACTGGCCAGTGCAACGCAGCCCACGGCAGGTAGACAGACAATGAGCCGCGATGATCTGATCGGAATGATTGCAGCAGATGCCAAATTCATTGAAGAGCGTGAGGACATAACGGAATACATTAGAAGCCTTCCCGTAGGGAAGGCGTTAGGCGAGGTTGAAATCCGAGCAGACTATGAGCGCTTCAAAGCCAGAAAGCGCGTCGCCGTGCTAAAGCAGATTGCAAGCGACCATAAGTTGGACAATGCGGCTCTACAGGCCTTCGTGGACATCACTCTGCGGCGGTTGATCTTTGATGGCGACCTGTTCAGTGATTTGTTTGCCCCGCTTGGGTTAGGCTGGCGAGAGCGAAGCCAGGCGGAACGAGCGCTGCTTACTGACCTGAGTCCGGAACTCAAGAAATTAGCTCATTGGCGCGATATCTCAGGATTGGCAGCATATGAGCAATAAGGCCGAGAGAGGCCCTGTTCTGCCCAATCTGCGATTCCCCGAGTTTCGGGACGCGGGTGAGTGGGAGATATACTCAGGAGATAACCTCTTTGAACAAGTCCGCGACCTGAGCCCTGAGCCTGGACTTCCTGTTCTTGCGATCACTCAAGAACATGGTGCTATCCCTCGGGAATTGATTGATTACCACGTATCTGTAACGGAAAAGAGCATTGAAAGCTATAAAGTGGTGCGAGCGGGCAACTTCATAATCAGTCTCAGATCTTTCCAAGGAGGTATCGAATATTCACAGTATGATGGAATATGCAGTCCTGCGTATGTCATTCTTCGGCGTCGCATTGACGGTAGCGATGAATATTTTAAACACTATCTCAAAACCCCTAGGTTTATTCATATTCTCACACGAAATTTAGAAGGGCTTCGTGACGGGAAAATGATCAGCTACAAGCAGTTTTCAGAGCTACAGATTTCTGTTCCAACGGTCCCCGAGCAACATAAGATCGCGGGCTGTTTGGCGTCCCTCGATAAGCTGATCTCTCTTGAGGCACAGAAGCTCACCGCGCTCAAGACCCACAAGCAGGGCCTGCAGCAGCAGCTCTTCCCCGCAGAAGGCGAAACCACCCCCCGTCTGCGATTCACAGAGTTCAAATATGCAGGAGGGTGGGGGAAGGTACCACTTGATAAGCTAGCTATACGCCAAACTCTAAGAAACAATCAAGAGGGGATAACCCGTGTCCTCACAAATTCCTCCGAATTTGGTATAGTTGACCAGCGTGACTACTTTGATAAAGATATTGCTAATCAAAACAACTTAGAAGCATATTATATAGTCGAAACAGGAGACTACGTTTATAATCCACGCATATCACGTACAGCCCCAGTCGGACCAATTTCAAAGAACAAAATCGGAATGGGCGTAATGTCGCCTTTATACACTGTATTCAAATTCATCGACAGCCAGAACGATTTTTATGAATGCTATTTTAACTCATCTGGCTGGTATCAATACTTGCGCCTCGTTTCTAATACTGGTGCTCGACACGACAGAATGGCTATTGGAGCAAGCGACTTCATGGCAATGCCTCTTCCATTTACTATAAAGGAAGAACAACAACAGATCGCTGATTTCCTCTTGGCAGTAGATGAACTGATTCGCTTTCAGGACTGCAAAGTGGCTGCGCTAAAGAGCTTCAAGATGGGAATGTTGCAGCAGCTATTTCCCGCAAGTGATGAGTTATGCGCATGAGCACTACTCATGCAACCCTTGATGCGCTGGCAACTCAATTGCGTACTGATTTGGCAACACGGGAGTTCATTTTGCTCTATGCCTATAACGGCACCGGTAAGACACGACTTTCCACCGCCTTCAAGGAAATCGGAAAACATAACGAAGGTGAAGATCCGACACGCGACACTTTATACTTCAACGCTTTCACGGAAGATTTGTTTACCTGGGACAACGATTTGGAAGGCGACAGTACGCGTGTGCTTAGAATGAACATCGCTTCACGATTTTTCGATGGGCTCGAAGAGATGGAAATGGAAAATCGTATAGGAAAATTGCTGAGTCGCTATGCTGACTTTGATTTCAGGATCGACTACGAGACTTCAACGATTAATTTTTCGCGGCAGGTTCATATGGAAGGAGAAGAACCTGCAATAATTGACAATATAAAAGTTTCGCGAGGGGAACAGAACATATTTCTCTGGTGTTTCTTTCTTGCAATTGTGCAGATAAGGCTAGATGACACTGATGACACCGGACCATACAGCTGGGTCAAGCTTATTTACATTGACGACCCGGTCTCTTCGTTGGACGAACACAATGCAATTGTTGTTGCCAATCACCTCGTGCAGGTGTTTCGCGAGTCTTCGAAAACTTTGCCTACTGTAATCTCAACGCATCATCATCTGTTTTTCAATGTTTTACACTATGAGTTCAGGAATCATTTTCAAGGAAACTGCAAGCAGCTGCTATTGACCAGCAACAGGGTGGATGGAACCTATGTCACCCAGCCACTTAAGGGTGATACTCCTTCTTTCCACCATGTGTCGGCGTTGACAGAGCTGCATCGAATTTCAGAAAGTGACACTATCCATACTTATCATTTCAATATGCTTCGCGTGATATTAGAAAAAACCGCGCTATTCCATGGATATCCACACTTTTCCGCCTGCATCAAGCGGGATGGCAACGATGCCGACGGGATTTTACATCAACGCTTTGTTGACCTTCTCAGTCACGGGAAATACTCATTATTCGAGCCAAGTGAGATGGGTGAAGAAACCAAGGCATACTTCCGAACGATTCTGCGTGGTTTTCTTGAACGATATCAGTTCAACCCCGCTCTATTCTCAAACAATCCAGAGGAAACACCCATACCATGACAGAACAGGACCAGAAGGAACTAGGCGCAGTCCTGTGGGGGATTGCAAATCAACTACGCGGAGCAATGAACGCAGATGATTTCCGGGACTACATGCTCTCATTCCTCTTCCTGCGCTATTTGTCGGAGAACTACGAATCAGCAGCGAAGAAGGAGCTTGGGGCAGAGTACCCGCAGCCGGTTCCCACTGGCATCAGAGCCCCGCTGGCTTTGTGGTATGCCAATAACAAAACGGACATCAGCACTTTTGAAGAGCAGATGCGCCGACGTATGCACTATGTCATCCGACCGCCGTTCCTGTGGAGCAGCATCAGCGAATTGGCACGACAACAGAGCCGGGAACTGTTGCACACACTCGAGAATGCGTTTAGTTATATAGAAAATGAATCGTTTGCCAGCACTTTTGGTGGCCTGTTCTCCGAAATTAATCTCAGTTCTGAGAAGCTGGGTAAGAGCTATGAAGCGCGCAATGCCAAACTTTGCACCATCATCACAGCACTTACTGATGGTCTGGCGCAGTTCTCAATAAATACGGACATACTGGGTGATGCATACGAATACCTGATTGGACAGTTTGCGGCCGGTTCCGGCAAAAAGGCAGGGGAGTTTTATACACCGCAGCAGATTTCAGACATCCTATCTGGCATTGCCATACTTGACAGCCAGGAGCCAACGAGCGGGCCGCGCAAGGAACTGGAAAGCGTTTTCGATTTCGCCTGCGGTTCCGGTTCACTTCTGCTCAACGTGCGCAAGCGCATGAATGAGCTAAAACCGGATTCCGGCATCATCGGCAAAATATATGGTCAGGAATACAACATTACCACCTTCAACCTTGCCCGAATGAATATGCTGCTGCACGGCGTGAATGACAGTGAATTTGAAATTTATCACGGTGACACCCTGACTAACGACTGGGATTGGTTGCGCGAAATGAACCCGTCCAGGCAGCCGAAGTTCGATGCGATTGTTGCCAACCCGCCATTCAGTTACCGCTGGAACCCATCATCAGCCCTGAGTGAGGACATGAGATTCAAAAACTATGGGTTGGCACCAAAATCTGCTGCTGATTTCGCCTTCCTGCTGCACGGTTTCCACTACTTGAAGCAGGATGGCGTGATGGTGATTATCCTGCCACATGGCGTACTGTTCCGAGGAGGGGCGGAAGAGCGCATCCGCACCAAGTTGCTGCAGGATGGGCATATTGACACTGTCATTGGACTGCCTGCCAACCTCTTTTACTCCACTGGCATCCCGGTTTGCATTCTCGTTCTGAAGAAGTGCAAAAAACCAGAAGATGTTTTGTTCATCAACGCCGCAGAACATTTCGAGAAAGACAAGCGGCAAAATCGACTGACAAATGAGCACATCGACAAGATTATCAACACCTATCAGTTCCGCAAGGAAGAGGACAGGTTTGCCCGTCGAGTCTCAATGGAGGAAATTGAAGGAAACGGATATAACCTGAACATTCCTAGGTATATAAGCACGGCAGAGCCGGAAGAGCAAATTGATCTAGCGGCGGTACATGTTGAGTTAAAGGACCTAGATGTGAAAATCAAAGAGGCGCGGGACAAGCACAACGAATTCCTAAAGGAGCTTGGCCTACCACCGCTGCCCTAAGCCGATTGCATTTATCGGTAACGTATGGCTTGTCCCACGCCTCCATCGGAACTGGCCTCCTGCCAAGCTTACAGCTTGGCCTCCCGGCGGGAGGAATAGTTGTGGGCGTCAGGGAGTAAAGGCTCGGCGGCAGGGAGTAAAGGGTCGGCGACTGGAAGTCGCCGCTACGGTGCCGCCGCTACGGAGGTCGCCCCTGCGGGTTGCGTCTTCGATTCCCATAACAGAAAAGCCCGTCTAATCGGGTAAACATATGGCACGTCCAAACCAGGCGTGTTACCTTAGCCCTGTGGCGCTTGCGTTAAATCGGAGTAAGGGCCGTTCACAGACGGTATAACTTTAAAGGTGCCGTATCACAGCGGCACGGGGCGTATCAGGCGGCGGGGCGCCGCCTCCACGTTGTCAGCGGTGGAGAGACATTGAGGGATGTATCTTCCACCCGAAGTGTATTGCCGTCTCGTCCGAGGACTCGACGGTCTGACGCTGGGGCAAAACGGGTTTTGCCCGGTCGCGTTGAAGTTAGAATCGATGATGGTGCAGGCAGTGAGTCACGCAGGGCTTGATGAGCTGTACTGCAGACCCGCGAGTGCTTGCAGGAGCGGGCAGAAGGAATAGTATGGATTTCTATAACTTTTTCAGTTTCAGCGCGAAGAAGGCCATCTACCGGGCCAGTGAGATCTGCGCGCAGTTCAACAACCAGTACCTGGAGCCGGAGCACATCTTCTACTCCATCCTGAATCTGCGCTCCTGCAGCGCAGTGCAGGTGCTGCACCAGTTGAATGTCAACCTCCCCAAGCTGACCTACAGCCTGGAGGCCTACCTCTACGAACATGCCGGCAGCTACAAGGGCAGCGCATCCTTCTCGACGCGCACGCTCGCGCTGCTCGACATGTCCTTCAAGGAGGTCAAGCGCCTGCACCACCGCGAGATCGGCACCACGCACCTGCTCGTCGGCCTGAGCCAGGAGCGCAGCCAGTTCCTGCGCAACCTGTTCGAGGAGCACAACCTAGACCACAAGAAGATCCGCGACATGTTCATGACGCACCTCAAGGGCTACAGCCACGGCCAGGAGCGCAGCAAGGACACGGCGTCGACGAGCGTGGTGCAGAAGTTCAGCCGCAACCTGACGGAGATGGCGCGCGAGGACGAGCTGGACCCGGTGATCGGCCGCGAACGCGAGATCGAGCGCCTGATCCACATCCTCTCGAAGCGCATGAAGAACAACCCGATCCTCGTCGGCGAACCCGGCGTGGGCAAGACGGCGATCGTCGAGGGCCTGAGCCAGCGCATCGTCAACGGCCAGGTGCCGCCGAGCCTGATCGACTGCGACGTGCTGTCCATCGACCTCGCGGGGATCGTGGCCGGCACGAAGTTCCGCGGTGAGTTCGAGGAGCGCTTGAAGGCGCTGATCAAGGAGATCCAGGACTCGAAGGGCAAGATCATCATCTTCATCGACGAGCTGCATACGATCCTCGGCGCGGGCAGCGCGGAAGGCAGCCTCGACGCCGG
>JAGRNT010000039.1 GCA_020440605.1 bacterium | reverse complement strand
GACCGGGATCGGCTGCAGCAGCGTCACCGGCAGCGTGGTGCCGGTGCCGTCGAAGGCAGACGTCATCCCGATCTTCTTGACTGGTATCTTCTTGATCATTGCTTTATCCAGAAAAAAGGGCACCGCACGGCGGATGCCCTGATGATTCCAAGTTCTAGACCTTCAGCTCCACGTCGACACCACTCGGCAGATCAAGCGCACTGAGGTGCTCGACGGTCTGGGAGGTGGGGCTGAGGATGTCAATCACGCGTTTGTGCGTGCGCATCTCGAAGTGCTCGCGGGACTTCTTGTCGACGTGGGGGCTGCGCAGCACGCAGTAAACGCGGCGCTCCGTCGGCAGCGGAATCGGGCCGACGACGCGGGCACCGCTGCGCTCAGCGGTCGACACAATCCGCTCGACGCTCTGGTCGAGAATCTTGTAGTCGAAGCTCTTGAGCCTGATTCGAATCCTCTGTGCCATCTGGACTTTCCTTCACAAATTCTGAACATAAGAAAGGCCACGTCCTTCATCAGGACTGGCCTTTGCTTGCTGTAACCACCTGACAGACAGGGCACTTTCCGTATGGAGGAGTTACCCCGAATCGACAGGCACCACCGGGACGATCTCCCAGCGGACTGCGGAGTGTAACACAAGAATCCCACACTGGCAATACTTTGACGGTATTGCGGGGATTCTCGAGGAATTGATTCACACTTGGCTGCCCCGCCCTTCCCCGGGATTGATAAGTAACCTATGGACGACCTTTTTCATCTGGTCGCTGGTGGGGAAAAAGCAGCGAACAGGGATGAGATTCGAGCACAAGCTCAATCTGCTTGTCGTGCTGCTGCTGATTCTCGGATTCTGTCTGCTATCCGCCTCCCGGAAAAAGCTTCCAGTAAACCAGTTCCTTCTCCGCTATCCTCCCGCTTCTCAGCCGTATATCAATAACAGCCAATTCCTTGATCTGGCGGAATTCATGCGCAAACCAGGCGGAGTGGAGCTTGCCTTTCGTTCCAATGGCAATGGAAAGAAGCCCACAGGCTGGGCAAAGTACCGTATTTCCTTCGAAAAGCCCATTGCATACAGCCTTGATCGCCTGCCTGAGGGGTTGGAGCTCGGTCATACCTACCGTAGGCTGGTTGCAAGGGAGCTTGCCGACGAGCCGCTTTACTCATTGCACGCATCCGAGGAAGGCACCAGCATCCGGGCCTGCTACCTTAAGCTTGATGGAGATACAGCGACAAGCTGCCTCGGCTATTCCGGCTACAGGATTTTATGCACAAAAGATGGCCATCCCAACTATGCCATCAGGTACGAATGGGAGGACATCGAGTTCGATACGCCACTTGAGCTGAAGCACTGCGTACTGACAACTGATCCTGCAGGCGAGCGCTTGTACTTCCACAGCACGGCTCCCTATCTGCTGCTCACTGACACCGCCGAGGAGGACTGGGGGTTCAGGAATTCCTGGGAGGAACGTCTATGGCAAATGGATGATTACACCTGCTTTGCAATCATCGAGAATCCGGCTTACTCCTATCCTGAGCTGGGACTGACGGCATTTACCCCGCCACTGATCATGCCGGAAGCGATCCAGCCTGACCCGCGCCGCTGAAACCATCCAGCCGGTTTCACGCCGAGCCCCCTACTTCTCGAACTTGCGCCAGTTCCCCTCGGAAATCACCGTCACTTCCCCGTCCAGCACCTGGATCGCCGTCGTGTCATCCATTGCATACACCGGCACCGGCATCTGCGCGGCCCATTCCTCCGCCTTGGCAGAGGTGTTGTTCACGAAGCCGGGGTAGTCTAGGTGCGGGAACATCGCGAAGTCCACCAGGCCAATCCCGCCTTGCTCGACCCCGCTGAGATTGTGCAGGCCATAGCTCTTGCCGCCGAAGTCCGCCGCGGCCACCATGCTGCCGGCACTCAGCCCGACATACACCTTCTCATTGCCGAAGCTGTGCAGCTTGGCCGCCAGTCCGGACTCCCGCATCCAGTGCGCCAGGTACAGCGGGTCGCCTCCGCCCACGAGGATCACATCCGCCTCATTCACCCAGCGCTGCCAGGTCTCTTCCTTCAGGCTGGGCAGCGCTGTCAGCTCCAGCACGCCCAGCGAGGCCCAGCCCATGTCGCAGAAGGGATCACCGATCCTGCCGGTGATCACACCGTAGCAAATCGAAGACCCCTCGGCGATGCCGTAGATCGCCGTCGGCACGAACAGTGCGCGGCACTCCGAGATTGGCTTGCCGAGCAGCTCCAGCAGCGCATCCATGATGGACTGGTTGCTGATCCCGGCGGAGGTAAGTAGCAGCTTCATGTCATTCTCCCTGGTGGGCTGGGAGTATACATTACATATATGTGTTGATGCCCTGTGGATAGATTCGAGCGGAAGAGCGGTGTGTCGGTCTTCAGACCGACAGGGCCTGGTAGGTCTCAAGACCTACCCTCCTCTACACCCCACAACCCAACTCCTATATCCTTTATCTATCCCCGGTCCCCGGTCCCTGGTCCCTATCAAGGCGTATGCTAAACTCCGGCCCGCTCATGGATGAAACACCCCACAGCAAGCCTGATCCCGCCTCAGAGGCTCCGCCGGTAAACGCAGCCGACCAGAGCATCACCTCCGGCCAGCTGATGTGCGCGCTGCAGATGGGGATCTTCCTGCCCTTCCTCGGCCCGCTGATCGTTCTAGCGGTCGCCCTTCTGAACCGCCAGCACAAGGACTTCAAACTGATCATGTACGGCGCGCTGAGCTTCTTCCTGCTGCAGCTGGCCGCGGTGGCCCTGCTCTATGGATATGTAATGACCAACCGCACACCGGTTCCCGGCAACTGAACCAACCGCCTGGATGAATCAGTGGTCAGTGGTCTGTAATCAGTGGTCCGTGGTCAGTAGTTAGACCACTGATGTCTGACTACTGATGTCTGACCACTGATGTCTGTCCACAGACTACCGACCACTGACAACTCTTCTGCTATGCTCAAGGGCTCATGTTCATAGCCTGGCCGGAACTCCAGAGACGATTCAGCATTGCCGCCGAGCGCAGCATTGCCAGCCCCGGCCTGCGCCTCTGCGACCTGCGCGGCAGTTCGGTGTTCTTCCTGCTGCACCACTTCGCCGAAAGCTCCGGCCAGCCGCTGCTGGTGCTCACCGAGACCACGGCCAAGGCCCAGCAGATGCAGCAGTTCCTCTCACATGTGGAACGCCTCGTCGAGGGCCGCGAACCGCGCCAGGATGACTACCTCGTCTTCCCGGACTTCGAGCCGCAGAACCTGTTTGAGTATGTCGATCCCCCGGTGGAGCTGCTGGATCAGCGCAACCAGGTGCTCGACGCCCTGCAGCGCGGCTCCTGCCGGGCCGTCTTCGCCTCGGCCAAGGCCTGCTTCCGCCTGCTGCCCCCACCCGCCGACTACAACTCGCGCGAGATCATCCTCGCCACCGAGGACGGGCTCGCGGAACTCGAGCATGACAGCGGTGTGAAGCGCCACCTGCTGGAGGGCAGCCTCACGAGCATCGACCGCGATGAGCTGGCCAGCCGCCTGAATGCCAGCGGCTACAGCAAGGTCACGACCGTCACCGAGCCCGGTCAGTTCGCGATCCGCGGCGGGCTCGTTGACATCTACGCCGTCGGCCAGCAGCTGCCGGCCCGCATCGACCTGTTCGGCGATGCGATCGAAAGCATCCACGAATTCCGCCCCGACACCCAGCGCACCGGGACTGCCCTGCCGATCCTGCAGATCCTCCCGCTGGCGATCCACGGCGAGCGCCTGCGCCTGCCGGAGAGCCGCGTCTGGCTCGAGGACCGCTGGCGCGAGTACCGCCGAGAGTTCCAGGGCAGCATCAGCCCCTCGGCCTTCGAGCGCCTGAGCGAGCTCGTTGACAACGACTTCGAGCACCTCGAGAACGGCATCGCCATCCCGCGTGCGGGCTGGTACTACCGCGCGATCGCCAGCGAGGACTGCACGCTCTGGGACTACCTGCTGCCTGACACGCAGGTCGTGGTGCATGAGGACAGCTTCGTTGACAGCGAAACCAACAGCTACTTCACCTTCTGGCAGAACCGCTTCGGAGACTGGCTGAAGAACGGCCTGAGCTTCCTGCACTTCGAGCACTTCTACCGCCTGCCCGCGGGCCGGCTGGCCGACAGCCTGGCAACGCTCAGCTCCGGCGGGCTCGTGCTTGCCAACGGTGACGAGCTTGAGGGCCTGCCGCCGATCCGCCCCGTGTTCACCCACAGCTTCAGTGCCGCGGAACTGTCCGGCGAGCACCACAGTCTCGGCTTCGGCAGCCCGCCCGCCGGCAAGTGGGGCACGAGCAAGCTCGAGCAGAGCATCGCCGCCTACCCCGTGCTGGACAAAATCCGGCCCTCAGACCTGGCCCGTGAATACGTCGACCGCCCGGTCAGCGTGCTGACCCAGTTCAGCTCACGCATGGCCGAGGTGCTCTCCGATGCCGGCCTGCATCCGGAGATCCTCCCGGCGATCCTCCCCGGCGGTTTCCAGATCCCGGCCGGGGATGGCAACGAGCTGCCCGCCGCCGTCAACAATGACGGCTGGACCGTCGTCACCGACATGGAGATCTTCGGCGAGATCACCGAGGTCGTGCCCGCCCGTCCGCGCTACGGCGGCGGCACGCCGATCCGCAAGTCCGAGGAACTCTCCGAGGGCGACTACATCGTGCACATCGACTACGGCATCGGCCGCTTCGCGCGCCTCGTTGACAGGCAGCAGGGCGAGCTGACGCGCTCCTTCGTGGAGATCGAGTTCGCCAAGAATGACAAGCTGTTCGTGCCCGTCGACCAGCTCGACCGCCTGCGCCGCTACAGCTACGACGGCACGGACCCCGCGCTCAACACACTCGGCAAGGAGACCTGGCAGAAGACCAAGGAGAAGGTCAAGAAGGACACGCTGGAGCTGGCGAAGAAGCTGTTGTCACTCTACAAGCGCCGCAAGGTCGGCGGCGGCCACAGCTACAGCACGGCGGAGGAGTGGATGCACGAATTCGCCGAGGGCTTCCCCTACACGATGACCGAGGACCAGGGCAAGGCCTGGCTGGCCGTCGAGTCCGACATGGAGGCCGCTCAGCCGATGGACCGCCTGATCGTCGGCGACGTGGGCTTCGGCAAGACCGAGATCGCGATGCGCAGCGCCTTCAAGGCCTGCGTGGATGAGCGCCAGGTGCTGGTGCTGTGCCCGACCACGATCCTCGCCGACCAGCACCACCGCAACTTCAGCCGGCGCTTCAAGCCCTTCCCATTCAAGGTGGAGATGCTCAGCCGCTTCCAGACCGCCAAGGAACAGAAGGAGATCATCCGCCGCGTGAACGCCGGCGAGGTTGACATCGTGATCGCCACGCACCGCGGGCTTTCGAAGCAGATCGACTTCCCGCGCCTCGGGCTGCTCGTCGTCGACGAGGAGCAGCGCTTCGGCGTCAAGCAGAAGGAGAACCTCAAGCTGCGCTGGCCGGAGATCGACGTGCTGACGATGTCCGCCACCCCGATCCCGCGCACCCTGCACATGTCGCTGATCGGCGTGCGCGACATCTCGCTGATCGAGACGGCACCCGTTGCCAGAAAGGCGGTCAAGACCTACGTCGGCGAGATGGATGAGATCATGGTGCGCGAGGCGATCCTGCGCGAGCTGGGGCGCGGCGGCCAGGTCTACTACCTGCACAACCGCGTCGCCGACATCGAGCGCCTGCGCGAGAAGCTCGAGAAGCTCGTGCCGGAGACGAAGGTCCTGATCGCACACGGGCAGATGAAGGAGGACCAGCTCGAGGAGGTGATGCACGCCTTCTCGCTGGGAGCCTTCCGCATCATGCTGGCGACGACGATCATCGAGAACGGGCTGGACATCCCGACCGTGAACACGATCATCGTTGACAACGCCGAGAACCTCGGCCTGGCGCAGATGCACCAGCTGCGCGGTCGCGTCGGCAGGTCCGCCGTGCAGGCCTACGCCTTCTTCTTCCACGCCCCGAACCGCATCCTCACCGAGGATGCCCAGAGCCGCCTGCATGCGATCTACAACTACGCCTACCTCGGCGCCGGTTACGAGATCGCCCAGAGCGACCTGCGCATCCGCGGGGCCGGCAACCTGCTCGGCGAGAGCCAGAGCGGGCTGGCACGGCAGGTGGGCTTCGACTACTACTGCGAACTGCTGGCGCGCAGCATCAAGGATGTCAAGGCGCTGGACGAGGCCGACATCGAGGAATGGGACGAGACGGCGCTGCTCGAGGAGCGGCCCGGCCCGCAGGTGGACCTGCCACTCTCGGTCTACATTCCGGAGAAGTACGTTGAGAACGTCAGCCTGCGGCTCGAGCTGCTGCGCCG
This sequence comes from bacterium, assembly GCA_020440605.1. Taxonomy (GTDB): domain Bacteria; phylum 4484-113; class 4484-113; order 4484-113; family JAFGCY01; genus JAHEFU01. Next base: position 4,290 of record JAGRNT010000039.1, on the reverse strand, counting down.
CCTGGCGAACCTGACTGACAACACGGAGCTGGACGGCGTGGCGGAGGAGCTGGAGGACCGCTTCGGCAGGCGGCCGGTGGAGGTTGACAATCTGCTGCTGCTGGTGCGCCTGCGCAATCTCTGCGGTGAACTGGGGGTGGAGCGCATGAGCTACAACCACCGTTCAATGTGCTTCGCGCTGCAGTTCTACTCCGACGAGGAGAACTGGTACACGAAGGCCCCGCTGCTGGATAGCCGCTTCAAGATGGGCTCGGGCGGCTTCATCTCACTGGAGCAGACCTTCTCCGGCAAGGACGACGTGGAGGAACTGTTCGACGCCCTGGACACGCTGCAGGGATTGCGGGAACAGGCGGTGCGCTAGGAGGTCCGGCTAAGCCGGGGTCGGGTTTCGGGAAACATGCTTCCATCGCGAAACGGAGGTGTGCAGCTCCCAGCCGCCGGACATCCAGGGCGGGGGAATCACGCGGATGCGTGATCGCCACGGGCGGGGATGGCGATCCGGCCGGCGGCGATTTGATATGGCGAGAATGGAAGCTTTGCATATCGCAACCAATCTTCATGACTCCGTGCCTTCGTGGTTTGTCCAACGTCGTGCTGGTCACGATGTCACTAAGACACGAAAGATAGGATCAAGCTTTGCAGAGTCTGTCTTCCCTGAGCACTTAACGGAAGTCTCTCCCAGGCGCTCATGCGATGGCAGCATTGGCAAGTTTAGATTATCAAGTTTCATCAACATGGCTGCCAGAGATTCTGGCAATGTCCGAATACACTGACTAAGTATCCTTGTTGCCGGAGACTTCAGTAACTGGGTTCATGCTCCTCTATCACCAGACTGTAATAGGGTTCCGAGATCTCCTCTAGGTATCTGATTTTGGTATCCAGCAGTACCTTAAATGGGATTCTTCCATCAAGAACCGCCATCATTTCCTTTCCGTCCACCAGCAGAATCGGCTTGTCCTGTGCTAGCCGTCTGGCACGGCGGATGCCTGTTTCTTCAAATCCACCCATGCTGATGAACAGGCCGTACTGCGTACTGCCAAGCGCAGTATGGAACTTCTCCAGCTGGTCCTTGTTTGCAGCAGTGCTTTCCCATTTGCATTCTACATAGAATGGAATCTCTCCCCCGCCAGCCCGCTTGAAGCGGAAGTACACATCTATCTGGTTATGGTCGTCGTCACGTCCACGCTTCCACACATTGAGCTTTGCAATTCCCGAGGTGAGCTCACAAAGCCTGGCAACCACTTCCTCAAATCGGTATCCACGCTGCTGAGCCGTGACCTTGTCCAGACTCAGAACCACATCCCTGAGCTGGTTGACATTGCGGACATCCTCCAGCTTCTTCCTGCCACGCTTCAGCGGTTTAGCTGAGGAACTCCCATTGCCCATGAGCGCACGCTGGGCAATCCTGAACTCATCCTCCAGATTACTCCACCAGCGAAACATCAGGTCAGAATTGTTCTTGATCCTGTCAATCATGGATTGCGCTTCTTTCAGAGATTCGGCTGTGCCTTCCTGTATGCGGAATCTCGCGCTGTTGGTGAGAGCTACCACATTGTGCTTGTTGGTGAGAAGCGCCATGTCGTAGCACATTCTAGCCTTTCGCCTGTCCTCATTGAAATCAAGGTAATAAGTTCCGAGCTTGCTCCAGACAGTGCTCTGGTCAATTCCGTTGGCAAACGACCTGACAATCACATTCTCCGCGATCTCCGGATTCTCTATGATCTCGTCAAGCACCCTGTTGACATCCACGCTGTTTCCCTCTGAAAACATGTCCAGCAGAAGGGAATCATCAACTTCCTCACCGGCAATCCGCTGGAGAAACAGCTTTGCCAGGGAAATACGAGACGAAGTATAGCCTGCTTCAATCGCATCATCGAGAATCTTCATAGCTTCCGGAAGCAGCTTACTGACAATGAACGATTGTCTGTCTTTGTACCAGATCTGTACCAGGGACTCACCATAGAGATAGGATTCGCGCAGGAGTCGTCGGTAATGACCGGTGCACGCTATTGCCTGGCGAAAGACCTCTATTGCATCATAGGGACGATAGATTGCCTTGTAGAATGTGCACATACCCATCAGGACCAGATCCCGGACCTCTGACTGATCAAGCGCCTGTTCAAACAGTTCTTCGATCCCATTGATCACGTTCAGGTATTCGCCAAAGAACATGTATCGTTTGTTCGGCTTGAGATGAAGAGCCCGGAATCTCAGAAGGTCCAGGTCAATCTGCACCAGCTCCATGATGACTTCAGGCCCATCACAGATTTCCCGAGCCCTGATTGCGGATCGCTTGGCCTCCTCAAGTTGATGGATAATCTCAGTGTAATCGCTTTCGTATTCGTTCAGATAAACCGGCTCAACCAGATTTGCCTTATGGCGCAGAATTGCACTCTTTCTGCTGAGCAGAAAAGCAAACTGCTTCTTGCTGACATGTGGAGGTTCATTCTGCTCAATGCTTGCATGCGGATCCTCCTTCTTGTCGGTGTTGGCATAGAAGATCTTGAGCATTTCATCTATCTCATGAAGAGCTGTCACGAGATCCCGTATCTTGTCCTGTTGGCCGAGGAAAAGGTATTCATCCCTGATGTAATCGCATGTGAAATTGGCAATGTATCCGACTACGTAGACCCCCCTGTCCTGACATTCCCATAGAGTACTGAGTGCATTGCTCCAGTTCTCCTTGCGTTCCCTGCTACTTACGGAGAAGTGTATTAGTTCATGGTACGCTCTTGCCAGAATCGTCGTGAGTTCCTCACTTGCCTGGTAATTGGCAGCTGATACCTCTGCCACGATTGCGGTTAGCAGTCCCTTGGATCGTAGGCGATCCGGTTCACAAAAGGCGGTTTCAAGCTTTCTCCTGATAACCTCGCGATCCAACATTCGTTGAGTATGGCATCACTGTCAGGGTGTGTCAAGTTAACGAATCGAACCTTGGCCGCAGGCTTGGAGGACCCAACTAGAGATTCCAATACAGCAACCACTAAGCACTTCCAGGACTGGCAACCATCCAGGTGAATCAAGCTGGAAGCAGCTTGGCTACAACTAAAGTAGAATGAAACAGTGTTGCCAAGTCTATCTGCTGCGAGCATTTCGCGGCATTCACTCCCAATCGCGGCTGGGCCGCGCCGGTCCTGTACACGGTTCACGGATTACTGTTACGGTTCACTGTTTACGATTCACTGTCATTGTGCGCAGACAAGTTGCACAGCTCCCAGCCGCCGGACATCCAGGGCGGGGAGATCACGCGGATACGTGATCGCCACGGGCGGGGATGGCGATCCGGCCGGCGGCGTGTTCGGGCGAGCCATAAGGGATGTTGCCAGTTCCATCTGCTGCGAGCACTTCGCGGCAATCTCTCCCAATCGCGGCTGGGCCGCTCCGGTACTTTTTAGGGATTACTGCTCACGGTTCACGGACTTCGCGTCATTGTCATTGTGCGGCAGCAAGTTGCGCAGCTCCGGCGGCTTAATGCCGCCTCACCAGCGAGCTGAATGCTCGCGCTCCTTTCTTCCCATCCCGCATCCCGCATCCCCCAACTTCCCATTGTGCGCAGACAAGCTGCGCACCTCCAGCTGCGGAAACCCGAAACCCGATCCCCGAAACCTGCCTGCCACGCGGAGCGCCAGCGAGGCGTGGTTGCCAAGCCAACGGCCTGGCCTCCGCTACCCCCTACAACCCAGCTCCTATATCCTCCCCTAGCCCCCCGCCTTCTTCGTCCTCGTCCCTGTTGTCTTCGCCCGGCTGACCGGCGCTTTCTTCCCTGCTGCCGACTGCTTACTGCCAACTGCCGACTCTTTCTTCCCTGCTGCCTTCTGCCTGTTGCCTCCTGCCTTCTTCACCCCCAGCATCCCCTTAAGGAACGATCCAGTATGGCTCTCCTTCACCGCCGCCACATCCTCCGGCGTGCCCGCAGCGACAAGCCTGCCGCCGCCGCGCCCGCCCTCCGGGCCGATGTCGATCACCCAGTCCGCGGTCTTGATCACGTCCAGGTTGTGCTCGATCACGAGCACGGTGTTGCCACTGTCAACCAGCCGGTCGAGCACCGTCAGCAGCTTGCGGATGTCCTCGAAGTGCAGGAACGTCGTCGGCTCGTCCAGCATGTAGAGCGTCTTGCCCGTGCTGCGCTTTGACAACTCCTTCGCCAGCTTGATGCGCTGGCTCTCACCGCCCGAGAGCGTCGGTGCACTCTGCCCGAGCTTGATGTAGTCCAGCCCCACGTCATGCAGGGTTGTCAGGATGCGGGTGATCTTCGGGAACTTGCCGAAGTGCTCGATCCCCTCCTCCACC
>JAGRNT010000038.1 GCA_020440605.1 bacterium | reverse complement strand
GTACTCACCCATGTCAATCCTGACAATCGCCTCGCGCGAGCTGAACAGCTCCTCGGCCAGCACCTTGACCATCTCGGTCTTGCCGACGCCGGTCGGGCCGCAGAACATGAAGCTGCCGATCGGCCGGCCGGGTTCCGTCAGCCCCGCCTTGTTGCGGCGCACGGTCTCGGCGATGGCCTGCACCGCCGGGTCCTGGCCGATCAGATGCTCGTGCAGGCGCGCCTCAAGCTGCAGGTAGGCACTGGCCTCCTCCGTGGACATGCTCTCCAGCGGCACGCCGCTCCAGCGCGAGACCACCGTTGCCACATCGCGCGGCGTGAGCACGGCACCGTGCTCCTCCGCCGCCAGGCGCCCGCGCTCAGCCTGGGCCTGCGCCTCAAGCTCCAGCACCTGCTGGTGGCAACGCGCACTGCGCTCGTAGTCCTCGGCGAGGTAGGCCTCCTGCTCATCGGCGCGCAGCCGGTCCAGCTCGTCCTCCATGCGGCGCAGTTCGCCGGCGGCACCCATGTTGTCAATCCGCACATGGCTGGCGGCTTCGTCAATCACATCGATCGCCTTGTCCGGCAGGAAGCGTCCGCTGATGTAGCGCACGCTGAGCTTGACGGCGGCCTCGATCGCGGCGTCGCTGATCTCGATGCCGTGGTGCTCCTCATACTTCTTCCGCAGTCCCTGCAGAATGGCAACGGCCTGCTCGGGCGTCGGCTCATCCACGAAGATCGGCTGGAAGCGGCGCTCCAGCGCGGCATCCTTCTCGATGTACCTGCGGTACTCGCGGATGGTGGTGGCACCGATGCACTGCAGCTCACCCCGCGCCAGCGCAGGCTTCAGCAGGTTCGAGGCATCCATGCTGCCCTCGGCGGCACCGGCGCCGACGATGGTGTGCAACTCGTCAATGAAGAGGATGATCCCGCGCCGCGCGGCTTTCACTTCATCGAGCACGGCCTTGAGGCGCTCCTCGAATTCACCGCGAAACTTGCTGCCGGCCACGAGCGCGCCCATGTCGAGTGTGAGCACCTTCTTGTCACGCATCACCTCGGGCACATTGCCCTCGGCGACCAGCAGCGCCAGACCCTCGGCGATGGCGGTCTTGCCGACGCCGGGCTCGCCGATCAGCACCGGGTTGTTCTTGGAGCGGCGCGAGAGGATCTCGACGGCGCGGCGGATTTCCACATCGCGGCCGATGATCGGGTCGATCCTGCCCTGGCGTGCACGCTCGGTCAGGTCGATGGTGTACTTCTCCAGAGTCTGGTACTGCTCCTCGCCGCTTTCACTGTCGAGCCGGCGGTTGCCACGCAGCTCCTTGAGTGCCATGTAGACGACTTCGCGTGTCAGGCCGAGCTTCGCCAGCAGGGCAGCCGCCGGACCGCGCCTGAGCGTGATCATTGCCAGCAGGATGTGTTCGGTGCCGGCGTAGCGGTCACCCATCTGCTGCATCTCGTCCTCGGCCTGCTTCAGAATGTCAGCCGCATCCGGGGTCAGGTAGATCTGCGCGGTGTTGCCAGCGGCGTTGTCATCCAGCACCTGGCCGCGCTCCACCAGCCGGCGGATCTGCGCCTTCGCATCGGCTTCGTCGATGCCTGCGGCGGCGAATACGCCGGGCATGATGCTGCCATCCACGTAGGTGATGCCGTAGAGCAGGTGCTCACTGTCGAGCTGGCTCTGGTGCAGCTGCACTGCCGCCTGCTGCGCCTTTTCCAGCGACTCCCGCGCCTTCTGTGTCAGTTTGTCGAATTTCATACCCCGCCTCCATGTCTGAGATGAAATGCCTCGGGCGGGATTGCCCCGCCACAGGAAGTAATACCAGAAATTTACCCCGCATGTTTCATATATGAGCGTCTTTAGCTTAGATAATCGGAGTAAACATGCTTATATATCAATAGAATGGACGGCTTTTTCTAACGCAGAGGCGCAGAGGAACAACAGAATCAGAAGCAGAATGAGAAGCAGAAAGAGTATGAGGTGTTGTATCGGCTGAGGACAGCAGATTGCACCAGGGCTGGATCATAAAGCGGGTCCCCAGCGGCCGTGAGCAGCCTTCCACCGGTAGCAAGGCGTTTGCGCCCCTGAACAAGTAGACCATGAAAATGTAGGAGGTGTGATCTTCAACGCTAAGCCGCGAAGCCTCGAAGGAAGAAGAAGTTAATGGGCTCATTGCTCATTCTTCATTGCTCATTGCTGAGGGGCTTCCTCTCAAGCCGCATCGAGAGCGCCAGCAATCCGAAGATCAGGCGGCAGCATGCCGCCGCAAATGTTCGCTCCCTACGCTTTACGTTCACGCTTCACGCTTTCCGCGTCGCTCCCTGCCCGGCCATCCGCATTCCCATTGCCATCCGCTAAGCTATCGCGCGGATGAGCAAGCAGACTGAACATAGCGCGGCGGAGAGCAGCGAGGGACCGAAGCAGGTCAGCCCCCTGAGCTGCATCCCACTGCTCGCGGCGATCGCACTGTTCACGATGCTGATCGGCTGGCTCAATGGCTGGTGGAATGTCTCCGCCAATGAGCACCTGGTGCAGCGGAACATGCTCGACCTCGCCCGCGCAGCCGTCGAATACCGCGAGCGCTTCGGCGAATACCCCGAGCGCTTCGAGCAGCTCAGCGACTACAGCATCATGCTCAACCCGCCGACCAACCCCTACGACGGCGAACCCACGAGCATGCTCACGAATGATGCCAAGCCGCAGCCGGGGGATATCTCGCTGCACCGTGTTTCGATGAATGGCAACGAGCCCGACCTCGTGATCGTCGGCTACGGCCTGCGCCCGGTGCCGGAGGCGAAGCGTACGGACTGGACCGTGCTGCCCGCCGGGGTGGATGCGGACAAGGTGCTGAGCGCGATCAGTGTCAACGCCCTGCCGGCGGAGATGCTGGCGCGGCCGGTGGAGGAGAACACGGATGCCGCGCAGGCCGCCGAGCGCTGGAAGCTCAGCGAAGACAGGTAATCCGCGGGGCAGGCACGGGGGCATCAGCTAAGCTCAGTGCATGAGCGTCAACTTCGGCACCCATGCAGAGGACTATGCGGCCTTTCGCCCCGGTTACCCGACGAAACTCTACGACATGCTGGAGCGCTACCGCATCGGCGGCAGCGGGCAAAAGATCCTCGACCTCGGCTGCGGCACCGGGCTGTTCTCGCGCGAGCTGGCGCGGCGCGGCGCGGATGTGACCGGGCTCGACCGCTCGCATGAGCTGATCGAGCAGGCCAACCGCCTGGACCGCGAGGCCGGGGTCAGCATGGACTACGTCGTTGCCAGCGCGGAGGAGACCTTCTTCCCGGATGCCAGTTTCGACGTCGTCACCGCGGCGGCCTGCTGGCACTGGTTCGAGCACGAGGCGGCCACGGCGGAGGTGCAGCGCATCCTGCGCGACGGCGGGGAGCTCGTCACTCTGTGGTACTACTGGCTGCCGCTGCCGGGCACGGCCTGCGCGGCCACGGAAGAGCTGATCCTGAAATACAACCCGGCCTGGCCCTACCACTCGAAGCTCGGCGGCTTTGACGGTGCACTGAAGCGCTTCACCGCTGACAACTGCTGGGACATCCAGGGCTTCCTGTTCGACACGCCGGTGCAGTTCACGCATGAGCAGTGGCGGCGGCGGATGTTCGCCTGCGCCGGGATGGGAGCCAGCGGCGTATTGTCAGATGAGCAGAAGGCCGCGTTTGACAACGAACTGGCGGAGATGCTGGCGGATAAGTTCCCCGGCGAGTTGTCAATCCAGCATCGCATCCCTGTGCTGGTGCTGCAGCGGCGGTGAGGGGTCAGCAATTTATATCTACTGACAGCATTCAAGTCTACGAATCAATGTAATGTCCCTTAAACTTCAAAATTAATGACCGATACAGTTTCCCAAGATTGCCTCTGGCCAATTCTACCAAAGCAATAATCAACCCCCAAGTTATTGCGAATACCCAAGATATATCGCCAATTACACCTAGCTTATCAACAGAAAGTTCCCCACAAGTCTTATATGCAATAATGAAATTTATTGCCAATCCTACGATGAATATCAGCGAATAAATTATCAAACTGTTCTGTTTGTCTTTTGATTCCAAATCTGCATTCCTGTCAATGATTAATCGAACTGGATCCCTAAACTCGTCCGGTATTGGTGGTAAATCATGATCCACTTTATCGGAGTTGGCGTGAGAAATCGGCAAGTTCGCTGGCTGCACATCCTCATAGATAGCAACTTTTGAAATGATTCTCTCTTGTTGCTCTATTTTTCTACCAAACATATTTTGAATAAATTCATTCATCTCGATTTCGAATTCATCTTTTGACACCCTATCCATACCTGAGTGATTTGTTATAGCAACACGAGCATGCTTCAAAATACTTCTCACTTCTTCAGCATTTGCATTTCTAATCGCTCGCTCGTGACCCTTGATCGCTTCATAATCATCGAGCACAAATACATCTTGACTAGGAAAAATTTGACTAGAGAATTCTCTGCAAAATCCACGCACTACCTTCGACCATGTATTTACATATGCAAAGGGTGATATCCATTGTAGTATTCTTTCCAATGAAATTACTTGAGATTGAATACTGATTCCGCTCTTTCTATAGTTTAAATCCAGCAATGAATTGTCAAGTGTTACAAAATATACACCGTTATAGTTGCCACGCTGCAATTCTAATTGAATCCATCGGATCATTAACGCATCGTGACGTAATGTGTTTTCTGATTTTCTTTGGAAGTGCTTTAAGCTATTTCTAATCAAGATCATCATGTGACGGGTATCTGGTTGATCCACTGCGGTTTCAAACCAATGTTCATCTTCGATTTCAATGTTCATTTTTATAAGCGCTGACTTTGGGTTCTGTAGCTGTGCAAATATGCCATGAGTTGTAACATATTTTGAATTTAGTGTAGCTTCAATCAAGTCATCATCAAATTCTTCATTCTCAATCAACTCTCTTGGAATCAATCCACTTAGCTGTTCAAATTGTTCTTTTTTGACAGATACCACATTCTTATACTCTTGCAGAGTTAACTTTGTAACTATAACTTTCACACCAAGTCCAATGCAAGCATCTACAAACAGACAAGCTTCATTGTGTTTTCGGGCATTCTCAAAAACTAGATTGATAACAATATTTGTATCAAGATAAATTTTACACCCTTGAAGCATACTCTTCTTCAGAGCTACGCCCCTTTTGTCGAAACCTAGTAACCTCAAACAGTATTGATTCTGGGCTACTACAAAGACAATATGCATAACAGATTTGTCTTTTGAATTCAAAAAACGAGTCAACATTTCTTTTAACGTGATCTTATTGACCATTGTACTTTCGCTACAAATGGCAGCTACTATGCGATCAAGCAAATCCTCATCGAGCGACAATCTTTTGTCGTTTCTGAGAGCATCGATAGCTTCATCTGCGTATTCTGTAAAAATCTCTCCTAATGCATCCCAAAATGGCCCTTCATAATTTACTAATGAAATGTTATCATTGTGAAAAAAATCAAAGTATGCCGATTTCCACTTGGATCTGGCCCATTCCTGCTCATCCTTAATTTCCAAAAATCTTGATTCAGTCAAATGGTAACTATAAAACTTCTGATCATCTTTTTTTACTGCAATTACTATTCCATTCTTAACTAATTTGGCTATTGTATATTCAACGGATACACTAGAAGAAATTTGAGCTCTTTCTCCTAATATCATGTTTACGGACTTTTTCACTGTCTCAATGTCGATTGGTCCAGAATTGTGATATTCCATCAAAGCGAATTCAACTAATCTATCCTCAATTGATCTTCTTCGCTTTCTGGCTAAGTCGGAAAACTGCAAGCCCAAAGAAATCGCGAAATCATATTCGTCTTTTGATTTCATTTACTAAAATTCCTTTTTTTGATCAAAGTTCATGCTATCACATTATTATTAAAGAATCAAGTAATCAGTCATACGGCCACTGCACGAGGATGTTGTCACTGTGGCCCCGGCCGCCGGGTCCGCCGTCATGGCCGAGGTTGAGTTCGATGCGTACATTCTGCTCACGTGCTGGAGCTTTGTAGAGGAAGTACAGATATGGTGCGTTGTAGGCGGGATGGTCATCGCTGAAGCCTTCGCTGAAGTTGAGGGCCTCCCACTGCTCACGGACTTCCTCAAATGAAGGATGCGACTTCTCTGTACCGACCGCCACTGGCAGGGGTACAAGCTCGCCCTCACTGACGGAAGTGGCAAGCAGCCGGTAGTTTTCAGCAACTGCCTCATCGATATGGATGCTGATCTTCTCGTAACCGATGCGATACCTGACAACTGTAGTCTGTCCTGGAGCGAGCGGCTCGTCAAAGGCCTTGAAGTCCTTCACGACGGGTACGCTGTAATCTACGTACTGCCCGGTTGTGACGGTGTTGCCACAGCCGGAAATGAGCAGCGTTGCCAATAAAACAAATGCATCCGGTTTCATTCACGCACCTTCAGTTTCAGGGTATGCGAGTTCCTGTTTGACACGGGTGGCGTGCCCTTCAGATTGAAGTAAACCTCCACATTGCCAGCGGAATCCGGTGCCCTGAACAACATGTGGAAATACGGTTCCTGGTAGACGTCCCAGATGTCCTCATGACCTGGCGGCCCATCCGCCAGCGCCGCAAAGCCGGCCTCGGCCTGGCTGAAATCCGGCAGGGCAGCCCCCGGCTGGTAGTCAGCCGGAGAGATCGGTGTGATCTCACCGGCACTGGCCCTCAGTTCAGGCGGGAACCAGACCTGGGTGTATGTGCCGCCATCGTGGACCGTCTTGCTGCCGATGCGGTAGCTGATGAGCACGAGATCGCCGGGATGGATCTCCTGCGGGCTGTAAGTCACTTCCTCAATCGTTGGCACTTCAGATCCGGGACCTGTCGCCCCGCAGCCTGCACTAAGCAGGCAGAGCGTTGGCAGAATCAGAATGAGAAGCAGGAAAGGTCTGTGCATCTTAGTGCACCTCCAGGCTCAACTCAACATGGTTGCGGCTTGACACCGGGGCAGATCCACCGATCCAGTATTCGACATACACAAGCTGGGGACTGTCTGGAGCCCTGAACAACAGATAGACATGCCCGTCATTGAGCAGTCCGTAAAACTGGTCAGTGCCTGAACCCGTTGCCTGCACCTGCTCAAAGTCTGGCAGTGGGTCGCCGGCGGAGTAGTGTGCAGGGCGCAGACCGATGATTTCCCCCGCGCTGCTCTGCAGATGTGAGCCCGGCACATCATCATTGTATGTTCCGTCGTCATAGAACACTTCCGTTCCGATCGTCAGATCTATAAGAACGGTATCGCCTGTAATTATGAACTGAGGGGTGTAGGACACGGCATCAATGGACGGCTTTTCGTGGCGGTAGTCAGGATCCCCGATGATGCCCTTGTGGCATGCGCACAGCATGCACAGGCATGAACCAGCGAACAGGGCTGCCAACTTCATGTTAATGCTCCCTTAGCTTTTTGCCCGCCAGCAACAATACGGAGCCAAGCCTTGCAGAGCTGTTATACCACGAATGGGAAGGAGCTACCCGCTTCAGCGGCAGTAGCTCAATGTGCCCGGGTGGCAGCGAGGTGGGATGGAGCGGCGTTCTTCAACGCAGAGGCGCAGAAGCGCAGAGAAATTCAAGAAGAAACCGGATTGGAAGGAAGGACCGGCGCGGCCCCGCCGCGATTGGGAGAGAGTGCTGCGAGGCAGGCGTGGCAGATGAGTCTGGCAACATGTACTCCATGGCGCACGGGGCGTGCGCCGCTACGCTTCACGGTTCACGCTTTACTCTTCACGCTTCACTCATTGCTTCGCGGCATTCTATTCCAGGTGTCGCCAGGCGACACCGCTACCTTTTCCACGCTAAGCGTCATCCGGCCTCCCTACATCCCGTAGGTCAGCAGCCAGATGAAGGGCGTGACCAGCACCATCGAGTCGAAGCGGTCCAGCCAGCCACCGTGTCCCGGCATCAGCTTGCCGTAGTCCTTCAGCCCCGCCTTGCGCTTGAACAGGCTGAAGGTCAGGTCGCCGAAGATCCCGACAACCCCGAGCAGCGCGCCCGTGACGAACAGCAGCGGGATCGCATAGGGCCGCAGGGCGTTTACAGCCATGAAGTCCACCATCGCCCCGTCATGCGGCCAGATCAGCCAGGCCATGATCCAGCCCGTGCCCGCCGCCAGCACTCCGCCGAGCGCGCCCTCCACCGTCTTCCTCGGGCTGACCCCCGGGGCCAGCGGCACGCTGCCCAGCAGCTTGCCGGCCACGATCGCGGCGGTGTCCGCCACCCAGCTGGAGCTGATCAGCAGCAGCATGTAGGGGAAGGCCCCGTCGTAGGCCGCCACATGTGCGAACATCGCATATGACAGGGTAAGCAGCACCAGTCCGCGCAGCATCACCCAGCGGTCGTAGCTTTCGCGGTGCCGCTCACTCTGCCAGACGAAGTAGATCGCATAGGCCGCCACGATGCAGAGGAACACGGCCGGGATCGAGCGCGCCTCCAGCTCGCCGTGCAGTGCCAGCGCCACGAACAGCATCACCACCGTGGAGAACAGGCAGTGGATGGCAACGGTGGAACGGCGCGGGTTGCCAAGCAGCGAGCAGAATTCGTACTGGGCCACGAGGTGCAGGATCGTGACGGTTGCCAGAACCCAGGGCCAGGACTGGACGATCATGAAGGTGAAGGCGAAGGCGTAGGCGAAACCGACTATGCTGCGCTTGATCATGTCACACGGCACCGAAGCGGCGGTTGCGCTGCTGGTAGGTCAGCAGGGCCGCGAGGAAGTCGGCGCGGGAGAAGTCCGGCCAGAGCACTTCGGTGAAGATCAGCTCGCTGTAGGCCAGTTGCCAGAGCAGGAAGTTGGAGATGCGCTGTTCGCCGGAGGTGCGGATGATCAGGTCCGGGTCCGGCACATCGGGCTGGTAGAGGAAGCGCCGGAAGCTCTCCTCGTCGAGATCCTTCGCGCTCAGCTCGCCGCCGGCAATCGCGTCGGCCGCCGCGCGGATCGCGTCCATCATCTCCATCCGCCCGGAGTACATCACGCAGAGGTTGAGCGTCAGCCCGGTGTTGTGCTGCGTGAGCTCGACCGCGGAGTGGAACTTCGTTGCCAGTTCATCCGGCAACCAGTCCATCCGCCCGTTGAAGATGATGCGTACCTGGCGTTCGTGCAGCTCCTCGGTCTGGGAATCCAGCACCGCCATGAACAGCTCGAACAGGCCGTGGATCTCATCCGCCGGACGGTTGAGGTTCTCGGTGGAGAAACAGTACAGCGTCAGGAAGGGCAGCTGCATGTCCTGGGCCGCGGTGACCGTGGCTCGCACGGCCTTGATGGCCTCATGGTGGCCCTCCAGGCGTTCCATGCCGTGCAGCTTGCCCCAGCGGCCGTTGCCATCCATGATGACGGCCACGTGCCGCGGCATGTCCTTGCCCTGCAGTGCGGCCTCGAGTTCGGCCACGCGGCTCTCGGGCTGTGCGGGTACCGCTTTGAGCATGTTCAGATTTCCATTACCTCTTTCTGCTTGGCGGACACGACCTTGTCGAGCTCCTCAAGGTTCTGCTCGAGCTTCTTGTCCACCTTCTCAAGGTATATATGGAATTCGTCGTCGGAAAGTTCCTTGCCCTTGTTGAGACGCTTCAGGTGGTCATTGGCATCGCGGCGCACGTTGCGCATCGCCACCTTGCTGTCCTCGGCGAGCTTGTTCACGCCCTTCACGAGGTCCTTGCGGCGCTCCTCGGTCAGCGGTGGCACGTTCATGCGGATGATGCTGCCGTCATTCTGCGGATTGAGCCCGAGCTCGCTGAGCTGGATGGCCTTCTCGATGGCGCCCATGTTGCCCTTGTCGAAGGGGCTGATCATGATGGTCACGGCATCGGGGGTGGAGATCGTGGCGAGCTGGCCCATCGGCATCTCGGTCCCGTAGGCCTGTACCTTGATATGGTCCACCAGCGATGTGGAGGCCCGTCCGGCGCGCAGGTGCACGAGTTCCTGCTTGAGGCTGTCGAGACTCTGCGCCATGCGGTGATCTGCGTCCTCGATGATCTCCTTTGGCGTGTTCGGATGGGTCATGGCTACCTCCCTCAATCGGCGTGAAATGCTGATTATAGCGTCACCCCGGAAATCGCCCGGAGATTTCCGTCCGGGCCAGAACCAAATCGGCGCGGGCGGGTCTATAGGTAAAGGTGCGCTCTGCGTGGTTGTGGATTTTCCATGCCTTTCGGTGATTGAGGGTCACAGACCCGGGGCGTGCTGTATAGTTACCGAAGGGGCATACCACGCAGGCCGAAGGACAACGGCGCGCGCGCTCCAAACCCGTCACAGGAGACGAAATCTCCAATGCAGAAGAAACTGGGAGAGATGCTCGTAGACTCGAAGGTGATCACCCTCGAGCAACTGCAGGAAGCGCTGGAAGCCCAGCGTGAATCCGGCAAGCGACTAGGCGAGGTTGTCATCGAGATGCAGATGACGACCGAGGACGAGGTCCAGAGCGTGCTGGCCGAACAGCTCGGAATCCAGCAGATCGACCTCTACGAGGAGAAGATCGACAACGATGTCGCCCGCCTGATCAGCGCCGACATGATCACCCGCCACCAGGCGATGCCCGTCCGCCAGGAGGGCAACAACGTGATCGTGGCGATGGTTGACCCGCTCAACCTGCTGGCGATTGACGACATCCGCCTCTCGACCGGTCTGGACGTGGTGCCGCGCATCTGCAGCCCGCACGGCATGAAGTTCGCCTACGACCAGATGTTCGGCGTGACCGCCGAGGCCGAGAAGCACATGGAGGACTTCCGCCAGGAGCAGATCAAGAAGGGCTACGTCATTGACGACACGCTCGCCGACAAGGCCACCATGGCCGAGGTCGAGCAGGCCCCGATCGTGAAGCTGGTGGACACCGTGCTCACGGGTGCCGTGGACCACGGAGCCTCCGATATCCACATCGAGCCCAAGGAGGACCATGCCGTCGTGCGTTACCGCGTGGACGGCATGCTCCACAAGATCCTCACGATCCCGCGCCACGCCGTGGCCGCGGCGACCGCCCGTCTGAAGATCATGGCGCGCTGCGACACCTCCGAGCGCCGCAAGCCGCAGGACGGCCGTATCGAGCTCGACATCCGCGACGCGATGTTCGACGTCCGATTCAGCGTCTGCCCGACGATCAACGGTGAGAAGATCGTGATGCGACTGCTCAACAAGAGCAGTGCGGACTTCAAGCTGACCGACCTCGGTTTCGACGAGGACGAGCTGGCGGGCTTCAACGAGATCCTCGCCCGCCCGCACGGCATCATGCTGATCACCGGCCCGACGGGTTCCGGCAAGTCCACCACGCTGATCGCCTCGCTGGGCAAGATGGCCA
>JAGRNT010000037.1 GCA_020440605.1 bacterium | reverse complement strand
AAAAAAACAGGGACACTTCCGGAAATGCCAGAAAGTGTCCCTGCGGGCTTTGGTTGGTTGAGGAGCTCAGTTGGCGTTGGTCAGATCAAGCGTGATGGTCTGTGCATCCACCCAGAAGAGCGGGTTCAGTCCATGTGCTCCGAGATTCTGACCGTCATACAGGCTGATTGACAGATCGGCATCCGCATTGCTGCCGAGTCCATCGAGCAGCAGCGGTGAGACATGCACCTCATGCTCACCATCCTCATCGCGGATGATCCATTTCAGATCCGTATATTCAGTGAGCTGCATGTTCAGCTTTGCGGCATACAGCACCTCAAGACCTCCGGAAAGAACCCGGTAGACGTTGTTGAGCTGCAGCACGCCCCTTTCGGCATCATAGCTGCCCGGATTGCCGCGCAGGTGCAGAGGGAAGGGCTTGATGCTGTAGTACTGGTCATCCGCGAGGCTGATCAGCTTGCGCTGCAGCTGGTCACTGATGCCGTCACCATTGCTGTCAGCGAAAGCAGGGCTGTACTGGAAGTCCGAACCCAGATAGCGGTGTTCCGGACCATCAAGGCTGACACGACGCACAACCGCATCGTATCCTCCGTTGTCAGAGTCAGTGCTCAAGGCAACATGCGTTGCCGAGTTGTCAAATTCCTCACCACTCTGGTACTGATGGCTGTAGAGCACAACGTCATAGCCAGGCCCTTCCGCAGCAGGCACTAAGTCAAGGGTCAGGTCCGCATGCAGCGTGCGGTGGCCGGAGGGAATGTAGACCGGGATTGCCATGCGGTAGTAGAAGTTGTTCGGCACCTTGCCACCGCTGTAGCTGCGCTGTTCGCCGCTGAGCAGATCAACCGTGGGTGCGAACAGCAGTTCAAGCATGTACGGGGTGGCGAAGCCGTTCTCCTCCGCAGGGCGCTTGAGCTTGTCAAAGCGGTAGCCTTCACCGGGATCATGTGAGCCCTCGTCAAAGCTCTGGGGAACCGTGTTCCAGAAGTCGGGATTCAGCATATCCGGTGGATTGCCGATCCCGTTGACAATGTCGCCTGGCTCGATCACGCGCATCACGCAGAAGAATGAGCCGGGATCCACCTGGGATTCCTCGTACTGCAGGCCACCACCATTCAGGTCGAAGAGCCCGACCCCAGTGCCGAGGAGTTCTGGTCGGAGTTGCAGGTAGCTCTGGAGTTCCACTCCGTCAAACACAATTGACTGATTCTGCTCCTTGCCATCTGCGTCAATGGGAATCAGACTGTACTGGTCCTCGAAACTGCCCTGCACACTGACCTGGAAAAAGACCGGGGCATCATTGATGATCCAGGGCTTTTCAGCTTCCCTGGAGAAGAAGGCCGGAGTCTGACCATCTTCCTCAAGAACCGGATTGCCATTCTTGAGAATGTTGTATCCGGAGATGGTATGGCGGAAGTTCCTGGCAATCGGCACTATGTCCGCGACGTTGATCTCATTGTTTTCATCGCCATCAATGTAGTAGAGTGGCGTAGTGTTGGCAGCAGCACTGTTGCGGAAGCCACTCTTGCCCAGATTCAGTGAGAGCGGGATCAGATCGGCGGAGTTGACCTCTCCATTGAAGTCGTAATCACCGATGTTCTTCTCAACCCAGTTCAGGCTGACAGAATCGTCCAGCGGCGAAGGCACCACGAGGATCTCGTCCACTCTGTAAGGATCTTCAAACAGACTGAGATTCCTGGGAGTGATTCGGTCGACGAGTCTGAAGCTCGCGGAGAACCCGGTATTCCCATTGCCCTCAATCGGTACAACTCCGAGTTCCAGACCTTCATCGGTATTGACTGCCAAGAACAGCAGGTTGTCATTCCCATTGCCCGTCAGCAGTTCAAGTCCACCATGACTGGAACACTGCAGCAGGGCAAACATGCCGGACTCCGGAACGGCATCCGCACGCACGTATACGATGCCCGCTGTTTCCTCGATGGTCAGGCCCGTCAATTCAGAGCCGTAGAGTGCCTGCGCGGAAACCGTCTGCCGCAGCAGTTCCGGCCCGGAACCGCGGCAGGCTGCCAGGGCCAGCAGCACTCCCACAATCGTGATGATGTATTTCAGCCTCATTTGTATAGATCCTCATAGGAATGCGCTCCCCCGCTGAGCAGATCCGGATTGGCAATGCAATCCCGGATCACCCGGCAGAGGATCCCCACGCCTTCCTCTATTTCTTCAACTGATGTCCTGCTGAATGACAGTCGCAGGGCGGATCCATCCTTTCTATCCGGCATGCAGTAACTTGACGGCAGGAATTCCACTCCTGCATTTCTGGCAAGGGTCAACAGCGGCAGGGATTTGATGGCAGCTGGCATCTCCACCCAGACATAGAACCCTCCAGCTGGTTTCTGGAAACTGCAGCCTTCAGGAAGATTGGCTGCCAGTGCCGCACACATTGCGTCACGCCTTTTTTTGTATTCGCGGATGGTTTTACGCAGATGACGGCTGAAATGCCCCTTGACGATGATTTCATGAAGCAGTGCCTGGCTGAAGAAGCTATCTCCTGAATCAGATCCAGCCTTGGCCCTGACAATCGAAACACTGAGCGGGGCTGGACATGTCACCCAGCCAATTCGCAGGCCGGGCAGGAAGCACTTGCTGAACGTACCGATATGAATTACGTAACCTCCGGTATCCATGGCCTTCAACGGAGGAGAAGCCTTGCCTTCATATCTGAGCTGCCGTCCCCAGTCGTCTTCAATGATCGGCACACGATGCCGGGCTGCCAGCCGCAACAGATGCTCGCGCCTGGCCTTCGACATTGTTATACCCGTCGGGTTGTGATAAGTCGGAATCGTGATGATCGCCCGAACCTCTCCCTGGTTGAGCACGCCTGCCAGATAATCCGTATCCATTCCATGCTTGTCCATGGGAATGGATACATAGCCAATTTCCTTTGACATCAGCAGGTTCATGATTCCGCTGTAAGTCGGGGACTCAACTGCGACCATCTGACCAGGTTTGAGGATGCGGTCAAGTACGAGTGTCAATGCGCGCTGGAAACCGCCCGTGAGAATGATGTCATTTTCACCTTCAGCCATTGGCACTCCTTCGAGTGCCATTTCCTTTTCCAGAAACTCCACTAGAGGCTGGAATCCCTGAGGATGTCCAATATCAAAGAAGAATTCCTTCGGGTACCACAGCATGGTGGTAGCCACCTGCTTGATCTTGTCGAATGGAAACAAGGCAGGATCGGGTGAACCCAGACTCATGCGAATCAACTTCTGATTCTTCTCACGGTAAGGTGGCATGACAAAGAAGCCGCTCTGCAGGAAATACGGCTCCCAGCGCATCGGCGGCAGTTCTTCGAGGTTGCCGCCCATTTCCTCGCGGGTACGCAGGTTCTGCCCGCTGACCACTTCCGGATGCTCGGTGATGTAGGTGCCGCTGCCATGCCGGGTCTCGATGATCTTCTCGGCCGCGAGCGCTTCATAGGCGCTGTATACCGTCTTCACGGATACACCAAGCTGCCTGGCTAGGTCGCGTACGCTGGGAATCTTCTGTCCCGCGGCCAGCAGGCCATCGTTAAC
Organism: bacterium; assembly: GCA_020440605.1. Taxonomy (GTDB): domain Bacteria; phylum 4484-113; class 4484-113; order 4484-113; family JAFGCY01; genus JAHEFU01. Next base: position 9,606 of record JAGRNT010000037.1, on the reverse strand, counting down.
CAGATCAGTGACCTGTCTCCGGATCTGTTCGTAGACCGGTTCCCGACTGTCCTTGTCAATGCTTAAATTCATTTCAACTGCCCAGATTATGGCAGAGCGGGCAGGTATACAAAAGCAACACTAGCTACCCAAAATAGGGAAACAGTGCCACCAGTGCCTCCAGAGAGCGGCAATTGCAAGCTGCTTCAACCGCTTATTTAGACCAACTGTCCTCCTTGGGTGTTCCCTTTTGTAGTCGGATTCCCTGCTTTTCCGGAAACAATTGGAACACTTTCAGGAATAACAGGTACACGTGTACGTGCCGGATTGTTATTCCCGCTTATTGACGCTTGAGCATCAGAGCATTGATCAGCAGCTCTGCTGCAAGCTATGCTTTTGCGGTTGTGAATAGCATGGTGAAACTGAGTGAATGCCGGAGCGGCGATATCGTGCTCATTACTGAGATTGATTCTCAGGTAAGTGGCACGCTGCGTCTGCGCGAACTGGGCGTGATCGAGGGTGTGGACCTGAAAGTGATCAAGTCCTCCAACCCGATGCTGCTGCATGTGAATGCCAGCCGCATCGCCCTGGACCGAGAGCTTGCGGATGCGATCCGCGTCAGCCGCATGAGCCTGCTGCAGGGAGAGCTCTGATGCTCACAAGTCACGACCAGCCCGGCAGCAAGCCTGCCACGGAAACCCAGACCATCCGCGTCGCTCTCGTCGGCAATCCCAACACCGGCAAGACCACGCTCTTCAATGCCCTGACCGGACTCAAGCAGAAGGTCGCCAACTATCCCGGCGTGACAGTGGAACGCAAGTCCGGGCAGTTCAGCTTCGAAGGCCACAGCATCGAAGTCATCGATCTGCCCGGAGCCTACAGCCTGAGGCCCACCAACGACGTGGAGCGCATCACCCGCGATGTGCTTTTGGGACTGATGGGCTCGGAGAAGCCTGTGGATGTAGTGGTGGTCTGCCTGGATGCCGGCAACCTTGAGCGCAATCTCTACTTCGCCACCCAGGTACTGGATCTCGGCCTGCCCGGAGTGGTGGCCCTGACCATGAATGATGAGGCAACCAGCATGGGTCAGCCGGTGGATCCCGTGATCCTCGAGCAGCACCTGGGACGGCCGGTGGTTGAGACAGTGGCCCCGACCTACAAGGGTGTGACCGAACTCAAGCGCAGTATTCTTCAGGCTATCGGCCGTGAAGGTGAGGACCTGCCCTGGAGCATCGGTGAAAAGGTGCTGCATGCCATCGAGCACCTCGCGGTGGAGATCGGCAGGCACAAGCCGATGGAGCGCCGCATCCTGCGCCAGATCGCCGTGGAGCTGCTGCTGGACCGTCGGGGCACGAACCGCATGATCGACCTGCCGGGCATCCGGGAGCTCGTTGGCAAACTGCGGGCCGAGCTGGAGTGGGCCGGAGTCAAGTGGGTCGAATCTGAAAGCCTCGGCCGCTATGCCTGGATTCGCAGCGTGATCGAAACTACGCGCTCCGCCTCCGAGGAGAAGTTCAAGCCCAGCCGCAGTGACCGTGTGGACCGGGTGCTGACGCATCCCGTGTTCGGCCTGGGTATCTTCCTGCTCGTGATGGCCGTGGTCTTCCAGAGCATCTACACATGGGCCGGACCCTTCATGGACATGATCGACGGCCTGACCGCGGCTGCGGCAACGGCGGTCGCGGGATCAATGAGCCCAGGCCCGCTCCGCGACCTGCTGACAGACGGCATCATCAGCGGGGTAGGGGCTGTGCTGATCTTCCTGCCGCAGATCCTGCTCCTGTTCCTGTTCATCGTGCTGATGGAGGACAGCGGTTACCTCGCGCGGGCGGCATTCGTGATGAACCGCCACATGCGGCGCTACGGACTGACGGGCCATGCCTTCATCCCGATGCTCAGCGGCTTCGCCTGTGCGATCCCCGCGATCATGTCAACGCGCAACATCAGTGATCCACGCACCCGCCTGGCAACGATCATGGCCGTGCCGCTCACCAGCTGCAGCGCACGCCTGCCGGTCTATGCGCTGATGATCGGCGCGCTGATCCCCGCCACGCCGCTGTTCGCAGGCTTCACAGCCCAGGGCTTCGTGCTGCTCGGAGCATACGTGTTCAGCATCTGCGCAGCTCTGCTCGTGGCCCGGACCTTCCGCATGACGGTGCTCAAGGGCCGCCAGCAGCCCTTCATCATCGAGCTGCCACCCTATCGCATCCCGAGCTGGAAGACTGTGCTCAACTCAGTATGGGAACGCGGCCGGATGTTCGTGACCCAGGCCGGGACCATCATTCTGGCAATCAACATCATCCTCTGGTTCATCGCCTACTTCCCGCATGACAACAGCCTGCAGGTCAAGTATGATGCCCAGCGCAGCTCAGCGGAATCAATGCTCAGCGGCGAGCAGCTCGAACTGCGGATGGAGGAGATCGACAGCCTGCAGTCCGGTGAGATGCTGCGCGGCAGCATTGCCGGCAAGCTCGGCCAGGCGATTGAACCAGTGATCAGGCCGCTCGGCTTTGACTGGAAGATCGGCATCGGCCTGCTGGCCAGCTTCGCGGCGCGAGAGGTGTTCGTCAGTACGATGGCAATCGTCTACAACGTTGGTGAAGCGGATGAAACCAGCGTCAGCCTGATGGATGCCATGCGCAACGAGAAGCATGCCAGCGGTGAACGCGTCTACAGCCCGCTCGTGGCCCTGAACATCATCATCTTCTTCATCCTCGCCTGCCAGTGCATGGGCACCGTGGCGGTTGTCAAGCGCGAAACCAACAGCTGGAAGTGGCCCGCCGTGATGGTTGGCTACATGACCCTGCTGGCCTATGTCAGCTGCCTGCTGTTCTACCAGATCGGCATCCGGATCTGGCCGGGGCTGGCATGAGCGAACTTGCGATCCAGTGGGTGATCACCATTCTGATAGTAGGTCTGGCGGCATTTCAACTGCTCCGGCAGCTGCTGGGCCTGGGCCGCAGGTCTGAAACAGGTTGTGGCAGCGCCTGCCGTTCCTGCAATTCGCAGGAGCTGCTCGACAAGCGTCTGGCAAGTCTCGACGATCACTGAGCGCAGGACAAGAAAGGCAGAAGCCGGAACCCCTGAGGGCTCCGGCCAGTTGTATCCAAGAATTTCTGCCAGTTCTACTGGTGTGAGACGTTCTCCAGCACCCTGACGACGCGGGCAGTCAGTTCCGCACCGACATCACCCAGCTCGTCATTGCCAGTGGCCTCGACCAGCATTGCCGGGTTCTTCATGGCCACCTCGACGCTGCCATCCTCGAGCTGACGCACGACGACGTTGCAGGGCATCTCCACGCCGATCCAGGGCTCGCTCTCGAAGACCTGCCAGGCGAAGGGCGGGTTGCAGGCACCGAGGATCAGACAGGGCGGGGTGTCCTTGTCGAGCTTGGCCTTCATCGTCGCGGAGAAGTCAATCTCCGTGAGCACGCCGAAGCCTTCCTCCTTCAGTGCCGCACGCACATTCTCCACGGTGGTGGCGAAATCGGTGCTGACAGCCGTGTGCAGGTAGTAGCCGTTCTCGGTGATATGCGCATGCATGGATGCAGCTTCATCGCTCATATGATTCTCCTCCGCCGCAATGGCATTGACGGCCATGCAGCAAAGCAGGGCCAGCAGTGTCAGGAACACTCTCATTGGTAACATCCTCCCGGACAGATCGCATGACTGTACTACACAAACTACCTCGCCAGGCGAGCTTTGCATACATGTGTCTGTCACATTTTGAGGACTTCCCCGGTCAGAAATCGTGTGATGCTAATGACTCGCTCTGCAAGTCGTCGCAACTGGGTTTCCAGCTGCATTCTGTTGCTCCTCTGCGGAACCACTGCATGCAGCCCGCACTCACCAGCTCCGTCGGGAATGGATGCCCGGCGTGAGCCGGTGGGTGATGCGCTGCCGGTCCCTGACCGGCAGATGGAAATGACGCCGGCAGGTGTTGATCCTGAACTCTGGCAGGAATTACTTGCGGCCCTCGACCAGAGCCTGGAAAACTCAGAGCGTGGAAGCTCCACGGCACCGCAGGGCACGCTCAATGCAGTTACAGACCTGCAGTTGGCTGAGTCTGGACCTGACAGTGCGGAACTGAGCTGGAGCTACCGCAGCATCGGTGACTATGACCAGAACAGCCAGGTCAATATCTCCGATCTGACCGTGATCGGCCTGCATTTCGGCAAGTCTGAAGGTTCAGCCGGCTGGCAATCCGCTGCTCTTGCGGATGGCGATGGCAACGGGTTGATCACCATCGCAGACGTGACACCAATCGGTGCCAACTTCTCTTCCAGCCTCAGTGCATATTCCATCCGCCGGACCCGCAAGGGCAGCACGACTGAGATCCTCAGGATTCCGCAGTCCGCCGGGAATACAGAAGCAGGCTCTCCACGGCTGCGCTACTCTGTCCTGGTAGAGGACCTGCAGGATGGCGATGCACTGTTCGTAGTCGGTATGGATGAGTCTGACGGCAGCAGCAGCCAGCCCTCAACGGAAGTTCTTTTCACGAGCGGCATCCGCCCTCAAAATTTGACCGCCAGCCAGGGCACCTTCGCAGGTGCCGTGGAACTGAACTGGGAGCCCGTGGGTGCCGCGCTTGGCTATGTAGTGGAGCGCCGCATGCTCAGTCTGACGATCTACGAGCAGATCGGAACGACGGATGGATTGACAGGCTACACGGATACAGCGCCTGAGCCGGGCCAGCATCGCTTCTACAGAGTTGCGGCTTTGCTTGCGGAAGGCCAGACAGCCTACAGTGACAGCGCGGAGGGCTGGAGCATGCCACTGCCGGCAGCACCGCTCAATCCGCTTGCCAGCCAGGGAACCGTACTTGATGGAATCGAGCTGAGTTGGGAAGCCGTGGCGGATGCCGACAGTTACCGGGTCTATCGAGATGGCAACACAGCCGAGCTCGCCGAATTGGGTGACACCAGCTACATTGACAGCGAACTGCCTGACAGTGCAACACATCAGTACGCCATCAGGGCAGTGAACGCCGCCGGAATCGGTCCGGCATCCATCTCCGTTGAGGGCTTTCCCGGTGTGATTCCAGCCACCCCGCAGGGCTTCACCGCCAGCCAGGGCAGCGTCAGTGGCGGCGTGCAGCTTGACTGGCAGCAGACAGATCATGCGACGGGATACCGCATCTACCGTGACAACTCAGCGAGCCTGCTGATGGAAACTGCAATTGTGACAAGCTTCCTCGACAGCACGCTCAGTGACTTCGACAGTCATGACTACTGGATCAGCGCGATCAGCGCAGTGGGGGAGAGCATGCAGGCAGGACCGGTCAGCGGACATGTACAGCCACAGTTGCCGGGAGCGGTTGGCAATCTCGCTGCCAGCCAGGGACAGTTCAGAGGCAGCATACAGCTCAGCTGGGATGCAGCGGAGCACGCTGCCGAGTATTACATCTACCGTGACGGGTCCGGCGTGCCCCTGGCGATGCCCGGCAATGTGACGAATTACACAGACGCATCACTGCCTGATCTGCTCCCACATGCTTACACTGTGCGTGCTCTCAACTCCGTCGGCCAGGGACCGCTCAGCAGCTCCGTTAATGGCTATCCTGACAACCGCAGTGAATGGTGGCGCTTCGGCATGGACAACCGGCACCAGTCCCGGGCTTCTGCCAGTGGCCCGACAGGCAATGCCCTGGCCTGGTCGTATCCCACGGGCAGCTGGATCCGCTGCAACCCGGTGATGGCGGATGACGGCACGGTCTACTTCGGCAACTATGCCAGCAAGCTGGTCGCCCTGAATCCCGATGGCATGGAAAAGTGGACCTACAGTGCCGGGGCTGACATCTACACCTCGCCGGCCATTGCCCGTGACGGAACGATATATATTGGCAGCCACGACTTCAAGCTGCATGCCGTCAATCCGGACGGGACACAGCGCTGGACGTACACCACCGGAGGCATCGTGCGCTCCAGTCCGGCGATCAGCGAGGATGGGCGGGTGCTGTTCGGCAGCAATGACCACAAGCTGTACTGCCTGGATGCGGATGGCAATCTGCTCTGGTCATTCACCGCCGGGGAGGAAGTCCGCAGCAGTCCCGCCATCGCTCTCGACGGCAGCATCTACTTCGGCAGCGGCAAGGACAACCAGCTAAATGCCCTCAATCCAGACGGCAGCCTTAGATGGAAGTACGATGCCGGGGGCTGGGTACGCTCCAGTCCCGCCATCGCCGACGACGGCACGATCTACGTTGGCAGCAGCAACGGCCGCCTGCATGCCGTGAGTCCGCTGGGCAGCAGGCTCTGGGAATTCACTGCCGGCGGCTATGTCGAGAACTGCTCGCCGGCACTAGATGGCAATGGCCGTGTGTTCATCGGCAGCGGTGACGGCCGGCTCTACTGCATCGACGCGGCCAGCGGGACGGAGCAGTGGCATTACCAGACCGGCGCTGACATCGACAGTTCCCCGGCGATTGATGCCGCAGGCAACATCCATGTGGGCAGCGACGACTTCAAGCTGCATTCCGTGCACCCGGACGGTTCACTGCGCTGGACCTACACCACTGGCGCTCTCGTTGACAGCGGACCGCTCGTTGCCGTGGACGGCAGGGTCTACTTCGGCAGCAGCGATGGCAAGCTGTACTGCATCGGCACGAACTGAAGCCGTTGCCAGTTTCGGTGTGGGGATCGGGGGAGGATGCTGGTTGCGGGGGGCGGTTAGTTAGCTTCTTCAATAGCGAAGTTATAATACTGGCGCGGGTAAACAGCCGATGAAGGTCGTATTCGTATGCGACGGATATCCAGCTTCTGTCGACATACAAGCCTCACAAAAGGGATATTCAGTCACAACAAGATACGTATTCTGCGAGTTAGCAGCTCAATTACGTAGTATTAAGCAGGCAGATTCCGCATCAGCACAGGATATCGCCAGTTAACTCAATACCCGCAAGTAACTTCTTATTTCTCTAATACAGGGTCCGGACGGGCCAGCCAGGCGATTCATAGACAAACAGAATTCTTCTTAAGTGCTTAGGGATTTTAAAAAAAGGGCATAGTGCAAGAGGAAGGTCTGCAAATCGGTAAGCGGCAGCTTGCAGTGTCAACTACTGGCCTTGGCATGTTCGATGAGCGGGTCAGTCTGCTGGGGCACTTCAGCCCGGAATTCCGCAAACGAACCATCTAGGTCAGCCGCACGGGTGAACTGAGTGGCAGAGAATGCCATTTGATCGGCAGGCTCAAGGGCCTGGGACCCATATACATGCAGTCAGTGTTCGACTGTCAAAGTAGCAATACCTGGGCCGCTGTTCACGAGAAATCTACCTGTCACGACATTGCATATGCTCAACGAAGACAATCTGCCAATCTTCGAGGGGCATGGAGTGATGGTGGAAGCCATACTGTCTGACAACGGCAGGGAGTTCTGCGGGAGCAAGGACTGCCATCCCTACAATCTTTTGCTGCTGCTATAGGATATCAAACACCGCAACACGAAGGTGCGCAGGCGGCAGTTGCAACGGCTTCGTGGAGCGCCTGTACCAAACGTTGCTGGCCCTGCAATGCCGCTTGATGGGCCGCAAGAAGTTGTAAAAATGCGTGGCCCAGATGCAGGCTGACCCGGATGCCTACCTACCGCACTAAAGCACTAGGCGTACGCATCAGGGCCTGGGCATGCACTGGTGGCACACCCTACGCGATGTTCAATAAAGGCTTGCCAAAGGCTACAGAAAAGGGGGTAGCGAAGAAACAGAAAACTGTCTAGACTGAGAACCCCGCAGGTGGGGCAACTGTCAGGAGAATACCGTCACTGTATGCCTAAGAATTCTAATGACCCCTCCTTTATGGAGAATACTTGAGAATTTACACCTTGACAACCGGTGGACTCGAAACTAGACTCCGTGCAGGTTCAGCAATACTCGCCTTCAGGGTGCTGTACTTCTGAACCGGCGACACACACCTGAATGGTTTCGATTAATGGATGAACAATGCAGGGTGAATGGCTTCGAAAACCGGCCGGTCAAACCAGTGTCATATTTGTCCACGGCATTCTGTCCAGCGGGGAGTCATGCTGGCGGCATGAGAGCGGCGCCTACTGGCCCGCGTTGCTCAAGAACGAGCCCGAACTGGAACACATTGGTATCTATGTCTTCACTTATGAGACCGGAATCTTCAGCGGGAGTTACAGCCTGGGCGACACCGTCGACGCTCTCAAGGAGCACATGCGCCTGGACGATCTCTTCGCAAGCCGCTGTCTGATTTTCGTCTGCCATAGTATGGGCGGAATCGTAGTCAGAAGGCTGCTCGTCCAGCGCGCGATGGAGTTTGCGGCGGCCCATACAGTGATCGGGCTTTTTCTTGTCTCTTCCCCCACTCTCGGCGCGGCTTACGCGGACTGGCTTGCACCGATCGCCCGCCTGTTTGGCCATCGCCAGGCGGATATATTGCGCTTCGTGCGGAACAACGAATGGCTGAATGATCTCGACAAGGACTTCTTGAATCTGAAAGAGGCCCGATCGCTTTTGATGCAGGGCAAGGAGCTGGTCGAGGACAAGTTCATCGTCTTTAAAAATCTGCCTCTCCAGCAGGTAGTGGAACCCTTCTCGGGAGCTCGGTATTTCGGCGAGCCCTTCAAGGTTCCCGGCTCTGATCATTTTTCGATCGCCAAGCCCTGCGACCGCCGGGCCATCCAGCACCGCCTGCTCGTTAAGTTCATCAAGGGAATGGTCAAACCGGACCGGAACGATGCGAACGACGCCAGCTCTCTTCTTGTTGTCAACATTCTCGATCAGAGCGTCGAGGCGCTTCATTATGCGCCGCGCCAGGCCGAGGTACGCTTTACGGTCACGAATCTTTCGAGCGACACGATCAAGATCATGCAACTTGTGCTGAATGTCAAGCGCCGGGAAGCGATCAGGCTGTTCCGGCTGCCGATGTGGGGAGCCCCCTGCTCTGAGTTCGAACTGGAGGCAGATATCTCCGAAATGGATACTACGGATCTTCTGGCCGCGGCCCGCGCGCAGTTCGTGGTGAAGGCGGGAGACACCGACGCCTTCTCGCTCACGGTCACCGCGTGCGAGGGGTTCCTTTATGATGCCGAACTCGTGTGCTCCGGCGAATCCTTATCCACGCCCGGCGTCCTCTTCCAGTCTGCCGCTGCGCTCAAACTGACGTATCCGACGCGGACACTGGGAGGCTTGCACGGTGGAAAATAAATATCCGGCATATTCGGAACTCAGCGGTCCCTGTGACGCCTGCGGAAAGCCAGCCACTGCGCCGATTCCCCAGCATTTTGAGGTTGCCGAAGCTGCCGCTATCAGTGCATGGCCCACAAAGCCTCTGCCCGGACTATTCTGCCCTCATTGTTCACAGGCCTTCCCCCTGACACCGGTGATTTGCATCTATTGGAGTCCAGGCTGGGTGGGCCTGATTCTGGACAGCCCCCGCCCGGCAATCGAGATCCTGCGCATGATTCTCTCGTGGATTGTCGATGACTCGCGGATCAAACAGGTTAAAAAACCGACTGTCGTCTGCGTCTTCTACCCTTTCGCGTCTTTCGCGTATTTCCTGCGCACGGGCCCTGCAACCTTTTATACCGACGTGCGTTCCCAGGTCATACCGCACTGGGATGAACAGATCATGGCCCTCATCAAGTTTCTGGATGACGCCCTGGCCCTGGATGA
>JAGRNT010000036.1 GCA_020440605.1 bacterium | reverse complement strand
CTGCCGATCTCATTCTCTGAAACCGTCAGTTCCGTGCCGGAACCACGCCCGTTGTTGCCAACTTGCGTTTGCGTGTCCGATGCCGACTGCGTCATGTCCATGCTGACGCTGCCGCCACCGCCACCGCAGGAAGCTGCCACGAAGACCAACACAAGCACCAGGAGCGTTAGCCCCAGCTGCCTGTACCAGTTCACATGTGTCTTCATACTGACTCCTATTGGTTTTGGTATTGGTATGGAAATTTGAGTAAGCGAATGGAAGCGGCCCCCGCGGGGGCGGAAGTGCTGCGGCTCGGCCCAAGCGCGCAGATGGTGGTTCCTCCTTGCGGATCAGTCAGTCAGTTCAGCCGGCGGAATCCGCGCGCAACAGGGCGCGGTTCCGTTATGGGGGGATGCGTGCAAGAGGAAGCACCAAGCGCTAGCGGTTCGGTCGAAACTGTAGTTGCAAGGCCCATTGCAATTACCTCTTACCAGCCGTAGCGTCGAGTCAGTCAATAACCAACAGGACACCAGTCATCCGGATTATAACAGAGCAGTTGCCGGGAGTAAAGAAGCGGTGAAACTGTGGGCTGATCAGGGCTGTGGGAGAGGCAGGCTCAGTTGCGCCTCATGCACCGTGTAGCCGGAAGCCTCGCGTGATGTCTCAGCGTGCGCCTGCCTGAGCAGTTCACGCCCGGCTGCACTGCGCTTCTCATCCTCGATCCAATTAGCGTAGGAGTGGTGGTAGAAATGGTCGGGCTCCACCCGCAGTACGAGTCTGGCCGAAACCGCTGCAGGGAAGCTCTGCCTGTCCACCGCAAAGTCGAAGTCACGCACGGTGCCGCCGGGGATACGGGTGTCGGACTCGTCGTACCATTCGCGGCCGCCGCCTTCCTTTGACCTGGTACGTGCATCGCGTCCGATGTGCTGCTCCTGCTGCGAACCTTCCAGCACTTTCTCATGCTCGTCGAGCAGTGCGAATTCCACGACCGCCAGCGGGGTGACGTAGGTCGGGAAGTGGTGCCCGACCTCGCTCGTGTCAATTGTCAGGCGCGCAAACAGCTCACTACCGTTCACGGTCACGACGGACTCGCTGACCCTGAGTGAGTCACGCATGTACTGTTCATCGTGGATCCCGCGGAAGGTGTGGGCACCTTTTGGCATGTGGCAGGCCTGGCAGCTGCGCGTATCACCCGTGCGCTGCTGCCATTCACGGTGCTCAATGTTCGTGTTCTGCAGCGGCGGTCCGCCGTCAGCAAGCGCACGGCTCTCGGCGAACTGGTGGCAGTTCCAGCAGAAGTCGGATGACTGCAGCAGTTCAGCGCGCTCCAGCGGATGCGCGGAAACGCTGCCCTCTGCCCAGGGGTAGTTCTGGAAGGTGTCTACGGCGCTGTAGCGGGTATGCGCGCGCAGATGGCAGCTCGCGCAGGAGTTGCCGCTCAGGTAGAGTTGCTCACGGTAGTCCGGGTTGTCCTGCCAATTGCCATCGATCCTGCGCACATGCTGCTGCTCAGTCAGCACGGCATGGCACTGCAGGCAGGAGCTGTAGTTGGCACTGTCCATGTCGACGATCTGTCCGAGGATGCCCGGCCCCATTGCCAGGCTGTGGCGCGTACCCTGCCATTCAGAGTACTGCCGGCGGTGGCAGACCGCGCAGCTCTCCGGGCGCAGGTCCCGCTCCAGACGCGAAAGCAAGTGATCGCCACTGCCCTGCGGCGGGACGGGGTATTCCCAGTAGGCCTGCCAGCCGCTCTTCAGGAGCTGCGGATCGGCTGCGGGAGTACTGCGCAGCGGGGCCAGACGCTGCGAGCCGTCCAGCGGTTCAGCCAGCAGGGCGGTGACGATCGCCAGGCGCTGGGCGTCCGTCAGCTCGAAGCGCGGCATGAAGCGGTTGCCAACCGAGGCCGGTTCGCGCATGTTGCCATCGAGGTACTCATAGAGCGTGTCGACATCCGGGGCACGGAACTGCCACTGCTCCATCGTGCGTTCGCCGACTCCCAGCAGCGAGGGTCCGACGGGGCTGCCCTTCAGCGTTTCGCCGTCAAGCGCATGGCAGCCGGCGCAGCCGCGGCTGATGAACAGGCTGTTGCCCTCCACGGGATAGGCCGCGCTGAGCTCCGGCAGCTCAGGAAGATCCGGACCGGCAGCACTGCTCGCACTGACGAGCCAGCCCGCCAGCAGCCCGGCCTGTGCTGCATCGAGCTCCAGCTGCGGCATGCGGCTGCCGGGATTGCGGCTGTGGGTGTTCAGCAGGAAGTCCGTGATCCAGGCCGCGCTCAGGCGGCGGCCGCTGTACTGCAGGCCCGGGCCTAGGCTGCCCTGCGGCAGTTCCCAGAGCAGACGCACATCCTCCGGGAGTGTTGCCAGCTCAACTGATTCAGGCAGCTCCGGCAGGCTGTGGCAGTTGACACAGCGCGACTCTGCCAGCAGTGTCAGCGCTTCCGGGTTGTCAACTGCGACCTGCTGATTGTCAGAATCAGCGGGTGGCAGCGCGTCCCCGGCGAGGAAGCTCGCGATATGCGCAGCCTCCAGTTCCGGCAGCTCGAACTCCGGCATGCGGCTGCCGGGCTTGAAGCGCTGCACATGCATGGGCATGAGCGCGAGCAGGCCCGCGCTGTATTTCTCACCCACCCGCCCGAGATCCGGCCCGGCGTAGCCCCCGGACAGCCAGCCCGGCAGTTCATGGCAGGCGCTGCAGTTCAGCTCACGCATCAGCGCCCGGCCCTCGCTCAGCAGCGGGGCGGCCGGCACGAGCTCGCCGCTGTGGCAACGACCGCAGGAGGCCTCGCGCAGCACCTGCACCGGTGCCTTGTCAAGCTCCGCATTGTTGTCAAGCATCCGCGCATGCCCGGCCTCGTTGTAGCTCAGGCCCAGGGGCTCGCCGCCGTGGCAGGCCACGCAGCCCACGACCTCGGGATCATGCCAGCTGAGCCAGCCGCCGGGATGCGTACCACCCACATTGAGCGGATCGGCCGGTTCAGTGAATTCGCGCGGCTGCTCTGCCTGCAGATCAGCCGGCAGGAAGGAGGAGATCGTTGACGATGTCTCGAACTGGTGGCAGCTCTGGCAACGCTCGGAGCTGCCGCCGGGAGGCGTGACCGAGACATAGGGACCGGGATGGTGCAGATCCATCCAGTCCGCGGCGGGTCGCTGCGGCATTGCCCCGTCCGGCTGCGGCTGGGGACGCACACAGGCTGAGCCCAGCAGGCAGAGCATCAACAGGCTGGTCAGCAGAGCGAGGCGCACCGCAGTATCCTAGCCGCCGCTGGACGCGGCCGGCGCTAGCGGGCCAGTGCCTCGCGGATATGCTCCTGGATCTGCGTCGCGCTGTAGACGCCGTCCACCACCACGGGATTGCCGGGGTCGGAGGCCGGGAAGATCCCCACGAGCGGGATGCTGGCGAAGCCCAGGGCGTTGATCATGCTCTTGATCTCGTCATTGGGCACGGTCCAGTCCGCCTGCATCATCACCACGCCCTCTTCCTCAACCAGTTGCTGCGTGCTTTCCACGTTGAGGGCCACGGCCTCATTTGTCTTGCAGTTCGGGCACCAGTCTGCGGTGAAGTCCACAAGCACGGTCTTGCCCTCGGACAGGTGCTGCTCAAGTGCCGCCACGCTGAAGGGCACCCAGTTGCCATGCAGGCTGGTACTGGCCAGATGGGTCTCGACAGCTGCACTGCCCTGGTTGCCAAGCTGCGCCTCAGGGGTCATGGCATTGGCGGTCGTGGCAGCCACACGCGTCAGGCCGAACCAGGCGCTGGCGGCGACGATGATCAGCACGAGCGGCAGGCCGCGCAGCATCGTCTGGCGGCCGCGCAGCACCATCTCACCCCAGGCCCAGGCGGCCAGCCCCAGCCCGGTGAGATAGAAGGCCATCCACACCAGCGTCTTGGCATTGCCGATGCCGGCGAGGATGCTCAGCAGGTAGACCACGGTGAAGAACATCAGGAAGGCCATCACGCGCTCGAACAGCACGAGCTTGTCCTTGCTCTCCAGCAGTTTCCTGGACAGCTGGCCGCGCTCGCGGCGGCCCATGCGCGTCAGGAAGGGCAGCATCAGGATGTAGGGCACGGCCATGCCGACGCCGATCGCGAAGAAGATCATGAACACCTGCCAGCTGTGCTCGGTGGTGAAGGCCACGCCGAGCGCCGGGCCGAGGAAGGGGCCGACGCAGGGGGTGCCGAGCACCGTTGCCAGCGCACCCTTGAAGAAGGAACCGCCGAGGCTCTCGCTTTCCGCCAGCTTCTCACCGGTATGCGTGATCGCCTCGGGGGGTTTGATCGTGAACACCCCGGCCAGGCTCAGCCCGAACACGAAGATGATCGTGACCATCGCCACCACGAACCAGGGGTTCTGGAACTGGAAGCCCCAGCCGCTGGCCTTGCCGACGCTCTGCAGGATCGTCACGGCCAGCGCCAGCACGGCAAAGGCCGCGAGGATCCCGCCGGCGAAGGCGAAGCCGTGGCCCCAGATCTGCTTCGGGTCCTCATGTGCGCTCTTCACGAGCGAGATGACCTTGATGCTGACAACGGGCAGCACGCAGGGCATCACGTTCAGGATCAGTCCGCCGGCCAGGGCCAGCAGGAAGATGTTCAGGAAGGGAATCGGGGCCTTCTCGGCCTTGCTCTGCTCAAGCTGGCTGAGCAGGCTGCCGGCTGCGCCGGAGCCGGAGTCGGCCTTGCCGGCGGCTGCAGCCGCGTCGTCAGAATCCGCCGCCGCTTCATCCTCATCCACGGGCAGGCTGAAATCCTGGGCATAGCTCACCGGGAAGGATTCATTGAAGACACCGGGGTCGACCGTGATCTCACCGGCGAAGTCGCTGGCAACGACATCCACGGGCCAGCTCAGCTCGACGAGGCTTGGGGCCAGGCACATCTCCTCGGTGCAGGCCATGAAGAACAGCTTGCCTGTCAGCATGTAGCGCCCGGGGGCGGCGTCCGCATTGATCGTGGCCTCGAGGGTGGCGGTGTTCTGGCCCACGAGCCAGTACATGTCGCCGATCTCGCTCTTCTCGAGATGCGCCGCCGGCCAGTCCGCCTCGCTGAACGTGGCGACCTCGCTCTCCTCCATCGTCCAGTTGCTGGGGATGTAGCCGGCATCGCTCGGCTCCACGCCGTAGATGTGGAACTGGATGCCCTGGTCCTCGTAGGTCACGGTGCGCAGCCCGAGGCGCAGCGTCTCGCCGGGCCGGACCTGCGTGCGGTCCTGCACGGGCTGGGTCAGCACGGCGTACTGCGATTCGACGAAGTCATCGGCGCGGATTCCCTCGGGAACCGCGGCAGCACCCGGCACCAGCCACAGCAGGCCGATCACCAGGGCACTCAGACAGCTCAGCATGATTTTCATGACTTACCTCGCACTACGTCCACTGACAGCCGGACGTCCGCAGCGCATTCCTGTTCGTTGTTGATTCTTCATTATCATAAGGAATCCGAAAATCATCTACGGCGGCGGGCCGCAGCGGCGTGTTCCACGGATACCTATTATGGAATATGCAGGCTGTATATCAAGCCTCCGGGGAAATCCGTCTGTTCCCCCCTCACTCCACCCATTCAAATGCGCCGATGTCGCTGCCCGCGCCCTGCATCAGGCGGCGCCGTCCCTCGCCCACACCGGCATACTCGAACTGCGGCACGGACTGCGCCGTGTCCACTGACCAGAGCGGGAAGCTACCCGGGGCCGTGTCCCAGGCGCTGTCAGTCAGATTGGCAAGCGGGCCCGTCAGGCGGTAGTCCTGCAGACCGGCATCGACGAAGGGGGGGTGCAGCCCGGCGGCGGCGATATGGCAGCTGGCCAGTTCGAGTGCCGAGCCCTCCGGCAGGCTGAACTTCTCCGCTAACCAGTTGTGGCTGCCGCTGACTGAGGCGGCACTGGCCCCGCCGGAGAATGTCACGAGGCTCTGCGCACTGGCCGGTGCCTCCGTGCCCCACAGCAGGCTGCTGCGCAGCTCCAGCCCGGCCCCGGCCGCCGTGAGCTGCACCAGCGGCGTGAGGTAGGGGCTGACGACGGTGCAGTTGACGACGCGCAGCACGCCCGTGTGATCGTTGCCGCCGTCCTGCCCGAAGTGGATCGTATGCTTGTTGCCATCCATCGGCACCGCCTTGACGATCACGCAGCCCAGCAGCAGGCTGTCGGAGCCGGGCAGTTCCGTGTCAGCGCTGTCAACGAAGTCGATCTCGCGGTTGGCACTGTCGTGGATGTGGCAGTACAGCAGTGCATTGGTATGCGCGCGGCTCTTGACATTGTGCCCGGTCAGCGCACTGTGGACCTCGCAGAAGCGCAGCACGGCGCTGTGCCCGCCGAGATAGAGGTTGTGGTTGAAGCCGGGATGGTCGAAGTCGCCGTTGCCATGGATCAGGCAGGAATCGATCAGCTGGCGCGCTCCCGTGACGCTGGCCGCGTCGCCATTGCTCATGATCCCCATGTCGCAGCCGTGGATCTCGCAGTCCTGCACAGTGATGTCATTGGCCTGGTTGATGCGCACACCGGCCCCGTTGTTGCTGTCATTGTGGGCATCGAAGAGCTCGAAGCCGCGGACCAGTCCGCCGTCGCTGCCGGGGTTGAACTGGAAGATCGCGCGCGGTGTGCTGCCGGCCCCGGTGTAGTTGTAGCTGCCGCCCTGCAGCCGCACGCGCTGGCCGGCTGGCAGTGTGCTGTTGTCAGCCACGAAGCTGATCCCCAGCTTGTAGACCTGCAGCGCAGGGCTGCCATAGGGCGCATTGCCCGGCTGCGGATGGACGACGATCATCGTGTTGTCAGCGGCCGCAGTGTAGGCAGCTTCGATGTCAGCGTAGGCCTGGCCCGGACCGACATGCAGGGCCTGCGCCACTGTGTAGTCCGGCACGGGGCTGTCCCAGGCGCTGGAGGCCCCGAGCTCCTCCACGAGCAGGCCGGAAGGTTCGCTGACAACGACCGCCGCCCAGAGCCGGCCCTGGGGTGAGGCTGCGATGTTGCCAACGGGCAGCAGGCTGGCCCCGGCCCCGGCTTCGCCGATCACGCGCCAGCGGCCGCTCGCGAAATCCGCCAGCAAGAGCGTTCCTTTTGAATCACCGCCCGCACCCGGGGCGAGGCTGGCCCGCACAATCAGGCTGTCCGTGGCCAGACCCTGGATGGGCAGGCTGTAGACAGCCCATTCGATGGCGTCGCTGCCGACTGCGGGCTGCAGGGCCACTCCCGCTCCGACCAGCACGCCGGGGCTGGCCAGCGTGAACTGCTCCCCGCGCAGGCCCTGCACATTGATGTAGCTCAGCTCGCGGGCGGGATCTGCAGGCTCCTGTTCCAGTTCCAGCAGGCGCGCAGGCTCCGGCAGGCCGGCAGCAGGGTTGTCAGGCTGCGGCGCAGTTGTGCCACCGTCGGCACCGGCGGCGGCGCAGGCCGCGAGCAGTGTTGCCAGCAGCAGCAGGCCACAGCGTTGCACGAACTTTGCGAGGCAGTCAGGCATGACAGGATCTTACCTGATTTGCCGCAGCATTACAGCTCAGGGCGTGGCCGCGTCGTTGGCTTCGCTGACCTGGCCCAGCCGTGCCTGCAGTTCCGCCAGTTGCAGGCTCAGTTCGTCGAGGCGCAGGGCCAGGCTGTTGATCTCGCCGGAGAATTCCGTGCGCAGGGCCACGGCCGCGAGCTGCGACTGGCTGTCTGCCGCGTCGACCGGCAGCATGCGCGACATCGCCTCGGCGAACTCCCCGCGCGTCAGCGGCCGGTCGCCCTTGAAGAAGCCGTCGGGATAGCCGTTGAGCAGCCCGCGCTCGCTCAGATGCTGCAGTGCGGGATAGGCCCAGTGGTCCGTCGGCACGGGGGCGAAGTCGGACTGGCCGGTAGCCGCCGCGGCTTCACTGGCCAGGCTGGCACCGCGCCGCAGTTCGAGGATCCGCGTCTGGCCGCTGAGCACGCTGCGCCGTTCACGCAGACTGAGCTCGGCGGCGGAGGGGGCGGAAGCGGGCCTGAGCACGCAGGCCGCGATGGCAATCAGGAATGACAGGCCACAGAGCATGGCCCTTCGCAGCTTCTTCATATGACACCACCTGTTTTTCCCGGCCGGGCGCATTTCTCCGCCGGTCCCGGAGCCTGTGACAGCATCCGGCGGGCGCTCCTGCCAGTCAGCATATCGCAATTGCGGCGCGCATCATAAAACGCCTGCTGCTCCGGGCTGTTCAGCGGGGCCGGATAGCGTATAGAATCTGGTTGTGCGGGCGGATGTGGCGATCATCGGCGGGGGTATCAGCGGTCTGGCCGCCGCCTGCGCCCTGCAGCTGGCCGGGATGGACTGGCTGCTCGTGGAAGCCTCAGACGAAGTAGGCGGACGGATCCGCACGGACAGCCTGGACGGAGCGCTGGTGGACCGCGGCTTCCAGGTGCTGAACACGAGCTACCCCGCCCTGCAGCGCAGCGTGGACCTGGAGCTGCTTGAGCTGGAGAGCTTCCAGCTCGGGGCGCGGATCATGTGCGGCGGGCGGATGTCCTCCTTCTACGACCCGCAGCGCCTGCCGGGCCGCGCTCTGACGAGCCTCGGCAGCAGTCCCGCCAACCTGGCGGACTACACCGCGCTGGCACGGCTCTCACTGGCCAACGCCGGCAATGACCCCGCGCTGCTGGACCTGCCCGCGCTGGATGTGCTGCCGCAGCTGGGCTTCAGCGAGCGCTTCATCCGCGACTTCCTCGTGCCGCTGTTCAGCGCGGTATTCCTCAGCCCGAGCCTGGACGTGCCCTGGCGCAATCTGCGCGAAATGCTGCTGCTGTTCAGCCAGGGCCTGGCCAGCCTGCCGGCGGAGGGGATGCAGGCCCTGCCGCGCCTGATGCTGCGTGCGCTGGACCCGCAGCGCATCCACTGTGGGCAGCGGGTCGCAGCACTGCAGCCCGGCCGGATCATGCTTGCGGACGGGGGCAGCGTGGAAAGTCGGCTGACGATTCTGGCAACATCCCCGGATGCGGCGCGTGAGCTGACCGGGATTGCGGCCCTGCCGCGGATGCGTGGTGTGCGCAGCTTCCACTTCGCCGCTGACAACGCGCCGACGGCGGACCCGATCCTCTACCTGCCGGGCGGCGCTGAACAGGGCCCCATCTGCAGCCTGGCGATCCCCAGCAGCCTGCTGCCCAGCTACGGCTTCGGCCAGCGTGCGCAGGTGATTGCCAACAGCCTGGAGATGGAGCTGCCGCTCGCGGAACTGCAGGCGGCGGTGCAGGCCCAGCTCGGCGAATGGTTCGGAGCCCAGGCCGGCAGCTGGGAGCTGATGGCGCTGCATGACCTGCCGCAGTCCCTGCCCTGTCCGGTCACGATGGGCAGCCTGCCGGGCAATGAGGAACTGGTGCGCGAGCGGCAGCTGCTGCTCTGCGGCGATTACCCCGGCACGCCGAGCATCAACCGTGCGCTGGCCAGTGGCCGCAGCGCCGGCACCTATGCGGCGATGCATCTGAAGAGCCACCGCAGCTGAGCCGCGGAGGCCAGATGTCAGTCTGGCAACGGGTGCTGGCGCAAGCCGGGCATACACGGAGTCAACAAGTCAATCAGTCAACTCGCAATGTCGAAATTGCCAACAATGCCAACGTTGACTAACTGACTCCTTGACTGATTGACTCATCCCCCTACCAGCGCGGCGGCTCCAGGCCCGCCATGCGCATCAGCGTGAGGATCTGCCCGCGATGCTGGCTTTCATGGAACACGAGCCAGCCCAGCTCCTCCGCCAGGCTGCGCCCGCGGTGGCCGATGGCGTCGCCGAGTGCCTTCTGCGGCCGCGAGAGCAGGTGCCGGTCCTGGAAATCCCAGCAGCGTTCCAGCTCAGCGCGGATGCTCGCCGCATCGGGGAAGCTGCCACCGAGCCGGAAGCTGCCCGCATCCTCGTAGATCACGCGCCAGCTGCCGCGCGGTTTGTGCTCATCGAGTACGGCCTCATGGATGAACATCTCGCCGATGTCGGCGATGTGCAGGAAATGCTCACGGATCGAGAACAGGCTGTAGTCCTCGGGCAGCTCCACGGCGGGCGGGCGGAAGTCCAGCGCTTCCGGCGTGCAGCGATCGAGCGCACTCAGCAGGTAGGTGCGCCCGAACTGGATCAGATTCATTTCCGTGCAGGGATCCGGCATGCAGTGATTATAGGAGCATGCAAGGGAATGGACTGAGCCGGGCGCCTACCAGGCCGGCGGCGCCGTGCCTCCCGGGATGCTCATCTGCTCAGTCGCGGTCCTCAGTGCCGTCGTCGGCACCCTGCATCGCGAAGTACTGCTGCACTGAATCGTCAAAGTCCAGCATACGGCTGACCTTGCCTTCCACCAGCCAGAACATCATCAGCTCCTGCTGCTCAACCACGACTCCGGTGGACTTCACGCGGCCGCTGTTGTGCACCAGCACGAACACCACGTCGCCATCGGCCCACATGCCGTCGACGGCGAAATCCATCACTTCGATCCTGCTGTCAAACGCCTCCATCCAGGCCAGCACGCCATCGTGTCCCTGCCAGGTGCCGTGCAGCGGCAGGTCAGCGCTGCTGCCGTTGACTTCCCATGTGATGTCCTCCGTCATCGCTGCCAGCATGGCGTCCATATCGCCGGCCCCGAAGGCCGCGAACATGGCACCAATGGCATCCATGTTCGCCGTTTCGAGCTCGCTGTGGCTTTCATCCGCCCAGGCGGGCATTGTCAGCATAATGGCGATGATGCCGCTTATCCAGATCCTGATCATGTACTTTCTCCAGTTTGGGGATGGCGATGAGATTAGCACTTCGGGCATGTGGATGGAAGTGTTTGGCAATCCATCCCGCTACCAGACGGGCGGTTCCACCCCGGCGAGGCGCAGCAGCGTCATGATCTGCCCGCGGTGCTGGCTCTCATGGAAGATGAACCAGCTCAGCTCCTCAGCGAGCGTTGAGCCACGCAGGGTGGCCGGCTTCAGCAGATCCTCGACCGGGCGGTCGAACACCACCTCGTCCTGCAGCTGCCAGCTCTTCTCCAGCTCCGCCTTGATGCTCGCGTTGTCAGGGAACTCGCCGTTCACCCAGAACTCCCCGCCCATGTGCTTCGAGGCCAGGCGCATGTGCGCATCCAGCGTGCAGAAGCCGACGAAGTTCACGTTGACATACTGCTCTCCGATGTCGGCGATGTGCAGGAAATGCTCGCGGATGGAGTACATCCGGTGCCCGCCGGCATCCGGGCGGAAGTCCAGCACCTCCGGCGTGCAGCGCTCGAGGGCCAGCAGCAGGTACTCACGTCCGAAGGTCACGAAGTCGTATTCAGTGCAGCGGCGGATCATGTGAGGAGTATAGAACAGTGGGCAGTAGTCAGTGGGCAGTGATCAGAATGAGAAACAGAATGAGAAGCAGGATGAGAAACAGAATGAGAAACAGAATGAGAAGCAGAATGAGAAGCGGAAAGAGCAGATCATGGTTTCAGGGAACCAGAACTGAATCTGCTGATTCTCATTCTGATTCTGCCAACTTCACCTGACTACTGACCACTGACTACTGACCACTGACTACTGCCCACAGACTACTGCCACTTCGGCGGTTCGAAGCCCGCCATGCGGATCAGCGTCATCACCTGGCCGCGGTGCTGGCTTTCATGCGCGATCATCCAGTCGATCATCTCCCAGACCAGGAAGGGGTGCTTGTCGTCAATCACGGCGGCGATCTCCGTAGCCGGGAGGCCGAACAGGTGCTCATCCTGGAAGGCGTAGCTCTTTTCGAGTTCAGCGCGCACGCTGGCGCGGTCCGGCCAGTCTCCGGTGACAGTCCAGCTGCCATCGGGAGCGTGGCGCACCCGCCAGGCATCCACAGGCATGTCCTGTTTGAGGATACTCAGGTGCACGAGCAGCTCCCCCTCGTCGGCAAGATGCAGCAGATGCTCGCGGATGCTGTACATCAGCTGGCCGTTCGGCGGCGTGAGCCGGAAGTCCAGCACCTCGTCCGTGATCTGCTCCAGGCAGGCGAGCAGGTAACGCCGGCTGAACTGGATGGCCCTGCTGCGCTCGA
This sequence comes from bacterium, assembly GCA_020440605.1. Taxonomy (GTDB): domain Bacteria; phylum 4484-113; class 4484-113; order 4484-113; family JAFGCY01; genus JAHEFU01. Next base: position 3,170 of record JAGRNT010000036.1, on the reverse strand, counting down.
TGATCGTGCCGGTGATTTCCATGGGGAGATGATAGCGGAGGTGCGGAGGTCCAGACCAAAGGCGTATGGCTGACAATCTATCATCAAACCACAAAGATCACCAAGTACACCAAGAATTCAAATCGGTCACAAAGCCCTCAACATAGGCCACATTCCTCTGTGATCTTCGTGAGCTTTGTGGTTGCCAATCTTCCCGGTCCCTCTTCCTATTTCACATCCATGTGCTTCTTCACGTAGGCATAGGATTCGCGCAGGATCTTCTCCAGTACCTTCATGTCCAGGTCGCTGAGACGCTTGACGTAGAGGCAGCTCTTGCCGATCTTGTAGGGACCCAGCTTCTCCAGCGAGTCGGCGTACTTCTCGATCCCGTCGATCACGTAGATGCTGTGCTTGTCCTTGCGCGGCGAGAAACCGAGCGCGCACATATCCCCTTCCCGCCCGCTGTCATAACGGTAGTGGTAGCTGTCGAAGCCGATGATGCTCGGCCCCCACATCTGCGGGTCCTGCTTCGTGATGCCCTTCATCAACTTGATCAGGAGGTCCGCATCCGCGCGCTTCTGCTCATCCCCGACTCCCGCGAGGAAGCTCTCCACCGACGCCGCGGTGGCCTTCGTCTTGTTCTCTGCCTTGCCTGCCATGGGGAAATGATAGCGGAGGGAAGCTGCGGCGGGACGGGTTTCGGCAAACGGAGCGCGTAGCGATATCCCGCGCACGCGGGATGCAGCTGCGCCGGAGCACCCCCCCGCTTCAGCGGCAGCGGCTCGCATTCGCTCGATTGGCAACGGCGAGATGCAGGACGGCATTGACAACGCAGAGCCGCAAAGACGCAGAGAATTACGGAGGTCAGAATTTATTCTGACAACCTGCATGCTGAAATCAAGTAGTTAAACCACCAAGCCAATAAGACACCGGGAAGTCCAAATATGAAACAAGGACCGGCGTCGCCTGGCGACGCCAGCCCGCTCGAAGCTGCCAGGGAGCACAGCACTGCGGGAAGAGAGTTTCTGCTACCCCCTACACCCCAGCTCCTAACTCCTCCTCAGCCGCCAGACATCCCGGGCGGGGCGAACACAGTGAGCCACGGGCGGGAATGGCAATCTGGCTGGCGGCTCGACTAAGAGATACAACTCCCGTTTACAGAGGATCGTCATTTCCACGCCTCCGGCGTGCTGCGCGGCCTCCGGCCTTGCGAAGGAATTGTCGTCCTCACTGTCCCGCGCATCACAGCACCACATCGGATCCCGGCCGTGATACGCGCATGCTGCCGGAGGATGACAATGCCGGTTCGAACGCCAGCTCAGTTCACCGCAACTTCAAAACGAATGTTTGCGGCAGGGAAGGATTCTGCCAGAGCGTTGGCAGCTTCAATCGTTTTATCACCCCATTGATTGGTGAGAACATACGTTCTGTTTTTGACATGGAAAATCTGCCCGGCTTCTGAAAAGAACCGCTTGTATCTAGGAAACTTAGCATTGCCGCTTTCCCTCATCAGGGCATCCTGTACTGCCTGTTCATCAAGAATGCCATCCAGCGATTCAAAGATGCTCCTCTTCACATGATTGACTGATTCCTCAATTTCCGCAGGATGTATGCCACGGTTTACCAGACCTGCCACAATGTGGAACATCAACCATCGCTTCTTGAGTGAAGGAAATTCCACCCCTGATACATGCAATTCATATGTTGAATTGTCCTTGGAATTCTCGCGTGATTTCCTTTCCTTCTGCTTCTTCTCGCGGATCCGGACCTGGTAGTCTGCCACCTCCGGCAGCGGGATCACGGTCTGCACATCGAGATAGGTCTCACTGTCGAGGGTGTAAGGGCGCATCCGCACACAACGTATATCCAGTCCGAAGTCCATCAGCCACATGACGGCGGTTGTCAATTCCCTTGAGAACTCCGCGGACGCAAGGATTATCTTCACCTGCTGTGCGAACTGGTCATCATCTGGCTCATCCCAGCCAAGGAAAGCCAGCAATTCCTCAGTAGCGTCCTTTTCAATGTCATTGTCTGCCAGGTACTTTCCGTAAGCCTCAGCCAACTTCTCAAATGTGAGCGTGGAAACCATGGCAGCATACCTGACAGCCTGCAGCTCCATGTGACCTCCATCCTCCGTGCGCTTGAGCTCAATGACAATCAGGTTTGCTTCCCTGTCTATGGCAAGCAGATCGATCCTGCGCTTGCTGTCTTCCCAGTCGGCAAACTCCTCTGCAACGACCAGTGTTTCTGGCGCAATGATGTTGATCTGGTGTTTCAGCAGGTTCTGCAGGTCCTGGCGCTCGCGGATGCCCTGCAGGCCGAAGGTGGTCCGTTCCATCGGCACGATCTCATTCTGCAGTAGTTTGTAAATTGCCATTTCCAATCACCCCGAAACCGGAAACCCGATCCCCGGCTGAAGCCGGAGCTCCGTCTACCGCTGAAGCGGGTAGCTCCTAAATCACTCCACTAACCCGCGCATCCCTCTCCTTCGCGCATTCGATGGCGTCCTCGTAGCCGGCGTCGGCATGGCGCATCACGCCCGTGCCGGGGTCAGTTGTCAGCACGCGCTGCAGCTTTTCAGCCTGGGCATCCGTGCCGTCCGCCACCACCACCATACCCGCATGCAGGCTGTAGCCGATGCCAACGCCGCCGCCGTGGTGCACACTGACCCAGCTCGCGCCCGAAACGCTGTTGACAAGCGCGTTGAGGATCGGCCAGTCGCCGATCGCATCGCTGCCATCCTTCATGGCCTCCGTCTCGCGGTTGGGGCTGGCAACACTGCCGCTGTCCAGGTGGTCGCGCCCGATCACGATCGGGGCCTTGACCTTGCCGCGCTTGACGAGATCGTTGAACATCAGCCCGGCGAGATCGCGCTCGCCGTAACCCAGCCAGCAGATGCGGCAGGGCAGGCCCTGGAAGCTGACCTTCTTCTGCGCCATGTCAATCCAGCGGTGCAGGTGCTCCTTCTCGGGGAACAGCTCCTTGATCGCCTCATCCGTGACATGGATGTCTGCCGGGTCGCCGGAGAGCGCCACCCAGCGGAAGGGTCCGGTGCCCGTGCAGAACAGCGGGCGGATGTAGGCCGGCACGAAGCCGGGAAAATTGAAGGCGTTCCTGACGCCGGTGTCGAAGGCCACCTGGCGGATGTTGTTGCGGTAGTCCACCACCGGGATGCCCAGGGCCTGGAAATC
>JAGRNT010000035.1 GCA_020440605.1 bacterium | reverse complement strand
CACGGGCGTCGGCAAGACCGAGCTCGCCAAGCAACTCGCGCGCACGACCTTCGGCGGAGAGGATCGGCTGGTTCGCGTCGACATGAGCGAGTACCAGCTGCCCGGGTCGGCGCGCAGGCTGCTCGAGGTGGGGCCGGGCGTGCGCAGCCTCGCCACGCTCGTGCGGCAGTCGCCGCTCTCGCTCGTGCTGCTCGACGAGATCGAGAAGGCGCACCCGGACGTGCTGAACGTGCTGCTGCAGCTGCTGGACGACGGCCGCCTGACCGACAGCAAGGGCGTGACCGTGAACTTTGCCAACACGATCGTGGTGATGACGAGCAACATCGCCGCGCATGAGATCGCGGACTTCACCGACAACCGTACGGAGTCCGAGCTGGAGGCCGCCTGGCCCGAGTTGTCAAAGCGCGTGCTCGATGAACTGCGCCGGCACTTCAAGCCGGAGTTCGTCAACCGCATCGATGAGGTGGTGGTGTTCCACACCCTGACCCGCGAGCAGGTGAAGCGGATCGCCCGCCTGCAGCTCAGGGGCACCGAAGAGCGCCTCTCCGAGAAAGGCATCACGCTCAGGCTCACGGACGCTGCCTGGGACCTGCTGGCCGAGGCCGGCTACGACCGGGCCTTCGGCGCGCGTCCGATGCGCCGCGCCATCGCCCGGCTGATCGTCAACCCGCTCAGTTCGCTGCTGATCGCCGACGAGCTGCCGGAAGGCAGCGTGGTCCAGCTCGACGCTGACGGCCAGGGCGGCCTGGCACTGAGCACAATCAGTGCCGGGACTGCAGTGGGCGTCTGATCGGGGAAGCAAGGCAGGCGGTTTAGATCAACATGTACCTAATGAATGGTATTGAATAATGAGGGCACAGGCCCGTTTACGAAGCAGATATGCCGGGTCGGCTGCGAATGGTGGTCGGCCCGGCGCCTTTTCTCAGTAAGCCCCCGTTTTATCCTCCTCCCGCTCCCTTCGATAGAATAGGCGCGTTCACAGGCACCCCTGGATGCCTCAGGAGACGAAAATGCACAACAAGATTCTCAGCGGCCTGCTGCTCGCTGGACTGCTGCTGCTCGGAGCATGCGGCGGGACCACGAACATAGGCAACAACCCCGGGCCCAGCACGCAGGACAACATCAATCCGGTGATCGGCTCGATAAGTGGCCTGCTGGACGGTGACACCGTCAGCGGCACCGTCCCGATCGCGGCCAGCGCCACCGACAACAAGGGTGTGGTCAGCTTCACGCTGCGCATCAACGGCGAGCAGGTAGTGAGCAACAACGGCGGCACGATGAGCTACAACTGGATCACCACCGGCGGGGCCAACGGCAGCTACAGCCTGGTGTTCAGCGCCGCCGATGAGGCCGGCAACACCACGACCCGCACCTACGGCATCACCGTCAACAACGGCGGCGGGGCCGGGGCGACGGGTACCGTGACCGGCAGCGTGCTGGCCCCCAACGGCGTCGACCCGATCAGCCAGGCGCTGATCTACCTGTTCGATTCCGGCCAGCCGGGCAACCAGGGCACTTCCGATGAAAGCGAGCCCGACGGCAGCTTCAGCCTCGGCGGTATCCCGGTCGGCACCCAGACCTTCGTGCTGCGAAAGGGCATCTTCGAGGAGACCTTCACCTTCAACGTGCAGGAGGGCAGCAATGTCCTGCCCAGCGGCCTGACCACGCTCGATGCCGCGGATGCCGGCGAGATGCTCGTGGTCACCGGCCAGTATGACGTGATCGAGAACGTGCTTGCCAAGCTCGGACTGGGCCAGGTCGATGCCTCCGGCAACCTGATCCCGGGCACGGAGATCTTCCAGCTCGTGGACGGTGCCGGCAAGCTGGATGACGCAACATATGACGACTTCGACGAGCTCTTCATCGACAGCACAGGCTACACGAGCTACCGCACGATCTTCCTCAACTGTGGCAATGACTTCGAAGCGGAGTTCTTCGCCGATGCCGATGCCGCGAACAACCTGCGCGACTGGGTCGAGGCCGGCGGCCGCCTGTACTGCACCGACTGGTCCTACGACTTCGCCGAGCAGCTCTGGCCGGATATGGTCAGCTTCGAGAACACCGCCGGCAGCGGCGACGGCCTCGGCAGCACGCCCGGCCTGGCCAATGAGGCCCAGCTCGGTGCCAGCCAGGGCGAGGTCCAGGCGGACATTGAGGACGCCTTCCTGCTCTCCTGGCTCAATGGCCGCGGCGCCGCCAACCCGGACAACACACTGGATGTGACCGACTGGCTGCCCGCCTGGAGCGTGATCCACTCCGTCGATCCCGCAGTCAAGGTCTGGGTCAGCGGCACGGTCAGCTTCGGCTTCCCGAGCACGACCCAGGAGCGTCCGCTGACGATTTCCTTCGAAGCCGGCAGCGGCAATGTGCTGTTCTCCAGCTACCACACCGAGGAGAATGCCTCCAGTGCCCTGACCCCCCAGGACCGCGTGCTGCAGTTCCTGATCTTCGAGGTCCTTTAGGCAGCTAAGCACTGCACTGAACTGAATCAACGGCCGGGCAGCCCTGCGCTGTCCGGCCTTTTTCATGCCCAGGAACGGTTGATGAATTGCGGGTAAATCCCTGACGGCGGGTTTATCGCGCTTCAGGCATCGGGTATGTTATTAGGACGGACGTCAGAGTCCGTACACGGCTGTGGACGGACGCGTCAGAACGACCGGGGAAATGCATGTCTGAGGGAAACGGAATAAAGATGCGGATCATTGCGCTGGACGAGCTCATGAAGTGCCTGTCCGAGGTCGGTCGCAATGAGGAGGATCCTGACAAGAAGGATCTGCTGCGCTCCCTCTATGTGGCCGCCAAGGAGCGCCACGAATTCCTGAGCCTGAACCGGGTTGAGGATTAGTGAGCCTGACTGAAGCCGGGATTCACCACGAAGCTCACGAAGTTCATTTCTGCACACAAAGCGTTCTTGGTGTCCACCTGAAAAACTTTGTGTGCCTGGTGCCCTTTGTGGTTAGAAAAAACCCAGCTCCGGATGGCTCCGGACTTCCTAGTTCGGCAGTCCCAGCCAGTCGAAGAACAGGAACTGCATGCGGCCGATCAGCAGGCTGACACGCGCCATCACCGTATAGCCGAATGACGCGCCGAAGCTGATCATCACGAACACCACGCCGATGCGGCTGATCCTGCCGACCGCGCCCTTGTGCTCGAGGCTGAAGAAGAAGTACATCATCGTGCAGAACACGCCGAGCAGGATCACCGGGGTGATGTACCAGGTCGCGGCCGTGAACGGGGCCATCGTGCTGCCGACCTGCGGCAGCAGGCGCCCGGAGATTTCATTGGGGATCGCCATGCCGGCGTAGCCCGCGATGTAGACCGCGAAGGCCATGCGGCTCAGCCAGCTCAGGCTGGGGATCACGCGCAGGATGATGCAGAGTCCGAGGAACACCGGCAGCAGCACCCAGGCATCGAAGTTGACACCGGGGGTCAGCGGGCGGATCACCTGCGGGGCGATGCTGTTCCAGTAGGTGTTGACCGCCGTGTAGCCCAGCGAGACTCCGAGGAACAGGGCCTCGGCGAACTTGAAGGCCGGGTTGTCCTTGTAGATGAAGCTGAAGATCAGCAGCGTCAGTCCGGCGGCGATCCAGACCCCGAGCAGCTGGCCGATGGGCGTGACTTCCGTCATGCGACACCTCCCGAAAGCGGCCTGCGCCGGTCAATGATGTAGAAGATGTTGGCAATGATGATCGCGAGGATAATGAACACATGCACCGCGCTCTGGGCATCGAGGCCCTTGGTGGCCGGGCCGTCACTGCCGGTGATGGCCGCCATGTCCACGAGGCTCTCATATTCCGCGGCACCCTTCATTCCGCCGATCAGCCCCGTGGCCTGTCCGGCGGCGTAGTAGGGGTAGTACTGCGGCGCGCTGACCGCGGTGCAGCTCACGATGAACGGGATCCCGGCGCGCTCCGTGCCGTAGGGGATCCAGAAGTCGGGGTAGCCCACACTGGCGATGTCGAACACGCACTTGGTGTCGGCAAGCTTCGGGGCATCGCGGAAGATCGGCATCGCGGCCGTTTCCTGCGCATTGTAGTCAGTCGGGAAGGTACCGGTGAAGCCCTGGCCGATGCCGATCATGATCGCCTGGCCGCCGGTCTTGAAGCCGAGGAAGACGTAGTCCTTGCCGGATTCCAGGTGCTCGTAGGGCTTCTGTCCCTCCGCATCCTGATAGGCCAGCACATCCTCCAGGCCGCGGTTGGCCAGGCCCGGGCCATCCGGGATCAGGGTCAGGATCACCGGGCGGATGCCCTTGCGGAAGCACTGGTGCAGCAGCGCCACGTACATCGGATGCGTCTCCGCCTCGGCACTGGGGCCGTAGTCGCAGGAGATCACGATCACGTCGCCTTCCTTGAGGGACTCGATCAGCTCGTAGCCGTCGCGGACCTCGGGCGTGACGCGGAAGGGCAGGCCGAAGGGCCGGATCAGCGGAATGGCAACGCAGAGCATCACCACGGAATAGATGATGCGGCGGTCCAGGTTGAGGATGATCTTCGCCAGGTTGTGCATCAGTCGCTGCCTCCCATGTAGGTGCGCTCGATGCCGAAGATGATCCGGATCGAGATCGCCACCTGGCTGAGGATCACGCCCACGAGGATCGCGCGCTGTGCGGCGGCATTGGGGACGTTCATGATCCAGCCCGCCACGTCCGAGAGGTCATGCCCGCCGCCGAGCGGAATCAGTTCGCCGATCGGCACGCGGCCCAGCATCACGATGCAGCCCGCGATCAGCAGCGCCGTGGCCTCGAAGGAGCGGGCCCGGAAGGCCCGGAAGGCCGCCGAGGCGATGAAGAAGGCCAGCAGCGAGAACATCGTGGCCGCCAGCGGGGTGAAGACATTGTCAAAGATCCAGGTGAACAGGCTGCCGTCCGCCATCTTGGCAGCGCCGAAGCCCGGCCAGTTCCACCAGGAGAGGCCGGCCACGAGCGTGACCACGAAGGCCCCGAGCGTGATGATGCTGTAGGCGAAGCCCTGGCGGCGCAGCTTGATCTTGGTCCAGTGGTGGTGCACCGCGGACAGGATGCCGAGCAGCAGCGCACAGCCCGCGAGGATCACAGCCCAGCTCTGGGTGAAGGTCGTCAGCCCGGCGCTGGAGGTCCTGTGCGGGATGTAGGCCTGCAGCCAGAGGCCGAGGCCGATGACGAAGGCCAGGATGATCGGGAGCTGTTTGCGCAGGAACATCATGGGCTTAGAGTGGCGTCCAGAGCCGCGACAGCCATTCGCTGCCGAATGTTGACAACAGGGTTCCGAGGAAGATCATCACCATCACGAAGGCCTTGGCCAGGTCCTGGCCGCGCAGGCTGCCGAGCAGCATCGGCTCGCGTGAGAGGTAGGCCGAGGCGGCGTAGAGCTCCTCGCCGATCAGGGTGTAGTCACAGGTCGTGATGAAGAAGGGCAGCTGGGCCTGGGCATCCGTGCCCGCGATCTGGATCGCGCCCGTGGTGTTGCCGGTCTCCGCCAGCAGCAGGCTCTCCGCGTAGAAGTAGCCGAGCAGGAAGTTCGCCGCCGGCTTCTCGCGCAGCATGATGCCGCAGACGCTGGCCGTGTAGCTGAACTGCTGGTCCGTCAGGAAGTAGATGTTGTCCTCACGGTAGTTGTCTGGCCGGCCGGCCTCGATGTAGGCATTCTTGACGACTTCCTGGCTGACGGTCATCACCACAGGGTCGAAGCAGGGCACGAGCAGGTCGCTTTCATAGGTTGCCACCTTGCCGGCGATGCGGCCGAGGATGTTGACCGCAGCCACCGTGGATAGCGTTGCCAGGGAATCCAGGCCGTTGATGTGCAGCACCGGCTTGCCCATCTCCGTGGCGCGGCCGATGGCCTCATCCACGGCCTCCAGTCCGGCGATGCGCCGGATGAAGATGTTCGGGTTGCGGCGGGCCGCGAGGATGAAGTACATGATGATCCCCGCGAACAGGAAGGCCAGCAGCACGCGGAAGCTCATGTTGCGGTTGAAGAGCTGCCCCGTGGCCTGTACGCTGCCCGCGGGATGGCTCTCGGCGCGGCCGGCGGGATCCACCACGAGGCGCACGGCGAACTCACCGAGCTCCGGACTGACGGGCACCACGCTCGGTTCGCCGTCCTCGCCCACGGTCACATACTTGCTGATCGGGACGTAGTAGTCATCAGGCCGCAGCTCCGCGTTGCCATCGGTCACGCCCCAGCCGTAGATCTCCGGATGATCGCTGCGCTTATCCAGGGAGGACAGCAGCACGGGCGCGGTCTCGGTATCATGCCAGACGCCCTCGATCTGCACCTGCGGCATCAGTTCCAGCAGCTCATCGCCCGCCAGCCCGAAGCTGAGGATCACAGCGGATCCGTCGTCATTGGGGTGGTCGGTGACTTCGGGGTTGCTGGGGGACTGGGCGCGGGCGGGATGGGGAGCGAGGACACACACGAGGCTCAGCAGCAGGAGAGCCGTCAGGCAGAACCGCGTGTTCGTTAGGTCCAGGCTTCGCACTTCCTCTTAGACCGCCGCTGAGAATCGAAGGTGACTGCGATTGTAGCTCAAATGTGAATATTTGGGAAATCAGTAGTCAGTGGTCAGTGGTCAGACAGCGTACGGTTCACTGTTCACTGCTTACTGTTTGCGCTTGCCTCGCGCCATTCCCTCCAAGGCGTCGCCGGTTGCCGCTACCACTGGCTCACTAAACACTGACAACTACTTCATTCCCGTCCGGATCATCCAGCAGCCCGTCTGTGACTGCCAGTCCGACATCCGCCAGGCGCTGCAGGCAGGCCTGCAATGCCTCCTCGCTGCCGGTCCTGACAACTATCCTGTTGCACGAGAGACCGCTGTCAAGTGCCAGCAGGGTGTCCCCCTGGCTGAGCAGCAGGCTGCCGGGAGCCGTACCGGGGCCGCTTTCCATGCCGAGCAGGCCGTACCAGTCCGCGAGCGCCTGCGGCTCCGGCGTTGCCAGTTGCCATTCCATCCCCGCTCCGGCCTCACCGGCCCAGGCCACCAGCCCCGGGATGCTGGCGCGCTCTCCCGCGAGGAAGCGCAGCCGTTCGTCGGGGTAGGTATTGAGGAAGATCCCGTTGCCGGCGGGGTCGCGCAGGGTCAGGGTCCAGGATCCGTCGGGATGCCGCGCAGCCGCCGTCTCGGCCTCGATGCCCTGCAGCTTTGCCAGTTCGGCGATCGCCTCGATGTCCCCGCCGCGCCAGTGCAGCAGGTTCTCGAAGATATAGCCGTGGAAGAGGTGCAGCTCAGTCTGCCCGAGGCGCAGCGTGGCCCAGTTCTCGGTGGGGTTGCCACCGGTCCGCTCAAAGCCCAGCAGCAGGTAGAACTCAAGGCTTCGGCGGATGTCGGCGGCGCAGATGTTGGGGCAGAACCAGCCCAGGCGGATGTCAATCTCAGGCGCACCCATGGGGATATCTTAGCGGAGCACGTAGTGAGATCATGCACAGGCATGATGGAACAGCGCATGTGCGCTTCACTGCATACTGTTTACGCTTGCCTCGCGCCATTCCCTCCCAATCGCGGCTGGGCCGCGCCGGTCCTTTGCTTTGTGTGGCGGAAATGTCAAACACAGAGTCACAGAGGACGCAGAGTTTCTTCTGGCATTGCCAGGCGCGGATGCCATGGCAGGTTCGCGCCATCCCCTCTCAGGCGCAATGGGATTGCGCCGGTACGCTTCACGGATCACGCTTCACGCGTTACTGTTCGCTGTTGTCAGACTGAAGTCTGAGCTCCCACTGTTCACGCTTCACTGTTCACAGTTCACGCTTTAGTGTTGTCAGAGCATGGCTCTGACCTCCGACTGGTCCCCGTCCCTGATTCGCCAGTGCTTCCCCAAGCAGGCGGCGGATCACGATATCAGTGCTGAGCAATGAAGAATGAGCAATGATCCCGTGCAACGCGCTTGCCAGTCTCATTGCTCATTGCTCATCACTCATTGCTTCCGATGACTGTTCACTCTTTACTGTTCACTGTTCACTGATCACGCCTCACTGTTCACTGTTGTCAGAGCATGGCTCTGACCTCCTGTTCCTAGGCGCCGACCGGTGCATTGGCAACGGCCTTGAGGCTGTCGGCGAATGCGCTCATCACGGTCTCGAGCTGGGCCTGCGAGATGATCGCGGGCGGCTGGATGCGGATCGTGCTCGGGTTGTTGATCGTCTGCGCCACGAGCACGTCGCGCATGAACAGCTCGTCGGCGATGCGCGTGCCTAGTTCCGGGCTCTGCAGCTCGAAGCCGATCCACAGCCCGATGCCGCGCACCTCGCGCACCAGCTGCGGGTTCGCCATCGCCAGCTCGCTGAGCTGGGTCTTCAGCCAGGCGCCCTTGTCCTCGCTCTGCTGGAGGATGCTCTCCTGCTCATAGACCTCGATCGTTGCCAGCGAGGCCGCGCAGGACAGCTGGCTGCCGGCGAAGGTGTTCGTCAGCCACCAGGGGTTCTTCTCCATCCCCCTGAAGTCCGGGTCGTTGTCACGGTGCCCGTGGAAGGCGCGGCTGTTGGCGATCAGCGCGCTCTGCGTCGCCATTCCGCCGCCCAGCGCCTTGCCGAGGGTGATCAGGTCCGGCTCGATCCCGAAGTGTTCGCTGCAGAACCAGCGTCCGCTGCGGCCCCAGCCGCTCTGCACCTCGTCCACATGCATGATCGCCCCGACCTCCAGGCAGCGCGCACGCACCGCCTGCAGGAACTCGCGGCTCGGGACGTTGATCCCGCCCTCACCCTGCACCGGCTCGACGATCACGCTCGCCACCTCGCTGGTGATGCTGTGGTCGAGGTTGTCAATGTCGTCGTAGGTGTGCACCTGGAAGCTCGGCAGCAGGCTGCCGAAGGGCTGGCGCAGCGGGATGCGGTTCGTGGCCGCCAGGGCGCCGGTGGTCTTGCCGTGGAAGCTCTTCGAGAAGCTCACGTGCCGCGTGCGTCCCGTTGCCAGACGCGCCATCTTCAGCGCGGCCTCATTGCTCTCGGCCCCGCCGCAGTGGTAGTAGACATACTGCAGGTCGCCCGGTGCGCGCTTGGCGATCTCACCGGAGAGCACCGCCGCCAGCGGGTTGAGCAGCTCCTGGCTGTAGAGCCCGATGCGCTCCATCGCCTGCTGCACGCGCTTCACCACATGCGGGTGGCGGTGCCCGAGCAGGAACACACCGTAGCCGCCGAGGCAGTCGATGAAGCCGTGCCCGCTCATGTCATACATCATCACGCCCTCGCCGCGCCATTCGACGGCGTGGCTGGGGTTCTTGGCGGAGCGCTTGAACTCGATGAAGCCCGGGTTCATGTGCTCGCGGTAGTTGTGGAAGGTCTCATCGAGGATGCGCTTGCGATCCGCTTCCTCGGGATGGACATTGAAGAGATAGTCGAACATGGTTCCTCCAGGGGCCTTATGCCCCGCTCTGTGCCGGCTGTGCCGTATCTGGATCTGCTGTCTCAGTCGCGCGGCAGCGCACTCGCCTCAGGCACCTTCTGGGGCATCAGGGGAGGTTGATGGGGGTTGTAGGGATCGCGTCCGTCATGCTGCCAGCCGCGCCGGATCAGCGGGTTGTACACCCAGGACGGCCGGATCACGATCACTGTCTGGTCCACGGACTGATTGTAACAGCCAGCCCCGCTGCATTCCGGGCTTCGCCGCGGCTTAACCCGCGTAGCGTGCGCTGAAGCCGATGCCTTCCACGGCAGCCACGTAGTCCTCTGGCTGGGCATGGATGCCGTCCAGCTCGATTTCACAGCTGTCCCGCTCCGGGGAGAAGTTCACGCTGCGTACTCCGGGCAGCTGCTTCAGGGCCTCCGTGACGCGCATCGCGCAGCCGCCGCAGTGCAGCCCGGAGAGTTCGAGCTTCATCCTTCGGGCAACTTCATTCATTTCGGGATTCACCTGTTCCGTCATCGCAGCCTGCCTATACCATTGAATATCCGCCATTTAATGTAACCTCCGGAGCGCGGCGGCGTCCGGTTATGATGTGTTAGCAATGGTACTGCAGCGCAATCAGGACAACGTGGCTGTTCGCAACGAGCAGTTCACCGTCCACTATGAGGAGATCCATCTCCAGGCCTGGCGCCTTGCGCTGTACCTCTGCGGCCGCCGTGAGGATGCCGAGGACCTGCTGGCGGAGACGGTTGCCGGAGCGATCCGTAACTTCGACAAGCTGCGCGACGTCAGTAAGTTCAAGGGCTGGTTCCTTAAGAGCATGCGCAACCTGCACATCGACCACATCCGCCGTGCCAAGCGGCAGATGGATGTGGCCGACTTCGGCGGGGACGTGATGGTCTGGGAACGGCTCGGGCGCTATCCGCAGATCGAGGGGCCGCAGCGCAGCACCGAGACGCGGCAGATCTTCCGCGCGATCGACCGCCTGCCGGAGAGCCTGCGCACTCCGCTGGTGCTCAATGCCCTGGAAGGGCTGGATATCCGCGAGATCGGCGATGTAATGGGGCTCGGACAGAGTGCCGTGAAGGTGCGGATCCACCGCGCCCGCAAGAAATTGATGGAATTACTCGGAGAGGATTTCGAGGTCGACTGACATGACTGGCAATGGAAACATCAGCAGGGACCCGCTGGATCTGGCACGGAGCCAGATGGACTTCGCACGCATGGCGGATGACGCGCCCAGTGTGAAGGAGGTCCTGTTCAAGGCCCAGACCATCATCCCCGTGGCTCCCGCCAAACCGCTCTGGCAGAAGGCTGCACCCGTGGCCGGAGGCGTGCTCGCCGCCGGGCTGCTGTTCGTGCCGGTGCTGCCGGAGAGCGCAAGCCTGGACCGCGTCAATGTGAACTTCGAGCAGAGCCTCAGCGCCGCCGATGCCCAGGCCGTGCAGTTCGCGATCCGCAATGACCTGCCTTCGGAGATCCTGATGGGCAGCAGCTTCAGCGGCGGCAGTGATGCCCCCGGCCTGCTGAGCCTGAGCTTCAGTGCCGCCGGTGAACCACGCCTGCTGGCACGGGTCGGCGAGAGTGTGGAGGCGCATGCCGCCCAGCACGGTCCACTGATGGGCCAGCGCATCAATGAAGCCCGCAGCGGCAGCCGCGACAGCATCGTGAACCGCGCGCTCAGCCTGCTGAGCAGTGAAGAGGATGAAATCAGCTACATCGATCCCTCCAACCATACGGCCCGCGAGCTGCTGGACAACCCTGAGCTGCTGCGCCTGGGCCTGGAGCGGGTCACCAGCCAGCTTGGCTACAGCGTGGCCACCGTGAGCTGGCTTGACCGTGAAGCCCTGCCCGCCGATGAGGCGGACTACCGCGTGATCGAGCTGGACTGCTGGCCGCGGCCGCTGCGCGTGGAAATTGACGCTGTGGACCTTGCCTCATTCGAGCATGCCGATCTGCGCACGGCCTGCAATGCCTGGCTGACGCAGATGAATCTGGGTCCGGCCCCGCATGGCCTGGCTTCGCGACCCGGCGAGCTGCTGCCGGTGATGGTGGAAGTGCGCGACCCCGATGGCCGGCTGGACCGCGCCCTGACGGACCGCCTGCAGGCCCTGATCGTGCAGCCCGACCCCGACGCCGGACAGTACACCGACACCAGCACCTGGAAGGTCCAGAGCGTGGTGGAGTCGGCTCTCGCGGAACTGATGGGCGAGCGCACCTGCTATCCCTCATACGAGCGTGTGCCGGATCCGGCCTACAACCGTGAAGTCAACTGCTTCTGGGTCTACGTGAAGATGAGCAACAGCTTCGAGAAAAAGTCTCCCGTGCTGGACCAGCGCACTTCCGAGATGGAGCAGAAGATCAATTTCTGATTCGCGGATTCCGTGAAACACTCCCTTTTGCTAACCGGGCAATGCCGCACAGGCATGTCACAGCGGCAAAGCTAATTCCCATTTCATTTGCTCAAATGCACGCCAGCAATTGGTGAAAAAGTGGCAGCCTGACTGCGGGCCAGTTTCGCCAGGGATATACATGCAGGTAACAAACACCCAGAGGTATCCGCATGTATCGTTTGCCATTTCTTCCTTCCATGATTGCCATCTGCTGCGTCCTGCTGCTGTCCTGCTGCGGCGGTGGGGATGACCCGCTGCCCGTTGACAACCAGCAGCAGGGCAGCCAGAACACCCTGCAGCTCGCTGCTCCGCAGAGCGGTGGCAGCACGGGCGGCGCGGACTTCAGCGTCCCGGCCGGTGTGACCGTCACCAGTGCTTCGGTCAGCGGCGGCAGCATTGAGCTCGGCGTGACTGATCTCAGCCAGAGCATGAGCGAGGGCTTCGAGGGCACTGTCTACGGTGGTGCCAGCTTCACGCCTGCGGATGCCAGCTTCAGTGAACCGGTCAGTGTCAGCATTCCGGTCTTTGATGCCGGCAGCAGCGTGAATGTCTACTATGTCAGTGGTGCATCCTCCGTGAGCGCGGCGGGCTACAGCCTGCATGCCGCGAACATCCCGGTCACGAATGGCAAGGCCAGCTTCACGACCAGCCGCTTCGGCAGCTTCATCTGCGGCATGGCGGGCAGCCAGCAGCAGCAGGAAGAGGAAGAGGAGCAGCAGGAAGAGCAGCAGCACAATGAAGGCGGCGGCAGCTCACTCTGAGCATGAAGCCGGGGCCGGCGGCGGGCTGCACCTGCGGTCCGCTCCGGTACTGCCTTTCACGGGCATGTCACTGTGGAAATTCCCCTGGCTGCCGATGTAAGTCTGGCGTGCATGAATTGTGCATGGCGGGTATCATTAAGCGGGTAGCGAAATGGCAAACCCGGCGCTGCCCGCCAACCACGTTGACTGTTTCACGGAGAGGATTCGTGCTCCGGCTGGGCACCTATTCATTTTCCGGATTCGTGGTATAATTCGGCCTTGATGCGGACTTCGCGCAAGTGGGCTCCACGTCAACCATGGGTTTTTCCTATAATAGTACTATTATCATGTTTAGTGGAGGGCGATATGCGCTTTATCACGAACTTCCTGCTGGCCCTGGCATTCGCCGGGCTGGCTCTCACGGTGGCCAGCTGCTGCAGCAGTGATGGTGACGTGCTTCCGATTGTCCACAACGAGGGCGACGGCGGAGCCGTCTAAGCGCTTACCACCGATCAAGACTGACGGGGCCTCCGGAGGCCCGGTCATTCCAGAAGAGAAGGGACCTTGGTCCCTTTTTTTTTGCGTTTTTGATTCTCCGACTCGCGTAAACGCTCGTCGGTCTGACCCTGCGGCCAAGCATGCGCGTGTCCGGGTCGGGTTGAATGTAGCCCGGCGTTCACGCCGGGACAGGCCGTAAACGGCCTGCTACCAACTGCACAAAACAACTGCAACTTCCCCACTTCCCCCACTTCTTCCACTTCCCCCACTTCGCCTGCATCATTGTTTCACTCCCTCAATTAACATCGCTATTTCTTGACATATTGCGCTATTATGGTAAAATATGCATACATTAGTATAGGGAGTCGATTATGGACCTGAATAAGCAGCTGTTTGAGGACAGTACGGTGTATTGCCTGCTGTGGTCGCTACTGCACCGCGGGCCGGTTGATCACAAGGTGCTGCGCGATAACGGTTTCAGCGACAGCGAATGTGTCAACATCCTCAAGGATGCCGAGGGACGCCTGCGCGCGCTGAAGCGCCGTGTGGCCGCGGCGGCGCTGATCACCCCGGACAGCCTGGCGGCGCTGCTGCGCAGCAAGCTCAGCGAGATGCTCTCCGCTGCGGAGAAGAGCAGCGAGCTGTCCTGTCTGCTGCGGACGCTGAAGGGCCTGCCGGACTGGCTGTTCCCACAGTGGCGGGAGCAGGCCCGTGAGCTGCGCAATCTGGATGAGCTGCGCCGGCTGGCCGGCAAATCAGCGGAGATGCCGGCCCTGGCCGTCTGAGCGGCACAGCCGCAGCTCCGGCGCCAGCTCGGCAATGGGGAACAACCGCAAAGTGCTCAAAGATCACGAAGTACACAATGTGCTTTCCGGGATCGCACAGCAGTCTTTGTGCACGTCTGAAAGTCTTCGTGCCCTTGGTGCCCTTTGTGGTGACTCTTTCCATGGGAGGTCCGGCGCAGGCTCGGCAATGCAGTGCGTAGCGAATTCACGCTTGGCGGCGGCATGCTGCCGCCTGATCTTCAGCGTACTGGCCGGTTCGATGCCGGCTTGAAGACACGGCGAGTAATGAGCAATGAATAGTGAGCAATGAGCCTGACGGACATTATCTTCCAATGTGGAACTCTGCGGATCTCCGTGATTTAGAAGACCCCGACAGCCATATAGACAATGAAGTACCGGCGCAGTCCTACTGCGCCTGGAAGGGGATGCTGCTAAGTGACCTAGTCAGCCAGGATTGGCAACATCCCCTCACTCGCGAAATGCAGTGCGCACGAAGCCTCCGCTAGCGTGCTGGCGTCGCCGGGCGACGCCGGTACTGCTCCTCATTCTGCTTCTGTTTCTGTTTCTCATTCTGCTTCTGCTTCTAAATATCTTCGTGCCCTTGGTGCACTTCGTGGTAAACCCCTAAACCATTGCCCGCAACATGCACCATCTAAAATGAATCCATCCCCCGAGGAAGGTGCATACGATGAAAGGCGCACGCAAGGTCACGCCCCCCACTGGAACGGAACTCAGCTGCCAGGGCTGGGTGCAGGAAGCGGCTTACCGCATGATCCAGCACAATCTGGCCCCCGATGTGGCGGAGAACCCCAATGAGCTGATCGTCTACGGCGGCACCGGCCGCGCCGCCCGCAACTGGCAGTGCTTCGACGACATCCTGCGCCACCTGCGCGATCTGAAGGGCGACGAGACCCTGATGGTGCAGTCGGGCAAGCCCGTCGGCATCTTCCGCACCCATGAATGGGCGCCGCGCGTGCTGATCTCCAACAGCATGCTGGTGCCGCACTGGGCCACGGGCGACAAGTTCCGTGAGCTGGAAGCCGCCGGCCTGACCATGTACGGCCAGATGACCGCCGGCAGCTGGATCTACATCGGCACCCAGGGCATCCTGCAGGGCACCTACGAAACCCTCGCCGAGCTGGCGCGCCAGCATTTCGCCGGCAGCCTGGCCGGCACGCTGACCGTCACTGCCGGGCTCGGCGGCATGGGCGGGGCCCAGCCGCTGGCCGTGACCTTCAATGGAGGCGCAGCGCTCTGCGTGGAGATTGACCACAGCCGCATCATGCGCCGCATTGAGCAGAACTACCTCGACACCTGGACCGACAGCCTCGACGAAGCGCTCAGCAAGTGCGAGGAAGCCGTCAGGGCCCGCAAGGCATTGTCA
>JAGRNT010000034.1 GCA_020440605.1 bacterium | reverse complement strand
GAAGGTCATCGCGGCGGTGAAGGAATACGGCCGCATGATCAAGGCCGACGAGCTGACCGCCGTGTACCGCGATGTCGGCACGGCCAGCATGGGCGACTTCACCAACTACATTGGCGCACTGCCGGTGCGCAACTTCACGTCGGGTCAGCAGACCGGGGCGGACGAGCGCCTGCGCCTGGGTGGCGACTACATCCGCGAGTTGCAAGTCGCGCGCGGCGGACAGACGGCGCACGCCTGCATGCCGGGCTGCATGATCGAGTGCAGCAACGTGTTCGTCGACAAGGACGGCAAGGAAGTCTCGTCGCCCGTCGAGTACGAGACGCTTGGCCTGATGGGCACCAACTGCGGCCTCGACGATCCGGACGACCTCGCTCGCGTGAACGCGGTCGCCAATGATCTCGGCATCGACACCATAGAGACCGGGGCGATGATCGCCGTGCTGATGGACGCCGGCGTCGGGCGATTCGGCGACGTCGACTTCATGCTGGAAGTGCTCGACGAGGTTCGCCGAGGCACGGACAAGGGGCGGCTCTACGCGCAGGGCACCGCGCGTGTCGGCGAGCACCTCGGCATCGCCCGCGTGCCGGTCATCAAGAAGCAGGCGATCAGTGCCTACGACCCGCGCGTGATCGAGGTGACTGCCATCACCATGATGGTGACCGCCCAGGGCGCTGACCACACCGCCGGCAACGTGCCGCGCATGCAGACCTTCGACAAGAGCACCGACGAGATCGTCGACGCCAGCATGGAGGCTCAGGTGGTGATGGCGGCGGCGGATTCGCCGGCGGCCTGTCCGACAGCATCGACCTGGACAGTGTCACTGTCAACAGCATTGACTACGTGATGAACAAGCAGGGTGAGGTGCTTGACGTCGGCGGTCTGGAACTGCTGCGCAAGGTCTCCCGCAACCGTCTCGTGGCTGATGATGAAACCGATCGCAACTACATCGATCTCAACATCTCCCATGTGTTCGAGTGGACGCACCTGCTGTATCTGCCCGACTACCCGGTCTACAACGACAACATCTGGTTCCACAGCTTCCCGATCCACGTTCCCGGCCTGCCGGAGACCGAGCCGATCATGACCAAGTTCATGTACAAGCTGATCGACTACACCCAGATCAACGGCCGCAACCTGGCGATCATCGACATGAGCGGTGTGTCCGAATGGAACAAGGAGTGGGAGGAGCGCACCAGCGAGGAGCTCACCGAGTTCAAGAGCTGGGGCAACATCGGCATTTCCAGCCGTTACTACTTCGACATCGACCGTGGCGTGGTGTTCGGCATCGAGAAGCCGCCGCACCGTCACAGTGTCACCAATGCGGTGGACCAGCCCGTCGGTGCTCCCTATCCCTTCGACGGCGTGTTCGGTGTCCGTTTCCCGGGCCTGATCGTGATGATGGAGTTCTTCTATCACACCCGCGTGACCGACATCTCCGGTCGCCCGCGCCTGATGGAGATCGAGCCCAAGGAGCTGCGCCGCTACATCGTGTTCAACATCCTGGCCCAGCTTGAGGCTGAGTAGTCAATAACTTCTGAATGATCTGCAGGCCCCGCCACGGCGGGGCCTGTTTCGTTTCTTGGGACAGACTGCGGTATGGCTTTCCGAGGTATTCAATCACGTGAACCGGATCCTCATGATCGCCGGCCTGTTGCTGTTCGTGGCCTTGCTGGGCCTGCTGCTGCCCCCGATGCTGCAGCGCTCAGCCGTGCGCGGCGCTCTGCTTGAGCTGAGCGAGGCGGTACGCCATGAGGACCTCAGCGGTGTGCAGCAGGGCATCGTGCCGGCCCAGCAGCAGCTGGCGGCGGATCTCATCGGACCATTACTGCCTGCACATGGATCCAGTCTGCAGCATACCCGGATCAGATCCATGGAGCGGCTGGCTGCAGACCGCTTCGCTCTGGAAGTTGTCTTCAGCTTTGACGATTCCAGCTGGGGCCGCCAGCTGATTGAGGGCCGGATGCTGATGCAACGCGACAATGGAAAATGGCTGCTCGACCTGCAGTCCTGTGAAGCGCGCCAGTTCAGCATCAATGGTGATGGCGACTGGACATCCGCCGTGGATTGGCTTACTCTGGCGCAACCCTGATGATCACTGACAACAACCCCCATCCAGCCGGCAGCGATGAGCACTACATGTACCGTGCCCTGCAGCTCGCGCGGCGAGGCCTCGGATGGGTCAGCCCGAATCCGCTGGTGGGCTGCGTACTGGTCCGCGACGGGCAGGTGCTGGCTGAGGGCTGGCATGCTCATTACGGCGAGAAGCATGCCGAGGCGGCGGCTGTCGCTGCGGCTGGTGAGTGCCGGGGGGCCACGGCCTACGTGAGTCTCGAGCCCTGCTCACACAATGGCCGCCAGCCGCGCAACTGCAGCACTGTGCTCATCGATGCCGGGGTCTCACGCGTGGTCTATGCCATCGAGGACCCTGATCCGCGCAGCCACGCACGCTCCGCCGAAATGCTGGGTGCGGCGGGGATCCGGGTGGAGGGAGGCCTGCTCGCCGCTGATGCCGGATTGCTCAATGATGCCTTCGCCCACAACCAGCAGCGGGGCAGCTGCTTCATCTGCCTGAAGCTGGCCATGAGCCTGGATGGACGGATCGCCTGCGCCAATGGCCACAGTCAGTGGTTGAGTGGTCCACGCAGCCTTGGATACGCCCATTACCTGCGTCAGAAGCATGACGCGATCATGGTTGGCAGCGGAACCGTGCTGGCTGACAATCCGCGGCTGAGTACGCGACTGTCAGCACTCAGCACTTACCTGAAGGACGCCGCTTCCCTGCAGATCCGCAATGCCTGCCGGGTCGTGCTGGATCCGCAGTTCAGCCTGCTGCCTGAGCTCGGCAGTCTGGCACTTGCAGATCTCTCAGGGGATTTCCGTCCGGAACTGCCCCGTCTGCTGATTGCCGGTGCGCGCTCCAGCCTGCCGCTGCAGGATACTCCGCCAGGAGTGGAGTTACTTGGTCTGGATGCAGTTGAGGGACGGATGTCCTTTGAATTGCTGGCCGATGCTCTCTGGCAGCGTGGCATCCGCAGCATGCTGGTGGAAGGAGGTGCCGGTGTTGCAGCCGGGCTGCTCCGGCAGGAAATGGTGCATCAGCTTTCCCTGGTCTACACACCACAGCTGCTTGGTGCAGATGCGATGCCATTCAGCCCCGCACTGGGGCTGGAAAGGGTTGGGGATGCCATGCATTTCAGTCTTCTTGATTCGCAGCGGCTGGATGATGACATGCTGCTGATTCTGGACCGAAAGTCAGTCTGAGTCAGGTTAAATCCCGGTAGACTGGCATTTTTCTTGCTAAATCAACGGGTAACTGCGACCGATATCCTGTATGATCTGATTGGCTAATAAATACCCATATATTCAGATTCAATAATGTCGTTTTGATCACTTACTGCTTGGATCTCCACAAAGGGGTTGCCTTATGAGAGGAAATGAACTGGGAAACTACATCAAGCTGCTGCGCATCAAGAACAACATGACCATGACGCAGACAGCGGGAATCACCGGCATCACTCAGGGATACATCAGCCAGATCGAGAACGGCATCTACACTCCCTCCGCCAAGACACTTGCCAAGCTGGCCCGGGCCTACAACGTGCCTGAGATCCACCTGCTGCGCAAGGCAGGGATCGTGCAGTCGATTGCCCCGGGCATGCCGGAGCATGATTCCGCCAGCGGCCTGAGCAGCTTCGAGGCTGATCCGCTGGTGGAGGTCAGCGATGGCAATGAGCTGATGGACATGCTGCGCCGCGGCATCACCAACCTTGAATATCTTTCCAGCCAGATCCGCCAGCGCGGCCAGATCTCCAGCCTGCCGGCGGCGAGCTACGCCCGTGGCCAGGACCAGGAACTCAGCAGCGAGATGACCCTGCCGGTCTACGAGTCAAACTGGCAGCCGGTCACCAATGTTGCCGGTGAGCATGCTGGTTTCCACCTGCCGGCCTCGCTCTGCAATGACGACATTGACGCCTTCGTGCTCAGCGTGGATGACAACGCCATGGCACCGATCGTCACCGCCGGTGACTGGGTGGTCGTCAGTCCCGCCAGCAAGCCGGTCAACGGCTGCATGGTCGCCATCAATGACCGCAACCAGATCAAGCTGCGCAGCTACATGGAAGTCGAGGGCATGCTGGCGCTTTCGCCGGCCAACTCGGACTATGCGCATTCCACCCTCCTGATCGAACGCAGCGGGGAGAAGGTCGAGATCGTCGGCCGCGCCCTGCGCGTTGTCAACCGGGAGCTCTGAGCGGCGCCTGATATCATCTGCCCGTGGCAGGATCCAGGCAGGTGGCACGCGGAGGCGGGCAGTACATGGTCTCGGCGCAGGATTACACGGCGCTGCTTGACCGCATGGCCCGCTATGCCGACGTGATGAAGCCACGTCCGGACTGCGTCGTCGGAGTGATCCGCAGCGGGCTGTTCCCCGCTGTCTATCTGAGCCACCAGCTCAAGCTGCCATTCTTCTGCGCCAGTGATGTTGACAACATTCCGCTGGACCGGCTCAGCCGTCCGCTGCTCTGCGATACATCCTGCTGGAGCGGAGCCACCGTGCGCCGGCTGCAGGGCCGCCTGCTCGCCCGGGGCTGCACCAGCGTACCCGTGCTGTCGATGTATGTGCGCAATTTCCCCCGTCCCGAGGTGGATGAGCTACACTTCCTCGAGGCCAGTGACCACATCATGCAGTTCTGGTACGACTACGAGGGAATAATCGAGGAGGTCAGCCAGCGTTCGCGCATGGGCGGGCCGCCTCCGCAAGAGGATCAAGTGAATGAATAGCAAGCGCCGACCCTTGCTGGCAGCAAACTGGAAGCAGAACCTGCTCTGGCAGGACATTGAGGAATACTGCGAGACCCTGCGCGCGGAGATGCCGGAGTACTTCGGCGAGGATGAAGCACCTCTGCCCGACCTGCTCATCTGTCCGCCGCTGTGCTACCTGGGATTGCTGGGAGCACTGCTGGAGGATTCCCATGTGCTGAGCGGCAGCCAGCTCGTGAGCACCGAGGACGGAGGGGCATTCACCGGTGAAGTCAGTGCGGCAATGGTGGCGGATCTCGGCTGCGACTACGTGATCATCGGCCACTCCGAGCGCCGCCAGCTCTTCTCCGACAATGAGGAGCGGATCAGCCGCCGTATCCAGCAGGCCCTGGAACATGACCTGCTGCCGATTCTCTGCGTCGGCGAGGATCTGGAAACACGCCGCGGTGGTTCCGCCGGGGAATATGTCCAGGCTCAGCTGGCCGCCCAGCTCGAGCCCCTGCGGACCGCAGCCCAGCAGGAACTCGTGATTGCCTATGAGCCGATCTGGGCGATCGGAACAGGAGAGAATGCGGCAGCTGCCGATGCCCAGCAGATGGCGGCCCTGATCCGCGGCTGGATCACAAGCAACATCTCAGCTGCAGCCGGAGAAGCCGCTCTGCTGCTTTATGGTGGCTCGGTCAAGCCCGGCAATATCAGCGAGTATTTCACTCAGCCCGATATCGACGGCGCCTTGATCGGAGGAGCCTCCCTCAATCCCCGGGACATGGCGGCAATGCTGCGCTCCTGCGCCGGCGTTCTGTGAAACAAGACACGTGAATCCGATATAAGGTAATATCTGGATTAAGCAAGGGCAGAATCCAATATTGGTAGGCGGCTGGAGGATGATGGCCGGTTAACATGTTTATGGGTTCGCCGAACAGGCTGTAGGGAACACTTGAATGCGAATTACAATCGGACAATTCATCGGGCTTGTGCTGATTGCCGCGGTGATCTACTACTTCGTTTCGCCCTGGTGGGGACAGCAGGACCGGAACTCCTGGATCAACCGCTGGAACAAGTCGATCATTGACGATGACCGTGAGGTGGGTAGCACGACATCCACTTCCTCCGCCGATGACAAGCCCTATGATCCCTCAGGCTGGAGCTGATCAGGGCTCAGCCCTTTCCACAAGCTCCCGGTAGTCCATTGGCTGCAGCGCGGGCTGGTCTGCTGCGGTGTTGGATATGGTCACATTCCCCAGGTCATCCTGCTGGAGTGTCACCACTTCTCCCAGTTCAAAGCGGCTGCCATCGCCGATGCTCATGTTGCGGATCAGCACTTCATCCTCACCGACCGCCTTCAGCAGCGCATCCAGCTCCAGTGCCTCATTGAGCGAAAACTCCTGTGGATAGCGCATCTGCCGCTCATTGATCGTCATCAGACGGCTTTCATACTCCAGTCCGGGGCGGGACGGCACTCTATACCAGCTCGCGTTGCGGATGCTGGTGCGTTCCGAGCGCAGTGTGTCGCTGAACTCCCTGTCGAAATGTGCCAGGTCCTCGGGGCTGACATCCTTCAGCCGCAGCACTGCATACAGTTCTCCTCCTGCATCCTTTTCAAGGCTCAGCAGCTCAACGGATGAATCCGCACCGCGGAATTCGTCTCCACCGATGCGCTGAGCCTCGCCCGCGAGCTGGCGGCTGAAGTATGCGAGGTCGTTGCCGGGATCCGCCAGCAGATGGTAGCGCACCTCGAATCCGTCGCTGCGCTGCCAGCGGGCGCCGTACTGCCAGAGATGCAGACCCAGTATTCCCGCTGCGATCAGAGCCACGCTGCCGGCCAGCAGGGATCGGGCCCGCTGCGGACTGAGATTGAAGTGCAGGTTGGACAGAATTCCCTGATTCCGAGGCGCATTCTGGTAGACATTGCGCAGCATCTGGCTGCGCACCGGTGCCTGCCAGGCACGGGGGCGGGCCAGTTCAAGCAGGCGATTCTCCTCGATCAGGCTGCGTGAAGCCGGATCCCGGGCCAGCAGCTCACGCTCGGTGGCACTGAGCTGCTCCTCGGAACTGATCCGCTCCTGCAGTATCCTGTCGTAAAGATTCACATCCATCCCCTAGAAGATGTTAGACACATCCGCCGTCTCCATATACGGTGAAAGCAGTCGTCGCAGGGCGGCGCGCGCCCTCAGCAGCCTCTGCTTGACCGTGTTTTCAGCGATACCCAGTACGATGCCTACCTCACGCACGCTGAGTTCCTCGTAGTAGTAAAGGCAAAGCAGCTCACTCTGGCTTTCGGGCAGGTGAGCCAGAGCGGCATTGACCACCTCCGCATCCCGGTTGCGCTTCTCCGAGGCACTGAGAACCGGCAGCTCCAGTGTTGCGGGTCTGCTGATGTGCCTGCGCCGTTCGTCAATGTACTTCGTGCGGATGATTGAGAACAGCCAGCCCTTGAAGGTCTGCCTGTCCCTGAGCTGGTGGAACCTCGTATAGGCGACGATCAGCGCTTCCTGCAGCAGGTCCTCGGCGCTGTGCGGGTTCGCACACAGACGGCAGCTGTAAGCCCATGCCGCCTGGTAAAGCTCTGCCGTCAGCAGCGCTTCAAACTGCAACTGCCGGTCGCCGGGGTTCATCGTCAGAAATACGATACCAGACCACCTGTCATCCCGTCAGGTGTCCGGGTTCGGGAGGAGCCGGAACAGCGGCTGGGCGGTGCCGCCACAGGCAAGCGGCTGGGTCACCCGGAGCTGCCGGGACTGGTTGGGCATGATACGCCCGGCAACATTCCTTGATCCGCGATCCGGCTCCTGACTCCCTTTTCCCTTGTGAGGGATCCACCGTCATGACACATGCCGGATGGATGCCCTGCAATCCCCTTGACGGAACATGGCCTGGGTTGGTTATTGCCTGTCCGGGATTTTTCGAATACGGGTGGCACCATTTCTTGACTTCCGCTTAATCCGCATTTCCCGCGCCTGCGCTGCCCGCCCGGTAACTTATAGGCAGACTGTCCGCCGGCGTCTGCCGGCACTTCAAGCATGAGGGTCCGATGGCGAGGATTCTGGTTATTGATGACGAGAACGGCGTGCGCAGCATGCTCACACGGCTGCTCACGCATCATGGTCACAGCGTACGCAGTGAACCCAATGGCAAGCATATTTCCGAGGTGATGGAGGAGTTCGCGCCGGATCTGGTGATCACCGACATCATCATGCCTGAGACCGACGGGCTGGAGACCATCAACCGGCTGCGTGAGGAATATCCGCAGGTGCGGATCATAGCCATCTCCGGTGGAGGTCTGCAGGTTTCCATGGACCACCTGCCCATGGCAAGGATGCTTGGTGCCGAACTGACACTCAGCAAACCGATAGACAACGAAAAGCTGCTGCAGGCCGTGGAAATCGTGACGAGCGACTAGGCTCCCGGAGCTCTGGGCGACCTGCTGCCGGAGGATTTGTTCTCCGGTATAATTATGGCCGTTCATGTGCTGGGGGAGTAGCTCAGCTGGAAGAGCAATTGCCTTGCACGCAATAGGTCGTCGGTTCGAGTCCGATCTCCTCCACCAGCACATGCCAGTCTGTGGGAGTAGCTATGCCAAGCAGTGACCTGACCGCCAGAATGTACTTTGACCAGGGCCAGACTGCCTTCACCCGCGGCGATTTCGCCGGGGCTGAAGAGTATTTAAAGAAGGCGGTGGAGAAGGATCCCCAGTACCATGAAGCACACCGCTTCCTTGCCGAATCTTATGAGAAGCAGGGGTTCGCGCACAGGGCCAAGCGGGCCTGGGAACGCCTGCACAGGATTACGCGCGACACGTCGGAGCAGGCTGAGATCAAGAAGCGGATTGACGCACTCTAAGGATCTCGGAGGGTCGCACAACCAATGACAGACAATCAACCTCCCGCCGGGCAGAATCCCGACGAGGAAAATCAGCTGTGGAAGCTGCTGCAGGGCGGCTCTGAATCTGACAGCACCGCTGGCAGCGCTCCCCGGGACAGCCAGGGAACTCCGCCGCCTGCCACCGGATCGCAGGCACCGAAGCGCCAGTTTTCGGATTCTGACATTCCTGATGGCTTCGAACCCGAACAGTGGCAGGAGGCTGCCCAGACGGAAAATGTCTCGATGCTGCAGCAGGTGCTCAGCAATCCGGATGCCATGCCTGGCGATGTGGACTTCAGCCGTCCCGCTTCCGGGCAGGGTGATCGCCCAGGTGATGCGGACAGCGCAGTCAGCGACTACTACCGCGACAACCAGGTCGAAGTCATGTGCCGCAAGTATCCGGACCAGGTTGCCACGACACAGTGTCCGGTCTGCCAGGCCTTCTACTGTCAGAAGGCGATGACCGTGCGTCGCGGCAAGCTGCTGTGCGTCGACTGTGCCGAGGCGATGTTCGTGCGCAGCGAATCAGAGATTCTCGATGCTCAGGAACGTGGTGAGGACCCGGGGCCGGATGTGGCTCCGGAAGCTCCGCCGGAGTTCGAGCTGGGCAGTGGGGCCTTCGGCCTGGAGGGCCGGCCGGCACATCCGCTCAAGAAGCTGCTCGCTCTGGGTATTGACTGGGCCATAACGCGCTTTCTCGTTCTGTGCGTGCTGTTTCTCGTTGGCGGGGCATCGTCGACGGGCAATCCCCTGTTCGCCGTATTCAGCGACGACAGCGGGGGTACGCAGCTCAGTCGGATCGTACAGGCCTTCGTCTACCTGCGGCCCGTACCCTACTGGCTGATTCTCTTCGCGATCACCGATTATCTGTATTACTTCCTTTCCCTTGCATTCTGGAACCGCAGCATAGGCATGAGCTGGGTAGGTATCCGTGTCGTCACCGAATGGGGAGAATTCGCCAGCTTCGGCGCACTGCTGATCCGCACCTTGATCTTCATCGTGCTGTTTGAAGCGCCTGCCGTACTGCTGAGCCTGTTCTTCCCCGCCTATCGGGGGCTGCACGACTACGCAGCGGGCACAGTGGTGGTCAACTACTCCGGCGTGAAGCGCGTCGACGCATATGAGACCATCCAAATCAAACTGAACTAGGCTATAATTGACGTTTATTCCGGCCTAGTGTGTAGGGGTTGCGATGGTTGCGCTAGCAATGCTGCAGGGAGCTGACGATACAACCGGCATGATGCTGGTTGCGCTTGCCGTGTTCACGGTGATCTGCTTCTTTGCGCTTGGACTCAAATTCTTTGTCAACCTGTTCGAGGTTGTCACGGCACCGGGTGCCAGCCTGAAGCACCACGGCTCGAACGACACTGCGTTCTACTCGATCGCGGTGGTCTTCCTCGGCCATCTGATCGGCTCGATCGTGCTCGTGCTCAACCGGTCTCAGATGAGTGCCGGCTACCATGCCTTCGCCGAGGAATTCGGCACGGCCCTGGCAGCGGCAAATCCGAACCACAACTATCAGGATGTGGCGGCCAACTGGGCCACGTCCACGCTGGATGCCCTCTACCAGACCCAGGTTGACACCAACCTGCTGTGGCTGGGGCTGTGGGGCATGGCGATCTGGGTGCTGGCCGGGCTGGTCTATTTCCTGGCAGCCAAGATGTTCGGTTCGCCGGTCTCGCTCAGCGATCTGATGAGCACCACCGCCTATCCGATGTTCTTCTATACCATCGGCTGGTGCTGCTATACCGCTGCGACCTTCAGCGGCTTCCAGGCCTTCAGCGAAGGCTTCAAGCCGGCTTCAATGATGGGCCAGAGTGTGCTCTACATCGTCGGCATGGTCATCATGCTCTATGCGATCGTGCTCTATGCGATCGCCTTCATGCAGGCCACGGATCTCGGCTTCGGCCAGCTGATCGTGGGCTTCCTGCTGTACAGTCTGATCACCGGCGGAATCTACTTCGGCATCATGAACAAGGTCGCCGGTCCGGCGATTTCCAAGTTCACCTCTGACGTGGCGTCGGTGGACTTCAGCAAGCCGGGATACACTCTCCCGGGATCCGAGGGCCTGTAGGAAGCGCCCGCGGGGCGAAACATTGAAAGGTGGATTAGCGTCCCCCTAGAACGAGGATAAGTGGAGGAGGCATCCGTGAACGGAGCAACGCGCAGTGCGCTGCGCCTGCTGCCCGTGGCCGCGCTCGTCTGCATGGCATTGCCTGCGGCGGCGGCGGAACCGATGGAGGAAGCATCGGCAAACGCGGCAGTGACGGTTTCAGGCGAGGAATTTGGCCTGGTACCCGGGGAAACGGGAATGGCATGGGGCGAGGAACTCCAGCATGCGCTGGACAGCGGCCTGGAAACCGCTGAGCTGTTCCGCTTGCAACCTGAGCCTTTTTCTGACGAAGCAGCAATGCTCGTCACCCTGGACGAGCTGCTGGAGCTCGCCGTGACCAACAACTTCGGCCTGCGCAGCCAGCAGAACAACATCGAGAAGAGCCATTACAGCGTTGACCGCACCTATTACCGCTGGGATCCCCAGTGGAGCGGCGACCTGCGGGCCAGTCGTTCCAGCACGGACGAGTGGCCCTTCGCCGGCGGCACGGACAGCCAGTCCTACAGCGCTTCCACAACCTGGAGCAAGCCCTTTCAGTACGGCGACTCCATGTCCATGAGCTATGGACTGAGCGGTGCCAAGGGTGGTGGCGGGTTATCGAACAGCTACAGCCACAACTTCAGCTTCAGCTACAACCGGCCTCTGCGCCGGGGCAGCGGACGCTTCATCAACAATCTGTCTCTGTATACGAGCAGCAACAGCCTGCAGCTCAGCTATGACAGCCTTGACAATGACATCCGCCAGCTCAAGCTCAATGTACTCAACGGCTATTACCGTGCCATGGCGGCGCGCGAGTCCATCAACGTGCGCCGAGCCAACCTGGACACCGCGCTGCTGCAGCTTGATCGAGCGATCGAACGGCTCAAGCAGGGCCTGGGCATTCCCCTTGATGTGCTGCAGGCCGAGAATTCGGTGATCAGCCAGGGGAATTCCCTCGTGACTGCTGTCCAGAGTTACGAGGAGAACCTTGACCAGCTGACCCTGCTTGTTGGCCTGCCCCAGGAATTCAATATCGAACTGGATACTGCAGCGCTGGAGGACAGCAGCTACTCAGAGCTGCCTCCGGATCTCTGGGAGCTGGTCAAGTCCACGGCGTTCAGCCTGCGCAGCATCGACACGGCGATTGCGAATCTCAAGATCAGCCGAGAGGCCACCCTGGACCAGATGCAGCCGCGCGTGGACTTCGGTCTGAGCATCGGTCGCGGCAACAATGGTGAGTCCGAGTTCGCGGATGCGATCCTCGGCCTCGACGAGGAAAGCGTGACAGCTTCCATCAGCTGGTCGCTGGACCGGCGCAACCGGGATCTCAAGGCCAGCCTGGCCCAGACCCAGCTTGATCTGGAAAACCTGGAACTCAACCGTGACCAGGAGCTGCTGCGGCTCAAGCAGTCGCTGCGGTCCCTGCAGCGCGAATTGGAGACACGCAGCCGCACCATCGAGCTGCAGATCAAGAATGTGCAGGTGCTGCGTGAGACACTGAAGATCACCCAGGAGCGCCAGCGCGTCGGCCTGGCGACCACGCTCGACGTGATTGACGCCCAGGATGACCTGCTGGCGGCCGAGCTCTCACTCCTGCAGGCCCGGGTTTCCTTCCAGGAAACCTATCGCAGTATCCTGGTTCTGGCGGACCTGCTCTGAAGCCATGCCCAAGAAGCTGATTGAATTCATCGACATCGAGAAGATCTACCGGATGGGCACACATGAAGTGCACGCCCTGGCTGGCGTCAGCTTCACGGTTGAGGAAGGCGAGTTCATTGCCATCATGGGTACCTCCGGATCCGGCAAGTCCACAGCCATGAACATCATGGGCTGCCTGGACCGCCCGAGCAGCGGGACCTACATGCTGGAAGGCATTGATGTCTCGCGGATGCGTGACGGCGAGCTGGCCAAGGTACGCAACCAGAAGATCGGGTTCGTATTCCAGAACTTCAACCTGCTGCCGCGTACAAGCGCAATCGAGAACGTCGAGCTGCCGATGGTCTACAGCGGCTATGTGCGGGACCGCCGCAAGCGGGCCCAGACGGCACTGGAGCGCGTCGGGCTCGGGGACCGGATCCACCACAAGCCCAATGAGCTTTCAGGTGGACAGCAGCAGCGTGTCGCCGTGGCCCGCTCACTCGTGAATGAGCCGGCGATCATCCTCGCGGATGAGCCCACGGGAAACCTGGACACCAAGAGTGGTGAGGAAGTACTGAAGATCTTCCAGGACCTCAATGACGGGGGGATCACGCTTGTGATCGTGACCCACGAGGAAGAAGTGGCTGAGTGCTGCAAGCGCATCCTGCGTTTCCGCGACGGGAAACTGATCAAGGATGAGCCCGTGCTCAATCGCCGCATCGCCGATCCCAGCAAGATCACGAGCCCCAACTACGAATAGGAATCGCGAGGAGAGTTGCCTGATTCCCTAAGGACTGAAGCAGAAAAAGGAAAGGCCCGCCATCAAGGCGGGCCTTTTGTTTATCGCTGGTACCTGGGACTAGTGACCGCAGGGGTTGTCGCCACAGGGGTTGCAGGGGTTATCACCGCAGGGGTTGCAGGGGTTGTCGCCGCAGGGGTTGCAGGGGTTATCACCGCAGGGATTGCAGGGATTGTCGCCGCAGGGGTTGCAGGGGTTGTCGCCGCAGGGGTTGCAGGGGTTGTCGCCGCAGGGATTCTCACCTTCACCGTGACCTTCGCCCGGAGCGTGATCGTGACCGGCGTGCTCATCCTCAGCGCCGCCCATGCAGGGATTATCCTGGGTCGTGCCGGAGGTGGTGCCTCCCGCCGTCGTGCCGCCGGTGGAACCACCGTTGTCGGACTGCGGACAACCCGTCAGAGCCATGAGGAACAGACCCACCATCAGAATTACTACTAGACGCATGTTGAACTCCCGAATTGAGAATTGCGAATAACAGCCGTCAGGTCTGTCCATTCGCCGGGACGGCACAGGGCCGCCTCTTAAGAACGAACATATATAGCATAAAATCGGGAAAATTCAAGTCCCAATCTGCTCCGGATGCCTGCTAACGGTTGACAGGGACAGGCATGCAGGATTATTTATCCCTATGAATTTTCAGTAATTTCATGAAACATTCCGTGCTTAAATCGCAATAATCACCTGGAAATGGATTGTCCCTGCAGCAAGATCCGGATCCACTCATGACGCATGGCGGACGAAGGATTCAAGCCCAGGCTCCGGTCAGCCGATCTATCTGCAGGAGTTTCCGGACATGCGTACCAATTCTGCATCTCAATTGCACCTTCCGTTAAAGAACACGGCAGTCGATCCGCGTAACATCCATCAGTAAGAGTGTCCGCTTAAAACACGGCGGGAAAAATCGTGACCTCGGGGGTCCAAATGTTTAAGAACCTGACCATCAGGACAAAGTTGATCTGCGTGATCATCGCATTGCTGATCATCGCCTTCGTCGTCAATGGCTTCGTGGTGAGCAACGGAGTCAGCAAGTCCATTCAGGACAGCTTCGTGGCCAAGTCGGTGGCAATTACGCAGGAGGCTGAGAACGGACGAAACTATGTCGGTGACCTGCGCGCCAAGTACTCCGTCTTCAATGATGAGGACCTGCTGAAGAGCGAGGATGACATCACCGACCGCTACTTCTGGACGATCCCCGTGGTGGCGGGCTGGACCATCGGTGGCACCAAGTCCGAGGAGTCCGGATATGACTTCCATACTCCCGCACACGATGCCCGCAATGAAAAGAACAACCCGGATGAAAGCGAGGATGTGCTGCTGACGCACCTTACCAAGGTGATCGACAGCGGCCAGGACAGCGCCATCGCCTACATGGACAGCGGCGTGATGTATGACGCCGTGCTGGCCGGCGACCACTGGGTGCGCGGCGAGAAGATTCAGGGGGCTCCCACAGCTCCCCCGGATGGCAAGCTGCGCTTCGCCCGTGCGGTCGTGCTGGATGAGTCCTGCATGCTCTGCCACGGCACCACCGCCGATGACCCGGACGGCGACGGCTATGATCCGCTCGGCATCAAGATGGAAGGCTGGAAGCCCGGCCAGGTGCACGGCATGTTCGAGGTCGTACAGGACCGCTCCGTGCTGGAGAGCGCAATTGCCGCCCAGAACCAGAGCATTGCGATGGCCGCCGTCGGCATCATCCTGATCAGCGCACTGCTGGTCGGCATTGCCACGACCTTCACGATGAGCAAGCCGCTGGCCGCCATGAGCCGCGACGTGGAAAGCCTCGCCAATGACGTGGCCGCCGGCAAGGCCGACCTGACCAGCCGCGTGCAGTCGGCGAACAATGATGAGATCGGGCAGATGGCCGGATATGTCAACGTGCTGATCGAGTCCATGCAGAGCGTGATCGGCAAGTTCGGCACCGCCACCAGCCAGGTGATGAGTTCCTCCGAGGCCATGAGCCGTGCCAGCTCCGACAGCCAGAGCAGCATCCTCGAGATCACCCGCACCATCGAGCAGGTGGCCCGCGGCAGTGAGGACACCAACCAGAACCTCGGCGAGGCCCAGGAGAGCCTGAACCAGAACGCGATGGCGATCGAGAACATCTCCCGCGACATCGAGGACGTTGCCAGCTTCGCCACCCAGGCGGCGCAGCAGGGCAGCGATGGCAAGAAGGCCACGGACGAGGCGGTGCAGGTCATCAGCCGCGCCAATGCCAGCGTGCAGCAGACCGGCGACGTCGTCAAGTCTCTCGGTGAGAAGACAGCCCAGATCAGCCAGTTCATCGGCACCATCACCGGCATCGCCGACCAGACCAACCTGCTGGCCCTCAACGCCGCGATCGAGGCCGCCCGTGCCGGTGAGGCCGGCCGCGGATTCGCCGTGGTCGCCGAGGAGGTCCGCAAGCTGGCCGAGGAGAGCAACACCGCCGCCGGCAACATCACGAGCCTCGTGAAGAGCATCGAGGGCGAGATGAACACCGCGCTCGAGGCGATGGACAAGAGCAGTGAGGAGGTCAGCGCCGGTGCCAGCATCGTCGCCCAGGCCAGCCAGATCCTCGACGAGATCGTCAAGGGCGTGCAGGACCTCACGGAGCGCGTCCAGAACATCAGCGCCGCCGCCGAGGAGATCAACGCCTCAACCGGTGAGGTCGTCAACGTAATGCAGAACGTCGCCGCGGTCAGCGAGGAGAACTCCGCCGCGAGCGAGGAGGTCGCCAGCAACGCCCAGAGCCAGCAGGAGAACATCCGCGGCGTGGCTGACAACGCCGGCAACCTGAGCGCCCTGGCCCAGGAGCTGAGCGCGATGGTCAGCGGCTTCAAGGTCGGCTAGGACCCATGTCCCGCGGAGCGGGAAACTGACAACGGAACCCCGGACGGGCGGAGCGGATTGCTCCGCCCGCTCTGCTTTCTCTAGCGCTCCAGCGGCTGGCCCTCGTAGGGCGTGTCCGCCACCACCGGGTTCTCCAGGCGCGGTCCGCAGTTCAGTGCGACGCTGACCCGGTCGCCGGGGGAGAGCGGGCCGACCCCGGCGGGGGTGCCGGTCACGATGATGTCCCCGGCCTCCAGCGTCATCAGCTGCGAGATGTAGCTGATCAGGTTGTCAAAACCGAAGACCAGCTGCTCCGTGCTGCCATGCTGCACCTGCTGCCCGTTGAGTTCCGTCGTCACGGTCAGTGCCACCGGACGCTTGCCGCCGATGCGCAGGGCCTCGGCGGAGCTGGTATCGATGTAGGGGCCGCAGGGCCCGAAGCTGTTCATGCCCTTGGCCCGCGTCCACTGTCCGTCACTCTTCTGCCAGTCGCGCGCGGTCACGTCGTTGAAGGCCGTCACGCCGAGCAGGTAGTCGTAGGCCTTCGAGGCATTGATCTTGTAGCAGCGGTCGCTGATCACCAGTGCGATCTCTCCCTCATAGTCGACGCGCTCGCTGCCGACGGGCAGGATGATTTCCGCGCCGTGCGGGATCAGGCAGCTGGGCGGCTTGAGGAACAGCAGCGGCTTGTCCAGCGGGGAGACATTGCCAAGTTCCTGGGCATGCTCGACGTAGTTGCGCCCGACGCAGACCACCTTGCTCGGCCTGACCGGCACCAGCAGCTCGACCTCGCTGAGCCGGTCCTCGTGCCCGGTGCGCTTCAGTTCGAAGCGGTAGGGGCTGAGCCTGACGCAGCGCGCCAGCAGGTCCTCGCCGATCATCTCGCCGTAGTGCGTACTGGCACCCAGCCTGTATCTGTAGATCCTCACACGCTGATTCTAGGGCAGGAAACAACTCCTCAATCGGGTCAAATCCGGCTTCAATCAGCCTGTGGATTGATCCGGCGGAACTTTGCGGCTGGTTTCGCAGTTATTATTTACGGAGAGCATGCTTTCGGGCGATAGATTGAACTGCCTGACTGCGGGTATCAGACATTGCGGGGCAGCCCGGCATCATCTCAACCTTTGTATAGGTTAAATGTTATAATCAGCTGACATGACCAAGGATAGAAGCGGAACGGAACAGAGCCCATGCTGCAGCTTCTGCAAGGAAGTGCAGAGCAACAGCGTGCGCATGATCAAGGGGCCGGGGATCTACATCTGCGAGGAATGCGTGAACATCTGCAAGGAACTGCTGGATGGCCCGCGCTACCGCCAGAGCAGCCCGACGATCCACGTCGACAAGCTGCTGACCCCCAAGGAGATCGTGGAGTTCCTCCACGACTACGTGATCGGCCAGGACTATGCGAAGAAGGTTCTCTCCGTCGCGGTCTACAACCACTTCAAGCGCATCAACTCCCTGCTCAACCCGATCGTGGAGATCGGCAAGAGCAACATCCTGATGATCGGCCCCACGGGCTCGGGCAAGACCTACCTCGCGCAGAACATCGCGCGCATCCTCGACGTGCCCTTCGCGATTGCGGATGCCACGGCGCTGACCGAGGCCGGCTACGTGGGTGAGGACGTGGAGAACATCCTGCTGAGGCTTTATCAGGTCGCAGCC
>JAGRNT010000033.1 GCA_020440605.1 bacterium | reverse complement strand
GAGGTCGGCTACGTCGTCAGTGGCATCAAGAGCGTTGGCGACGCACGCGTCGGTGACACGATCACCACGGCGATCAATCCCGCACCTGCGCCGATTGAAGGTTATGCCGAAGCGCAGTCACTGGTGTTTTGCAGCTTCTATCCGACGCAGTCCGAGGATGTCGAGGAACTGAAGAAGGCGCTGGAGAAGCTGCAGCTGAATGATGCAGCACTGCATTTCGAACAGGAATCCTCTGAGGCACTGGGCTTCGGCTTCCGCTGCGGCTTCCTCGGCCTGCTGCACATGGAGATCGTGCAGGAGCGCCTCGAGCGTGAGTACGACATCGACCTGGTGATCACCAGCCCGAGCGTGGTCTACCACGTCTTCATGAAGAGCGGCGACATGCTCACGGTAGACAACCCGAGCAAATATCCGGACCTGACGAAGATCAGCCACATCGAGGAACCGACCGTCAAGGCTTCCATCATCGTGCCCAGCAAGTACTTCTCCCAGATCATCGAACTGGCGAAGAAGAAGCGCGGTGAGTTCCTCGGATCGGAGTACATCGGCAACGACCGCATGAACCTCTCGTTCCGCCTGCCGCTGGCCGATATCCTCTACGACTTCTATGACAACCTGAAGACGATCTCGCGCGGTCTGGCGAGCTTCGAATACCACTTCGACGAGTACCAGCAGTCCGATCTCGTGAAGGTTGACATCCTCGTCAACGGTGAGAAGGCTGAGGCCCTCTCATTCATCTGCCACCGCGGTGATTCCCACTACCGGGGCCGCAAGGTCGTGGAGAAGCTGCAGAAGACGATCCGCCGCCACCAGTTCCAGATCCCGCTGCAGGCAGCGATCGGCAACACGATGATCGCCCGCATGAACATCGCCCCGCTGCGCAAGGACGTGACGAGCAAGTGCTACGGCGGTGACATCTCGCGCAAGCGTAAGCTGCTGGAGCGCCAGAAGAAGGGCAAGGCGCGCATGAAGATGATCGGCAATGTCGACATCCCGCAGGAGGCCTTCCTTTCCGTGCTCACCTACGAGCAGGCTGCCAGCGGCAAGAAGGACGACTAGCCAGCAGGCGTTTCAGCCCGTGAATCCGGCAGCAGCCTGCGCAGCAGCAGGTAAGTTGCGACACTTGCCGCCAGACAGGGCAGGGAAGCACCACAGGCAAAGGGCTCAGCACTGATTGAGCTGCCGATCAGCCCTAGGAAGTAATTGATGCTGCCCCAGCCGCCGGCCCGGTCATAGACCAGGA
Organism: bacterium; assembly: GCA_020440605.1. Taxonomy (GTDB): domain Bacteria; phylum 4484-113; class 4484-113; order 4484-113; family JAFGCY01; genus JAHEFU01. The sequence continues at coordinate 16,451 of JAGRNT010000033.1, read as the reverse complement.
AGCCCACGAGCCAGGCCATGACGGCCGCCGGGTTCCAGCCCGCCATGTACCAGTAGCTGCCAGCCTGGCTGTCGATCTGCTGCGGGTCCAGCCTGCCGCGCTGGATCAGGTAGTGTTCGCTGAGCACCACGGCAAAGATGGGCAGGAACACGGCACCGATTGCCAGCAGGAAGGGCTCGAAGGCGAATACATCGAGGAAGCAGGCCAGCCCGATCCCGGCCAGCCCGGTGAGAATGTTGCCAAGTCTGTCAGGAATGCGCGGCAGCAGGCTCTGGGCACTGACCACGCAGCTGTAGATATCGAGGAATGTTGTTGTCACCGTGCTGAGCAGTACCAGCACGATTGCCATGACAGCCCAGCCCAGTCCGGCCTGGCCCATGGTCTGGATCACCATCTGATCAGGAGTGACTTCGCCGAAGGAACTGAGCCCCTGGGAACAGGCCACCAGCAGCCCGACGAAGTACATCCAGCTCCCGCCGATGAAGTAGCCCCAGAAGGTTCCGCGGGCAGCGCCACTTGGTTCACGTGCGAAGCGGCTGTAGTCCGCGACGAGCGGCAGCCAGGAGACACTCATGGCAATCACGACATCCGCAGCGGCGAGCATCCGCAGCGGTCCGATTCCGCTGAAGCTTATCTCCGGCAGGGAATTGTTGAGAATGACAATAGCCGTCATGGCTATGCTCAGCACGAACAGCAGGACCGCACTGATGCGTTGGGCCAGTTGCCAGAAGCGCTGACCGCCAGCCGCCCAGACGATGCACAGCCCGCCGAGCAGCATAATCCAGAGATACTTCATGGCCGGGGCCTGTTCTGCTACCGGCAGTCCGATGAATCCGGCCAGCCGGTCCATGTAAAGGAAGCCCACGAACAGCATCCAGCCGGTCCAGCCCAGCAGCTGCAGCACGTTGAAGACTGCAGGGAGCACGCCTCCGCGTACACCGAAGGCGGGGCGGGTGAGCAGCATGGTCGGCAGGCCGCTCTGGGCTCCGATTGCTGCCATGGCCCCCATCAGGCCGTTGCCCACAAGACGGCCGATCAGGATGGCGATGATACCGGCGGCCAGTCCCACGCCCGCGAGGGAGGGCAGGCCGCCACCCCAGATCTCCGAAATGGCAATTGCCGCACCGAACCAGATGTAGAGCAGATCAGCACTCTGCAGCGCACGCTGCTCCTGCGGGACGGGTCTGTGATCATTGTGCTGCACGTACACTCCGGATGGCAATGGATGCACGCGGAAAGTCCCCGGCCAGGCGGCGGAGTTCACATCCCTGCGCCGGCATTACCCGGATCAGGTTCAATGGGTCGGCTTGCGCCCTCTCAGCCCTGCCGGGCTCCCCACGTGTAAGGCTGATGTTAGCATAGCCCTGTGTTGTTTACTCGGCGTAACCCCCGCTGATCAGAGACAGGCCAGGAATAGGAATGTAGTTGTAGCCTTCGTCCTTGATTTCCTGAATGATTTCATCCAGCTCCTCCTTGGGCGGCTGTACGAATTTCCATTCCATCGCGGAGTTCTTCGAATCCCACATCGACTCTGAACCGATTTCCCTGTTGAGAGCGTTTCCAAGTTCTGACTCAATTGTCGACTCGCCGAAACCGTGCACCATGTCCCTTATACCGCTGTATCTCTCAAGTGTTCCAACGAACCATGGCTCAACTTTCCTCGCATCAGGTGTTCTGGGAGCCGGCATCAGTTCGTAATTCCAGTCCTTGTACATCGTCAGCCGGTAGGGATCCATCTTTCCGTAGTAGTAATCCACCCAGCTGATGTTTCTGCGGAAGCCCATCGGGCTGAGCAGTGGAGTGATTACCTGGTCTCCGTCACCCCAGGTGGCATCGACTGGAATCCAGCCCACGCCCTCAACATAGAATTCAGCCCAGGCATGGCCGCCCGGGTCCAGGAGGGATTCGGTGGCGGACTGGGGATTGTTGAAGTCAAAGCCGGCATTCGGCTGATGTGACATGCCGGCACAGGCCCGGGCTGGAATGCCCTGACTGCGGGCCATGGTCACGAACAGGTTGGCAAATTCATCGCAGACGCCGCGCTTGTTCAGCCAGACCCTGGATGTTGGAACCAGGCCGCCCTCACCGTAGTTGACCCAGTCATTGTGCTTGTGGTCGTACATGTAATTGGCAATGATGTAGTTGTAGATCGCAAGTGTAGTGTCCAGTACGTCATCCGGGTCACCGGCGTTGCGGCAGTCGCGAGCATCCTTGACCAGCCCGGCATGGAATTCATAGGGCAGGCCTTCCTGCGTGTAGCGCTTGTAGAGTTCCGAATCCTTGTCATAGGGCTTGATCATGTCCTCAATGCCCTTCCAGTGAACATAGCGCTCAAAGGTATAGAAAGTCCAGGTGGCAGTGATCTTGAAGGTCTCAGGGAGTCGGTCATCCGGTGCCACATCCCAGTAGTACCAGGTCAGGCCATCCTTCTCACTGTATTCGACACGGGTCGGTTCAGGTTCAATGCTCACCAGTTCCACATGCCTCACTTCGTCCGATTCGATGGGCGGAGTGAAGTAGACCTCGTATGTTCCCTTGCCAACCACCTTGCTCTTCGGGTTGAATTCCGAAGGGGTCTTGTCCCTGATGATCTTTGTCGGCGTGATTTGCTTCACCCAGTATTCGTACTTCATTTCCCACTTGTTGGGCTGCATGTAGTTGATGCCGCTCTTGAGACCGGTGTCGCCAACCGGTACGCCGTAGGCATCCCGCTTGTCGCAGGAACTGCTGAAGACCGCCAGCAGCAGTCCCAGGAGAATCGCCAATCTTCCGGCGGTGTGGCAGTGGAAATGATTGCGCATGTCTGTCCCTCGCAATGTCTCGCTTGATCCGCTGATTATAGCAAGCCACATCACACAGCCATCAGTTAGAATCGATGCATGCAACGCAGGCAGGCTCGCAGCTTCCTCGCATTGGGAATGGGGACGGTGGTCGCCTCGGCGATCTGCGTGGCCTATATGCTGGCCTTGCCATCTCCGGTTGCACTTCCAACACTTGCGATCCAGCAGGCTCCCCAGGTCTCGGTTGCCAGTAAACCTTCACGCCTGGCATTCATTGCCTTTTCCGAGGAGAACACCATCCGCGGCTTCTGGAAGGACCCCCAGGATTCGGCAGTCAGTTTCACGATCGAGATTGATCCAGGCGCTCAGGAAGCCGTGGATGATTTACCGCAGCCTGATGAGCCGCAGACTGAGCCTTTACCAACGGAAGACGAGCACGATGATACCGGCAATGATCAACGCCCGGAAAGTGATTCAGGCTCCGGAATCTGAGCAGGGCCTAGCCTGGCAACGAATTCCAGTTCGGCAAGCGTGCCTTCGCCGAACAGACCACTGACGATCACACAGGTAGCAGCCGGAGCAATCTCACCGAACACATCCGCCATGAAGCTCGTGAACTGTTCGGCATCATTCCTGTCAATCAGATAGCAGCGCACCTGTATGACATCGCTCAGTGTTGCGCCGGCCTGCCTAAGCACGCCTTCCAGCAGGGAGCAGATGAAGCGGCACTGCTCGTAACAGTTGCCACCCTGCACGATGCCCACGCGATCCACGGCAACTGTGCCGGCGGTGTAGATCGTATCGCCGCTAAGTACGGCCCGGCTGAAGCCGGCGGCCTGTTCCCAGGGGTTACCGGTAGTGAAGTTGCGGCGGTTCGGCATCAGGCTGCGTCGTGCAGTTCCAGCCAGTCCACATAGGCCCGGATGCCCTTCTTCAGGCCGAACTGCGGCTCATAGCCCAACTTCTTGCGGCTGCGGCTGATGTCAGCTTCCGTATGATTCTGGTAGAAGTGCTCGTAGGGATTGTCGATGTACTCCGGCTCATGGTCCGTGCCGAGACATTCATTGAGAATCGTGATGATGTCATTGAAGCTGCGGGCCTTGCCGCTGCCGATGTTGTAGACCCCGGCTTCAGCTCCGGCCGCACGCATCGTGCCGTCCACAACATCGTCCACATAGACGAAGTCGCGCAGGTGCTGGCCGTCGCGGAAGACCCGCGGGCGCTGGCCGGCCTTCATCTGGCGGTAGAGCTGGTAGACCATGCTGGCCATCCGCCCCTTGTGGGCCTCGTGTGGTCCGTATACGTTGAAGTAGCGCACGCCGCTGACCCGCATGCCGAGCTCACGGGCTTCATGCCCGAGATTGTCCAGCACCATCTTGCTGAAGCCGTAGACATTGGCCGGAGCAGGTTCCTGATCGACCTTCATCAGGCCGTCAGCCTGGCCGTAGGTTGCGGCACTGCTGGCATAGACGATCGGAAAGCCCCGGCTCTGGCTGAAGCGCAGGATGCGCCGGAAGGATTCCACGTTGCGCTCCACCATCTGCCGCTGGTCGCTGACCGTTGTGTCCGTGATGCTGGCCAGGTGGTAGATGCTCACGATCTCCTGGCGGCCGAAGTGCTGATCCCAGTCCAGTTCCTCACAGGGGCGCGAGATGATGTCGCCGCGGAAGTGCCTGAGATTGCGGAAATCCCCGGAACTGAAGTCGTCCACCACCACGATGCGGTGTCCGGAATCCTGTGCTTCCAGGGCTGCGACCAGCCTGGACCCGATGAAACCGGCCCCACCGGTCACGATAATCTGCATTGGCTGATCATAACACTTGCAGAGGTGCATGTATTCTAGTAATATTTGGCACCTCAAATCCAGCACAGGACTAGTGAATGGCCATCAAGGAAGCAGATCTCCCAAAGTACCAGAAATTGCTTGAAGACAAGAAAGCCGAGCTGACCAAGCAGCTCACCGGACTGCAGAAGAAGATCAAGAAGAGCCTCGACGAGAACAAGGGCTACGACCGCAGCAGCGGGGATCCCGACAGCGATTACATCAATGAGAGCAGTGAGCTCGTCAAGGATGAGCTGATGATCCGTAACCTCGAAAAGACCCTGCGTGATATCGAGGATGCCCTCAATGCGATCGAGGAAGGGTACTACGGCATCTGCCAGAAGACAGGCAAGAGCATCCAGCCAGCCCGCCTGCAGGCCATTCCCTGGGCCCGTTACTGCATCGAGGTCCAGGAAGAGGTTGACGCATACGAACGAGGATAGGCGTCCTATCCCGGGGAGAGCATGAACCAGTACATGACGGCACTGCTGCTGATCTGCGCCACACTGCTTGCGCAGGGCCAGCCCGCGCAGCTGCCGGTCAGGATGTTCGATGTCCGCTCCCGTCATGAACTGAGCGAAACCGAAGCGGTACAGCCACTCCTGCGTGCCCGGCTGAGGATGCTCGGAAACATCGACCTGCAGTCCCTGATCCGGATTGCCTGCCAGTCCCTGCCTGTGGTGCAGGTTCTGCCTCAGCCCTCACTCAGCCACCTGACAGCCCATGCCAGTCATCCGGCGGGCCGATCAATTCTGCTGGCGCGTGAGGCCCATTCCCCACGCGCTCCCTGAGTGGATTCACTGCAAGCCAAACTGGCCATCCGGCCACGCATAATGCAATGAATCCAATCAGGTGATCACATGGACTTTCTCGCAAAGCTGTTTGACTCAAACAAGCGCGACCTTGCCAGACTGCGCAAGGTTGCTGAACGAATCAACGAACTGGAACAATCAATCAAGGCTCTTTCCGAAGAGCAGATCAAGGCCCGGATTGCGGAGATCCGCAAGGAGATCCGGGACGGCGTTGAGCGACACGGCGTGACCTCCAAGCAGGTCGATGACCTGCTCATGAAGCATCTGCCGGAGGTCTTCGCCATGACCCGCGAAGCATCCGTACGTACGCTTGGTCTGCGCAACTATGACGTGCAGATGATCGGTGCAATTGCCCTGCACGAAGGCCGCATCGCAGAGCAGAAGACAGGAGAGGGCAAGACCCTCGGTGCGGTACCAGCACTCGTGCTGAATGCCCTGACGGGCGAGGGCAGCCACCTGATCACCGTCAACGACTATCTGGCACGGCATGGTGCTGAGTGGATGGGGCCGATCTACCGCTTCCTCGGCGTGACCGTTGGTGTGCTGCAGCATGACCTGCGCGGACAGCTTCGCAAGGATGTCTACGACTGTGACGTCGTCTACGGTACGAACAACGAATACGGCTTCGACTACCTGCGTGACAACATGGTCGTGCACAGGGAACAGATCACCCAGGGCACACTCAACTTCGGGATCGTCGACGAGTGCGACTCGATCCTGATTGACGAGGCCCGCACGCCGCTGATCATCTCCGGTACCAGCAATGAGGACACGAGCATGTACAGCCGTGTGGACAAACTGATCCGCAGCCTGGAGGTCAAGGAGATCACCGGCGAGGACAAGCCGAAGGATCTCTGGGAGCAGCAGCTTGCCAAGAAGATCGACAAGGACAAGGACAAGACCTGGGACTACGAGTACGACCGCAAGCAGCACACCGTTGCCCTCACGCCGGTCGGTCTGGCCAAGGTGGAGAAGGCGCTGGATGACGTGTTGCAGGAGGATGAGCACGATCCCGAGGAGGGCAAGAACCTCTACGCCTATGTCAACACGGAGTTTGCGCACTACGTGCAGCAGGCGATGCGTGCCCATGCGCTCTACTATCTTGATGACCACTACATCGTCAAGGATGAACAGATCGTGATCGTTGACGAATTCACCGGACGCCTGATGTACGGCCGCCGCTTCGGAGAAGGCCTGCACCAGGCGATCGAGGCCAAGGAGGGTCTGGACGTCAAGCCGGAGAGCCAGACCCTGGCAACGGTGACCGTGCAGAACTTCTTCCGCATGTACAACAAGCTGGCCGGCATGACCGGTACGGCCAAGACCGAGGAGGAGGAGTTCAAGAAGATCTACGGTATGGACGTGGTGGTGGTGCCGACCAACAAGACCATCGCCCGCAAGGACCAGCCGGACGTCGTCTACAAGAACGTGCCTGCCAAGTACAAGGCGATCGTCGAGGAAGTGCGCGAGCGCAACAAGATCGGCCAGCCGATCCTCGTCGGTACCACCTCGATTGACAAGAGTGAGATCCTCGGCCGCATGCTGCAGAAGGAGGGCGTGCCCTGCAAGGTGCTGAACGCGAAGTACCACGAGCAGGAAGCCTTCATCGTGGCCCAGGCCGGACGCTTCGGCGCGGTGACCATCGCCACCAACATGGCCGGCCGCGGAACGGACATCGTGCTCGGTGGCAACCCGGAGTTCGTTGCCAGGGAGCAGATGATGAAGGAAGGCCGGAATCCCGAGGAGCATGACGAGGAGATGCGCGCGATCGTGCAGCAGCTCAAGCCGGAATTCGATGCTGAGGCGGAGAAGGTACGCCAGGCCGGCGGCCTGTACGTGATCGGCAGTGAACGGCATGAATCACGGCGGATTGACAACCAGCTGCGCGGCCGCAGCGGCCGCCAGGGTGATGCCGGCGAGTCGCGCTTCTTCCTCTCCCTGCAGGATGACCTGATGAAGATGTACGGCGGAGAGCGTGTCGAGCAGCTGATGGACATGCTGAAGATCGAGGAGGATGTACCGATCGAGAGCGGGATGCTGACCCGTTCCATCGAGAATGCCCAGAAGAAGGTCGAGGGCCGGCACTTCGAGACCCGCAAGCACATCCTGCAGTTTGACGACGTGATGAACAAGCAGCGCCAGGTGATCTACGGTGAGCGCGACCGGATCCTCGGCGGCGGGGACCTGCGTGAGCAGACCCTTGAGTTCATCAAGGCTGCGGTGGACCGCGTGGTGGATGACAACAGTGCGGCGCATGGCCGGGATGTCGATGTCAATGAACCGGGAATCTACAGCGATGCGCGGCAGAATTTCCCGCTCCACGATCTGGAACCTGAGCACATCAAGGGACGCAGCTCGCAGGAGATCAAGGACCTGTTGTTCGGCATGGTCGTCAGCCGCTACGACGACAAGCAGCGCGAGATCGGCGAATTCATCCTGCGCCGGAACAATCCGGAGATAAGCGATGCCGAGGTGGAGGCCCAGGCCTTCGAGGCGGGCGGACCGAGCATGCGTGAGATCGAGCGCGTGATCTCGCTGAAGGCCATCGATGAGCACTGGATCGATCATCTGAGTCTGCTGGATGAACTGCGCAGCGGTGTGTCGCTGCGTGGCTATGGACAGCAGGATCCGGTGGTGGTCTATGCCCAGGAGGCCTTCGCGGAATTCGAGAACCTCAAGGAAACGATCCAGCTCGATGTAATCCGCAAGATCTTCCTCGTGCGCCTGAACGTCCAGGAGCAGAAACCCGAGGCTCGCAGCTCTTACAACGTACGCAGCGAGAACAAACCTGTGGCCGGTGCCGGCAGCGGCGCCGGAGGAGTAGCGACCCAGGAGCGCGTAAAGGTGGAGACCACGCGCCGCGCAGCAGCCAAGATCAGCCGCAACGCGAAGTGCTACTGCGGCAGCGGCAAGAAGTACAAGCAGTGCCACATCAAGCTTGACAACGGCAATCCACCTGAGGACTGGGTCGAGCAGTACGAGCAGCACTACGGCGAGAAACCGGTCACGGAATAGGCTTCTTCAATCAGTCTGAAAAGAATAACCGGGGTCCGGCAGGGCCCCGGTTTTTTGCGAATGACTCTCATTTCGATGAAAACTGCAAAATTAATAATAACTATGTTATTGTGTTTGTGGTGATGATTATTTGCCTTCAATGATCTGACATCAGTTTCATTGATAAGGGAGTATCAGAATGATGATGACTGAGAAACTTGTTTCGTACGTTTCCGGTAGGACCCTGGCTACCTTCTGGCTAATGCTGGCAGTGTTTGCGGCATTGCTGGCATTCGCCTTCATTCCGAACAGCAGCCCGCTCAAGCAGGCAGTGAGCAGCGCTTTTCTGCCCACTGTAGGCTTGCTTGCAGCACTCGGCATATCCGAAATCATCTTCGTGATGCGTGAACGCAACTGCAGCGGCATGCTGCGGGCATTCCTGCTGCTGGCCGGAATCAGTGTGGTCGGCACACCGCTGAGCATCCTGCTGCACAACGTCGTCAGTTACCTGCTGAAGCTGTGGTTCAGCGCTCCGGAGGAAGGAGTGTTCTTCGTGCTGGCACTGTTTGTCTTCCCCGTTCTGTTCCTGGTTTCCGTGATCGGCGTGATCTGGCAGCTCAGTGCTGAAGGCCGATCAGCTCTGCTGCACAGCTGAGCCTGCAGCAGTGTCTGCGCGCTCCCTGGCGAGGATCAGCACGATGTTGCCGATGATGATCGCCAGTCCTCCAAGGTAGACCATTCTGCCTGGGATTTCGGCATTGAGGAGAAAGCCCAGCAGAGCGGCATAAAGTGGCTGGGCCTGATTGAGCAGCACCACCTGGCTGGCCGGCAGGTAGGAAACGGCCAGCATGTAGTTGTTGCGGGCCAGGAACGGCCCTGACAATGCGCTGAGGATCACCAGCAGGAGATTGCTGATGTCCAGACTGGGCAGCTGCGGCCAGAGCAGGAACCAGCCGAGACACAGAATTGCCGCCATGCACCATGAGCGCACCAGCATGAGCAGTTGCACTGAGACGTAGCGCATTGCCAGTTTCCCGGCGACGAGACTCACTGCGAAACTGAATGCGCTGGCCAGCAACAGGAGAATTCCACGCGTTTCGCCCTGCAGTGATGTCCCCCGAATCAGGAGGATGCCGGAAAGTGTCAGTGCGAAACCGATCCATTGCCAATGGCTGAAACGCTCCCTGAGGAGCAGGAAACCGAGCACGATCACGAACACGATCTCCATCCGGCTCAGCACGGCGGCAATCGCTGTCGTGGCATGCAGCATTCCCATCCAGAAGAGGGAAATGCCGAGCGCACTGAAAAGAATGTGCAATGTACTATAGAGAAGGCCGCTGCCACCGCTGCTGCTTGGTGCTTCACTGGGCTGCCGGCCGATCCGGGGAATCCAGCCAATGCGTGTCAATCCCCACCAGAGAGTGTTGACGGGAGCGGCCACGAGGTAATACATCGCGGCGATCATCATCCCCGCTGCAATGTCAGAAACGCACTGCTGCTTGAGCTGGTTCAGTGGCTGAACGCCGGCGGCGAAATGCAGGCCGGCACAGAGTGCATTGAGCTGGGCAAACAGGATGCCCTTGCTGCGATCCTGCATGCCTACTTGCCCACGCAGAAGCTGCTGAAGATACTGTCAACCACACTCTGCCGACCTCCGGGATCATTCAGGCCAGACAGTGCTTCCCTGGCAAGATGCAGATCCTGTGCGGCGGCATCGAGCGGCATGCCATCCCGGATCGCCTCCAATGCGAGATCAACATGCTCCAGGCAATGCTGAACAAGCGCTGCCTGCCTGCGGTTGAAGGACATTGCACTGCCGTCATCAGAGAGTCCACTGCGCTGTATGATCTGCTCTCTCAGTTCGGCAAGTCCGCGGCCGTCGAGTGCGCAGATGGCAAGCTGACCCTCCTGCTGCGGCCAGACCGGGAGGAGGTCGCAGCGAGTCAGCACATGGATGCAGCGTTGATTGTCGTCAGCCTGGCCATTGTCAATTGCAGGACCGTCCGCCGCGGAAGCGATGATCAGCAGGTCAGCACTATCCTGCCAGTCCCGGGCCCGGTCTACTCCTGCGCTCTCCACGGCATCAGGGCTGGCATGCTGACCGGCGGTGTCAACGAGAACGAAGCTGATGCCGCCGAATTCGACTGACTCGCTGAGATAGTCACGGGTAGTACCCGGAGCATGATGCACAAGAGCACGTTCATATCCAAGCAGGGCATTGAACAGGGTGCTCTTGCCCACATTCGGTGCTCCAACGATTGCCAGGCTCAGGCCGCTGCGGATCAATGCACTCCGTCGGCTGGCCTCCAGTGCCAATGAAAGTTCCTCGCGGAAGCGGTCAAGATCCTCACTGAGCTCAGTTGAATCAATCCGCTGGGACGGTTCGATACTGGCATCCAGATCATCCGAGGCATAGTCATGAATCAGCTCAATCGCCGCCAGCCATTCCAGCAGCTGCTTCCGCCAGGTAGAGACAACCTTGCCCTGAAGTCCGCTGAGCGAACTGGCAGCAAGGCGGAGCGCGGACGAACTGCCGGCATTGATCAGTTCGTGTACCGCTTCAGCCTGCATCAGGTCCAGCTTGCGATTGGCAAAGGCCCGGTAGGTGAATTCCCCCGGTTCGGCAAGTCTTGCACCGGATCCCAGCACCGTGATCAGCAGCAGTTCCAGCAGCAGGGGATTACCATGTATGGAAATCTCCACAAGATCATCGCCGGTATAGCTGTGTGGCGCATGGTAGCAGCAGACGACAGCCTGTTCCTCCAGCGGGGATGAGCCGTTTCCGGTGATGTTCAGTTGCAGCAGGCGGGCATGGGCGTGCTCCAGCTTCAGCTGCTGATCACCCAGAAGGGAAGCGAGCACAGGCAGCGCCTCTGGGCCACTGATCCGCAGCATGGCAATTGCGCTGCGTCCCGGAACTGTTGCCGGTGCTGTGATCGTGTCGCTGGTCGAATAGGCCGGCACCTGACTATTCTAGCGGTCTGATGCTGGCGAGAACGTATTCGCCACACTGCGAACTTCCGTGCATGCGTTGGCTATCAGCAAGCGCGGGGATCCAGACAACTTCGTTTTCCGCGTTCACGAGCAATGCCCAGCAGTCGCGCAGGAATTCCGGAACCTTCAGGTCAGTGAATACATCGCCGACCTTGCGGGTCGCGCCGTTCGATAGCGTGATTCGGTCACCTGGCAGGCGGGTCCGGAACGAATACAGCCCTGATTGCAGCGAGGGGAGAATGGCCTGCCACTCTCCCGGGTAATAGTCGTCATCATGCCACAACGACGAGAGCCAGTGCCACCAGTCCTGCTTCTGCGGGTCACCAGGAAGGCCGATGTGCAGGTTCCTGGATGCAGCCAGGTCAACCAGCTCCCTGCGTGCAGCTTCGGATAGATCCAGAGAAGTCAGATCCGCAGCAATGAATGCAGTATCTTCCATGCCGTCAAGCTGCAGGTCCTCATAGAACACGAGGCCTTTCCCGGGAAAGGGAAAATGGAAATGCCAGTTGCCATGGTGCACGGAATCATTGGATCTTGACAGGGACCAGTGGAATTCCGAAATCAGATCGTAGCGGGGATGTAATCCAATACGGGACAGTGCTTTGCCCAGCGTGATTGTTGTGAGTTTCGACAGGTCAGTTGTCCCGAATTCGAGTGCGCCGAACCTGGCTCGAGGTTCATGCAGAAGTGGAAGTGCATTGCAGATTTCTTCTGATGACCTTACATGGAAATCATTGCCGGAGGGAGTGGTCTCCAGCAGGTCGGATGCATAATCTGCAAGCCGATTGATATGTTGCACGTATGCGGGATTCAACCTTTCCAGCAGTGGCATGATTTCATGCCTGATCAAGTTGCGGCTGAATCTGCGGTCGGCATTGCTGGGGTCCTCATGCCAGCTCAATTTCTGGGCTGCGGCGTATTCATGGATATCAATTGACCTGACATCCAGCAACGGGCGGTAGATCACATTCCTGATGCCAGGGCTGATGCCCCGCAGTCCTGCAGGTCCTGTACCACGTACGAGATTGAAGAGGATCGTTTCCGCGTTGTCATCTGCATGGTGAGCAGTGAATGCAATGCACTTGCCAGTGGAATGCATGAAGCGTTCCAACCTGTCATAGCGGATGCGCCTGGCGACTGACTCGATGCTGTCAGTGCCGGGAACACGTTCAGTCAATACATCCCCGGATTCTACGATTGCCCCGACACCCCAGCGGCCCGCCTGCTCAGATACGAACAGGGCATCCTTTTCGTCGTCAGGCCTGATGCCATGCCGCAGATGCCAGAGTATCACCTCCGGTGCGCCTTGCTTCCAGAAGCCAGATACAGTCAGATTCCGAATCTGAGCGATGGCGGCATGGGCCAGCACTATGCTGTCAATACCTCCTGAGCAACTGACTATGAGCTTTCCACCATCGCAGCGAAACCAGTCGGCGAATCGCTGCATGGCAAGCTCTACAGCGCTCTCACGCCGGTTCGGGTGTGAAGGCATTCTGATTCAGCTCAGCCGTCACTGGCAACGCTCTGGCGCTGACTGACCATCTCCAGCAGGGCATTGACGCTCTGGGTGATGTCATCAAACACCTCGGCAATGTTGTCAGCCTTCATGTAGGCTGGTGAGCTGATGACCAGATTGTCCTCATCCCTCACCATTTCGCAGGCCTGGCAGATCACATGCGTGGCGCCCATGACGTCAAAGGCAGCCATTGCCTCGTCGTCGTCTCCGATCGTGACCTGCACACCATTCCCGGCAAGCAGCCGGCCGGCAATCACCGGGCTGATGCACAGAAATGCCATGGGGATCTTCCGGGAGTGCGCATCGCGTACGAGGCGGCTGACCTGTTCATTGACCTCACAATTTCCGCCTGCCACGGCGAAGTTGCTGAGATTCTTGGCTGCACCGAATCCACCGGGAAACACATAGCCGTCAAAATCAGTTGCAGTGACATTGCCGAGGCTGACGACATCGCCGCGCGCGATCCTCGCAGATTCATGCAGGACATTGCGGGATTCCGCGGAGGACACCTCTCCGGTGAAGTGGTTGACAACATGCATCTGCTGCATGTCAGGTGCCAGGCAGCGATACTGCACCCCGGCGCGTGACAGGGCCAGCAGTACGGCTACGGCTTCATGGATCTCACTGCCGTCGAAGACTCCGCATCCCGACAGCACCACACCGATCTTGGTCATAAGCATTCCTCAGCGGCAAGCTGCTGACCATTCTAGCGTGGAAATCAGAACTGGATGTTCCAGCCCAGCGAAAGTCCGATGTCATCCGAGAAGGCGAGGGGGCTGAGCCCGGCCTGCTGCTCGCGCCACCAGGTGCTGAGCACGACCGGTGAATCATTCAGGTCCAGCTCCAGTCCAACCGAGTTGTAGTCCCCGCTGGCTGATCCTTCCCGGACGTGATGTGCCAGACTGAAGCGGTAGCTGGCCCAGGCGCCATAGCCGCTGAAGTCCAGTCCGTAGTCCGTGCTGCTGCTGTCCCAGATGATGTCAACGCCGCTGCCGTCCAGGTCGGTCTCGCTGCGGCCGATGCTGGCAGACCAGCGGGAGCAGCAGCTGATCATGTCACCGTAGCTGACTGAATAGCGACGTGAGCAGTAGCGGCTGTCTCTCACGTCATTCTCGCGGCTCTGTTCGGACGCATTGATCTGCATCCGCCCGCCGTTGGCAAAGCTGCGCTCATAGAACAGGCTGCCCCAGCTGCGTTCATTGGCAAAATAGGAGGGTTGCACTGTCAGAGTGGCGAAGTCGCCTGAGCCGGGCAGGGTACCGTAGTCGTCACGGCGGAAATCAGCACTCAGCCTGCTGCAGCTGTCCAGGCGGATGTTTGAGCGCAGGCGCAGGCTGTCGTAGTCTGCCTGCTCATCAATGCGAAACTCCGCCAGGTCCGCGCGGCTCAGCTCAGGATCTCGCAGATTGAGCTGGTAAAGATCGTTGTTCTCCATCATCAGTCGCTCGTAGTCGACTTCTCGCCTGGAAAGCGTCAGGCTGGCACTGGCGCGGCCACCCGCATTGTAGTCAAGCCTGGCACTGCGCTCCGTATAGCTGCGAGTGTCACTGACGGCACTGATGTCACTGTCATCCCGGTAGGCATCGAGACCTGCGCTCACGCTCCACTCGTCACTGAGATCGTAACTAAGGGCGGCGGAACTCTCGCTGCGGGTCGCGGACCCGTTCTGCAGCTTCAGGTCATAATCAGTCGTGCTGGCCGCGGCATCAACTGTCCAGGCATCGTCAAGATAGAGGTAACCATCAGCCTGCACTCCGCTGTAGGTGTTGTCCATCGCCTGCCTGTCAGACTTGTAATAACCGCTGAAGATCTCAGCCTGCAGCATGCCGGGGCATTCCACCATGCGGAATCCGGCACCGATACGCAGATGTTCCACATCAACCGGCTGGAAGGGCATTTCATCCGTGCGGACCTTGTACCACTGGCCACGCAGGAACTGATGGCCGCCGTCCATTCCCCCATTGCGCAGGGTGAAGGAGTACTGCGTGCGGTCCTTATGCCCCAGCAGCAGCTCCTCTTCATCATTCCGGCCATCCGGGCCAAAGGATGTGCCTTCGTGATGCATGTAGCTGCCGTCGTAGCTCCACAGCGGACCGCTGTGGTCAAGGTCCAGTCGCATCCGCCCGCTGTAGTTCACGTTGCCCCAGAGTTCATTCCACTCCGTGCTGCTCAGGTAGTCACGGTAGCGGATGTCCCTGATATAGGGCTGGATTTCCCGTTCGCCGAGGTAGTTGGACCGGTCGTCGAGACCGCGGTCCCAACTCTGGTTGCCAATCCCGACAGTCGCTGACTGGGGGCACTGCAGGCAGTACTCCTGCAGCAGAGCCCGGTTGTCCTCGAGGATCAGAACCGGCTCCAGTTCGTACATTTCCAGCTCATCCGGAACCTGATAGACATGTGGATACCCGTCGATGTAGATCTGCACCTCACCGGCAAGTGCTGAAACAGGCATACCAGCAAGCAGGGCGGCTGCGGAGAAAATCGTGATTCTGGCTGCATTGATCATTGCTCAGAACCTCAGGAAGGGATCATTGTTGCTGCCATGCATCGCATGGTGACAGCCCGTCGTCCAGCAGGTGGTCGGGGCATTGTGCTCGCTGCGATCGGTATGGCACTGCAGGCAGAGTGAGCGCCCGTCCATCAGCGTCAGACCGGGGTTGGCACTGCCGTGCGCGCTGTGGCAGTTCATGCAGCTCTCTCCGAGTGCGTCGTCAACGGACATGTGGGCGAACTTGAAGGGGCCGCCCTTGTCCATGTGGCAGCTCAGGCATAGATTGCGCACCTTGCGCTCCCTGAGCATGGTCGGTCCATGCCCGCGGTGCACCTCGTGGCAGTCCGTGCAGTTCATCACGCCGCCGTCAGGTTCGTTGGCCGCATCAACCTGCAGTGGATGGTGGCTGAAATTGCGGAAGTCGTCAGCCGTGACCATGTGGCAGGAGATGCACAGTTCGTTGACATCCGCCAGCAGCAGGTGACGCTGTCCGCTGTCATGGCTCTGGTGGGGATCATGACAGTCACTGCAGCGCAGCGAGGCCTTCGCATGCGTGGTGCGCTCCCATTCCCGGGTACTCGTCAGCCATTCATGGCAACGCAGGCAGATGTTGTTCTCGTGCTCGGAGTTTTCCCAGTCGAAAGCGAAGATCGCGCCGCGGCTGCGCAGCATCTGATGTCCGCCGCCGGCACCGTGACAGGCCTCACAGCCCTGGCGATCCAGGCTGATCTCCGCCTTGGGCAGTGAACGGGCATGTGCCGTGGCGAGGAAATCCATCTTCATTTCCTCGTGGCAGTACAGGCACTCACGGCTGCCGATCCAGGTGCTGCCAACGACGGCACTGAATTCCTGACCGGGTTCCCAGTGGGGGCTTTCGCCAAGCCATTCAAGCAATGGCTGCTGATCTTCCTCTTCCTGTCCAAGCAGCGCGCCGGGCAGCAGCAGGACCATGGCCAGTGCTGTGACTGCCAGCGCCCCGCCGACTGTAAGCAATTTCATTCCCAGACTCCCGACGGCCCAGATAAGGAAAGGAGTCTAGCAA
>JAGRNT010000032.1 GCA_020440605.1 bacterium | reverse complement strand
GCTGTACTGCATCGGCACGAACTGAAGCCGTTGCCAGTTTCGGTGTGGGGATCGGGGGAGGATGCTGGTTGCGGGGGAGGGATTTGAACCCTCGACCTTCGGGTTATGAGCCCGACGAGCTACCAACCGCTCCACCCCGCGGCAGGAATGATATCTCAGCTTCACGGTACTGTCAATGAAATCACGCGGAAATGTGCTGATTTGCACTGGAGAAACGGGCCTGACCCACTCGCAGGCCTGCACTGATCAGCCCTCAGCTGGTTATGCCTTTTTCCCTGAGCATGTCATGAAAGCGCCAGCGCGTCAGCAGGGGTGCGGTAGTCAGCATCCAGCGGAAATCCTCCTTCGCGGTGCACGAGGCCAGTTCCCGCGCCCGCTGCTGGGCCCTGAGGAATCCCCGGATCCCGAAGGGCAGGCTGAGCAGTCCCAAGCCACTGAAGAGGTAGACGAGCAGCTCAGGGTGCTGCAGGCCGCTGTAATGGGCCAGCAGGAAGTTCGCCAGCGAGATTATCACGATCAGGCTGGTGGCGATTGCGAAGCGGCGCTGCACATTCGTAGCGCAGTAAAGCAGAAGTGCCAGATGGCTGAGCAGCAGCATCAGGCTGATCTCCACCCCCAGCGTACTGATTCCCAGCGGCGGCAGAAGCACGCTGCAGGTGCAGGCAAGCAGGAACAGGTTGCGCTCACCCTCGCTGGCCCAGTTCATGCGGCCCTGCCACTCCCGCAGCTCCTGCTGCTTCCTGTCCGGCTGCTTGTTCACGCTGCATATGATAGCAAGCCTGAAGCGCTGCTTCGCGTGTGGTAATCTTCAGCCCCGGACCAAGAACACTCGCTCTCAGGAGGATGGTGATGTCGGCAGAACGCTCAGTGGAGCAGCTCTACAGGGGTGAACAGGGCTATGTCAGCCTGGATGCCGTGGAACACAATGGCCAGCGTGGTGCGATCCTGCGCTATGCCAATCCCAACCGTGCCCGGCTGCACGCAGTGGACACCCAGGGCATGCTCGAGATGGAGGAAGCCGTCAGCGTGCTCGAGCAGGATCAGAGCCTGCAGTTCTGCCTGCTGAGCGGTAGCTATGACCTCGTGCATGCCGGTGCCGACATCACTGAATTCCGCGGTGAGTGCGATGTGGATGCGATCCACCGCCATCTCTCCCGCGGCACCTCGCTGGACACCCGCATCAAGGCGCTCTGGTCCCGCATGCGTACGGTCGGTGTGCTGACCGGTGACCGCTATGGCGGCAGCGTCGAGTGGCCGCTGTTCGCGCAGTGGGCAATCTGCGACAAGGACACCCTGATCCAGCTCTCTGAAGTACTGCTGGGGATCATCCCGGGCTGGAACGGCATCCTGAATATCATGCTCAAATGCGGTCCGGAACGCGCCAAGTGGATGGGACAGACCGGCAATACGCTCAAGGCGGAGCAGATGCTGGAGTACGGCATCGTGCAGCAGGTCGTGGACACCCCGGATCAGCCGGATCGCAAGGCAGTCAGCGGCGATGATTGGGAGGCCGCCTGGCAGGCCCACGCGGCCAAGGCTGAACCGCTGCTGATCAATGCTGCGCTGGATCTTGCCACGCAGTCAGCTGAGCCCGTGCGCAATTCAGAATTCGCGGAAGGCGATTCCGGTGCGGCAGCACGTCAGGCCCTGCTTGATTCACTTTCAGCTGAAATCGCTGAGCGCACCAGCGTTGAGCGCTACCGGGAACTGCATGACAAGGTTGCCAAGGAAGCTGCGGCGCTGCGCAAGGCGGAAGACCTGGATGGTCTGAAAGCGCTCTCCAAGTCCGCGCTGAAGGATGTGGTCAGCCTTGGTAAGCCCCTGGCTCCGCTCGCGGTCAAGGCAGTGGGACGTTTCGTGGACACCTGGTCACGGCGCAGCCAGGCGGAGATTCTCGCGGATTATGAAGAGATCGGCCAGATGGAGGCGGAGCTCTGCGCCAGCCTGATGGAGACTGAGCATCGCCGTCTCGGCGTGCATGCCGTCCTGAGCCGCAACCCCGAGGACAAGGTACCCGTCTTCGACTGAACAATCTATAATCAGTGGCAGGCTGCAGGGGCCCGGCACCAGTGCCGGCGTACCGGCAAGCCCATGGGAAGCTGATACATGCCCGTAGTACACATCATTGCCTACAGCGTCGTGTTCCTCACGGCGATGTTCTTCTTTGCACGCAGCATCAGGGCACGCATAGGCGTGCTGAAGGCCGCGCAGTCCCAGGATGCCCGTGGAGACGTGGGAACGCGTCTGCTGGGTGTGATCGTGAATGTCTTCGGTCAGGCCAGACTGCTGCGCGGTGACTTCAGCGCGGGGCTGATGCACTTCGTGATCTTCTGGGGATTCATGGTGCTGATGCTCAACACCCTGCATTTCCTGGTTGCCGGTTTCTTCCCGACTGCAGACCTGCATATCCCGCTGCTGGGTCGTGAGGATCTGCTCGGCGGAGTCTATCTGTTCCTGCGTGACCTCGTGGAAGTGCTGGTACTTGTTGCCGTGATCTACGCCGCCTTCCGCCGCCTGGTACTCAAGCCCAAGCGCCTCACCCAGAGCAGCGAGGCCGTGCTGATCCTCGGCCTGATCGGCACCCTGATGGTTACGGACATCCTCATGAATGCCGCCGCTGTCAGCACCGGCGAGCATACTGCACACCCGATGTCGTTCATCGAGACATCACTGGCTTCCGCGATTCCCGCTGCCAGTGCCGGACTGACAATCACCATCAACTGGTGGATCCACTGCCTCGCACTGCTGTTCTTCCTGAATCTGCTGCCGCTCGGCAAGCATTTCCATGTGATCACTTCCTTCTTCACCGTCTACCTGCGCAACCTGAAGCCGCAGGGCCAGCTGCCCGCCATCGACTTCGAGAATGAGGATCTGGAGGAATTCGGCGTCCATCATATCCAGCAGCTGCACTGGGGCAACTGGCTCGACACCTACAGCTGCACGGAATGCGGCCGTTGTGACCACTTCTGTCCTGCCAACCGCACGGGCAAGACCCTCTCGCCGAAACAGATCATCATCGGCACCCGCGAGATGCTCTATGCCCATACCCCGGACCTGCTGCTGAAGCTGGCTGCGGCGCGGCGCATGGAAGGCAGCACCGCTGAATCAGCTGAGGGTGGCGGAGTGGCTGTCGTGGAGCGGCTGTCCGAGGAGGAGCTCGGCGGCAAAAGCCTGGTTGGCGACGTGCATACGGACCAGGCGCTCTGGGCCTGTACTACCTGCGGGGCCTGTGATGAGCACTGCCCGCTGTTCATTGAGCATGTGACCCCGATCGTCGAGATGCGCCGCCACCTCGTGCTCGAGGAGGAGGGCCGCTTCCCGAAGGAACTGCAGGGAGCCTTCGAGGGCCTGGAGGGGCAGGGCAACCCCTGGGGCCTTCCCGCACACACACGCATGGAGTGGGCCGAGGGCCTCGATGTCCCGACGCTCGATGAAAAGCCTGACGCGGAGTGGATCTACTTCGTGGGCTGCCTCTCCAGTTTTGACGACCGCAACAAGGAAACCGCCCGCGCGCTGGTGCAGTTGCTCAACCATGCGGGCGTGAGCTTTGCCGTGCTTTCCAGTGAGGCCTGCAGCGGCGATCCCGCGCGCCGGGCCGGGCATGAATATCTTGCCAACGCCCTGATGCAGATGAATGCCGAGCAGTTCAATGAGGCGAAGGTCAAGCGCGTGATCACCACCTGCCCGCACTGCTTCAATACGCTCAAGGTCGAGTATGAGCAGGTCGGTGTGGTATTCGAGGAAGTGATCCACCACAGTGAGCTGCTGACGAGACTCGTGCGTGAGGGCCGGCTCAAGCCGGAGCATTCAAATGGCAGCCAGAGGATCGTCTTCCACGATTCATGCTACCTCGGCCGCTACAACAAGGTCTACGACGAACCGCGCAGCGTGGTTGCCAGTCTGCCCGGCGTGCAGCTCGTGGAGGCTGAGTACAACCGAGACAAGGGCTTCTGCTGCGGCGCAGGCGGCGGACGGATGTTCATGGAGGAGGTCGAGGGCCAGCGTGTCAACGAGTGGCGCTATGACCAGCTGACCGCCACGGGTGCTGACGAGGTGGCCGTAGCCTGTCCGTTCTGCAACGTGATGATGAGCGATGCCGCCAACGCCGAAGGCCATGAGCACAAGCCGGTGAAGGACATTGCCATCCTCCTGCGCGATGCCGTGCTCGGTTACCAGACCCAGGGCGGAGCATAGGCGCACGCAGCCGCCCCGGGGTTGTTGCCAATGGGAACGATGCAGCCGCCGTACTGGGTTTCCACGGTTCATTGCTGATGAATTGACTGCACCGTTTGCAGTTAATAGACTGCTGAACGCGCGGATTTGTTTTGCCCGGGATTACTCAGTGATGAAACTGCGCGCCAGCTTCACGCGCCATGCGAGCGGCATGAGCGACATCGTGTACATACTGAGCTTGTTGAATACACCGGGCACCACGAGCCTGCGCCCACTGAGGCAGGCTGCGACGCCGGTTCTGGCAACGCTTGCAGCATCCATCACGGGGAACTTCATCAGCGTGATGCCCTGCATCCCGGCCCGTTCATGGAAGCGCGTATGCGTGGCGCCGGGGCAGAGGCAGGTCACGCTGACGCCAGTGCCTCTGCATTCCTCTGCGAGTGCGGCACTGAAACTCAGCACATAGGCCTTGCTGGCACAGTAGACGGCGTTGTAGGGAGTCGGGATGAAGCTGCCGGTGCTGCCGATGTTGAGGATCCGTCCGCGCCCGCGCTTGATCATCCGCGGCAGGAAGAGCTTCGTGAGCATTGTCAGCGCGCGGATGTTCACCGCCAGCATGTCCGCTTCCTGCTGCATGTCGGTTTCACTGACCGGACCGAAGACGTCAAAGCCCGCGTTGTTGACCAGTATGTCAACGCTTACGCCCTGCTTGCGCACCCAGTGGTGCACCTGCTCATGGGCATCCGCCTGGGACAGGTCGCAGCTCAGGTGCACGGCGCTGATGCCTTGCTCATCGCGCAGGGAACGCGCCAGCTCACTGAGACGCTGCTCATGCCTGGCAACGAGCACGAGGTCGTGGCCACGCCTGGCGAACTCCCGGGCGATGGCCTCTCCGATTCCGCTGCTGGCACCCGTCACCAGCACACCGGGCCGGGCCTTCTCGCTGCGGCGGTCCTTCCTGCTCACAGGATGATCTCGCCCGCGGCAGCTTCCGCCGCCGCCAGGATCTCGCCGCTGTCCAGCAGTTCATTCATCTTCAGGATGTCAATCTGCAGCGGTCGGTCGTCCTCCATGAATGGAATCGTCTCCCTGATCCGCCGCCAGGCGGCCCCGGTGCCCTTGCCGGGTTCATCCGGCCTGCGGAAGTCCATCGCCTGCGCGGCGCAGAGCATCTCGATGGCAATCACGGTCTGGGTGTTCTTCAGCATCTCCTTGTACTTGCGGATCGCCACGGGGCCCATGTTCACATGATCCTCCTGGTCCGCGCTGACACTGACGTTGTCAACCACCGCCGGATGACTGTAGATCCGATTCTCGCTGCAGAGTGCGGCCTGGGTGTACTGCGCCACCATCAGCCCGCTGTTGAGGCCCTTGCCCTCCACGAGGAAGTCCGGCAGGCCATTGGACAGCGCCGGATTCAGAAGGCGGTTCGTATGCCGCTCGGCGAGGCTGGCGACTTCCGCGGTGGCGATCGCGAGGAAGTCCATGGCCATGGCCAGCGGCTGGCCATGGAAGTTCCCGGCGGCGAGATAGGCCTCGTCCTCCGGGAAGAACAGCGGATTGTCAATCACTGAGTTGATCTCTGTCTCGACCTGTGTGCGTACATGGTGCAGGGTGTCGATGCTGGCACCCATCACCTGCGGGGTGCAGCGCATGCTGTAGCCGTCCTGCACCTTACCCGTGCCGTTGGCAATGATCCCGCTGCCGTCCCAGAGCTGGCGCAGCGCACGGGCCGTGGCCTGCGAGCCGTGGTAGGGCCGGATCGCGTGTACCCGGGGATCGTAGGGCAACTGCACTGCGCGCAGGGCATCAAGCGCCATCGCGAAGGCCAGCAGGGCATGCTTGTATAGCCGGATCGTGTCCACGAGCTGCAGGCAGGCCTCACCGGACATCATCTGCGTGCCGTTGATCATCCCCAGGCCTTCCTTGTAGCTGGGGTTGATGACCTCCATCCCAGCGCGCTGCAGGGCCTCGGCACTGTGCAGGCGCTCGCCCTCGAAGAAAGCCTCGCCCTCGCCGATCACGGCAAGGGCCAGCATGCTCAGTGGTGAAAGGTCGCCGCTGCAGCCGACGCTGCCCTTTTCATAGACGACCGGGACCACGCCGCGGTTGACCATCTCCACATAGGCATCGATCACCTCACGACGCACGCCGCTGTGGCCGCGGGACATCGTGTGCGCCCGCAGCAGCATCGCGGCCCTGACAACCTCCGCCGGCTGCACGTCGCCGGTTGAGGCGCAGTGGCTGCGGATGATGCGGCGCTGCAGTTCCTCGCAGTCCTCCGGAGCGATGCGCACCCGGGCGAACTCACCGATCCCGGTTGTTACGCCGTAGACAGGCACGTTATCTCGCACCATGCGCTCCACGAGTTCACGGGCCCGGCTGATGCCGTCCTCCACCTCGATGCCGATGCTGAGCCTGGCACCATGCCTGGCCACCGCCGTCACGTCCTCGATTGTCAGGCTTGCTCCGCGGAGCACCACTTCCGTCATTTCCAACTCCCTGTTCTGCGACAGATATCTATTGTCAGATGAACATCACACCGTGGCGCTTGATCACCTCACCGCCACAGATCACGTCACTCACGAGATTCGTCCCCACCTGGTAGGCCAGCTCATCCGGACTGCCGCAGTCGAGGATGATGATGTCCGCACGTTTGCCGATCTCGATGCTGCCCAGACTGGCAGCCAGTCCCAGTGCATGTGCGGCGTTGATCGTCACCGCGTTGAGGCATTCCGCCGCCGTCATCTTCATTTCCAGCACGGCCAGCGTCATCACCAGCGGCAGGCTGTACATCAGGCTGCTGCCCGGGTTCAGATCCGTGGCCAGCGCCACTGCACAGCCGGCATCAATCATCTGCCGGGCAGGGGCATATTCTCCATGTCCACTGAAGAACATCGTGCCCGGCAGCAGGGTTGCCACCGTATCCGATGCAGCAAGTGCACTGATCCCGCCCGGACCGATTCCGCCGAGGTGATCAGCGGACACAGCCGCGTTGGCAACTGCCCAGGCAGCCGTGCCGTCATCCCCGAATTCATCGGCATGCAGGCGCAGCTTCATTCCCAGCTCGCGGCCACGATCAACGATCTGCTGGGCCTCCACCTGGCTGAAGGCCAGCGGATCCACGAAGATGTCGTAGAAATCACAGAGCCCGCCTTCGGCGTAGTGCTGAAGTTCAGCGGCAACCTGCTGGACGTAGGTCATGCGGTCGTCCGCATACTCCGGGGGAATCAGATGCGCACCCATGTATGTTCGCTGCATCACTCCCGGTGCCTTGCGCGCCAGGTCGTTGATGACCTGCATTGCCATGCGTTCGCTGTCAACGCTCAGTCCGTATCCGCTCTTGCATTCCACACAGGTCGTGCCATTGTCAAGCAGTCGCAGATAGCGTTGCCAGGCCAGTTCGAACAGTTCCTGGCGGCTGGCACTGCGCGTGGATTCCATTGTCTTCCTGATTCCGCCACCCTGAGCAGCGATCTCGGCGTAGCTGATTCCGGAGGCTCGTTTGTAGAACTCATCCGCGCGATTGCCAGCGAACACCAGGTGGGTGTGGCTGTCCACGAACCCCGGCATCACGAGCCGTCCCTCAGCATCCAGAATTTCAGGATCACCGCTGAGTTGCTTCGCCGGTATGCCACTGTCCGGACCGACATACTCAATCAGCCCACTCCGGATGTTGATGCCAATCGCCGCGTCGCGCAGCATGGGCAGCTCAGCCATGGCGGCTCCGCGTCTGGGCTTGTCGCTGGCTCCGGCCATGCTCAAGAGGCAGCCGGCCGACCTGATCAGGAGGTCAATCACGCAGGGATTATATCGGGCGGGGAGGGCAGTCCCGGCCTATTCCACGGCGGTGTAGCTGGCCAGCCCGCCGCTGTCGCTGCCGATCCACAGCCGGCCCCCGCCGTCGATGGCCACGGCTTCCTGTGCCGCTCCCGGCACGACTTCCCAGCTCAGGACCTGCATTGTCTCAATATCCCAGATTTCCATGACGTTCATCCAGGAGTGCACGACCAAGAGCTGGCCACTGGCCCCGTCGAAGTGCAGTGAACCGGCATTGATGGCGGCTATGTCCCACCAGGCGCAGCCCACGCTATCCCCAGCTGACTCCGACTGCAGGTCTGCACGACGGATCGCCAGCAGGCCATGCGGGTCGTCCTGGTTGAGCAGAATGAAACAGTCACTCCAATCGCCGTGGCCAGCCGGGATATACTCGATGCCCTCAAAGCCGTTGCCGCCAGCCTGCATCAGTTCTTCGCCTTCAAGTGAGCGGCTGACCCGTGATGTCTGCTGCAGCTTCAGACCTTCCGGATCAATTGCATAGATCCGCTCTTCCTGTTCATCCGCAACATATACCAACCCGTCAGCCGGGCAGTAGCAGACCCCTTCAAGATCCCCGCCGATTTCCAGCTTCTGCAGGACATTTCCTTCCAGATCCAGCTCGAACAGGGCAGGGGGGCGGTCCTGCGCACCGTCATCAACAATGAACAGGCTGTTGCGCTCAGGACAGAAGCAGAGACCACTGGGTTCCGGGACAGCCTCCAGTGAAAAGGCATGCTCGAATTTCCAGTCCGGCAGACTGGCCCGGATCTCTTCCTCTGCATGCGCTGTGGAAATCAGGCATGCAGACAGAATCATCACACTCAGGACTGTGCGCATCATCTCACCTCGGAACTGCTTGCTGTCTGGTCTGGATCAGGCCTCGGAGGCAGCTTCGGACTCGTCGTATTCCTTCTCGTCGATATCCACCACCACCTGGTCAGCCATGAAGCGCACGGCCTTCTCGCTGGTGATGTGGTAATGCGCCTGGTTGATCCAGTCGCGGTTGTTCATCAGCTGCTTGATCTGCTCGACTTCCAGACCCTGCTCACGCATCAGGCGCAGGGCGTAGTTCTGCATGTCCTGCGTGGAGACCTGGATGTTGTTCTGTGAAGCCACTTCCCGTACGGCCAGGAACAGCTTGATCTTGCGCTCGGCGGTGTTCACGAGGGACTCGCGGAAATCCTTGATCTCCTGGCCCTTCTCCTTGAGATACTCGTCCAGGCTTGAACCATAACGGCGCAGGGTCTGTTCGTTTTCCTGGACAAGTCCGTCGATCTCGTCATTGATCATGTCATCGGAGATCTCAGTCTGCATCTCCTCGAGCACGCGCTGCATCACGAGATCCTGCTTGTTGGATTCAAACTGGATTTCCGTTTCCTGCTGCAGGCTCTCATCGATGAACTCGTCAAACTTCTCCAGCGATTCCATCCGCAGGCTTTCCTTGACGAACTCCTCCGTGAACTCAGGCACCTTGAGCTCAAACACCTTGTCAACCTTCAGACTGATGTTCAGCTTCTTGCCTGCGATGCGCAGGTCCGCGAAGTTCTCAGGCATGTCATATTCAAAGGTTTTCTCATCTCCGGCCTTGAGACCGGTGAGTTCCGTATCCCAGCCCGGCAGGTTGCCTTCCCGGCCGATCACATAGCGCATCTCATCGTGGCGGAAGGGAGTGTCCTCACCTGTTTCAGCATTGCTGGAGGTGAAGCTGAACAGGATGCCATTGCCGAACTCAGCATCCTTGTCAGCGTCCTCCCACTCTGTGAAGCGCTCGGCGAGGCGCTCACGATAACGCTCCTTCATGGCCTGGTTGACGTTCAGCTTCGGCACGGTGATCTCAAACTTGCTGAACTCCGGCAGCGTCACTTCCGGCAGAACCGGCAGGCTCAGCTCGTAGCTGAGTGCCGTGTCCTCCTGCGGCTCGGGCTCGCTGTGCCACTGCGGATTTCCGGCGCGGGGAATCAGGTTGAGTGTGCGCAGTCCGACCTGGATCGCGAAGTCCTTGAGCATGTTGCCCACGTTCTCATCCACCACTTCCTGACCGATCTTCTGGCGCAGCACATTTGCCGGGATCTTGCCCTTGCGGAATCCCGGAATGTTGAAGCGCTTGGCCATGTCCTTGTAGAAGGCCCTGTAATGGCGGCCGACATCATCAGGGCTGAGCTGCACCTGGATGTGGGCGATGTTCTTTTCGCGGGAAACGAGCGTAGCGTCTGACATTTAAACCACCGTCTGCATAAGTCTAAGGCCGAAGATTCTACCATCGGCGCGCGCTGTGGTTAGTCAGCGGCAGGGGATTGGGGAGATGAATTGGAGCAGGAGACGGGATTCGAACCCGCGACCCCCACCTTGGCAAGGTGGTGTTCTACCACTGAACTACTCCTGCCTGCTCCGTGATCCCGGGGAGAAATGCTCCCTCGGATTTGGGGGAGGCAAAGTATAGCATAATTTGCGTAGCTCTTCTACATGCCAGGGAATTACAGATATCGCAGAGGAAGTGATTATTCCAATTAGAGGGTGAATTGCCTATTGATTTTGGTGCATCCGGTGTTCAATAGCCGGTATTTTCAGTAGAATTCATGTACGGGCCGCTTCTTCCACTGGCATCCAATTCGAGCGGACCGGCTGAAAGCCTGATGGAGATCCAGACCATGACTGCAACACTTCGCCATATCCCGGTTCTGTGCGCACTTATCCTGCTGTGCCAGGCATGCACCAAGGATGAATCAGGCGGCCAGCCTCACACTGCCAAGTCGGGTTCCACGCCGGAGCATATCATCGCAACGGCGTATACCGCTGCATCCGGAAGCACAGGCAAGTTCAGCTTCCTGACTGCCGAGGATACCGGCATCGAATTCGTCAACATGGCGGAGAGTCGGGCGGCACTCCTCAGCGACATCTATACGCAGGCAGGAATCGCCAGTGGTGACTATGACGGGGATGGGGATATCGACTTCTACATACTCGGCATCGAAAACGGCAACGCACTCTATCGCAATGACGGCGGTTTCCGGTTCACGGATGTCACTGCTGAATCCGGCGAGGGACTGACCGTTGACGGTTCAGTCAGTTCGGGTGCCGTGTTCTTCGACGCGGATGGCGATGGCGACCAGGACCTGTGGGTGGCGGTCCGTGGCAACGGCAACCGGATGTTCATCAACGATGGAAATGGCCACTTCGCCGATGAAGCAGTCGAGCGTGGCGCGGTCTTCGGCAAGTCCACCATCAGCGCGGCTGTCTTTGATCTGGAGAATGACGGAGACCTGGATCTCTACATCTGCAACAACCGCGATTTCCGGGCCGCGGACTTCATGACCGCCGAGCAGCGTGAGGGAATTGAAGTCAGCTATGACGAAGCCGGCCGCCCGCATCTGACGCCTGAATATGAGCGTGTCTATTACATGGATGAGATCGGCAAGCCTCATCTCCGTCCGGAATTCGACTTCCTGCTTGTCAACGATGGTACCGGTCACTTCACAGACCAGACCGAGGCTGCCGGTGTCCGGGATGTCACGGAGAGCCTGCAGGCTCTGGCCTGCGACTTCAACGAGGACGGCTTCACTGATCTGCTGGTTTCCGGCGACTTCGAGACCCCTGACCGCTACTACATGAACAATGGCGACGGAACCTTCACTGACAAGGCCCGGGAGATGCTGCGCCGCACCAGCTACTACAGCATGGGTTCCGATGCAGGTGACCTGAACGGCGATGGCCTGATGGATGCCTGGCTCTGCGACATGGCACCCAACGGTTATGTGGAGTCCAAGAAGGCATCAGGCGACATGTACCTGTTCAGGGATTACCTGATCTACTACCAGCCGCACCAGCTGATGCAGAATTCAATGTACCTCAACCGCGGTGAGGGCTGGATGTCCGAGATCGCGGAATACACCGGCACGAAGGCTACCGAATGGACATGGAGCTGCCGCATCAATGATTTCAACGGCGATGGTATCCCTGAGCTGTTTGCAACCAATGGCTACATCCAGAGCATCAGTGCCGACTGGGACCTGCTTTCCGAAATGGATGGCATGAAAGCAGCCGGCGCCAGCCAGGAACAGGTGGACAACTGGATACTCTCCCATCCCAAGCTTGAAAAGGTGGATGTGATGTTCACGGCGGAAACTCCGCTGAAGTACAAGCGCACTTCTGAGGAGTGGGGCATCACTGATGAAACCATCGGTGTCGGGGCAGCCATCCAGGACTTTGATGGCGACGGTGATCTCGACATCATTGTCAACAACACCGGGGAAGCACCGGCCGTGATGCGCAATGATCTGACACAGCTCGGTTCGTACGTGAGCTTTGACCTGCGTCAGGATGGACCGAACCATGATGCCGTCGGTGCCAAACTGCATGCCCGCTGCGGTGACAAGCTGTATACGCAGCACGTGATCCTCACCCGAGGCTACGGCTCCGGCGAGAGCAGCCGTGCCTATATGAGCATCGGCAACGCCGGCAGTATTGATGAACTGAAGATCACCTGGCCTGATGGACAGGTGCAGACCGAGAACGATCTTGCCGGCGGCATGCATTACGTGATCCATCGTCATGCTGCGGAGAAGCCTTCGTCCGTGCCTGACCTGTCCCCTATGTTTGAGCGCGAGAGCCTGAACTTCCTGCGCAGCGAGGTCTACACCGGCGACAAGGAGTATGAGCTTGAGCCGCTCCTGCCGATGCTGCGCAGTACGCTCGGCGGTGGTGCTGCACTGGCGGACTTCAATAACGACGGCAACACTGACGTCTATTTCGCAGGCAGCACTGAGAGCCCCGGCGTGCTTTTCAACGGCAGGGAAGATGGCGGATTCGTCAGCAGCCCGGCCTTCAGCGGTCTGATGCCGCAGGGCAGTGAGTCCATGGCCGTCCTGGCCTTCGAAGCCAACGGCGATGGACGGACGGACCTGCTGATCACCAGCGGTGGCAACGAAGTCAACAATCCGGCACTGCTGCAGGACCGACTGTTCCTCAACCTGGAAACCGGCATGCAGGAAATGCTGCTGCCCGGAACCACCTTCAGCAGTGGAGCCGCTGCCGCCGCGGATATCGATTCCGATGGCGACCTAGACCTGCTGATCTGTGCCCGCCAGGTGCCCTACAGCCTCCTGAGCAGTGCACCTGCCGTGATTCTCGGCAATGACGGCAGCGGCAACTTCAGTGATGTCACTGCGCAGTGGACCGCCGGCCGCGGCATGAGCGGACGCTTCAGCGATGCACAGTTCTTCGATATCGACGGTGATGGCCGCCAGGACATCATCACGGCGGAGGACTTCGGCAACATCAGTGTGATGCTCAATGGAGGTGAGTCCTTCGGAGAGCCCCGGGCCATCTCCCCGAGCGGAATGTGGGCCAGCTTCACGCTTGCTGACATGGACAATGACGGCGATGCCGACATCGTCGGCGGCAACTGGGGCAAGAACAACAAGTACAAGGCCACTGCGGACCATCCGATGACGCTCGTGGCCCAGGACTTTGACAACAGCGGCACCCGTGACCTCGTGGAGGTCAAGTTCGGTGGAGACGGCACCGCGCTTCCCGGTCGTGGCCGCAGCTGCTCAGGTTATGCGATCTCAACGATCCCGCAGAAGTTCCCGACCTGGGACGAATTCGCGCATGCCAGCTTCAACGACATCTATGGACCGCTGGACCAGATCAAGGAACGCTTCGAGGCTGAGGAGCTTTACAGCTGCATCCTCTGGAACGACGGCGGCATGAACTTCCGCAGTGAGCACCTGCCCGACATGGCTCAGCTCAGCCCAGTATTCGGCATTGCCGCCGCGGATTTCAATGCGGATGGTCGCATGGACCTGTTCCTGAATGACAACTTCTATGCCTGCCAGCCGGAAACAGCACGCTGGATCAACGGCTATGGAATGCTGCTGACCGGCAATGCCGATGGCAGATTCACCAGCCACGAACCTCATGAAAGCGGGATCTACAGTTACGGCGAGGGCCGTGGCTGCCTGCCGATCACCCGCAGGGATGGTCACAGCAGCATCCTGATCGCTGCCACGAACGGCAAACCCGCCGTGGCGAATTCCAGTTTTGCCCACGAGGAATATCTCGTTAATGTAAAGGGCCCAGCCGCCAATCCCGCCGGTGTTGGTTCAAAGATCGAACTTGAGCTCAGCGGAGGCACTAAGCTGACGAGATGGATTCAGGCTGGCCAGGGCTATCTGAGCAGTGCGGTGCAGCCTGTGGCATTCGGCATTCCGGATGGAGAGAGTGTGAAGAGCCTGCGGATTGTCTGGGGAGATGGCACAAGCCAGGACCTCGATGCCTCTCAGTCCAGTGTGGATGCCGTTTACAGTGGTGCCTGAAGTATTGAATGATCCCCTGCAGTGGTAAAATAGCTTGACTAACTCATGTATAGAGGTCGGCCATTTTAACCACCGAATCCATACAGCTGAGATCTCAGGATGAGATGCAGGAGATATTCGGAGACTTCGACAGCAATCTCCGAACCATAACCGGAAGGTTCAATGTAAAGATCTACGCCAAGGGCCTGGATGTCTTCATTGCCGGAAACGGCAGTGACGTCACCGCAGCCAAGCGAACCCTGCGTAAGATGCTGAAGAGCCTGCGGACCGGCAACCATGAATTGTCCGGCGAGGAAATAGAGGATTTCGCGGATGAAGTGCCGGTGGATGGAAACTTCCTCCAGCACCTGCCGGAGTTCCGTCCCCAGACCGAAGGGCAGCGTACATACCTGGATGCGCTCGAGAACAATGACGTCGTGCTCTGTCATGGTCCAGCAGGTACCGGCAAGACATACCTGGCCATCGCTTCTGCGATTGACCATTACAGACGCAAGAAGGTCCGCCGCATCGTCCTCACCAGGCCCGCGGTTGAGGCCGGAGAGAAACTCGGCTTCCTGCCCGGCAGCCTCGTCGACAAGGTCAATCCATACCTGATCCCGCTGTTTGATGCACTCAACGACCTGCTGCGCTTTGAGCGCGTGAAGCGCATGATGGACCGAAACATCATTGAGATAGCACCGCTGGCTTTCATGCGCGGACGTTCACTCAACAACAGCTACATCATTCTTGATGAGGCGCAGAACACCACCTACAGTCAGATGAAGATGTTCCTGACCCGCATGGGCCGGGGCAGCCGCATCGTAGTCACTGGTGACATAACCCAGACTGACCTGGAGAATGTGAACCGCAGTGGTTTCCGCCATGCGATCCGCATCCTGAAACAATCCGGTCCGGGTATCGGTATCTGCGAACTGACCAAGCAGGACGTTGTGCGTCATCCGATCGTACAGCGCATAGTTGAAGCTTACGACTTTGATGAACAGCGCGAACGTCCTGATAATGGAAAAGGTGACTGATGAACCTTCGAGAGCGACTGGACAGATGGCGCAAGCGTGAAGCGAGCGGTGGCAACGCCGGCTGGCATCGCGTGGCTGTGGCCCTGCTGTTCTATGCGCTCGTGCTGGGCATCATGTACCTGCACCTGATCGTCTTCCCCAAACCCATTCAGGTTGGGATGGTACTGCCTTACACAATCTACGCTCCACTCGAATTCACCTACACCGACAGTGAGCTGCTCTCGAAGATCATGGGCAGTGAAAAATCCGATGCACATTATCCCGAGGTGCGGGGCAGGGTGCTGCAGAACTTTGACAAGTTCGTCACGGAACTCTGGGATCTGTATGCGCTCAAGCATCCGGAGAACATGGAGGACGGCAGCACAGCTGCAGAGGCAGGCGAGACGGTACAGGGCATTGATGATCCGGTGAATCTTGATCTGCGGATCAGCAGTCTGGCTCGTGAATATGAAATCACTGATCCCAATGTTCTTGAGTTCCTGCTGAATCAGGAACGGGAAACCCTCAACAGCAACCTGGTGTTTGCCCGCCAGCTGCTCGATACCCGCATGCAGGAAATGATCACCCCCACCAAGCTACGCACGCTCACGGATGGTGCGGTGGGCACGCTGATCTATACCTCGCCGCAGGAGGTCTATAACTACTTCCTGCGTGCCAACTTCCTGCCATATGAGCGTGAACCGCTGTCTGACGAAGACCGCCAGCTGGCGATGATGACCGTGACCAAGGGTAGCGTGATCGTCGCCGAGGGACAGCTGGTCACGCAGAACATCAAGGACCAGCTGGTAACCATTGACAAGCACCTCGTGCGCCAGCATCTGCGGACCCTCGGCGGAATCGGACTGTTCCTGCTGATCGGCCTCCTGATCTGGCAGGCTTACCTCTCCCGGCAGAATCCACAGATCTATGCTGACACCAGCGTGCTGATCCAGATCAGCGGCCTGTTCCTGATCTTCCTGCTGATCGGTCTCGTGATCGGCCGCCTGCCGTTCAACTATTTCTACTATGGAGTGACATTCGCGGCCAGTGCTCTGGCAGCTGTAATTGTGATGGCCTTCGACAACCACCTCTCCGTCTATGTCGGAGTGGTGATGGCAGCCGTACTGTCGATGGGCCTGAACTTCGAGGGCAATCTGCTGCTCTATACACTCTGCGGTTCCATCCTGCCCTCAGTCGTGCTCTCAGCCGACTGCAAGCGAACTACTCAGGTGGCGTTTGCCTTCCTGCTGGGCATGCTTAATACATTGCTGGCCCTGCTCGTGATCGCGATCACGGTCGAAACCCAGCAATGGCCGATCTACCCGATCGCCTTCCTTTCAGGTGTTCTTGCAACCTTCTTCGCCATCGGACTGCTGCCTCTGGTTGAGATATTCAATTCGCAGATCACCCCGACGAAACTATTCGAGTTGGCCAACCAGGAGAATGAAGTCCTGAAGCGCCTCAAGCATGAAGCCCCCGGCACCTGGATGCACAGCCAGATGGTGGCGGAACTGACGGAGCAGGCCTGCAAGGCCATCGGCGCCGAGGATGCCCTGGCCAAGGTCGGCGCGCTGTATCACGACATCGGCAAGATCAAGCGCAGCGGCTTCTTCGCGGAGAACATCACCGACCTTACCAAGAACCCGCACGAAGGCTTGCCTGCTGAAACCAGTGCACGAATCATCAAGGATCATGTCAGTGATGGACTGGCTCTCGCCGAGGATGCGCGCCTGCCGGCGCGGCTGCTGCCCTTCATCCGGGAGCATCACGGAACCTACCTCATCAGATACTTCTACGACAAGGCCATGAAGGCCCACCAGCAGGACCCGGCCAAGAATCCTGAACCTGATGAGCGCAAGTTCCGCTACGAGGGACCGATTCCCCAGACCCGCGAAAGCGGAGTGCTGATGCTCGCGGATGTTACCGAAGCAGTGATCCGGGCCCGCGGTGCGCATGAGCTTGACGAGGTGCGAGAGGTGATCGACAGTGTGATCACCCAGAAGATCGAGGAGCGCCAGCTCGTGGACAGCGGCCTGACACTGGGTGACATCGAGCGCATCCGGGAGACCTTCGAAAGCATCCTCTGCGCCCAGCGACACCAGCGCGTGAGCTACCCGGAATACGAACGCAACAAGTTCAACTTCCACTGAGCGCGAATTCTCACACAAAGCCCCGCCAGTCCTTGCAGGAAGCCGCAGTTTGTGCTAAAGTCTGCGGTCTGTTATCGCAATGCGCGGTTTTCGCGTGTGCGCATCTGAGGAACATTATCTATGCCGACGATTAATCAGCTGGTCCGCAGTGGCCGCAAGGTGATCAAGAAGAAGAGCAAGAGCCCCGCGCTCAAGGCCTGCCCGCAGCGTCGCGGCGTCTGCACCCGTGTCTGGACGGTGACGCCGAAGAAGCCGAACTCCGCCCTGCGCAAGGTCGCCCGTGTGAAGCTCACCAGTGGTTATGAAGTTACGGCATACATCCCCGGTATCGGCCACAACCTGGCCGAGCACAGCGTTGTCCTGATCCGTGGTGGCCGAGTTCCCGATCTTCCGGGTGTGCGCTACCACATCGTCCGCGGAACGCTGGATGCCGCTGGTACGGCTGATCGCCGCCAGGGCCGCAGTAAGTATGGCACCAAGAAGCCCAAGTAGGAGTTGAGTAGAAATGCCACGTGATTCACGCAAGGTCGTAAAGCGTACCCCGGAGCCGGATCCGGTCTATAACTCAACTCTCGTCAGCAAGTTCATCAACAACATCATGCGCAACGGCAAGAAGAGTGTTGCGCAGAAGCTGTTCTATTCAGCACTGATGCTCGTCGAGCAGCGCACGAAGCAGGAGCCGATCAAGATCTTCGAGAAGGCCATGCAGAACGTCCTGCCGACCATCAAGA
>JAGRNT010000031.1 GCA_020440605.1 bacterium | reverse complement strand
CGACGGCTATCTGGTGAAGCCGGTACGTAACAGCCTGCTGGGGCGTTGTCTGCAGATGGTGCTCAGTGAAGGCTGCCATGGCAACGCGGAGGACGGCAAGCGCAACCTCGTGACCCGTCACAGCGTGAAGGAAGCGGAGCGCCGCAGCGTGAAGATCCTGCTGGTTGAGGATAACCGCGTCAACCAGAAGGTTGCCATCAATCTGATCACACGCGCCGGCTTCAGCGTGGAACTGGCGGAGAACGGTCAGGAAGCGCTCGACATGCTGCAGCTCAGCAGCTACGACATGCTGCTGATGGACTGCCAGATGCCGGTGATGGATGGCTTCGAGGCCACGAAGCGCATCCGGGAGCTGAAGGGCAGTAGGGCCTCAATCCCGATCGTCGCAATGACGGCGAACGCCATGGAAGGCGACCGCCAGCGCTGCCTGGACTGCGGAATGGATGACTATCTGAGCAAGCCGATCAAGCCGGACCTGCTGGTCGAGATGATAAACCGCTATGCGATTCAGAATCAGCCGACCGTCCAGCAACACTCAGATGAAGTCCTGAGCAAGGTCAACGAAGCCTGAACCGGCGTTGCCAGGTCAGGGCATCGGGTTTTCAAACACGCGCTGGCCGAGCTCCTTGTCCATCAGGAACATGCCGCTCTGGCTGTCCTTCACGAGCTTGAGCTGGTCAATGATCGCCGTGATCGTGGCCTCTTCCTCCACCTGCTCGCTCACGAACCACTGCAGGAAGGTGAAGCCGGGGTGATCGCGTTCCTCCATCGCCTTGTCAACGAGGGCGTGGATGCTCTTCGTGACCAGCATCTCATGCTCCAGCGCGGCCTCGAAGACCTCGATCGGATTGCCCCATTCCCACTTGGGCTGTGCCAGGCTGCGGAGCTTGACCTGGCCGCCGCGGTCAAGGATGAAGTGGTAGAACTTGGAAGCATGGAACTGCTCTTCGTCGCGCTGGACATTCATCCACTTGGCAAAGCCCAGCATGTTCTTCCACTCGAACCAGGCGGACATCGAGAGGTAGATGTAGGACGACTCGAACTCGAGGTGCAGCTGGTCGTTGAGGGCCTGTTCCAGTGACGCGCTTAGCATGGCAATGCTCCCTTGCTTGGACTGCTGCCAGTATAGCGCAGGCGCGGGTGCAGATCAGCTAAAGGGCGTTGCCAATCCGGGCTAGTGGTGTCCGCCGGAGTGGGAACCGGCCGAGGAATGGGAGTCGTGGGACTTTCCGGCATCCGCCTGGCCGCTGTGTTCGTCAACCATGCCGTGGCGTCCGGCATAGAATGCGAAGAGCTGGGTCACCATCTCCTCGGCGTCCATGATCTCGCCACCCCATTCCTTCATGCGCTCCTGGGCCTTGTGCTGGTCCTCGAAAGCAGCAATGTAGGGATAGGCGCTGCCGGGCAGCATGTGGTTGGTCCAGAGGAACCAGCCGTCGGGACGCGTGTCTCCCGTGCCGTTGAGGTAGTGCTCTGAGCTGCCGCCCCGGGAGCCGTAGTCCAGCATGCTGAAGCTCTGCACGCGGCCGAGCTGCCGGCCGGAGGCCTGCTGTTCATTGATGTAGCGGAACATGTAGTACAGGCTGTTGAAGTGCAGTGTGGCCGGGTGGCCATCCACGTCGAGCACCACACTCACACGTGTGGAGCTGGCCTCCCAGTCCTCACCGCTGTAGTCGCAGACGGGGGCCGCGTGGGCAGCAGTGCAGTAGATGAGCAGGGCCAGCAGCAGACTCGCAATGTACTTCATCATGTTCTCCTTTATATAGATGCTCCGCTTCCGGGCCTGACCTGCGACCCGGTTTCCAGCGAAATCTCCGCAAAATTGAAACATGAAACTGCGATAAGCCGTCCAAACAGGCGATATATGAGTGAAGTGATTGCTATTATCTGAGTGATAAACGCTAAGATCAACTTGACAAAGCGAAACATTAGCGTTAGAGTTCAGGTAGTAGTAGTTACAGGCCCTGTGGGCCCTGAATCATGGGACTCAGATCTGCTGGGTCGGCAATTGGGCTTGGCCCGGTAATCAAGAACAAGCGAGGAGCTAACAATGGGAAAGGTCATCGGAATCGACCTGGGTACGACGAACAGTTGTATCTCGGTGCTGGAGGGCGGCGAGCCGGTCGTGATCGTCAACAAGGAAGGCGCGCGCACCACTCCCAGCGTAGTACATATCAAGAAGGACGGTGAGCGCGTGGTCGGAGCAGCCGCCAAGCGCCAGCTGGTGACTGCACCCGAGCGCACCGTGGCTTCCATCAAGCGCCACATGGGCATGGATTACAAGGTCAGCATCGACGGCAAGGACTACAGCCCGCAGGAGATCAGCGCCATGACTCTCCAGAAGCTGAAGCATGACGCCGAGGCCTACCTGGGCGAGAAGGTCACTCAGGCCGTGATCACGGTGCCGGCCTACTTCGAGGACAGCCAGCGCCAGGCCACCAAGGATGCCGGCAAGATCGCCGGTCTCGAGGTGCTGCGCATCATCAATGAGCCCACGGCTGCGGCCCTGGCTTACGGATTTGACAAGACCCACAAGGAGCAGACGATCCTGGTCTATGACCTGGGCGGCGGCACCTTTGATGTAAGCGTGCTGGAATTCTACGAAGTGGATGACCTGCCCCAGTTCGAGGTCAAGGCCACCAGCGGCAACAACAAGCTCGGTGGTGACGACTTCGACGAGAAGGTCGTGGACTGGATTGTCGCTGAATTCAAGAAGGACAACGGCATCGACCTCAAGCAGGACGTGCGTGCGCTGTCCCGCCTGAAGGAAGCCGCGGAGAAGGCCAAGATCGAGCTGTCGACCACCACATCTACCGAGATCAACCTGCCCTTCATCACGGCGGACGCTGATGGTCCCAAGCACCTCGATCTGTCGCTCTCACGCAGCAAGTTCGACGAGCTTACGCATGACCTGGTGGAGATGACGGTCAAGCCGACCCGCCAGGCTATGGCGGACGCCGGTGTGACCAGCGATGACATCGACCAGGTGATCCTCGTCGGTGGTTCGACCCGCATTCCCGCCGTGCAGGAGCTTGTCAAGAAGCTGACCGGCAAGGAGCCGAACCGCAGTGTGAACCCGGATGAGGTGGTTG
Organism: bacterium; assembly: GCA_020440605.1. Lineage (GTDB taxonomy): Bacteria > 4484-113 > 4484-113 > 4484-113 > JAFGCY01 > JAHEFU01. The sequence continues at coordinate 16,301 of JAGRNT010000031.1, read as the reverse complement.
CCATCGGCGCCGCGATCCAGGCCGGTGTGCTGGGCGGCGAGGTCAAGGACATCCTGCTGCTCGACGTCACCCCGCTGAGCCTCGGAATCGAGACCCAGGGCGGTGTGTTCACCAAGATGATCAACCGCAACACCACGATCCCGACCAAGAAGACGGACACCTACACCACCGCGGCTGACAACCAGACCGAGGTGGAGGTGCACGTGCTGCAGGGCGAGCGTGAGATGGCGAGCTACAACAAGAGCCTCGGCAAGTTCCACCTGCAGGGCATCCCGAGTGCGCCGCGTGGCGTGCCGAAGATCGAGGTGACCTTCGACATCGATGCCAACGGCATTGTCAACGTGACCGCCAAGGACACGGCGACCGGCAAGCAGCAGAACATCACGATCACCGGCTCGTCCAACCTGGACAACAACGAGATCGACAAGATGGTCGAGGACGCGGAGCGCTACGCCGATGAGGACAAGAAGCGCCGCGAGGAAGTCGATGTCCGCAACAATGCAGACACGATGGTCTACCAGACCGAGAAGATGCTCAAGGAGCATGGTGAGAAGCTGCCGGATGCAGACAAGCAGGCGGTGGAGAGTGCTCTCGCAAGCCTGAAGGAAGCGCTGGAGGGCACGGACACCAGTCTGGTGAAGGAGCGCACCGAGGTGCTGACCCAGGCCAGCTACAAGCTCGCGGAGTACATGTACAAGGATGCCGGTCAGGCCGCGGAGGCCGCCGGTGCCGCCGGTGCGGAGGGCAGCGACGATGCCAACGTCGTCGATGCCGAGTTCACCGAGGTGAATGACAACGAAGGCAAGTAAGCCCGCGTCAGCGGGAAGCATGGGCCCGGGATGGGCCAGTGATAGTAAGTCGCAAGAAGGAGGCAGTATATGACCACCAAGATCGTTACCCGTCGTCCGTCCGGCAACTGGAACGGAACTGAGATTGACCGCATGTTCGAGCGCTTCTTCGGCGAGATGATGCCGGCTGAGACACGCCCCAGCGGCAGCGTCTGGTCGCCGAGCGTCGACATCAAGGAAGACGAACAGCAGTTCACCGTACTGGTTGAGCTGCCCGGGCTGAAGTCCTCGGACATCGAGGTCCAGGTCGAGAACAACGTGCTCTTCATCTCCGGCGAACGCCGCATGGAGGAGAAGAAGGAAGGCGAGAACTGGCACTTCGTGGAGCGCAGCTACGGCAGCTTTTCCCGCAGCTTCCGTCTGCCGAAGAACGTTGACAGCGAGGGCGTGAAGGCCAGCTACAGCGACGGGATGCTGAGCATCAGCATTCCGAAGGCCGAGGAGGCCAGGCCGCGCAAGGTTGAGATCAGCTGATCGACTGCGCGGAAACTGAGACTGCGACAGGTAGCGGGGAGGGTACCGTGGTTCCCTCCCCGCGTCACAAGAGGAGCAAGACGTGAGCAAGAACGAGTACAGTGAGCAGCAGGATCCGCAGGAGCCGGTGGTGATTGACCGCCGGGCACACGCGGATGAGGATCTGCCCGAGGCTGCAGCGGCCACGGAGGATGGGCAGGATGTTGCCACGGAAGCCGGAGCAGAGGACAGTCCTGAGCTGGTCTGGGCCCAGAAGGCGGCGGAACTGCAGGACATGCTGCTGCGTCGCGAGGCCGACATCCAGAACATGCGCAAGCGCCATCTCAAGGATATGGAGACCGCACGGCGCAATGCAGTGGAATCCCTGCTGGGAGACCTGTTTCCAGCTCTGGACGGTCTGACCCAGGCCACGGCCGGTTTCAGCGGCACGGCGGATGGGGAGAACCCGCTGCTGGACGGTATGCGCAGTACGATGCGGATCATTGACAACGCCTTCCAGAAACATGGCATCACGAAGATCAGTGAGAGCGGCGTGCCCTTCGACAGCGAGCTGCACCAGCCGCTGAGCGTGGAGGACAGCGCGGATGTCACGGAGGAGACCGTGGGCCTGGTGTTCGTGGAAGGCTATCGCCTCGGCGAGAGCGTACTGAAGCCGGCCATGGTGCAGGTGCTGCGGCCGAGCTGAGCGATCTGCCGGGGGGCAGTAATGTAATCTAAGTGGACGGACAGGGATATGCCGTACCAGGACAGGACAATGGCAAGGGATTTCTACAGCATGCTGGGGGTCAAGCGAGGCGCGGACGAGGCCGAGATCAAGAAGGCCTACCGTAAGCTTGCGCGCAAGTACCACCCGGACGTGAATCCCGGAGACAGCGGTGCCGAGGAGCGCTTCAAGGAAGTGCAGCGCGCCTACGAAGTACTGATGGACAAGCAGCAGCGTGAAATCTATGACCAGGTCGGGCATGAGAACTTCGAGCGCGGTGTGCGCGGCGGAGGTCCGGCTGGAACTGAATACGGCGACATATTTGGCGGTGGCGGACCGGGTGCAGGTCGCGGCTACACGTACACAACATCAGGCGATGCCGGCAACATGCAGGACATTTTCGAGCAGATGTTCCGCCAGGGATTCGGCACCGACCGCAGCTGGAGCGGCAGCCCCTTCGGCGGCCAGCACCGCGAGCAGTACAGCCGCCGCGGCCGCGACATGCAGAGCGAGCTGTCCATCAGCTTCGGCGATGCATACCTCGGCAAGAAGGTGCGGCTGCGCGATGCCGAGGGCAAGGAGCTGGAGGTCACGATCCCGGGCGGGATTGAAGATGGCGGACGGGTCAAGCTGCATGGCAAGGGCGAGCCCGGAGTGAACGGCGGGCCGCCGGGTGACCTGCACGTGAATGTGCGGGTCCAGCCGCATCCCTACTTCGAGCGGCGCGGTGACAACATCTACCTGGATGTGCCCGTGACCTTTGAGGAGGCTGCTCTCGGCGGGAAGATTGAGGTTCCGACGATGACAGGCCGGGTTCAGATGACGATCCCCGCCGGTTCAGCGGGAGGCAGCGAGATGCGCCTGCGCGGCAAGGGCTTCCCGCATCTGCGCGGCACCGGGCGTGGCGACCAGATCGTGCGCCTGGAGATCGTGGTCCCGAAGGAGATCGGAATGCGCGGACGTGAACTGCTGCGCGAGTTTGCCAATCTGACGCAGCAGAATCCGCGGCTGGGCCGCTGGAGCTGAGGTGAAGCATGGACCAGCGTGAGCGCGGAGTATATTCAATTGGGATCGTAGCCCAGCTGACAGGGCTGCATGACCAGACCATCCGCCAGTATGAGAAGCTGGGCCTGGTCAGCCCCAAGCGCAGTGCCGGCGGCACACGGCGTTTCTCTGAGAACGACGTCTCGCGCCTCAAGGCGATCAGCTCCCTGACCCGGGACATGGGTGTCAATCTGGCCGGAGTTGAGATAATCCTGCGCATGCGCACGCGCCAGGAAGGGCTGATCACGCTGATAAATGAGATGTTCAAGCATATGGATGAGCATACGCGCAGCCGCTTTGAGTCATATATCCGCGGTGATGAACCGGGGCTCGTGCCGACCGGCAGCGCGGGTCTGGCGCGCGTTCACCGAGAGGCGGATGCACTCATGATTGAGATCGACGATGACGATATGTTGCGGATCCGTCGCGACTGAAACCCCAAAACCACCGAATCCACCAGCTAAATCAATCAAATCCGAGGAAAATGTACTTACGGTATGGAAAGCTCGGGCGGATTTTTGTATTCTCATTTAGTACTAAAACGGATGGCCTGGCCATCCACCAGGTGAGTTTATGTGGCAGTGCGCGAAATGTAATTACTCGAATGTGGATGCAGCGCCTATCTGCAACAAGTGCCGGGCCGTCAAACCGCTATCCGATGAGGACATCGCCGGAAGCACCGGGGGCTCGAAGTACCAGATGCAGATGGTGGCGGCCCGGGACAAGGCGGCGGTCGAAGTCCTTGAGAAGAGCTTTGCTCCCAACCCCCCGCTGGAGGATCTGGTCAGCTACTGGGGCAAGTGTACGGACAATCCCGCCAACATCCATCACGAACTGGCCCGCATCGAGAAGCAGCAGTTCGCCCTGCGTGATTCCATCCGCCTGCTGATCAGCGTGCTGAAGAATCCGCGCGCGCTCGGCAACCCTGAACTGATTGACGACGCGATGCGCATGCTCAAGAACTGGGACAAGGACTGACGCGTCCCGGCATTTTCCTGAAAGCTGAAGATTAATCCCGCGCTATACTCGGTATTGATCCGCATGGCATTCTCCCAGACAGCAATCCGCCAGCACCGGCCTGAGGCCGCAGTCTGCTGCGCACACACATGCTGTCACTGCTCCGGGCGATGTCGACACTGCTCCTGAATCCGGAATAGACCACCGGTCCCGCAGAGACGGGACAGGCAGCGACTGAACAAGACATCAACTTCACCACCTGGCTTTCGTGCGCGTATGCACGGCGGCCGCCCACACAGGAGCAGAATATGGAACGCATTCATAACGACATCACTCAACTCATCGGCCGGACCCCGCTCGTGCGCCTGCAGCGCATTGCCCCCGCAGGCGCTGCGGAGATCATTGCCAAGCTGGAATTCCAGAATCCGGGAGCCAGTGTCAAGGACCGCATCGGCCTGGCCATGGTTGACAGCGCTGTCTCCCAGGGACTGATCGGTCCGGAGACGATCCTGCTGGAAGCCACCAGTGGCAACACCGGGATTGCACTGGCAATGGTCGCGGCCGCGCGCGGGCTGAAGCTCGTGCTGACGATGCCGGAGACGATGAGCATCGAGCGCCGCCGCCTGCTGGCCGCCTTCGGGGTGGAGCTGATCCTCACTCCGGGGGAGAAGGGCATGCCCGGAGCGATTGCGAAGGCTGCGGAACTGGCTGCCGGTGATCCGCGCTACCTGCTGATGCGGCAGTTTGACAATCCCGCCAACCCGGAGGTCCATCGCCGCAGCACGGCTGAGGAGATCTGGGCGGACAGCGGCGGCCGGCTGGATTTTTTCGTGGCCGGGGTCGGAACCGGCGGCACGATCACCGGGGTGAGCGAGGTGCTGAAGCTCCGCAACCCGGCGCTGCGCACGATTGCGGTGGAACCCGCCGACAGCCCCGTGCTGAGTGGGGGCAAACCCGGCCCGCACAAGCTGCAGGGCATCGGGGCAGGCTTCGTGCCGGGTGTGCTGAACACCGGGATCATTGACGGAATCGAACAGGTGACAACGGAGGAAGCGGGTGAGTTCGCACGGCGCATGGCACGCGAGGAGGGGATCCTCGTCGGGATCTCCGCCGGAGCCGCCGTGGCAGCGGCCGTACGGATCGCCTCGCGTCCGGAGAACAGCGGCAAACGGATCGTGGTTGTCATTCCGAGCTATGGGGAGCGCTATCTGAGCACCTGGCTCTATGAACAGCCGGATAACAGGGAGGCTGGCAATGCAGAAGCAGTTGTCGCAGTACAGCATTGAGATCGGCAGTGGACAGCGCCTGGCGGGCCTGATCAGCGTGGCAGTCAGCGGCATCCAGGCCAGCCTGGTCAGTGCCGGGCAGCCCGCGGACAGGCGTGCGCAGCGCCTGCCGGCACTCGATGAGCTGGAGAGCATCATGCGCGGTCTGCGCTCAGTGCTCATGCCGGAGCTGTCCGGATCGGACGGCAGCCGCCACAGCCTGCAGGGCCAGCTGCGGCTCAGCCTGAGCCAGCTCGGGCTGGAGCTGCGGCATGCATATGTTGCAGATGATCGGGAACGAGAGCAGGACGAAGTGGAGACGGAGATCACCAGCCAGCTGGAGCGGTTCTGCGAGTCCCTGCCGGAACTGCGCAGGCTGCTGCAGACCGATGCCAGGGCGATACATGATGGCGATCCCTCGAGCCGCAGCCTGCTGGAGGTGCAGCTGGCGAGTCCGGGACTGGAGGCTCTGCTGCACCACCGCGTGGCACACCAGCTGGAGTCGCAGGGTGTGCCGCTGCTGCCGCGCATGCTGGCCTGGCTGGCCCAGCGCGCCACCGGGATCGACATCCACCCGGCTGCCAGCATCGCCGAAGCCTGCTGCATCGACCATGGCACCGGTCTCGTGATCGGCGAGACCGCCGTGATCGGCAGGAATGCGCGGATCTACCAGGGCGTGACGCTCGGAGCGCGCAGCATTCCACTGGATGAGCGCGGCCGGGCGGTGCGGGGTCTGCGCCGGCATCCGCAGCTCGGTGACGACGTAACCGTATACAGCGGTGCGACGATCCTCGGGCCGGTGGAGATCGGCAGCGGGAGCGTGATCGGCGGCAATGTCTGGCTGACGCATTCAGTGCCGGCGGGCAGCCGTGTGCTGCAGCATGATCCGCGTACCAGCCGTTTCAGTGCCGGGGCCGGGATCTGATGCGCGCTTTGCTTACGGACCTGCGCCGATGTCCGACATGCCACCGTTGAACATATAAGGTGTGCGGAGGGTCACATGCTAAACTGGCGCTCAGGCCGGATCTGGCCTGACGCTTATTCTCCCTACAGGGCCGCAGGACTGTCATGAACCGCTTCACTTCCACCGCTATCCTTCCCGCTCGCCTGCTGGCGGCAATCGCGCTGTTGGCCTGCCTGGCTCTCAGTGCCTGTCCCGGTTCCGGCGATGGCAATACCGGCGACGGCAGTGAAGCAGATCCTCCCATTGAGAACACCGGACAGCAGGGAGCTGAAGCCGGTGGTTCGAAGAATCATCTGCAAGGGGAGACCTCGCTCTATCTGCAGCAGCATGTGCAGAACCCGGTGGACTGGTATCCCTGGAAGGACGAGGCCCTGCAGCGCGCCATCTCCGAGAACAAGCTGATCTTCCTGTCGGTGGGTTACAGCTCGTGCCACTGGTGCCATGTGATGGAGGAGGAGGTCTTCGAGGACCAGGAGATCGCGGACTACCTCAATGAGCATTTCGTCTGCATCAAGGTGGACCGCGAGGAACGTCCTGACATCGATGCCACCTACCAGCCCGCGCTTGTGGGCCTGGCAGGTGAGAGCGGCTGGCCTCTCAACATGTTCCTGACGCCCGCGCTGAAGCCGGTGACCGGCTCCACCTACCGCCCGAAGGCCGAATTCATGGCGCTGACCGAGCGTGTGGTCCAGGTCTGGGAGGAGAACCGCGAGGAATTGCTCAACCAGAGCGACATGGTGGCGAGTTTCGTGGCAACTCTGCCCGAGACGGGTCCGGCTGGGGAGATTGACCAGGCCCTGCTGGACGAGATCGTGGACACCGCCGTTCCGCTGTTCGATGAGACCTGGGGCGGATTCGTCAGCCCGCAGAAGTTCCCGACGCCGGTGCGCTGGCAGTTCCTGATGCACTACTACCGCAAGACCGGTGACGAGGATGCCCGGCGCATGCTCGTGAAGACGCTTGATGAGATGATGCGCGGCGGGCTGTATGACCACATCGGCGGCGGCTTCCACCGCTATGTGGTTGACGACAGCTGGACCGTGCCGCACTTCGAGAAGCTGCTGTATGACAATGCGCAGCTGGCCAGCCTCTACATCGAGGCCGGTGAACTGTTTGACAACGACGACTACCGCTTCATCGCGAAGGACACGCTGGACTTCATGCTGCGTGAGATGCGCGATGAGCAGGGCGGCTTCTATTCCAGCTTCGATGCCGACAGCGGCGGTGTGGAGGGCAGCTTCTACTGCTTCACCCCTTCCGAGATGATCGAGATCGCAGGTGAGACCGACGGTGTCGCGCTCAACAGCATGTTCGGCATAACCGAAGAGGGCAACTTTGCGGACTTCCACGGCAAGATCGCCAATGTGACGGTGCTCAGCCGCCGGGCTAAGCCGGAGAAGGTGATGGAGGCCAGCGGCCTGAGCCGCGAGGAAGTGGACGCGCTGTTCGACAAGTACCGCCAGCAGATCCGCGACTACCGGGCAAAGCGCGTCGCGCCGACGCTGGACAGGAAGATCGTCACATCCTGGAACGGCCTGACGCTGAGTGCCTTTGCCCAGGCCTATGCCGCCTATGGCGATGAGCAGTACCTGCAGGCTGCGGAAGGCATCCGTGACTACATCGCCTCCGCGCACGTGCAGGGCCAGCCCGGCGGGGCCTTCCATCGCGCCAGCACTGGGCACGAGCCGGTGGGCGATGCGCTGCTGGATGATTATGCCAATCTGGCCAACGGCCTGTTCGACCTGTATGTTGCCAGCGGTGACAGTGCCGCACTGCAGCTCGGGAGCGAGGCCCTGAGCTTTGCCAACGAGCACTTCCGGGCGGAGGATGCCGTCTGGTACATGACGCCGGACTTCGTGGAGCAGCCGCTGGGCCGCCGCATCGAGATCTACGACACCGTGGAACCCTGCGGAATCAGCCAGATGCTGAAGGGACTGCTGCGGGAGGCTGCACTGACCGGTAATACGGAGTACTTCGCCACGGTTGAGAGTGATCTTGCGGCCTACCATTCCCAGATCGGTAATTTCGTCGATGATCCACAATCCGGCAATCGCTATGCCAACGGCCTGGAGATGGCCAACTGGCTGGATGCCGCGCTGCTCTCAAACGGTCCGTTCTACGAGGTCGTGATCGCCGGAGATCCGGCTGACCCCGCCACGCAGGAGCTGCTCAGCCTGGCCCGCAGTGGTGGCCGCAGCTTCGTGCTGACGATGCATGTCCCGGCTGCGGGGCCAGATGAGCAGATGCTTGCGCTGCAGCCGGTGCTGCAGGGCAAGGCCCAGTGGGAGGAGAAGCCCACGGCCTTCGTCTGCCGCAAGGGATCATGCAATGCGCCGACGAATGATGCAACGGAGATGCAGTCGCAGCTCAGCGCGGGCTGGGCTCACTGAGCCTGGGCTGAATCGGAAGCCTCATCGGGAGAGGGCTCGCGCAGCAGGCGGTTGCACCACAGTGCAAGCAGCACGGCCCAGGCCAGCAGGCTGGCCCCGACGATCTGGTGGATGCTGGCACTGAGCACGTAGATCGTGGGGGGGTCCGCTGCGATCTCCGTATGCGTGGCGCTGTAGAGCTGGCCGGCCTTTGCCGCCACGCCGCGCCCGACGAGCGCCCAGAAGCCCAGCAGCAGCTGCAGGACCACGATTCCCACCAGTCCGTTGCCAAGCCGGGCCAGCAGGGGCTGCTCCTCATAGCGGCTTGCGATGCGGATCCCGAGGAAGAAGGCGAAGCCGACGATGATCACGGCCAGCGTGATGTGCAGGTGTGTCTGCATGTCGATGTGGCGGATCAGGGAGCCGAGCGTGATCTGTACGAGCAGCATGCCGCAGAGTATGCGCATCAGCATTTTGTCCGAAGCTGCGCCACGTGCGGTAATCGGTTCGATTGCGGATTTCCATGTCGTGCTGACCAGGGCGGTGATTGCCACGAAGGTTGCCAGTACGGCCTGTGCGAAGGAGCCATGCACGAAGGCCAGGGTCAGGTCATTGAGCTCCACGCGCTTGCCGCCGAAGATCCCCTGGATGATCACCATCAGGAGCACGCTGAAGCCCAGCACCTTAACGGCCGGGCGTTTCTCCACCAGCGCCAGATGCACTGCGAGGAAGATCGAGATCAGGCCGACAAGCGTGCCGAGCAGGCGGTGGGCGTGCTCGTAATAGATTCCACCGGTCATGCGCTCAAGCGGGAAGAGGAACATGTTGGTGCCGAAGGAATTGGGCCAGTCCGGGACGGCCATCCCGGCGCGTTCACTTGTGAGGATCCCGCCGGCGAAGAGCAGCACGAAGGTCGCCACCGCAGCGGTGTTGGCAAGTATGGCAGTCCAGTTGCAGGGCGGACGGGCGGAACTGTAGCCGCTGCGTCCAATGAGAGCGCCGATGCTGCAGATCAGGCCCTGCGCGATGATCGACAACGGACCCCAGATCGCGATGCTGGGCACACCCTCGACCTGCTCATTGCCGACGACGCTGCCGAGCACGAGCAGGTTGATCAGACCCGCGAACATCCCGCTCATCAGGCCTCCGGCGATTCCGCGACCGCTGTGGCGGCCGCTGAACCAGCCACCGGCCAGCAGGATGGCGATCATCACGAAGAACACCAGCTCCGAGCGGACGGCGTGTGCCAGGCGGATCACGTAGCCGCCGGTCCACATCGCCACCACCATCGCAAAGCCGATTGCCAGAATGTCCGTGCGGCCCTGCGAACTCCTTTTCACGTCTGCCATGCTTTCCTCCAGACTGGACGGAAGCATTATCCCACCGGGAGCAGGCCCGGCAGATCGCCGGGCGATCTAGGGTAAAATAGCCCCGCCGCCAGCTGGCCTGATGTATGCTCAGGCCGCATCAGTGCAAGCTTCAGCCGGAGCAGGCGGCAGCCGGAAGAACCTTTCATGCCACGTGAATCCATCAAGGGACTGTTCAAGCTGGTTAAGTTCAACCTTAACCTGCTGGTGGTCGTCACGACCACCGTGGGCTTCCTGATCGCCTCGCGCGGGATGGTGCAGTTTCCCCTGCTGTGGTGGACGGTGAGCGGGACCCTGCTGGCTGCCTGCGGCAGTGCGGCGCTGAATCAGTACATGGAGCGCCATCGCGATGCACGGATGGTGCGCACCCGCAAGCGCCCGATTCCCAGTGGGCTGTTTTCCCCGGAAATGGCGCTGGCGATCGGCCTGCTGACCGGAATCAGTGGTGTGGCCATGCTCGCACTGAAGGTTAACTGGCTGACGGCGCTGCTGGCCCTGCTGACGCAGCTGATCTACCTGCTCTGGTATACGCCGATGAAGATCCGCAACCCACTCAACACGCTCGTAGGTGGGATCTGCGGAGCCATACCGCCGATGATGGGCTTCAGCGCGGTTTATGGCTACCTGCCTCTGGGAGCCTGGCTGCTGGCGGCCTTCCTGTTCGTATGGCAGATTCCGCACTTCCTGGCCCTGAGCTGGATGTACCGCGAGGATTACAAGCACGGCGGTTACCAGATGCTGCCCAGTCACGATCCCCAGGCACGCTTCACCTTCCCGATCATGCTGTATTACAGCCTGATCCTGCTGCCGATCGGACTGAGCCTGACGGTGTTTGGCTACAGCGGCTGGTGGTACGGCTATGGTTCTCTGCTGCTGGGAGCGGCACTGGTGTATCTGGGATACAAGCTGGTGCGGGGCCGGGAATACATGGATGCACGGAGGCTGTTCTTCGCCACGGTGATCTATCTGCCGCTGATGCTGCTGTTGATGGTGCTGGACATCCAGCCCCACGGCCACAGTGGCAATTTCCCCACGGAGACTGGTAGCATAAGTGGGGAAGCGAGCAGTGGCCTTCCGCTGGACACGCCGTAGCAGGCAGGCCACTGACAACAGTGTGGGATGTGATGATGCCTTCAGCCGCCGGATACAACTGGCCACTTCGATCGACATTGCTGGCTCTGCTGACACTGCTGCCAATGATCGGCGGCTTCGGGGGCCGGAGCTTTCCCCTGGAAATCAGCCAGGCTACACGCCTCAATGGATTTGATCTCCGCGAAAGTCTGATTCCCACTGAACAGATCCGCAGCCAGGCTGCCGCCCGCGACGAAATTGAAGCTCTGGGCCGGCCGCTGGCACTGGATGCTGAGGCTGTGGCGGAGCTTAACTTCGACCGGCGGACGGCGGGACTGGCAACGTACCTGGAAGCTTCGGACCTCGTGGCGGGGCTGGAGCTGGAGGGCGAATTCCGGGCCTACCCGCTGGCCATGCTCAGCCGGCACCAGCTCGTGAATGACAAGCTGCAGGGCAGGGCGGTGCTGATCAGCTACTGTCCGCTGAGTGATGCACTGCTAGCATTCCGCCGCGAGCAGGACGGCCGCGAACTGGAATTCGGGGTGAGCGGGCTTTTGCACAATTCGAACATGCTGCTGTTTGACAAAGCCCGCCGTGGTGAGGAAAGCCTCTGGAGCCAGCTGCGCGGCCAGGCCGTGAGCGGCCCGCAGGCAGGTTCCGAACTGGAGCAGCTGCCGCTGCAGCTGCTGGACTGGGGCAGCTGGCTGGCAATGCATCCCGCCAGCAGCGTCGCCGTGCCGGATCTGGAGGAACTGCCGGATTACTCGGTGGATGCATATGTTGACTACAGGACGGAAGCCAGGTTGCGCTATCCAGCCTGGCCGCAGCTGCCGGAGGACAGCCCGCTGCATGCCTTCGAGCAGGTGATCGCCGTTGACAACGGCAGCGGATGGCTTGTTCTGCCGCTGCGCCAGCTCAGTCGCGAGCTGGGGACCGGCAACAGCCTGGCATTACATGGCGCCAGCTTCATGCTCAGCAGTCCGGCTGATCCGGAAATGGAGCCACAGGTTCTTGTTGAAGCCCTCCCGGATGAGGAGATTCGCTTCGTACATGCTTACTGGTTCGCCTGGTATGCGACGCATCCGGAAAGCGAAATCTTCCCGCTGCTGGACTGAATCCGGACGGGGCCTGATCCGGTGGGATAATGTGTCGTCAGGGATGGACGCATGAACAGTGAAAAGCCACAGTCGGAGACAGGCAGCAGTGAGGCGCAGGAGCCCAGGGTGCTGGACCTGCGCGGGCTGTGGTGGCTGTGGTGCCTGGTGTTCATTGCCATGCTGGCAATCAGCCTGCGATTGCTGCTTCCTGCCATGCAGGAGGGAGGACTGGCGGTGCGGCAGGGGACGCTGAGCCTGGCAGACTACGGCTTCAGCACTGACAACAGCATTATACCGCTTGAGCAGTTTACTCCATCCGGCCTCCCACGCGACGGGATCCGTTCCCTGCAGGATCCGCCGGTGGTGCAGGGCAGCGAGGTGCCGGAGATCAACAAGCGAGAACGCCGGCTCTACCACCGCAAGTTCATCGTCAGCGGAGACCGAGTGGTCGGAGTCAGTATCAATGGTGAACAGCGCGCCTACCAGATCAACATCCTCAACTATCACGAGATTGTCAACGACACTCTGGGCGGGGTGCCGATCGCGGTGGTCTACTGCCCACTGACGGATTCAGCCACGGTGTTCAGCCGGGAAATGGATGGAGAGATCCTGGAGTTCGGTTCCAGCGGGCTTCTGATCAACTCGAACATCGTGATGTATGACCGCCGCCCGGAACTTAAGCGGAGCAGCCTCTGGAGCCAGCTGCAGCGGCGCGCCGTGGCCGGTCCGATGGCTGGGAACGGACTGGAGTTGCTGCCGGCTGACCTGTCGCACTGGGGCGAATGGCTCGCCCAGTATCCCGATACGACGCTGCTGGCACGCGAGACCGGTGAGCCGCGTGACTACAATTCGAACCCTTACCTGCGCTATTACGAAATCGGTGAACCGCGCTTCCCGGTGGATCCTCCGCCTCCTCTGGATGGACCGGAGACCATGGAAAGGGTGTTTGCCCTGCAGGATGCAGCGGGCTGGAAGCTTGTCAGCTTCGCGGACGTGGAACGGCTCGCTGGGGATGACCGTGTGCTGGAGCTCTCCGGCCTGAGCCTGCAGTTCATACCGTACAGCTCCACGCTGGATCCGCCGGCGGTGATTGCCAGGGATGCGGATGGCAACTGCCTCACGGGGATCAGTGCACTGTGGTTCGCCTGGCATGCGATGCATCCGGATGCAGTGCTGCTCGACCCCTCGGAACTGGCTAGCCGATGAACTTGGCAGTGAGCATCACGGCAAACAGTGCACACCACATCACCGTCAGGAAGTGCCAGTAGATGTTGGTGCTGGTCACGGCCTGGTGGCTTTCCTCGGAGTAGCAGTCGCGGCCGGCGGCGCGGTACAGCACGATCAGGGGAATCACGCCGCCTAGCAGGTGGGCGGCATGCAGGGCTGACATCATGAAGAAGGTCCCGCTGAACAGGTAGTTGGCCGCTTCGTACTCAGGACTAGCAACGATCACCCGGTAGCTGCTCCACTGCAGCACGTAGAAGGTCAGCGAGAGCACGATCGTACCCAGTAGACCGTTACGCAGGTTGTGCACGCTGGCATGCCGGATCGAGTTGAGGGCGTACTGCATCGTGCCGCTGCTGACCAGGATCACAAGCGTGCTCATGTAGAGCGTGGCAGGGAATGGTGCACCCTGGGGAGGCAGCCAGTCGCTGGCATGCATGTTGCGGATCAGCAGGTAACAGACGATCACTGCAAGGAAGCCCATCGTGCCGGAAACCAGGCCGAGGTACATGCCCATGGTGGCCGCTGTCAGAGGCTGTCGTTCAGGCCGGCCGGGCTCCATGAGATCCGCTCCTTGAGTATGGAAGCTCTTCAGTGGCCTTCCGCCGGCGCTCCGGCATCCTCACCGCTGGTATGCAGGCTGGTGCCCTCGCCGCCATGCTTGCTCTGCCAGTCATCGCGTGCAGTCTTGTACATGTTCTCAGGCTTGCCTTCAGACTCCATCAGCTTGTTGGCCTCATAGGGAGCGATGTCGCGGCGGTAGGTTGCCGTATCCAGCGAGGCAAATCCGAAGAAGCAGGCCACGAACATGATGGCTGCAAGGAATACATAACCATTGAAGGGGCGGTCATAGCGCAGGTGCATGAAGTACAGCGCCACGAGCAGGGCCTTGATAGTGGCGATGCCCATCGCGATCAGCATGCCGGTGGTGCCGGGCAGCTTGCCGGAGAGGCCCACGGTCAGCACAGTGAGGGCCACCAGTGCGCCGAAGACCATGAACAGCTGGGGCAGCGGGCTGACGTGCCCGACAGTGGGATGTCCCGGCTCATGATGATGTGATTTGTTGCTCATGTCAGCTATTCTCCGATTGTGCCGCTAATCCACGAGGTAAAGCAGCGGGAACAGGTAGATCCAGATCAGGTCGACCAGGTGCCAGTACAGGCCCACCAGGTCCACCGGTGTGTAATAGGTCGAGTTGTATGCACCCTTGGCCGACAGCACGAAGATCACGAAGATGCAGATGATGCCGATCACCACGTGAATACCGTGCAGGCCGGTCATGATGAAGTAGATGCTGAAGAACAGATGCGCCTTGGCCGGCTGCTCGAACTTGTGGGTGGCTTCCTCGGCCTTCGCCTCAGCGGGTTCGTTGATGTCGAAGCCTTCCGGTCCGGCGGGAGCCGGAGCATACTGGGAGCTCGGCAGCTTCATCGAAGCATCAGTGAGCTGCGTGCCGCCTGCCATGGCATCCAGGTGCACGGCGTTGGCATCCTGAGCCGCCTCGGCCAGGCTGTGCATTTCAGCTTCGTCGCCACTTGCCCCATGCTCGCCGCCATGTTCATCAGTCTGCCAGACATAGCGGTCGCCATACAGGGTGCCGTGGTGGATCTTCGCGCTGTATTCAACGTACTTGATGCCGAGGAACCCGAAGGCGCAGGCCATCGTCAGGCCGAGCATCCAGAGCAGGGTCTTCTGCTGGCTGAGCTGAGCGGCGCGCACGCCCCAGGCCATCGTCAGACTGGAGGTGAGCAGGATCAGCGTATTGAGCGCGCCCATATTCTTGTCGAGGAACTGGTGCCCGTAGTGGAAGATCTCGGGATTGTGCGTGCGGTAGATGACGTACGCGCAGAACAGTCCCGCGAAGATCATGATCTCCGTGACCAGGAACAGCCACATGCCCATCTTGTCCGAGTCGAACTGCTGAGTCTCGTTCTCGAAGTGATGGTGCACGTGTGAAGGATGATCGTGATGCGACATCGTCAATAACTCCTGTGTTACTCCGCGTGGTCCTCGTCAGCGACTGACGGGCGCACCTTGACGTAACCACCTTCCTCGTCACTCCACTGCCAGGACTCCACGTCGTAGGGGTCGCCGGCTTCGGGGGTATCCTCGAAGTTGAACGTGATCGGCGGAGTGGAGGTTTCCCACTCCAGGGTTGCGCCGCCCCAGGGGTTGCGTGGAGCGAGCTTGCCCTTGCTCAGGGATGAGATCAGTGCGTAGGCAGCGATCAGGAAGCCGATCATCTGCATGTAGGCACCAAGCGTTGATATCTGATGGTAGATCTGCCAGTCGGGCATCGCCTCGTAGAGGTGGTAGCGGCGCGGCATGCCCAGTGAGCCCAGCGGGAACTGGCTGAAGAAAGTCACGTTGAAGCCGATTGACACGAACCAGGCTGCAAAGCGCGCGAGCTTCTGGTTGTACATGCGGCCCGTCATCTTCGGCCACCAGTAGTGGATGCCCGCGACGAAGGCGAACAGCGTGGAGCCCATCATCGTGTAGTGGAAGTGGGCGACCACGAAATATGTATCGTGCAGGTGGATGTCAGTGGCCAGGGTTGCCAGCGGCAGGCCTGTCAGACCGGCGATCGCGAAGATGAACATGAAGGACAGGGTGTAGATCATCGGCGTCGCCAGGTTGATCGAACCCTTGTACATCGTCGTCAGCCAGTTGAACATCTTCACGGCGGAGGGGATGGACACGCTGAAGGTCAGCGCGCTGAACACCATGTTCATCAGGTTGGACTGGCCGCTGGTGAACATGTGGTGGCCCCACACGATGAAGCTGAAGATCGCGATGGCGATCGAGCTGTAGGCGATGAAGCGATAGCCGAAGATGTGCTTGCGGCTGAAGGTCGATACCAGCTCGGAGATCACACCCATCGCGGGCAGGATCATGATGTAGACGGCGGGGTGGCTGTA
>JAGRNT010000030.1 GCA_020440605.1 bacterium | reverse complement strand
GAAGTTCTGCAGGAACTGCCGCGCATAGCTCGAGAGGCTCTCGAGGTAGCGCCGCTTTCTTTTTTCGTAGTTCGTGTAGAAGCCAAGTCTACACTCTTTCCCTCCGCAACGTTCTTCCGATCTGACCAGCTTGCCGCGCGGGATCTTCACGTCCACGTCCTTCAGGTTGTGGACCCGGGCACCACGCACATGAATGAAATCGGCTGTCATTGCTTCCTCACAGAACTGCCGGAGCTGCTGGTATTATACTACACATCTGTATATAATGATGAATACCAATGCAGATTTCCCCGGAGCAGGTGGATAGGTATACCCGCCGGAGCGCTGGATAGTTGTCTGGGACATCCGGTGTTTGCAGGGGAAAACCCGGCCGTTTCGACCATCATTTCAAAATTAATTAGGATAATTATTCTGTTTGAATGATTGAATATTTCAGTAGATGAGGATATTCTCTCTGCGTTGAACCAGAATTTAACTTTTGGTGTCTGTCATGAGACTCAACACGAGAGCCTGACTTCCAGGGGAGGAAGCGCATGAGCAAGGACGTGAAGATCAGGGACCTGGTGGTGCTGGGCCTGCTGTCCGACAGTCCGCGGTATGGCTATGAGATCAAGATGATCATCGACAATGTGATGAGCCATATCGTCGACATCAGCAGCGGTTCCCTGTACTACGGTCTCAAGAAGCTGGAGAACAACGGCTTCGTCCGCGAGACGGGCACGGAGCGCGTCGGCAACCGCCCCGAGCGCAGCGTGTATGAAATCACCGACGACGGCCGGCGCATGCTGCGCCGCGAACTGCCGAAGGTGATCTTCCCGCATTCCCGGCCGATCTTCCCCGTCAACCTCGGGCTGTACTTCCTCGACGCCATCTCCGACAAGGAGCAGTGCCGGCGCTTCCTGATCAAGGAGGCCTACCTGAAGCGCATCCTCGAATACCACCGCGAGGTGGATGAGCAGACCCGCGAAAGCACACCGCTGCGCCATCAGTTCATCATGCGCCACACGATCATGCTGATCGAGATGGAGATCGCCTTCTGCGATGAGGTCTTCACGAGCCTCGTGGACCGCAATCTGTACGAGCTGGACGACCGCGATCATGAGGAAATTGACGACGAGTTTGAGCGCCTCAAGAAGACGATCCACGCTGACCAGGCGATCATCGAAAGTGAGCGCGATCGCACGGCGAGCCAGTCCTGAGGCCGATGCTCAACTGGCGGGAACTTGAGGCTTCCGAGGTTCTGGCTGCCGTACAGCAGGGACTGGACGGCGATGCGCGCTATCTGCCGACGGGCTTCCTCGACACGCATCAGTGGCAGGACCTGCAGGATAACGCTGCCCTGCAGCTCACGGGCGGCTTCGAGCGAGCCCAGTACCGCCTTGCACACGCGGCCGGCACTCCGGCTCCCCTGCACTTCGCGATCTTCGATCCCGGGCAGCTGCCCGGCAATGCGCGCACCGTCAACGGCCTGCGCAGCCTGCTGCGCGGCAGCGGGATTGCGGACAGCGCCGTGGGTGACATCTACCTCGATGAGCGCTTCGTGCTGGCCCTGCATTCCGGGCAGTATCTGGATGAACTGGAGGTGGAGGCGGACTACGCGGCCACGCCTCCGGCATTGTCATTTTCCGAGGAACGCCTCACCAGTGCATCACTGCGGGCCGATGCCGTGGTCAGCGCGGCCTTCCGCGTCAGCCGCGCCGAGGCCCAGAAGGCGCTGCAGTACGGCTTCGTCTACGCCGACTTCGCTCCCATTGCCAAGCGCACCCAGGATCTGCATCCCGGCCAGCGCCTGGTCTACCGCACCAGGGGCAGCCTCGACATCGTTGACAGCGGGGTCAATCCGCGCAGCGGCCGCAGCTGGCTCCTGATCCGCCGTCTGACCGTCTGAGCCTAGAGGAAGCCGAAGGGCCGGGCCACGGCATCGCCGATCTCCAGTTCGCGTGAGACCACACGGTTGCGCCCGCTTTCCTTGGCCTCATACAGCGCCTCATCGGCGATCTTCATCAGTTCGTCCGCCGTTGCCACCGCATTCTCGGGGATGGCAAGCATGCCGACGGAGATCGTCACCGGGATGGCCTTGCCGACCCAGTTGATGTCCGTCTCCTCGATGGTGGCGCGGATACGTTCCGCGATCATCTGGCCCTCGTCGTAGCCCGCATCCGGCAGCAGGATCACGAACTCCTCGCCGCCGATCCGCCCGAACACGTCACTCTTGCGCTTGGCCTGGTCCACGAGCTGGGCGAAGGAACGCAGGATGAAGTCCCCGGCCAGGTGACCGTGGGTGTCATTGATGCCCTTGAAGTGGTCGATGTCCATGTACAGCACGCAGTACGGGGACTGGTTACGGCGCGCGCGCGCCATTTCCTCGGCGACACGGATGAAGAACATGCGGCGGTTGTAGATCCCGGTCAGCACATCCGTGCTCGCCAGGTGGTCCAGCTCCTGCATGCGCTCCTTCAGTTCATCCTGCAGCATCTTGACGCGCACCATGCTCGAGAGCGTGGCCAGCACCTCGACATCGTCATAGGGCTTGCGGTGCAGGAACATCCCGCCGTAGTACTGCGCCTCCATCAGGGTCGGATAGTCATAGTCCTGGGAGGTGGTGAAGGCCAGCGGCAGGTCCTTGTAGTCATCGAGACCCTTGATGTGCTGGGCGATCTGGAAACCGTTGATCGGGCTGTCGATGCTGATCACCGCGGCATCAATGCCCTTCTCCTGCAGCAGGCGCACGGCCTCTTCCTGGCTCGTGGCGCAGAATGTTTCGTAGTTGAACAGCCCGACAAGCTCGGCCAGCGAGCAGTTGTCCTCCGCCCTGTCATCCACTACCAGTATCTGAGCCGCGCCCTCGGTCATTTGCGTGTTTATCGGCATGGTTATGTTAGAATTCAGCAGTGCCGACTCCCAAAGCAGGCATTGACCCGGAATTCTTCCAATGCCTGAGGAATCATGATCCAGAAGACCCCCAGGTCAGCCTCTCCATCATATTCTCACGTATAACTCTCGACCTCTCCAATCGAATTCTGGTTGCACGCAGCGCTGCCCGCCAGGAAATCATGCCCGAGCTCTACGGCCTGCAGCTCGCGCTCTTCAATGAATACTTCAGCCGGGGCAGCCAGGCCTTCGCCGGCGGTGCCGCCGCCCTTGAAGCGATGCAGCTCGACCGCGAACTGGCCATGCTGCTTGCCGACACGGCCCACTGGCTGGCCGGCCTGCTGGACCTGCAGAATCTCGAGCGCAGTTCCTTCCAGGTCTGGCTCAGTGAGGATCCCGGGGCGCGTGTGCGGCTCTTCGGACATCCCTCGGAACAGGCCCCGCCGGACTTCCTGCGCCTGGAAAAACGGCATCCCGCGCTGGACTGGATCACGGCCAATGCCCACCGTCCGGCCCAGGTGATCGGCCACTACGACGTGCACGGCATCTCGATGCTGGCCCTCACCCGGCGCTTCCTGCAGTCCCATGGCCTGACACAGGTGGACGGCACCTTCAGCTTTGAATCCACCGGTGACATCAGCAAGCTCTGGAAGCGCGTGGTGCCGCGGGCCATCGCGAGCGAAGAGGACTACGGCACGGTGGTGATGGTGGACTGCAGCGTGCACAGCCGCCGCCCGGAATATACGCAGAAGGCCATCAGCCGCCTCGATGCCCACGAGGACTGCCGCATGATCCTCGTGGACCACCACCCGGACACCCTGCTGCAGGCTCCGGACCTGTTCCACCCGCAGCTCGACGTGGTGCTGACCGACATCCTCAGCTGCGGGCTGTGCGACCGCTGGGAGCCCGTGGAGCTTGAGCTGATGCAGCTCGGGGCCCTGGGCGACAAGGTCCCGGAGATCGCACTCTCGCGCCCACCAGCCAGCCATCCGCAGCTCTATGCTGCCAACGAGCAATTCCACGCCTGGATGATCAACTACAGCCCGACACCGAAGGAGCTGAAGGATCAGCATCTGCAGCCGCTGCAGCCGCTCTGGGAGGCCCTGGCCGACGGTGCCGCGGTCAGCCCGGAGACGAGCACGCGGATACTCGGCAGAAGCCTCGAGACCGGCGCGGAGTTCGAGCCGCAGTGCAGTGCGGTGGGGGCGATCCTGCTCAGCACCTCGCGCCTGCCGAGCGTGGGCCGCACCTGGTACGGCCTGCTGGAGGAGCTGATGCAGCGCAGCGGCCGCAGCTATGCCCTGGCCCTGCGCGTGCTCGGTGACAACCGGGCCAACCTGCTGCTGCTGACCCACTGGACGGCGATCCACCGCGCCCCGGTGCGGATGTTCATCCCGCAGCGCTACCAGGGGAACTGCATCGGCCATCCCGGCGCGGTCTGGGTGGACCTCGAACGCCCGCAGACCACGGACTTCATCCGCAGCACGGTCGAGGCCCTGAACGCCTTCTATGGCGAGACGGCGGACATCGGCCCGGCCCTCGCTGAACTGCAGGCCAATGTGCTCTATCCAGACGAGGAGGCCGGGCTGTAAGCCTGGCGAGTGACGGAGTGTTGGTCTTAGACCAACATGGCCATGTAGCTCTTAAGAGCTACACTCCCCTCACCCTGTTTTGCCCTTTCCTCTTCCTCCCCGAATATCTCCATGTCCTTTGGAGGAAGGCTCAACCGATGTCCGCAGGGAAAACACTGCCCGGACTGATCGCATGCAGCTGCCTGCTGCTGCTGTTTGCGCTGCTGCCCGCCTTACCCTCTTCCGCCGCAGAACTCGGCCCCGCTTCGGACCTGCGCGTCACCATCTATTCGCAGGACGTCAGCTTTGTACGCGAAACCCGCTCACTCTCCCTGCAGGCTGGTGAATCACTGATCGTTGCCAGCGATGTCTCGGAGCGGCTCCGTCCTGATACCGCCAGCCTGCTGCTGCCCGCCGATGTGCCGCTGCAGCTGCTTGAGCACAATTTTGATTACGATCTGGTGGAGCCTGGCAAGCTGCTGCGACGCTTCCTCGGGTCTCCAATCGTTGTCAATTCATCAGGCGCATCGATGACGGTGACGTTGCTGTCTCTGAATGGCGATTCCCTACTCGTGGAGAGCCCTGAAGGCATCAGCGCAGCCCCGCTTGCCGACATTGCACTACCAGCTGGCAGTGATTCCGGCCTGTTCCTACAGCCGACCCTTTCCTGGCAATGCCATGCGACGCAGTCGGTAAGCACGGAAGCGGAACTTCAGTACCTTACCTCTGGCCTGAGCTGGAATGCGGACTACGAACTGCAGTTCGACGAAGAACTGCAGAGCGCCACCCTGCTGGGCTGGACCACCATCCGTAACACAAGTGACACCGACTACCGCAATGCGGAAATGATGCTGATGGCTGGCGACATCAACCTTGTGCCACAGGAGCAACCTGGCTATCGCAGCGCTGACATCTTCCTTGACCAGGCGTACTTCAAGTACAGCCCGGACTGGTTCGGCTATTACAGTGAGCAACTGTTCGAGTACTACCTGTACAACCTGCGCCAGCGCACTGACATCCTCGCCCGGCAGCAGAAGCAGATCAGCTTCCTTTCACCCAGCACCGTCGATATCAGATCCCGCTACGTTGGCAGATTGGAATGGCTTTACAATGAGTTCTTCCAGGTATTCGAAATTGACAACACTGAGGAAAACGGACTGGGCATTCCGCTGCCCGCCGGTAATGTAAGGTTCGTCGGCACCACACAATCCGGCACCCGCCTGCCGGCAGGCGATGGAAAAACCAAGCATACTCCCAAAAATGACACCATTCGCATCGAACGTTTCCTGGGTGATTCATTGCTTTGGCTCTCAGATTTCAATGACAGGGAAAGCCTCTTCAAGTCCGGATATGGCTTACGTGCCGTCAGGGAGATTGATGTGCTGGTCCACAGCAGGCTGGATCGCGAGACCACCGTTTATCTGAGCCACAGACCAGGCCTGGAATGGGAAGTTGTTGAATGCGATGTGCAATGGGAACGTCTGGATGCGAACACCTGTGAATTCGCGGTGCAAATCCCAGCTGGGGGAACAGTCCCCCTTCATGTAGTCTATGGGAAGTCGAGGAGGAGTAAATGAACAGTAAACTCATGGCAGGGCTGCTTGCCATGTCCTGCATGCTGCTGCAGGTGCAATCCGTCTACGCCGCCAACGCCGGTGAGGTCGAGGATGTCCATCTCACCGTCTACAACGGCAACCTCTCGCTGATCCGCGAACTGCGCAGCTTCGAGCTCTCCCAGGGTACGCAGGACCTCGTGCTCGAGGATGTCAGCGGGCAGCTCAATCCCTCCAGCGTGCACCTCGCCTTCCCCGACGGCGCGGAGTTCGAGCTGCTGGAGCAGAACTACGACTACGACCTCGTCAACACCTCCAAGCTGCTGGAGCGCTTCATCGGCCGCGAGCTCACCCTGCACAATGACTACGACGGCACGAGCCTGCGCGTCACCCTGCTCTCCACCAGTGGCGGCACCGTGGTGCGCGATGCCAGCGGCCAGATCCTGCTCAACCCGCCGGGCCGCGTGATCCTCCCCGCCGGCAGTGCGGATGAGCTGCTGCTCAGGCCCACGCTCTCCTGGAAGCTGTGGAGTGCCGGAGCCGGCCGCCGGCTCGGTGAGATCAGCTATCTTTCCGGGGGGCTGGACTGGAATGCCGACTACGTGCTGATGCTGAATGCCGACGACACGGCCGCCGACCTCGAGGGCTGGGTCACGCTGACCAACAACAGCGGCACGACATACAAGGATGCCCATCTGAAACTGGTGGCCGGGGATGTCAACCGCGTGCGCGAACAGATGAAGTACAAGCTCGGCATGGAGATCAATGACATGACCAGCTCAATGTCTGACCTACGCGGCGGCGGTTTCCAGGAGGAAAGCTTCTTCGAATATCACCTCTACGATCTCGAGCGGCCAACCACAATCCGCAACAGCCAGCAGAAGCAGATCGGCCTGCTGACAGCCAGCGGCTTCCCTGTTGCGAAGAAGTTCCTGTTCAATGGCCAGAACGGTGGCGACGTACGCGTCGCCGTGGAATTCACGAATGAGGAGGAGCAGGGCCTCGGGATGCCCCTGCCGGCCGGGGTGCTGCGCGTCTTCAAGGCCGACAGCAAGGGCCAGGCGCAGTTCGTGGGCGAGGACCGCATCGACCACACTCCGCGCGACGAGGATCTCTCCGTCTACATCGGCAACGCCTTTGACATCGTCGGCGAGGCCATCCAGACCGAATACACCGACATCGGCCGGGGCTACACCCAGAGCTACAAGGTCGTGCTGAAGAACCACAAGGAAAGCGAGGACGTCGTTGTCACGGTGCGCGCCTACATCGGCGGTGACTGGAGCATGGACAACAGCAGCCTGCCCTGGAACAAGGCGGATGCAACGACCGCGGAATGGGAAGTTCCCGTGCCCGCGGACGGCGAGACTGAACTGACATACACCTACCGGGTGGTCTGGAGATAGACATGGCAATCAGGTTACTGGCAATCACGCTGCTGGCATCATGCATGCTGGCGACATCCGCGAACTGGAGCAGAGCAATGGCCAAGGACGCCGGCAAGGTGGAAGACCTCTACATCACGATCTACAACGGCGACCTCGCACTCGTCAAGGAGCAGCGCAGCTTCAGCCTCAGCGAGGGCCGCCAGCAGTTCACGCTTGACAACGTCAGCGGACGGCTCAACCCCTCCACCGTGCACCTCTCCTTCCCTGAGGGCCTGGAGTTCGAGCTGCTCGAGCAGAACTTCGATTACGACCTCGTCAACATGGACAAGATGCTCACGAAGTTCATCGGCCGCGAACTGACACTCGTCACCGATGGTGAGAACGGCGGCAGTGAGCAGGTCACGCTGCTTTCCACCGCCGGCGGACGAGTCGTCAAGGATTCGCGCGGACAGATCCTGCTCAATCCCCCGGGGCGGATCGTGCTGCCGGCAGGCAGCGCTGATGAGCTGCTGCTGCGCCCCACCCTCTCCTGGGATCTCTGGAGCGGCAGCAGTGGCACCCGCAGGGGTGAGATCAGCTATCTCTCCGGCGGACTGGACTGGAAGGCGGACTACGTCGTGATGCTGAACGCTGACGACAGTGCCGCCGACATCGAGGGCTGGGTCACGCTGACCAACAACAGCGGCACGACCTTCGAGAATGCTCAGCTGAAGCTCGTGGCCGGCGATGTCAACCGCGCCCCGGAGCCGGAGTACCGCCGCGACATGCCGGCTCCGGCCGCGATGCCGATGAAGTCCGTTGCCAGACCGGAGGGCTTCCAGGAGGAAAGCTTCTTCGAGTACCACCTCTACGACCTGCAGCGTCCGACCACCATCCGCAACAGCCAGCAGAAGCAGATCGGCCTGCTGACCGCCAACGGCGTCGCCACCGAGAAGCTGTTCGTGTTCGACGGCCGCAGCGGCGGCGATGTCAGCGTGAAGATCCAGTTCGAGAATGCCGAGGAGAACAACATGGGTATGCCGCTCCCCAAGGGCATCGTGCGGGTCTTCAAGGCAGACAGCAAGGGCCAGGCGCAGTTCGTCGGCGAGGACCGCATTGACCATACGCCGAAGGATGAGGATGTGCGCCTGACGATCGGCAACGCCTTCGACATCAAGGGCGAGACCGTGCGCAAGGACTATAAGGACATCGGCAAGGGCTACACCGAGACCTGGGAAGTCACGCTCAAGAATCACAAGGAAACTGAGGACGTCGTCGTGACCGTGCCCTTCCGCGTCTGGGGCGAGTGGAGCGTGATCGAGTCCAGCATCCCGCATCACAAGAAGGATGCCAGCACCATGGAATTCAGCGTGCCCGTGCCCGCCGACGGCGAAACCAGCTTCAGCTTCACCTACAGGGTCGTGTGGAGGTAAACCCATGAAACGCAATCCGGCAACACTGCTCTTCGTCTGCGTCCTGCTGGCGTACTGCGCCATGCCCATTCCGGCATCCGCGAAGGAGGCCGGCGCGGTGTCGGACCTCTTCATCACGATCTACAACGGCGACCTGGCCCTCGTCAAGGAGAAGCGCAGCTTCAACCTGGCAAGCGGCCGCCAGCAGTTCACGCTTGACAACGTCAGCGGACGGCTCAACCCCTCGACCGTACACCTGGCCTTCCCCGAGGGTGTGGAGTTCGAACTGCTCGAGCAGAACTTCGACTACGACCTCGTCAACATGGACAAGATGCTCAACAAGTTCATCGGCAGTGAGCTGACCCTGATTGACGACTACAACAAGACCGAGCAGCGCGTCACGCTGCTCTCCACCGCGGGCGGACGCGTGGTCCGGGATGCCAGCGGGCAGATCCTGCTCAACCCCCCGGGCCGGGTCGTGCTCCCGGCGGGCAGCGCCGATGAGCTGCTGCTGCGTCCCACTCTCTCCTGGGATCTCTGGAGTGGCAGCAGCGGCACGCAGACCGGCGAGATCAGCTACCTCTCCGGCGGGCTGGACTGGAAGGCTGACTACGTCGTGATGCTGAATGCTGACGACACGGCCGCCGACATCGAGGGCTGGGTCACGCTGACCAACAACAGTGGTACGACCTTCGAGAATGCCCAGCTCAAGCTGGTGGCCGGTGATGTCAACCGCGCCCCGATGGATGACTATGCCCCGATGGAACGGGCATTGGACGGCTATGCCATGGCTGAGGAAGCGGCACCCGGCGGCTTCGCAGAGGAGTCCTTCTTCGAGTACCACCTCTACGACCTGCAGCGCCCGACCACGATCCGCAACAGCCAGCAGAAGCAGATCGGCCTGCTGACAGCAGCCGGGGTCGGCACCGAAAAGCTGTTCGTGTTCGACGGACGCAACGGTGGCGATGTCAGCGTCAAGGTCCAGTTCGAGAACAGCGAGGAGAACAACATGGGCATGCCGCTCCCGAAGGGCATCGTCCGTGTCTTCAAGGCTGACAGCAAGGGCCAGGCCCAGTTCGTGGGCGAGGACCGCATCGACCACACCCCGCGCGATGAGGATGTGCGCCTGACGATCGGCAACGCCTTTGACATCAAGGGCGAGACCGTCAAGAAGGACTACAAGGACATCGGCAGCGGCTACACCGAGACCTGGGAAATCACGCTGAAGAACCACAAGGAGAGCGAGGACGTCACGGTCACCGTGCCCTTCGCGATCTGGGGCGACTGGGACATCCTCTCCGCCAGCACTGACTATGTGAAGAAGGATGCCAACACCGCTGAGTTCAAGGTGGACGTGCCCGCCGACGGCGAGACGAAGTTCACTTTCCAGTACCGTGTGGTCTGGCGCTGAGGCGATGGACAGCACGACGGCCTTCATTGACAACGACTACTGCTTCGCCTGCGGGGCGCTCAATCCCGCGGGGCTGCAGCTCGTGTTCGAGCGCGAGGGCGAGGTGCTCGTCACGCGCTTCCGTCCCAGCCAGCTCCACCAGGGCTGGCGCGATGTGCTGCACGGCGGGGTGCAGGCCACGGTCTTCGACGACCTGATGAGCAACTGCATGTTCCGCATCCATAATCTGAGCGTGGTCACCGCGGAGCTAACCACGCGCTTTCGCAGCCCCGTGCCGCTGGATCGCGAACTGGAGTTCCGGGCCTGGCGCTCCGGCGGCAGGAGCCCGCTCTGGGAGCTGAGCGCGGAATGCCGGATCCAGGGTGAGACAGGCGGGCGGCCGCTCTCCAGCGCGAAGGGACGCTTCATGGAGACCCCCACCCACGGGCGCTAGCGGCCTGCGGTTTTTAATTTGGACAGGCCCCGCCGATTAGGTAACTGACCAAAACCATGGAGATTTCGATGCACAGACTAATTCTGCCGGCCCTGCTGCTGTTGATGGCCCTGGCCGGCTGCGGTTCGGGGGATTCCGAGATCATCGCCGACAACCTGGTTGAGAAGGTGTTCAACAACGGCGAGGCCGCGCGCCTCGAGCTGGCCAGCGGCGCCTATGTGGACTTCCCGAGCGGGACCTTCGCTGACCGCCAGGTGGTCAGCATCTCGGATCTGATCAGCGGCTCGGACAATGTCCCCGAGTCCTTCCCGACCACCACCAAGTCCATCACGGAGCGCGTCGGCGCGCTGATCATCAACAGCCCGGTTGATGCGCTGTTCGAGCGCGACATCAGCCTGCGCTTCGCCCTCACCGACCAGCAGACCCCCGGAACCGAGTTCGTGCTCTTCATCCACGACTCCGACCTGGGCAGCCGTATCGAGACCTACGACAACGACTACGTCACCTGGTACCGCTACGGCAGCTACACCGCGACCGTGGACAGCAGCGGCAACTTCGCCACCGCGAGTCTCGACTCCTCGGGCAACCGTGGCTTCATCGGCACGCTCGGCCTGTTCCGCGGCCTGACCGCAAGCGCGATGGGCGCGGCCGAGACCACCGAAGTGCGGGGCCGCGTGCTGGACCAGAACGGCAGCGGCGTGAGCACGGACGTGGAGCTCAACTACCTGATCGGTGAGGAGCGCTTCCCCGTGCGCCTGCTGAACGGCAGCGTCCCGAGCGGTGGCAGCGTGGCCAGCACCGTGATCAGCGATTCCAGCGGCAACTTCGTGCTGCAGGTGCCGGATTTCTACATCAGCCAGATCTTCAACGTCAGCTTCGGCATGCATGACAGCGGACACAGCGACCAGGACGAATTCGTGGTCAACCTGCCGCATCCGATCCGCGAGGACGAGGTGAACAACCTCGTGATCCGTTACGGTACGAATAACATCACCTCCGAACCTGTCGGAACCACCTGAGTACACACAGGCGGAAAACAGGGTTTAAGTCGAAGGCGGGGCCTGCCCGGGTCCCGCCTTTTTTCATTGAGCTGCGACTTCAGTCGCACAGCTCTCGAACTGATTTCCCTGACAGCATTCCAGACCACTGAAGATCAGGCAGCAGCATGCCGCCGCTAATTTCCCATTCTGACCACTGACTACTGACCACTGTGGACTGATTCATGTATAATCTCAGTCCCCTTGCCTGCGGGAGTGGTGGAATGGCAGACACGCAAGATTAAGGATCTTGTGAGCGAGAGCTCGTGGGGGTTCGAGTCCCCCCTTCCGCAGATTTCAGATTTCCCTCAACTGCCAGAGCCTTCCATGAGAACGACTTCACCGGCACTCCTGAGCTTCCCGCTTTCAATATCCAGATATAACTGTGCGGCCAGCAGCCGGGATTTATCACCGATGAATACATACGGTATGAAAGGCTCCTTCACGCTGTCGATCCGGACTACACCCAGTTCATTGCATTCAACCACGCTGCTCCAGAGGTTGATGAAAACCCGCAGATCTGGTCCTGAGCTCAGACGTATCTCTTGTGGTGCAAAAGGTGAAGCCTGTCGAATCAGCAATGCGGAACTGAATCGCGGATCAGCGCCGGACTTGCCGGAAGGCATGCCTTTGGGCTTGTATAAGGTCAGATCTGAGTGCTCCCTGTCCGCAGTGGCTTCTTCGGAATCCCTAAAGAGAGTGAGCGTGATCTCATTGAAGACATCCAGGTAGACTATGCGCTCTTTGGAACTGGAGAGATAAGCCAGATTATCTGTACTCTTCTCCATAAGATCACCACTGATGCTGTTTATCAGCAATGTAAGAATCAGGTCGTTTGGCACATCCGCCATACTGACCAGTAGTTTGCCTTCCATGCTCTCAAACAGGTGTACCGGCTCTATATTGGTTGCCAGATCCAGCTCGGCTCCATTCACAGTGTCAATGCCCTGGTAGATGCCATTCAGTCTCAGATCAGGCAAGCGCCGGTCTTCAACGTAGTTGTAGAGAACCAGGTATTGTGCTTCCTCATCTGCGACAACTGCTGCCAGCCAGGGATGGAATTCAAACACCTTGGGGAATCCGAGCAAGCCCTGGCGGCTGCCCATCATGCGGGGCTTCTTTTCCAGATGCAATGTTGCAAGTGGACTCTCAATTTCGTTTGCCGCAATCAGGTCATATGTCCTGAACATGTAGCCCTGCTCATCACTGTAATCCATCGTGGTGACAAACATGTTCGGCACTGCAGATCGGTCCGGAACGAACACCGGATATGTGAATGCCGCAGAATGAACGCGCATTGGAATTAAAAGCAGCAGCATGCCTAGCAAAAGTCCCTGTTTCCCCATGATGAGATTCTACCAGCCAAATGAATTCGGTCTGTTTGCTTCCATATAATGCCTATTTTATGCTTATTACTTGACATAGCATAAATATTCAGGTAAACATATGTATCGTGACTCCAAGGGGAGGTAGGAAAGCAATGACAGTAATGACTGATGTGATGACGCTGCCTGGGGCGGAAACAGTAGCTGAGCAGATCCGGCCCGAGGACTGGCTGCTGCTCTGGTGTCTGGAGCATGCGGAGCTGGATGAGGCCAGCGTGGGCCGGGCTACCGGCCGGACGCCGGAGCAGCTCGCTGAGCTGCGTGATTCCAACCCTGCCGTGCTGGCGGAAATCCGCGAGCTGCATGCCTTCGGCAGCATGCTGAATGTGGAACGCCTGTTCGAACTGCTGCGCCAGCGACTGGCGGCCCTGATCGCCCGGGCCACGAAACCCGCCGAGCTGCGCAGCCTGCTGGGCTCGGTGCGCCTGCTGCCGGGTGCCACGCTGCTGCTGAAGGCCGGGGCTAAGCCAGTGCAGCCTGAGGCCACAGCCCAGCTTCCGCAGATCCTGCAGGATGTCGTTCCCGGGCAGCTTTCCCGCCAGCAACGCCGCGCGATGCAGCGCGAACTGGGCAAGGCGCTGGGGAAGTAGAAGTCAGTGGAAGAAGTGGGAGTAGTCTGGGAAGTGGAAGAAGTGGGAGAAGCGGGAGAAGTGTAGCGGTGGCGCCCCGCGCCACATGAGAGGGATTGCAGCGAAGTTGGAGCAGTGCATGCAAGTAAAGCGTAATCCGTGAAGCCTAAAGCGCGAAGTGTTAACCGTGAAGAGTGAAGCTTGTCCCATGCCCCTCTCTCCGTGGCTTTCACTCCCAATTGGCGCTAGGCGCCACCGCTACACAGGTTAACGACACTCAACGGAAGACTTCCCCTCAGCGCGACCCGGTTTCGGTAGCGGCGGCATCATGTCACCATCTCCTCAGCGCGACCCGCTGGCAGCGAATGCGCCAGCGCAGCGCCAGACCCGCGAATGCTTGCATGAGCGGGAGAAATCAATATGGGTCCTGCAGGATTCGAACCCGCGACCAAGAGATTATGAGTCTCCTGCTCTAACCGCTGAGCTAAGGACCCGTGGGGGAGCATGAGTTTACTTGCCAGGACATAAGTGGTCAATCTGGCAGGCTCAGCCGCTGCCGACTTCCGTGCCTTCCGCGCTGTCCCCTTCACCTGGCACGGCGGGTGTGTCCTTGCGGCGCTTCTCCTCCAGTACCTGGGCGGGGGCCTGCTCCGGCACCTGCGGGAAGGGTATCGAAACCGGGAAGTAGCCATATTCACTGACTTCGCGGTCGCTGCCGAGGTAGAGGAACCAGCGGTTGCCGGCCTTGACCCAGCGCAGCGGCTCCATGCTTCCGAAGGCATAGCCGAGCGCCGGTGAAACATCCGTCATCGCGAAGTTGGCTTCAGTGCTCACGAGCACATCCGCGGATTCCACCTTTTCCACGCGGTTGTTCGCGGAGCGGGCCGGGGCATTGCCGGCATTGAGTTCGGTGAGCTTGTCCTTGCTGAAGCTGCCGCGGTAGGCCGGACTGAGGAAGCTTGAGTACTCCCGCCCGTCCAGGTTGCCGAGCCTGAAGTTGTAGTAGTCCGCCGCAGTGTTCTGCAGTCCGGCGGTGGCCCGGCTGCTGATCAGGCTCTTGTTGCAGCCGGTACAGGCCAGCCCGAGGGCCAGGCACAGCAGGATCAGGATCTTGGCGGACTTCACGTATTGATTATAGCCCGCTGGGGGTAATACATAACGGTGATCGCAGACAGGCCCGCTGTGGATACCCCCCACCCGGACCTGTGCGCATGCCTCCGGATCGCTGATTGACCCGGATTTCAACCGCGACAGGCTGGACAGCCGTTATATAACTGGTAGAGCCTTGACAGGTTCATTAACAGTTATTCACATTTGCTATACTACGCTTCGAGAGTCCTGGTGGGCTCCGGGTTGAATCCGAGGGATATTGGTAGATGAACAGAATTCCGGCAACGGAGCAGGGTAATTCCGCTGATCCGGCACTGGCTCCTCCTTCCGGCGCTTATGCGCTGGTAAAGCGCGGCCTGGATCTGCTGGGCAGCCTGTTCTTCCTGCTGCTCTTCGCCCCGCTCTTCCTGCTGATCGCAGTGCTGGTCAAGCTGGAAAGCCCCGGCCCGGTGTTCTTCCTGCAGAAGCGCCTCGGACGCGGCGGCCGCCAGTTCGGGCTATACAAGTTCCGCACGATCCAGCGTGAACCCACCCCCGGTGATGAAACGGGCTCGCACATGGCGATCTCCGGCAAGGATGCGGACATCACCCGCATCGGGCGCTTCCTGCGCAACAGCGGCCTGAATGAACTGCCGCAGCTGATCAATATCTTCCGTGGTGAAATGAGCTTCGTCGGCCCGCGTCCCGCCGTGCTGCACCATGAGCAGTACTACACGGAATGGCATCGCCGCCGTCTGGCCGTACTGCCCGGAGTGACCGGCCTCGCGCAGATCTGCGGGCGCAATGTGATCCCCTGGGGCTGGCGCGTGGCGCTGGACCGCTACTACGTCGAGCACATGAGCTTCGGCAGCGACCTCGTGATCTTCCTGAAGACCTTCCCCGTGGTGCTCGGACATGTCGGCACGGAAGGCGCCGAGGATCTCTACTTCGACTTCACTCCGCCGGAGGAGGCGAGCTTCGCCGAGACCCTCGAACGTGACGGCATCTGGCGCACCTTCTTCCGCTACAACGAGAAGGAGCACGGCGCGCTGGGCAGTGAGCCGCTGCATACCGAGCACAAGCAGACCGCCTGATTTCCGACCCTCTTTCAAAGGTTAAAATCCGCTGTTATACTCTGGCTCCCTGGCTGTCGCTGGCCTGGACCCGGCGGCTGTTATTGTCCAAACTGTCCCCAGACGGGACGCTCCCATCCAATCTGACGGAGACCGGTTATGTACATGTATCTGCAGCGCGCAGGACTCGCCTCGCTGATTCTGCTTGCAATCCTGCTCGCCTCCTGCCAGTCAGGATCCCAGCTGGATAAGCCAATCCAGGATCAGGGTTCAGGCAGTTTCAGTCCTGCGACTGCTGCTCCTGAGTTTCCTGCTCAGTTCACTGAAGAGCTGCGCAATACATCAGTCCTCGTTGAGTACATCCTGAATGGTGACGAGGCCCTGGATTACACGGCGGATGCCGTACCCAACGCGGGCAGCCTCGATATGACGGCTGCCAGTGGCGACAGCAGCTGGGCGATGTTTCGCTTCGACGGCCTGCTGGACTGGTACACCCTCAATGAACTGGAAGTCCACTTCGATGCCCTGCCATCTGAGTTCTATGCCGCAGTCGCTGACTTCGACAGCGGCCGCTGGATCTGGCAGACGCTTGGCACCGGCCATGGCGGCAGCGGTGTCATGCAGGAAATGCCCTGGCCAGCAACTGGCAACTACATCACTCCGCAGGGATCGGTGTATGTCGTGATTCTCATGCATGA
This sequence comes from bacterium, assembly GCA_020440605.1. Lineage (GTDB taxonomy): Bacteria > 4484-113 > 4484-113 > 4484-113 > JAFGCY01 > JAHEFU01. The sequence goes on along the minus strand of JAGRNT010000030.1, from coordinate 7,731 downwards.
CGGAACAGCCGCAAGCCTGCAGGAACTGCGGATCCGCTATGACGATGAGGAGAATGGCCCGGATGTCACCCTGGGAGCTTCCCCGGACCGCGGTGCGGCTCCGCTGAACGTAACCTTCTCAGCCAATGCCTCAGACAGGAACGGCGGCCTCATTTCCACCTACGAGTGGGACTGGGAGGGTGACGGCATCTTTGACACGACTGGCAGTATCGACAACGAAATGCACACCTATCCCAGCCAGGGCGAGTACTTCCCGATCGTACGGGTCACGGATGATGATGACGGCCTGAGTGATACTGATCAGATCCGCATCGTCGTGCGTGGCTGGGCCCACAGCCTGGGTGGCGCTGATTACGATGTCAACTTCGGAGTTGCCAGCAGTGAGAAGCATCGCTATGCACTGGGCAACTACAGCAAGGCCGCGCTGGACGCGGACGCCCTGATCGCCAAGTACGACAGCAATGGCAACCTGCTCTGGCAGCGCAGCTGGGGCGGCGGCAGCTCTGACACCTTCGATGATGCCGTGGAAACAGCAAACGGTGACGTGATCGTGCTCGGCGAAACCGAGAGTGACGTGAGCACGGCCGCCATCGTGCTGATGCGCCTGGACAAGGATGGCAACCTAGTCTGGGGCAAGACCTGGGACAGCGCAGGCCACGACTACGGTGCGCAGATCGGCATGGATGAACTTGGCAACATCTGGGTCCTCGGCGTGGTCTTCAGTCCGGACTTCAGTCTGACAACCTCCAGCGTGATCCTCAAGTATGACCAGGACGGCACGTACCTCGGCAGCAAGGGCATCAAGAATGACGACCGGGTGTTCCTGCGCTGCCTGGAGGTCGTCTCCTCGAACCGGGTGCTGCTCGGCGGCGAATGCGGTGCCTACTCCGTGAAGAGGGACCAGCTGCTGGTGATGGAACTCGCCGGTGACATGAGCATCACCAGCGAGCGCGTGCTGGACTGGAATTTCGACAGCAAGCTGTTCGGCATGGAGCTGGACCCGGCCAGTGGCGACATCCTCGTGGGCGGTACCTACGTCGACAGCGGCATGTCCCAGAGCTTATTCGCATCACTTGGTTCCAACGGCAGCTGGCAGTGGCTGACCACAGCCAAGAATGCCGGACAGAATGTCCTCCGGGGTATGGCACTGCAGTATTACAACGGCCTGGCCGGCGGGATCGTGGGCTGCGGCTACACCTTCGAAACTCCACGCAAGGGAGTGGTCTACAGCCTGGATCTGAATGGTGGTGACACCAGTTCCTACTACCTCACGGACACTGCGGATGTCGGACTGCAGGAAGTGATCAGCACGCCGTCTGAGTCGATGCTGTTCACCGGCGATGCCGCACTGGCAAACCTCACAAGCGCCGTCTCGGACATCGTGTTCGACAGCCAGACTGCCTTCGGCGATATCAGCGGCAACTGCAGCACTGCTGATCTGAGCCTGCAGTTCGGTGAGATCCTCACCGGTCCCGCTGCCGTGACGCTGGTGGAGGACACCGGCGCTGGCGGAAGGGATGCCTGGATCTCCGAATTCTTCCCGATGGCTCCCTAGGCCATTCTAGATATCTTTGCTTGACAGTGGGCCGGGGCCATGCTCCGGCCCTTTTCATATTCATGGCGAAACGGAAGATTTCCCGCCTGCAGCAGGTATAAACAACAGGGACCAGGAAGCCGTGCAACTGCACCCGAGGTGGAGATATGTCACGCTTCCAAGACGGAGTTCTGCTCAGACTTGCACTCGCACTCCTCCTGCTGAGCGCTGGCTGCGGATCGCATCCCTCCCCTGCAGAACTGATGGCGCAGGATGGGAACACCCTAACTCAACCAGCCTTCCCTCCAGCTGCGGATGATCTCCGCGAAGCATCGCTGATCCAGTCCCGCAAGCTGCTGGGACGGGAAGTCTGGAGCAGCTCTGATGACAGCATCGTGATCGGAGACCAGTTGCTGCTGGATTCCGGTACCGCCCTCTCCGCCTTCGCAGTCTACCGTTTCAGCGGCATCGCGGATGCGGATGAGCTGCAGTTCCTGCTTGTCACTTTCGCAGGGGATGCCCCGGACAGCTACTTCCTCGGCCTGGCGGACTTCGCCAGCGGCCGCTGGAGCTGGTCTGAACACGGAACGGCTCTGGGATCGGCCAACCCGGAGATGCTGGACATCCCGGCAGCCGGCGACTTCATTTCCACAAACGGACATGTCTACGCAGCCTGCGTGCTGCCGGCAGGGCAGCAGGCCACGCTCTCGATCCTCTCCCTGGACGTGGACTTCAACGAGCTGGCTCCCGTGGCCAGCTTCATGGCGAGTCCGGAACATGGCAACGCAGCACTGGAGGTGGAACTGGATGCCGCGACGAGCAGCGACCGCAACGGCGGCGGGATCCAGCTCTACGCCTGGGACTTTGACAACGATGGCAGCTTTGACGAAACCACGCTCACGCCCGTCGTCACGCATGTCTACACTGATCCCGGCGAGTACTTCCCGCGGCTGAGGGTCACCGATGCGGATGACGGTCTGAGCGATGAAGCCAGTCAGCGGGTGGTGGTGCATGGCTGGATCACGAGCTGGGGCACATCCGCCACCGAATCCATGGCTGATGTCCTGTACAGCGATGGGCGGATCTACCTGCTTGGTTCTACTGATGATGAATCCGGCAGGTCCGATGCGCTGCTTGTCTGTCTGGACCAATCCGGAGCGCCTCTCTGGCAACGGATGATCGGAGATGCCTCTGATGAGTTCGGGGTAGCCCTGGCAGCAGCGGAAGGCGGGGTGCTGGTCCTCTGTTCGACAAGGGGCTATGGCAGTCTGACCATCCATCCGTTGCTCTGCAGACTGGACCGGAATGGCACACTGCTCTGGTCAAGCAGCTGGAATGCCGACGGGAACAGTGTTCCCGCTACACTCAGCCGGGACATCCAGGGCTCCTGCTACGTTTCCTGCATCACAAATTCGTTCAATGCAGGTGTAGACAGTGATGTATTGCTGCTCAAGTTCGGGCTGGATGGCGCAATGATCTGGCAGCGCCTGATCTCCGGCAATCTGCACCACTGGGAGCCTAAGGCCAGCCAGTTGCTTGACGACCTGTTCCTGGCAGGCAGTGCCATCGCCCCCGGAAGCGCTGACGCATATGTCTACCGGGTCGCCGCGGACGGCACACTGCTGGATGCCGCACTGCTGGATATCGGCACCAGCGGCTATCCCAAGGCAATCGCCGCGGACTTCTCCGGCAGGCTCTATCTGACGGGCTACTGGGAAACCTCACCCCTCCGGCCCTTCATTGCCAGACTGGACAATCAGCTAGATGCGGATCTGTACTCGGAATTCGAATACGATGACAACAGGGGCTCAGTGGATACGCTGCTGCTGGAACAGAGCATCTTCGGTGTATCGAGTGTTTATGCGAGCATCCACAACAGTACCGGCAGTACCCTGGTGCGTTTCTCAGGCGGTCTCGTCCGTGACTGGAGCAGAAGCTTTGATGGCCTGTCCGGAGCACTGATCATCCGTGCAACAGCCCCGGGAACGGACGGCTCCACGCTGCTCGCCGGGATCGGAACCGATGCTCTGGTGCTTTCCCATCCGGAGATCCTCACGAATCCGGGATCCGCAGGACTGAGCAGCCATGCAAATGCCGCCACAATTGCCGGCATCAGCGGTGTGATCGGCAATCCCGTGCCTACGGTCAGTCCGGTACAGGGCGTCCTGCAGGACGGAGGAGGCAGCACTGATCTCCTCATCATGAGCTACGACCTGAATGACCTCTGAGCAGCAGGGCTGATTCCAGGAATGCAGCTGAATGAACTTCTGCCAGATCCTGAAGCTTGCTGAGGGCCAGGCCCGGCATGTGATTGCTGCAGAAATTTTGAGCCAGAGCATGTGCCGGACCTGCAGAAATCCCCGGCCAATGATGTCAACAGCAATGCGGGCATGACACCACCCGCACGCGTGGTATCCGCAATTGCATCGAATTGAAAGCGCATCCCAGCGCCTGTCCGGTTGCGGGTGGCGGATATTGGGTAAGCTAGTTGGAACATCTGATCCTGAAATCCAGGGGGAATCCGATGCTTTGGAATGATCAAGGTTCAAGAATTTGGATCGCGGCACTGCTGCTGATGCTGCTGGCAACAGCCTGCGGCGGCCACAATGCTGTAGTGCCTGACAGTGGCACGACGCAGCAGGATCTGCAGCCTGCCGCGGATCTCCAGTCCCTGCCCTTTCCTGATCCGCAGGCCGATGCTGCGGAGCTGGAGCGGAGTCCCGCAGCCCTGTCCGTGATCACGAAGCTCGGCAAGTCCACCTACAAGCGCTCCCCGAACGCCATGACTGCCGCTGACAATCTTGAACTGAGTTCGACGGGCACTGAACCTGCCTGGGGCATGTACCGCTTCGACGGGCTCAAGGATACCGACCAGGCTCTGGAACTCACCGTGATCTTCGACAGCATGCCGGACGAATACTTCGTCGGCATGGCGGACTTCGCCAGCGGCCGCTGGATCATGATCAGCCGCGAGGATCTCGGAGGATTGACAATTCCGCAGGACGATGTCGATATCCCCACGGGCCACGACTTCGTGACCGCCAACGGCAGCGTTTACGCCGCCGTGATCCACACCCTCGCAGGAACAGCGGTGCTTGAGCAGCTGGAACTGAACGTGGATGTCCACGACAGTGCTCCGCTGGCGGATTTCAGCGCTTCCATCATCAGAGGCAATGCTGCACTGAGCGTGGATTTCGATGCAGGCAACAGCACGGACCTTGATGGCGTCGGCTCAATTGCCAGCTATGAATGGGACTGGGACGGGGACGGCATCTACGAGGAGAATCTCAGCAGCCCGCTCGTTCAGCACACCTACCCGGAACCCGGGATCTATCTGGCCACACTGCGGGTCACGGATGACAATGACGGCCTGACTGACACAGCCGTCCGGGAAATCCGGGTCCAGGGCTGGATCAAGGGCATCGGCAGCGGCTACGAGGAGATCGGCCAGTCCTTCGTGAGCTCCGGTGAGACAGTGTTCGGTGTCGGCAGTCTCTACAACACGGATGAGGCCAGTAGCAACTGCTGCTGGTGCATGCTGGATGCCTTCGGCAAACCGCTTGTGATGCATCAGTGGAACAACGGCAAGGGCGGCGCGAGCTTCTACGGTGCCGCAGCGATGCCCGACGGCGGCATCGTCGTCACAGGCATCAGCGGTGACATCGCGAACAGCGACAATGCGCTGCTGGTCGGCAGGATCAGCGCAGCAGGAGAACTGCTCTGGATGCGCGAGTGGAACACTGGTGAGATGGAAATCGGTTACGACGTGATCGCAGTCGATGAGGACAGCATCTACGTGAGCGGAATCACCCGTGGCTTCCGCTTTGACGGCAATGATGACGCGATCTTCCTCAAGCTTGACGGTGATGGCAACCTGCTGTGGCAGAAGCGGCTGAGCGGAGCGGATTCCACCATTCCAACAGGTGTCGATTCCATCAGCGGAGGGAACCTCGTTTATTCAATCTGGGTGGATTCCTACAGCAACACCCGCGACGCGGGCATCGCCTGGCTGGACCCGGCCGGAAATCTGACAGGCGAACGCGTATACGACTTCCCCCAGCACATCCATCAGAATGACCTGCAGACGGACCGCTTCGGAGCGATCTACACCTCTGGCTACTACGAGGTGCCGGGGCAGGATACACACAGCTTCGTTGCCAAGTTCAACGGTTCCGGCGGAAACCTCTGGCTGGATATCTGGAAGCACGCGGATTCATCACGCAGCGGCAAGATCTACCTGCGCTATCCGAATGTCCTCAGCAGCCCGGACGTGTATGTCGCCGGCAATGTCGACGACAACGGCAAGTACTTCTCGATGATTACGCAGTTCAGTTCGAGCGGAACCCTGGAGAAGGCCGTCACCTGGGTCAATGGCGCGAGCTCGAGTTTCGCTTCCATCGGTCCCGGCCCCTACGGCAGCATGCTGATCGGCGGCGGCACAGGCGATGGCAGCTTCAGTTCATCCCAAGTCAGTCCCGTGGAAACCACGGCAATCTTCTCGGAGTTGCCTGGTGTGGAAGTGATGTTTGATGTGAATGCGGACTTCAGCGACCCCGGTGGCACGGCTTCGGAGCTGCCGCTGATTGAGAATCCGCAGAGTGCGAGCTTCATGCTGGCCGGCGCCTACTATCCCGAGGATCTGTAGTGGAATGAAATGGAGCTACCCGCTTCAGCGATAGGAGGGACTAACCGCTACTGCTAAAGCATGTAGCTCCATTAAGCAAGTAGCTCCGATCCCCACGCCTTTAACCCGATCCGGCTCCCGGTGGGATAATAGAAGCTGGCGGGAGCCGGGGTCCCGCCGGAGCACACATGTCCATAATTGAGAAGAAGCAGACCGGGGTCAGGATCCCCATCCGCATCGTCACCGCCGCCGCACTGTTCGACGGCCACGATGCCTCGATCAACATCATGCGCCGCATCCTGCAGGCCAGCGGTGTCGAGGTGATACACCTCGGGCATAACCGCAGCGTGGAGGAGATCGTGAATGCCGCTATCCAGGAGGATGCGCAGGGCATCGCCGTCACGAGCTACCAGGGCGGGCACATGGAGTTCTTCACCTATATGCGCCAGATGCTTGATGAGCGCGGCGCGGGCCACATCCGCATCTTCGGCGGCGGCGGCGGCGTGATCGTGCCGCGCGAGATCGAGGAACTGCACAAGGCCGGCATCGACCGCATCTTCTCCCCCGACGACGGGCGCAAGCTCGGCCTGCAGGGCATGATCGACATCGTGATCCAGGGCTGCAGCTACGACCCGCTGGAGAAGGATCTCAAGCTGAACGGCAGTTCCCTGCCCCTGGCGCGCAACATCACGATTGCCGAGCGTGGCGATGACAGCCACAGCTTCTACGAGATCGGCGATGGCAGTGACAAGACCATCCCGGTGATCGGCCTGACCGGCACCGGCGGCGCAGGCAAGAGCAGCCTGACCGACGAGCTGGTGCGCCGCTTCATCAACGACTTCCCCGACAAGCGCATCGCCGTGATCTGCGTCGACCCGACCAAGCGCCGCACTGGTGGCGCGCTTTTGGGCGACCGCATCCGCTTCAACACCCTGAAGAACAACCGCGTCTACCTGCGCTCGCTGGCAACACGTGACAGCAACAGTGAGATCAGCGATCAGGTCGGCCCCGTGATCGACACCGTCAAACGCGCGGGCTATGACCTTGTACTGGTGGAGACCGCGGGCATCGGTCAGGGTGACAGCGAGATCACGAAATACGTGGACCTCTCGCTGTATGTGATGACAGCCGAGTACGGCGCGCCGAGCCAGCTTGAGAAGATCGAGATGCTGGACTACGCCGACTTCGTGGTGATCAACAAGTTCAGCCGCCGCGGCAGCGAGGATGCCCTGCGTGATGTGCGCAAGCAGTACCAGCGCAACCGCGAGGCCTTCCACCTGCGCCCCGAGGAGTTGCCCGTGTTCGGCACGAATGCCGCGCAATTCAACGACGGCGGCGTGACCGCGCTGTATGCCCACATGGTGGCGCAGCTCAATGAGAAGTTCAAGCTGGGCTGGCAGAGCCAGCATCAGCCCGACAAGACCCGCGCCTCGAAGATCAGCCAGTACATCATCCCGCCGGGACGCGAGCGCTACCTGTCCGAGATTGCCGATGTCAGCCGCAAGTACCGCGACTGGGCGAGCGAGCAGGCAGGCATTGCCAGTGAACTGGATTCGCTGCAGCAGGCGATCAT
>JAGRNT010000002.1 GCA_020440605.1 bacterium | reverse complement strand
AACAGCACCGGGTCACCACCGAGCGCCGGGTTGAAGATGCCGATGTGCATCACACGCTCGACGATCAGCAGCAGAAGCGTGATGCCCAGCACCGGGGTGGCCACGAGCTGGATCACCGCAGTGGAGTACAGCGCCCAGAGCAGCAGCGGCATCTTGAACCAGGTCATCGTCGGCGGACGCATCTTGTGGATGGTCACGATGAAGTTCAGACCGGTGAAGATCGAGCTGAAGCCGAGGATGAATGCGGCTGAAGTCATCAGCACCACCGGCGTCTGCGAATTGATGGAGTACGGCGTATAGAAAGTCCAGCCCGTATCCACGCCGCCCAGGCCGAGAACCAGCAGTGCCATCACCAGACCTATGACGTAGAGGTGATAGGACAGCAGGTTGAGGCGCGGGAATGCCACATCCTTGGCCCCGAGCATCAGTGGCAGCACGAAGTTGCCAAGTGCTGCCGGAATTCCCGGAATCAGCACAAGGAACACCATGATCGCACCGTGCAGGGTGAATACCTTGTTGTAGGTCGCGCTGTTGAACATGAGCTCGCCAGGGGTCAGCAGCTCCGTGCGGATCAGCATCGCGAACACGCCTCCCAGGAAGAAGGCCGTGAGGATCGAAACCATGTACATCACGCCGATCCGCTTGTGATCGAGCGTGAAGAACCAGGAACTGAAGCCCTTCGTTGCATTGAGGTAGTTGACCTCGGGATGCACCGGGCTCGTGAGAATGCTCTTTACTGTCTGACCGGTACTAGCCATGTCTGTCCTACTCCTGGATACCTTCCGCGACATCTGCTGCCGCGTCCTCCGCGGCGGCGCCCTCTGCGGCTGCGCCGTCTTCAACGCTCATGCTTTCGCCTCCGGCACCTTCGCCTGACGGCTCGGGTACCTTGCGGAGCGCCTCCTTGACATCCTCGGGAACGTTGTTGCTGATGGTCTTCAGGAAGGCGATGATGTCATTGATCTGTTCATCCTTGATCTTGCCCTTGAAGGTAGGCATCACACCCTGGAATCCGGCATGGATCTTGGCATTGGGCTCGAGGATCGACTCACGCACGTAGTTCTCATCCATCGGCACGGTTTCGCCGCTTTCAAGGCTGACCTGGCCGCCGAAGGCATCCACGAATGTGGGACCGGTGATGGTCACCTTGTCCTTGCTGTCGTGGCACTGCACGCAGCCGAATACGCCGTAGTAGTACTCACCGTTCTCCGCGGGGGAGTAGGGGGAGCGGTCCTTGAGCTTGTCGAGGTAGATGTCGAAATTGGCACGGGATTCCACCACGACCTTGCTGAGCATGCTGGAGTGGTCCTTGCCGCAGTATTCCGTGCAGAAGATGTTGAACGTGCCTTCCTTGGTGGCCTTGAACCAGACTTTCGTGTAACGGCCGGGTACGACGTCCTGCTTTACGCGGAACTGCGGAATGTAGAAGCTGTGCAGTACGTCCTCGGATTCCATGATCAGCACGACGTCGGTGTCCACTGGGACGTGCAGGAATGATTCAGGAATGTCATTGCCCTGCTCATCCATGAGCTTACCGCCGCTGATGCCGCCGTTGGGGTAGATGAACTGCCAGGTCCACTGCTTGCCGACGACACGGATCTGGTAGGCGTTGGCGGGCGGGGAGGTCAGGTGCATGTAGCCCTTGAATCCGTACCAGAAGATGACGATCACGAGCGCGAGGGGAATCAGGATCCAGGACAGCTCCATCGGGAGGTTATGGTGCGGGGTGTGCTCGGCCTTGGGGTGGACCCCCTTGTGGTACTTGACCACGAACATGAAGGTCAGACCCATCAGCAGCACGAAGAAGAACACCATGATCCAGTAGATGATGTAGAAGGAGAGATCCACACCACCCGCTGCAGAGGATGCCTGTTCCGGCAGCCAGAAGGTCTGGCCCCGGCCCTCCAGAAGGGCCAGGTGCAGGCTGCCAGCTGTTGCACTTGCAAAGTTCATTGAATTTTCCTCGTCTTACGAGGTCCCCTCAACAGGACCATTATTCCTAAGCTTGCGCCGGACCCGGTCCGCCGTCCAGAATGCTCCGAGGAAGGCAAACAGGGCCAGTGCGAACAGGGTCAGGAGCACCCTGGCGATGTTCCAGGCCTGGGCCGAGTAGGTACCGGCCGCGGCGTCGTAGTGGAAGCAGTACAGGAAAACCTTGTCAACGGTGGTACCGATGCGGCCCTCTGAGGCTTCGATGAGTGAATACTTCACCGTGGCCGGATCAAAGGTCACACCGTAGAGATAGCGCGCGACACGCGCATCGGGGGTGAGCACGAATGCCGCAGCCTGGTGGCTGTACTCATTGCGCTCCTCGACATACTCGAAACCGAAGCCGATGGCCTGGCAGAGTGGCAGGATTGATTCATCCGTGCCGGTCAGAATGTGCCATTCCGCAGCTCCGTTGGGAAGTCCGTAGCGGCCGATGTAGTTGTCCATCTTGGCCCGGGCCATCGCGGGAGTTTCACCGTCCACGAAGCTGACGGTGATCATGTTGAACTGGTTCTCTCCCATGTCCGCCGCACTCAGGGCATCAAATGTGCCATTGACAACCAAAGTGCAGAGCATCGGGCAGTTCAGGTAAACCAGATTCAGCAGCACAGGCCTGTCGTCATCGAAGTAGTCCGAGAGCAGGACATTGTTGCCGTTCTCATCCGTGAAGGCCAGGTCAGTCGGGATATGCTCATCGAGATGCTCGACGATCTCCACCCGGCTGATTTCCTCAGGGACCTGGTTGTTGAGCTGGGCGAGCGCAGCCGTGGCCAGCAGCGGCAGTGCCGCCAGGCCAAGCAGTCCGACTTTCACCCAGTTCCTCATCATGTCAGTTTCCATAGGTATTACTACCTAGTGAGAACCCTCCGTTGCACCTCTGGCGGTGCCGGGTTCGGCCAGGGCCTCACCCTCAGGCTCTCCCTCTGCGGGGGCACAGGGGTTCAACAGTTCCCCGTCACCGGCACACGGATTCTCTGCGGCAGGCTGAGCCCCGGCAGGATTGCCGTCCAGGCCAAGCGTGGCCTCGGGGGGATTGCGCTGCAGGTTGATCAGGCGTCCCACGATTTCACGCTTTGCTTCGTCGATGGTGACGGAGACCATGCCGCGGTCGGCATCCACAACGGTGGAGTCATGCAGCACTGCGCGCTGCGCCTCACGCGTGGCGTTCAGTACCTCAGCTTCTGAGTGGTAGACCTTGATATCGTTCTCATGCCGGGCCGTCTTGCCGAAAACGCCGACCAGCCAGGCGGAAATCGCGATGCAGAAGAAGAAGAAGGAAATCGTCACGCCCCAGATGGTGGGCATGCCGAGGTCCTCGCCGATATCGTGGCGCTCCTCATCCGCTGCGTGGTCTTCGTGCTTTACCTTGTAATCACTCATGGCTTTCGACCTAGACCTTCACGTTGTCAAACTTCAGCGACTTGGCGATCTGCGGATCGCCCAGCGGCGCGATGGGATTCTTGCCGGCCGTGATCAGGAAGCAACCGAACCAGAAGAAGCCGATTGCCAGCAGGCAGAGGATGTCCGAGAAGGCAAAGGGCAGGCCTCCGCCCACGGCACTGCCCGTGATGCGCTGGTATTCCGGAATCACCTGATAGAAGTGGTCCAGCCAGTGCAGGACGAGCATCCAGACGGCACCGACGGCCAGCAGGATGTTGTGGCGCTTGATGTAGCGGCTGATCAGGAATGCGAAGGGCAGGGCGAAATGCCCGAACAGCATGAACCAGGCCAGCGGGGTCCAGTCGGCATTCTGCCGGATATGGAACCAGCGGGTCTCCTCGGGAATGCTCGCGTACCAGATCAGCATGTACTGGCTGAAGGCGATGTAGCCCCAGAAGAACACGAAGGCGAACAGGAACTTGCCGAAATCGTGGTAATGCTCCACGGTCACGGCTTCCTTGAGACGCCCCTTGCTCTGCAGCCACTTGAAGATCAGGATCATCGTGCTGAAGAAGCCGATCATCGCCCCCGCGAAGTAGTAGACACCGAACATCGTGCTGAACCAGATCGGATCCAGGGACATGATCAGGTCAATCGCGAAGAAGGTCATCACGAGGAAGTTGATCAGCAGGCCCGGAGCGCTGAGCTGCCAGACCCTGAGCGTGCCGCGGTCCTTCTCGTCACCGTCGGCCATGTTGTCCTGCTTCAGCGAATTGCTCAGCAGCAGGGCGCGGCCGAACAGGAAGAACACGACGAAGTACATCACGAAGCGGATGTTGAAGAACATCGTGTTCAGATAGGCTTCCTTGTTGTGGACGATCTGCTGCTCGGCGGCGTCAATCCACTGCCCGATGTTCACCCACTGGTAAACCTCGACATTGCCGGAATTGACGAGCAGCAGGATCGGAATCCCCGCGAAGAACATCATCCACAGCGAGCCTGCCAGGAATTCCGGAATGCGGCGGATCACCACACTCCAGGACGCGCGGGCAACATGGTTGACCAGCGTGAAGAGCAGAGCGCCGATGCTGATGCTCATGAAGAACACGTAGTTGTGGATGTAGGAGAAGTAGAAGCGCTGCTGCGCCTCTCCCCCGTTCATGACGAAGCCGGCTGCAATCAGCAGGATACCGATTCCAAGGGCGATCGGGCCGAACCTGGCCAGCTCCCCAAGGTAGGGGTTGTCCTTCCTGAGCTGCTCGGGAGTTATTCCATGTGAATGAGCCATGGCGCTAACCGTTGCCTCCGTCTGCTTCTGCCTGATTTGCAGTATCCATGGCACCCTCAGCGGCGGGAGCATCGCCCTCCGGCTGGGTGCCTTCCGTCATCTCAGCATCGCTGCCTGCCTGCTCGCTGCCAGCCTCAGAGTCCATGGCCGGAGCCTGGCTGCGGTTGGCTTCGATCTGCTTGAGCAGGCGCTCGCGGTCAGCCTGGTCAACCTGCGTGACAGGAGTCCACTGGCTGAGCTGCAGGGTGCGGATGTAGGCCACGATGGCCCAGCGATCCTCGACGGTAATCTGTGACTTGTATCCGGGCATTGTCCGGATACCGTTGGAAATCGTATTGAAGATGTGACCCACGGGGCGGGCACGCAGCTCATCGCTGTGATAGCTCAGCGGAGTGACCCAGGATAGCCCGCGGTGGTTGCCGCTGATGGCAAGCTGGGAGGCGCGCTTCTCGATCATGCCGTCGCCGTAGCCGGCCTCACCATGGCAGACCGCGCAGTAGATCTGGTAACGGTTCTCACCACGCTCGATCAGATTGTTGTCAATCTGGATCTCATCCGGGAAGGTGGTGGCAAAGCGCTCACCTTCAATGCCGCGGTAGAGGTGGTCATCCTCGTGGAGCATGCCCACCGGGACGGTGCCTTCCACCCAGTTGCGCATCACGCGGCCATCCTTGAACTCCGGATCGTACTGCTGCGGATTCCAGCGGTACTGGTTGTCCATGTCCGGGATGATGGATGTGCGGGGCTGACGCCAGTGCAGGTTGCGATGCGCATAGACCACGCCGAGGGGCACGAGCGAGAGGTTGGCCAGGATCACACTGACCCAGATCCAGTTCTTCGGGATCCGGGACCAGTTGATGAAGGGCTCAACCGGAGGAGTCTGCTGCTTCTTGTCTGCCATTTCAGTCCTCCAGCACCTCAAGATACGTACCCTTGAGGCCGGCGAGCATGTCACGCGTCTTGCGGACATCGAACTTCGGATCCTCGGCGCTGACGCTGATGAAGAACCGGTCGTCAGTCACGCGGCCGAAGCGGTCGCTGTACATGGTGAAGTGGTTGAACTGCGGCAGGCGGTTGACACCGAGCATGCCGAAGAACGATGCGAAGGCCGAGAACAGGATCGTCATCTCGAACATCACGGGGATGTTGGCGGGGACGCTCCAGAAGGGCTTGCCGGAGATGAAGTACTGGTATCCGGTGACGACCACTCCGGGGAACTGCACGGCGTTCATCCACCACTGGATGAACAGACCGGTGCACAGTCCGGTGAAGCCACAGGCCAGCACGATCCACTGCACATGTGAGGGCCTGGCTCCCATTGCCTTGTCCAGGCCGTGCACGGGGTAGGGCGTGTGGCAGTCCCAGTTGGAGTAACCGGCATCGCGCAGCTTCTCCGCACCGTGGGTGAGCTGGTCCACATCGTCAAACTCGAGAAGGTAGCCGAGCAGCCTGCGGCCCTCAGTGGGTTCCTCGATGGTCATTGTCTTTGCCTCTGTCTGGCTCATGCCTTTGCCTCCGCAGCTGCATGCCCGCCATGGCCGGGATGGGCCTCAGGCAGTACCGCCTTGACCTCGGCCATTGCCACGATCGGCAGGTAGCGGCAGAACAGCAGGAAGAAGAAGAAGAACAGTCCGAAGCTGCCGGCCAGAGTGCACAGGTCAACCCAGGTCGGGACGTAGTAGTCCCAGCTGGACGGCAGGAAGTCACGTGAGAGCGAGCTGACGACGATCACGAAGCGCTCGAACCACATGCCGATATTCACGAAGATTGACACGATCCACATGATCCAGAGGTTCGTGCGGGCCTTCTTGAACCAGAACACCTGCGGAATGAAGACGTTGCAGGTGACCATGATCCAGTAGGCCCAGGCATAGGGACCGAAGGCACGGTTCTGGAAGGTGAAGCTCTCCAGAGCGTTGCCGCCGTACCAGGCGATGAAGAACTCCATCGCGTAGGCGTAGCCGACGATCATGCCCGTACCGAGGATGATCTTGTTCATGTGCTCGAAGTGCTGGAGCGTGATCAGGTTGCGCAGCCCGAAGAGCTGGCGCGCGGGAACAGCCAGGAAGACCACCATCGCGAAGCCGCCGAAGATCGCGCCCGCCACGAAGTAGAAAAAAAGGGAAGATCGTGGTGTGCCAGCCCGGCAGCTGGGAAGTTGCGAAGTCGAAGGACACCACGGAGTGCACTGAAAGCACCAGCGGGGTTGCCAGGGCGGCCAGCAGCAGGTAGGCCTTCTCGTAGTGGATCCACTGGCGGTTGGAACCGCGCCAGCCAAGTGCGAACAGGCCGTACATGATCTTGCGCAGTTTGGTCTTGGCCCGGTCACGGAAGGTTGCCAGATCAGGCACCATGCCCATGTACCAGAACAGCAGGGAGGTCAGCAGGTAAGTCGTGATCGCGAACACGTCCCAGAGCAGCGGGCTGCGGAACTGCGGCCAGAGCTGCTGCTGGTTGGGGATCGGGAAGATCCAGTAGACCACCCAGACACGACCGACGTGGACCAGCGGGAAGATGCCGGCGGCAAACACCGCGAAGATCGTCATCGCTTCCGCGAAGCGGTTGATGCCTGTCCTCCACTTCTGGCGGAAGAGGTAGAGGATCGCGGAGATCAGCGTACCGGCGTGGCCGATACCGATCCAGAACACGAAGTTCACGATCGCGAAACCCCAGGCGACGGGAGTGTTGACACCCCAGACACCGACACCTGTGGAGATCAGGTAGGCCAGCATCGCGAACAGCAGGCCGAACAGCATGATCGCACCGCCGAAGGCGATGTACCAGGCCTTGGGAGCGCTTGGATACTCGGCTACCCTGGCAACGATCTCAGTGATGTCCGCGAAGCCCTTGCCGCCGGTGATGAGCGGCTGCTGGCTGATCGCATCCCTGGTGTTATCCAGTTCAGTGCTCAGCTGGCTGAGCGGTTTGGTATTAGTCTTCGCCATACTGATTCCTAGTGCTCTGCCTCGTGATTGCTGGCGTCTTCGCCGTGCGGGGCCTCATGCCCATCGCCATGACCGCCACCGTGTGCACCGGCGGCCAGGCGTGCCTGGTCGGCGGCAAGCTCCGGGCTGCCTTCCGCGAAGTTGCGGACACGCGCCATGTAGCGGGTACGTGTGCGGTTGCTCAGCTCGCCGAGGATCTCGTAGCTGCGGGGGTCCGCATGACGCTTCGAGACCATCGTGCCGGATCCGCTGAGATCACCGAACATGATGGCATCACTGGGGCAGGTCTGCTGGCAGGCTGTGCGGACTTCTCCGTCGCGCAGCTCGCGCTTCTCGACCTTGGCCCTGATCTTGGCATTCTGGATACGCTGCACGCAATAGGTGCACTTCTCCATCACACCGCGGCTGCGAACCGTGACCTCGGGGTTCTTCACGAGGCGCTCGGTGTCGCTGATTGTCTTCTGATAGTTGAAGTAATTGAAGCGGCGGACCTTGTAGGGGCAGTTGTTGCTGCAGTAACGGGTGCCGACGCAGCGGTTGTATACCATGTCGTTGAGGCCCTCGTCGCTGTGCACGGTGGCGGCGACGGGGCAGACCTGCTCGCAGGGGGCGTTCTCGCACTGCTGGCAGGCGATGGGCATGTGCACGGACTGCGGGTTGGCGACGTCACCGCTGAAGTAGCGGTCCACGCGCACCCAGTGCAGCTCGCGGCCCTCGAGCACCCGCTGCTTGCCGACAACGGGAATGTTGTTCTCGGCGACGCAGGCCACGAGGCAGGCACCGCAGCCTGTGCAGGCATTGAGGTCGATCGACATGCCCCATCTGTGGCCGTTGAACTGCGGGGTCACGAACAGCTGGGTGTCGGCCGGCTGGTGCACCATGTGCTGTGCGAAATCCGGGCTTGCCTTGTAGTGGCGGAAGTCCGCCTCGCGCACGAGTGTCGGGATGCGACGCTCGCGCTCCTTCATGCCGAGTTCGTCAATCGCGTGATGGTCCTGCACGGAAGCCAGTTCCATCGTGCGCCCGGTACGGCTCAGGCTGCCTCCGGGGATGAAGTCCGGATGCTCGGAATCACGCAGCATGAAAATGTCGCTGCCGACGCCGTCGGCGATGCGACCCATATTGCTGCGTCCATAACCCATGGAAAGGCTGACCGAACCTGCGGCCTGTCCGGGCTGGATCACGACCGGGAGCTCAGTGCTGACGTTGCCGATGCTGACCTTGACGACGTCGCCGTCCTTCAGGCCCAGTTCAGTGGCGTCCTTGAAGCTGATGACGGCGGCATTGTCCCAGGTGAGTTTGGTCACCGGGTCCGGAGCCTCCTGCAGCCAGCCGTTGTTGGCATAGCGTCCGTCGAATATGCAGTTGTCAGGCAGGAACACCAGCTCCAGGCCCTGGGCCGGGGGCTGGCTGGCCAGAGCGGCCATCGGTCCCATGCCCAGTCCGAAGTTGCCACTATCGGAATGGGAGGCAAGCCGGATGGCACTGCTGCCTTCATGCAGCACGCGGCGCCAGTCGCGTTCCGGATCGCTGCTGCCGCTGAGCTCACTGAAGTTCTGCATCACGATGTCGTGTGCATTGCGTTCGTCACCGGAGCACAGTGCCAGCACTTCCAGAGAACTCATCCCATCGAACAGAGGTTCGATCAGGGGCTGGGTCACGCTGTAGGTACCGTCCCAGGCATAGGCGTCGCCCCAGCTTTCAAGGTACTCGGCACGGGGCACAACCCAATGGGCGAGTGCGCTCGTGGCATTGGCATGGCTAGTGAGATGGACGACGTTGTCCATTCCGCTGAGAATGCCTTCCAGACCGGCGTCCTGCGGGGAACTGGCGACGGGGTCGCCGCCGAGGATCACGAGGTTGCGGACCCCCTCACGGCTCGCGGCTGCGGCCAGTTCGCTGAATGCCAGGCTGTGGCTGAAGCGATCCTGTACCGGATCCGCCACGTAGCGGACGGTGTGTCCAGTGTTCTGCATCGCCTGGTTGATCATCGCGGCGAGGATATGCACTGCAGCAGGCTGGCGGGGACCGACCGTGACCACGGCCTTGCCCTTGAGGCTGACAAGATCCGTGGCGAGCAGCTTGATGGCCTCCATCACTGAGTCATCAAGGCTCAATCCGCTGAACTGCTGGAACAGGCCGGAGAGGCTCTCGGTGCCGGGGGGCAGGGGGTGTCGCTTCCCGACGAAGATCTCGGCCGCGAGTGCCGCGAGTGCCGCACCGACATCCGCCGTGCGCAGCGGACGGCGATGGTCCGCGTTGGCACCGGTCACGCTCATGACCGACTCGAAGCAGTAGAGACGCGTGGGAGCGCCCTGTTCGAGGCTGCGGCCCTGGGCGAACTGCTTGCTGTACATCACGCTGGCGGGATGGTTCAGCAGGAAGTCATCATCAAAGCTGGCAACCACACTGGCCTGGGTCAGATCCATTACGGGATGACAGGCCTGGTTGAACAGCAGCTGCATGGCATCGCGTTCGTTGTCACGGGAGACGGGCTCATACTCAAACCAGAGCACGCGGTCACCCAGGCTGCGACGAAGGAACTGCAGGGCAGGGGAACTGCTGGACTCAGCCAGCACCGCAAACCTGCCGCTGAATATCTGATTATTGGCAACCCAGTTCACGAATGCGCTGCGGTCACGCTCGGTGGCGGCTCCGGAACTGCGGTCCGTGTAGGTCTTCTGGCGGTCGATGTCATAGACATTGAGCACACTGGCCTGGTGCAGCATCTGCGCTCCACCGAGGCTGGCCGGATGGCGCGGGTTGCCGTCAACCTTGATCGGCCGTCCGTCGTAGCTCGTTGCCAGCAGCCCGGTGCCGTATCCCATGTGTTCCATGGTGGTGGCGAACTGTACGGGAGTACCGGGGGAGTAACCTTCGGGGCGGTTGGCGAAGGGCGCGATCTCCTCGCGCGGCCAGGTGCAGCCGGAGATGCCGATGCCGGCGAGAGCCAGCGAGGCGCCCATCACCCGCAGGAAGTCACGGCGTGTCGTGTCGTTGATGGCCTCGGTGGCGACAGCGGAAAACTCCCGCTTCATCATCTCCTCGTACTCGGCCGAGCCCGCGAACTCGTTCAGGCTGCGCCAGTAGGTGCGGCCGCTGCCCTGGAGCTGCTTGCGGGAAATGACACTGCTGCTGTTCTTCATCGATGACATGTCGAGCAGTTCACCTTCGGATTAACTTGATATTTTGCGGCAAGCTCGCTGCAGGCATCCTCGATGCCGGATTCCGTCTTGATGCCGAGCACTTCCTCGATCGGCCGCAGGTCGGTGATCCGGTCCACGGGACGGATGTTCGGCGTGGGGTTGCGGTGGCATTCCAGACACCAGCCCATGTTGAGTGGCTGGTCCTGGTATACGACCTCCATCTTGTCAACGCGGCCATGGCAGGACACGCAGCCGATGCCTTTGTTGACGTGGATGCTGTGGTTGAAGAAGACGAAGTCCGGGAGATCATGCACCCGGATCCATTCAACCGGCTTACCGGTCCGGTAGCTTTCGAACAGAGGTTCGAGCTTCGGACTCTGGTTGTGGATGGTGTTGTGGCAGTTCATGCAGGTCTGCGTCGGCGGGATATTCGCCTTGGCCCCCGTCTCCACGCCCGTATGGCAGTAGCGGCAATCCAGTCCGAGCTCGTTCACGTGCAGCTTGTGGCTGTACGGAATCGGCTGCTCGGGCATGTAGCCAACTGCGGTGTTGCGTGGTGAGGTGGCGTACAGAGTGAGCACGACCACATACAGGAGACCGCCTGCGAACAAGATCGCAATCAGCCTCGTTACATCATCCACCCATTTGGGGAATATTGGTTGCTTACCGTTCATGTGCGCGTATGGTCGATTATCGACAGCAAACTGATCTCAGTCCACTGCCGTAAGCTGGCTGTAAATTTACCATACAACCGAAAAATTTGAGAATGCTTTTACGAGAAACTGATCTAAGAATCAGCCTTGATGCACTCTTGACTAGTGCAGACTTCAACAGTTGAGACAATTCTGATACCTTTTACTGATGTTACACGAACAGTTCAGCCATAGTTCATGGGTCCGGAGATTGGAACCGGATATCGTGAAATCATTCTCGGTATTGAGAACCACTCTCAGGATTGAGAAGCTGGATCAGCAGGCCAGTACGCTGCTTGATGATCCACAGAACCCCCGGGCCATGCTGCTGGTACAGGGAGGCATGCTCTGTGCTGCAGGTGACCCGGCTGCGTATCAGGGGATGCTTGCGGATCTGCTGGCTGGCCGGGTGCAGTCGGAGTCCGGCTGGCCTGCGATTCACCTACGGAAATCGCTGGAATGGATGAACCAACGTGAGGAACGCTGCGTGTTATTCCTGAATACGGCACCGCTGGAAGCCTATGAGGCAGCTCTGTCCAGTGGCTGGCAGGCGAATGAGGATGGGGAGGACAGTCCTCCGGCATATCTGTTCCACTTTCATGGAGAGCCGCGTTTTGCGGAGCTCGTGCTGCACAGCTGCAGACTGGGAGAGGGACTGGAGCTGCATGAGCTGATGCGCCAGGGGATCAGTTATGACCAGGAGGGGCATTACACCAGGATTTGCCTGGAGAATGGCCCGAGCTTCGTCTGCGAGGTGGACGGAGTGCCCGTGTGCTGGTCCTGCACGCACATGAACGGCACAATGGGGATGATTTACACACCTGAGGAGCACCGCCGCAGGGGCTATGCGCGCAGTCTCGCAGCCTTCCAGATTGATCACATGCTGAACGCTGAAGGTATCGCCTGCTGCCATGTGGTTGAAGGAAACACAGCCAGTGAGCAGATGGTACTGGGAATGGGCGCACAGCGTTGTGATCAGCCATTCTGCTGGCGCACCGTCGTCTGGCCAAATGACCGGTTGCCTGAGCTTAACTCAGGCGGCTAGGTACAGCGGGCCTACCAGAAGCCTTCCTCGTCCTTGCGCTCCGCAGCCTCCGCGGGAGTTTCCGGCGGGCTGATCTTGCCACCGACATAGCCACTGACCCAGTCAGCGTAACTCTGGCTGGCTTCTGCAACCGGAACGGCGATGATCTCCGGTTCGTCAAATGGATGCAGTTCCTTCAGACGATCACGCAGAGCAGGCCAGGCCTGCTTCGTGGTCTTGATCAGGACCAGCAGTTCACTGTCCCGGCGAGTGCGGCCGTCCCAGTAGTAGATGCTGGTCACGCCTGGAATCATCTGCGCGCAGGCGGCGAGCTTCTCGTCCACCAGCTTGCGGCAGATCTCCGTGGCATCAATGATCTTGGCGAAAGTCGTGTGGACTTCGAGCAGCTCGGACATGCGGCGATTATAAGGCACTCATCATGCGAACCAGCGCATGCATGCTGCTGCTGGAACCTATAATTGATAGATGGCACCGAAACCGGGATGCTTGACCACATTGCTGCTTTTTCTTCTGCTGACAGTTCTGTCCTGCAGCGGGGGAGGAGACTTTGTTGATCCGCGCCTGCTGCAGGCCACGGAGATCAGTGGGACCTACCGCAGCGACAGTACTGTCGGAGTGCTGGGGGTGCTGCGGTTGGAGCTGGCGCGCGTTGAGCAGAGTCGGGTCTATGCCGCAAGGCTGAGTGGCGACGATCCGGAAGCCTTCGGGAGCGCGGATGGGATCGGTACACTGGCTGATGGTCATCTCGTGCTCCACTTCGATCGCGGCGAGGAGTTTGATTACTTCTTTGAAGGCGATGTCCTGGGTGCGGAAGGCGCCAGCAGCATCAGTGGGGAATTCATCTTCCCGGATCAGTCCGACATGTTGCCAGTGAGTTTCAGCCCGCAGCAGTAGGCTGGCTCAGGATTCCGGCTCAGAATCGTCATCATCTTCCGGTTCAAGTTGCATCTCGGGAGGTTTTACCGAACCTCCACCAAGCCTTCCTGCAAGCAGGTCCTGCACGGTCAATTTTACCTGGGCTCGGGGAACGCGCTTCGGTTTCTCTTTCTTTGCAGGCAGTTCCTTGCCGCTTGCGAGATGCTGGGCCCGGCCCACACTGCCATCCACCAGTTCCTCAACACACAGTGCGGCAATCCTCAGTGCATCCCGGAAGCCGGGCAGATCAACATCCGGTGGATTTTCAAGCACATAGTCAGCAATGTCGTCCTCCCCGGGGTGTCCGACTCCGATGCGGACTCGCAGGATCTCATCCGTGCCGAGGCAGGCGATGATGCTCTTCATGCCGTTATGGCCGCCCGCGCTGCCCTTCTCGCGGATGCGAACCTTACCCACAGCGAGCGCCGTGTCGTCATATGCAACGGCGAACGGAGTATCCGGGAATTCCTTCAACCAGGCCCGCATGCTTTCGCCACTCAGGTTCATGAAGGTGGTAGGTCGGATCAGCGCGACGCTGCGTTCGCGGATCGTGCAGTATTCGACGACGCTGCGATGTCGGCTCTGACGACCTGAGGCTTTGAAACGCTCAGACAGTAGGTCAAGCAGCCACCAGCCAAGGTTATGACGCGTGCCGGCATACTTCGGACCGGGATTGCCCAGGCCGAAGAGCAGGAAGTCAATGGTGCGATTCTGACGGCGCAGGATCATGCGCTGGGATTATATGCTGCCGCCAGGAGGCTGGTATTGGTCAAATCCAGTTGAAATGCAATGTACCAATCAAAATAGAAAGGTAAGATCTGCTGAACAGTGTGACCCGGGTGAAAGTCCATGGTAAGCCAGCAAATGCAGGATAACGTTTTCATACTCAGTCTGTCAGGGGAGATCAACATCAATTCCCTTACGGAAACGCGCAACCAGGTCGAGGAAAGCGGAGTCGAATGTCAGGAACGAGTAGTGATCGACCTGGAGAAAGTGAGTTTCTTTGACAGCTCAGGACTGGGATATCTGATCGTACTGATCAAGCAGATCCGGATGAACAGAGGACTTGTTGCACTCTGCAATCCCAACAATCTGGTACGCCGACTGCTTTCAACGATTCGCATCGAGCGCTACATCGGCATCTACGATTCGCTGGATGAAGCCATCGAGCTTGGCCTGCAGCCTGGCTGATTTACAGTGGATTTGGATGAAGACGAAGTTAACTGTGCTTGTCGGTATCTGAATCCCTGGGATAATATATGAGGCTTAGTCAATAAAGAGGCGGCATATCTGAATGGTTAGCTACTACATGTCCGAAGGGATCTTCGTGCTACAGCTTGCGGGGGAAATCAACATCAACTCGCTGACGGACACGCGCAACAAGGTCGAGTCCTACAAGATCGACCAGTACGAGAAGATCATCATCGACCTGGAGAAGGTGAGCTTCTTTGACAGTTCAGGTCTGGGCTACCTCGTGGTGCTGATCAAGCAGGTCAAGAACTCCAAGGGCGCCATCGTGTTCTGTGCCCCCAACAACCTCGTGAAGCGGCTGCTGTCCACGATCCGCATCGACAAGTACGTGAACATCTACGATTCCTGCGAAGACGCCATGAACTACATGAAGGAGCTGGACATCCCGGCTGCGATCTAGTTCTGCTGCAGATCGATGCGCCGGATTTCAATGCCGCGCGCGGCCAGTTCGGCCAGGCAGTCATCGAGACTGCCGGACAGTTCCAGGTTGAGGCCGCCCTCAAGCCTGCTCAGCACGCGGTAGCTTTCACCGGACACCAGATCATTCGGACTCAGATTGGTGTTGCGGTAATACACGCTGATCGCCGTACTGCTGGAGAGCTTCTGCATGCCGGTATCAATCGCGTCCTCGCCCGAAACCCGGCTGAACTGGATCGGACGGCTGCGCGAGAGAAGCCATGTGTCCTGCAGGTCAGGGAGTTCACCGGCAACGCGCGAGGCCGTCAGCAGCATGAAATTCTCCTGCTTCACGCTGAAGCTCTGCAGCATCTGTGCGGCAATCCGGCAGTAATGATCATCCAGCCAGGTGAAGTGGCCATCAAGGATCCGCAGCGGGCTCTCAACGAGGGTGGCAATTGCGATCTGAACCAGCAGCAGCTCGTGATGCGGCAGCTGCGAAAGCAGGCTGTCTCCCATTCTCCTGTGCAGACGGTCAAGCAGCGAGAGGCAGTCGTCAACTGCTGAGCCGGCAGCACCGCTGCAGCTCAGTTCATACTCGATGTATTCCTCGACGGTCTCATCCTCGTTGATGGCCAATGCCCCGTCCGCATACCAGACCTGGCCGGCCAGCCTTGATGCGGGCTCGCCCATCAGGCTGACGACACCGGAGTCAGCCCTGATCCGTCCGGCCAGCAGCGAGCAGAGCAGTGATTTCCCGGTACCGTTGCCACCGAGCAGCAGGTAGATGCCCGGGTCGGGCAGCTGCCAGGAGAATTCGCGCAGGAGTGCGTTGTCCCCCCTGCCGAAGCCGACGGCATTGAATTCGATCACTGCCAGATTATATGTCAGGCTGTTTTGCGAGAAATCGGGCCGATGTTAGAGTGTTCCCGACAAAGGGTAATGTTCGTGGTTGATGCGACGTCACTTGTGTGTATGCGATGCCGTTTCAGCCGACCGGCAGTTTCTCCGCCCGTGCAGGACAAATGTTCTCCTGCGGGCGGTTAGGCCCAGAGATTGCCTTCTGTAATCTACTGGATTGAGGAGAGTGTCATGAAGCACTTGTTCCTTGGCCTGCTCAGTGCGGCGTTACTTGTTTCACTTGCCGCCTGCGGAGGCTCGTCCCAGTTTTCAGGCCCGCCCGGGCCGGGAAATGACAACGATCAGGTCGGCTTCGACCTGGTCAGCAGCCAGGGTTTTGACCTGCGGATTCTCGACAGCAGTTTCGAATACGGTGGTTCCGCGGATTTCAGCCTTGCGATCGACAGTGACGGCGAAGGGCGTACGGTAAGTGTGCTGACCGATGCCACGGACCTGCGCAGCCTGCACCTGAGACTGGACTATGACCAGACTCAGATGCACCCGCTGGATGCGGAACTGCAGTTCTGGCCGGGACGCGATGCCGAAGGGCAGCTGCAACTGGCAGTAACGGATGTCCCGGGCAGCGTACATCTCGGAAGCACGATCGTGCATCCCCAGGCGGAGCAGGGAACCAGCGGACGCTTCAGCGTGGCCCGGATCCGTTTCAGCAACGGTGCGGTGCTCGCCGGCCGCCAGGCCAGCGCAGTGCCGGGCAGTGTTGCCAGCCGGATTCCGGATCTCAGTGTTGACAGCGGCAGTGGCGCACTGGATTTCAGCTATGTCAACGTCGGTGACTATGACCAGAATTCCGAGGTTGGCATTGCAGACATCACACCGCTGGGTGTGAACTTCAATGCGGATCCCGCCAGCGGCTCCACATATCCATTCGACAGCGCGCTGTCCGTGGTGGATGGAGATTCCAACGGTCTGATCACGCTGGCGGACATAACCCCGATCGGTGTCAACTTCGGCAACCGCATCGAGAGCTGGACGCTGTATGGTGGAGATGCATCCGACTATCCGGCGGACCCGGAGGCTGGCAACGGTGCCGCAACCTCGCTGGGCAGCATCAATTTTGCGGACGATACCGGGGCAAGCAAGGCCCAGTTCCGCGCCCGCTATGAAGCCACGCTGGCCGCCATCAGCGGCAGCGGGGCGGAAAGCTTCTGGCTGCGACCAGTCAGTGAGTCCAATGAAGGCATCAGCTCCAACATGGCCGGGGCCGGGGCCGTGGACACCTCCCCGCCGTTCTGGGTCGGAGGCGAACCCGAGGATGCCGGAGTGATGAGCGTAATTCCCGGCGACGGGAGCATGCGCGTCAACTGGTATGAGGCGGACGACCTGCAGAGCTGGCCTGGTACCTACACCGTCTACTGGAACGAAGGCAGTACTGTCGACTTCGGCACGGCGCAGACGATGGAAGTCAGCGGACTGGCCAAGGACGATGAGAATGCCGGCAGTGAGCAGAGCCTCATCGTCACCGGTCTCACCAACGAGACTGAGTATGCATTCGCTGTTCGCGTGCGAGATGGTGCCGACCCGGCCAACGCCGAGGAGAACACGGTGATGCTGAGTGGCACGCCGCATGCCAGCCAGGAGCTGCCTGCGACGATCGATGCCGATCTGGACATCGAGGGTCCGGCGACCATCGGTGATGGCAACACGGTCGAGTTCAGCAATGACGCCGTGCTGACTGTCAATGGTGATCTGACCATTGCTGGCACGCTGCATGGCGGCGACACGGACATCTGCATCATCGTCAAGGGCGACATCATCGTGACCGGCCAGATCGTGCAGGAGCTGCCGGATGAGCCGGCGGTCCCTGCGGATGATGCTAAGTCCGTGAAGATCGTGGCGGAAGGCAATGCCGACTTCGACGGTGACCCGTTCGACATGAACGGCAACCTGCTGATTGTCAGTGATGAGGATGACCTGATCACTCCGGAGCAGGCCGAGGACGACATCGTCAACGGTGCCTTTGATGAGTTCGACTTCACCTTCATGCCTCTTGAGGAGGCTGTCGCCAATGGTGTGAGCAGCATCAACCGCGGCGCGAGCAACCATGTCAAGTACTACGGTCCGTACTGGACCTGGCATCTGCGCAAGAACTGGGGCAAGGTCCCGGTGCAGCCCAACCACGTCAAGCGCGTGATCCTGCGCGTCTATCAGCGCCGGGGCCAGATCAAGGCCACGGACTGGAACATCTCGGGTCCGGACGGCCGGGACGGTGCAGCGGTCACGAACTGCAACATGGCAACCGGTGAGGACGGCGAGGACAATCGCTTCATGCTGCGCATGCATGCCAGCAAGGCGATCACCTTCGACAACGCCACGATCACTCTGGGCAGTGGCGGCGAGGGCGGTGATGCCAATGCCCTGGCCTGCTGCCCGCAGGCGACTGCAGTCGGGGGCAACGGCGGCAAGCCCAACAACAAGTACCGCATCACGGCGGGCAACCTGATCCGCATCAACAACAGCTTCACCATGAACCCCGGCTGGGGTGGAAACGGAGGAACGGCCACGGCCACGGGCGGCAACGGCATTGACGGCTGCCCGGCAACCGACGGCTGTGATGCCACGGCCACAGGCGGACAGGGCGGCGATGTGCCGCTGTGGGGCATGCGCGTTCGCGGCAATGTCTTCGGCGGTGCCAGCATTACGCTCGGCAAGGCCTTCGGTGGTGATGGTGGCGTAGCGGATGCTACCGGCGGCAACGGTGGCAACGATACCTGCTGCATGACCGCCGGCGATGGCGGTGATGCAAGTGCCACAGGTGGCAAGGGTGGTCTCGCGAACTACACCGCAGGCAGCGGATTCACCGGCACCAACAACGGTGCGGAGTCCGGGACGGGTGGCGATGCAATTGCCACCGGCGGCATGGGTGGAGACGGAGCTGACTGCTTCAAGGCCCAGGCCGGCAACGGTGGCGACGGCGGCGATGCCTCAGCTGATGGCGGCCAGAAGGGCGATGTGACCGGTCTGGCAACCCAGGGCAATGACGGAGACGGCGATGCTCTGGGCGGCGATGGCGGCGACGGCGGCGACGGCTTCCCGATCGGAGCCGGTGGTGTCGGAGGAACAGCCAGTGCCAGTGGCGCGAACGTCAGCCAGCTTGACGGTAACGATGGTGCTGACGGCATCGAGTGGCCGGCTGGCGGATTCTGGATCTGGTGCATCGACATCCCGACCTTCCTCGTGGATCCCGGCACCTTCCCGGGACCGATGGATCCGCCCGTCAAGCTGCCGGATGGCACCACGGGTACCGTTGATCTGCTGGACAGCCAGACGATGGAGAAGATCGGCAGCGTGCCATTCACGGTGCATGACACGACCACGAACGGTGCATCCGGATTCTTCCTCAGTACCAACAACGACGTGCCAAGCAATCCGCGTCCGCAGATCCAGATGCACAACAACGATGCCGGGGATACCGAACTGTGGATTGACATCCAGCTGACCGAGCTGGTGCTGAGTTCACCCACGGAAATCAAAGTCGTCGGCAACAGCTTCGAGATCAGCCAGTCCGGCTTCTTCGCGCCGAGCGAGATTCCGGGCTTCATCAACTACTTCGAGCCGGATCCATTCATGCCGATCGGCGGGGCTGCCTTCCCGGTCGTTCCCTACGTACCCGGAGAATTCACCCCGTTTGAAGTCATTCCGGACCCGGCACTGCCGGAGGGCCAGCCGAGCTTCAATGTGAGCATCAACGTGGCACCCTTCTGCTTCGTCGAGTTCTTCACGATCTACATCATCGATCCCTGATCCGCAGTAATCAGGATGAAATGAGAGAGGCCCCCGGGAATCCCGGGGGCCTGTTTCGTTTCTGAGCCGGAACCGGAGTTCCGGCCGTCCATGTGGGATGGCTGGATCAGTTGCCGGGTTCACCGGCGGGCAGGCCGAAGAAGTCGCGCCGATCCGGCGGATTGACGCCGTTGATCACGACTTCATGCACGTCCGGAGTGAACTCCAGACCCTGCAGGTAGGCCCGTACCATGTAGATGCCTTCCGGGAGGTCCTCGAAGCCGTAGTGGCCAAGGGCATCCGAAGTGGTGGTAATGAAGTTGTCAGGATCACCGAGCGGATTGATGCGCACGGTCACGCCTTCAAGCGGCAGCACAGGCGGCAGCGGGGAGTCCGGCGGGGTGACGGCCACGGTGAAGCCATGGACACGGTGGAAGATCGCCTCAGGGGCAGCGTTGAAGTGCATGTCAACATGCAGCTGCTGGGTCAGATCGGCCATGCGTACCGGCGGGAAGAACTTCAGATCCTCATTCAGGGGAACCACGAGGTACTGGCCCGGGGGCAGGTCGCGGTAGAGGAACTTGCCTTCCTGATTGGTGAAGCGGATCATCTGCTCGTCGAAGCCCAGCAGGCCGACCGCCACTCCGGGCAGTGGCTCGCCGCCGATGCCGGTCACCTGGCCGGTGATGATGCAGGGTTCCTCACCGCCGCCGGCGAAGCCGGTATCGATGTTACTGAAGCAGCTTTCACCGTTGCCATTCACGGCGCGGACGCGGTAGAAGAAGAGTTTCCAGTCGGGGGCATGGTGGTCAATGAAGTGGGTCTGCTGGGTCTCACCGATCAGCTGCCAGTCGGCATCACCGTCAGCGGCATGGCGGAAGACCTGGTAACCTGCATTGTCATTGCCAGCCAGCCAGTCAATGGCGACTGCATCCGGAACCTGGCCGTCACTGGCAATCAGGTGGTGCGGGCATCCGGGAAGTTCGTCTCCCTGGGGAGCGCCGCAGATCAGGCTGGTCCGGGCATGGGTGGCAATGCTGCCCTCGGGTGAGAGAATCAGGAAGTACAGGTTGCCGAGATGGGTGCTGAACTGCTTGTTGATGCCGGCCAGTTCGAGCTGGAATTCAGGCAGGTTCACCGGGCCGAACCAGCTCCAGCGCAGGTCGGTGTAGTTGGCAACGGCCACGAAATAGGGTTCGTCAAGGCCGGAGGGAGTGCATTCGATGTTGAGGGAGAGCGGACGCGTGCCCGGCTCACAGCTCAGGCGGTACATGGCGTAGGCGAAGTTGCCATTCTCACCCTGCACGCTGCCCTCACCGGCGCCGATCAGCAGGTCAGTGCCGTCCACCAGGCTGCCCGTCTGCAGCAGATAGTCGCTGCCGAGAACCTGGGTGAGGGAGATGTCCCAGTCCGAGGAACTGCGTTCCGTGCCTTCCTCGAGCGGAAGCTGGGGCATGCCCGCTACGGCATCCGGTTCATAGGAAGACAGGTCCAGCGTGGTGTTCGCTGTGCTGTCCTCCGTTGTCATGGAGCCACTGAGCTCCGACATCTGTGATCCACCGCAGGCCGTGGCCAGCACGGCAAGGCAGCAGATGAGCAAGATTCCGACGTGTTTCAAGATTCCCATCCAGGGCCTCCTGTTCAGGATTTCCCAATCCCCATGGACAGGAGATCTGAGCGGGGGGGCGGAGTGATAGTTGCAGCAGGATCTGGAAATCGGGGAATTCGCCGTGTCCGGTGGGGACCATTCTCAGGGACGAAACTGGATGCAGTCCCCGCCGGACACGGCCCGGTCCGCTGCAGGGGCGGGCAGCGGAACCCATATCCGTAGTGCAGCAGGGCAGGTCGAAGGATTGACCTGCCAACCACGTTGACATGATCCCCGTTACGGGGCCAGCTGCGGGATACCGGTGCCGCGGATTCTCGGGGAAGCCGGTGCACCGGCTTGCAGCGCGGATGCTGTGTACATATAATCTTCACTGGCTGTGAGGACGCGAACTGGACACGAATACTGGCGATTGCCGCAACTGAGGGCGGCTGCCGCGTTGTTGCCGCTGCTGTGCATCGCCTGGCTGGCAGCCAGTCCGACAGGTACCGCATCACAGCTGCCCGCCAGCGGCAATGGACTCTACGACCGCCTGGCTTCCCTGATTGACGACGACCTGCGGGCGAGCAGTCAGCGACTGCTCGTCCCGGATGACTACATTGCCGGCAGTGGGCTGGTTGACACAGGCGGCTGCGGGCGGATAAGCAGCGCACGGATCCTGGACTGGGAAGGAGAGTTCTCCGGGGACATGCACTACTGGGAACTGCGCTGCCTGCTGCGCAGTGACTGCGGAACCGAAGGCTACATGTCAGCTGATCCATGTCTGGATGGTCTGGAGGGGGCCTGGGAGCGGGGTCTTCGCAGTGAAGCAGCCTGCCGCCTGCTGGCTGACAATGCACCTGCAAAGGAGCAGATCCGCATGGTCAGTGAAGCACTGGAGCTCTGGCCTGACAATGCATACTGGCATTACCGCGGTGCGGAACTGCAGATCGAAGAGGGAAATGCCGACGCCGCTCTGATGTTGATGCAGTCAGGCAACCGAGCCCGGCGGACGGAACTGCCCAGGCCCTGGCCTCTTGCTCTGCTGAATGATGATGACGCATTGCCGGTGGACAGTGCCAGCCAGGCGGTGCAGGGTGTGCTGGCGCAACTGGCGAGATCGCAGCGGGAAGGTGCGCTGCGCCCGCCGGCGGATCTGACCATGATGGATGACCCAATTGCCAGGGAACACGCTGCTGTCAGTGCCTACGTGGAAATGCAACTGCGGCTGGCAGCGATGCGAGGCAATGCTACGTTGCAGCTCTGGCGACCGCATGCGGCCCTGCAGCGGTTGCTCAGCGATCAGGAAACTGGCGCTGACTGGCCGCTGGAGCAGCAGCTGGAGCTGGGACGGTGGCGCAGCGCACTTGCAGAGCTGGACCGCCAGGGATTGCCGGAACCGTTTGGTATGGAAGTGCAGGCAGATGGCAGTGTGGATTTTCAGCCGGGCAACCTGGGCCCTGCACCCTACACGCGCAGTCAGGAAAGCTGGATCAATACCCTGCGATCCTGGCGAGTGGACATGAGACTGGCCCGGGAGGCCGGTGAACGTTTCAACGCGATGCTGCGGGATTGAATGCCGGCACGCGCCAGATCAGGGACGACATCATCGCGGTATCAGTAGCAGCACTGCTGTTCTGTTAAAATATCCGTCCCGGAGGAAGCAATGCCCCTGTACGATTTCCAGTGTGAGGAATGCGGCGAAGTGTTCGAGGTCGAGCGCTCCATGACTGACACCAGCAAAGAAAGCTGCCCGAAGTGCAAATCCCGCAAGACCGTTAAGGTCTTTTCCAGTGCAGGCATCCAGTTTCGTGGCAGTGGATTCTATGTCACGGATTCCAAACCCAGTGAAAATGGCAGCAGCAAGCCGGCTGCGCCTTCCAGTAGTGACGGGGATTCCGGCTCCAGCAGCTGAACCAAGCCCGATTTCAGGCCGATTTGGCCGCTCTTGAACTACCCTGCAGTGCGCTGGAATGCATAATCTGCGTATATGTACGGCGCAGCATACCTTGATTCTTCTTGCCCTGGACCGGTGATCGCCGGATGAGCAGGGCTGTCTCCATCATCCGCCAGCCGGACTTCCGTGTCCCGCTTGCCAAGGTCTCTCCCGGGATGACGCTCGGGCGCAACCTGGAGATGAACGGCCGGCTGTTGCTGCGCCATGGTGCCGTGCTGGACCCGGAGCGGATCGACAAGCTGACGAAGTTCGGTGTGGACTATGTGCACGTGGTCTTCAGCGATGAGGACCTGGATATCTACAAGGGTCTGCTGTGCTGTCAGGACCGCCCCCCGGACTACCACCACCTGCAGTGTCTGGCGCGCGATACATTCCTAGAACTGGTACCGGCCTGGGCCCGGCCGGCCAACTGCGCTCGGGACGAAAGCGTGAGCAAGGTGGTGAATACCACGATTGAGCACACCTTCGACGTGCTCTTCAGTTCACGGCGACTGCTGGAGCTGCTGCGGCTCTCTCGCATGTTCCAGCTCGAGACCCTGCGCCACTGCCCCGTGACCTGGATGTACTCGCTGTGCATCGGGGCCGGGCTGGGTTACAGCCTGCCAACTCTGCTGGACCTGAGCCTTTCCGCGCTGTTCTATGACATCGGCATGCTGAAGGTGCCGCAGGAGATCCTCAGCAAGCCCGGTCGTCTGACCGAACTGGAGTTCGCCGAGATCAAGAAGCACGTTTACTTCGGACGGCGCCTGCTGGAGGCCGTGAGCGATTTCGGCTTCAGCATGTCGCTTGTGGCCTTTGAGCACCATGAGCACTACTATGGAGGGGGCTACCCCAAGAACAAGCGCGGGGACACGATCCACGAGTTCTCGCAGATCGTCGGTCTGGCTGACAAGTTCGCAGCACTGATGACGACACGTTTCCACCGGGACCGTTTCCAGCCCTACCAGGCCTACGAGATGCTGCTGGCCCAGACCAAGACCGCTGTCAGCCCGCGGATCTTCGTGGCCTTCCTGAAGCATGTGCTGCTCTATCCGCGGGGTTCACGCTTCCGCTTGTCAACGGGCGAGATCGCGATCCCGATCGAGGTCCCGGTCAAGTCCCCGGCGAGACCGCGGGTGCTGATCACCCACAGCGCCAATGGACTTGAGCTGCTGGGTCTGCAGCGTGAGCTCAACCTGGCGCATGACCCGGATGTACGCATCGAGTCCTTCGCGATCATGGACCAGTATCCCGCCAACATCACGCCCGAGGACATCCAGAGCCTGTCGCTGCTAGACTAGTGCGGCATGCAGCAGCGAGCTGTCCAGACTGATCGGGGGACCTGCGGGGAGTGCCTCGCGCAATGAGCAGGCGTAAACGAAGCAGCGGGCCGGTGAAGATCTACATCACCGGGTTGGAACAGCCGGCACCCCGGCGGGGCAGTTCCGGCAAGCTGTTCTCCGATGAGATCTCCTATTCACTGTCAGCCCCGTTCGTGAATGACAACGATGCGCGCATCCTGCGCGAGCTGGTCTACTGGAACAGCGGCACCGGCAAGCGGCGCGTCCAGAGCCGGCTGATCCGCGGCAAGCAGGCACGCTACGGGATCATTGCCGATCCTCGCGAACTTACCCCGACCATGCTCAGGCGAGTGCTGATGAAGGGTGAGGATCGCAACTTCCTTGATGCCTGCCGGCTGCTGCTCGCCGGCAAGCCGCGCAAGGCCTATGACCTGCTGCAGCCGCTGGGCAAGGTTGCCGATGCGCAGTTCCTGGCCGGGATGCTGGCGCTCAAGCTCGGCATGGCTCAGAAGTCCGCTGATCTGCTGGGCCGGGCCATGGAGAAGCCGGAGGACCTCGGGGATGAGTTCCTGCGCCACCGCGTGGCCGTGATGTTCGACCTGCCGGTCACTGCGACTGCCACCGCCCATGTCGGGCCCACGCTCAACGGGGTGATGCTGGCAATGGTGGAAGCCAAGCAGCGCCTGCGCCACCACAATGACGCGATGTACGTGCTGCGCCGCCTGCATGACAGGTTGCCGCGCGACATCGTCGTACTGCTTTCCCTGTGCGAGTATCTGCTCGATCACTCTAAGGCTGGAGTTGCGGAGTTCCGGGAAGTCATCGCTCTGACTGAAGGCGTTGACAACGATACATACATCCATGCCGGTGTGCTGCTGCTCAGGGCCCAGGCCTTCAGGAAGCTCGGAGAGCAGGAGGGGGCCAAGGACGTGCTGACTGCAGCGCTGCGCAAGACCGTGGACCGCACCGTCGCGATCCTCGTGGCCCTGCGTCTGGAGCGCTTTGAGCTGTTCATGGAAATGGACCTCGTCGGCCGTGCCGTGGAGGACCTGCGCCGGCTGCGGGATCTGGATCCCGTACTGGCCACGAGACTGGAAAGGAAGTACAAGGACCTGCGCTGATACGGCTTCTCATTGCCGGCCGCCTGCCGCGCTGTCAGCGAGAAAGGGATACAATGGAAGCACTTCCTCAGGAGGAGTGAATCCATGAGTGACACACAGATGCAACAGGATCAGAACTTCGAGGATCTGCTGCATGAGGACCGGCAGTTCCATCCGTCCGAGGATTTCCGCCGCAGGGCAAACACCCATGACGAGACCCTTTACCTGGAGGCCGGGGCTGACCCCGAAGCCTTCTGGGCCCGCCAGGCCCGCGAGCTGGAATGGTTCCAGGACTTCGAGACCGTACTTGACTGGCAACCGCCCCGGGCGCAGTGGTTCCTGGGCGGCAAGCTCAACATCACCCACAACTGCCTCGACCGGCACATCGGCAGCTGGCGGCGCAACAAGGCCGCGATCATCTGGGAAGGCGAGAACTTCGAGCAGCGCACGCTGACCTATGAGCAGCTGCACCGCGAGGTCTGCCAGTTTGCCAACGCCATGAAGCAGCTCGGAGTGGGACGCGGCGACCGCGTTGCCATCTTCATGCCGATGATGATCGAGGCCGCGGTGGCGATGCTGGCCTGCGCCCGCATCGGGGCGATCCACAGTGTGGTGTTCGGCGGCTTCTCGCCGGAGAGCCTCGCCGACCGCATCAATGACAGCGCCTGCAGGTTGCTGATCACGGCGGATGGAGGTTACCGGCGCGGCAAGGTCCTGAGCCTCAAGGAGGACTCTGACAAGGCCGTCGAGAACTGCCCGAGCATCGAGCACATCGTCGTCGTCAAGCGGCCCCAGGGCGAGCCCTTCAGTTGTGACATGAAGCAGGGACGCGATGTCTGGTACCACGAGATCATGCGGGATGCCAGCCCGGACTGTCCCTGCGAGGTGATGGACTCCGAGGACCAGCTGTTCATCCTCTACACGAGCGGCACCACGGGCAAGCCGAAGGGCATCGTGCACACCACCGGCGGCTACAGCGTCGTCACGCACTACACCACGAAATACGTCTTTGACATCCACGACGAGGACATCTACTGGTGCACCGCCGACATCGGCTGGATCACCGGCCACAGTTACATCGTCTACGGTCCGCTGCAGGCCGGGGCCACGGTGCTGATGTACGAGGGCGCACCGAACTGGCCGGAGAACGACCGCTTCTGGGAGATCGTCGCCAGGCACCGTGTCAACGTGTTCTACACCGCACCGACGGCGATCCGGGCCTTCATGCAGTGGGGCAGCGACCTGCCGGAGAAGCATGACCTCTCGAGCCTCAGGCTGCTGGGCAGCGTCGGCGAGCCGATCAACCCCGAGGCCTGGATCTGGTACAACGAACACATCGGCCACAACAACTGCCCGATCGTCGACACCTGGTGGCAGACGGAGACGGGCGGGATCGTGATCACGACCCTGCCCGGCGTTGACAGCACGCGTCCCGGCTTCGCCGGACGGCCGCTGCCGGGCTTCCGGGCGGCGATCCTCGATGTGCATGGCAAGCAGATCAAGCCCTCCGAAGGCAAGTCGGCCAGCGGCCTGCTGGCCCTGACTGAGCCCTGGCCGAGCATGGTGCGCACGATCTGGGGTGATGACGAGCGCTTCGTGAACACCTACTTCGACAAGTGGCATGACGCGGATGGCAATGCCCGCCGCGACCTGTACTTCCCGGGCGACGGTGCCAAGCAGACCGCGGACGGGATGTTCATGGTGCTCGGGCGGATTGACGACGTGCTGAACGTCAGCGGGCACCGCATCGGCACGATGGAAGTCGAGAGCGCGCTGGTGGACCACCCTGCCGTGGCTGAGAGCGCCGTGGTCGGCAAGCCGCATGAGCTGAAGGGCCAGGCGCTGGTGGCCTTCGTGACCCTGATGAAGGGCGTGGAGGGCACTGACGAGCTCAACAGGGAACTGCGCAACCACGTCGGCACGAAGATCGGCGCGATTGCCAAGCCGGAGGAGATCATCTTCACGGCTGACCTGCCGAAGACCCGCAGCGGCAAGATCATGCGGCGCCTGCTGCGTGACATCGCGGAGGGCAAGGCCATCGGCGACACCATGACGCTGGCGGACCCGGCGGTGGTGGAGATGCTGAAGGGCAAGTACGAAAGCAAGGAAGGATAGGAGCAGCGGGCTGGCCGCCCGGGTCTGCACAGGCGATCCGGGCGGCCCCGCTCGCAGCTTCAGGCAATACAGGGAGGTATTGAATGCGGGAAGCACGTGGTGGAATGGCAATCGAGCGGCAGGGCAGGGCCCTGCTGTGGCCCTTCCTGCTGTTGGCGGGCTGCATCTATGGCATCGCCCTGCTGATCTGCATGCGCCTGCCTGTGCTGCCCCAGCCGCAGCTGCTGGCCAACGCAGTATCTCTGGACCTGACTGTGACTCTGACGCTTGGATTCTGGCTGCTGATTGCCAGACCACAGCGCCTGTCCTGGGCGACTGTTGCCGCCTGCTTCGCCGGCAGCCTGCTCTTCGCGGAACTGCTGCTGCCCGAGCAGTACCCGGGATTGCTGACTCCGCTGGCAATCATCGCCGCACCACTGGAACTGCTGGTCGTCGGCTACATCGTGCTGACGGTTCGTCGCTATCTGCGCCTGCTGACAAGCAGGAGGAAGGCAGACGCGGGGGCAGTGGACATGCTGCAGAACCTGCATGGCTGCACTGCTGAGGTGGCTGGTCGCAACTGGATTGCAGCACTGCTGACCTCAGAACTGGCAATGCTGCACTATGCCTTCAGCAGGCCTGTGCATCGAGCATCTGCAGAACTTCCAGCCACTGAATTCAGCTATCACGAGCGCTGCGACTACGGCAGTCTGGTGCTGGCTGTCAGCATCCTCGCCGGATTCGAACTGGTGGCGGTGCATGCCCTGGTGGCATCCCTCTGGAGCCACAGCCTGGCCTGGCTGCTCAGTGGACTGAGTGCCTATGGCCTGCTCTGGCTGCGCGCGGACTACGTTGCCAGCACGCGGCGGCCGCTGGAGATCCGGGATGGCTTGCTGTTGCTGCGCTGTGGACTGCGCTGGACGGCGGTTGTGCCACTGGAACTGATCGAGAGCCTGGACATGCTGCAGGAGCAGGCCAGGCAATCTGCACCAGGTGAATTGCGGATGCTGCTCTGCGGAGATCCGAACTGCAGGCTGCGGCTGCGGGAGCCGGTACCTGTTCATGGAGCATTCGGCATCCGGCGGCGAGTGAGCGGCATTTTGCTGGCAATCGATGATCCTCAGGGATTCTTGTCGCAGTTCAGCAAAGGTATTGCTTCCAAGGATCCCGGCAGCTGATCGCGCTATCAGCTCCAACCATGCAGGCTCCGCTGCTAGAATGAGCCATTCCACCACGCCCCGCGTGGACTGTGACGGAGCAGTAAAATGGCAACCAAGCCCCGGCCGATCGGCAAGCAGGACCTCTACAAACTCAGGCAGATGTACGAATGCCGCCTGAGTCCGGATGGCAGGCAGCTCGTGACGAGCGTGGACTCCATCGACCCGAAGAGCAACAAGAAGTACCGGCACCTGTTCGTGCGGCCGGTGGGGCAGGGCAGCCTCCGGCAGTTCACGCGTGGCGATCACAGTGACTTCAGCCCGCAGTATTCGCCTGATGGCAAACTGATCGCCTTCCTCTCCAGCCGCCGCGGCCGCCCGCAGCTCTGGCTGATCCCGGTAGACGGCGGCGAGGCCTGGCAGCTGACGGAACTGAAGGGTTCGGTTACTTCATTCGAGTGGTCACCTGATTCGAAGCGCATCGTGTTCAGCTTCAGCCCGACTGATGCGGAGCAGATCGAACTCGAGGAGAAGGCCGGTCCCGGTGGCCGGCCCGGTGCGCCGAAGTTCCGCCACATCACGAACTTCTTCTACCGGCTGGACGGTGCCGGCTGGCTGCCCAAGGGCAAGACGGAGATCCATGTGGTCAGCGTTGCCAGCGGGGGCACGAAGAAGCTGTTCGCCGATGAGTACCACAACCTCAATCCGAGCTGGAGCCCGGACGGCGAGCACGTGGTGTTCTCCTCCAACAAGAGTGCGGACCCCGAGCTGGAAACCGACCGCTCGGACATCTGGGTGATCCGCGCCAGTGGCAAGGGCAAGCCGCGCCGCATCGAGACCTACAGCGGCCCCGCTGACAACCCGAGTGTCAGCCCTGATGGCAAGTGGATTGCCTTCCGCGGCTGGCCGGACTGCACGAAGTCCTGGAGCGAGGGCAACATCCGCCTGTTCCTCGTGCCCTTCAAGGGCGGGAAGATCCGTGAGCTGGGCGAGGGCCTGGACCGTCCGACTGACAACCTCTCGATCAATGACACCTGGGGCCTGATGGGCTCCCGCAAACCGCTCTGGAGTCCGGACAGCAGCACGGTCTACAACGTGGTGACCACGGATGCCAACACCGAGCTCTACCGCTTCGCGATTGCCGACGGCAGCGCGGCCCCGGTCTTCAGCGAACCCGGCGTGCTGCTGGACTACGACATCGACTTCGGCCGCGGCACGCTGTTCGCGAGCTTCAGCGAGATTGTCAATCCCGGCGACCTGATCAGCACGAATCTGGCGGGCGGCGCTGCACCGAAGCGCCTGAGCAGTGTCAACTCGAGCTGGCTCAACCGCCGCGACATCGGCGAGATCACCGAGATGTGGGTCAAGGGCCGTGATGGCAACCGGATCCACGGCTGGGTGCTGACCCCGCCGGACTATGACGGTAGGAAGAAGTATCCCGCGATCCTCTACATCCACGGCGGACCGCACGTGGCCTACGGCCGCAGCATCATGCATGAGTTCCACTATCTCAGCGGACTAGGCTACGTCGTGTTCTTCTGCAATCCGCGCGGCAGCCACGGCTACGGCGAGGCGCATGTCAGTGCGATCTCGCGGGCCTGGGGTGACAATGACTACAGCGACTGCATGAAGTTCACTGATGCCGTGCTGCGCAGGTTCACGAACATTGACAAGGAGCGCGTCGGCGTGACCGGTGGCAGCTACGGTGGCTACATGACCAACTGGATCATCGGCCACACGCAGCGCTTTGCCGCGGCCGTGACCCAGCGCTGCGTTTCCAACTTCCTGAGCTTCCAGGGCTCGAGTGACGTGGGCTTCCTGTTCCACCATGTGTTCGGCAAGGATGCCAGGACGCCCTGGGAGGACAAGGAGCGCTTCCTGGCGATGAGCCCGATGACCTTCATCCCGAAGGCCAAGACGCCCACGCTCGTGGTTCACAGCGAGAATGACCTGCGCTGCCCGATCGAGCAGGGTGAGCAAGTCTATGTGCAGCTCAAGCTGCAGGGCGTGGAGACGGAGTTCGTGCGCTTCCCCGAGGAGAGCCACGGGCTGAGCCGCGGCGGCCGGACGGATCGCCGGATTGAGCGTCTGGAACGCATCAGCGGCTGGTTTGACCGCTATCTGAAGAAGGCCTGAGACTGATTACTGCACGGGAGGTATGATGCGATGATGAGCGCTCTGCCTCCCGTGATTGATCCCCTCGACAAGCAGCAGGCCCTGGCTGGCCTCTGGCATCCCGCGCTGCTCGGGATGGTGAATTCCACCGCAATCAAGCTCGCCCGGATACAGGGCGAATTTGTCTGGCACAGCCATGAGCATGAGGACGAGATGTTTCTCGTGGTGCAGGGCAGGCTGCGCCTGGAATTCCGGGATGGTGCGCGCGTGCTGGAAGCGGGACAGTTCCTGATCGTGCCGCGTGGGGTGGAGCACAGGCCGGTGGCTGAAAAGGAATGCCTGATCCTGCTGATTGAGCCCCTGGAGACGGTGAACACCGGAAACACTGAGAGTGAACTGCGGCGGGACGGGGTACTGCCCATCTGATCAGGCAGCCTCATTGAAGTTTTGAATAATGGTATGAAATCAGTGGACCTTTGCAGATCCACATGATTCGTTGTACATTATTGGTACTGGACCAGACTCCATTTGCGACGAATGGAGCACGTCACGGGCTGCGCCACAGGCAGGCACAGTCCTGGCAATTTTCATCCTTCCCCTGGTAATTGGCTGCAGCAGTCCTGCTGCGCCTGCCGGAGGACTGATGGTTGGGTAACAACTGGCCTGAGGAGCATGATGAGGAGAACCGCGGAAGGCGGCAGGACACGCATACCTGCCTTGACCCTGGCCCTGCTGGCAATGCTGGCGCTCTGCGCATGCGGCGCCGGCGGCAGTAGTCGCAGCGAACAGTCAGGTAAGCCCGAGAGCAGCCCTGCAGGTGTGAAGCTGACGCTCAGCAGTGCTGAGCAGGCGGACGGCTTGATCCACGTGGAGCTGGCGGCTGGCAATGCAGCCGCGCTCTATCAGCTGTCCTCGCGGCTTACATTCAACCCGGAGGCCGTCCGTCCGCGCGGCCCGGCCCGGCCTGGCAACCTGCCGGCTGCGGATGCGATCTTCTACAGCAATGATCGCCAGCCGGACTTCGTACCCGTGGCTTTCAGCAACCGGCGCGGCGAGGCCCTGGGCCAGCACAGCGGTGTGCTGTACCAGCTTGAGTTTGAAGTGCTTAACCCGCAGGCTGATCCACGCTTCAACCTGATCAGTGATGCGGATTACCTGATAGCCCGTGACAATGCCGCACAGGACATCAAGATCGAACTTGAGGTGCAGAAATGATGCGCCTCGCAAGCACCAGCCTGATTGTGGTCTGCCTGCTGCTGCTGGCCTTCGGCACGCAGCGCGCCAGCGCATTCACCGACCTGAGTGCCGAGCAGTGGGCGGAAGTTGAGGCCCGCGGTGAGCTGGAATCCACACGCCAGTGGATGCGGGAGCTGCACGCAGAGGTCAACAACCCGAGCCAGCTCAGCATCG
The DNA here is from genome assembly GCA_020440605.1 of bacterium. GTDB lineage: Bacteria > 4484-113 > 4484-113 > 4484-113 > JAFGCY01 > JAHEFU01. The sequence goes on along the minus strand of JAGRNT010000002.1, from coordinate 255,357 downwards.
CGGACCAGCTGGCTCTGATTGATGCCGGCTATGGCCTGCCCACTCAGATCACGGAGCCCGGCCAGGCGGCTGGGTCCCTCAAGGTCAACTATGACCTCAACGATGTGATTGACGAACGCGACGTGCTTGGACTTGGTCTGGACTTCACGGAGCGCAACACTTCAGTGACGGTCCCTCACGGTTCACCGAAGGGCCTGACGATCCTGCTCAAGTTCAGCGACCAGGCTCCGACGGACAATACCTTCAACTCCAGTGGCAATATCGTCAGTGATGGCAACCACAATGCTGCCTGGGCTGACAACAACTGGTACGACCAGAGCCCGATGGTCAACATCGAGGAGAGCAGCGTTTCCAACTACTACAACGCCATGAGCAACGGGAAGCTGAACCTCGATGGCGATGTCTTCAACAATGCCGCGGTCTGTGACACCGATGGCTGGATCACCGCCAATGTGACCCGGGCCTCGATCTCGAACTCCACTCATGTGTATGATGCGATCGAGAATGCTCTGCAGCAGATAGACCCGCATGTGGACTTCGCGGACTATGACTCGAACAATGACGGCTTCCTGGACGGCCTGACCGTGATCTATGCCGGCTCGAGCAACAGTTCGACTATCTTCTGGCACTTCCGCTTCGTGGCCATCTACATGACGGCTGACAACATCCTGATCAACTCCGGGATCTGGACGGGTGAGGAAGCCCCGCTGCGCACCTGGTGCCATGAGTTCGGTCACGAACTGGGTCTGCCGGACCTGTATGACACGGGTGGCTCCCCCGCCGTCGACGGAGTGGGGCAGTATGGCCTGATGGCCAGCTGGTGGACTGACCAGGGCGTGCATCCGCAGGCGATGTGCGGCTGGTCCCGCTACAAGCTCCGTTTCGTTGAACCCGTGGACGTGCCGACAACGACATCAGCTACGGGGTATACCCTGAGCCGGGTCACACAGAGCAACCCGGGGGACACCCTGCTGCGGATCTGGCGCAATGGTGCTCCCGGTCCGGAGTACTTCCTGGTGGAATACCGTGACGGAGCGCATTCCTGGGATTCCAGTCTGTTTGGCAACGGCGGTCTCTGCCTCTGGCACATTGACGAGACGCTGACCTCCGCGATCAACCGTGACAATGCCTTCAACCCGCAGCGCGTGCATCTGGAATGTGCCGGACCGCTGCAGGACCCGATGCAGAACGACGCCTGCTGGTACAGCGGCTTCAACGGCGCGGACGGTGTCGACTTCTTCGATGACGGTACCACGCCCAATGCCCATGACAATGACGGCGACAACACTGAAGTGACTGTTGATCCCACCAGTGGTCGCGGTGCCGCGACCATGACGCTCAACGTATTCAACAATGACGGGGCCACGATTCCGACACTCACGTTCGACTCCCCGGCGGACGGGGCCACCGTCAGTGGCGACGTCACGTTCGATGTGACCAGCAATGCCGGGGACCGGATTGAATACTTCGTCGACGGCTGCCTGAAGCACGTTGAGAACGGACCCGCGCCATATGACGGATTCAGCTGGAACACCCGCAGTGCGCTGGACAGCACGGTAGAGCTGAAGGCCGTGGCCTATAACGCCAGTGGCAACGATCCCGTACGCAGCGTGAGCCGCAGCGTGACGGTCAGCAACGGCCAGCAGGGTGGCGAGGCGATGATCTTCACGGAGAACTTCAACGGCTATTCAAGCGTAACGGACTCCAGCCTCCTGAACCTCTGGAACCTGCATGACGATGCCATGGGCATGACCTTCCAGCTGCTGACCGATCCCGCATACCAGGACACCGGCAGGTCGCTGGGCTTTGCCCAGACGAGCTTCCCCACGCCAAACAACGGCAGCACACAGGATCCGAATGCCGGCGTCTACCAGGGCCAGGATGACGACTGGCTGATGACACCGCGCATCGGGCTCTATGGCTACACGAGCATAGAGTTCAAGATGCGCACGGCCTTCCGGATCGACGGACCATGGGGCGAAGCCATGCTGGTACTCCAGATCAGCGATGATGACGGCGCCACGTGGGATGATCTGGATTCCTACAACTGGTGGCGTGACAACACCACGCCGTTCTATACGGGCTGGTGGCGCAACGACGGCGGCTCCCAGGATTTCTGGTCGGACCGCACTGTCGCCATTGACAACGCATATCTGAACAAGGATGTCTATTTCCGACTGCTGTTCATCGGTGGGCGGACATACAATGTCGGTTTCGCCGTGGATGAGATCCAGGTGACGGGAACACCGCTGCCGCTCAGTCTGACAACGGCCAGCCCGGACCGGGCCAAGGTCGGAGACAGCGTGACCCTGAGCGGCGCGGGCTTCGGTGACAGCCAGGGCAGTGGAGAGGTGCGCTTCTCCAACGGTGCCGGCGGGCATGTGGTGGCAACGACCATCACCTCATGGAGCAATACACAGATCGTCTGCGAGGTGCCGGCGGGCGCCTTGAGTGACGCAAACGGGGTGTGGGTCTTCCAGACCTTCACCGAATCAAACAAGCTCCCCTTCACGGTGGTGCTTGGAGCGCCTGATCTCCAGGGACTGGACCAGATCTAGGCGGACACGCGGCGGAGATTGATCCGCCGGGGCGGGGTGGAAAGTGGATGAGAGGAGCGGTCCGGCACAGGAGGAGCCGGGCGACTCCGGTAAGCAAAGAAGGTAGGTGGTTGCTATGAAAAAACTGGTACTGGGGCTCCTGTCCCTCTTGGTACTGGCAGGCTGTGGCGGTGGCGGTGGAGCTGCCGACACTTCGCTGCAGCAGGTGCCTGCCCAGCAGCAGGGTCTGCAGATCATCAATCAGCAGAGCACCGACGGAAACCTGGTGCTCGGCGTGATCAAGGACGCCAGCGGCGTGCCCGTCGGTGTGCAGATCCAGTGGACACGCGTGAATGTCACGGGCGTCCAGGGTTATTACATCTACAGGGATACGGTCTCCCTGCCGGGCGGCAACCCCGCCGGGCAGGAATCCAAGCGCATCAATGACGGGAACATCATCCCGCAGAGCGGCACCGGGACCCAGACCCTGACCTTTGATGACATCATGACTCCCCCGCCCTCGATCAACGACCAGTTCTTCTACAGGATGACGGTCGTCAACTCGACGAGTGATGAGAGCGACATGTCCAACGAACTGTCGATCACGATCGCCCAGCACACGATCACGACGGTCACCCAGGGCGGTGGCAGCATCGGTGACAGCGTGACTATCAACGGCAGCAACTTCGGCAGCAGCCAGACCGGTACGGACTTCGTGTTCTTCACGAATTCCAGCGGCACGACCAACGTTGAGGCGAGTGTCACGACCTGGGGCAATGATCAGATCATCTGCACCATCCCCTACGGCGCTGCTGACGGTCTCGTGGGTGTCCAGATCAACGGCGTGCTGGTGCTGGCACCGGCTGGCCAGGAGATCGACTACAACGAGCCTGCGGTTGCGGTCGTCACTCCGCTGCAGGACTGGGTCCAGAACCTGGACATCACCATTTCCGGTACGGATTTCGGACCCGATCCGAACACCACCGGAACGCTCACTGACGTGTTCTTCGGCAGCACGCCGATCCAGCTCTCGGACATCCAGAACTGGACGGATACGGAAATCGTCTGCAAGGTTCCTGCTGCTGCATTCGGCCTGACGGTCTCCCTGACGGTTGACGTGGCTGGCAATGTCAGCAACGGCACGAACTTCCTGCTGCTGCCGCACCTTGTTACCGTCGCCCCGCAGAGCGGTGCAACTGGCACGAACATTGTGCTTACCGGAACCAACTTCGGCACCACCCAGGGTGCCGGAACGGTGACGCTCGGCGGAGTCCTCTGCAACGTCAGCAGCTGGACCAACGATTCCATCACCGCCAACGTCAATGCAGGCTGCGTTGATGGCAACGTGGTCGTGACCCGTAACGACACGAATGGCACCAATGGAATCGGCTTTGACGTGGCACCGTCGATCACCAACGTTGCTCCCGGTCGGATTGTCGAGGGCCAGAATGTCACGATCACGGGCAGTGGTTTCGGCACCGCCCAGAATGGCAGCACCGTGACCTTCAACGGCGGCGGCGGCGTGGCGGCCACGAACATCATCAGCTGGGGCCAGTCGACGATCATCGTCGAGGTTCCGGCGGGTGCGACGACTGGTACGATTACCGTCCACATCAATGACGCTTCCGTCGGCAGCGACATCGATGACGCGACCAGCGTCTCGAACGTGACCGTGGTGCTTGCCGCACCTGACCTGACTGGCGTGGGCCAGCTCTGATCTCAACTCTGACTGAACAGGACCTGACATGAAAGGGATTCTCTTGAAGCTGACCGGCATGGCGATGGCCCTCCTGACGGCCGTCTCCATCAGTTCCTGCGGGGGTGACTCCGCGGCAGCTGATCTCAACCCAGGGGAATCCCTGCAGTCACCGGTGCTCCTCGGAGTCGGCGCGGGCGACCGTGCCGTCTCCGGGGCGCCGGCAGGCATCTACGTGACCTGGAACCGGGTGGATGATCCGCGGGCCATCGGTTACTTCCTGTACCGCGACACGCAGTCGATCCCGAATCCGGATCCGGGCGAGAGTCTCAACCCGGGGCTGCGCGTCAATGATGGCAACATGATCCCGAATCCGGGCAGCGGGGCCACAGTGACCCACGATGACATCTTCTCGGTGGTTGTGGGCCAGACCTACTTCTACCGCCTGACCGTCGTCAACCTTGACGGGGATGAGAGTGACCCCAGCAATGAACTGAGCTGGACGATCAGTCTGCATACTGCCGGCAACGTGACTCCTGGTACCGCCTTCTGGGGAGATGACGTCGTTGTGGATGGCACGAACTTCCTGGCCTACAACGCCTCTACCGATTTTGTGGTATTCCCGACATACGACGGCGGCACCGTGCAGGGTGCGATCGTGGACTGGCAGGACACGGCGATCACGGTCACAGTTCCCGAGCCCGCGGTCAGCGGTCCGCTTGGAGTGCTGATTGACGGCGTGGTGTCCTTCACCGACAACAGCCTGACGATCCTCAATCCGACGATCGGGGAACTTGATCCGAATCCCGGTTTCGTGGGACAGGCGACTACCATCCGCGGTGTGAACTTCGGTGCGACGCAGGATCCGGGAGATGAGGTGCTCTGGGACGGGGTGAGCTTCACCGGAACCGTCAACAGCTGGAGTGATACGGAGATTGAGATCGTTGTCCCCGTTGATGCCATGCTCGCGGATGTACAGGTCATTAAAACCGCAGTCAACAGCAATACCGTGCAGTTCGTGCCGCGTGCCGAGATTCTCAGCGTTGACAATGAGGGCTATCAGGCCGGAGAGGAAATCACTCTGACAGGGCGCAACTTCGGCTCATCGGAAGGGACGGCTGCTCTGGAGGATGCCACTGTGCTGAGCATCGTGAGCTGGGCGGACACAAGTGTCACGCTGCAGCTCGATGGCAGTGCCGGAGCCCACGGGATCGTGCTCAGCAGTGTTGACAACGGCGATAGCAACAGCTTCGACTACACGCTTGGTGAGCCGCTGACCGTTGAGCTCAGCGGCTTCACAGCCGGACAGGTCTATCGCAGCGGCGATGACACGGCTGCCGGCGTCAGCACCGCTGCCGATGCTGAGCTCGTGGAACTGCTGCTGGGTGGCAACGTGATCGCGAGCTCTGACACCGCCCCGTTTGATGGCATGTCCCTGATTCCCGGTGAGATCCTCAACGGGGCATATGACATCCAGCTGAGGGCCAGCCGCCGCAGCATCAGTGTGACAACGGATTCGCTTGAGATCCTCATCTATTCACTGGTTGGGGATATCAATGCGGACGGCAGCGTGGATGAACTCGACCGCGATGCGCTTGAGCCGCTGATCACGACTCCGCTGCCTCCGGGCGGGATCATGCCATGGTGGGACACCGATGAGGACGGGATCGTGACTGAAGCTGATCTCAGCCTCGTGGGTTTCAGCTTCGGCAACATCCTGTCGGCGGAGTAGTCCGCAACATCACCACAGTCCGCTTTCACTGATCAGGTCGTACTGCCTGGTTCGCTCAACGGAGCCCTGGGACATCGGCAGATTGATCTGCAGGATTGTTTCCTCGGCCGGGTCATACTCGGGCCATTCAAGATTTCCTGTTCCATTCGGGTTGCCAGTGCGTGCAAATGCTTCGAGATAGTCACTAATTCTGCGCGACATGAGCTGGCTGCCTTTTCCATATGCAGCTGGAACAGGGAAGGCACCGAAGAAGTACGGGACCTCTGAGCCATGGAAGGTGCCGATTCCGGTCAGGCGCGCGAGCGGGTTCACATAGTCGAAGCGATAGAGCCAGGCAGGATTTCCAGCTGCTTCAGTGCTGCGTGCCACATTGCGCACACCGGCGCCGAATCCATCACTGATGAATGTGCTGAGCTGCAGCAGAGCAAGATCAGTGTCTGAAGCCGGATAGAGCTCAGTGGCAAGATCCAGCCGTGGCCCGAATATGCGCTCAAGCAGGCCATGGTATTGCTGAATGTTGCGAAAACGCAAGCCCAGGGTGAACATGGCTCCTTCGTTGCGAAGAGAGCCACACATTACCGGGACAGGCAACTGCTGCCCTTTTCCGAAGATTTCCGCAGGACTGTCGTGCAGCAGGTAACCGTCAATGCAGATCGTACCGTCCATGGACATCATGTCCACGATGTCGAAATCGCGAGGCCCGATTCCGGCGATTCCAGAACCCTGAATTGACTGCCAGGGTACATTGCGCAACTCATTGAAATCGCTGAGACCCAGGTCCTGCATTCGCTTTTCCGCCCATGCTTCACCGAGGGCTTCCATGCTGGGTAATCCATTGCGCTCGCTTGCCAAGTTGCGCAGCCGTCCCGGTGCACCTCCGCTCATTACAATGGCGCGCTGAAACAGCCCATTGCTAAGAGGGCTGCTCATCAGTGTGCAGACACTGACGGCACCGGCAGACTCACCCATCAGGGTAACGTTTCCGGGGTCGCCCCCGAATGCGGAAATGTTGTTCCTGACCCAGCGCAATGCAGCAAGCTGATCCAGCAGACCGTAGTTGCCGCTTGTAAGGGTAGGGGAGCTTGCGCTCAGCTCAGGATGCGCAAGGAAACCCAGTGCGCCCATCCGGTAATTCAGCGTGACAACCACCAGTCCTCGGGCTGCTAGGGCTGAACCGTCGTATGCCTGCTGGCTGCCGCTGCCGTAGATGAAGGCCCCACCATGCAGATAGACAAGCACCGGTTGGTTCAGGGCAGAATGATCCGCTGTCCAGACATTGAGATAAAGACAATCCTCGGACTGTTTTCCCGCATCAGCAAACAACAGGTTGGCCGGTTGCGGACATGCGGGGCCAAATTCCACTGCGGTCCTGATTCCCTCCCAGCTCTGCGCGGGCTGTGGTTCTCTCCAGCGCAGTTTACCAATTGGGGGCTGTGCATAGGGAACACCCAGAAACACTTCCATGTCTCCGGATTCGAATCCCTGCAGCACACCGCCTTCAGTTGAGATGACTGGTCCTTCCGACCGGACTGCCTGTGCACCCAGGGCCAGTTCGGCTGGGAAGGAAGCCAGGCAACAAAGAACCAGCAGGCTGACTCTCAGCCCCTGAATGGCAGCTCTGGAAATGAGAATTATGTCCGGGAAATTCATGTAATCACTTCTCCGACTACCGCTCTGACAGGTTCAATCGCACAGGCGTTCAGGGCTGGAAGGCCGATTGAGCCTTACAGTCAGTTCCCTTCGATGGTATATTAACTCTGACTTCACCCAGTTAACTTCGGAGAAAACATTGTTGCGCAGATACCTTTTCGCACAACTGCTGATTCCGGTGATGCTGATCCTTGGCGTGGCGCTTAGCAGCTGCGGTTCGGGGGCTGGACAGCCTGGAAATGACCAGCAACTGCATGTTGTACAGCAGAATGAGACAGTTACATTGACTACCGGACTGGACCTCGGACCGATCAGTGATCTGGACCGCGGGACAAGCTATACCGATGAGGACCGCCTTATCCCCGGTGCGGATTTTGCCACCGGACTTCCCAATTCGCGGGTGGTGGCAAGTGGCAATGCCGCTGTATACAGCCCGGAATTTGCACCTCAGCTCAACCCTTCCCTCATAACCCCGGCTTACGGAATATATGTGTTCAACCTCGGAGACTATGACCAGGAGATCCAGCTGATCTTCGGTGTCTCCGATCCGCCGGCAAGTGATGAAGATCTGCACTATGCAATCGCCAACTATGTCAGCGGACGCTGGGACTGGTATGGTGGTGACGGCAGCCGGACCCTGGATCTCGCTGATTACGGTGACTACATCAGCCCTGAAGGCCACATCTTCTTTGCGGTCGTGATGACGGGTCTCGAGCAGGGCCAGGTGGACTTCGTGAGAATCGGCACGGGCTTTGCGCCCACAGGAACCGTTGAGGCTGACACGACGCTTGGTCCCTGGCCCCTGACGGTCAACCTCACGGCGAATTTCACTGACAGTGACGGTGAACTCGTGGAGTGGCAGTGGGATTTCGACAATAACGGCACGATCGATGAAACCACTGATGTCCCTACTCTGCAGCATGAATACGCCATTCCCGGGACCTATGTGACGAGAGTGCATGCCATTGACAACGAAGGTATGGAAGGCACGAATTTCCTGCCAATAAATGTAACCGGGGTGCTACCGCCAAATCCCCCGGTGAATGTGCAGGCCAGTGACGGCAACTATGGTGGAAAGGTATTCGTTTCCTGGGATGATCCTCCCAGCGGTATCCAGCCAAAGGGCTGGAGCATCGAACGGGCGGACAGCGAAAACGGCACGTATGTTGAAATCGGTGCGCTGGGATTCGCCTTCAAGTCATACAACGACACTTCCGTGACGGACCAGACCACCTACTGGTATCGGGTGCGCTCGCTGCATGACACGGCTGGAATCAGCGATCCGAGTGAGACTGACGACGGTTTCATGGGTGTGATCAATCCACCGACCGGTGTGATCTGCGGCCAGGGCCTGCTGCCTGACCGTGTCAGCATCGGCTGGGAAGCGCCGACCACTGGATTTGCTCCTGAGGGTTATGACATCTTCCGCAGCCCGACGGAAGGCGGACTGAAGATCTTCGTTGCCAGTGTGGGCCCCGTGGAGTTCTATCAGGACACCAGTGTGCCCGATGGCAAGGTCTACTACTACTACCTGCAGAGCACCGCAACTGACTTCCCTGGAGGAAGTGAGTTCAGTGAGAGTTCCAGCGGCTTCGTTTCCCAGCTGCTGGAGCCTACCGGTCTGACGGCTTCGGACGATGCCAGCCCGACGATCGTCACACTCAACTGGACGCATTCCGGTGGCAGCCAGGTCCCCAGCGGTTACAACATCTACAGATCCGATGCGGAGGATGGCTCGTACGCGAAGATCGCCTTCACCGGATTTGTCGATACCTTTGACGACACCACTGCGACGGACGGAGAGGTCTACTACTACAAGGTCAGTGCCTTCAAGCCGGGATGGGATGAATCTCCGCTCAGTGATTTTGACAGCGGATTCGTGGGTCTGAGTGCGCCTCAGTCCTTGAATGCCTCGGACGATCAGCCTTTCCAGGTTACGGTGACCTGGTTGCCTCCCGCACTTGGACCCGCCCCGGAGGATTATGAAGTCTTCCGCGCTGACATAATTGACGGAACCTATGTTTCAGTCGGTACGACTGCAACTACGGCATATGTCGATACCGATGTTGTCGGAGATACGGGGTACTTCTATTACGCGGTTTCCCGCAAGACCGGTTACTTGGACAGTCCCGCCTCAAACATCGATGATGGATTCGCCGTGGACTGATCACGGATCAGAAAGAATTCACAAGGCCGCCTGCGGGCGGCCTTTCTGTTTTCTGCCGGGCCTGCTGGGCAGCTTATCCGGCTGTACTCAGGAACTTGCGCAATCTGTCGTCCAGAACAGCCTGCCATGTCGTGAGAATGCTGTGCTTACTGATCTCAGCGTGCTCTCCGCGCTTGAGCCACGACTCATGCCTGAGCTTCAGCATGCAGCTGTCGTCGGACTGTTTCTCGAGGGTGAAGCAGACCTCATGCGGAAAGATCCCGGCCCGTGGTCTCAGAATGCGGATGCGGATCAGGCGGCCACGGACGATTTCCGTGACAAGTCCCAGCAAGGCACCATCCTCGCCGCCACAGGATTCCATGAATCTCCCGCCGACGGTGGCCTCCAGACGGACTTCCTCCGTATCACTAAGCAGTGTGTATGGGGCCTTCCACCACGATCCAATATCCACGGTAAGGGCCTGCCAGACTCGCTCCGGCGTAGCGGAGAATTCGAATTCATCCTCAAGCAGGAATTCGAACAGCTCTACTTCAGTTGATTGGAAACGATGTGGCATGACGGTTCTGGTCCAGATTCCCAGCGGGGAATGCTGATTTTAGCATTGCCAGAGGAAGTGGACTCGTGAACTTGTTCATCAGGCCTTCACAGCTTCCAGATTCCGCAAATCAAATAACACCGTATATGAAATAATCGGCATAAATACTGGTAATCTAGTCTGTCGCGAGAGTTTGGGAAAGGGAAATGCACTTCAACGAATCAACAAGCTTCCGGAAATTCTGCGCAGTGTCCATGCTGTTTACATGCCTGTTGCTGGCATCATGCAATGGACCCCGCTATGCAGCAAAAGCGGAATCCTCAGCAGAAAGCATTCCAACTGCTGTCCGTGTGGAAAGTCCCCGTTCCGGCAACGAGGTGGACTTCAGGGCTCCTCTGTCAGGTACGGTGCAGAGTTCCGCCCAGGTTCAGCTCGGTTTCCAGCTCAGCGGCGAAGTTGCAGCCGTGCTGGTCGAGGAAGGTGAGCAGGTCAAGGCAGGACAGCTGCTGGCAAGACTGGAAGATGATCTGTATCAGGCACAGGTGTATCAGGCGGAAGGTGCCAGCCAGCAGGCTGAAGCTCAGTTAAGGTTGCTGCAGAACGGCAGCCGACCTCAGGAACTGACCCAGGCCAGGGCGGCTGTTGCCAGTGCGGAGGCTGCACTTGAACGTATCACGCGAGATCATGAGCGACTGAGTCTGCTGTTTGCCCAGGGTGTTGTCAGCCGCAGTGAGCTGGATGCGCTGGACATGGCAAAACGCCAGGCCGAGGAAAGCGTTGTTCAGGCCAGGCAGCAGCTTGCACTCTCTGAAGAAGGTCCTCGCCTGGAACAGATAGATCTGGCGAAAGGAGCCCTGCAGGCAAGCAGTGGTGGACTTGAAATGGCTCGTACGCAGCTGGCCCATACGGAACTTCGAGCACCGATCAGCGGTACGGTCACGATGCGGATGCTTGAACCGGGACAGAACGTGCTGGCCGGCAGCCCGGTTATCGAACTGGCTGACCTCAGTAGTCTTGAGATCCGCACGGAGATTCCGGAAGGTGATCTTGCGGCCATCAGTCCCGGCGACATGGCGGATGTGAGTTTTCCCGCGAGTCCCGCTGATCAGACCAGGGCCACGCTCGTGACGATTGCGCCGCGGGCCAGTGCGCTGACCCGGGCATTCCCGGTTACGCTTGTCATGTCTTCCGCTCCTGAGGGAATCGTGCCTGGCATGGTTGCACTCGTGACGCTGGGATTCAGTGAGAACCCGGGAGGCCTGGTGATCCGCGAAAATGCAATCATTGATGATGCGGTCTTCGTTGCCAGGGATGGCAGGGCCGTTCGGATTCCCGTAGAGCGGCTTGCGGATCGGGGTGGGCTCGTTTTCGTGGATGGTCTCTCGACTGATGACCAGGTGATTGTCAACGGACAGAACCGGCTTGCGGAAGGTGACGACGTGGTGATTGTGGATGCGCTCGGCATTTCCGAGATCACGGGACTGGACAACCGGAGCCACTGACAATGCTGATCACGAGGCTGGCTGTCCGATTCCCCACCCTGACGACGATCTGCGTGCTGCTGATCGTACTCTGGGGGCTGAGCTACTTCTTCACGATGAGCCGGCGCGAGGACCCGGAGATCACGATCCGCGGTGCCAGGCTGATCACCTTCTTCCCCGGTGCGATGCCCGAGGACATCGAGCAGTATGTCACTAAGCCCCTAGAGGATGTGGCTGCCGAGATTGCGGAAGTAAACGAGATCGGGTCAGCCTCGCGCTACTCGGTGTCGGTGATGTTCATCAAGCTGGATGACGATACTCCCGTGAGGGAGGTGCCGCAGATCTGGGACAGGCTGCGTGCAAAGATCGCCACGATGCGAGACACCCTGCCGGAAGGGGCGAGCGAGCCGATAGTTGACGACGAGTTCTTCGATACCTCCAGCCACATCATTGCCCTGAGCGGCGAGGACTACAGCCCGAGGGAGCTGGCAGCCTTCGCGGAACGAATCCGCAAGCGTATCAGTCTGCTGCCGGCGGCCGGTCGCGTACAGGTCTGGGGTGAGCAGGAGGAGCGAATCTGGCTGGAGTTCGACCAGTTGCGGATGGCCCGCTACAACATCAACCTGGATAGTCTGCTGGGCAGCCTGCAGGGCACGAATGTCCTGATGCCTGGCGGCGAACTGGAAAGCGAGGGTTCACGCTGGACGATCGACTCAAGTGGCGAGTTTGATTCCCTTGAGGCGATCCGCCGACTGCCGGTGAGTGGAATGCAGGGCGGTGGCCAGCTGCGGGTTGGGGATCTTGGCGATGTTACGTATGGGTATGAGGACCCGGCCAACTACCTGACCCGTGTCAACGGACAGCCGGCAGTGCTGATCAGTGTCGTGATGAAGAGTGGCCGCAACGTGATGCAGCTCGGCAGGCAGATTGATGCTGAAATCGCTGATATCCGCTCCAGCATCCCCTCCGACCTGAATCTGACGGTAGTTCATGACCAGCCGATGCAGGTAGGGCTGCAGATCGGCAACTTCCTCTCGAACCTGTATACCGGGATCCTGCTCGTGGTGCTGGTGGTGTTCCTGTTCATGGGACTGCGAAGCACAATTCCGGTCGGTCTGGCTATCCCGCTCGTTCTGGTCTCCTGTTTCGCCGTGATGAGCCTATTGGGTACCAGCCTGCAGCAGATGAGCATCGCCGGACTGATCATCGCCATCGGCATGCTGGTTGACAACGCGATCGTCGTGGCGGACAACGTCTCACGATACATGGAACGCGGGGTCGAACGCCGCGAGGCAGCCATCAGGGCAACCACCGAGCTGGCGATGCCGATGCTGACAAGTACCCTGACCACGGTCTTCGCCTTCCTGCCGCTGCTGGCCATGCATGCCGAGAGCGGTGAATTCGTACGTGACATTCCACTCACGGTCAGTGCTGCAATCCTGCTGAGCTACCTCATCGCGCTGACGGTCACCCCCGCAATCTGCAGTGTGGCCATCCGCCCCGGAAGGGGAGCACTGAACTTCAGCCCCCTCGGAGGACTGATGGGCTGGCTGGAGCGAGCCTATGCTCCGGTGCTGGCCTGGACACAGCGACAGCGTCTGCTGACGGGCGCGATCGTGATCCTTACTTTCATCGGCAGCATGGCCCTCTTCGGACGCCTGGGTGTGCAGTTCTTTCCCTCGGCGGACCGCAACCAGTTCACGATAGATCTATACATGCCTGAGGGTACGGCCCTGAGTGAGACTGAGCGGGCGGTGGAGGATATGGAGCGGATCCTCGCGGAGCAGGAAGGGGTCACCAGCTTCGTTGCCAACATCGGCCAGGGTGGTCCGATGTACTACTACAACCGCGTCCCACTGGCCCGCGCCTCATGGTATGCGGAGTTTCTCGTCAACACCACTGACAGGGCGGAATCCGCAAGGCTTGTGCCGCTGCTCAGGAGTGAAGCCCAGCAACGTGTAGCCGGTGCCGAAGTGATCGTGCGCAGCCTGGAGCAGGGGCCACCTGTCGGAGCACCGATCCAGATCAAGGTCCGGGGAGAGAATCTAGAGGAACTCAAGGCAATCGGCAGGGAGATCAAGGCTGCGCTCGGCACCGCTGAGGATGTGATCGACATCCGTGACAGCTTCGGGGTTGACAGCCGCCACCTGGAACTGGTTGTTGATGAAAGCCAGCTGCGTGCCATCGGCATGACGCGCTACGATGTCAACCGAGTGACCCTGATCAACACCAGTGGTCTGGAGGTCACCCAGTACCGCGCACCAAGCCGAACGATACCCGTGATGATGCGTGTAATGCATGAAAGGCGCGATGATGCCACGGATCTCGAGAGCTTCTACCTCCACAGTGGACCAGGCAACAGCCCGGTCCCGCTCAGCAGCGTGGCGCATTATGAATCACGACATGTAACGAGCCAGATTGACCGTACCGACCGTGAGCGGGAACTGGTAGTCAGTGCCAACATGGCAAATGGCAGACTGGCCAGTGATGCACTGAAGGAAGTTCAGCCGGCTCTCAACGGGATCGACATCAAGCCGGGATACCGCATCATCATCAGTGGTGAGGCCGAGGAGAGCAGCGAAGCATTCGCAGGCCTCGGATCCGCCAGCGGGGTTGCCCTGCTGCTGATCATCCTCGTACTGGTGGCCCAGTTCCGCAGCATCCGCATCGCATTCGTGGTGTTCATCGCCATTCCCCTGTCACTGATCGGCGCCATCCTCGGGCTGTACGTAAGTGGCTGGCCCTTCGGATTCACGGCGGGGCTCGGGCTGATCTCACTGGCCGGCATCGTAGTCAACAACAGCATCGTGCTGATGGACTTCATCATGGAACGGCTGCGCCATGGAGCACCGCTGGACGAGGCAATCGCGGGTGCAGGAGCGGCCAGACTCAGACCGATCATCCTGACAACGGCCACCACGATCGGCGGACTGCTGCCGCTGGGAATATGGGGAGGCAGCATGTGGGCTCCCATGGCCTGGGCAATCATCGGTGGACTGCTCGTCAGTACTGGACTGACGCTGATCGTTGTGCCGATGATCTTCCGGCAGTTAGCCGGGAACAGAGCGCAGGAACTTGCACGGCAGGAAGCTTCCGGCACTGAATGAGGTTTTGGTTCGCCGCCCGTTGATCTCCAGACCGCGCCGCCAGGTTGTTGCCAGCGAAGTGCCGTGAAGGCGTGGGAAATCCCTTCCACCGGTTCCACTCAATCGCGGATTGAGGCACACATACCGTACAATCAGCTCATATGAGAAGGTGCGGAAATCTGCCACCTGATCGCAGGGTGACTGCGTGACGGGCAAACGGCGAATCAGCGGTGCGGAGATCGACGCGGCAGAGCTGCCGGCGATCGGCTGGCGCGAATGGGTGCGACTGCCTGATCTTGCCCGGCCCTGGATCAAGGCCAAGATCGATACTGGAGCTCGCACTTCTGCGCTGCATGCGCATGACATCCTGGTGTACACCGAGAACGGCATGGAGATGGTGCGTTTCACCATCCACCCACGTCAGGGCAATGAGGACCGGGCTATCACCATCACCGCCCCTGTGATTGACCACCGCCATGTGCGCAGCAGCCATGGCAAGACCACCTTCAGGCCCGTTATCCTGACAACGCTGGAGCTGATGGGGCAGCGGCTGCCGATTGAGCTGACTCTGATCGGCAGGCACAGCATGAAATTCCGGATGCTGATCGGCCGTCAGGCACTGCGTGGCAGATTCCTGGTCAACACAGGTGAATCGTATCTGGCAGGCCGACGCCACCGCAGGCTGCAGCCCGGTATTTCCAATGACAATCCCAGTGGAGAGGACTCCTGATGAAAATTCTGATCCTGTCACGCAAGCCGTCGCTGTATTCGACGCGCAGGCTGAAGGAAGCGGGTGAGGCCCGGGGGCATGAAATGCGTGTGGTTGATTACCTGCGCTGCTACATGGACATCACCTCGCACAGGCCACAGGTCATGTACCAGGGGCATCCCCTGACCGGATATGATGCCGTGATCCCCCGCATCGGTGCGAGCAATACCTTCTATGGCACTGCGGTGGTTCGGCAGTTCGAGATGATGAACGTCTTCAGTGTCAATGAAAGCCAGGCAATCTCCCGTTCCCGGGACAAGCTGCGCAGCCTGCAGATCCTGGCGCGCGAAGGTATCGGCCTGCCGGTGACTGGATTTGCACACAGCACCCAGGATGTCGACGGACTTCTGAAACTGGTTGGCGGGGCTCCGTTGGTTGTCAAGCTGATTGAGGGAACGCAGGGCATTGGAGTTGTCCTGGCTGAAACCAATCAGGCAGCAGGCTCCGTAATCGAGGCCTTCCGAGGCCTGAGTGCCAACATCCTCGTCCAGGAATTCATCAAGGAAGCAGGTGGATCCGACATCCGCGCGATCGTGATCGGGGACAAGGTCGTGAGTGCGATGAAGCGTACGGCCCAGGCGGGAGAGTTCCGCTCCAACCTCCACCGTGGCGGAACGGCCAGCAAGGTCAAACTCACGCCTGAGGAGCGCATGACAGCCGTGCGCAGTGCCAAGAAACTGGGACTGGGTTTCGCCGGTGTGGACATGCTGCGCAGCAACCATGGCCCGGTGGTGATGGAGGTCAACAGCAGCCCCGGACTGGAAGGCAGTGAAGGTGCCACTGGGCTTGACATTGCCGGAAAGGTGATCGAACTGATCGAGAAGAAGGATGCGGCGACCTCGGCCCGCAAGACGCGCAGCACCATCCGCCACTGATGGACTGAAACTGCAGGGCAGGGCAGACGTTTCCGTTCTCCGGCGCTATAATTAGCAGCCCTCAGGAGAGGTGACCGAGTGGTTTAAGGTGCTCGCCTGGAAAGCGGGTGTACGGTAATACGTACCGAGGGTTCGAATCCCTCCCTCTCCGTTGATTCCCCTGCCTCCGCAAACAGCATTCCTGCTGAGGCTCAACCGCTTAGCCTGATCCAGTACCACTCATTCTCATGCATGCTGTGCAGTGGCTCCACACCGGGTGGCATCGGCAGCACGACACGTTCGGCTGAGATCTTGCGAAATGTCCTGAACAGCTTGCCGATGTCCTCTTCCTTGATGAAATGGTGGGGGATGCCGACTTCCAGACCATTGCGCAGAACTACTGTCTGCTCTTCAATCCAGTCCGCCTGGTGTTCCGCCGGTGCGTTGCGCATCCCCGGCAGGCTGACCAGCACGTCGCCGCTGATGGCCTTGATGCGCTTGATCTCAGCGATGGCCCGTTCCAGATCGCGGCGTTTGCCATGGTGGATCACATCGATTGCCAGGATCAGATGGAAGTAGTTGCCACTGAAAGTGGTACGGCGGAAATCGCCGTTGAGAACGCTTGTGGTCTGCTCGAATCCGCTCAGAGCCTGGCGGGTCTGAACCAGGGCCTCCGTGCTCCAGTCTATCCCGGTGCAACGCCAGCCGATTTCGGCAAGCTGGAGCAGGTGACGGCCATTGCCGCAGCCCAAGTCCAGGGCACGGCGCGACTGCTGAGGCAGATCTCCTATGTAATGCAGCACGCGCGGATCCGGCGCAAGATCCCTGAACGATTCATTGGCATTGCGGCGATCCCAGATTTCCTTCTGCTCAGGTACAGTGAGGTCTCTCATCTATCTACTCCCCGGGGTTCGCCGGCTGTGGAGGCCTGAATATCCACAGCCAGGCATTGCCGGCACGTCTCCTGCCCAGGAATTCGAGACCTGATTGGGACTCGTTCAGTTCATCCGGAGTTCGCATGATTATAAGCGCATCGTCATCCCAGACATCCTTCGCAGCGAGCAGACCGGGAAGTAAAGAACTTGCCATATCCCTGATGTAGGGAGGATCGAGGAAGCAGCAGGACAGTTTCACTCCCCCGGAAAGCTGCTTGCTGACTGCCGGCATGCAGCGCCGGCCATCCACGCGCAGCAGGCGGAACCTGTCCTCCACTCCGAATTCGCGCGCCATGTTGCGGATGTCATCACCCGTGCGTCGGTCTACCTCCACGCTCAGGAGCATCTGCGCACCTCTGGAAAGGGCCTCAAACCCCACAATGCCACTACCCGCACAGATATCGAGGAATGCGCCCCTGCGCAGTCTGTCCGGAGTGAAGAGGTTCATCACGAGCTCACGAACGAAGCCGGTGGCAGGCCGGGCTCGGCTGCCCCTGGCCAGCCTGATCTCGCGGCCCTTGAGTTCTCCGGAAGTGATGCGCACCGCTGGATTATAGTCCGCCCCCGTGAAGGCTCATGGGAAGACCCATGTTTGCTATAATCAGACGTCTCTTTCGAATCCTATGCAAGGGGTAGCTTCCTATGTCAATCCGTCGTCGCATCAAGGTGGAACAGCGTGACCGCAAGGACGTTCTCAACGAGGCGATCATCTCCCAGGATGAATTCCTCGAGAAGTTCTATTCGCGTCCCGCAAAGTTCCAGTTCTTCTTCGGGGCGGGCATGTCAGTCAGTGCAGGCATACCCCTATCCCGAGACATCATTGATGAGATCATCGTCAAGGTCTTCGAGAAGACCAACCCCGCAAAGCGCGGACAGATGACAGCAGACGAACTGTCAGACTGGGTCAGCCGCGAGAAGTGGTTCAATCCGAACTATGCCTACATCTCGGCGCTGGAGAAGGAGTTTCCCTCCGTCTACCTGCGCACCGAGCTGTTCCGTCGGTATATGGAGGGACGTTTCCCCAGCCCGGCGCAGCTCAACTTCGCCATCGGCGTCAAGGAAGGCAAGCTCAACAACCGCGTGTACACCACTAACTGGGACACGCTCACTGAGGATGCCTTCTACTGGCTGCGCGGTACGAACTGCGTGACGATCAAGGGCCCCGACCAGCTTGTCGAGGTCAAGGATGAGGACCACAGGTATGTTGTCAAGGTCCATGGGGACCTTGATCGCTACGATGTCCGCTACCTGCGCGAGGGAATGGCCAAGCACAATGACGACCTGCGCGACTTCCTTGTGAAGTCCATGAGCAACGTCGGTCTCGTGATAATGGGTTACAGCGGCACTGAATACTCCGTGATGAACATGCTGATGGAGATCGTGCATGATCACCCGGATGTGCTCTCCGGTGGTCTTTACTGGGGCTACCAGGGCAACATGAAGCATGTGCCTGAGACGATCACGGACCTGATGGCGATCGGCCTCGACAAGGGCAAGGACTTCCGTATCTTTGAAACGGACGACGCCGACTTCCTCTTTGAGAAGATTGCCAGCAAGCTCGGCTTCGCCGCGATCGAGTCCGAACTGGATGTGGCCTTCTTCCGTTTCAACAAGATGGGATACGGCGAGCTGCGCGAGCGTGAGGGCCGTGTCGGTGCCACTCTTGCCGATCTCGTGCATCGCGACCTGCTCGATGAGGGTTTCCTCGTGCGCGACTACAACCTCATCCATGAGGTGTGGAAGTCCGAACAGAGCGGCATGTTCAAGAAGAAGGAAGAGAAGGAGCGCGCCGCACGGGACGCAGAACGCAAGCTCATCAACCACTGCTTCAATGACCTGAAGCACCAGCAGTACATGGATGCGGAAGTGAAGCTGACGGACGTTGCCAAGCACTTCCCGGATAACCCTCATGTCTACTGGGGTCTCGGCTGGGCCAATTACAGCATGGGTCGCTATCGCGAGGCACTGGAGTTCTTCGACCGCTCACTGGCTCTGGAGCCCAAGAGCTGGGGAACCTACATTGCACGCGCGATGTGCCAGCACGATCTCGGCCAGTATTCAGATGAAATGGCCAACTATGACAAGGTCCTCGAGCTGAAGGGCAACATTGACTACATCTGGTACAACCGGGGCCTCGCAGCACACAAGCTCGGCGACCGCCGGGCGGAGATCGAGAGCTACGAAAGTGCCGTCTCCGTCAACAGCGGCTACTACAAGGCCTGGTACAACCTCGGTCTGTGCTACTACGAGCAGGGCAATATCCTCACGGCGCTGAACTGCTTCAAGCGCGCCCGTGACATCAACGCCCGCTTCTTCAACGCCCGCTACAACTGCGGCATCCTGCTTGGCAAGATGGGCCAGGACGGACAGGCGATCTTCGAATTCGAGCACTGCATTGAACTCAATGAAGATGACGACATGAGCTTCAAGCAACGCGGTACCGCCGAGCTGATGATCAGCAAGTACGACAAGGCGCAGGAGAGCTTCGAGGAGTTCACGCATACCCAACCCGGTGACCCCGAGGCCTGGGCAAATCTCGGACTGTCCTACTACGGTACGGAGCACTACGACGAGGCACTGGAATACACCGACAAGTACCTTGACCGTTTCCCTGAGGATGCGCGGATCTGGTACAACCGCGGCCTTGTGCAGGAGCAGCTCGGTGACCGCGAGAAGGCCATGCAGGCCTTCGACAAGTCCCTTGAGCTGAACAATGACAATGACATGGTCTGGTACCGCAAGGCGCTTCTGCTTGGCAACCTCGGTGAGTTCAACGGACAGATCGAGTTCCTCACGAAGTTCCTCAACCGCAACTCGCAGGACCTGCGCGGATGGTTCGAGCTCGGTGAAGCCAACCGCAAGCTCGGTGAGGCCGCTGAATCCCGCCAGGAGGTGGTGCGCTACTACACCGCCGCCGTGCAGGCCTATGACAAGGCGCTTGAGTGTGACCGTACTCATCTCGAGACCTGGCTCAACAAGACAGTGGCGCTCAACCGCCTGCACCGCTATGAAGAGGCGCTGGAGTGCATCAACTACCTGCTGCGCTACGACAAGAAGAATGCCGAGGTCTACTACCAGAAGGGCATCGCCGAGGACGGACTGGGCGACCAGCTCAGTGCCGCCGACACCTTCGCACAGGCCCTCAAGCTCAATGAGAACCACGCTGACAGCTACTACCGCCGCGGCCTGCTGCTGGCGGAGCTGGAGCAGTTCGCCAAGGCCGTTGATCACTTTGACAACGCCATCCGCCTGCGTCCCGACAAGTGGCAGGCCTACCACTACAAGGGCATCTCGATCATCCGCCAGAAGGAGTATGACAAGGCGCTCGAGGTCTTCGAGGAAGCGCTGGAGCGCTTTGAGGACAAGCCGCGCTTCTACGTTGACAGTGCGCTGGCGCACGTCATGAAGCGCAACATCGATGATGCCCGCAAGTGCCTGAACACCGCGATCACCCGCAATCCGAACCTCAAGGCTGAGATCATGTCCACGCCTGAGTTCAGCGGGCTCGTGAGCTGAGCTTCAACTTCAGACTATTCCCGGCTGGCCGGGGGCGGCGTCCGCGTCGTCCCCGGCCGCCAGCTTTCTGAGCTCCTCCGCCAGGTTGAATTCCTCCAGACGCTGCTGTAGATCAGCCTGGTAGGATTCCTCAGTATCACGCCTGCGCAGTTCCCTGAGCTCGTCCATGTCGTCAAACATTCCACGTGAGTCACGCTGCGCATCACTCAGCCTGCCTGAAGCCTGCTGCTCCGCCCGTCTCAGATCATTCCAGCGCTGACGCAGGGCATCCTCCATCAGGGAAATGTCATCCAGCAGCATGCGGTGGATTCCATGGGCGCGGATTCTCTCGTAGTAGTCCGCGGTGCTTCGCGCCGAGTCAATCTGGCTGACCAGCTGCTCTATGCTGCCGCGGATGCGGATACTGTCGAACCAGTACTGTTCAGCCCGCTCGATGTCCTCCTGCAGATCCTCAAGTCGCGAATCAAGATCCTGCAGGCGCTGAATGCTGAGTGGATAATGGCTGGCGCGCAGTTTCGGGAGCCGGGCACGCTCTGCTTCACGGGCAGCCACCAGTGCCCGCCAATCCTGCTTCCATTCATCGCGCTCCCCCGGCACGAGCACGCGGGTGGTCTCGCGGCTCTGGGCCGTCAGGGCCCCTGTGTGCGATCTCAGATAGCTCTCCCAGTCGTCAAGCACGCGGAGCTGGTCCTGCTCTATGCGCTGGTATTCCGAATAGCTGCGGGTGGCGAAATGGTAGGCGGCGAGGGGCACGCTCAGCCAGATCAGCAGGATGGACAGCTTGAATGCCAACTTGATGATATTGTAACCAATATGGCAGACGGGCACATGTCAGTGGCACTGCTGGTGATCGGCAATGAGATCCTGCGCGGTGATACGCAGGACACGAACAGCCACTTCCTCGCCGGGGAACTGGCTCAGCGCGGCGCTCGACTTGAGCGGATCGTGACCATTCCTGACGACCTCGAACTGATCGCAGCCATGCTGCGCAGCATGGCGGGTCTGTTCGACAGGGTGATCACCAGCGGCGGCATCGGGCCGACACCGGATGACCTGACGAGGGATGCAGTGGCACTGGCATTCGGCCTGGAGTGCATCTTGTTCGAGGATGCCGCACAGGAATGGCGCAGACGCAAGGGGGCGGAACTCAATGAAGGCCAGCTCGCGATGTGCACCCTGCCGACCGGTGCCCGGCTGATCCGCACCCAGTCCACATCAGCGCCGGGATTCGTGCTTGGCAACTGCTACGTACTGGCTGGAGTACCCTCCGTGATGCGCGAGATGTGGGCTACAGTGGCTGACGAGTTCAGAGGACCGATCCAGCAGATTGCCAGCTTCCGCGTGCGTATGCCGGAGTCCGTGTTCGCTCCGCTGCTGCGTCGTTACCAGCAGCAGTGGCCCACGCTTGACTTCGGCAGCTATCCGAAGATGGAAGGGGAGTGGTTCACGGAGATCAAGGTGATTGGCGACGACCTGGAGGAAGTGCAGCGGGTCTGCAGGGAACTTGAAGCGGACATCATCGCGCTGGAGGACTGATCAGTCACCGTCTCCGCCCATGACTCGGCCACAGAACTCACGCACAGCCTGACGTGATTCCGAGTCCGTGAACCCGCGACCGGCAAGAAATGACAGCATCGAAGCCGAGAGCTTGGCTCTGATCTGCAGTTCCAATGTCCGGTCAGCCGTGTCACCCAGCCTGCGCCGGTACTGCTGCAACTTTCCCTCGTATGTCCTGCGCCGGCCCTCCAGCAGTTCCAGTGCACTGCTGAAACTGTCAACCCCGCCGCAGTGCTCCTGGACCATACGCTGTGCCAACTCGCGATCACAGCCGCGGCGCAGCAGTTCCTGCATCAGTTTTGGCGCGCCGATCGCCCCCTTGGCCAGCAGCTGTTCAGAGGCGGTCTGAGCGGCGCGTTCGTCGTCAATGAAGCCCCGTTCGCGGCAGAGCCGGATCACCTCATCAACCAGATCATGCTCACGGTTGTTCTGGGACAGCTTGCGCTGCAGTTCCCTGCCGAAATGCTCACGGCGTGTCAGCAGGCGGCAGGCCCGGTCGTACATCAGGTGGAAGCGCGACATCCGCGCGGTGCGTTGCCATTCCACCTCCGGTACGCTGAAACCGGCCTCCCACCAGGCGGGCAGGGTGCCGGCCGGAAGCAGCAGAGACTCTCCCTCGTCGGGAATGACCTCGGTCCATTTCTCCTGGCGGCGGGATCTGAGCTGCGTGATGAGCGGCATCTCCCCAGCATAGCGCGTGCCATAATTGCCCCGTGGAAATGCAGAGGATCCAGGCAGGGATGCAGGTGCTGGCACAGCAGCTGGTGGGTCTGCCCGATCCCGGTCCAGACTGCTGGCTCGTTGGCGGCGCCCTGCGCGACACCTGGCTGGGCCGGCCGATCCGCGACCTGGATCTTGTGGTTCCGGATCCGATTGATTCCGTGGTGAAACTGCTGGAGCGGCATACGGGGCACCAGGCCTTCACCGTCAACCAGAGATTCGCATCCAGCAGGATTGTCACCGGCGGGCTCGAAATTGACATTACACCCATGCATGCAGCGGACATCCGGACGGATCTGCTGCGCCGGGACTACACGGTCAATGCGATTGCCATACCGCTCAGGACGGTGCTGAGCGGCACAATGACTGCGAATGACATCCTGAGCGTGCCGGATAGCTTCAGGGATCTCGCGGGCGGCTGGCTGCGCATGATCAGTGAAGAGAATCTGCAGGAGGATCCGCTTCGCCTGCTTCGTGGATTCAGGCTGGCCGCGCAGCTCGGACTGAAACCGGAACCAGAGACTCTGGCAGCGTGGAAACGCAACGCAGCACTGCTGGACAACAGCTCAGGTGAGCGCCAGCGGGAGGAACTGCTGCGCTGGTTCGGTCTGCCGCGACTTGAAACGGAACTGATTCAGCTGGCTGCGGATTGCGGAGTACTCTGGCAGTTGTTCCCGGCGCTGCGTGACAGTGTCGGCTGCGTGCAGAATCACTATCACCACCTTGATGTCTGGCAACACACAATGATGGCACTCGGGAAGCTGGATGAGCTGTTACAGAATTTCCCGGATGAGCTGATGGATTACCGGGAGGAGTTCATCTCCGCAATGGACAGCGTGCCGGAAGGCGGGGCCAGTGTGCTGTCCCTGACCAGGCTTTCGCTGCTGCTGCATGATGTCGGCAAACCCGCGACTCGGAGAGAGGAGGAAGATGGCTACGTCAGCTTCATCGGCCACCAGAAGACCGGGGTGGAGCTGGTTGCAGGAGACTTCATGCGACTGCGCTTCTCCGGAGCTCAGCAGGATTTCGTGAAGCGCATGATCCATGAGCATTTGCGGCTCGGATTCTACTGTGCCAATGAGCCGCTGCCGGCAAAGCTGATCTACCGCTTCATCCGCAGTCTGGGAGAGGCAAGTCTGCCGCAGCTGCTGCACAGCCTGGCGGACTGCTCGGCGGCGCTGGGCAGCGACAGCGAGGAGAGTCTGCGACGGCACATAAGTGCCGCACGGCAGATCGCTGACAACTATGTCAATGACAGTGCTGTGGCGAGGCCGCCGGTGCTGCTGGATGGCAACGCGATCATGCGCCTGCTGGACATCCGTCCGGGTCCATTCATCGGTCGCTGCAAGAAGGCCATGCTCGAAGCCACCGCGGAAGGCCTGATCAGCACGGAACACGAAGCGCGCGAGTTCATTCTTGAGCTGGCGCGGACGGGCCGGGGCGGATCAGACTAGCCCGGCCCGCGCTGCAGCCGTTCACTGATCGTCCCGACCAGCTCACTGCGGCTGATCGTGAACTGCTGCTTCTGCTCCTTCCACTCTTCCCTGTCCTCGACCTGCTCGGCAATCCGCCGGCCCAGTTCAAGATCCTTGATGCTCAGTTCCGCCTTCTCGAACTCGTCACTGCCGGCGATCACCGCGAAGGGAATCCCCAGCCGGTCGGCATACTTGAGCTGCTTCTGCAGATTGCCGCCGCCGAGGAACATCTCCGCTGGGATGCCCGCATTGCGCAGTTCGCTGGTGATGGCGATGTAGTCGGCCATCCGCGCCTTGTCCATTACGGTCACGAGCACTTCGCTCGTTGCCCGGCGCTGCTCAATCCGGCCCAGCTCCGTCAGTGCTGCCAACAGGCGGTCCACGCCGACACTGGCGCCGACGGCCGGCACGCCCTGTCCTTCACCGAGGAAGCGTTCCACCAGGTCGTCATAGCGGCCGCCACCGAATACCGAGCCGTAGCTGGGCAGGTCCGTGAGCGTGACCTCAAACACCGGTCCCGTGTAGTACCCGAGACCACGGGCAAGGTGCAGATCGAAGATCCAGCTTGAGTTGCGCAGGCCGTAGGCCTCGAGCATGCCGATCAGCTCCTCGATCTCATCCAGGCCTTCATTGCCAAGTGAATTGCCGGTGAACAGCGCGCGCGCAGCCTGCAGCGACTCAGATGCATCTCCTGAGTTTGGCAGATCCAGGAAGGCATCAATCCTGCTGATCTGATCAACGTCCAGACCGAGGCCGGGGATCTCTGCGCCACTTTCATCCTTGAGGCCGGGGCCAAGCTCCTGGCGAATGCGCTCGCGGTCGAACTTGTCGAGCTTGTCAATCACGCGGTAGATGTCCCGGCCCTGTCGCTCATCGGCACCGCAGAATTCTCCCAGTGCATTGAGGATCTTGCGGTTGCTGAAGCGGATCACGTAGTTGCGGACCTTCAGACGCCGGAAGATTGCGTCGACGACGGCGAGGATCTCCGCATCCGCAGCCAGGCTGGCGCTGCCCACCGTGTCGATGTCGAACTGCTGGAATTCCCGGAAGCGCCCCGGTTCAGGCTTGTCCCAGCGGAACACGCTTCCGGTCTGATAACGACGGAAGGGGCGGGGGATATCCTGGAAATTCTGGCAGAACAGGCGTGAAAGCGGTACCGTCAGGTCGTAGCGCAGACCAACCTGTTCCTTGTCCTGGTTCTCGAAGTGGAAGATGCTGGCAAGCTGCTCAGCGCTCGGCTCCGGACCCAGCAGGGCCTCACGGGCCTCCATGATCGGGGTGTCCAGCGGCAGGAAGCCGAAGTTGCGGCAGACCGCCTCGATCTCGCTGAGCATTTCACGGCGCGCGCGCGCCAGCTCGGGCCAGCTGTCCTGCATGCCCTTGAGCAGCCGTGGCTTCACCTTCTGATTCTGTTTTCCGGCCATGTCAACTTCTCCTCGATCCAGGAGCGAAAGTCTACTTTCGATCAGGCCAGCTTGCAAGCGCAGCACGGGATTTGCCGCAGGAATCCAGACTGAATCGCAAATAGGACATAGATGAGTAAATATATCCGAAAATATGGTATTCTCATTACAGACTTCAATTGGAACTACGATCATGACGCATCCACCTGACTGGGATGACCATGTGCCGGACCTGTCCGATGGGCGTTCAACAAGGATGTGCAGTGATGATGATCAGAATGTATCCAGGTGTGATAGTGGCAATGCTGGCCATGTTTCTCGGAGCATGCAGCGCTCCCGGGGGCAGCGGCTACATCGATTTCTCACCTGTGGATAGCCTGCAACTCGCGGCTGTGCCTGCCCTGCCCGGAACGGGTCTGACACCGGAGTCGCGTCAGGCGGCGGCACTCGAGTCCATGAACATCAGCCCGCTTGACTACAACTCCAGCGGAGGGACCGTGACGGATCAGGCACCGGATCTGCTGCTGGACAGCCAGGCTCAGGGCATGAGCTGGGTGCTGTACAACGTGGATGTCAGCGGATTGGACCTACAGGAGCTGAACCTGACAATCGCATACACCGGTAATCAGACTTGCTGGGTGGCGCTCGGCGAATTCAATGCCGGACGCTGGTCATGGGAGCAGATAAGCCAGACAACGGCTTCACGGACCCTGAGTGGCGGGACGGGAAACTACGTTTCGCCATTGAGTCGGCTGTATTTCGTGGTGCTGGGCTTCAATGACAACGACCTGGCGATCCAGAACATCGAAATCGTGCACCAGACAGCTGATCCCATACCGACATACAATGCGGACATCGCACCGCTATTGAGCGGCAATACCGGTGAGAAGTCCTGCACGGGTTGCCATGGAGGAATCAGCCCAAATCTGGAGAGCTATTCATCAGTATTAGCCAACGCCAACGCCGTACTCAGCTCCGTCAGCAGGAGTTCCGATTTCATGCCGCCCAGCCAGCACTGGGGCCAGGACAGCATTGACCTGTTCCAGGCCTGGATAGATGCCGGCAAACCTGAGATGTAATTCCCCCCGCATAGCTTACCGATTTCATCACAGGACCCGCGACAGCGGGTCCTGTCCTTTCATGATCCGATCCGGCAATTTCGCACGTTCATATTGCGGAACACACTTCTGATATGGTAGTCTCATTATTGGTGTTATGGGATATGCAATCGGAACGGGAATTCCGGATTGCACCCTTGCCAGAGGGTTATCTGGGTTTCCGGGCCGGCTGAATCAAAACCTGTTGAGGTAACTTATGGGAATCCAGACCCGCGCAATCACTGTCGCATTGTGCATAGCGCTGATGTCCGCCCTGCTGGCCTGCGGCGGCAACGGCGGCAGCAATCAGAATCTCCAGCTCATCAACCAGGATTCGGCAGCAGGTCTGAGCCTGCCCGAACTCAGCGATCTTGACACACATCGAGATGCCAGCGTAGCAACACAGATAGGCATCAGCCCGCAGCAGTTCATGTCCACAGGTGGCGTGATCGGCACTCCCGGTGAGAACCTGCTGCTGGACAGCAGTGCGGAAGCTGCCAGCTGGGCGCTTTATTCCTATCACACCGGTACGGATCCGCTCATCTCCCTGCGCCTGACATTCACTTACCCCAACGGCCCCGGCGCATTTGTGGCGCTTGCCAACTATCAGACCGGCCGCTGGGACTGGCAGCCCAAGGCGCAGCTGACCCAGGTCACGACCCAGCTCAGCACCAATGCGAACCGCAACTACGTTTCACCGCAGGGCAACATGTTCTTCGTGGTTGCCAGCTTTGATGACAGGGACGTGCAGATCACCGACCTGCTCGTGGTTGCAGATGTGCCGCCGCCGCCGAGCTTCAGCATCAGTGGCCGCGTCGCCGATGCCGATGGTATCGGGATCTCTGGAGTGAACGTGGCTCTCACACCGGGGACCGCCAGTACTTCCACGGATGGCAACGGCAACTACAGTTTTGCGGGAGTCGAAGCCGGCAGTTACGTGCTGACTCCCTCCAAGACGGACTTCACCTTTGATCCCGCAACACTCAAGGCGGATGTTGTTGCCAGTGATCTGACCGGGAAGAACTTCACCGGTACTACCACGGCTCTGCCGGTGACCTATATCGCTGACATTGAAGCTCTGATCGATGGTGCGGGTGGTACTGAAAAGTCCTGTCTGGATTGCCATTCGGGCCAGTTTCCCGATGCCGACCTGGACCTTTCCACTTACACAGCGGTCAAGGACAACGCAACCAAGATCAATCAGTTGATCAACGAGACAAACTCAGATGATTGGATGCCCAAGAATAACGACAAATGGAGCCAGGCGCACCTCGACTTGTTCCAGCAGTGGATCGACGACGGACTGCTTGAGCAGTAACTGAAATCGTGAATAATGGTGGGTGGATCAGCCCGGCCCTGGCAGGCAGTCCACCCGCAATTCAATATCTGGATTGTACAGGATCGGGAAGATGAAGAAGTGGATCGGAATTCCGGCAGGCCTCGCCCTGCTGCTTTGCATAGTCACCGCCTGCAGCGGCAGGACCCAGGGTCTGGAAACTGCCCAGCCTGCCCAGCCCGCTGGCGATCAGGCTTTGCCGCGCATTGCTGAACTGGATGCTGTACGTAATACAGCGGAGATCCAGCAGGTGGAGCTGGGGACGCAGTTCTATTTCGCCACGAGTGGCAATGTTGTCAATCAGAATTCCAGTGTGCTGTTCACCAGCACTGCTACCGAGTCCGCCTGGGCACTTTATTCCGTCGACAAGGCGGACATGGAGTTCTTCAACCTGTTCGTGGACTTCGGCACCGCCGCCGGCCAGAAGCTGATGATAGGTGTTGCCAATTACAGCACCGGCCGCTGGATGTTCTCCACTCCGTTCTCCAGCTCTTCTGCAAACGTATCCGTCAATACCCAGTCCGAAACGAACTGGATCTCCCCGCAGGGCAAGCTTTACTTCGTGCTGGTCGGGCAGGGCAACCAGACGATGATCGTCAATGGCATACGCCTGCTTGCCGATGTACCTCCTCCCCCGAGTTTCCCCGTTTCCGGTACGGTGCTTGATGAGAATTCCAATCCGATGGAAGGTGTGTCAATCACCCTTACTCCGGGTGGCGGATCTCTGATGACGGATGCCAACGGAAATTTCGGATTCCTCGCGATCCCTGCCGGAAACTGGACACTCACGCCGAGCTTTGATGGCTGGGAATTCAACCCGGTCAGCACGGACATCCAGGTGGTGGATGCTGAGCTTACAGGGGTGGATTTCACCGGCTCGGAAATCCCGATCATCACGCATGCGGTGAGTGGCAAGGTGCAGGATGCTTCGCTTGCGCCAATTGAAGGTGTACTGCTGACTCTAAATCCCGGAGGAATGACCACATCGAGTGATGCCCTGGGAGCCTTCAGCTTCCCGGCTGTGGAAGTCGGTGCATATACCCTGATCCCGTCCAAGACCGACTACCTGTTTGCACCTTCCAGTCGCAACGTGAATGTCTCGACGGCTGATTTGATAAACCAGAACTTCACCGGCAGCCTGGACCTCAGCTACAGCGTCAGCGGTACGGTGCTGGATGTGTTTGATGCCCCCCTGGGCGGTGTGACCCTGACGCTCACACCCGGGGGACAGCAGGCAATCAGTGACAGCCTGGGAGAGTTCTCCATAGCTGACGTCAGCCCCGGCTCGTACACACTCACGCCTGCCAGGTCAGGCTGGTCCTTTGCTCCCGCAAACCGCGCGGTCACCGTCGTGGCCAGCAATGTCAGCGGGCAGGATTTCAGCGGTACTGAGAACCCGGTTGTCAGCTTCTCCGTTGATCTGCTCCCCATTATCCAAGGTGATATGGGCAGCGAATACGCCTGCATCGAGTGCCATTCAGGTTCTTTCCCCGAAGAAGGTCTCGATATGACGAACTACGATGACGTGGTCGATAGAAGTTCTACAATCAAGAACCGCATCAATCGCACCCAGGGATCATCCGGTTTCATGCCCAAGAACGGCACGAAATGGCTGCCAGCATATCTGCAGATGTTCCAGGACTGGATCGACGGTGGTTACGCTCCTTAACAACATGATCTGAAATCACGAAACTCAGCAGCTATGCCTCGCACTCGAATGCAGGCAAGAATTTTACATGTCCTGACGGTAAAATGAACTATGCTGAATTTCGGGACAATTCAATTTCGGTATGGCATTCTTTTCCTGGTCTTGCTATCCCTTGCGGCCTGCAGTTCACAGAACGAGCGAAGTAGTGACGCTGCAATACAGCCTTTGTCCATGGATGACTTGGCAGGGCTTCCGGCGGTCGGAGATCTGAACGCCGGCCATCAGATCAGTGCCGTTACGGATGAAGACATCTCTCCACTCTCCAGGCAGGATAACAGCCCTGATGCCAGTGAATCCGGAGGTTCGCTGCTGCTGAGCAGTTCAGCAGGGCAGTCATCATGGGCAATCTACGCTTTCACGGTGGCAGATGCTGATCTGTTCTCTCTCAAGGGTCAGATCGGTCTGGATCCGGGGGAGGGATACTGGCTGGCTG
Source organism: bacterium (assembly GCA_020440605.1). GTDB lineage: Bacteria > 4484-113 > 4484-113 > 4484-113 > JAFGCY01 > JAHEFU01. The sequence continues at coordinate 224,670 of JAGRNT010000002.1, read as the reverse complement.
TTGCCAATGCCGCAAGCGGGCGCTGGGAATTCGGCCAACTTCTGCAATCCACATCCTTCTCACGGAACATCACAGGATATGAATCCGATGGACACCTCATATCAGGTACGACACTCTACTTTGCGATGGTGGCTTATGATGGCGACACGATTGGGATTGTCAATCTCAGTGCCAGTGTGGAGTTTCCTCCGGTGCTGCACTCCATTTCAGGCCAGGTAAAGGATGGTTCTGATGCTGCGCTGCAGGGTGTGCTGCTGATTGCCAGTCCGGGCGGGGCCACAACAAATACTGATGTTTCCGGAAACTTCAGCTTCCCGGCACTGGAAGCCGGCGTTTACACGATCACTCCGAGTCTTGCCAGCTACGAATTTGCCCCGCTCAATGCAAGTGTGGATATCAGTGCGGGCAATGTTGGAAACGTGAACTTTGCAGGCAGCTTGATGGCGGCACCGACCTGGACAGCGGACATTCTGCCGCTGATCAACGGCAGCACTGGTGAGACAAACTGCCTGATGTGCCATTCGGGCTCTTTACCTGCCGCTGGCAGGGACTGGAGTATCTATGCAAATGTGCGTGACAACTCAGCACTGATCAACACCAGGGTAAACCTGGAGGATTCAGATCCCTTCCAGATGCCGCAACCGGGACCAAAATGGAGCCAGGCAAATCTTGACCTGTTCCAGGCCTGGATTGATGGTGGCAAGCTTGAAAACTGAGGAAAGCACTGGTGACAAGGTGAACTCGTGATCATTGCGGCACTCGCTAGAATATGAGCGCCGCATGAGCGATCCCGAGAAGACATTCACGGCTGAGGAACTCAGCCAGTACGATGGCAAGGAAGGCCGCAGGTCCTATGTTGCCTACAAGGGCCTGGTCTACGACGTCACCGACAGCAAGCTCTGGCGCAATGGCGTGCATGTACGCAAGCATCATGCCGGAAACGACCTGACTCCGGAAATGGCCCCGGCACCTCACGAGGAAGACGTGATGGAACGTTTCATCGTGGTTGGCCGCCTGCTTGACCATAGCTCTGATGAGGAGCAACGCGTCCCATGGCTGTGGAGTTACAGCAACCGGCGGCACCTTCACCCGGTAACGGTGCATTATCCGGTCGCGCTTGGAATGGTTGCCAGCCTGCTGCAGGCCGGAGCTCTGCTGACCTCTGAGCCGCTTGGTACACAGCTGCGCTTTGCAGCCTTCGTGAACATGCTGATTTCCACACTCTTCAGTTTTCCAGCAGTGGCAACAGGGCTCAGTTCCTGGTGGTACGAATACAATGCGAGCTGGGCCTGGCCTTACCTGCAGAAGAACGTGCTGTCTGCGGTTCTCCTGCTTGTCTCCTGCGCGGGAGTGGCCATCTGGTTTCTGGCGCCGCTCGATGCCAGTATCAGTTCGGGTCCCGCATTCTGGTGGTATTCGATTTGTGTCTATCTGATCATGCCTCTGGTGCTGGCCCTCGGATTCTACGGCGGCAAGATCTCCTTCCCCAGCTGAAGATCCGATAGTCGCGTCGCTGACGTGGTAAACAGGCTGCATCCTTTCGCTAAAATATCGGCAGTCGGCATGCCCGGCTGTCCAAGGAGATCAACCAATGCAGAAGTACATTTGCGAGCCGTGCGGATATGTCTATGATCCGGAGGAAGGTGACCCAGATGGTGGTATTCCTCCTGGAACTGCTTTTGAGGACATTCCGGATGACTGGTACTGCCCGGTCTGTGGTGTGACCAAGGACGACTTCGTCGCCTACGACGGCGACTGATAAGCCATTGCCTGAACTGCCCGAAGTCGAAACCGTGGCCCGCCAGCTTGATCCGCTGGTTCGTGGCAGGCAGCTCAGAACAGTTCATGTGCTGGACGGGCTTCTGTCATTTGAGCCACCTGAGCTGATTCGGGGAGCACGTATAGAACAGGTTCGCCGAATCGGCAAGGAAGTTGTGTTCGTGCTGCATCCAAGAGCTGGAGATGATTCCGTGTTTCTTGCGGTACATCTGCGGATGACAGGCAGACTGATCCATTCACGGGAGGGACAGGCCAGTGAGCGAGGTGAGCGGCACCTGCGCGCTGTGCTTGAGCTTGACATGGGCCGGGTGGACTTCTTCGACATGCGCCGCTTCGGGACCTTCAAGCTGTACAGCAACGAGGCAGAAGCGCAGCCCAAGGGGGCTGAGCCGCTGGATCGCAGTTTCACTCACAAGAAACTGGGAGAACTGATCCGCGGAAGCGATATGCCCGTCAAGATCTGGCTGCTGAGACAGGACCGCATATGCGGAATCGGAAATATCTACGCCAGCGAAATTCTGTTCGACTGCGGGATTGATCCCTTCCGCGCCGTCAGCAGTCTGACGGATCACGAGCTCAGGGCAATCACCGTTTCGATTCGCAAGATTCTGCGTAAGGCAATCCGTCATTGCGGTACGACCTTCAGCGACTTCCAGAACGCGAATGGTGAAGTCGGAGGCTACCAGAAGTATCTCTGCGTGTATCAGCATTCAGGTGAAGGCTGCCGCCACTGCGGTACTGAAATACAGCGAGCGGTACAGGCACAGCGCTCCACCTTCTGGTGTCCGGCCTGTCAGCGCTGATAGCCGGCAACCTGAATGCCCTATAATGTAGCCGCGCAAACCCGGCTGCGCCCGGCACGGACAGGCATCCGCAAGCCGCGTTCCACCGCGCATGAGGAGAGAAGACTGCATGAGCAAATTCGCCGAAAACATGATCCGCAAAGACGCCTGGACCGGACTGATGATGGGCAACCACGCTTTGGTGCGGGCCATGCTGGAATCCGGTGTGATGGTGGTCTCAGCCTATCCCGGCTCTCCGACTCCGGAGATTGCCGCGGCCATTGAGATCATTCCCGAGGAACAGCGTCCGATCCATTTCGAATGGGCCACGAATGAGAAGGTTGCTACGGAAACCGCTTTCGGAGCTTCCATCAATGGGCATCTCAGCGTCGTATTCTTCAAGTCCGTCGGCCTGAATGTGGCCCTGGACAGCGCTGTTCAGCTCAGCATGCTGGACTGCACTGGTGGCATGGTCGTGGTGATCGGCGATGATCCCGGTGCGAACTCCAGCCAGAATGAGCAGGACAACCGCCATGCCGGGCGAATGATGATGATGCCGATCTTCGAGCCGGGTTCACCTTCCGAAACATACACGATGTTCATGGAGGCGGCGGAACTTTCCAAGAAGCTCAAGCTGCCCGTGCTCTTCCGGATGACCACCCATGTCTGCCATGCCAGAGAGCTGGTGGAGTTCGGTCCGATCCCGGATTTTGATTACGACTGGACCCCGCAGTATCACGCAAAGGGACTGGAATACTGGCCGATTACGACGGCTGTGTTCCCCCTCAAGCGCAAGGCCTTCGCCAAGCTTGCGGCAGTGGAGAAGCATGCCCTGAGTTCTCCCGCCAACAGAGTGATCAGCCCCAATGGCAGTGAAGCTGTCAACGGGCGTCGTCTCGGTGTGATCACGCATTCGATTCCCGCATACAGTGTGCTGGAATGTCTCGACCGCAGCGGATCACCGATTGACGTGCTCAAGCTGGGGATCACCTTCCCGCTCAATCCGGAGCAGATTGTGGACTTCCTCAATGCGCATGATGAGGTGTTCATCCTTGAGGAGCTGGACCGGATCCTCGAAAGCGAGATCAAGGCCATTGCCTTTGACAACAAGGTAACGACGAAGATCCTTGTGAGGCCTGAGGTCGAGCACCTGATGCATGAATTCGTGCCGCAGCGTGTCTGGGACCTGTTCAGCGGTTTCTGGCCCGAGTGTTTCGAGCCCCAGCCTGCACGGGCTGAGCCTGCCGAGGAAGTCAGCCCGCGCCTGGCCCAGATGTGCCCCGGCTGCGGTCACCGCAGCGCCTTCTTCGCAATCCGCGAACTGATCGAGGAGGAATTCCCTGACACGATCACCGTTGCGGACATCGGTTGCCATTCGCTGGGCAGCATGAAGCCCTATGAGATGGGCACCGTGCTGCTGTGCATGGGTCATAGCAACGGCACGGCCGGAGGCCTGGCAATCGGCAATGACAAGCGCAAGGTCGTCTGCTTCATCGGCGACTCGACCTTCTTCCACGCCGGTCTGCCCGGGATCATCAACAATGTGCTGTATGACCGCAACGTCACGCTCGTCGTGCTTGAGAATTACACCACGGCGATGACAGGCCACCAGCCGCATGCGGCCTCAGGCGAGATCGGTGACAAGATCAAGATTCCCGAGGTGCTCGAGGCCCTCGGTGTGAAGTTCCTGCGCAGTGTTGATGCCTACATGCAGGACAAGCTCAAGGATCACATGCGAGATGCCATGAACCACGAAGGCTTCGGCGTGGTGATCGCCAAGCACCCCTGCATGCTGAAGTTCATCAGGGACAAGCGCAAGCGGGCTGCCGCCACCAAGAATGCGCAGTCCGTCAACCGCTAGAGGAGAATCGTAAATGGGACTGATGCCCCCCGTGTATGTGGATGAAAGTGCCTGCGAGAAGTGCGGCACCTGCTATGAGAAGTTCGCCTGTCCGGCGATCGGCCGCAAGCCCGATGGACTGGCCTACATCATCAATGATCTCTGCAATGGCAACGGCTCCTGCATCCAGGTCTGCCCGAAGGATGCAATCAAGCGGCCCAAGCGTGAGGGGGCAGGCGAGTAATGAAGAACTACAACATTTTCATCTGTGGTGTCGGCGGACAGGGCATTGGATTGCTCAGCGAGGTGCTGATCCAGTCATGCCTGGCGGCCGGATATGCCGTGCTCGGCGTTGACACCCACGGTCTGGCGCAGCGTGGCGGCATCGTCGTCAGTCACCTGCGCATCGGTACGCGTGACAAGCTGTTCACACCACGCATCACGCCCGGTGAGGCGGATCTGATCGTCGGTCTGGAACGGCTGGAGGCCTACCGCGGGATCGTCAACTACATGCGCGACGGCGGCAGCTGCATCTACTACGATGCCGAACAGCAGCCGATCCACGTGCGGATGGGCATGACGGATTATCCGGCAATCAGCGAGCTGGAGCAGGCGGTGGCTGAGCGTCACGGCAAGCTTGAGCGAGTGTTCATTGAGGACCTGCCTGACGTGCGGATGCAGAATACCGCAGTGCTCGGCAGGATCGCCAGTTTTGAACTGGTCGAGGGCGTAACCGGTGACATCATCCGCGAGCAGCTGCTTGAGATCAGTCCGGCTGGCGCCCGGGATGCCAATCAGCGTGTCTTCGAGCAGGCAATGGCGGCGCGGACCTGATCCGGTGCCGGCGGAACAATTGAAATCAGGCGGGTGTTGCACTCGCCATTTTTTTTAGTGCAGGGAGCCAGCAATGTCATATCGCGATATCCATGAGTACAACCAGAAGCGTCTCGAACTCAATGAGGTCGTGATGCGCAACGCCGGCCAGAGCATGAAGCGCTTCTGGAATCTCGACGGAGCCGTCTACCGTGAAGGTGCGCTTCCGGAGAAGACCAAGGAGCTGCTGGGCCTGGTGGCCTCGCTCGTGCTGCGTTGCGATGACTGCATCTTCTACCACATCAATGAGAGTTTCCAGAAGGGTGCCAGCACCGAAGAGATCGAGGAAACGCTGAGCATCGGACTGATCGTGGGTGGTTCCATTACGATTCCGCATATCCGCCGGGCCTTCAAGGCATGGGAGGAACTGCAGGCTGGTGCTCCGGCGGCGGACTAGCCCCTGCCGGAGCGGCGGATCACATCGCGGATAACGCGCACCAGCACGTCCGGCTTGAAGGGCTGATGCACGTAGTCAGTTGCCAGTTCCGCTTCGAAGAGCGGCTGCAGCTCCTCACGTTCCAGCTCAGTTGTTACTACTATCGGTGTGCTTTCGTTGACTCGGCGCAGACTTTCCAGATCACGGGAGGACTGCATCAGCGAGCCGGCAAGACCGATCAGAATCAGCGAGATCTGGGACTGATGCTCCAGGAAGACGGCCAGGGCCTCGTCCACATTTGCAACCAGCAGAACCTGGTAATCGGTGTTCTGCAGGTTCAATGCCAGCAGGCGCCGCATCTCCTCATCACTCTCCACTACCAGCACAGCCGGTTCACTGAGCATCTCACTCAGCAGGCTGTCCTCATCCCTGAAGTTCTCACAGCAGGGCAGATAGACACTGAATGTCGTGCCGACCCCGGGTTCGCTGACTACGTCAATGAATCCGCCCTGTTCCTCAATGATTCCCTGCACGCTGCTCAGTCCAAGTCCACGCCCGGACTTCTTGGTCGTGAAGAAGGGCCGGAAGATGGTCTGCAGGGTGTTCTGGTTCATGCCGATGCCGTTGTCACTGATGTCCATGCGAACGAAGCCGCGGCTCAGGCGCTGCTCATCGACGGCATGCTGGCTGATCTGCTGCTGGCTTGGCTCTGCCGGGTGGATCCCGATGCTCAGCACGCCCATGTATGACTGACCGCCACTGCGTACCTTGCGCTCATTCATGGCGTCTCCGGCATTCAGGCAGAGATTCATGATCACCTGCTGAAGCTTGGTTGCATCGCCTTCCACGGGCTGGACCTTCTCGAATTCCTTCTCAATCATCACATGCCCGGGGAGGCCGGTACTGATGATGTTCAGCAGTTCATCGACATGGTCCGGCAGGTAGATAGGTATCCAGTCCGACTTCTCACCACGTGCATAGCGCATCAGGCTGGTGCTCAGTGCGGATGCACGCTCCGCGCACTGTTCAATGATGTTCAGGAAGCGCTGGGCTTCGTGGTCCCGGCCGATCTTGTCCTTGGCGATGCTGGCGTTGCCGAGGATCGCCATCAGGATGTTGTTGAAATCATGGGCAATGCCACTGGCAAGCATGCCTACGCTTTCCAGGCGCTGGCTGCGCAGCAGCTCACGGTTTTCACTGCTGTCAGAACCCCGGCGGCTGGTATCGCGTTCCTGCTCCACTACCTGCAGGGCATGCATGATCCAGGAATGTGCGGACTGGATGAAGTTCGACTGTTTGTCGCGCAGGATGTAGCAACCGTTCCATCCGATGCTTACTTCCTCAAGCGGGATCCGCCTGCGTGTTATGTCTGCCACAAGCACGATCGGTGCCGCATCGTCATGCCTGTGGAGTTCCCGAACGAGATCCAGGCCGGATCCATTCTCGAGATCGTCCACAACGATGTATGCGCAGAAATTCAGCTCTCGCAGGAGATGGCGGGATTCCTCCGCTGATCGGCTATGCTCAACCTTGATTCCGGAACCATTGAATACCTCTGCGAATGCAACAAGCGAGGAACCGGAATTCTCCGTAATGAGTACCCGTCTGATTGCGCCGGCCTTTGCTGACTCCATTTCTCCAAGCCAAGCCCTGGGGCTTTTGCATCATTCCCTAAGCTTTGAACATTCTAGCCTGTGCCGCGGAAGTAGCGCGGTCAGAAGGGCAGCTCATTGTTCAAATGCATTCAGGAAGATATCCCTGTACCAGACGTGGCACTTTCCTGATTCCGTCAGGAAGATTCTCGCTTCGGGGCTGAACCAGCGTGTATCCACGTTGGATTCGCCGCTGGCCAGATCCTGCAGCACCAGTCCCTGCTGATTCCTGTCCATGAAGGCAACAGACCGCCCGAGGGGATCCATGCTCAGATTGAATTCAGCATCACCGGCTAGCTCTACATCACGCAGAGTGCCGCTTTCCCTGTCATAGAAGGCCAGTCGCGGCTGGCGTCTCGCCTCGAGGTAATCCGGCAGGCGGGAGCCATGCAGTACCCAGGGATCGAACTCCAGATCAGGAGCTGCAAAGTGATAGACGATCCAGGTCACATCTGCCTGCAGTTCGAATCCTTCAAGCGCATCAAGATCAAGTGTAAACAGCCGGCATTTCTCATCGCGGCTCTGGGCTTCCCAGACAATGTACTGAATCAGTCTGCCCATACTTGAATCGGGCAGAGCCTCACTCTGGAATCCGGTGATTTCTATCTTTGGGTCGGGCAGGGGAATGAAGCGGCTGTCCTGCTCACCGAGTGTGCAGACGACCACACCCATCTGATCAAAGGGGATGATGACCTGTTTTCCATCCCATGAGTAGTATGGCTTCAGACCGCTCATCCAGAGTTCCAGATGGTTGGCAGGCAGACCCTCGCAGTCGTCATAGGGAATCTCCTCCCTGAGTCCGTCTGCAATCCTCCAGACCTGATTGTGGATGTGGCCATCCGCTGCAATGTGATTCGTGGTGACAAGGCATTCCGGAGCACTGGGATGCGCCATGATGAAGGCGATGTTCTGATCCGGAGCGCGCAACATTTCCACGGGTTCAAAGGCTGCGGATCCGCTGAGCGGCACGCGAAAGACGGCATGTTCGCCTTCTGACAGCATGATCTTGAAGAATGCGAAATCGCCGCTGCGAGACACGTCCAGTGCTGAAGGTGCTCTGTTGAACAGACCCTTGAAGTCAATTGAGGACTTGCTGCGTGGACCATAGGGCATGTCGCCGGGGGTATCGGCAGTCCAGCTGTCAGTCTCTCCTGATGCACTCGGAACCGCACCAGTACCGGACATTTGCTCCGCCGATTCCGGATCGGGTGACTTGCGGCATGCAGTCATTGCGATTGCCAGCAGGCAGATTGCCAGAATCCTGATTAGCGTTCGTGACATCGTTCTTCCCCAGTAACCTATAATCGCCGGTATGCAGGACGCCCCGCAGCTCGCCAGCCTCCTTGCCGGGGACGTTGTCAACGCCTCCCGCTGCCTGCTGGGCTGCATGCTCCAGAGGCGCATGCCTGACCGGAGCATCATCAGCGGCAGGATCGTGGAAACTGAAGCATATCACCAGCGTGAACCGGGCTGCCATGCATTCAAAGGCAGGACCGCACGCACCGAAACGATGTTCGGTCCGCCGGGAACATTGTATGTCTACCTGATCTACGGCATGTACCACTGCGCGAATGTAGTCTGCGAGCCGGAGGGAACCGCCGCCGCCGTGCTGATCAGGGCACTGGAGCCAGTTGAGAATACTCAGCTGCGTTGCCAGGGGCCGGGACTACTATGCAAGGCGCTGGAACTGGACCGCAGCCACGACGGGCTGGATTTGCTGGCAGGCGGCGAAGTCAGACTGCTACCTGGTGCACTTCTGCACGGTGAATCCGTGGAAAGCAGCCGCCGGATCGGATTCTCGTTTGAGGACGAACTGGACTGGCGCTTCCACATCAAAGGCAACCCCTGGGTGAGCAAGGGCAAACCCGGCAAGCTGGTGAAGCGCAGCAGAAAATAAAGAGACCGCCCCTTGCGCCAGGGCGGTCCCGCTTGGAAGTGGGTGTGGTGGTAACTGATTGATAAAGGTGGGCTTGCCCTCCGTGGCTTGCCCCAGCCACTGTGTTGGAATACTTGTTGTTGCTCCTGCTCAGATCACGATCAGCTCGGCATCCATTGCCCCGACCTTGTGGATCTGCAGGAAGATCTCGACGATGTCCTGTGCACTGAGGCGCAGTTTGTTCAGTCCGGCTGCGACCTCCGCCGCCGTGGTGTCACCTGAATTGTCATCCGCCGGTCCGAGCGGCAGCACCATGTCCGCGTCGCTGCCATCCGGTATCACCATGTTGTCAGGTGCTTCGCTGCCGGATTCGATCAGGCCGTTGCCGAAGCTCAGGCTCATGTTGCCGTGGCTGACATGCACGGGACGGATGCGGACATTGCCTCCCATCGCGATCGTGCCGGTGCTCTGGTCGATCACCACCCGGGCCTGGCTGTCGGGACTGACCTCCAGCTGCTCGATGTGGCTGATGAAGTCCACGAGACTCAGGCGCGATTCGATGGGGATCAGCACTTCGACGGTCCCGCCGTCCAGGGCACTGGCGATCCGTGCATTGCTGCCAAAGCTGTTGCCGTTGAAATCCTCGTTGATCGCCTCAGCGATGCGCGCTGCGGTCGTGAAGTCCGGGTCGCGCAGGTTGTACTCGAGACGGTCACGCTCATTCGTGATGTTGCTGGCGATTTCATGCTCGATGATTGCTCCGCCCGGCACAGAGCCGCGGGTCTGGATCTTGACCCTGCCGCTGCCGTTGACACTGCCGAGGCTGATGCTGCCCTGCGCCAGGGCATAGATCGGAGCCTCGCCGGCAGTGCCGTAGAAGGTGTCCGCGCCGCGCAGTTCCGTCATCAGCAGCATGCCGCCTTCCAGGGACTTGGCGTTGCCGATGGCACTGACCTCGATATCCAGCCGGTCTCCCTGCTTGGCATATGCCGGCATGTTGGCCGTAACCATCACCGCCGCGAAGTTCTTGGACTTCAGCAGCGCTGGATCCACCTGGAAACCGAAGCGGGCCAGCAGGTTACTAAGTGCATCACCCGCCTGCGGGGTGCTCTTGACGTCGTCACCCGTACCGCCGAGACCCGTGACGAGCCCCATGCCGATCAGCTGGTTGTCTCTGACGCCACGCAGCTGGGCGAGGTCCTTGATGGCCGCAGCACGGGCGGGACTGAGTGTTGACAGGATCAGGGCGATTGCCAGCAGAGTGATCCCGATGAAGTTGTTACTGTATTTCTGCATTTCCCTTACCTTTGCCTGATCAGAAGATCATGTCGAAGAAGCGCGTGACGATGCCGGGCTTGCTGCGCTTGGAAAGCGCACCCTCACCGATGTACTCAATCTCAAGGTCAGCCACGAGGTCGCTTTCCACGACGAGGTCACTGTTCAGGTCCCGCGGATCAACCGTCCCGCGGATCAGCATGTACTGCTTCTCATTGTTGACAGTTACGTATTTCACGCCGGCGATCGTCAGCAGGCCGTTCTCCTCCATGTCCACGACGCGCACGCTCAGCATGCTGTCGACACGGACCTTGCGGTCAGTCTTGCCGTCTCCGTTGTAGTTGGTGCCGCTGTTGTAGGCGATGTCTCCCACGCCGATCACATCGAACAGCGGGCCGATGGCCTTCTTCAGCAGCTTGTCCGTCACGGCATTGCCGGCGTCCACCTGCGACTGGTCCTGGATCTGCAGCCCGAGGTCGATGTTGGCATCGGTCTTCTCACGGACCTTGACCTTGACGATGTCGCCGATCTCCACGCTCACCGGGGGCCGGCCGGTCACGCCGCTGCGGCCGGGGCGCGAGTCCTCTGGCTGGCTGAACAGGCTGTCCGCCATGGCCCGGCCACTCATTACCAGGAGCATGATTGTCAGGATTGTCACGTATCTCATCTGATTTCCACCTTGCCTGCGGCAACGATCGTGGCGAGGAACTTCTCCCCGTCCTCCGTGCGGCGTACCGTGATGGTGTCACCGGTCCTGCCATCCGCCATGGCCTCAGCCTCGGCACTGCAGCTCAATCCATTGCCGGTATAGACCAGCTGCACCAGATCGCGCCGCTGCACATCCCAGGGACGGCGCAGCAGCTCCGGACTGATCAGACTGCCGGCGGGGAGGCTGCGCGTGGCAACCAGCCCAGCGATCAGCTGCGGGTCCGTGCAGATGCTCATCCCGGGCCGGCAGACCGTCGCTTCCGCAGCCAGGATGCTGCCATCGAGTGTCATGTCACGGCTGAGGGCCACAAGAGTCCGCACCGCCGGCACCCGGAAGTCCAGGACGCGGGCCAGCATCAGGCTCTGCAGGACCCGGCCGTTGCTGACAACTTCGACACTGACGGGCAGGCTGTCTGTGGACTCTGCCGTATAACCGAGTCGCAGGCTGCAGTTCGCTTCGTTGACATGGATATCTTCAATGGCCTGACCGGGTTTCTCGATCAGGCTCAGTTCACAACCGAGATTCAGGGATGTTTCCGCTTCTATGAACTCACGGATGCGCTCTGCGCTGAACACGCTGCCACGGCGGCTGATGCGGACCTCAGCAGCTCCGCTCAGGCCGATCAGGCGCCAGTCATAACCGCGGGCCGCCAGCGTTGCGAGCAGCGCCTGCGGGTCCAGGACCGTGCTGCTTGCACCGTGCAGGCTGCCCAGCTCCTCGGCGCGGATCGCCTGCCAGAAGTCCTCGCGGCCGGAATGGGAACTCACGACGTCGCCAATTGTGTAGCTGCTGCCATCGAGCTCGATGCTGCCCGGCAGTTCCAGGCTGAGCAGCTCAGCCGCGATGGCCCTGCCGGAGAGGCACAGTCCCGTGATGATGAAGATCGCTGCAATGATGATCAGTCGCTCAGGCATGGCTTACCTCTTCAGGTTGACGGCGGTCTGCAGCATCTCGTCGCTGGTGGAGACCGACTTGCTGTTGGCTTCGAAGGCACGCTGGCTGATGATCAGGTTCACCAGCTCATCGACAACGGACACGTTGCTGCCTTCCAGGTAGTTCTGCATGATCTTGCCGTAGCCGGCCTGGGTCGGGATGCCTTCGATCGGATCGCCGGAGGCGGCGGTGGCCTTGAAGAGGTTGTCACCGACGGCTTCCAGTCCGCCCGGATTCACGAAGCGCACGATCAGGATCTGGCCGATCTCACTGGCGACGCCGTTGGCATCCTTCTCGCTGACCGTGCCATCCTGGCCGACGACGATGTCGGTGGAGTCCTGGGCGAGGGTGATGCCCGGCTGTAGGAAGTAGCCTAGACCCTTCATCACGATGGAGCCGTCCACGTCCTTCGTGAAGTTGCCGGCGCGGGTATAGCCGGTGCTGCCATCGGGCAGCTGCACCTGGAAGAATCCGTCACCGGCGATCATCAGATCTAGCGGTGCGCCGGTTTCCATCGGGCTGCCGACCCGGAAGTCCTTGCTGATCGCGCCGGTGCTGACACCGAGACCGACCTGCAGGCCGTCCGGCCAGGGCGTGCCGTTGGCACTGGTGCCACCGGGAACGCGCAGGTTCTGGTAGATCAGGTCCATGAACTCGGCACGGTTGCTGCGGAAGCCAACGGTGTTGGCATTCGCCAGGTTGTGCGAGGTCACGTCGATCCTCATCTGCTGGGCAGCCATGCCACTGGCTCCCGTGAACAGCGAACGCATCATGTCGTTCATTCCTCCGTTCGGAGGCGGATCGTCGGCGGGGCTCTTCGGGCCCTCGCCAGGCTTCCTTCACCCACAGGTGTCGGTCCGGCCGTTCATTCCGCCTTCCCACAATCACGGCCCGGACATCCGGGCCTGTCGATCAGGCTACTGCGGCATCCTCGCCAGCTGGTTGACGATCACGTTCAGGATTTCGTCTCCCGTCTGCAGGGACTTGCTTGCCATCTCGAAATGCCGCGACTGGCTGATCAGGTTCACCATCTCGCGACTCACATCCACATTGCTGCCTTCCAGTACTCCACTGATCACCGCTGTCTGGCCCGGCACCTCGGCCGTGCCCTCGTTGCGCCAGAGGTTGTCACCATCCTTGCGCAGCTGCTGCACGTCCTCGAAGTGCGCGATCGACAGAGCGGCGACGGTTTCACCATCGACGATCACGTTGCCACTCCGACCGATCTGCACTTCCTTACCGGTTATGCTGACCGGTCCCGAGAGGCCGAGCACTCGGTAACCCTCGGGGTTCGTGAGGAAACCCTCCTCATTTATCGTCAGGTTGCCGGCGCGGCTGAAGCGCTCACCCAGCGGGGTTTCCAGCCTCAGGAAGCCGTGCCCTTCCAGGAACACATCCAGCGGCTTGCCGGTATGGATCATGTGCCCATAGCTCTCGTCCCGGTAGACCTCGGTATCAGTCAGACCCGTAGAGAGCTTGCCCATGTACTTGGGGAGCTGGCGGCCGTTGATGTCCAGATAGGTCGGGTCATCAGTACGCCAGATTTCCCGGCCCGGGTGACTGTCGAACAGCAGCAGGTCCTTGCGGAATCCACTGGTGTTGGCATTCGCCAGGTTGTTGGCAGTGGTAGCCGTCTGCTCCATGTGGGTGAGCATGGCTGCCGTCGATGTATAGATGCTTCTGAGCATGACTCGTTACTTATCTCCGGCCAATTGATCGGCCAGGTGGACAGCGGCTTGAATCAAGTTCAGGTAAACCTGTCCCCAAGCGCTGCAAAGCCAATCACTCAACGGGATAATTCCCTAAGAACTTTCAGGAAGGACGTCATGGTCAAGTACACGGATCTGGATTCAGAAAGCAACCTTTCCTCCGAAGCTGATTACATCCACAGCAAGGATGACTACATCAAGTTCCTCGACACGCTCTACAGCGTGGAGGGCATTGATCTCAGCCTCTACAAGCAGAACCAGCTGCGCAGGCGGCTCAATCACATCGTGAAGAAGACCTCCTGCAAGACATATGTTGACTACCTCAACCAGATCCGCAAGGATGATGTGGAATACCGCAGCTTCATTGACAGGATCACAATCAACGTCAGCAACTTCTTCCGCAATGCCGAAAAGTTCGACATCCTTGAACGCGAGTACATCAAACCGCTGCTCAAGGCGAAGCGCGAGGCGACGATCTGGAGCGCTGGCTGCAGCACCGGCGATGAACCCTATACGCTGGCCATCATGCTTGAGCGCAACAATGCTCCTGCGGGAATCCGGGTGCTGGGCTGGGACTTTGACAAGAATGCTCTTGCCAAGGCGCGTGAGGCGATCTATCCCCCTGAGCGCCTCAAGGAATCCCCGAGCGGCATCGTTGACAAGTACTTCGACAAGCTGCCGGATGGCAATTTCCAGGTCAAGTCCGAGGTCCGCAGGCGCGTGCGCTTCGAGCAGCACAACCTGCTGGAGGACCGCTTCCCCAGCAACATCGACATCATCCTCTGCCGCAATGTGGTGATCTACTTCCGCGACCAGGCGAAGCGCGAGCTGTTCATCCGCTTCTCCAAGGCGCTTGCCCGGCACGGTGTGCTGATGATCGGCGGCAGTGAGCGCATCCCGAATAACGAGGAAGCGGGACTCGTGCCGCTGCGCACCTATTTCTACGGCAAGGAAGGCGGCGAACGCCTCTGATCCGGCGGCCCGCTGAGGGTACGGAAGCTTTCCATCGTGGATAATAGGTGTGCGCAGCCCCCATCACCAATTCCGGGGTGACTGTGCGGGGTTGCAAAGTGGATGAGAACCAGATAAACGGTGGCCAGCCTCAGGAACATGAGGGCGACTACCGCGAGATCAAGCTGCAGAAGCTGCGTGAATTGCAGGAAGCGGGGCAGGACCCCTTCCGTCATGTGCGCTTCGACCGCAAGGAGTGCAGCAGCGCTGTCCTGCTCATGTTCACGCAGTTCGAGAGCCGGGAGGTCACTCTCTCCGGCCGGCTCGTTGCCAAGCGTGTGCATGGCAAGGCGGGCTTTGCCGATCTGCAGGACGAAAGCGGCCGCATTCAGCTCTACTTCAAGAAGGACATCATCGGCGAGGAGGCCTTCGAGCTCTACAAGCAGCTGGACCTCGGCGACATCATCGGCGCCAAGGGCAAGGTATTCCGCACGCGCACTGAGCAGATCTCGATCGAGGTCACGGAATTCACGCTGCTCTCGAAGATCCTCCAGACCCTGCCGGAGAAGTTCCATGGCCTGACGGATGTCGATCAGCGCTACCGCCAGCGCTATGTGGATCTGATCGTCAACCGTGAGGTGCTGACACGCCTGCGCAACCGCAGCAAGGCCATCAGCGAAATCCGCCGTTTCCTGGATGGCAAGGGATTTCTTGAAGTCGAGACTCCGGTGCTGCACGCCACCGCCGGCGGTGCCACTGCGGAGACCTTCAAGACCCACTGGAATGCACTGAAGTCGGACTTCCACCTGCGCATCGCTCTGGAGCTTCACCTGAAGCGCCTGATCGTGGGCGGCTTTGAGCGTGTCTATGAAATCGGCCGCGTATTCCGAAACGAGGGCATCTCCACAAGGCACAACCCTGAGTTCACAATGCTGGAACTCTACGAAGCCTACGTGGATTACACGGACATCATGAAGCTGACCGAGGAGCTGGTGATGCGGCTCGCGGAAGCGGTGTTCAAGATCCGCGAGGTGCAGTACGGCGATTACAAGCTGGACTTCAGCAAGCCCTTCGCGAAGATCACCTTCAATGAGGCGATGGAGAAGTGGGCTGGTGTCGGGCTCGACAAGCTGCGCACGCTTGAGGATGTCAAGCGGGAAGCCAAGCGGCTCGGTATCAAGCTGCCGGAGGACCGTGGCTTTGAGGCCTGTCTGGATGAGATCTTCAAGGAGAAGGTCGAACCCAACCTGATCCAGCCGACTTTCATCTACGACTACCCGAAGGGCCTGTCGCCGCTGGCCAAGAGCCATCCTGACAACCCGGAGCTGACCTATCGCTTTGAGCTGTTCATTGCCACGATGGAAATGGCAAACTCCTTCAGCGAGCTGAATGATCCGCTGGAGCAGCGCGAACGTTTCGAGGAGCAGATCCGCGACCGTGTGCCGGACGCTCTGCTGGCGGACTGCCAGGCTGAGAAGCAGCTCTTCGAGGAAGGCCAGGCGGATGGCAAGGTGCTGCTTGGCGAGAAGGGCCAGCAGGCCCTCGAGCAGTTCGAGCGCTTGATCAGCTGGCTTTCCAGCAATGAAGGCAATGAGAAGGCCGGCTGGGATGGCATGCCGGAAAGCGGGATGGTGCCCTGGCTGATTGAGTTCAATGAAGCTCTGGCGCTGCTCGGGCTGCGCCATCCGCGCCTGCAGTCAGTTTCAACTGGCGTCAGGATGCTGCGGCGCATCGCCTCGGACTATGACATGCCAGGCCGCAAGGAACTGCTGGCGGCGTTTGAGCGATCTGATGAATATGCATCCGCGGAGCTGGATGAGGACTTCCTCAATGCCCTCGAATACGGCATGCCGCCGACGGGTGGTCTGGGTATCGGCATTGACCGCCTGATCATGGTGCTCAGTGGGACCCCGGCCATCCGCGAGGTGATTGCCTTCCCGCAGCTCAAGGGCAAGTAGCAGCAACGAATCTTCACATAGCGGGGCTAGAATCAGCCAGATGCCTGACAACACCATCAGCAGTGCGGCGGAGATGCCGCAGTTCAGCATGCCGGACTTCCCATCGCTGGTTTCGGCGCAGCCGGATCCGGCCTGGCCGCTGGGCCAGTGGTGCCAGTACATCCTGCTGCGCTACATGCAGGATCTGCTGGCGCAGCGCGAAGTGGTCTGGCGCAATGAACAGGTGGAAGGTGTGCACCAGATCCGTGTCGCCGCCCGGCGTCTGCGCACCGCGCTACAGACCTTCCACGCACTGTGGGAGCCGGCTCAGGTAAGGAAGCATTCCCGCTATCTCGCTGAATTTGCCGATACCTTCGGCGTGGCACGTGACCTGGACGTGATGATCATCTACCTGGACTCCCAGCTGCATGGTGCACACCGTGAGCGCCGAGCTGCACTGAACTGGATGCTGGAAAGCAAGCGCCGTCTGCGCCTTGCTCAGCAGCCGGAACTGGAGGAAGCGCTGCGTCGCCTGGAAGCGGATGAATATCCGCGGCGCTTCGTGGAGCTGTTCTCCAGCAAACCCTTCGACATCCGCAGTGGAGGAGGGCAGCCATGAAGGCCAGACCGATTGATTCACTGGACAGCGGCCAGGGCGTGCGTAGCCAGCTCCCGGAGATCTTTGTCATCCGCATGAATGAGCTCTGGGACCTGAGCCGGCATATGCAGTTCGAGGACCGGGTCACGGAGTTGCATGACATGCGCATTGCCGCCAAGCGCCTGCGCTATTGCTTTGAGTTCTTTGAGCCCCTCTTCGCCGATGGCTTCAAGGCACACCTGAAGCAGTTCAAGCAGCTGCAGGACTTCCTGGGCGAGATCCACGACTGTGATGTCTGGGTGGACTACCTGCGGGATGAACTGAAACTGGCAATGCAGGAACTGAGCACACTGCGCCGCGAGCTGGACCAGCATGTCGGTGCTAGCCAGGGCCTGGCTGAGAGTGCGCGGCGCATGGACGAGCAGTTCCGTGAGGGGCCGGTCAGTGGGCTTTTGCGGATGCTCACGGAACTCACACAGCGCCGCCGCGAGCTCTATCAGCAACTTCTGTTATTCTGGCAGGGACTGGAGGAGCAGGGATTCCAGCAGCAGCTGGCCCGCGATGTGGCAGAGGCCGCCAGCCAGTCAGAGCGGACCGACAGCGGGGATGCTCCCCGCCCGGAGGATGCATAATGTCGATCAGGGCAGCCCTGGACGTAGGCAGCAACTCGATCAAGCTGCTGGTACTGGACATCGCCGCGGACCGCAGTTACACCGTAGTCCATGATGAAGCCGAGGTCACCGGCCTCGGGCGCAATCTCAGCCCCGGCTCGCCGCTGGACCCTGATGCCTGCACACGAACGATCGAAGTCGTGCAGCGCTTTGCGCACAAGGCCCGGGACCTGCATGCAATGGACATCGTCGGTGCCGGCACTTCAGCCATGCGCCGCGCCGGCAACGGCAAGCAGTTCCTGGATGAACTCAATACCGCCACAGGCCTTGAAATCCGCATCATCAGCGGCGAACGCGAGGCTGCGATCGCCAGCGATGTCGCAATGCGGGAGATTCCCGGCGAGCATGAGAACATCGTGCTGTTCGACACAGGTGGAGGCAGCACCGAACTGAGCTGGTTCAGCAACGGCAAACTGATGGGTGACAGCTCCATTACCCTTGGGGCTCGCTACCTCACCGATGAGCTGGATATCACTCACCCGGTCAGTAATGAGATGCGGGAGCGGATCAGTGCACAAGTGCTCAGCCGCCTGCTGGACAATGCCGTCGGCCCTTACCGCGGTGGAGAACTGGTCGCAGGAGCTGTGAAACTTGCGGGGCTTGGTGGTACTGCAAGTCTGATCGTCTGGCTGCTGGAAGGCCTGCGCGGCCAGGAGCGCAGCGACCCGCATCTGAAGGTCGTGACCGCTGCCCAGCTTTCGATGCTGCTCGAGCGCATGGCGCGCTACTCGCTTGATGAAGTGCGGGAAATGAAGCACATGAACCCGGACCGGGCGACCTTCGTCTTTGCCGGGGTCAGCATCATCCGGGGTTTGCTGCGTCATTACGGCGTTGAGTCATTCATTCTCACCGACCGCGGACTGCGCTACGGCCTGCTCCTCAGTGACATAATGCAGCCTTCCGGTGCTTGACGCCACTGCGGGTGCAAAATAGAATTGCATTCTCAGAAGATCTCCTTGAGGAAGGCGTGAAACGGGATGACATCTAGAATCACTCTGCTGCTGTTCGCATGGATGCTGCTTGTGGCGGGCTGCAGCTCGGGAAACCGCATTGACACTGTCGGTGACGGTCCGGGCGGCGGACATGACATCCCCCTGATCCCCGAAGTGGACTGGCCGACGATCTCCCTGCTCAACACCGGTGTTGACAGCGGCGGGATCACGACCTTCCCGGATGAGGGCTTCTTCCTCGGTGACGGCAACGACCTGTCTCTGACCGCCACAAGCACTCCCGTGACCATCGTGATCCGCGACAACACCTTCTTCAGCGGTGTGGAGCAGATCTACGACACCGATGGCAATGGCAAGATGGACTACATCAACATCAGCGTCCGCGCCCTCAGTGCGCAGGCCGCAGCCAGCATTGACAACAATTCCGGGCTTGGAGCCAACGACTTCTTCAAGGGCGGCGGCGTGCTGATTGAACCTTATGACACCAACCTCAGCATCGCCAGCCAGGTGACGATCCCGATCAACAGCGGGACGGCCTTCAGCACCGCGGATTATGCCCTGTTCCGCTGGAACGGTGACTACAAGGCACCGAGCTCAGATATCGGAACGGATGTTGGTGTATGGGAGTTCGTGAACACCCCCGTGACCAACAACGGCGACAATACGGTGACCTTCAGCGTCAGTCGTTTCGGCGAATACACTGTGGTCGTGTCCCACGACCAGGGTGGCGGCAGCTCTCTGTAGAGCAGGCGCATACTAGAATAGTCGGATGCGCCGGCAGAGCAGCCAGTTCCTGATCAGCCTCGCGGCCTGGGCCGCCCTGGCTGTGAGCGCACATGCCAGTGAAAACACCCAGGTGGACGGCGCCAGCGGACTGCTGTTCACTCCGACTGCCGAAGTAGTGAATGAAGGGCGTGCCGTCTTCACCTGGAGCCGGCATCTGAACACCACGATCCGCACCAACGGCGATTTCTTTGAGCGCAGCTATGCCATTACTCTGGGATACCTGCCGAACATTGAAGTCGGCATGCGCTTCGGCGACTTCCCGGATCTGCCGGACAGCAACAATTCCACGAACTTCCAGGACCGCAGCATCAGCGCCAAGCTGCAGCTCTTCGATGAGAATGGCTGGCAGGGGGCTGTCGGCGGGATCGACATCGCCGGCGAGAGCCAGACCAATGAGGGCCTGTATGCCGTACTGGGCTACCAGGGCATTGAGGATCTTGAACTCAGTGCCGGCGTGGGCACGGATAAGCTGGATGGCTTCTTCGGCGGTGCCCGCTGGAGCCCCTTCGACCAGGCTAGCCTGGTCGGCGAATTCGTGTCCGACCAGTTCAACTACGGCCTGGAGGTCAGGCCGCTCAAGGGCCTGACTCTCAAAGCAGGACGCATCAATGATGAGGATGCCTACCAGGGCAGCTATTCCTTCCCGCTCGACCCGCGCGGGCATGAGCTGATCTGCTGCCCGGTGGCCATTGAGCGCTGCGCCTGCAGCGTGGAGGAGCCCTGCGAGCTGGCCGCGCATGTGCGTGATGCACTTGTGGAGCAGTCCTTTGAGAACGTGCTCGTCGGCACGGACGGAGACACGCTCGTGATCGAGTATGAGAACCGCCGCTTCCGCGAGCAGCTTGACGGTCTGGCCATCGCGGCCCTGACAGCGGTCACGCATTCCGGCGCGGCGATCAGCCGCGTGGTGATCTCCCCCAAGCTCGAGGACGTGCCGCAGCTGACGTTCATCGCGGAAATGGATGAGCTGCTGGACTTCCTCAGCGATCCGCAGGGCAGCTGTGGCAACTTCCTGACCGTGCCCTACCGCTACAACATGTGCCCGGCGGACACCGTGTTCGCCAGCGAAGGCAACCGCCGCCCCGGCGCGCTGGACGTGGCGATCCGGCCCATCAACAGCTTCGTGATCGCCGCTCCCTTCCAGCCGAGCTGGCGCACATCCTTCGGGCTGGGCGCTACCGAGGAGCTGGCCCTGGCCCGCGGCACAAAGCTGATTGCCCGCCAGAACTTCCTCGTGACGGATGATATCAACGAAAAGACCGACCCGGTGATGACGAATGCCTTCATCAACTGGAACGACAGCTGGGATGAGAACTTCTTCCTGCAGAGCCAGGCCGGCATGATCAGCCGTGGCAACTACGGGGCGGTGGCGGAGGCCGGTTACTACTTCAGCGAGGACCGCTTCAAGCTGGGGGCCAGCGGTGCCTATCTCGAGTCTGACAGCGCGGATGACCCCGAGGACACGATGATCCTCGGCGAGCTGGCGATGTTCGAACCCTCGCTGGACTTCAACGTCAGCCTGCAGGCTGGTGAATTCCTCGAGGGTGACGACGGGTTCAAGGTCACCACCACCCGCTATTTCGGTCCGACCCAGATCAGCTTCTTCGCATATGACACGAACCTCTCCAGCCCGGAGGGTGGCTTCCGGATCTTCCTGCCGCTCGACCTCTACAACCAGGGGCGGCACCGTCGCAGCCGCTTCGGCTGGGCGGATTACTACGGCTTCCAGTACCGCACCGACAGCGGCCCATGGGGCGCTGAGCCGCTGCCCGGCTGGGATCTAGATCAGCTGCGCGAGCGCCTGCGCCCGGCCTATGTCAGTGCGCATTACGACGAATTCCGCCGCGCGGCCTGGCTCTATCTGGATGAAGCCTACTCACCATGCGCGGACTGCCACGCGGCTCAGCACACCGCTCATGAAGACATGGAAGCAGAGCTGGAAATGGTGGCGGACGAGGGGCCTGCTGATGCCTCCGGCGAATGAGCGGAAGTGTTCACCCCTGACTGCGCCGCGAGTGTTCCTTGCTTCCTGTGTCCGGCGCGCTAGACTGTTTATAGGGACTATTCTGGCTGAAACTCCCTTACCGCACAGGGCTCTGGCCGTGATCCTGGCGGGTGGACTGGCAGGTGGCTGCAACACACATGGGATCGGTGAACCGCAGTACCACAATGAGCAGCACAGCGTGTCAATTCTGGCACCGTCCGAACTCGTCGGCGGCCAGGAAGCCACATTCAAACTCTATGGCGACCGCAATGACAACCCGCTCTACGTGCACTGGGACTTCGGCGGCGGCGCGCTGCCGAACCTCATCGTCGAGCAGAGTGCTGATGATTCCGACAACTCCGTCACCGTGCTGCTCGTCAATGACACCGAGGAACCCGTCCAGTACATCCTCAGCGTCGATGTGCGCAGTGACGCCGGCAAGGAAGGCACGGGCACGCTGCGCTACACGGTGCAGCCTGATCCGGCTGCACAGCCGCAATCATGAACATGCGCCTCGGCCGGGGCAGGGGGATGACTGACATGGCGAGACTCCTGTGCAGCCTGCTGCTGCTCGTGCTCCTCAGTGCCTGCGGGGCCTCCAGCCCGCCGCCGCAGCAGGGCGTCCCGCTGGTGGAGGCGATCATCGTGCCCCCCAATACGCTGCGCGGTGGCAGTGAAGCCGTCTGGCGCGTGAACATCAACGGTTACAACGGCCCGTTCATCATCCACTGGGACTTCGGCGGTGGCGCAGTAGTCAATGACCATGAATTCAGCGAGGAGCTGAGCCCGAACCTGCTGAAGGTCGGGATGCTCAACAGCTCGGATGCGGTGAAGGAATACACCGTCACCGTCAGCGTCACCGACAAGGTGGGCGAGACCGACACCAGCAGCTTCCGCTACCGCGTGGACCCGCCCGGCGAGGATCCTGACCCGGTGGACCCCCCGGTCGATCCGCCCGTGGACCCGCCGGTTGATCCGCCCGTTGATCCCGAGCCCGGCAACCATGCCCCGGTGATCGACTCCGCTGTTGTCAGCGACGGGCTGCTGCGCGTCAGCGCTTCGGATGAGGATGGCGACGACCTGACGGTCACCGTGCGCGATGAATTCGGCTCGGCCCTCGGACTCAAGACCGGCGAGGAGACTGAGTTCCCGGTGAACCTGCTGAGCGGCTTCTGGCTGCAGCGCGACATGCAGCTCAGTATCCGCGTCTCCGACGGGCATGACATTACCGAAGGCAGCGCCAGCTATACACCCGAGCAGATCACACTGGCGCAGGACACGCTCTACGCCGTGCCGCTGGCCCAGAATGCCGCCGCCGTGCGTGATCCAAGGGATGTTCCAGCCGGTCACGGCGTGCGCGTGGTGGTTGCCACCGGAGCCACGCGCCTGCCCTTCCAGGCGCTCGCGGCCATTGCCGTGACCTGTGAGGATGGCTCGGACTACGTGCCGGGCAGCTTCGATGCCGGGGTGCCCGATGGCAGCAGTGATGCGGGCGGGCTTTCGGGGATTGACGGCGTCTGGCAGGAGCTGGGGGCCACGGATCTGCAGTTTCCCGCTGACAACGCGATCATCCGCCGGGACTATGCCGGCAGCCGCGGGGCGCTGGACTTCTTCATCATCCCGGAGGGTGCGACGGAGCAGCAGGGCCTGCGCGGTGTGCTGTTCAGCTTCGAGCTGGCCTTCGGCGCTCCCGGTGAATACCGCATCGGCTTCCAGCCCGCGGATACGGTGAGCCGCACCTACTACCAGGATCACGATTCTGCCAACCAGTTCTTCTGGGGAGATGTGACGAACGGCACGGTGCCGAATACCGTGAGTGTTGAATAGGGATTTTCAGGGATAGACCGTACAGGGATCATTGACCGGCCGTAAGCCGCAACAGGCGGCGTAATCTGGGGAGGTCTGCATGAAGCAGATGGGACTGATACTGGCAGTGCTGTTGCTTGCGCTGGCAAGCTTGTGTGGCTGCGAAACCCTCAATAAAGGCACAGTCAACCCTCATAGAACACAGGTGACAATCCATGCACCAGTCGCTACCGGGATCAATGCCCCTGGATTGTTTGGCAATGAAACTGCCAGCTTCTCGGCAACGACCACGGACCCCAATGGTCCGTTCACATTTGACTGGAACTTCGGTGGTGCAGCCACAAACACCACTTCGACACTGGCTCAGGCAGGAACAAGCAGTGTCAATGTGACTTTCGTATCTATATCATCTCCAAACCAATTCACTGCAACTGTGACGATGACAACCGGGGACGGCAGGCAGGCAAGTGACAGCGTGACATTTTCACTTGGCCCAGGTGGTTCAGAGGCTCCCTCCATAGATTCACTGACTGTAAATGAAGGAGTAGTTACCGTATCAGCCTCAGACCCGGATGGTGATTCACTGACATTCCAGGCTTTTCTGGATTCCGGCAATATTGACATTGAGGGACCCTTCAACGAAACCTCAACCAGTGCTCAGTGGAGACTCAGTCCCAGGGACGTTCTTACCGGTGGCAACTGGACCATCACGGTAATCGCGGATGATGGAAATGGAGGAACAGACTCCGACAGCCTCAGTGGCGGGTTTGATGCATTCCCTCTGGCGAATGACACCCTTTATGCCATTGCCACCAGTAGCAGTACGAGTACGGGTTCCACTGTGCGGATTGCTGTGGCCACCGGGGACACCGCGAACAATTTCCAGTACCTCAATGGCTGCGGGGTTGTGTGCGAGAACGGGGCCAGTTACGCCCCTACAACATTCGATGTCGGCAACCCGGATGGCACTCCTGATGTCGGTTCAGCCAACCCGATAGACGGAGTCTGGGCGGATATGGGGGCCACGAGCTTCCTGCTTGCTCCGGACAACTTCATTACCGGCACCGATCTCGGCAACGGCAGCAGTCGCACTGACTTCAATGTGACGCCGCTCGGTGGCAGTGACATCACCGCCAACGGCATCCTGTTCAGTTTCGAATACACCTTTACGTCTGAAGGCACATATCACCTGGGCTTCGAGGCGGTCAACATCGTCAGCCGGACCTACTACACCGATGCCAGCCAGTCCGAGGACTTCTTCTGGTCTGACATCTCGAATGATCATCAGTACAATGTAATTGTTGTGGAGTGAAGAATGAAGCACTTAGTGAGTATCTGCATTATTCTGATGACCTTGGTGATGGTCTCCTGTTCTTCAGGTAAGGCAACGAGCGGAAATGTCTGGCAGGGCTGGGTCAGCATCCAGAGGTTCATTGCCAGTGACAGTGAGAGCGGTTCGATTCCAGTTGCCGGGAAACAGGCGACTCTCAGGGCTTTCGTTCTCACAATGGCGCGACCGATAAAGATCCGCTGGGAATTCGATGCAGCGATGGATCCCATCATCACGGAGCACGGACAGGACAGTCTTGTGCAGACGGAGGTTCTGCTTCCCGCGAGTGAGGATGGTTACAACGTGAGATGCACCATGCACGTAATCTATAACGACGAGGAAATCCACAGCGCCAGCAATGACTTCTTCGTTATTGGCAGCGGCGAAATCCTGAACGCAGAATAGTTGTTGCGTGGAGGGAAGGAGAAAGCCATGTTCAGAATGTCAATCGCGATAATGCTGCTGTCAGTGCTGTGTTCCTGCAATGGTGGCCACAGGATCACGGGCGGTGACCCACCACAACGCCTGTTCATCACCCTTACTGAACCGGTCGGGCTGGGCAAGGATGCGCCGCTGCTGGCCGGTGGGCAGCAGGCCCGCTTCACGGCGGAGGTGACAGGCGTCAATGGTCCATTCAACATCTCCTGGAACTTCGGCGGAGGCGCAGACAATTCGACAAGCAGTCTGGCCGTAGCCGGTACAAGCACAGTGGACGTGACGATGAAGGTGATCAGCGGCCAGCAGGACTACACAGCAACAGCGACGGTGACCGATGCTGCAGGAGTCAGCCAGTCCACAAGCGTCAATTACCAGCTGCTGGGCTGGAACAATTCCGCACCGCTGATCGAGGATCTGACACTGAGCAGCAGCAACCTGCTGACCGTGACGGCGTCAGATGAGGATGGCGATGAACTGAGCTTCAGCCTACGCCGTGCGATAGACGACAAGGATCTTGGTTCGCCGGACACCGTTGATGGCTACGTCGCGGTCTGGGACCTGAGCGAAGAGCTGGCCCCGAGCCCGAATGACATCCTCGCCAATGGCAATCTCAGCTTCGGTGGCTTCATCGCCACGGTGACTGACGAGTATGGTGCCAGCGTGGAAAGCGAGCAGGTCGGCGGAAACTTCGAGGCCTTCCCGCTTGAGGATGACACACTGTATGCAATTGCTACGAAGACATCTGTGAAAGTAGGTGACAGGGTGCGTATCTTTGTGGCAACCGGCCGACCGGCCCATCCGTTCCGATATCTGAATTCGGTCGGTGTTACCTGTGAATCAGGGGCATCTTATGTGGGAGGCTCAGTTGATTATGGCGAATTTGATGACAATCCCCGCTATGACGAGCCAGTCGATGGAGTCTGGGCAGATGCCGGTGCCAGCGGATTCCAGTATGACGGATTTGGATTCATCCATGATGAATCCAATCTCAGCGGAGGCATTCGAACTGATTTTTCCATCATTCCCTTTGTAAGCGCTGATTTCCATCCGGTGGGGATACTGTTCAGCTTTGAATATGTTTTCAGTGCGCCCGGGGAATACCATCTGGGTTTTGAAGCGGTAAGCGTGGTTTCCCGCACCTACTACCAGGACAGCACAGCGGCTGAGGACCACTTCTGGTCTGACATCAGCAATGAGCATCCCTACAACACGATCGTGGTGGAGTAATAATCCATGAGAAACAGAACAGTAATCCTGTGCCTGATTGCCACTTGCTGCTTCATCGCGGCCTGCTCCGGGCGCGGCAGCGAGCCAGATCCATCTTCACGGATCAGCGTGAAATCCGTGCAGGGTGTCGGCATCGGCACGGATGCGCCGATGCTGGTTGGTGGGCAGCAGGCCCGCTTCAGTGCGGAGATTTCCGGCGGCTATGCGCCATACACTGTCGCCTGGTCGCTGGGTGGAATCGGTACCACTGCCAGTAGCCAGCTGGCTGAGGCTGGCACTGTGGAAATTGATCTGGAGCTTGTCAGGCTGAGCGGCGAGCAGGGGCAGCGCCTGAAGGTGACCGCCGTTGACAACATTGGTGTGAGCACTACACAATGGCTGGAATTTCAGCAGCTGGCCTGGCACAACAACCCCCCGCAGATCAGCTCCGTCACTTACTCGGATGCTGTCCTGCGGGCTACCGCAACTGATCCGGAGGGTGATGAATTCAGCCTGCAGCTGGCGTCATTCGATGGCAACGTGGAACTGGGAGAGCCGCACGGCTGGGATGGAGACACCGCCATCTGGGACTACAGCCCACAGGGTCTTCCGGCCGGTGGTATCTTCGGCGAACTGCTTGTGTCTGCCACAGACATGCGTGGAGCAGTGTCGACGGCCTCGCCGGACCCGGCGAGATACCAGGAATTCAATCTGAAGGATGATGCGTTGTATGTTGTGGCAACGCAACCACGGATGAATGTTGATGAGAATGCCTGCTTCGTGGTGCTGACGGGCCGCACGGCACATCCCTTCCAGTTCCTCAACGGAGTCGGTGTTGTCTGCACCGGGAATGCCGGGCCAAATGCCTACTCCTACGACGCAGGAGCTCCGGACCTGGATGATGCGACTTACAAGCCTGTCGACGGGATCTGGGCGGATATGGGCAGTGGCTCCTTCCTGCTGCCACCGGACAGCTTCACGAGCGCTGTTGACCTTGGCGATGGCAGCTGGCGTATTGACTACAACATCACGCCATTGGGTGGAAGGGACATCGAAGCTTACGGGATGCTGTTCAACTTCGAACTCTCCTTCAGTGAACCCGGCACATACACCCTCGGCTTTCAGGACGTGAACGTGGTTTCCCGCACCTACTACCAGGACAGCACGGCGGCTGAGGACCACTTCTGGTCCGACATCAGCAATAACCATCCTTATAACACTATCGTGGTGGAGTAGTTGAATGTCGGTCGTTGCCAGACTAGCTGGACTGCTGCTGTTCTCAGCTTGCCTGCTGATGCTGCAGGCCTGCGGCTCCGGTGGTGAGAAGCAGGACCCAGACAGCAAATTGACTGTCAATTTGAATCAGCCAGTTAGTACGGGAGCAAATGCCCCGGGGCTGTTTGGCTATGAGACTGCTAATATCTCTGCTGACATCAGCGGTGGTGTCGCTCCGTACAACCTAACATGGTTCATGGGAGGAGCCGGTGAGGACCAGTTCACTGCTCTGGATGCAGCCGGTACTACGAGCATCTCGGTCAAATGGCAGGATCTGGCTGCTTCAGTCACTTATCGCATGCAATTGCTGGTAGTTGATGCTGCAGGTAACACAGTTCAGTCGAACACTGAGTTTTTAGTAAGTGCATCTCAGGATGTCTGCAGAATTTCCATTGACAGCCTGACATATAGCGATGGACTCATCAACGTGTTTGGCAGTGACCCGAATGGCGGTGCGCTGAGATTTGAAGCGGCAATTGAATCAAGTGAGATAAGCATCAGCGGTCCATTCAATGAAACGGCGACCTCCGCGGAGTTTATCGTAAAGCCCAATGATGTGCTGGCAGGCGGGAACTTCACAGTGAGTGTCAGCGCCTACTGCGCATCCATAGACTATTTCGGTGCATCAGACTCAGTCTCCGGCTCCTTTGATGCATTCCCGCTGGCGGATGACACCCTGTATGCAATTGCCACCCAGACCCATGCCGCAGTCGGCGAGCCGGTGCGTATCGTGGTTGCCACGGGATTGACTAAGGACCCGTTGATGTATCTCTATGAGTTTGGCGTGGTCTGTGATTCTGGCGCTATGTACAAACTTGGAACTTTTGACATAGGACAGGTCGATGAAAATCCCGCCCCCGAATTGCCGATCGATGGTGCTTGGATCCAGAATCATGCAGCAGCGTTCCTGGTTACAGCTGACAGTCAGATAGGCAGTACTGATCTGAAGAATGGTTTTCGGAGAACCCGATTCAATCTGACGCCTACATTTGCTTCAGATGCCAGGATCAGCGGAGCGTTGTTCAATTTTGAATACATCTTCAGGCAACCGGGTGTTTACACACTCGGTTTTGATGCTGAAAATGCAAGCCCTCACACGTGCTACCTCGACAGAACGATCACTGAGGAGCACTTCTGGTCCGACATCAGCAACCATCACATCTACAACACGATCGTGGTTGAGTAGTCAGTCTCGATCCCGAGAACTCCGCGGACGGCGATGCCTTATGCTGTTGGCAGCATCACGCAGGTGGAAAGACCAATGACAATTGATTTACGTTCAGATTGCAATCCCGGATGGCTGCTGTCGCTACTCCTGATGACATTACAGCTCAGCGCAGCGGGTTGCTGTTCCTCAGATCCCGAGCCGCAACCCGGGCCAGGGCAGGGTGCAATTCGGCTGACGCTGTCGCAACCTGTCGGCACCGGGGCAGGGGCTCCGGTGCTTTATGGCGGGCAGAGTGCATCCTTCGGAATGAAGATCAGCGGTGGCCAGGCTCCATATACTGTGAGCTGGGATTTCGATGGAGCCGCACCGGACGAACTGCAGCAGATTGCCAGTACCGGATCCACCAGTCTGGAAACAGTCCTGCACGTGCAGAATCAGCCGCAGACCTTCACGATTGTCGCCAGCCTCACGGATGCTGCAGGTTCCACCTCGCGCGAGGCTGCCACATTCACCGTGCAGGTTCCGGAGAACCTGCGTCCGGAACTCAGTCAGCTGGCATTCTCGCGTGGGGTGCTGTACGTCCGGGGTTTCGACCCGGAGGGTGGACCGCTGCAGATCTCGGCGAACCTGACGCAGGGAGCTGTACAGCTGGGTGAGGCATTTGACCTGGACAGCCGCAGTGCGAAGTTCGCGGTTGTTGCCAACGACAGTTTCAGGGGGGCTGATTTCAGCGTGGAAGTAGAAATCCGCGACGATGCCGACAACCTGCTGATCAGTGGTCTGGATGGTGAGATTCCGCCTTTCAGTGCTGCCGCGGACAGTCTGTATGCGAGCTTTCCCGGAACATCGGGCCGGGTCAATGAGCCCGTGCGTGTGGATGTGCTTACCGGACAGACACAACAGTCCATGCGGTTCGTGAGTGGTGTGCGCCTGACCTGTACGCAGCCGGCTGAATACGTGCCTGGCAGTTTCGATGTCGGCAGCGTGGATGGCAATGCGGACCCGGTCAGTCCAGCCGATGGTGTCTGGCAGGATATCGGGGCCAGCACATTCCTGATTCCTCCGGAGTCACTGGTCGTGGTGGATGATCAGGGGGATGGGCTGCTGCGCCTGGACTGGAACATCACCCCTGTCGGTGGATCCGAAGCGCGGGTGGCGGGGATGCTGTTCAGCCTGTCCCTGATCTTCCCGGAACCCGGCGAATACCGTCTGGGGTTCGAGGAAAGCAACATCGTGAGTCGAACCTACTACCAGGATACTGCCGCAGCTGAGCAGTACTTCTGGTCGGACAGCAGCAATGGTCATCCTTACGCAGTCATCACGATTGAGTAATGAATGCCACTAATCAGGATTTGAATAATCACCGTCAAGGGAGCTGGACAGAACTGACTCGGAGGGCCGATAAACAGATTCGGTGCCGATTCCACCGGGGTTTTGCCCCGATTTGCCGTGCGGCCCTTCACAGTGGGGCAGGAATTATGTACCATCAAGGGTGTTCATCACGGGCCAGGGGAATCCTGGACAGTGCGTGGATGACCAGGAATCAGACACTGGATGTCCAGGTTCGGGCGAGCTACCGCGACCCGCGGATGAAATCATGGTAGTATTTATTGTTCAGGTGTGACAGTATTAATAAGGTATAACAAAGCTGAAATATCCGGACGTCGCGGAATTTACTTTTGCGACAGTTTCTGTTGCGGTTTAACTGAGTATCGGATATAATTGCCAGACTTAAACCTGTACCGTTCCGACACACCTGTGTATGTGGTTAAGGAGGAATGTTGTGAAAAACTTTATCGTCCTGGTGGCGCTTGGGCTTCTGGCCCTCGTGTCTAGCTGCGATACTCTTAACATCGGCAGTGGCCAGCCCCAGCGTCTGTCCATTGAGCTGAGCGCACCGACCGGCACCGGCACCAACGCGCCTGGGCTGTTCGGTCAGGAGACTGCTACGTTTTCCGCCACCATCATTGGTGTGAACGGTCCGTTCAATATCTCCTGGAACTTCGGTGGCGCTGCCACCAACACGACCAGCACCCTGGCCGTGGCCGGCACCAGCACTGTCAGCGTGACCTTCGTTGACCTTGCCACCGCCACTGACTTCACCGCGACTGCGACTGTCACCGACGCCAACGGCACCAGCTCGACTGATTCCGTGACCTTCAACGTCGGCCCGACCCAGAACCAGAACCCGACGATCGACAGCCTGACCTTCGCGGGCGGCACGATCTCCGTGACCGGTTCCGATCCCGATGGCGACAGCCTGACCTTCACCGCCGCTCTTGACAGTGGCGATGTCACGGTCGGCGGCGCCAGCGCCACCACTGCCACCAGTGCTCAGTTCGGCGTGAGCCCGAACGACATCCTGGCCGGCGGTAACTTCACCGTCACCGTGACCGCTGATGACGGCAAGGGCGGCACTGCTTCCGACTCCGTGAGCGGCAGCTTCGACGCCTTCCCGCTGGCTGACGACACCCTGTACGCCATTGCCACCTCCAGCAGCACCAGCGCTGGTAACAACGTGCGTATCGTGATCGCCACCGGCGACACCGCCAACAGCTTCCAGTACCTGAACGGCTGCGGCGTTGTCTGCGAGAACGGCGCTTCCTATGCCGCCACCTCCTTCGACGTCGGTACCCCGGATGACACTCCGGACGTTGGTTCCGCCAACCCGATCGACGGCGTGTGGGGCGACATGGGTGCCACCAGCTTCCTGCTGGCCCCGGACAACTTCATCACCGGTACTGACCTCGGCGACGGCACCAGCCGTACCGACTTCAACGTCACCCCGCTGGGTGGTAGCGACATCACCGCGAACGGTCTGCTCTTCAACTTCGAGTACACCTTCGCCAGTGCTGGCACCTACACCCTCGGCTTCGAGGCTGTGAACGTGGTTAGCCGTACCTACTACCAGGATAGCTCCGCTGCGACGGACTTCTTCTGGGGTGATATCGCCAACAGCCACGCTTTCAACACGATTACCGTGAACTAGTAATTAGCTCGAACACAGGTAACAGGAACCAGGCCCGGTTCGGATGTGGAGTAATCCGCGTCCGGCCGGGCCTGCCGTTACCAGCCCCCGGATGATGCAGGCCCATTGTCCGGAAAAGCAGGAATCCGGTACAATTGATGTTATTGGACTCCCTGTTCAATTCTGCGGTCCGCGGCTGTCTCAAGGCACCCGGACCCGAGAAGGAGAGAAGCATGACTTTACGTAAGATGTTTACCGGCGTGCTCTGCATTCTCATCCTGCTGATCGCTGCTAGCTGCTCCAACAGCAAGAATGTTGGACTCAGCCAGCCGGATGACCAGCGGAACGCCACCGGTATCAGCGTAGATTCCTTCGAGATCACACGCTACAACGCGGCTGGTTTCGAGGATGCGAGTCTCAACCCGAGCATCGATGCCTACATTGAGCAGGTGGGTTCCGAGACCGCGCTGGTCATCAACGTTGATGAGCAGGACGTGGATCGCACTATCGCGCTCAACGTCGAGTTCGATGGCATCAACATGCACTATTCCCGCACCGAGTTCCACGGCCTGCTGGGTGGTGATGATGATGTGCTGGGCGCCAGCTTCGGCCTGACTGACAGCGTCCAGCTTGGCCAGACGGCCATCCGTGACTACGATCCCGGCAGCATCAGCGGCCGCTTCGCCACCATTTACTTCGCTCCCGGCGCCAGCCGCAACACGAGCGCGGTGATCGGCGATGTGTACAAGAGCAGCACCGGCGTCGAGGTCAACCGCTGCGGCACGAACCCCAACTTCGTCGCCGATGAGGTTACAGAGAACGAGGCCTGGTTCACCAACGCCTGGATGATGGCTGACGGCGACCAGAACGGCCAGTGCACGATCGCGGACATCACCCCGATCGGCATCTACCTCAACCAGAGCTGCGAGTCCAACCCGCTGGCCACCCGCGCCGACTATGACAACAACGGCACGGTGACCATCTCCGAGCTGACCCCGCTGGGCGTGCACCTCAACGAGGGTGTGTCCGGCTACCGTGTCGGCCTGCGTGATGACGGTTCGGGCAGCACCACGCTCTCCGCTGAGAAGACGCTTGATCCTTCCGCGGATGCGATTGCGGCCACCGGCACCCCCGCCGTGGCTGACCTGCGCACGATCTTCCGTCATTACAACGTGGCCTCGATCTTCACCGCCGGTGAAATCAGTGCTGCGGATGTGAACGGTACGAACGGCGTGGAGATCTGCGTAGTCCCCGGCAACACCAACGGCGACGGCACCCTGGCATTCGTACCCTGGGGCGGCGGCGATGGCCCCACGGGCAACGAGATCGTCATCAGCAGCTTCGACATCCAGATGGTGGGTGTCACGGGCGGCAACGGTACCCCGGATGACATATTCGACAACGGCATTGCCGGCGGCAGCGTGACCGCGAATGCCAGCGTCAGCTTCCAGCTGAACTCCATCAGCGGTACCTTTGACGGCCTGGCCTTCACACCGACCACGCTTGCCGATGGCATGACCCAGGGGCATTACGATGCCGCCCTGGCAGCCGTTCGAGACAATACGGCCTGGACTTTCGGCACTGCAGGTGCAGCGGGCTTCCGCAGCACTTCCGAATGGGTGCATGATGGTGCCGGTGGCGTCATTGGCGGCACCGGAGATCCGGGTGCGGGTACGGTCTTCCCTGACTACGATCCCGAATCTGACGAATTCAGCCCGGAGGGTACGCTCAACACCTTCCTCGGCAACAATGCCTCGCTTGCCAACGGTACGCTCGGTGGCAACAACTACGTGGTCAAGGTCCTGTCTGACCGTGACTACAGCTGGACGATAGATGTCGTGCGTGATCCGCAGCAGGCGACCTTCGGTCCGATCCTCAAGCAGGGTTTCGATCCGCAAGATGAGTATGCACTGGTCATCGGTACGCGTTCCTTCTTCTTTACCGCTGACTGGGGTGAGCTGGGCCAGCCCGCCAACTTCGACAGCATCGAGATGGAGATCTATCAGGTTGTCGGTAGAAACTGCACGCTCGTCAATGACTTCTCATTCACGGAAGGCACTCCCGCAACCGGAGAATTCGGCATCCGTGAGAACAGCGAGAACCCCGGCGAGTTCGTGTTTGAGTACGTCGTCAACGGTGCGAACCTGCAGGGTAGCAGCAATTACGTCGTGCGCTGGTTCAACGGTGTGGCCTGGACCTCCATCAACATGCCTGAGAACAAGACGATTCCGTCCGGCCCGGCCCCGGCCGCTGCTGACCTGACCAGCATCCCGAACTCGGGCGGCTACAAGGGCAGCGACCAGACCGAGTTCCTGCAGATCCTCTATCCCAACCCGAAGATCCGCCGCTGGAGCGATGTGGTTCCCAACCCGGAGACTGAGGCTGTTGACATCGAGAAGGGTGTTGACAATGATGGATTCGCTGTCGACAAGACCCTGGCCTTCAACGACATCCTGCGTACGGATGGAGATGAGTTCGCGATCTTCGTGACCCCGATCGACAGCCCGCAGGGCTTCAAGATCTGGCCGCAGGTGCTGATCAAGAACTTCACGGCCACCATGGAGACTGACGTGACGAGTGCGGACATTCCGTTCGCCACTCCGAGTGGTCCCGTGTACTGGTCCGAGCCCGGCGCTGCCAGCGCGATCATCCTTGTCCAGCATGGTCTGGGCCGCATCGTGGTGGATATCAAGGGTCTTCCCACCGAAGGTCCTGACTTCAGCTCCATCAACTACGGCTTCGGCCTGTTCAGCCCGCAGGGCAGCGACTTCCTTGAGGTCGGTGAAGGTACCTTCACGATGAGCCCGTTTGACGACACCGTCGCTCCGAACGCCATCAACTGGGGTATCGACGCCTTCGATCGTGAGGCCCGTGACCTGGACAACGGTAACTGGAGCAACCACATCGTCAACGGTAACTTCGTCAATGATCCCGTCCAGCCCTTCGTGATGTGGGTTGAGTTCAACGGTGGTACCGTCTACGACTGGGTCCAGAATGAAGAGAAGGTCCACAAGGTCAACACCTCTCTGGACAACATCTACATCCAGGTCAAGGACGTGGATCAGCCGGCTGATACCCGCATCATGGAAGTCGGTCTGCGCCTGATCGGCGTTACCCCGACGGGTACCTTCCTCGCGATCCATACGATCACCAACCGTGACTTCGTGAAGATTCCCGCTCCTCCGCCGAGCGAGACCTGGGGTATTCTTGCTCCCGGTCACTCCTATGAGGTTTCCATCAACGATCGCGTCCAGGGCAGTGACAGCTTCGGAACCGATGCTGGCGATCTGCTGGTCGTGATCGGTACCAACCCGAACAGCTAGGATCCACTGCAGAAGGATTCAACGGCCCCCCGCTACGGCGGGGGGCTTTTTTGTTATCCGGATGGGTGGAATTGACACTCCACTTTCGCTCTGGTATTATTCGCAGTCCGATGTCAGTGAACATCCACAGCATCCAGCGCCGACGCCGCAGCATCCGCCGACGAATGCGGGCTGATGGCGCGCGTGGATAGCTGAACTTCCACAAGCAAACACCAGGCCCGCTTTCCCGGCGGGCCTTTGTGTTTTCTGACGCCCCATCAGCCCTGTAAAACCACAATGTTTTGACACAGGAGCTTCAGATGAATACCGACAACCATAAACCCCTGGCAGTGCTTGCCTTTTCCGGCGGACTGGACACATCCTTCTGTGCCGTCTGGCTAAGGGAGCAGGGTTTCCGCGTGCACAGCGTGCACGTCAATACCGGAGGCCTGGACGAGACTGCAATCCAGGCGGTGGAACAGCGGGCATTGCAATGTGGTGCTGAGCAGCATGTTTCCATCGATGCCAGGGAGGATCTGTTCAACTCACACCTGCGATTCCTGCTGTATGCAAATGCGCGGCGGGGTGCGGGTTATCCCCTCTGCGTTTCTTCCGAGCGGCTCTGCCAGGCCATGCATGTGGCGCGCCATGCCAAAACGCATGGAGCAGATGCCATCGTCCACGGCAGCACCGGTGCTGGCAATGACCAGCTGCGCTTCGACACGGTTTTCCAGGTCATGGCAGCGCAATGCAGTCTGCTAACTCCCGTCAGGGAGCTGGCCCTGAGCAGGGCTGAGGAAGTTGATTACCTGGCACAGCATGGTGTGGAGGTGGATGCAGCTACCGGCAAGTACAGTGTCAACGCTGGTATGTGGGGACTGACCGTTGGCGGCATTGAAACGCATTCGTCCTGGGAAAGCCTGCCAGCCGAAGCCTGGCCAATGCAGGTCTGTCCGGATAAGCCTCCTGTGGAAATCACCCTTGGATTTGAGCGGGGAATTCCCGTATCACTCAACGGGGAGGAACTGGCTGCGGTAGAAATCATCGAGAAGCTCAATGAGTTTGGAGCATCATACGGCATAGGCAGGGGCATGCATCTCGGCGACACAGTGCTGGGAATCAAGGGCCGGGTCGGCTACAGCGCTCCAGCTGCCCACATCCTGATTGAGGCACATCGTGAACTGGAGAAGCTCACACTCAGTGCTGCCCAGCAGTTCTGGAAGGAATCACTTGGCAATCTGTATGGAAAGATGGTCCATGAGGGCCAGGCACTGGATCCGCTTTGCGCCGATCTGGAGGCCTTGCTGGAATCCAGCCAGAAGATGGTCAGTGGCCAGGTGCGGATTCTGCTGCGCAATGACAGCCTGGCCGTACTCGGCAGCCGATCACCCAATTCGCTGATGGCAATCCAGCCTGCTGCCTACGGGGAGCAGACATCCGGCTGGAGCGGGGCTGAAGTTGCCGCGCACAATCGCCTGCATGCAATGCAGATGCAGCTTTGCTGGCAGCAGAAGCAGAAGGCCGTTGCGGGAGCAGAGCTGTGAGAATCAGGGCTGACAAGATTGCCAGCGCTACGCGCGGCCTGAAGCTGGACGCATTGCTGAGCCTTGGAACGGAGATATCATGCGTAGAGGGAAGCGTAGTAGCCTGCCGGGTGCTCAATGACAAGTCCACATACCGGCAGCTGGAGGACGTTCACGGCCGCATGACCTCGGTCAAGCGAGGCGATGTGATTGTGGGAGTGCTTGGCAACCGCCAGGCGCTGCACGGTTACGAGGGACATGTTCCCTTGGACGCTGCAGTGGGTGACAGGCTGCAGCTCCTCAATCTGGGAGGTGTGATTGGAGTCTGTACTAGCGCCAACCCTGAGGTCGGGCCGCCCTTTGAGCTGGAACTGCTTGGACAGGTCCAGACTTTCCCCGGATTCCAGTCACGGAAGGCTGTTGCGGCCAGTATCAGCCAGCCGGATACGGGACTGCCTGAGCTGAGTCACAGCCCGGCGCTGCTGATTGTCTGCGGCAGCTGCATGAACAGTGGAAAGACAGTGGCCGCCAGTGCGATTGTCAGTGAACTGAACCGGTTGGGACTGCACGTTGCGGGAGCCAAGCTCACCGGTGTTTCACTGCTGCGTGATGTGCTTTCGATGCAGGATTACGGTGCACGGGAGGTGATGGATTTCACCGACGCAGGCTTTCCGAGCACGGTGCCCGGCAATGCGGTGCTTGCAGCACGCCGCGTAATCTGCGGGCTGAGTCCGTCCCGGCCGGATCTGATCGTGGTGGAAATGGGAGACGGGATCTTCGGCAGCTACGGCGTGCAGGAGATTCTTGACGACCCAGCGGTCTCCGCCAGCATCCGCATGCTGGTCTACTGTGCCAATGATCCTGCCGGAGCCTTTGGCGGTGTGCTCCAGCTAAGGGAAAAGCATGACCTGCAGGTGAATGTGGTCAGCGGACCGGTAACTGACAACCAGGTAGGCAGGCGTTTCATAGAGGAGCAGCTGCAGCTGCCCGCCATCAATGCCAGACTGGATGCTGCTGCACTCGGCGGTCTCGCAGCCTCCGTTCTGGAGGAGCATTCTGGAAAGGAGCAGCCTGATGCACGGAATTGATGCAATTCTGCTGGGAGCTGCCGGGATGGGAGCGGGAGAATTGCTGCGCTACCGCAGTATGCATCCGCATCTCAGGATAAGCCAGCTGGTCAGCCGCAGTGCCGCAGGGCGCGACCCCGGAGATCTGCACCCACATCTGCTGGGGTCTGGTTTGCCGCAGATGCAGGTGGAGCTTGTGCTGCCGAATTCTGGACCCGGTGATCCACTGGTGCTGTTCAGCGCCATGGGCCATGGTGAACTCGCGGCATTCTATCCGCAGATCCGGGATGAACTGCTGGCAATCGGGCAGCAGCGCAGGGTTCTCGTAATTGATCTTTCCGCTGATTTCAGGCTGGAATCCGAACGGGAATGGGAAAAGTACTATGGCAATCCACATCCATGTCCGCAGTTCCTGGATGAATTCATCTATGGCCTTCCCGAATGCAACCGCGAGCAACTGACAAATGCTCAGAGGATAGCAAGTCCCGGCTGCTTCGCCACTGCCATAAACCTCTGCCTGCTGCCACTGGCGGGGCGGATCAGTGGCAGGCATATTGCGGTCTGCGGCATGACCGGCAGCAGTGGCAGTGGCAACCGACCTGCGGAAGGAACACACCATCCGTTCCGCGCTCACGATTTCAGGGCCTACAACATGCTGCGGCACCGGCATGCCGCTGAAATCGGGATGCTGCTGGAGCAGCATGGCAATCAAGAAGTACGACTGTCCTTCGTGCCCCACAGTGCTCCGCTGGTCCGCGGGATCTTTGCAACGCTGATCCTGGATTGCCGGGATCCTGCAGAGGCCCGGGAATTTGCTGCACTGTACCCTGTACATTACGAGAGTGAAGGATTCGTGCATGTCATGGAAGGTTCACCTCGCCTGGCGAGTGTGCTCGGCAGCAATCAGGCCAGACTCTGCGCCGTGGCCGAAGGCTGCAGCCTGGCGGTGATGTGCGCCATTGACAATCTGGGCAAGGGCATGGCCGGACAGGCGATCCAGGCGATGAACATCGCGCTGGGGCTTGATGAGAACTGTGGGCTGCAGGCCGCCCCGGTCTACCCCTAGGAGGATAATCATGGTACATCTGACTCACATCAGTGATCTCGGACCGGCCGGAGTCAGTAACATACTGGAGCGCGCCCTGCAGTGGAAGCGCAAGGATCCGGGCCCGGTTTATGCCGGGAGGATTCTCGGCATGCTGTTCTTCAATCCCTCGCTGCGCACCCGGGCATCGTTCGAGTCGGCAATGCTGCGCAGCGGAGGACATGCGATCGTGATCGATGTCAACGGCGGCAGCTGGAAGCTGGAGACGGCGGATGGTGTGCGCATGGACGGGGACAGGCCTGAGCATATCCGCGAAGCCATTCCCGTTCTCGGTGGATACGTTGACGCCCTGGCGGTGCGCTGCTTCGCCGAGGGCAATCCAGCGCGCGACGTGCTGGATGAACTGATGCTGGCAATCCGCGACTGCAGCACCGTACCCGTTGTCAGCATGGAATCCGCACGGGAGCATCCCTGTCAGGGTCTGGCGGACATGCTGACGATCCGCGAGCAGCTTGGATCCCTGCGCGGCAGGCGTCTGACCCTGAGCTGGGCTCCGCACGTCAAGCCGCTGCCGCAGGCGGTTCCCAACAGTTTCCTGCTGAGTGCCGCGGCCTGTGGATGCAATGTCACCGTGGTACATCCTCCGGGACTGGAACTGCAACCGGCAGTGCTGCAGGAAGCAGCTGAACTGGCCGGGCTCAGTGGAGCGGAGCTGCACTTCAGCAATGATCAGAAGGCGGCTTGTGAGGAAGCTGAGATTGTCTACGTCAAGAGCTGGGGTCCTGGGCCGGACACGGACTTCAGCAGGCTGGCAACGCAGCATGCAGACTGGATGGTGGATCTGCCTCTGCTGGAAAGCGGACGCATCAGGAGCCGCCTGATGCACTGCCTGCCCGTGCGCCGCAATGTGGTGATCAGTGCACGTGCGCTGGATTCGGAGCTGAGCCTGGTCGTCCCTCAGGCCCACAACAGACTGCACGTGCAGCGCAGCCTGCTGCATGATGTCTTCCTGGGAGGAAACTGATGATCGGATACTACGACTTCCTGCGTACAGCCACGCCTTACGTGCGTGCCAACCGCGGCCGGATGTTCATTGTCAAGCTCGGTGGCGAGATGCTGGCTGAACCAGCTGTTGCCAGCCGGATCCTCGAGCAGGTGTCGCTGCTGCAGCATCTGGGAATCAACATGGTGCTTGTGCACGGCGGAGCCCCGCAGATAGGATCACTCTGTGAGCGGCTGAACCTGCCGGTCAGGATGCATGCGGGCAGGCGGATCACTGATCCGCAGGTGCTGGAGGCGGTCAGCATGACTCTCTGTGGCTCGATGCAGTCCCGGATCTGTGCGGAACTGACGGCGCTTGGCGTGCGTGGTGTCGGTGTCAGCGGTGCGGATGCAGGACTGCTGATCGCGAAACGCCGAGGTGCGGTGGCGGACGGTCAGGGTGGACTGGTTGACTATGGAGAAGTCGGAGACATCATCGAGACTGATCCGCGGATTGTCAGCCTGCTGAGCGGCGCGGGCTGTCTGCCGGTCGTGGCACCACTGGCCAGTGACGGAGCGGGGGCACTGCTGAACATCAATGCCGATACCGTGGCTGCGGCACTGGCGGTTGCCACCGGGGCAGCCAAACTGATCTTCCTGATGCAGCCGGCCGGAATCCTCAGCGACATCAGTGATCCCGCCAGTCTGATTCCCGAACTGGATCTGAGCGGGCTGAGTGAACTGGAAAGAAACGGGGCCATTGCCGGCGGCATGCTGCCCAAGGCCAGTGCAGCCAGGCGTGCGATAGAAGGTGGAGTCGAGCGGGTGCACTTCGTCAGCGGACTGGCCGAGGATGCACTGCTGCGTGAGATCTTCACCAATGAAGGAAGTGGCACCATGGTGGTTCAGGATGCTTGATCTGCTGGCAAAACTGGTTTCCATCCGCAGCCTGTCGCGTGAGGAGCACGCCTGTGCGGATTTCGTCGAGAGCTGGGCGCGGAATGCAGGTTTCCGGCCGAAGCGGATTGGCAACAACATTGTCTTCGAGCTGGGGGGCGGCCCCCGGAGACTGATGCTCAATTCGCACATTGACACGGTTCCGCAGTGCAGCGGCTGGCTGGCTGACCCCTGGACGCCCCGCCTTGCCGATGGACGGTTGACGGGCCTGGGTGCAAATGATGCCAAGGGCTGCGTTGCCGCCATGCTGCTGGCTGCCCGTGAACTGGAGGAACAGGGCTGGGATGGACCCGGGACTCTCGTGGTGCTGATCAGTGCCGAGGAGGAGATCGGCGGAGAGAGCGGCATCCAGCTCGCGCTTTCACAGATCGAGCCGGTGGAAGCAGCCATCAATGGTGAGCCTACGGGTCTGGCGCCCTGCAATGCCCAGCGCGGCATGCTGCTGCTCAACTGCCATAGTCAGGGCAGCTCCGGACATGCAGCACATGCGCATGCTCTCGGTCTGGAGAATGCCGTGCACAGTGCTGCGCGTGACATCGTGCGCCTGAGTGAAATGCAGTTCGAACCATATGAAGGCATCCATGTCTCACGGCCCCAGGTCACGGTTGTCAGTGGCGGACTGAGCCACAACCAGGTGCCGGACAACTGTGATTTCCAGGTTGATCTGCGTACGACACCAAATCTGGATCATGATGCCACGCTGGAATACATCCGCGGGCAACTTGAATGCGAGGTGCGCTGCCGCTCCATGCGTTACATGCCGGCCAGCACCGCAGCGGATCATCCCATTGTCAGAGCGGCCGTCGCCGCCAGTGGAAAACAGACCTACTTCAGCAATACCTGCAGTGACTGGTCACTGTACGGCGGAATCCCGACGGTCAAGCTGGGTCCAGGTGAGAGCGAGCGCAGCCACAGACCGGAGGAATTCATCCTGGCAACTGAGCTGGAGCAGGGAGTCAGGGTCTACCGTGACACGGTGCTGGGATACTTCGGGGAGGTGGGGCATGTCTGATGGACAACTCTGGAGCAAGGATCTACCGCTTGACCGGCTGGTGCACGACTTCACCGTCGGAAATGATCCGGTACTTGATATGCAACTGGTCGGCTGGGACCTGCTGGGTACAGCGGCGCACGTTCGCATGCTGGCCAGGCAGGAACTGATCCCGGCAGCTGATGCTGAGCGGATCCTTTCCGGCCTGCAGCAGATCCGGCAGCGACTTGATGCGGGAGAGTTCAGCATAGACCGCGCACAGGAGGACTGCCACACTGCCATCGAGCAGGCCCTGCAGCGGATCTGCCCGCAGGCAGCTGGCAACGTGCATCTCGGACGCTCCCGCAATGACCAGGTGCTGACCGCACTGCGGCTGTACATGAAGCACTCAGTTCTTGCAGTCTCGGAGCAGGCAGCTGCACTGGCGCTTGTTCTGAATGAGCGTGCCGATGAATGCATGCAGATCATCATGCCCGGATATACGCATCTGCGGCGCGCAATGCCCAGCACCGTGGGACGCTGGTTGCTGGCCTTCAGTTCCGGGATGCTTGAGGAACTGCATGCTGCCAGCGGGTTGCTGGAACGCATTGACAGCTGTCCGCTGGGCAGTGGTGCGGGCTTCGGCCTGCCTCTGCCACTGGACCGGCAATACACTGCTGAGCTGCTGGGTTTCAGCCGGGTACAGCTCAGCGAGATCGACTGCGCCAACTCCCGTGGCCGGCATGAAATCGCGCTGGCTAGCTGGATCTGTTCCATTGGCAACCAGCTTGAGAAGCTGGTCTGGGATCTGAGTCTCTACAGCACGGAGGAGTTCGGTTTCCTGACCCTGCCGGACGAGATCACTACTGGTTCCTCGATCATGCCCCAGAAGCGTAACCCGGATGTGCTGGAACTGATGCGGGCGCGTTGTGGCCAGTTGAGGGCCTGGCGCAATGAGCTTGAGCAGGTACACTGCGGATTGCCATCCAGCTACCACCGGGACTACCAGCTGCTCAAACCAGCGCTGTTCAGTTCAGTCATGGCCATCAGTGAACTTCTGGAAATCAGTAGCCACGTCATTCCCCAGCTGCGCTTCAATGCGGAGCGCTTGTCTGCAGCATGCAGTCCTGATCTGTTCGCGACCCAGGAAGCTTACCGACGTGTTCGCGAGGAGGGTCTGGCTTTCCGTGACGCCTACCGCAGCGTTGGCAGGGAGGTGATGTCAGACGAAGCCAGGCTCAAGGTGGACGCCGGCAACTGGCAGGTTCCTGTGGAATGGCTAAACGACTGCGCATTGACAGGCAGGCAGCTGGAACAGCAGCGTGACAGTTTCAGGAATGTCAATACTGAGTTCAGGGAAGTGCTGGAACGTCTG
This sequence comes from bacterium, assembly GCA_020440605.1. Taxonomy (GTDB): domain Bacteria; phylum 4484-113; class 4484-113; order 4484-113; family JAFGCY01; genus JAHEFU01. The sequence continues at coordinate 181,578 of JAGRNT010000002.1, read as the reverse complement.
CTGGAATCATAGGGTGGCATTTCCCCATGCATCCAGGCAATTGCGAAGTATCAGTTTCCGATCAGTCCTGCAGTTTCCGTGCCTGTAGGAAGCTAAGTACCATTTCAGTCAGCCATTCATGTGGTTTCCCGATGTCTGAATTGACAGTGCCATGCGTCTTGTCGGATGCCTGGTGTGTTGCAGCGTAACCGCCTGCTGCTTGCAGGGTCTCGGCAAGGCTGCTGCTCTGGTTTCGGCCCTCAACGCGCGCCGTATACAGGATCAGATAAGGCGGGTAGACCTGCTCGCTGTCAATCTGCAGAATCGGTGAGGCATCCTCCCAGAGGCTGCCATCATCTCCGAAGGCATCCGTCATGAATCTGCGCAGCAGGCGGCTCAGGGGTTTGCTCATCCGTTCGGGAATGTCGTAGCCTGCGCCATCCAGACAGATCACCGCGTCGATGTCATTGAGCGGCAGGCCGTGTGCCTCAAGCCAGCGCTCATCAGCCCCGAGCAGGGCCACGAGATGTGCCCCGGCGCTGTGACCCATGATGCTGATGTGCTCAGGATCACCTCCAAAGTCGGAGATATTCTCACTGATCCAGGCATATGCGGCAGCCACATCCTCAATGTGTGCCGGGTGCTGCACCGCGGGAGACAGACGATAGTTGACCGAGACATACACATATCCCTCATCGCAGAAGAACCGTCCCTTCTCCAGGCCATTGCTGCCATTGGACTTGTCACCGATGCTCCAGCCACCGCCATGCACCATCATGACGACGGGCAGTCTCACCGCACCCTCCGGAGCATAGACATCGAGGGCTGTCAGGCCACGGCGAGAGCCCGTATCCGTGCGATAGGCAATATTGCGACTGATCTTCAGGCCATCCTCACCAGGTCCCGCTGTGCTGCTCACCGCCAGTGCCATCAGCAGCAGGCCTGTCAGCAGCGTGATCATGATCGTATTCCTCATTTCCCTCTCCAGCTTCAGGACTGCCAGTCAGAGTCCTGCCCTGGCCCTGCAGGTTGCATCTGCACTAACATTGTTAAGTGACCCACGCGCTGTCACGCAATCTGCGACTGTATCCATGGTACCTGAGCCTGACCTGGGAAGGGCTCAGCAATGCCGTCTGGTACCTCTACCTGTTCAGCTTCAAGGGGTTGAGCCTCGGGGAGATGGCATGGCTGACCCTGCTCGGTGACGGTGTGATCGTGCTGGCGGAGGTGCCGACCGGCTGGATTGCGGACCGCATCGGGCGCAGGCGCAGCATCCTGATCGGGATCATCTGCCAGGCGGCCAGTTCCCTGCTGTTCATTGCCGGGAATGATTTCTGGACCTTCTGGCTGGCAATGGCGGTCTGCGGACTGGGCGATACATTCCGCAGCGGTGCCGATGAGGCCCTGCTATTTGACAGCTGTCGTGGGCTTGGGAGGGAAACGGCTTTCCGCAGGCTGCTCTCGCGCAGTCTGGCAATCGCCACCCTGGCAATGGTGGCCGGGCAGATCATCGGAGGCAGTCTGGCGCTGCGCGTGGGCTGGACCGTGCCGTTCTGGGCTGAGCTGCTGCTGAGCATCAGTGGTTTCCTCGTTGTGCTGCGGATGTTCGAAGCACCTTACTCGGATAAGCAGGATACAAACCCCAGGTCCACGGCCGCCGCATCGCTCGGACTCTCGCTGCTGCGCCTGCTGCCATTGCTGCTGTTTGCCAGCGCTGTTGAGCTGGCACCGGAGCTGGCCCATTTCCACCTGCCGGCGGAGCTGGACAGTGCGATTGCAGTGACGACGGAACAGCTCGGTTTCATGTATGCCGGATTTGAGCTGCTGCAGGGACTTGGCAACTGGCTGGCTGGCCACCTGCATATCCGCCGGCCACTCAGGGTCCTGGGAATCGCTGTCATTGGCCTGGTGGTGGGGCTGCTGCTGATGGGAATGCGCGGCTGGCTCGGCCTGCTGGCCTATGTCGCGGGACGCGCTCTGATCGACCTGCTGACTGGACTGATCTCTCCGCTGCTCAGTGAGCAGGCAAACCTGCTGAGTGGCTCCGGCGTCAGAGCCACGGCACTGAGCATGCTCAACGCGCTGCAGAAGATTCTGCCGATCTCACTCCTGCCACTGAGCGTCAGCCTGCTTCAGGGGCAGAATGCAGCATGGATGTATGCCTGCTTCAGTCTGGCAATGCTGCTTCCTGCAATGGCTGGACTGGGCTGGCTGGTGACAAGACGCCGGCAGCAGCAAGCATCAGTCTGATCCGGGTTGTCAGGTCAGCAGCAGTGATTCCGGGAAACTGAGCGGCGACGAAGCGAGCATTTCCACCCTGTCCAGCAGGCACCAGCTTCCGAGAGGATCAGAACTGAGCTCCTGCCATTCAGAGCTGGCAAAGCCGCTGCGCAGCAGCAGTCGTTCCATTGTGGAGCGGTCACCGATGTGAGTAGCCGCGGTCTGGCCCATGGCAATAGCCTGGGGGCCACTCACCATGCACTCAAAGGCATGCAGGAATCCTGCAAGTCTGTCCTGTGTGTGTCCGGTTTCAAGCGGCGGACGTAGTTCACGCAGCAGCAGCATGCCATCCGTTGCCAGTGCATCGTGGAAGTGCATCAGCATATGTGCCGGTTCCGGGCAGGCACTGACCATGCCAGTGGCAATCACCAGGTCATAACCCTGACGCTCCAGGCCCTGAAGCACGTTGCGCCGCTCAAAGTGCAGGTTGCATGAATTCAGGCGCAGCTGGTTACGGCGGGCCAGACGGATCGCCGTCTCATTGATGTCCAGACCGATGAAGCGGCTGCGGGGGAAGCGCCGCGCCAGGGCCAGCAGTACCTGGCCGCTCCCGCAACCGGCATGCAGGACCATTGCACCGCATTCAAGGCGACGAATCATTCCGGGTGCGAGGTTGAGCAACTCCAAAGCGGCCTTACTCTCCGTGTCAGACTCCAGCCCGTCGGAAATCAGCTCCTGGCGCGGGTAGAGGGTGGGGTGCACACCGCTGCCATGTCTGAAGGCATCATGCACTGGTTGCTCAACTCCGGCCAGCATGGCAAGCTGGGAGAACAGTAACGTGTCCGGGCCTGTCAGAATCGGGAGGCTGTAGTCAGGAAGGAAGTAGCGGCCGCAGTCCGCTTCGCGTTCAAGTATTCCCGTGCTGTGCATGCAGTCCAGCCAGCTCGTCAGCCCCTGCTCGTGCAGTCCCGTGTGGATTGCCAGGTCTTCAGCGCTGGCCTTTCCCAGTTGGGAAATTGATCGGAACAGGTCAAGCTGACTGCCGAGTGAGACCAGCAGACCAGCAGCGGCCTCGCTGAGCATACTGTGCAGACGGTCCCTGTAAAGTTCAGTCCGTACATCACTGACTCGGGTTTCTGTGGTGAAGGTCATCTCATCCTCCTCGGGATCCAGGCGAGGCGGACGGCGCAGAGCCGCCCGCCCGTCGCCTGTCAGACATGCATGATGTAGTAGTAGTTGAACGGGTCGTGGGCCAGTTCCTTCGTCTCAAGTCCGCTGAAGCCAGCTTCGCCGATCATCTGCTCAGCCAGTTCACGGCCCCAGCAGGTGCCGAGCCCGGCGCCGCCGTTGGCAAGGGACACCGTCATGCAGTGCGTGGTGGACACCGTGTAGAGGAATGTCCCGACCATGTGGTCGATGTTGTCATGCAGGTGGCTGCAGGCCTTGATGTCCTGCATCAGGAACACGCCGCCGCTGCGCAGCATGCGCCGCACATTGGCAAGCACGCCCGCCGGGTCCGCCTGGTCATGGATCACGTCGAAGGCGGTCACCAGGTCGAAGCGCTCTGTCTCGTCCATGGCCGCCACATCGCGCACCTCGAAGCTGACATTGCTGATGCCACGGCTGCGGGCGAGTTCGCGGGCCGCGTTGACGGCACGCTCCTCGAAGTCGTAGCCCGTGAAGCGGCTGTTCGGATACAGCTCAGCCATGCGGATGGCAGCATGCCCGCTGCCACAGCCGATGTCAACGCAGTCAATGCCGGACTGCAGACGCTCATGCAGTCCGGGCACCGCCGGGATGATGCTGTTCTCCAGTCCGGCGAGCACGGTCTGGTCGCTGAAATCCGCCATCACGGGGTGGAAGCGCTCGAACTCGCTGTAGGGCACACCTCCGCCATGGCGGAAGGCGTCCACGAGCAAGGTCTCCACGCTGCCCATCACCGGGATGAACTGCATCGGCACAGCCAGGTTGTGCGAACCTGCATGGCTCGTGATCACTGCGGCATGCTCGGCCGGCAGGTGGTAACGCTGGGTTTCCGGATCGAACTCCACCACACCCCCGGTGACCATCGCACCAAGCCACTCACGGACGTAGCGGGCATGCAGGCCGCTGGCATCGGCGATCATGTCGATGCTGGCCCAGTCAAGGCCGGCCATCGCCTCCAGCGCGCCGGTCCGGTGTCCCAGGGAGATCATCAGTGCCAGGCTGGCATCGTTGACAATCCCGACCATGCGTCCGCCGAAGGCTTCGGCACGCGACGCGTCAAACTGCTGCTGCTGTACTGCAGACATGTCATTCACCTCGTAGAGCTATTGCGGGCGATTCTGGCAACTGCCATGCTGGCAATTTCCTGCCCGACGACGGAATGATATCCGGATTGACAGGGTTTTACACCCTCTGGGGGAGGTCCCATGCGGGACATCAGGGGACAGATTGAATGTCCCGCAGCCCTGTATACTCTGAGCATCGCCCGCAAGAAGACAGTTCTGATCAATGCTCAGGTGCTGCGCCGCCTGCTTGACGAGAAGGAGGTCAAGCAGTGGTGGCTGGCGCGCCGCATCGGTGTTGACCGCAAGACCATCACGCGCTGGGTCAGCGGCCAGACACAGCGCATCAGCGAGGAGAACATCGCAGCTCTGGCTGCTGAACTTGGCTGCAGCGTGCAGGAACTGACCGTGCAGGACAGCCTGGAGGCACTTGGATCCCGTGAGGATCGCTGGAAGGCTGCACGCCGCCTGCAGCACAGCAATCTCACGGAGATGGTCGGGCCCAGCTACAGCTGGGAACTGGCTGAATCCCTGATCCGGAGTACTATCGATCCAGAAATGCCGCTGGATCTCCAGGCTGCTCTTTATATGCAGCTTGCCTCCTGCGGAATATACACGCACAAGCACGAACTGGTACGCACCAGTGCTGAGATCGCCATGCGCAAGGCTTCTGAAGCCGGTGATGATGCTATGGTCCTGCGTGCTGAAACCATGCTCGGCAATGAGGCCCTGATGATCGGGGAACTGACAAGGGCGATCTCATTCTATGAAAAGGCACTGAAGCGTCGCGATCAGTTCACTGCACCTGCCAAGCTTGCCGGGACCATGAGTAACCTGGCGGTTGCATTGCACATGCGCGCTGATTTCGACCAGGCCCTGAGGATGTTTGACGAAGCTGTGAGCGTATGGCGTGAAGCCGAACCGGTCATCAGCATGTCCACTGCCTGGTTCCTGAAGGCCCGGCTGCATGCTGAACTGAAGATGGTGGACGACGCGATGGCGGCTGCTGAGGAATGCGAGGAGGTCTGCCGGATCATCGCATTTCGCAAGAGTGCCAATATGTGCATCGCCATCCGAGCTGATGTCGCAAGCATCGAAGAGCGCCATACGCAGGCCGAGGAACTGGCGCGCAATGCAATGGTGGTGTTTGAGGAAACCCCGAATGTCAGCCCGGAGACCAATGAGACACTGGTCCGGGTCCTGCGCCGGGCCGGACGGACCAAGGAATCAGGCTTACTGATCAGGCAGCTGATCCAGCATGACATAGATGACCGCTACTCAATTGCCCGTCTGCACCTTGAGCTGGCGCGGCATGAGATGCTTGAAGGTGACGAGCGGTCAGCAGGAAGGAATGTTGAATCTGCGAATGAACTGTTTACGGAGATCGGAGCGCCACAGAGAGTGATTTTGGGTCTGCCCGGCGAAAGCTATATAGACTTCAAACGAACCGGCTGATACTCAGTATCATTCTAATGATGCATTTGTGCTGCTAGAATCAGCTTGCCATGCAACGGCAGACCGTACTGCTCAACAATGAAGCACTCTCGCGCCTGATCAACGAGCGTGAGGTCAAGCAGTGGCTGCTTGCGCGTCGCCTGGGGATCGACCGCAAGACCGTCAGCCGCTGGATTTCCGGCAGGACCCAGCGGATCAGCCGTGAAAATCTCACCAGGCTCTGTGACATTCTTGAGATCGGAGAATCGCAGATCTGCGTGATGGACCGCCTGGAAGCCCTGGGTACACGCGAAGATCGCTGGGAAGCCGCGCGCAAACTCAGTGAGCAGGATCTCGTTGAGATCATCGGCCCCACAAGCAACTGGGAGCTGGCGGAGAGTCTGCTGAAATCCACAATCGACCCTGACATGCCGGCGGGACTGCTGAGCAAGCTTTACCTACTTCTGGCCCGCGTCTACCACTACATGAGGCGTGGAGAGGATTTCCAACGCAGCTCTGAAATCTGCATGCGGCATGCGCAGCAGGTATCAGACGAATTCATGTTCCTGCAGGGCAGGCTCTGTCTGGCAAGTGCAAGGCTGCTGCAAACGGACAACCGTGGTGCAGCAGCTGAATACGGTGAATGTCTGAAAACCCCTGAACTGCTGACCGGCAAAGCAATCGCAGCCAGTCTGAGCAACATGTCCATCGCATTTCATCGTATCGGGGAATTCAACGATGCCCTGGAATACTCCGGGAGGGCTTTGGAAGCCTGGCAGAATCTGAAGCCAAACATGAGCCATGCAACCGCCTGGCACCTTCGTTCGGTGATCCACGTGGAGCTGGGAATGGCAGAGGAAGCTGCCGAATCCATCCGCAATTGCCAGGCCATGTGTGCAGAAGTACGCTACCAGCGCCTGGCAAATCTCAACCTGTTTGTCGAAGCTGACCTGCTCAGTCTGCAGGAGCGGCACGAAGCAGCAGTGACAAAGGCTCAGCAGGGACTGGATCTACTGCCTGACACACCTCAGGTTACGGCAATCACGCTTGAGTACGCTGCACGCGCATTTCGGCGCAGTGGTGATCTGGACCGCGCGCAGGAAGTGCTTGACCTGCCGCTGGAGGATAATCCTCATCCTGGCTACGATCTTGCCAGCTCCACGATGGAAAGGGCTCGCCTGGCCATGGCGAGAGGTAAGAAGAAACTTGCCTGGCAATACGCTGAAGAGGCAAACTCTCTCTTCCTTGATTTCGATGCTACAGCGCGTTGTGTGTCTGAGCTTCCAGGCGAGTATTACCGAAACAGCTGAAGGCTTCAGCTAGGATTTTCCCATGCAGTTGCGGGACAGGATCGGGCAGCTCTTCATGCTCGGCAGCGACAGGCGGAATCAACAGGGATTCTCTGAGCACCTTGCGGAATTGCGTGCAGGCGGGGCGGTGATATTCAGCCGGGACATTCACGATGCTGACCAATTGCGAAGACTCAATGATGGAATCATCGCCGGCATTGAAAAGTCATGTGGAGTCAGACCCTTCATTGCCATCGATCAGGAGGGTGGCCCGGTATCACGACTGAGACCGCCAATCTGTCCGGTTCTGCAGGACGCCGAAATTCTGGGTCAGCGGTATCGCAGCCAGCCCCAGGTCGGCATCGAGGAAGTCCTTGCCCAGGCTGACCTGACAGCGAAATGTCTGCTGGATCTGCACATCAACATGAATTTCGCACCGGTCTGTGACCTGCAGCCGGCAGGCGAAAGCACGGTTCTTCTGAGCCGCAGCTACGGTACAGATCCAGAAACAGTCCAGGAACTCGCCGGAGCTTATGCTGCGAGACTGCAGACCAGAGGTGTGATTGCAACTGCAAAGCACTTCCCCGGACACGGAGTCACGGGACTGGACAGCCACACCGAGCTGCCGGTCTCCCTGGTTTCGCATGAAGCACTGCTGAGTGACCACATCAGACCATTTACCAGCCTCATTCGCGACGGTATCGGGGCAGTGATGCTTTCACATGTTGTTTATCCCGGCCTGGATGATGTTCCCGCCAGTCAGTCAGCGGCGGTTGTGCATGGCCTGCTGCAGCGGGATCTGCGCTTCAACGGCCTGATCATTACGGATGACATGCAGATGGCGGCGATCAGTGGAAACCAGGAATTGCCCCAGGCCTGTCTGCGGGCCATGCTGGCAGGCTGCAGCATGATCCTGATATGTTCAGGTCCGGAGCAGCAGCAGGAGGCGATCGAGTATGCAGTGCAGGCAGGCATATCCGGGGAATTGCCAGATGCCGTCATTGAGCAGGCTCTAGCCAGAAATCTACGGCTCAAGCGCCGCTTTGGCCTGATCTGATGGTGCCAGACAGGCGAACCGGGGACGGATAGTAATATCTTCAGGTGCTGATTCACAGGTCATCAACAGGCATTCTGAGTGCCACCGTGCTGCTGCTCGTTGTGGCTATGGTCAAACCGGCAGCTGCGGTGGAACACCCTGACATCGAATTCGCTCCGCGCACCTATCAGTGCGTCAAGGTCTTTGCAGCTCCGAAGATTGATGGCCTGTCTGAGGACACTGCCTGGCAGAGTGCTGCCTGGAGTGACTACTTCGTGGACATCAATGGAGACGCGGAGCTTGAACCCTCGCTGGGTACGCGTTTCAAGATGCTCTGGGATGACAGTTATCTTTATGTATACGCTGAGCTGGCGGAACCGCATATTCAGGCCAGCCTAACTGAACGGGACAGTGTGATCTACCGTGACAACGACTTCGAGCTGTTCATCGATCCTGATTCTGACAACCATCTCTATGCCGAACTTGAGGTGAATGCACTCGGAACGGTCTGGGACCTGCTGCTTGACCGGCCCTACCGAGATGGCGGGGAGGGCATCGACGGCTGGGACATCCATGGCCTGCAGCTTGCCATCAGTCTCGACGGAACGGTCAATGACCCGAGCGACACTGACGATGGCTGGAGCGTGGAACTCGCGATCCCCTGGGACAGCCTTGCTGAACTGACTGCAAGCCCAACACCGCCTCTGCCCGGTGACCGCTGGCGCGTGAACTTCTCGCGGGTGCAGCATGCAGTGCGGGTGGATGACGGCCGCTATGCCGGCAGCAGTGATGATGATCATGACAACTGGGTCTGGAGCCCGCAGGGCATTGTGGCCATGCACTGCCCCGAGATGTGGGGCATCGTACAGTTTGCCGGGGGGATCGTGGTGCCGGGGCTGCCGGAGCTCAACTCCGAGGACTACGCCCGCCAGGCCCTGATGTGCATGTATTACTGGCAGCACGACTATCGTGAGGAGCACGGGGAGTTTGCCGCTGCCAAGGTGGAACGCTGGTACCGCGACTACCCCCTGCCGGAGGTTGACAACTTCCGGGACTGGCTGGTGCAGGATGCGATCTGGGCCAGTCCCTCCCAGTTCCGCTTCAGCATGAGCAACGGTGCAGCCACGCTCAGCATAGACGAGACCGGGCGCATCAGCCGCTTTGATGGTCCGCTCAGCGAGCTGCAGTACGAGGATGAATCCGAGGAGGAAACTCCGGCCGAAGCGGATGCCGAGGTCGGTCCTCCCGCAGAGGAATCTACGGCGGACGACGGAGATGATGCGGTTCGTTCCAGCACTGACGGCAGGGACACGCCGCCTGAAGGTCAGTCCTGAATCAGACCACGGGAATCAGCAGGTCGTCTATCCAGTAGATGTCCCCGCCTTCAAGGCTGCCTTCGCGATGCAGCCTGCCCGTGGCGGTGATTGTCATTTCCTGCATCAGTACGCTCGGAGCGACGTTCTCGATATCAGAGGTGCCGGGTATCTGCTTGCGGAACTCCGAAAGCTCGGTGAACTTCAGAGCAACCGGTTCCTGCGGCAGGTCCAGCTCGGGCACGGCCACACCGTCCAGTATGAGACTCTGGATCCTGGCGATGATGAAGCCTTCCTGAGTGTTGATGCTGTCCCCGAGTTCGATCTTGGCAACCAGCTCGTAGTCAGCCTTGTTGAAGGCCAGGCTGCGGGTCTCCAGCCAGGTCCGGCGCAGCAGGTTGTAACTGACTCCCCAGGCATCCTGGTCCGGTTCGCCGTCCTGCAGTCGCACATCGTTAACAAAGGCATCCGGGTACAGCGTTGAGTTGTCCTCCGTATTGCGGCTGAGGAAGCGGTCGTCATATTCCTGCACCAGCGGCCGGCCCAGCGCTCCGTCAATCCCGGTGAAGGTGCTGGTACCGATCACCTTGAACTCGTTGATTTTGTGAACCTGCAGGTTGACTGCGAACTGCTGCGCTGCAAGTTGGGCACCATGCGGCAGGACATAGACATTGACAACGGGTTCCAGATCCCAGAAGCTGTCGATCGGCGAGCCGTCCGGAGCGGGGATGGGGTCCTCGCTTGCCAGGTTGCGCGTTGGCAGGAAGGCCAGGGCCAGGGCAACCGGCCGGTTGAGCGGCAGATCGAATGCCTGAGCCGTCGATGCTGTAATCAAGGTGTTGCCAATCTCCGCGGAACTCGGAATTTCCCCGGGCAGGATCCGCCGCAGTGGCTCCAGCTGGTCAATGTCCAGCATGGCAGCTGCGAAGCGTCCCTCTCCGAATGGTCCGGATGCTCCGCTGCCGTCTAGATCATAGAACTCCGTATCCGGCAGCTGCATGTCGATGTTCATCGCGATGCTGAACTGCGGACTGGTCACGGGGGTGCTGTCGATTCCCTCGGTCAACTCGATGTCGCGGGGCACGACACTCACGTCGTCATTCACGTTGCCGAAGTACTGGGTCATGTATGTGTTCGGCAACCCGACCCGTGGAATGCTGTCCGTCCGCAGTACCGTGAATCCGTCGCTGTCGGGATCGATGATGCTGTCGTTGACACTCACGGCATATCCTGCAACCTGGTTGCCGTAGTTCTGGCCGATCACGCTGATGTCAGCCACCGTGACGGTGCCATCCTGGTTGCCATCCACCCAGTATGCCGTAAGCAGCGGGGCACCAGGATCCGCCTGATCATAGCTTTCCTCCAGGCTGCGGGCGATGCCCACGATGTCAGAGATGTTGGCCTCGCCATTGAAGTCGTAGTCTCCGCGATTGACCTCTGACCAGTTCAGTTCGTAGCTGCCATCGCCGAGACCACTGGCCTGCAGGTCGATCAGCTTGTTGTTGTCACCCGCCGGAGCACCGCTGCTGTGCCGCAGGACGCTGCCTGCCAGCTGCAGTTCCACACTGACGTCAGTGAATTGTTCTCCCGGCCGGGCACAGACCCCGATATGCAGCTCTCCCTCGTGCACGACGCTCAGGTGCAGCAGTCCCTCATCGCCGGTCCACTTTTCACCGGAGATGCCGGTTCCCTCCTGCAGAGGCAGGTGCAGGAAGCTGCCGGATTCGTCAACGCGGCTGAACTGCACCATCACGCTGTCGCTGCCGCGCTCAATGCGTACGTTGCCAACTTCGCCCTGCGTCATTCCGGGGCTGATACGGCTCGTGGCCGACCCGCAGCCGGCGGCGCAGAATGCCAGTGCGAGGCAGGCCAGCAGGATAGGCAGGCGGTTGTATTGCTTGTGGATCATGATCTCCCCGGTTCCAGCAATGACGGATTCCGGCTGACCCTGGCGATCAGTTCGCACAGGATCGGGATACCCCGTTCAATCTCCTCGACGCTGCAGCGTGAGAATGACAGTCGCAGGGCATTGCTGTCCTTCTTGCCCGGTGTGCAGTAGCTGGCCGGCAGGAAGTCCACACCGGCTTCATGGGCCAGCCGGAGCAGCGGCAGGCTCATTATATTTGGCGGCAGGTTCAGCCAGATGCTGAACCCGCCCTCCGGCCGCAGGAAGCTGCAGCCTTCCGGCAGGTTGGCCTCCAGCGCTGCGGTCATCGCCTGCCAGCGCCGGCGGTACTCCCGCGTCGTCTTGCGCAGATGCTTGTTGTAATAGCCCTTGCTGATGAATTCATGCAGCAGGGCCTGCAGGAAATAGCTGTCCGCGTTGTCACTGCCGAGCTTGGCGCAGACGAGCGGCACGCTCAGTCCGGCAGGGCAGGTGATCCAGCCGATGCGCAACCCCGGCAGCAGGCTCTTGCTGTAGGTACCGATGTGGATCACGTAGCCGCCGGGGTCCATCGCCTTGAGCAGCGGCGGGGACTCGCCCCCGTAGCGCAGCGGCCGGCCCCAGTCGTCCTCGATGATCGGGATCCGGTGCCGGGCCGCAAGCTTGATCAGGTGCTCACGCCGCTCCAGAGACATCGTCACACCCGTCGGGTTGTGGAAGGTCGGAATGGTGATGATCGCCTTGACCTCATCACGGTTCAGCACCGTGGCGAGGTAGTCGGTATCCATCCCGTGCTCATCCACGGGAATCGGTTCGATTTCGATGCGCTCCGCCAGCAGGAAGTTCAGGATCCCCGTGTAGCAGGGGGATTCCACCGCGACCTTCTGGCCGGGGTTCAGCAGCAGGCGCAGGATCAGGCTCATGCCACGCTGGAAGCCGCCGGTGAGGATGATGTCGTTTTCATTCTCCGCCATCGGCACCCCGGCCAGCGCCATCTCCTTCTCGAGATGTTCCACGAGCGGCAGGAAGCCCTGGGGATGTCCGAGGTCGAAGAAATGCTCCTGTGGTGACCACAGCATGTTGCTCGTGACCTGCTTGATGCGGTTGAAGGGAAAAAGGGCGGGGTCGGGATTGCCGATCGAGAAGCGGATCATGGACTCCCGTCGGGGTGGGGGAGGCACGAGGAAGAAGTCCGTGCGGAACTGATAGGGCTCCCAGCGCATTTCAGGCAGCTGATCCAGTTCCCCGAACATTTCAGCCCGCGTTCCGAGATTGGTCCCCGTGGCCTTGCGTGGTGCACCAGTCACGAAGGTCCCGCTGCCATGCCGGGATTCAATGATGTTGATCGCCTCAAGTTCCTCGTAGGCAGTCTGCACCGTGGCCAGGGAGACACCAAGCTGACGTGAGAGCGTGCGCACGCTGGGCAGCCGGCTGCCGGCCTCCAGCAGTCCGTCCTCCACCAGCTTCACGATCTGCTCGTGGATCTGCTGGTAGGCAGGTACACTGCTCTCCTTGTCTATCCTTAGCTGCACTGTATCTTCTGGAAATACACCTGAGTTAAATTTCAGCCATACAGTGAATCAGGGTTTGATCACTGACTTCAGGTGCGTTCATATCAGCTATGATCATAACAGGCTTTAGATCCATTTCCAATCGTTCCGCTGCATTGCAGGGACTGTATGGTGGAAATTGTATGCAAGTGTATCTGTCCTGAGGGCATACAGTCTGTACACTTCAAGCATCAGTATTCTGCCCAGCGGGAATTCCGATGACCAACACTGACATTGGGAAGGAGAAGTTGATGAGAAAGAATGCACTGCGATGGTTTGTACCGGCGGCGCTGCTCGTGCTGCTGTGTGCATCCTGCGGCGGAGGCTCCGGTGCGGGCCTGCCCGGACAGGACACCGTGCACGGTTTCAGCCTGAGCACGGATGAAAGCATTGACGGCGGCAGCGCCCGCCTCTCACTGCAGGTCGAGGAAAGTGGCTCGTCCACGATCGTCAACGTGATGGCCAGCGATGCCGTTGACCTGCGTGACCTGCTCCTGCACCTCAGCTACGACCCCGAGCGCTACAACCCCAGCAGCCAGCAGAGCAGTGGCCTGCTCGGCGCGGATGACGAGCTGCTCGCACTCAGCATGGACCGCGAGCCGGGCCTGCTGCACTACGGCCTGGCCTCCACGCTGGACCACGGTTTCAGCGGCAGCGGCATCGTTGCCAGCCTGAGCTTTGACAACACCTCCTTCGATGCCTCCCGCCAGCTGAGCAGTCCTCCCGCACTGGGCAACGCAGCCGCGGAAATCGATTACAATAACCTCAGCGGCCAGCTCAGCTGGTTCTACGCCAATCCCGGTGACACGAACCAGGATGGCCTCGTGAACCTCGCTGATCTAGTGCCCATCGCCCGGGACTACCAGGCAGTGGGGCCCTTCTCCGTCAGCAGCCGCACGAGTGTCGCGGATGCCAACGGTGATGGTGAAGTGAACATCAGCGACGTGAGTGTGCTGGGTGCCAACTGGAACAATGATGCCTTCGGCGGATACAACGTGTACTCCTCCGCTGACTCCGCGGAGCAGGGCAGCCCGGTTGCCAATGTCGCCTTTGACAGTGCGGCCGGTGATCCCGCCAGTGAGCGCCTGCGCTTCAGCTACACAGTGCCTGCCGGCAGCCGCCTGGCCTACGCCTGGGTCCAGCCCGTGGACGGCAGCGGCAGCGCCGGTCTGAGCGGGGACAGCGTCTTCGCCGACATCGTGATCACCGCCCCGACGGCCAGTTTCGGCAGCAAGGCCGACAGTGGCAGCGGTTCCTCGGCTGACCCATTCGTCGTGCGCAACGGCGGCAGTCTGAGCTTCGCGGTCTATGACCCCGAGGATGGCGACATCACCATGGATCCCGGTCTGGCCCTGTGGCTGGAGCCGAGTGAGGCGGGCAGCGTTGCCAACGGCATGCTGGATGTCAGCAGCTCCTTCAACGGCGACTTCGTGATGCGTGGCAGCTACCAGGACGAGGACGTGCTGCTGCTCGCCAGTGCCAAGACGGCCAGCAATGCCGGTCAGGACGGCGGTGACGGTGCATTCTTCCGCATCGATGGCTGCCTGGAACTGCGTCTCGACGATCCGGAGCTGGATGGCAGCGGTTCGATCTGGGATCCCTACGTCGTCAACACCGCCGGTGCCACCCTGGACTTCAGCGTCTGGCACTGTGACTTCGGCGACATCAGCAACAGCGAGATGCTTAGCTGGGGCTGGCAGCCGGAGGGCAGCGGTGAGTTCAACTGGGACAACAAGAGCTATACCTTCTTCCAGCAGTTCACCGGCCTGTGGGTGATCGAGGTTCAGTGGCAGCATGAAGGCGCGGTATTCTCCGACCACCTGTACTTCGTGGTGGATCCGGCCGGCGGTGGCGGCGAGGAACCGAGCCTCGACCTGAAGATCCTTGACGGCTATGTGGACGGTGCCGGCAATGCCGAGAACCCCTACATCATCTGCAGTGACATCCATGAATTCGGCCTCAAGGCCTGGCACAGCGAACTCGGTGACGTCACCGGCAGCGAGCACCTGATCTGGCACGTCAACCCCGAGAATGCCGGCATGGTGCATCCGGAATGGCATCAGTTCAACATTGCTGAGAACTTCCTCGGCAGCTTCCACATCGAGATCGTCTGGGAATCCGCCGGGCAGCGCCTCGTCTCCACGAAGTTCTTCAAGGTCCAGCAGTGCGAAGGCGGCGGCAAGGTCTTCGAGATCAAGGTCGGAGAGGGCATTTCCGGCGGCGAGGGCACTGAAGGCAATCCGTTCATCGTCTGCGTGGACGAGGTCTGGGAGTTCCAGATCAAGGCCTGGCATGAGGAATACGGCGATGTCACGGATCATGGGGACACCACCTGGACCTGGTTCCCGGAGAACTCCGGAGCCGTGCATCCCGACTGGCACCAGTTCAACATGGCCGAGGGCTTCACCGGCAACTTCAACATCCACGCCGTGCATCAGCGCCAGGGAGCAGCCTGGGAGGACACGAAGTTCTTCAAGGCCGTGCAGTGCGGTGGCAACGAGAACTATGTCGAGATCAAGTCACTGAGCGGTGTCGTGGACGGCGCCGGCACGCAGGAGAATCCCTGGGTGATCTGCAGCAGCACGCAGGAGATCGGCCTCAAGGGCTGGCACAGCCAGCTGGAAGACATCACCCAGAGTGAGCACAGCACCTGGATCGTGGATTCCCCGAATGCCGGGATCATGCATCCTGAGTGGCACCAGCTCAATCTGAGCATGGGCTGGATGGGCCCGTTCCACGTCAAGCTGATCTACGAGGCCGAAGGCGCTGTGCTGAGCGACATCAAGTACTTCACCGTGGTGGAGTGCAATGAGGAGCCGCACCTCGCCCTGGTTACCGACCTGCTGCACGAGGGTGGAGAGGGTACACAGGAGCTTCCCTACAAGTTCTGCCAGGGCAGCACCGAAGAGATCTTCTTCCAGGTCTTCCACAGCGAACTCGGTGAGATCACGCTTGATCCGCACCTGTCCTGGGGCAGCGAGCCGGCGGCCGCCGGAGAATTCCGTCCGGAATTCTCGGACTTCGTCGTCAATGTCGGTTTCCTCGGAGTGTTCCATGTGACCTGTACCTACACCAACGGTGAGCAGGTGCTGAGCAAGACCCTGTGGTTCAAGCAGATGGACTGCGAGCTGCCGGCGGAACTGACCCTGATCGTCACCAATCCTCCGGAGCTGGGTGAAGGCGGCGAAGCCAACCCCTACATCTACGTGGAGAACCCCGTGGAGATCGGTCTGATGTTCCTGCATCCCGAGCTCGGTGACATCACTGACAACGAGAACGTGGTCTGGAACTGGAATCCCCAGGAAGCCGGCGAGTTCCGTCCGCAGTGGAATGACTTCCGTGTTGCTGACAACTTCACCGGCGGATTCTGGATTTCCGCAGGATGGCCTGCGGAAGGCCAGATCATCACCCGCAAGGTCTGGATCCAGATCGGCAACAGCTAATTCCTGATCCTGATGGTCTGCCATCATCAGACAGCGGGGCACTCCTCAGGGGGTGCCCCGTTGTCTTTTCTGCGGATCAGTCAACCGTTTCCAGCCAGTCAGCCAGCAGGTTGTTGCCACAGAGCCTGGCCAGGCGGGCCGGGGTATATCCACGGGAATCCTGCAGCCCGCTCCGCGCGCCGCGTTCCACGAGCATCCCCGCCAGCGGAATCCCGCCCCCTGCTGCCAGATGGTGCAGAACACCTCTGCTATTTCCGTCGATTGCACCCACATCCGCTCCTGCATCCAGCAGCAGGCGCGTACATGCCTCGCCATAACTGCTGCTGGCATCCAGCGCATGCAGCAGTGCACTGCGGCCTTGGCTGTCAAGCAGCTCGATGTCGGCTCCGGCGTCCAGCAGGGACTGCACGAGGATCGCGCTGCCGGATGCAGCCGCCAGCATCAGCGGCGTTTGATTCCGGTTGTCCCGTGCGTTGACATCCGCCATATGGCTGATCAGCAGGTTGCCGACACTGTCGTCGGCGCGCTGGCAGGCCCGGTGCAGCACACTGCCGCTCCAGGGGTCAGGTGTGTTGGGGTCAGCGCCATGCTCAAGCAGCAGCTCAACAAGACCTGAATCGAACAGAGAGGCCCGTCCCAGCGGCTCGGAACCCAAGGCATCCAGCGCGTTGACATCCGCATCCGCATCCAGCAGCAGCTGAGCGGTGCTTGTACTTCCCGTCATCGCAGCGTAATGCAGTGCGCTGAAGCCACAGCCGTCTGCACCGTTGACATCCTCGCCCCCCTCAAGCGCCAGGCTCAGGATCGAATCCTCAGCCTGAGCCGCCATCTGGTGGAAGGGGTGCATGTCAAAACCAGCCATTCCGCCTGCGGTCTGCAGCAGGCTGGCAACACTGTCCTGTCCGGTATCAATGGCGCGGTCCAGCGCAGTGCGGGCCATGTAATCCGCTGCATTGATGTCAGCACCGCGCTCCAGGAGCAGGGCCACCAGGCCTTCAAGGCCACGGTCGGCAGCGCTCATCAGCGGTGTTTCACCGTAGGCTCCTCGCAGTTCGATGTCCGCCCCTGCATCCAGCAGCAGACGTGCCATGGCAGGTGAGTCGGCCGTGTGCAGACGACCGTATCCCCAGCTGTTCAGTGAGTCCGGGTCGGCTCCGGCTGCCAACAGCAGGCCCGCCACGTCATAGCTGGCCCCAAGTAGCGGTGTCTGGCCGCCATAGTTTTCAACCGGATCCGGATCAGCGCCGGCGTCCAGCAGCAGTTTCGTGCATTCCGCGGACTGAGTGCAGAGGTGGAGCGGAGAAACTCCGTACAGCAAAGTTGGCAGTCCGGGATCGAGCCCCTGGTCAAGCAGCAGTTTCAGCAGGTCGCTGTTGCCACTGGCCGCCGCCTGGTGCACGCAGCTCAGTCCCGCATCCCAGTCCCCGGAACCAAGCACGCGCTGCATACCTTCCCGCAGCAGCTGCGGATCATCCGCCAGTACACCGTCACTGAGCCACTGCCAGTCCCCGCGGTAGAGCCTGCGGGGGTCGGCCCCCGCCTGCAGCAGGCTCTGCACCAGCGCTGTATTCCCGAACTGGCAGGCCACATGGATTGCGGAGTATCCACCCCAGGCACTTGCATTGGCATCGGCACCACGTGCCAGAAGCTGCTCAGCCATGTCCTGCTGCCCCATCGCCACCGCGTAATGCAGAGGGGTCAGCCCGGCACTGTCTGGAGTGTTGAGCAGTGAGGCATCAAACCCCTCGGCCAGATCCATGCGGCCTGTGATCACCGCGAAGTGCAGGGCATTCCAGCCCGTGCCGGTCCATCCTTCAAGCTCAGCTGGAGCTGCGGGGAGTGCATAGGGCTGGACGGTGATCCGGGCCGGAGCTTCACTGGATTCGGGATTCGTCTGAGCCGAGGCCAGACCGCTGGCCAGCCCAAGGCTGGCAACGAGCAATGCAGTCAGTGCAAGGTGCTTGCGCATTGCAAGAGTCTACAGTGCGACGGGGTTCAGTGAGCCGTTGTGTCCGCCTGGCTGTCGTCAGTTTCCGGGGATTCTTCGTGGCGGGCAAGCTTGTTGCTCCACTGCAGGAACTGTCTGGCAATCTCCGTCCAGTCGGGGCTGGTTTCGTCGAAGTTGCCGTGGTTGCCTCCCGGCACACGCAGCAACCGGGCGTCTACTCCGAGGCCTTCCAGTTGCTCAAGCAGCAATTCGCTCTGTGAGTATGGAACAAGAACGTCCGCATCACCATGCACCATGAACACCGGCACATCCCGGCTGTCGGCGTAGTAGAGCGGAGAAGCATCACGCGCAAGCTCCGTATCGTCCACGGGATCAGCCCCGAGCATGTTGACCAGCATGTAGCGGATGTTGTGCCCGTTCCATTCATCCGCCAGGAAGTCAGTGGGTCCGTAGAGAGAAAAGCAGCCGATTACCTGGTAATCCTGCCAGGCTCGCTGGTCCAGCCCGCACATCAGGGAAAGATGTCCGCCTGCGCTGCCACCAGCCACGACAATCTTCTGCGGATCAGCATGCAGTTCCCCGGCATGCGCAGTGATCCATTCGAGTGCAGCATGCACGTCGTCGATCTGCGCCGGCCAGGTGGCCTGCTGTGACAGCCGGTAGTTGGTACTGACGCCGATCCAGCCATTCGCCACGGGGTTGCTCAGGAAGATCCGGCCCTCAGCCTTGTCGCCTCCCTGCCAGCCGCCGCCATGAATGTAAAGCACCACCGGATGCAGTTCATCTGAGTGTTGTTCCGGCAGGTAAATGTCCAGTGCCACATCTCCACCTTCCCGCTGGGCGAAAACCACATCGGCCCTGAGCCCGGACTTGTTCGCTTCCACACTCTGTGCGCCAGCCTCATGCAGGCTCAGCAGCATTAAGAGGCAAGTGAAAATTGCAATATTCCATCGGCGTGTTATGCTGCTCATAGCAGGACATACATTACCCGAGAGTTCCCCTGGACGTCCAAATCAGCCCGGCCTTGTCCGGAATTGATTGACGGCTCTTTGGTGAGTGTCTATGCTGGATTAGTCCCGACATTCCAATTCCCTTGAATTGATGTTTACTATTGAAATTCAAAGGGCATAAGAAGTGGTTTGCGAAATTTCGCGCACGCCGCTGTAATCGGGATCACAGAGGAGAAGGTCAATGGCTGGGATTACTGCCTTTTTCCGAACATCCAGGGAGTACCTTGGACACGCACGCATCGCATCGCTCTTCGCAGTGATGCTTTTCGCATTTCTGGGCCAGAACGCTCTGGCTGCGGGCTACATAAAGCTCGGTGACATCAAGGGTGAATCCACGGATGCACATGCGCCGGGAGCAGCCCTTGAGCTGACATTCGAGACTGAGGACATCGGAGAGGTTCAGGAGGTGCGGTTTGAACCGGACATCCTGCAGGTCCGCAGTTTTGAGCAGGGCCGCGGCAGTCTGAATGTCAGCTGCGTGCTGTCGCCCGAAGCTCCTCCTGGAGAAGTTGAAATCACCTGCGTCTGCGTACATCTGATCGCGGCCGATGACGGTGATCAGTCCGAGGAAGAGGCGAGTACCACGCTCACGTTGCTGGTCAGCGGTGGGCAGCCTGAACTGACAGGCATCCGCAATTCGAGCATCCGGGTGGATTCCCCGGATGAACCCCTGCGCATCGTTATGGATGGCAAGGCGCTCGAGGAATTCGTCAATGAAGCCAACATCATGGCAAGGGTCTCCGGCAACGGCATTGATGATGACTGTGATGTGGTTGATGAGGACTGCGATGATGCCAGCCTCAGCTTCTCCGTGAATCCTCCTTCAAGTGGCTGGACCGGCGCGAGCAGCCTGGAGATCACGGTCAACCATCCGAACATTGTCAAGTTCATCGGTGCGGTCAGGCTTGATACGAGTTCCCTCGACAAGCCGGGAACCCTTGAATTCGAGCTGACTGACATTGAAGGCAGCCTCAAGCTGCTCCCGAGCGGCAAGCCCGCCCCGGATCAGGATGCAATCGTCCTGATCGGTGAACTGCGTGGATCCGTCCAGCGTGGAGGCGGTCTTGCGCAGGTGCGCGTGATTGACGCCAACCAGGCTTCCGTTCCCGTTGAAAGCAGTGAGCTTACGGATGAGAATTCTGATGGTGCTACCGTGCGCGTGGTCGTGCGGGGCTGGGACCCCACCAGCAAGAAGCAGGTGAAGGGTGCCGAGGACTTCGGCGATGAGATTGAACTGACCGTGCAGTGCCAGGTAGGCCAGTCCCGCTTCAGTTCCTCCATCGACTGTCCGATTGAAATTGTCAAGACCGAAAAGAAGCTTCTGAAGGCTGTTGTCCCGCCGCCGGGCAGCCCGCTCGTCGGCGTGGTCAGCCCTGAGGAGATTGAGTGGGACGAGGACAGCGTGGAACTTACGGCGATGATCGGCCGGGAGTTCGCGCAGGAAGGTGACGAGGTCATCGTTTCCGCCGTTGTCGCTCCTTCAATGAAGGGATCAGTCTTCGAGGGTATGGAGATCGAGTGCGAGGCCGGCGATGTCGAGCTTGACAAGCGCCAGCATGTCAGCTCCATCACCTGCACCTTCCCCCCTGTTTCGAGTTCCGACGGGCGCAATTACACATACAAGACTCTGTCCACCATCATCACGATCGAGATCGGGGATGCCGCGGCCCAGGTGCCGGTGGAATTCCCGCTGCGATTCGAGGATGAGGGCAGCCAGGCCATCCTCATCGGTCTGCTGCTTCCCGCAGTTCAGAAGGTGCGCTGTGCCGATGCCTCCAGCTTCGAGTTCGACATAGTCTTCGAAGGCGAGAACCTCAATGAGGATTTCATGGAAGGAGTTGCCATCGAGAGCATCAGAATCGGAGAGCTGGAAATGAGCAGCGGGTCCGACTGGGACTACCGCATGTCCAGCAGTGCCGACGGCTTCACCGGACATGTGACCGTACTGAAAATCGCCGCAGGTGGCGGTGGCGGTCCAGAAGATGCCTGGCGCGAGATCTGTGACGGCCAGCCGCTCGTGGAATGCCCACTGGTGGTCGTCTGCAGCTCTCCCGACGGCAGCAGCTTCGAAGCCGAGTCCAGCATTCCGCTGGAATGGCCTGAGGCAATTCCTCCCGCCATCAGTGGTCTTGAGGTAACTGCTCCCAGCCAGATCCAGTTCAGCGAGGATCTCACAGCCAGCTGCCCGCTGGTACTGAAGATCAGCGTTGAGAACTTCAGCCAGGAACTGCTGGATTCACTTGAGTTCAGAGTGCGCGGCGATGGCAAGATCTCCGGTGTCAGCTTCGAGCCGGATTCCTCTTCAATTCCGTCCATAGATGAAATCAGCAACGGAACCATGGAAGTGCGCGGCACCCTGGTCTTCGAAGCTGAGGAAGAGCAGGAGATAGTCACTGATGCCGATGCGTCCACCAACACGACGATTGAAGTGATGGTCGAAGGCCTTCGTGCCTCGGCTGATACCGGACCCGTGCGCTGGATGGCGCCGGAGTCCCTGTCACGCAGTTCGCTGAGCAGCCTCAGCGTTGAAATGCCCGAGCTGATCGAGTTTGATGAGAATGGCAATGCGGAATTCGAAGTGGTGCTGACGATTGAGGGCGAGAACCTCAGTGAGCAGACCTTCGGCAATCCGGTTGTGACTCCCTTCAGTGATGACAGCGGAATGCAGCTGCGCTGGAATAATGGCAATCCGATGTTCCCGAGCACCGTCAGGGTCACGATTGTCGGCAAGGTGTCATGCACCGTTGATCCGGGCAGCTTCTTCGGTGAGGGCAACCTCGCAGGCGAGGTTGACTTCGAATGGAAGGTCGAGGAGGGCGAGAGCGTCGTTGAGGCCAGCAGCGGTCCCGTGCGCTGGATGGCTCCCGAGAGCCTGCGCCGCGGTCCCTCCGTCAGCGGCATCGACTTCGACAGTGCCAGCCCGCTCGCCGAGGACTTGTCAACCGAGATCGTGCTCAGGCTTTCCGGCGAGAACCTCGGACTGCTGCGCCGCAGCGGTGACACCTGGCTTGACAACGGTGGAGCGGTCTTCCTGTCCTCTGAAATGTGCGGTGGCGTGCTGCAGGGCTTCGAGGAGCCGCTGGATGGCGCCTGCGTGATCTCCGACCTGCGGGTTTCCTCAGACGGTGAAAGCGCACTCATGACTCTGGCCTGCAGCCATCGCGGCCCCGGCAAGCGTCTCGGCAAGTCCACTCCGTTCCTGTTTGAGGCGCGGATCAGCTGCCCGGGTGGCCCCTTCGATGTGGACTGCCCGCTCGAGGCGTCCGAAGCCCTGCTCCGCGAGCTGGACAAGGCCACCCCGAAGCTGATGGAATTCCAGGGCGGCGTGAACGTGGCCGTCGGCGACATCAACGGTGACGGACTGACGGACCTGATCGTGAGCGGCCGGGTGTCCGGTCAGGCTCTTGACGGCCTGGACGTGGACGACCTCAACATCAGCCTGCGCCTTGCCGGCGAGGATGTTGACTTTGACGACGTGGAAGTCACGCCCAGCAGCAGCACGAGCTTCGATCTGAGCGTGTTCGTGTTTGAACCGAATGAGATAGCCGCAGCGGCCAGTCGCAGCAGCGGCAGCGGCGGTGGTGGTGGAGGCGGTATGGTCCGCATCCGTGCCATGTGCAGCGTGGATCTTGCCACTGATGACAGCGACGAGCCAGTCGTGCTTGAGACCGAGCTTGAATACATCGACGAGGATTCCGATGGGGACACCGTCGAGGACATTGATGCCTTCGAGATCACGGACTTCGGCATGAGCCGCATGACTGATGGCGGCCTGCAGGGCGTGATCGTGATCGAATGGTTCGAGGAAGCCCTTATCGACAACCTCGAGGGCGTGGAGATCGTCTGCAACCTGCCGGGTGGCGTGCAGCTGCGCGGCTCCCTTGATGGAGCGGCTGCCGGTGGCAAGCCTAAGGAGATCGTGGTTGTCGGCAGCAAGGATTCCTCCGACATGCGCCAGCTGCTCAGCTCCGGCTGGAGTGGTGACGAAGTCGATGTGGAGATTGAAGTCACGGAAATCCGTGCTCCGCGTGATGCCGCCAGCGGCATGGCCAGTGGCAAGCGCCAGCACAAGCCGCTGAGCATTGCCAAGCGCATCGACAAGGCCACGCCTCTGCTGATGAATGTCGTTCCCGGCGGTGGTGGCGGTGTGACTACCCAGGGCGACCAGCTCTTCTGTCCCCTGGAGCTCAGTCTGCAGGGTGAGAACCTTGATCTCGTGACCACTGTCTGCCACTTCATCTTTGATGGTGAGGACAATGACTGTGATTCGACACCTGACGATCTGCTCTATGAGGGTGGAAGCGTCCAGGTCGGCCTGCTGCTGCCGGCGGTCCAAAAGGTGCGTGAGGCCGCGGCCCGCAACGGCGGCAGTCCGCCGCAGGGCACACTCGTGCTCAGCCTGATCGGACCGGATGGCAGCGAGGTCTCCAGCAGTTCGGTGGAGATTGACCTGATGCAGCTCGAGGGCATCACGGACTACCTTGACCCGGATGACGACAATGACGGCGTCCCTACCGCAGTTGACTACTTCTTCTTCGACATGGTGGAGATCGAGGAGATCGTCAATGATGCCAATGGCCTGAGTGTCAGCTTCCGCTGTGCGGACGGCAGCTGCCGCCTGGCTGACGGTTCCGATGTGCCCGTGGCCGACGTCAGTCCCGAGGCCCTTGCGGATCGCTTTGGCGAAGCCGGTCCGACCTGGGGATTCGACGTCATGATTGAGGGTGAGAACGTGAATTTCGAGGTTCAGGGCTGCCCGATGAATCAGCCTTACCGCTGTGTCCTGAACTTCCCGCATGATGGCAACGATGCCACCCAGATCTCGAAGAAGATCCGCAGTGCCGGCCTCTTTGATGGCGATCTGACCCAGTACTGCGTGGTCTCCCCGCGCGATGCCTCCAGCGGACGGCCCACTGGTCGCCGCGATGCGGCCAGCGGCATGGCCACCGGCAAGCGCCAGCACAAGCCTGTGCGCATCACGAAGGAAATCGACAAGGCGACTCCCCTTCTGATGGGGGTCGTCCCGGGTACAGGTGGCGGCGTGACGGTACGCGGCGACCTGCTGCTCTGCCCCCTGAGCCTTGAGCTGCAGGGTGAGAATCTTGACCTCGTGACCAGTGTCTGCCACTTCATCTTCGATGGTGAGGACAATGACTGCGACGACCTGATTGACGATCTGCGCTGGGATGGCGGCACGGTCCAGGTCGGCCTGCTGCTGCCCGCAGTGCAGAAGGTGCGTGAGGCCGCAGCCCGCAGCGGCAGCCTGCCCCCCGGCACGCTGGTGCTGAGCCTGCTTGGCCCGGATGGCAACGAGGCTGTTTCCAGCTCGCTGGAGATTGACTTAATGCAGTTCGAGGGCTGGCCCGATTATCTGGATGATGACAGCGACGGTGACAACATCTCCTCAATGGTAATGGGTCTGTTCTTTGACAGTGCCGACCTGCAGGCCGCGCGTCTGACTGACGACGGCCTTGAACTGACGGTTGAGTTCAGCGATCTCATGTGCGAGATGGGAGACGGCTCGGTGATGCCCGTGGCGGACTGTCCTCAGGATGCGCTGGACGTGGCCTGCCCGCAGGGTCGCTTCAGCTGGAGCTCTGAGCCGATCTATCTGCAGAATCGCTTTGAGTTCAGCGAGGAGCTGCCAGTAAGCCAGAGCAGTCTCGTGAAGGTCTTCCTCTGCCCGCTGGATGACAGCAGCCGTGCGGCAGCGCTTTCCAGTGGGTCCGTGGATGTGACCATCGAGCAGTCCAGTCTGGTTGACCATCGCGAGAAGCCCAGTGGCATGGCCACCGGCAAGCGTGGTCCCGGCAGCGGCCTGGCAACCGGCAAGCGCCAGCACAAGCCCTTCGTGTTCACTAGCCAGCTTGACACCAGTGGACTTTCCAATGTCCCGAATTCAGGAACGAACCTGCCTGACTACTTCATCTTTGAGCAGATCGATCCGGCGGTCGCCAGCATGCGTGAGGGCAGCCTCGTGCTGGCCTTCGCCTGCAGCAGCGGGCAAATCGTGATGGCGGATGGATCGGTTGTGCCGGTCTCCGATGTTGACGAAAGCCTGCTCGAGGAGCGCTTCCCCGGTCTGCGCTGCGTATTCGGCCTTGATGTGGTGCTGGATGGCGAAACCGCCTCAGGTGAAACCGAGGTCGGGCTCCGCGATGACAGCTGTGTGGTGGAGGTCCGGTTCGCTGAGGAGCACCGGGCGATCATTACGGAGGGTGGAGAACGCAGCAGCGTGAATGTCACTCCCTTCTGTCGCTGCGAACCCGGCTATAGTGGTCAGGATTCCAGCAGCGGTCAGTCCACCGGCAAGCGTGATGCAGCCAGCGGCCTGCCGACCGGCAAGCGCCAGCACAAGCCCATCAAGCTCAGTGTGGATGGCAGCGGACTGGGTGAGGGTATGTGGTCCGACTACATGCCGGGTGACGTGCCGGACTACCTGTTCCATGACAAGTATGAGATGCAGCAGATCGTCGAACGCGACGGCGGTGCCGTGGTCCTCTTCGTCTGCAGCGGTCCGATGATCTCCATGGCGGATGGATCGGTGAAACCTGCCAGTGATGTTGACAGCGAACTGCTCGACTACCGTTTCCCCGGCCTGCGCTGTGTCGTCGGCCTGGACGTGCAGTTCGGTGGTTCATCCTCCATGTCCAGCGGTGAAACCGAGGTCGGCGTGCTGGATGCATCCTGCGTGATAGAGGTGGCACTGCCTGACAGCAGCCTGCGGGACGGCAGTTCCAGCCTGAGCGGAGATGTGACTCCGTACTGCGTCTGCGCCCCCCGCGATGCCGCCAGCGGCATGGCAACCGGCAGGCGTGATGCTGCGAGTGGCATGGCTACAGGCAAGCGTGATGCTGCCAGCGGCCTGCCGACCGGCAAGCGCCAGCACAAGCCCTTCACGATCACCAAGGAAGTTGACAAGGCGACGCCCCTGCTGATGGAGGCCAGCTTTGGCAACGGCCATGTGACCGTGCTGAAGATCGCTCCTCCGGATGGTGGAGGAAGCGGTGAGGGTGACATCACCTTTGAGTTCTCCCTGCGCGGAAAGTACCTCGACAAGGCGACCCCGAAGCTGATGGTCACCGATCCCAACACCGGTGATGAGTACGAGGCTCAGCTAGAGTTCAGCAGCCAGAGTCCGGAAGAGATCCAGGGCACGGCCACGGTGCGCGTGGACAAGATCGCCTTCCGTCAGGAATTCGGCCCCAACCAGGGAAATCGCAATGAGCGAAGCTCCGGTGGTGGCGAATACTTCGAGGCCTGGCCATGCAAGTGGAAGGGCTTCACCATCAGTGGCAAGAGCAACAGCAGCAGCAGTGGCAACGATGCTGCCACTGACGACATGTCCATGACCCTCAATTTCGAGAAGTTCACTCTTGCCGGTTCGGCTGGCGAAGGCGGCAGCAATGCCCTGCTGCCTTACATGGAGCAGCAGAATCTGTTTGAGAATGCCCGCTGGGACCGCGATGCCCAGGGTAATGTGCTCTTCCTGGCTGATTTCGACATCAGCGGCGAGGGCATGGACGAATGGGAGCTGCGTTGTGAGATTCCCAGCCCCTTCGACGGCAGCATGTGTGTCTGTCTCGTCAACTGGGAGGAGAACAGCTCCAGCCGCAAGAAAGGCAACATTGAGTACAGCTGGAAGGTCGAGGAAGGCGAAAGCCTGGTCGAGGATCCCTCATCCGAGCGCTATGCCAACTTGGAAGTCTCCTATCTGTTTGAGGATGCCAGTGGACGCAGTTCCGGCGGCAGTGAAAACCAGGTCTGCGGCAGGACCGAGCATTTCATCGTGGCTGGCGGTTCCTCAGGCGGCCCCGGTGGTGGCAGCAAGCAGGGTGACCCTGATGCCAACCGCTACGACTTCGGCAACGATGCCGGTGCGTCTGGCGGGGGCAGCAGCTCGGGCGACCCGGTGCCGGTCGAGGAGATCAGCCTCAATTTCACGAAGATTGAGTGGACGTACAAGGGTGATGGCAAGGCGGATCTCGTGATCGACTTCTCGCTGGATGCCGCTTCCCCGATTCCTTCATCCATTCTCGCCGGAGCTATGGCAACGCTGAGCAGTGACGCATTTGACAGTTCCTCCTCCGTGGTCGAATACCAGGACGGAACTGATCTGTTCGTGCGCAAGCGTCCGGGCCGCGTGAAGTACTCGGACATCACCCTCAAGCCCGGATACGGCGGCAAGAAGGGTTACGACTACTATCAGGAAAAGCACACACTGGATGCAACTCTGAGCATCAGCCTGTTCAGTGGGTCATCCGACAGCCGCGCGGTTGCGGACTGGGTCAAGGATGTCTACCAGGGCAAGGAGTGCCGTTCTTCCGTCAGGATCGATGGCAACGGGGGAACGATGGCCCAGGATGACTGGGAGGAGCCGCAAGTTGTCGCAGGTCCGACCGGCAGTGGCCTGGACAGTGTGTCTGTCAGTGGTACCGGATACGAATCACTGCAGGTGCCAGATGGTGACGAAGGTGATGTCGTGCTGCGTGGCCTCGTGATCAACCACGAGGAGCAGTTCACGGGCGACGGAATGGTGGACATCCTCTATCGCCTGGAATTTCCGGATGGCAGCAGCTATGACGGGGCGACCGAATACCAGGATGGCAATGACCTGATCCTGCGCAAGCGTCCCGGCCGGACGAAGTATTCCAACATCACGCTCAAGCGTGGCATGCTGTCGGAGAATCCGGACGGCACGATGGGCATCATCGCGATCCTGATCGGCCTGCTGGACACCGGGCAGGAGATGCGGCAGGAAATCAGCATCAGATTCAGCGGTGACGACAGCTCCTCAGCAGCCCGCTACTACCAGAAGCGCAAGCTCAACGAGGAAATGCTGGAACAGCGTGGGCAGGAGTCATCCGGCAGCACCGGAGACGGCGGTTCCTCCAGCAGCACCGAGGCCCAGGACTACAACTCCAGTCGTTCCAACAACATCAACGGCAATTCCGCTGACAACGGTGGCGGTAATGGTGGGGGAAGCGGATCCGACGGGACGAGAATCCATGTGATTCCCAATGTCGTCAGGACCCCGGCCCCTCCCGCTCCGGTTCCGATTCCGTATCCGGGAGTTTCCGGTGGCAGCAGTGGCAATGGCAACGGAGTTCAGATGACCCTGCAGATCACCGGAGCCGGAGAAGGCACTGATGTGGACTCAGCCTGGGAGACCTGCTCCGGTGGCGCGCTGAGCATCGAGATTTCGGATTCCAGCACCGGTTCAGACCAGTCCCATATGTCAACTCCGGGACACAAGTTCGTTACCCTGATTCTGAATGGTTCAGGTACCGGTGATGCCGCTCAGATGCTCAACTGGTACAAGGACATGGCAAGCAAGGGAAGCTCATCCGGTGAGTTGTTCGTGCGCCTGACAGACGGTACGGTCCTGAGCTGCCCGCTGGAACTGCAGTACCAGGCAACTGACGAGGATGGTAACGGTGTGCCGGATCATGTGGATGCCGACGGTGACTACAACTCCTCGCGCAGCAACAACATCAATGGCAGCGTGGACCCGGGCAACGGAGGTGGCTCTGGAACCGGTGGAGGCGATGATTCTCCTCCCGCCGAGGGTGCCGACTACAACTCCAGCCGCTCCAACAAGACTCACGGCATCAGTGACGGCAGAGATGGCGATTCAGGTTCAGGAGACAGTGGCGATACGCGTGCCCAGGACTACAACTCCTCGCGCTCCAACCCCTATGGTACGGCCGATCAGGACGACCGGGGCGGCGAAGGCGGAATCGACATTGAGCTGCTTGATGTGCGTCTTGAGAACTGGCGTGATACGGATAGTGATGACGACGGCATCTGCGACATTGTTGCGGACTTCGTGATGAATGTCGACAACGACATTCCCAGCTCTGAGCTGCGCACGAACTTCGCAGTGCTGATGGGTGGTTCCTCCTACGGAGGTTCCGTTGAGTATCAGGATGGCAACGACCTGGTGCTGCGCAAGCGTCCCGGGCGTGTCAAGTACGGAGACATCACGCTCAAGAAGGGTTACATCGTTGATTCCTCACTGAGTTTCCTGATGACAATGGATACCGGCTACACCGGTGACAACCGTGCCGTGCAGGACTGGATCAAGGCCACTGTTGAAGGAAAGGAGTGGAAGCGCTCCATCACGATCAAGGAGATCACGAAGGATGGAGGAGCAGGCAAGATGTCCGGCGGATCCTTCTCCTCGGTTGACAATGCTCCTGAGGAGAAGGAGCGGGGGATCACGATCAACACGACCCACGTGGAGTACAGGTCCGTTGCACCGCGGCTGGTTGACGGAGCGGAACCTGAGCTTGTCTTCACCGATCTGTACATTGACTTCGAGGAAAGCGGGAACTGGAAATCCAGTGGAGAAGTTGATTATCAGCTCAATTTCATGCATGGTTCCTCCAATACCGGTGTCGTCGAGTACGACGACGACGATGTCATTCCGCTGCGCAAGCGCCCCGGCCGGATCCACTACGGGATTGCTTCCGGTGCCGGATCGGTCCTCAACAGGTCCGGTGGCAACGGAATCATCGCGATCCTGATCGGGCTGCGGGCTGATGGCAGCCAGAGCAGTTGCGAAGTCTTCATTCCGCTTGATGAGGAGACCGCGCGCTGGTGGACCAACCAGAAGATGTCCAGTGCCACGGACCACAACTCCTCGCGCTCCAACAAGACATCCAGCAGCAGGGTCGCAGGCCAGGGTGGCGGTGACGGCGATGAGGATGATGACAACGACAATGCCACGGATCACAACTCCTCCCGTTCCAACAAGACGAGCAGCGTGGCTGCCCCTGATGGAGACGATGGCTCCGGAGGAGCGGGTGATGCCGATGCAGGTGCCGAGGGGGCTGACTACAACTCCAGCCGCAGCAACAAGACCCACACTCCGGCCCGTGAATCCGGCGAGGAGGAGGAGGGCTTTGGCAACGACCTGGAGGCCACCAATGTGGGCTTCAATCCCATGGCAACCGGTGGCATGCCCGGCATTGCCGGTTCACAGGACGATGGCGCGATTTCCGATTTCAGCTGGACTCAGACCGAAGGTCTCGACGAGAATGAGATCACTGTTGCGGTCGGTGACGTCAATGGTGTGACCACCTACACCATCAGGAGGTGGGAAAGCCTGCAGGCCTGGGAGACGATGCTTTCCCGCATCCGCAAGCGTCCCGACCTGCTGATGCAGGAATGGGACCAGCTGATCGACTCCGAGATGCAAGCTCTGGAGAACAATCCGCTGTTCGAAAGTGGCAGTACTACTGAGAATCCACTGTTTGAGGGCAGTGTGGCTGGTGGCGACGATTCCAGTGCAGAAGGCAGCAGCAACCGTAGCTCTGAAAACATTGTCCATCGCGACATTGCAACCCGTAACATTCTGCAGATGGGAGCGGACGCCTGGCTCGTTGACAGCGAGGGCGTGGGCATTGACAGCCTGCTGGGAATTCCTGCTGGAACCGCCGCTGACAAGGAGCATAAGGACTGGATCGACCTGCTTTCCATGGGTGGCGCTGCCGGCAACTCCGCAGCCACAGATGATGTGATCATTGATGGAAACATCATAACTGCCCAGCTCGATGTGAATGTGGCAGGCGATGATTTCGGGCAGTACCGCGTCAGCTTCCCCCTGGATAACAACCTGCTTGATACGGATGGCAGGTGGTACTTCCTGCCGGAATTGGATGACGAGTTGCTGGTCAGCTTCCTGGAAGGTGATCCGGACAAGCCGATTGTGATTGGCCGCCTGTATGCCGAGGATGCACCGCAGGGTTCCATTCCGCTGAATGGTGGTGCCATCAGCCTCAGTCGTAGCCTGGTCATTGAAGGAAGTCGCAGCAGCGGCGACGGTGGTGCGCTGTTCATCTGTGCGGCGGTGGACCCCGACAGCTTCGAGCTCGCGCTGATCATCTCGAACGACATCCAGATGGAGTCGCGGAAGTATCAGAAGATCTCCAATGCCCTGAAGGCCAGCCATCAGGCTTCCATGAACAGCATTCGCAACATGAAGTAAGGCAGTTCAGTCAACTGAGCTGAACCTGGCCCCCGGGATTCCCGGGGGCCTTTTCATATCCCGCTTAACGCAGTGGGAAATCCAGATCAAACCGCCGGTGTGCCGGGTAGCCATGTGCTAGCATTCACGCTGACCGGAGGGCAAACATGAGCAGAGTTCCATCGATCATTGATCCTGGCCAGAAGATAGAGCACCCATTTGATCTCTACAGCCGCCTGCTGCGCGACCGCACTGTGTTCGTGGGCGAGGAGATCACGATGTCGCTCGCCAATTCCATCCTGGCGCAGCTCATGTACCTCGAAAGCGAGGACTCCGGCAAGGACATCCTGATGATCGTCAACAGCCCGGGCGGTGACCTCTACGGTGGTCTGGCGATCTACGATGCGATGCAGGCCGTCAAACCTGACGTACGCACCTGCTGCATGGGCATGGCGGCCTCCGCCGGCTCCCTGATCCTCACCGGCGGTGCGGCCGGCAAGCGTTATGCGCTGCCCAATGCGCGCGTGATGATCCACCAGCCCTGGGGTGGCATGCAGGGCAAGGTCAGCGACGTGGAGATCCAGGCTGAGGAGATGCTGAAGTGCAAGCACATCCTCAATGAGATCTACGTCAAGCACACGGGCAAGAGTCTGGAGCAGATCGAGAAGGACACCGACCGCGACAAGTTCATGCAGCCCTCCGAGGCGAAGGACTACGGCCTGATCGACGATGTGCTGACCGCGCTGCCGCGTATCGGCTGATCACGCCACTCCTGCCGTTTGTTTACGCAAGGCATATCACTGATAGCTTGCCAGTCGGTCGAGTGCGGCTTGGCATAGGTTGCTGATCCCTCTGGGATAATTGCGCGATGCAATACCGCAAAGTCAACCTGCAGCCGCAGGATCAGGCGGAGCTGGACTACCTCGCCATCAGCACGATCCGCTTTCTGGCGATCGATGCCGTGGAGCAGGCCAACTCAGGACATCCCGGCGCGCCGATGGGCATGGCTGCCATGGCCTGGACCCTCTGGACCCGGCACCTGCGCTTCAATCCCGCTGATCCCGGCTGGGCGGATCGCGACCGCTGCGTACTCTCCAATGGCCACGCCTCGATGCTGCTCTA
The DNA here is from genome assembly GCA_020440605.1 of bacterium. Classification (GTDB taxonomy): domain Bacteria; phylum 4484-113; class 4484-113; order 4484-113; family JAFGCY01; genus JAHEFU01. The sequence continues at coordinate 149,111 of JAGRNT010000002.1, read as the reverse complement.
TGCCCTGCTGCATCTGAGCGGATACGATCTCAGCCTCGACGACCTGCGCAACTTCCGCCAGTGGGGCAGCCCCACCGCCGGGCATCCTGAGCTGCATGAATGCCCGGGCGTGGAGGTCACGACCGGTCCGCTGGGGCAGGGGATCTCCCATGCCGTGGGCCTGGCGCTGGCCGAGCGCTGGCTGGCCGCCCAGGCCAACCGCCCCGGTCATGACATCATCAGCCATAATACCTACGTGTTCTGCGGAGATGGCGATCTGATGGAGGGTATCTCCTCCGAAGCCAGCTCACTCGCCGGGCATCTCGGCCTTGGTCGCCTGATCTGCCTGTATGACAGCAACAGCATCAGCATCGAAGGAAGCACCGATCTCGCATTCACCGAGGATGTGGCGGCACGCTACCGCAGCTACGGCTGGCAGGTGCTGAGCGTCGAGGATGGCAACGACATGCAGGCGGTGGACCTCGCGCTCCGGGATGCACGCTCCGATGTGACGCGACCCAGCCTGATCGTCGTCAGCACCCATATCGGCTATGGCAGTCCCAAGCAGGACAGTGCCTCGTCCCATGGCTCACCGCTGGGCAGTGAGGCTGTTGCCACCACGCGTGAGGTCTTCGGCTGGCCGGAGCAGCGCTTCCTCGTGCCGGATGCGGTGGCGCAGCTGCGCGCCGGTTTCATCGAGCGCGGCGCAGACTGGCAGCGCCAGTGGGAGGCTGACTTCAGCAGCTATACCGTTGCACATCCCGATGCCGCTGCCCAGCTCCAGCGCTGGCTCGCGGGCGAGCTGCCCACGGGCTGGAATGAGGGGCTGGATAGCCTGTTTGCCACCGATGATTCATCCGCCAGCCGGGCCAGCAGCGGCAAGCTGCTCAACCTGCTCGGCGAGCGGCTTGGCAATCTCGTCGGAGGCAGTGCGGATCTCGAGCCCAGCAACAAGAGCTGGCAGAAGCACAGCGCCATGCAGTCCGCCGCCGAACCCGCTGGCAACAACATCCGCTTCGGGGTGCGCGAACATGCCATGGCGGCGATCGTCAACGGGCTCTGTCTGCACGGCGGAGTCCGGGGATACGGTGCGACCTTCCTGCAGTTCGCTGACTACATGCGTCCGGCGATCCGCCTGGCGGCACTGATGCGCGTCCCCTCGATCTTCGTGTTCACACATGACTCCATCGGGCTCGGCGAGGACGGCCCCACGCACCAGCCGGTGGAGCACCTGATGAGCCTGCGCGTGATGCCCAATGTCCTGGTGCTGCGTCCCGCGGACAGCCAGGAAACTGCCCAGGCCTGGCAGCTTGCCGTTGAGCAGCAGAGCCGCCCGGTCTGCCTGGTGCTGACCCGCCAGGACCTGCCCGCACTCCGGCCTGACAACCCTGCCACTGCTGCTGGACTGCGCCAGGGAGCCTACATCCTGCTGGACAGCGGCGATATCCCGGAACTGATCCTGATCGGTACGGGCAGTGAAACGCTGCTGGCCCTGCAGGCCGGCCAGCGCCTGCTTGCGGAAGGCAAGCGCGTCCGCGTTGTCAGCATGCCGAGCTGGGCACTGTTCGACGAGCAGCCCCAGGCCTACCGCGACTCCGTACTGCCACCGACGTGCTCCGCGCGTGTTGCGGTGGAAGCTGGAATCCGGATGGGCTGGGAGCGCTATGTGGGACTGCAGGGCAGGGTGATCGGCATGGACGGCTTCGGTGCCAGTGCCCCGGCTGAGGTGCTCTACCGAGAGTTCGGCATCACTGCTGACGCTGTGCATGCAGCAGCCACGGAGCTGCTGGGAGGCTGAGGCAGGCATGGCTGACAGACTGAGACTGGCAATCATCGGCGACCTGCACATCGCCGTCTCGCGCGAGGAGGCGGATGCGCGTCTGGAAATCGATCCGGGCCGCAAGCTGCACAGCCTCTCCGTGGAACTGGCGGAGGCCACGGTCCAGGCAGTGAACGCAGCTGAGGATATTGACGCCGCCGTGATTCTTGGCGACATGACCCGCGACAGCGAGCTGTTCAATCATGAGATTGCCCTGCAGATTGTCAGGAAACTGAACGTACCCTGCTCGATCGTGGCCGGTAATCACGACATGCTGCGCCGCCGGCCGGAGCATTCACGCTATCCCGGCGTGGAGATCCTCGACCGCAACGACTTCTGCGACTTTTACCGCGGCCATGGCCTGCCCGGGGCAACCACCCGCTATGTGGTGCCGCTGCCCGGTGATCACACCCTGATCGTGATGGACAGCAATCTGAGCCTGGATGAGCTGCGCCATGAGGGCTTCGAGGACGGCTCGCAGGACGACGGCTTCGTGCTCGCGGATCAGCTGGCCTGGCTGGAGCAGGTGCTGGAGCATTGTCGCGACAGCGGGCATGTGCCGATCGTTGCCATCCACCACAGCATCATGGACCACTCACCCGCGGAGGAACCCAACCACATTCTCTCGCGGATCTTCCGTTACTGGCAGGTGCATGAAGCCGGACGGCTGCGAGAGCTGCTGCAGCGCTACGGCGTGCGTCTGGTGCTCAGCGGCCACATCCATGCCCAGAGCGTGAATGTGCAGGACGGAATCGTCAATCTCGTTACATCGGCCGCCGTCAGCTATCCACATGCCTGGCGCCTGCTGCACATCGAGGGCGGGATCTGCAGCGTGGAAAGCCAGCTGCTGGGCAGCCTGCCATCCGTGCGCAACCTGCAGTACGCCAGCCGCGAATGGATGAATGAGGGCATGGGCGGGATGATCCGCGAAAAGGTCAGCGGTGTGCCGCTGCTGGCACCGCTCGCCGGACGCCTGACCGAGATGGTGGAGCGCAGCGGTTGGTGGCCGCGCTTCAGTGACGGTACGCTCGGCGGTTTCCGGGTCGACCCCGCGCTGGTGCCGCAGGCCGGAGGGATCAACGGCATGGCGATCCGCCAGGTTGTCAACGTGCTCGATGACTACGGCCGCTGGAAATCCGAGCGCCCTGATCCGAACACCCTGCGCATCCGGCTGAGGGACTGAGGCCTACTGCTCGAGGCCGACGGCGCGGAAGTCCTGGCCCTGCAACGATGCATCGAAGTCGTAGGCACCCGGACTGGCATGCAGCCGCGGATTGATCAGCAGGCTGGGAGAGGCATAGGCCGCCGGGATGAACAGCCCCCGTTCCTCGATGATGCTGCTGAGCTTGCCGAGGTGCAGATTGCGCAGGCGGTTGTCAGCGGTGGCCTGGGCCTGGCGGATGCTGTCGTCAATCTCCGCATTGTCTATTCTGGACCAGTTGCCACCATTGCCGGCAAGCCCGCTGTAAAGCTGCGGATAGAGGCAGCTTTCCGCATCAGGCCAGGCTGGATAGTTCCAGAACACGATCAGTTCATGGCTGTTCAGGTCAATGCGCTTGTGCATGTCTTCCTCAGACAGGGGAAAAGGCTGCAGGTGGATACTGATGTCGCTCCAGAACTGCAATAGATCACGCACCGGTCCGTCCAGTTTGTCATGATCCAGGTAGGCCGCATCCATCCCCAGCGGAAGGTGTGAACCCTGTTCGTGGTCGCTCTGCTTCTGTGCAGCCCGTGCTTCCTCCAGCATCGCGGTCTGCGGATAACCGGGATTGTTCAGCAGCTCCTGCGGGATCGCCTGGCTGAAATGCCTGGGCAGGAAGTGACCCCAGCCCTGCAGTGTCCCGTGGTTTTCCTCCTCCAGCGATTCGCGGTCAATGCTCAGTCCCAGTGAGCGGCGCAGGCCGATCTTGTCCTGCAGCAGCTGGTCTCCCCAGGGGTCCTGTCCAAGGTCGAACAGGGCCAGCAGTGACACAGCCGTTTCATGGCTGTGGAGATTGCCACTGAGTTGCTCATCGGAGCTGATTTCTTCCAGCATGTCGCCGGGAACTCCGGCAACATCAAGCCGGCCCGTCCTGAACAGCTCAACCTGCTTCTTCCGGTCCGGCTCCAGCACGAAGCGCAGTTCACTGGCAACGGGCTGCCCGAGCAGTGAATCCGGGTTGGGCAGCAGCACGAGCTCAGTTACACCAGACTCGTCCTGCTCCATCCTGTCAATCTTCCATGGTCCGAATCCGCCGCTGCTGAGATTACTGACCCGCTGCGGGTCAGCATTGTCCATCTCAATCTGCACGTCGGCGATCGCCAGTCCCGGCTGGCTCAGCCATTTGTCAAACTGCATGTATGGCCTGGTCAGGCTGAAACTGATGCTGTCATCCGCAATGCTGATTCCGCTGATGGAAATCGCGCTTCCGGAGGAAACTGCCTCAGCGCCTTCCAGCAGGTCAAGCAGCTGGGCATGAAGGGCATTGCGATGTCCGTTGGCAATTCCCGTGAAGTGCTGCTGGAGCAGCATCGGCAGGGCCAGCGGGTCGCTGCCGGTCTGCAGCCTGAAGCTCCATTCACTACCGTCATCATTCGGTTCAATACCTGTAACCAGCGAAGCTGCCACTTCATCCTTGCCGGCCACAGGAGCGGTCAGTGAGGCACCGATGGCTCGGGCCAGGGCATAGAGTCTATGCTCGCTGAAATCCATGCTGGCCAGGGCCGGGTCATCCACGGAAATCTCCACGGGCAGGCGCAGGGTGCCGCCGAGTTTCAGATTGCCCGCATTGCCATTCCCACCCTGATTCGTGCCCTGCTGACCACCAGTGGTTGGTGGGCAGCCGCACAGGCAGCTAAGCAACAGGGCACCCAGCACAAGTCCGCAGACATTCCTCATCATTCAGTCTCCATCGCTTCAAACAATTCAATGATCCGCCGGCCGTACTCCTCCACGGAGAAATCCTCCAGCCGGATTCCCGCTGCTTCCCGCCGCAGCAGGGGCAGGGAATTGAGGGTGGATAACAGTTTAACCCGGCATTCCGGAGGGTTCAGCCCGGTTTCCGCTATCCCACCCTCCGAGATTTCCCGCATCGCAGAACCGCGGCTGACGAGTGCCGGAGTTCCGTGTGCCAGGGCTTCCAGCACGGGATAGCCGAATCCTTCCTCAAGACTCAGGCTGACCAGGAGGTCAGCAGCACGGTACAGCTGGCTCAGGTCAAAGTCATTCACTCGCCCGATGTCGTGGATCGCAGGAGAATCGTCCGCCTGCGCTCCAGGCTGCTGTCCCAGGGCCACGACGGCCAGCCGCGGGCTGCTGTTCGCCGTATGGAATTCCCCGTCGCCTCCGGCCAGCACCAACGAGCCATGGTAGTCCCCGCTCAGCACAAGCTCACGGTAGATCCGCACAAGCAGCTCCGTGTTCTTGCGCGGACCGCGCACGCCAACTGCCAGGATGTAGGGACGCTGCGACTTGAACATGTGCAGTGAGCCCTGCACCTGCAACTCAAGGTCTACGCTTCCCTGGCGAGAGGCGTAGGTCCATAGGATCGGCGAAAGCGGCGGATACAGCACCTCAGCCTGGTCCGCCGCACCAGGGAAGCGCTCCAGCAGGTTCGTCCGCGTTACTTCGGATATGCACAACAGCCCGGCACCGCTGCGCACCGCATGTACGATGGCCCGCCGGTAGAGAAACCCTGCAGCCAGCGACACCGTCTCCGGCCGGGTGAAGGGCAGCATGTCCGGCAACAGCACCATCCTTCTGTGGATCTTGAGGTCCATCGGCAGGCAGAAGTCACAGCCGAGATATGCATCAAGTCCGAGCATTCGCGCCTGTTGCGGAATCCACTGCTGTTCAAGCCAGTAGCGCTGCAGGAAGGGGATGCGCGGAAAGCTGCCGATGTGGTAATGCAGGTTATCCAGGGCAGGTCGCAGAGGAGGAGTAGCTTCCTCCCTGATTCTCTCCTGATCACTGGCAGTGCGCAGGAAGACATGCACTTCATGCCCCTCCGCGCCGGCGGCAAGCCCGATCACGGCATTGCGGCACAGGCGTCCAAGCCCGGTGGGGTTGCCTGCCGCCAGTGCGCCGATGCCGAGTTTCACGCCCCGATTATAGCGAGACGGATTCTCTGCACCGCCGGTGCTGCATGCTAGTCTGATCTCCCATGCGCAAGCTGATTCCGTCAATTCTACTCCTGCTCTGCGGCTGCCAGCAGGCAGATAAGGCTGCAGAGCTTCCGGTGAAACAGGTCGTGACATACCCTGCAGTCGAGTCCGAGTGGCTCAACACCTCCGGTCAGGTCTATGCGGAACGGCGGGCCGTCAGCCCCGACGGCGTGGACATCCGCGCTGCAGCCTATATCCGCAGCGGAGATGAACTGCAGTTCCTGATCCAGCTGCGCAATTACGATGCAAGGATTCCTGATACACCAGACAACCAGTGGCTGGTGCAGGCCGATGTCTTCCAGCGCAGGGTGACGGACCTTGAACTGGAGGAAGACCAGATCCCGCTACGGATCCTTGCGCAACCGGATCATGATGCAGTGCTGGTTCAGACCGCCGTACAGGATCCGGATGGTCGCGTATCTGATCAGACCACCCATCTGCTAACGCTCGACTCCAACGGTACGGCAAAGCCAGTGGCAGCCGGCGATGCGCTCTATCCGGCGCAGTTCGTCGGTGATGGCCAGCTCGAAGCATGGCCGGTGGATGCCCTGCAGCTGGACCGCGGGCTGCTGCACAGCACGCGCCGGCTCTCGGACGGTGCCAGCTGGATCTCCGCCTCCAGTGGCGAGGCCCAGCGGCCGGTGAGCTGGATGCGGATCAGTTCCGATCCCGCCACACCTGCACGCAGCATGGTCAGCTACTACGCCGACATTCCGGACACTGCGCTGGATGAGGACGTGGAATGGAACTTCCCCTTCCACATGTCTTACTCCTCCGAGAGCTGGCTGCCGCCGCTGCTGCGCCTGCATGACGGCAAACTGGCAACACTGCTGTTCCAGCCTGATGCGCGCGGCAAGTCCCAGCGTGCCAACTACAGCGGACTGTTCCGGCTGGCGACCCTGGATCCCGCCGACGGGGCCGTGCGGATCCTGCATGAGGACATCCCGCCCAAGCTGACGATCCTCGAACAGGACGGCGTGCTCTTCTACTGCTGCCCGACAAACGGAGAGCAGTCCACACGCTGGGAGATCTGGGCCACGGACCCCAGCGGCCTGCACAAGCGCCGCCTGCATTCATCGGACGATTCCGTCTACATCAATCTCGCGGACATCAGTGGCGACCGGTTGCTGTTCTTCCGCCAGTTCTTCGCTCGCGAGGACACAGCGCCCGTACTGTTCAGCGAACTGCTGGAAGTCTCAACGGAGGGGCTGGGGCGTGGACTGGTGCAGCTCGAGCCGAAGCTCGGCGGACTGGCAGACGGCGTCGATTCCGGAATTCCGCCGATCAGCTTCTAGCTGATGCCCATGTCGTGGGCATCCGGATAGAACGCCGTGTTCTGCTCACCCGCAACCATCACCATCTTGTTGATGCGCGTGCCCTCTGGAACACTCACACCCGGGCCGATGATGCAGTCCGTCAGCTGGCAACGCTCGCCGACCACCGCACCGGGCAGCAGGATCGTATTCTGCAGCCTGCTGTCAGCTCCGATGCTGCTGCGCGCCATCGCGATCACGCGGTGGAACAGATCGACGCCCTTGCCGAGCTCCACGCTTTCGTGCATGTAGACCATGTCCTTGAACAGCGCGAAGTCCTCGCGCCCGCCCCATAGGGCATTGTCACCGTAGGTGTAACGGCTGGCAACCAGTGCGAAGTTGGCCCGGAAGTAACTTTCGAAGGTCCCAATGTCCTCCCACAAGCGCTCATGCGGGAAGTGCGTCAAGGCTCCATGCGCCGTGATCAGCTGCGGGAATGTCTCGCGCTCGATGCTGACGCTGCGTCCCTGCGGAATCGAATTGACGACGGTGGGCTCCAGTACGTAGATCCCGGCATTGATGAAGTGCTTGGCGTCGTCATCGAGCTGGCCTTCCGGCTTCTCGGTGAAGCCGGTGATTGCACTGCCTTCTAGCTGCAATAGGCCGTAGCGCGCCGGGTCCTGCACGGCATAGCCCACGAGCGTTGCCGGGCGGCCACCCGCTTCATGAGTGGTGATCACCTCCGCGATATCCACGTCACTGATGATGTCGGCATTCAGCACGACCAGGCGGTCGTTGTCAACGAGCTCAGCCGCATGGGCGATCGCCCCGGCAGTGCCCAGCGGCTCCTCCTCCAGGCTGATTGCGAACTCCAGCCCGCCGCTGTAGCCGCTGACATAATCCGCGAGCTGTTCCACCATGTAGCCGGCAGCCAGGATGATCTGCGAGACCCCGGCGCGTGCCAGCTGCCCGATCTGATAGTTGAGCACCTCGCGGTCACAGACAGGCATCAGGGACTTGGCAATGTGTTTGTTGAGCGGGCTGAGGCGCGTGGCCTGCCCGCCGATCAGCAGCAGTGCTTTCATTGTGCGGAGTTCCTCCGGTCGATCAGCATGCAGTCGCCGTAGCTGAAGAAGCGGTAACTTTCAGCCACCGCATGATTATAGACACGCCGCATCAGCTCCTCGCCGCCGAAGCTGTAGACGAGGGCCAGCAGAGTGGAGCGCGGCAGATGGAAGTTTGTCAGCAGCAGGTCGGCAGCCACAGTCGGCTGGCCGGGATAGATGAAGGTCGCGGTGCTGCCATGCAGGGAGTCCAACTCTGCAGGTGCCTGGAGCTGTTCACTTACTACGGTATGCAACACCCTCAGGCTGGTGGTGCCGACCGCCAGTACCGGATTGCCCGCAGCCAGAGCCCGGGCATGTTCCGCAAGCAACTCCTCTGACAGGCTGAAGTCCTCGCTGTGCATGCTGTGCTCAGCCAGATCCTCCACCCGCAGCGGGGCGAAGGTGCCCATCCCGACATGCAGGGTCAGATACCTGATCCTGTGCCCCGCTTCACTCAGCTGGCTGAGCATCGCTTCATCGAAATGCAGCCCGGCAGTCGGTGCCGCCACCGAACCCCGTTCATCGGCATACACCGTCTGATAGCGCTCGCGGTCGTCAATCCCCTCCGAGGCCGGATCGCCAGCAGCCCTGCGGATGTAGGGGGGCAGGGGCATGCTGCCATGCCTGTCCAGGAATGCGTGCATCGCGGGATTGTCTACGGGCTGTCCCGCCGCATCACTGATCCGAACCAGGCTGCCATCCAGCTGCTTCGGTTCCATCAGTTTGCAGCTCCAGCCCTCCGGCAGCTCCAGCAGCTCACCGGTTGTCAGGCTGGCACTGCTTTTCATCAGCACGCGGAATCTGCCGTCTCCCATGCTGCCGTGGTACAGAATTTCGACCCTGCCACCGCTCGTGCGCCTGCCGAAAATCCGCGCGGGAATCACGCGGCTGCTGTTCATCACGATCAGGCTGTTCGCGGGCAGCAGCTCAGGCAGTTCGGAGAAGCTGCGGTCGCTGAAGCAACCATTGGCAACGTCCACGTGCATCAGCCTGGAGGCGCGTCGCTCAGTTGCGGGATGCTGGGCGATCAGTTCCGCCGGCAATTCATACTCCAGGCGGCTGGTCGGATAGGAGGGCCGGCTGCCCATCAGATCATCGGCGGAGCCCCGGCCTCCGGAGGCGTGAGGATCGAGGTGTGCGGCATGTACTTGTGCAGCACCTCAGGCAGTACTACGTTGCCATCCACGGTCTGGTAGGTCTCCAGCAGTGCGATCATCAGGCGCGGCAGGGCCAGTCCGCTGGCATTCAGCAGGTGCGGGAACTGCGGCTTGCCACCCGGTTCACTGCGGTAGCGGATGCTGGCGCGGCGGGCCTGGTAGTCGGTTGTCAGGCTGGCGGAGCTGACCTCTCGCCAGGCCTGCTCTCCGGGGCACCAGACCTCAAGGTCATAGGTCTTGGCACTGCCGAAGGCCATGTCGCCGGATGGCAGCACGATGCGCCGGTAGGCCAGCCCGAGGATCTCGAGGATATGCTCGGCGTCCGCCGTGATCTCCTCCAGCTGCGCCAGCCCGTCCTCGGGAGCGCAGATCCGCACAAGCTCAACCTTCTCGAACTGGTGCAGGCGGGTCAGGCCCTTGGCATCCTTGCCGTAGCTGCCGGCTTCCACGCGCCAGCAGGGGCTGTAGGCCATGAACTTGATCGGCAGGCTCGGCTGCTCGAGGATCTGCTCGCGGTAGTAGTTGACGACCGGGACCTCAGCGGTGGGGATCAGGTAGTAGTGCGGACCGCTCTCCGGCTCGTCCTCACTGAGCTTCTTGTCAACGTAGACGTGGTACATCTCGCTGCCGAACTTCGGCAGCTGCCCCGTACCTAGCGGACAGCGTGGGTGCACCATGAAGGGCACGCGCAGCTCGGTGTAACCGTGGCGCATTACGTGCACATCCGCCATCAGGCTGATCAGGGCGCGCTGCAGCACGGCGCCGTTGCCATGCATCACGGGGAAGCCGCTGCCGCTGATGCGTGCCCCGGCTTCGAAGTTCGCGAGCTCCAGCCGCTGGCAGAGTTCCATGTGGTCGCGTGCGGCGAACTCGAACTTCCTCGGATCGCCATGCGCCTTGATCTCCACCTGGTTGCCCTCGGGTCCCACGGGGATCGAGGGGTCGGGGAAGTTCGGCAGGCTCAGGAGGATGTCCTCCTCCTCGTCGGAGAGCATCCCGTGCTGGGCCTCCAGCTGTTCAATGCGACTGTTGATGGTGCGCGTATAGCCCTTACGCTCCTCCGCCTCGTCGCGCCGGCCAGCCTTCATCAGCTCGCCGATCTCCTTGCTGGCGGAGTTTCGCTCGCTGCGCAGCTCATCCAGTTCGGTCTGCTGCCGGCGGCGCTCCACGTCGATCTCAAGGAAGCGGTCGATCTTGCGCGCGAATTCCTCGCCACGGGTGGCCAGACTCTGCCGCGCGATCTCCGGGCATTCCCTCAGGTACTTTCTGTCATGCATCCAGGTAACCTATGACGTCTCCGGTATGGACTTCGCCATCCGCGACGGTGATTTCAGCCAGCCGGCCTTCAGCCTGGGCCTCGCAGACCACATTCGCCTTGTCAAGTTCGACCTCAAACAGGTCCTCATCCAGTTTCACGTTTTCGCCGACCGCCTTCAGCCAGGCCGCGAAGCGGATCTTCTCACTCTTCATGCCGCCCATGTCAGGCACGCGGATCTCAATCCTGCTCATCTGTTTTCCTCTTGGCTGCGGCGCTGCTCCGCCAGGCTGCGGATCAGTTCCACTATCTGTTCCGTGCTGGTTCCGGGACCCAGCACCTCATTCACTCCCTGCTTGCGCAGGGACTGAGCATCAGCATCCGGGATGATTCCGCCCGCCAGCACCGGAATATCCTCCAGCTGCTGTTCGCGCATGCCTTCCATGATCCGCGGAATCAGTGTCATATGCGCACCGCTGAGGATGGACAGGCACAGCACGTCCGGGTCCTCCTGGCGGCAGGCCGCCACGATCTTCTCCGGGGTCTGGTGCAGGCCGGTATAAATCACCTCAATCCCGGCATCTCGCAGGGCCCGGGCAATCACCCGCGCGCCACGGTCATGGCCGTCCAGGCCCGGTTTGGCCACAATCACCCTGATGGTCATACTTGACGCCTGCACGGACGGGATTTTATCATTCATCTGCCCGGCCATGTCCGATCACGGCTCCCGTGCCGGGTTATTGCGCCCAAAGTCCATTGACAGCGACAATCCTGTCTGATATATTCTTAGGCTCGATAATCACCACTAGGAGTATGTTTCATAGCTGAGCATAGGGTAAACCGGCAGATCAGGGCCCGAGAGGTTCTGTTGATCGACCAGAACGGCGAGAAGCGGGGAGTGATTCCTATTCAGGAAGCACTCGTCATCGCGCAGGAAGCCGGTCTGGATCTGGTGGAAGTTGCCGGCAATGCAAATCCTCCGGTGTGCAAGGTCCTGGACTACGGCAAGCTTTCTTACCAGTCCAAGAAGAAGAAGCAGGTTTCGGCGAAGGGCAAGACCGAACTCAAGGAAATCAGCTTCTCCATGAAGATCTCGGACCACGATATCGAGACAAAAATGAAGAAGGCCAGGCAGCTGGTCGAGAAGGGGCACAAACTGCGCTTCAACCTGATCCTCCGGGGCAGGGAGAGGGCTTACGCCGATACCAAGGGACTGGAGCAGCTGGACAAGCTGACCGCCAGGATCGCGGATATCTGCGTGGTTGAGCAGAAGAGCAAGGGCATGATCGGTAACCGACTCTATGCCATTCTCTCTCCGCTCAAGAAAGCTACGCCGTAGGTGCAACGCTGCCGGCCTCAATGGAGTAATTAGATGCCGAAGATGAAGACGCACAAGGCGACTGCAAAGCGCCTGAAGGTGAGTGGCTCCGGAAAGCTGATGCACAAGCAGTCCGGAATTGGCCACATCCTTTCCAAGAAGAGCAAGAAGCGCAAGCGCAAGCTTGCCATCCTCAAGCAGGTCGCAGCCTGTGACAGCCCGCGTTTCAAGAAGCTTATCTCTCCGGGAGGTAAGGTCTGATGACAAGAGCAAAGACAGCAGTCGCCAGTCGCAGACGGCGCAAGCGCATATTGAAGATGGCCTCTGGCTTCCGCGGAACCCGTGGACGCCTGTACCGCGCCGCCAAGGAAGCAGTGTGGCACGCCCTGCGTTATGCCTACATCCACCGCCGCACGCGCAAGCGTGAGTTCCGTGCCCTGTGGATCGCTCGCATCAACGCCGCCAGCCGTGCCAACGGCATGACCTACAGTCGCCTGATGAGCGGACTGAAGAAGAACAACGTGCAGATCAACCGCAAGGTGCTTGCGGAGATCGCCGCGCGTGATCCCCAGGCCTTCAGCCAGATCGTGGCAGTCGCCAAGGCCTGAGCCAACCAGACTTGAGAGCAGGATCCGGGACCTCCCGGATCCTTTTTTTTGCGACAATTCCAGCGGGGTAGAATACGCCATGCGAATCGTGATCATCGGTGCCGGAGAGGTCGGAGCCTATCTGGCCAGATATCTGGTCGCGGAGAATCATGACATCTCCCTGATCGACAACAACGCCGAACGTGTCCAGCACATCAACGACCACCTCGACATCGAAACCCTGCTGGGCAGCGGGACGAGTGTGGATGACCTCTCGAAGGTCGAAGTCGGCAGCGCCGACCTGCTGCTGGCGATCAGCAACAACGATGAAGTGAACATGCTGGCCTGCCTGTTCGGCAGGAAGCTCGGTGTCAAAAGCGCCGTGGCCCGTATTGACAACCCCGACGTGATCACCGGCCACCCCCTCTTCTACCGGGAGCACCTGGGCATTGACATGATCATCAACCCGCCGATGCTCACAGCTTCGGAGGCCACCGCACTGATCACACCGGGTGCGGGCAGCGGGATTGCTGAATTCGGCTACGGCCGGTTGTACCTGCGTCCCTTCGAAGTGGAACCCGGCAGCCCCTTCACCCGCCGCCCGATCAAGGAGCTGCGGATGCCAGGTGCACTCGTCGCAGCTCTGATCCGCAACGGCGAGGTGATGATTCCCAGCGGTGAGGATGTGATCCAGGACAGCGACCGCATCTTCGTGATCTGCCGGCGTGAGGCAATTCCCTATGTGCAGAAGGGTGTCGGCGAACACAAGGATGCCATCAAGCATATCGTGATCGTCGGCGGCGGCAAGATCGGAGCGGCGATCGCGCACTACTTCGATGTGCCGCGCTATCGCGTCAAGCTCTTCGAGGATGACCGGCGCCGCGCCTGGGAACTGACCGAGGAACTGACCCACGTCAAGGTGATTGACAATGACGGCGGAGACATCGACGTGCTGCGCGAGGAGTACCTGGAGGCCACCGATGCCTTCGTGGCCTGCACCGGCAGCGACGAGAAGAACATCATGACCGCGCTGATGGCCAAGGAGAACGGCGTCGAGCGCAACATCGCCATCGTTGACAAGCCGCAGTTTGCTGAGATCGGCCCCAAGCTGGGTCTTACCGCCTCACTGGCTCCACGCATCCTTGCCGCGGCCCAGGTACTGCGCTTCACCCGCGGCGGTCGTGTCAACAGTGTCTCACTGCTGCACGAGGGTCAGGCGGAAGTCATCGAGTTCGTGGCCGGCCACAACAGCCGGCTGATCAATACGCCGCTAATGAACCTCAAATTGCCCAAGGGCATCCTGATCGGCGCGATCATCAATGGCAACCGCGCGGTCATTCCCGGAGGACAGGATGTAATTACTCCGGGGGATTCAGTAGTGATGCTGGCCCTGCATGACAGGATCGCATATGTAGAGAATCTGCTGCGCTTCGAGGATGTCGTTGAAGGAGATGCACCGCTTGATATGGAGGGTGCCGAGTGAATTATCGCGGCACGCTCAGGCCCATCGGCATGTTCCTGCTGGTGCTGGTCGGCAGCATGCTTGTCCCGCTGCTGCTGAGCCTGACTGAGGAGCAGTCGACATATCCGACCAGGCAGGCCTTCGCCGTGGCACTGGGAGTAACGGTCGGAATTGGAGCCGCCCTGCTGGCCCTGGCAAGGATCTGGACTTCCGGATCAGGAGATTCAGAGCAGCTGCATCGCAAGGAAGGACTGTTCATCGTTGCGGTCGGCTGGATCGTGGCCGGGATCCTGAGTGCCATTCCATATGTTGTCAGCGGTGTGCTGCCATCCTGGATTGATGCGGTGTTTGAATCCGTCAGTGGCTTTACCACCACCGGTGCTTCCGTCATTACCGAAATCGAGATCCTTCCGCGCAGTATCCTGCTCTGGCGCAGCATGACGCACCTGCTGGGCGGCATGGGAATCATCGTGCTGTTCGTTGCCATCCTCCCGGCACTCGGGGTGGGTGGCAAGTTCCTCTACCGCATCGAGGCCACCGGTCCAAGCGTCTCCGGTATCCATCCGAAGGCGGTGGATACGGCACGCACACTCTGGCTGATCTACATGGGGATCACCGTGGTGGAGATCCTGCTGCTCTGGGCAGCCGGCATGACCTTCTTTGATGCGGTCTGCCATGCCTTCGGAACGATGGCCACCGGTGGTTTCTCCACGAAGAACAACAGCATTGCCGGATTCGGCACTCACATTCAGCTCATCATTACATTCTTCATGTTCCTGGCCGGAGTGAACTTCTCGCTCTATTACCAGGCCTGGCGCCGTCGCTTCCTTTTCTGGAAGGACAGCGAATTCCGGCTGTACCTGCTGCTGATTGCAGCCGCGTTCGTGGCCTTCACGACGAATGTGCTGCATCAGCAGAACTGGGACCTGGCAAATCTGGGCATCGTGATGCGCGACGGAATCTTCACAACCCTGACGATCATCACCACCACGGGCTTCGGTACGGTTGATTTCGAGCAGTGGACACCTCTGGCTCAGGGCGCGATCGTGGCCCTGATGTTCGTCGGCGGATGCGCAGGCTCCACCGGCGGCGGCATGAAGGTCGTGCGCGTGCTGATCACTGTCCGCTGGGTCTGGAAGCAACTCGAAAAGGCCTACCGGCCGAAGGCGGTGCTGCCGCTGCGCATCAACGGCCAGACCATCGACCGTGAAATCGAGGAAAGCGTGGTGGGCTACATGCTGCTGTTCATGCTCTGGATTCTTTCAGGTGTGATTCTGATGCTGGCCTGCAATCATGACATGGTGACCGCCATCACTGCGGCAATCAGCGCCGCCGCCAACATCGGCCCGGGGCTCGGAATGATCGGCCCTACGGAGAACTGGGCTCTGCTGCATCCCGTTGCCAAGCTCTGGATGTCCCTCCTGATGCTGGTCGGCCGCCTGGAGGTCCTGGCAATCTCCGTGCTGGTGCTGCCTGGATTCTGGCGCCGCTACTGATCAGCGTTCAGGCTGCCATGCTGCGGAGAGTTTGTCGAACTCCCGCTGCAGTCGCTCCGCGAGAAATTCCTCGCCGGTGATCGCGTTCCAGGTTGCCAGCGATTCGTGCACGATGGCACTGTCCGGTGTTGAACGCAGTGCTTCCTTGCGCAGCTGCAGGAAGACGTTTGCCAGCGCAATCCGCCCGAACTCCGACAGGCGCGGCTTGCCTGCGACAAGCAGCTCCATCCTGTCGATCTGGCAGATCAGGCTGCTGTGGATTTGTTCTCTCGTGCTTGCCATGGTGATCATGCCCTGCTTCCCTCTGGAATTTCCTGCACCAAGAGAATACCCATATCGTTATGGGCGTACCGATAAAAGCAGTGAATTGCCGGTTAACTTCCGGTTGCCGCCTCGAGGATTCGGGGATCAGTCAGGAATCAACCCATCGCGGGAAATGATCCCACTTCCACTTTCCTCAACCGGCTTCGGTTCCTCAACCGGAACATCGCGTTCACCATCACCCTGTGTACCGCTTACCGACTCACTAAGTTCAAAGTACTTGTTCGGGCGGCGTATGAAAACCGTCTGCGTGATCCCACCGGGATAGCGCACCTCGACGTCGAAGGGCCCGCGCATGTCGCCCAACCCGAACAGCACACGCAGCTCATTGCCACAGCCGCTGGCGGTGCCGCTCTGCAGCTCGCGCAGGAGCACCTGTCCTTCACTGCGGATTGTCAGCCGCGCCCCGATCGCACTGCGGTTGCTGAAGCTCTGGCCGGAAGGCGCGATTGCCCCGGTGCCTTTTCCTCCGCTGAGCTCGAAACCCACCCAGTTGCGGGGTGGGGAATCATTGCGCAGCAGACTGCAGCCGCTGGGACTGGCAATCGCCAGGTCCAGGTCGCCGTCGTTGTCGTAGTCGGCCACGGCCGCGCCGTAGGCATCCTGCACACGGGCATTGGCGATGTAGCTCAGATCCACGAAATGCCCGCGGCCGTCATTGACATACAGGTGGCTGCTCCGGCCGGGGTAGATGCTGGTCACGAATATGTCCTGCCAGCCGTCATTGTTGGCATCGAAGATCAGCGGGCAGGCGTCGGTCATGCTGAAGCGGATGCGCGCGGCTTCCGTGCGGTCCTCGAAGGTTCCACCTTCACGCAGCTGGTTCTCCAGCAGCATGCTGCGGTCCGAGACATGCTCGTAGCGCGGGTTGGTGAGGTTGGCTACGAACAGATCCAGGTCGCCGTCGTTGTCGATGTCTCCCATCGCGCTGCCGATGCTGTTGCCCCAGTTGCCGTCCTTCCAGTAGCCGGCGATGCCCCAGCGGCGGGCCAGCTGGCGGAAGCTGCCGTTGCCCATCGAGCTGAACAGCATGTTCTCCCCGAGGCGGTAGTTGCTGACGTAGATGTCGGGATAGCCGTCATCATCCATGTCGCCGACGCTCACGCCGCGGCCGGCCTGGCTTTCCCCGAGCGGCGGCACGAGCCCGTTCTGCTCGGCATTGCGCAGCGCGAAGCCGCTCGCTCCTTCGTTGAGCAACAGGCTGTCCGGTTCGGCGCGGATCCCGGTCGGTGACTCGAAGTTGGCGATATAGATGTCCAGCAGGCCGTCGCCATCGATGTCAAGCAGGGCGGCACCCTCACTGGAGCGGCCGTCGCTGTTGTTGCCACTGGCAATCCCGAAGGTCCCGCCGTTGTTGATGTAGATGCGGTCAGGCTCCCGCCCGCTGCCGAAGGCATACAGGTCCTCATCCCCGTCGTTGTCTAGATCACCGGCAACCGCGCCTGCGCTGCCGGCCTGCAGGCCGCTTTCCTTGGTGCGGTCCCGGAAGCGGCCCAGCTCGTTCATCAGCAGCGTACTGCCATCCAGCAGGATGTCAGGTGCGTTGTCAGAGTTGACATCCACCCAGCAGACCCGGGCGGCATGCTGGCGGTATATCTCCGTACTGATGGACAGATCGGTAAACACCGGGATGGTGCTGACTTCGCTTGCGGATGGCAGCATGCGGCTGACCTCGTACTGCACGCTCTCTGCCCCTAGGCTGTTCTCCAGCTTCTTGAGCTTCTCCGCAGCCTGGCCGCTGTAGCGGTCAGCGCTGTCACCGACGAAGGCGGCCCACAGCAGGAAGCGGTAGGCACTCTCCTGGTTGCCGTTGCCGAGATGTGCATTGCCGGCTTCCAACAGGAAGGGTGCCAGGCTTTCATCCTCTCGCAGCGTGAAGGGCTCCACCCCGATCACGGGCGTCACCATGTCAAGGGCCTTGCCATGCTGGCCGAGACGGTTGTAGTAGCGTGCCAGGTTGTGGCGGCTGTAGGTATACAGAATGAAGGTCCGGCGCCTGTCCGGCGGCAGGTATGGCAGTTGCGCCGGCATGTTTTTCGTTTCATTGTTGAGCGTGCTGAGTGCGGTGAGGTCCCCGCTGGTCTGCAGTTCCAGCTCGAACAGCTCCAGGCTGCGCTTCGCATGGTTCATGCCCTCATCGAGCGGCATGTCCAGATCCAGCATGTAGCGGCTCACGGCACCATGGGCCTCGGCGCTGCCTCCGAACTCCGCCAGATATGCCTCGGAGGCCTTGCTGAATTCCTCGCGGTCATGCATCCGCCAGGCGGAGTACAGCCAGTAACGGAAAGCCACGTGCCGCCAGTAGTTGCGCGGCCAGCCGGCCAGGAACTGCGCGACGGCCGAAATGCGCTCCTCATCATTGTTGATCGAGCCCAGCTCAGCCGCATCCGCTGCAGCCAGGCGCAGCACGACCGTGCTATCGGGGTATCGCTCCAGCAGCTCAGTCGGCCGTCCCGGCCGGTTGCCGCTTTCCTCTTCCAGGCAGTAGGCCAGTTCTAGAATCAGCTGGGAGCGGTTCTTCACGCTGCCGGACTGGCTCTCACCGAATATTCCATTCCCAGCCGAGTCGCGGCTGTTGCCGATCCGCCGCCGTTCCTCGGCAATCCAGTCCGCGCGGGAATTCTCTCCCTCCGCCAGATAGCTCGCGCGCCATTCGTGAACCTTGGCATCAAGGAAGCGTGCATCATCCGCGACGCTGGCCCGCGCCAGCCCGGCATACAGCTCTGCAGCCCGCTGGTAGCGGTGCTCAGCCAGCATCGCTTCGGCTGCCGCCTGCAGGAAGGCGGGCTCCGTATTGCCGGCCGCCAGTTCCTGATCCACAAGGCTCAGGGCCTCGCTACTCTGGCCGCTGCGCCACAGCCAGCTGATCCGTCCCGGTAATTCCGTACCGGCTGCACTGATCAGGCCAAGGCTGGCCAGCAGCAGGATCATGGGGATTCTCAATGCTTTCACCGCAGTATTCTAGCCAATGCAGGCCGGTTGCCAGCGCATCCGCTGGATTGTCCCGGGTTCGGCTAGAATTGTGCCGTGCGCAGAGTCATCAAGTTCGGGGGAACCTCGCTTGCCACGCCGGAGCTGATCCGCAGTGCGGCGGAGCATGTCGCGCGCCTGGTGCAGTACGGCGAGCAGATCGCTGTGGTCTGCAGTGCGCCCGGCAATGCCACGAGTGAGCTTTTGCGCGCATTCGAGGTCTCCAGCGCCGGCAGTCCGGACTTCGCCGCCGTCAGTGAATTTGCGGCCCTCGGCGAGGAACAGAGCGTGCAGCTGATGTGCGCAGCACTGCGCAGCTTTGATGTGAGCACGCAGCCCTTCCTGCCGCGTCATGGTGATCGCTGGCCGATCATCGCCGATGTGGATGAGAGCCTGCCGCTCAGTACCGCCAAGGCCAATGAGGAGCGGGCCATCACCCTGCGCACGCAGCATACGGTCGGCCGCTTCCGGCGCTTCGTGCTGCCCCAGCTGCGCGTCGGCAGCGTGCCCGTGATCAGCGGATTCTTCGTGCAGGACAGCAGCGGCAAGGTACTGGCTATGGGTCGCGGAGGCTCGGATGTTACTGCCTTCATCGTGGCCACGCACATCAGCGCGGATGAGGTCGTGATCGTCACCGATGTCCAGGGTGTGCTCAGTGCCGATCCCCGCCTGGCGGAGAACCCGCGCCTGCTTGAGGAACTCACTTTGACGGATCTCGAGGTGATCAGTTCCGCTGGCACCCAGGTGATCCATCCCCGCGCGCTCAAGTACCGCAATCCCGGCCTGCGGGCCCGGCTGATTGACTACCGCGAGCTGGACCGCCTGGACAGCTCCGGCACCTCCGTGCTCGGAGCCAGCGAGACAACTCTCTACCGCAATGCTGATGAGCTGAGCATGCTCACGCTGGTCGGTGATCTGACGGAGCGGGTGGGGCTGCTCAGTGTGCTGGTGCAGTGGATGGACGAGAACCACCTCAGTCCGGCGGCTGCATCCACTTCGCGGCGCTTCATCTGCTATTACCTGCCAAGCAACATCGCGGACAAGGCCTATTCCAGCCTGCATGCAAAGTTGACAGAGGAATTCCCGGAGTTGACAAACATTAGCCTGCGGGGTAATGTTGGTGAACTTCGTCTACGCAGTTCCCGCTTCATCGATGAACCGGGTGTGCTCGCCGAGGTCACCGGTGTGCTCGCCAATGCACGCATAAATGTATTGGAGGTTATTACCGGATTGACGGATATTTCGATATTCATTGCGTACGGGGATATGGACAAGGCGGAAACACTGCTCGGCCGCGTGCTTGAGCACTTTTCGGGGTAAGCATTGCCTGTTAGAGTCGTAATCGCATCAGACGGAAAGAAGGGGCACCTCAATCAGAGCCTCGTTGCTGCGCGCATGCTCGGCGACGAGAATCCGATGGTCGTAACGCTTCGCAAGGATTTCAACGAGCTGCCGCTCAGGCTGCGCTTCGCCTCGCTCGGACGCGGTGCGATCACGCGCGCCGGCGCGCGGGGGCTGGTTGAGCGCAAGATGTTCGATGAGCTGCCCATCGGCCTGACAACCCTCGGCAACGGCAAGCTTCCCCAGGACAAGGACCTGCGGATCTTCACCGTCTCCACCGGTACCAGCGTTGCGACCGCCAACCTCGTGCTGGCTCGCATGCTGCAGGCTGACCCGATCGTCTGCATGACGCCCTCGCTGCTGCCCCGCAAGCTGTTCCGCCTGAATCTCGTGCCGCCGCATGACGTGAAGGACCGCGAGCATCTGCCCGAGAACATCATCGTCACCCCCGCCGCGCTGAGCCACCACGACGAAATCGCCAGCTTCGACATGGCGAACCAGCTCGCGCGTGACAACAACCTGAACCCTGACTTCGAATACATCGCCATGGCCATCGGTGGCCCCAGCAACTCCGCCCCCTGGCGTGAGGAAACCGTCATCGAAGGCCTGCGCGAGGTGCTGAAGACCGCCGAAGTGCATGAGCAGAAGCTGCTCGTCAGCACCAGCCGCCGCACGCCGGACTGGTGCCGCAACTGGCTGATCGCCAACTACGTCGGCAATCCGGCCGTCTCCTATTTCCTCGATGCCAACAACTCGGAGCTCAATCCGCTGCCCGGCTTCTTCGTGCTGGCGGATGGCGTGGTCGTGACCTGCGACAGCTTCAGCATGGTCGGGGAGGCCGTCAACAGTGGCCACCGCCCGATCGTGATCAAGGTCAATGAACCGCCGCAGAGCGTCAAGGAAGCCGAGTTCAAGGTCGAGAAGCTCGACAAGATGAACCGCGCCGTGATGAATCTCTCCAATGAAGGCCTGGTGGACATCGCCAACGACGCCTTCGAGATCCGCGGCTGCATCATCCGCCGCTCGCGCCGCAAGAAACCGAACCTGCTCTACGAACGCGTGATGGACGAGGTGCGCCAGCGCCTCAATATTCCCGAGGAAGTGCGGGTCTAGCCCTGTTTGTTTAGCGTGGCACCGGAATGCTGCCGATCAGGTTCTCCACCACTCCGTCCACGAGACCACCCTCGATCTCGCTTTCGGGCGTGAGCAGGATCCTGTGCCGGAGCACGGGAGCGGCGAGGCTCAGCACCTCATCCGGCGTGATGTAGCTCTTGCCGCGCAGCGCGCTCAATGCCTTGGCACCCTTCAGCAGTGCGATCCCGGCGCGCGGGCTGGCCCCGAGTGCGATGCTGCGGTTGCGGCGCGTGGCCCGCACGATGCTGATGATGTAGTTCAGCACGCCGTCCTCGACACGGATCCCATTGATCTCGCGGTCGATCTGCGCGCGCTCCTCGCTGCCCACCACCTGGCTGATGCCCGCGGCCTCGATGTCGTGCGGATTGAAGCCCTGGTCGTAACGCCGCAGGATGTTGCGCTCATGCTCCTCCGGCGGGTAGTCGATGCTGACCTTCAACAGGAAGCGGTCCAGCTGGGCCTCCGGCAGCGGGTAGGTGCCTTCATACTCCACCGGGTTCTGGGTGGCAAACACCGTGAAATGCCGCGGCAGTTCGTAGTTCGTGCCGTCCACGGTCACCACGCGTTCCTCCATTGCCTCCAGCAGCGCGGCCTGGGTCTTGGGCGGGGTGCGGTTCACCTCGTCGGCGAGCACGAAGTCGCCGAAGATTGGTCCGCGCCGGAAGGAGAACTGGCGTTCATTCATGTCGTAGATGCTCGTGCCCGTGATGTCACTGGGCAGCAGGTCCGGGGTGAACTGGATGCGGCTGAACTCGCCGCCCAGCGCACGGGCCAGGCTCTTCACGAGCAGGGTCTTCGCCAGGCCCGGCACGCCTTCGAACAGCAGGTGCCCGCCGGCGAATACTGTGGTCAGCATCAGCTCGATCACCTCATCCTGGCCGACCACTGCCTTGGCGATCTCCCGGCACAGTGCTTCCGCCGCGCGCTGGGTATGCACCGGCTTGCCCGCGGGAGCACTGCTGCCCAGGTCCGTATGACTGTCAGCCGCGGCAAAGGCTCCGCTGGCAGCGTCATGCTGCGGAGCGCGCGGATCATCCGACTGCATCGCACCGAAGGGATTGAGTGGGTCCGGCCGGCCGGCCGGATGTGTGTTCTCACTGTCCCCGAGCGGATCGGGACCCTCGTATCTTCCTGAATCCTGCATCTGCTCTAGTTTAGCAGGGAAGGCCCTGCGGCCAGGACTGCCATACGCCTGATTGCGGTTAACATATATGCCCCGTGACTGAAGAACGCAACAGCATGCAGGCGGTCCCGCTGGACCGCAGTCTCCCGCCCCTGATCATCGGTGGCGGCCTGTCCGGCTGCGAGGCTGCACTGCAGCTCAGTGCGCGCGGGATTGCCAGCGAGCTGTGGGAGATGCGCCCGGCGGTGATGACCGAGGCGCATGTCTCCGAGGGCCTGGCCGAGCTGGTCTGCTCCAACTCCTTCAAGAGCGAGGACCCGGTCCGCGCCCAGGGCCTGCTCAAGCTGGAACTGGACAAGCTGGGCTGCCGGCTGCTGCAGATCGCCCGCGAATGCCGCCTGCCCGGCGGAGCCGCTCTCGTGCTGGACCGCGAGCAGTTCTCGGCGAAGGTCACGAATACGATTGAGGCCGATCCGCTGGTCACGCTCCGGCGCGAACGCTTCGAGGATCTGCAGGCCCAGCTGGCAACGGGCCGGCTGGTGATCCTGGCTACCGGACCGCTGACCAGCGACGGGCTCTGGCAGCAGCTCAGTGAGCTGCTCGGTGACGGCGGCTGCTACTTCTATGACGCCACCTCACCGGTGATCAGCACGAAGGGCATCAACCACGATGTGGTGTTCTCCCAGAGCCGCTATGACAAGGGTGGGGGAGACGACTACCTCAACTGCCCATTCGAGAAGGATGAGTACGAAGCCTTCCGCGCAGCCCTGCTGGCCGCCGAGGTTTACCCGATCAACGCCGCTGACAAGTATCTGCTGTTCGAGGGCTGCCTGCCGATTGAGGAACTTGCCAACCGCGGCGAGGGCACGATGCGCCACGGTTGTCTCAAGCCCAAGGGCCTCGTCGATCCGCGCACAGGGCGCATGCCCTATGCCGCGGTGCAGCTGCGCTGGGAGGACGCCTTCCAGAATGCGATGTCACTCGTCGGATTCCAGACCCGCCTGCGCTTCGGTGAGCAGGATCGCGTGTTCGCGATGATCCCGGGGCTGGAGCAGGTGAAGATCATGCGCTACGGCCGCATGCACCGCAACAGCTACGTCGAGGCTCCGAAGGTGATGTTGCCAACACTGCAGGTGCGCGAGCACCCGAACCTGATCATCACAGGCCAGCTCACCGGCCTGGAAGGCTACATGTCGGCGATCAGCACGGGGCTGCTGGCCGGCATCAACGCTTCACGCCTGCTCAGTGGCAACGAGCCGCAGATCCCGCCGGAGAAGAGCTGCCTCGGCGCGATGATGCAGTTCATGGTCAACCCGGGGCATAAGGAATACCGTCCGACGGCCTTCCAGTACGGCATGCTCAAATGGCTGCCGGAGAAGGTGAGGCGAGACAGGAAGGCGGATCTGATCAGGAGCGAGGCGGAGAATGCGTGGCTAGAGATGGAATTGCTGGTTGGCAGATAGCAGAAAACTGGAGAGAAGGCCAGGTCATGGAAAATGACATGAATTGTTATTTTTTTATTGCATTTCTTGACAGACATAATCCAGAGTGGTAGAGTTCGGTTGATGAAAGAGGTGTTTTGGAGGAGATCAACATGATTCGGATCAATCGCGTAGTTATTCTGATGATTTCGTTCCTTCTTCTCGGGGTCACCTTGGCAATGGCCAGTCCGGGCCGGAAAATGCAGGTGGAACAGTCCCTGAGTCGCCTGGAGGGAGACCTGCAGAGCGCTGAAACCGTGCTGACGGCGAAGGATTCGTCTGAGTGGACGGATGAGGAAGTCGAGACTTACCTTTTCAATGCCATGTTCGTTATCTATGACGGCATCATCATCTTCCTTGATACCTATGACACGTTGCCTGGCAGTAGTGAGGCTCTCCGCAATTCCGGCATTGTCAACGACTGGCCGGCCAACCCCTTCAATAACTGGGAACCCATCAAATGGGAGAACACCGAGTTTGTCGCAGGCGACTGTGTAGTTCAGGTTTGTCCGCCGGACATGTATTCGGGTCTCTGGAATCCGCGCCCGATGACATTTGCCATCAGCATCAATGGACCCAGTGCGGACTACCAGCCCTTGGCAACTCCGGAATCCCTCTACCCCTGGGCCCCGCTTCCCGCTGGTGCTGTATTTCAGACGGCCGCAATGACTGAGCCAGCCTCTAAGACCCTGAAGAAGCATGAGGAGCATGAAGCTGCTTTAGCAGCACAGCAGGAAGAAGAAAACCAGAGGAATGACGAGTCTAAATAACTTCTGCTTAAGTAAGACCTAAGTCTTTAATGAGAATTAATCAGGCTAACCAGTATCGGTCTAAAGGAGTTGATTATGTTGCGCATGGGAGTTACTGTTTTAATCTCTTTAATTGGTACAACATGTCTTTGTTTTCCAGCCCAGGCAGCTTCAGTGAAGTGCCAGGAAGGTAAACTTGCATCCATCGCTACGCAGCAGCAACATGAGTACTTCATGATAGGTTTTCTTCCAGAAGACCGATCTGAGGACAGTCCAACATACATCTTCGTACGTGTAATTGGCAATCCGAATTTCCAAGTGAATTGATCGAACTCGGGGAATGCTCCCAGATTGGGGTCAACCTACAATACTTGGCATTGCTATTGCACAGATCCCTCCGGAGGAGAGTGCACGATGGAAGCCTGGAACGACGTACCAGGACCTGCACAAGGTACGGTGAATTGGGATCAGGATGATGAATGCCATATCGATGGAATGGTTGACAAACATGGAAATCCCGTACAACCAGAGCACTGGGATTGTGTCAGGGATAGTGCCAACTCCTGCTAAGTTATACTCGATTGGCTGCCGGAGAAGGTCCGCCGCGACCGCAAGGCCGATCTGATAAGGTCGGAGGCTGAGGCGGCGTGGGCTGAGATGAGGATATAGGATCTCGGTTGTAGGGTGTAGCAAACGGGGATATGGGATTTAGGTCCAGGTTGAAGCAGAGCATAGGATGTACCGGCGCGTTCTAAGCGCGCCAGCACGCGAGCAGTTCCTGATCGTGCACCACATTGGCGAGGCAGGGAATGAATCCATTGACAAAAGAGAAATGTGAGCATCGTTTCTATTTTTTGTGCTGTACAGATACAGATCAATCTGCAAAGTTAAACAACACGTCGAAGTAACGCCATGGTGGTTCGCCATTGATGTTTTCCAGAGTCAGGTCACTTGGCAAGAATGGAGAGAGGTCTACTGTGGAGAGGTTGGTCAATCCATATTGACAAATGAGATCACGAACTGGAACGGCCAGTTTTTCCACTTCAGGCCTATGATATTGGTCAGTGGATTCCATTTGTGGTAAACCAGAAGGACTATCTGGTGGTTTATCTTTCCAGGAAACTTCGCCTTGCTGCAAAATGAAGTAAGGTGAGTAGAGACTGAAGAACAGTTCCAGTCCATAGTAGTAGTTGCCGGAACTTGCATATCTGAACCCGTCATCCTGCCGGAAAAACAAGGCATTCCAGTAGTTCGTATACATGGAACCCTGGCTTGCATACTCGTCCAGATAATCCAATCCAAGTTCCTTGGCAACTTTCACAACTATCCCATGTAGAAATGAGTTGACAATGTCTAAATCGTCAGTGCTCCATGGCCAGACATCGCTAATGGATTCGTAGCGAAGAAGTTTCTCCATCTGCTCGCGGCTGAGATGCAGCATCAGTTCTCCTTCTGCCACCGCAGCAGATGCTCCCGCACCACCCTGAAGCGATCCGGCCTGATGCTCACCACGCTCTCGCTCTTCTTCAGCACCTGTCCGGGACGCGAGTTCTTCGGCCGGCTGAGCTGGTTCATCGGCAGGTAGCTCACGTCCGCCTCCAGCTCATTGCGCGCCTTGCTGTGGTAGCCCGCCACCAGCGCGGCCTCCTCCAGCGTGGTCCAGGGCAGCTCTCGCCCGTTGCTTAACACGATCACATGGCTGCCCGGCCAGTCGCGCACGTGGAACCACATGTGCCGCCCGTTGCCAAACACGCGCAGCAGGCCGTCATTGCTGTTGTCACTCAGCCCGCAGAGGATGTCCATTCCATCACTGGAGAGGAAGCGCAGGTACTTCACCCCGTGCTTCTCCAGCTTGCCGGTGCTCGTCTCCAGGGTGCTCCTGATCGCCTTCGGCTTCGCCGGCTGCTTATGCTGCGGCTGCTGCTGGGCCTCGGCCAGCTCACTTTCCGCGCTGGCGATCCGTTCCTCCAGCCGTGCCCCGGCGCGGCGCAGGCGCTGGCACCAGTGCACCAGCTCCTGGGCGTTGTCATACACGCTCTTGCCGATCGTGATCTGCGCCGCCAGCTCCGGGTTGTCATCCCGCCACTGGCGCAGGAAGGCCGCCGCCAACTCCGGCTCCTCGTAGTCGGCACTGACACGCAGCAGCTCGAGCGCAATCAGCTCGAATTCGTCGGCCCGGCTGCTCTGCTGGACCTGCTCACGCAGGTTGTCCAGCAGGCGCTGGGCCTGCTCAAGCTTCTGGTTGCTGCGCGGAGCCTGCGGACCGCGCCTGCCGCGGGCCCGCTCCCAGAACTCCAGCGCGACGCTGTTGGCATCACCCGGTTCCTCAAGCCCGAACAGCGTGCCGGTCAGCTCGCCGCGCTGCAGCTGGCTGATGAAGTCCAGCAGGCTCTCGAGGCTATAGTCCACCGGCAGCAGCGGCTCCAGCGCTGGCCAGATGCGGTTGTCACTGCAGGCCACGCGGTTGGTGAAGAGCTTCTCCATCGCGCGCTCGCCCTCCACGCCTTCCTTTGCGGCAATTGCCGCCAGTTCATCTGCCAGGCCCTCCAGGCCCCCCTCGCTGGCGACGAACTTGCCCAGTGGCGGCGGCTCAGGCAGCGGCTGGCCAGTGGCGATGTTGCGCGTGCGCTGCGGGTCAAAGCGCAGCTTCTTGAAGATGCTCACGAGCATGCCGCGCTCACTGATCAGGAAGGCATTGGCACTGCGCCCGGCCAGTTCCTGGCGCAGTTCCTTGGTGGTTTCCGCGCCGTAGATGTCCTTGTGCTTCAGAGTGAACACCAGGCTGCGGTCATAGCCCTGCTGCACGATGCTCACGATGCGGTAGCCCTGCAGATGGAAGTTCAGGGCCTTGACGAAGTTGCCATCCGGCCGCTCCCCGGGATCCGTTTCAGCCTCGGGCCGCGCGATCACTGGGTATTCCTCCAGCATGCTCAGGAGCAGGCGCTGCTCGCCGTAGTCGCTGTCGAACTCCAGCACGATCGAGCGCTCGTCCAGCTGCCGCGCACGGCGCAGCCGGGCCCCGATCAGCCGCGGGCCCTCCTCCTTCAGCCAGCGCTTGACGAGCAGGATGTTCACGCTGGAATGATACCCGCCGGGCCGTGCTATCATCGCGCGTGCGCCGGACAGGCTACATTGCGCTGGGAAGCAACCTCGGGGTCAGGGCCGCCAATCTGCAGCGCGCCGTTGACAGCCTTGCTGCGGTGAAGGCCGTCACGATCGAGGCCGCGAGCCATGTGCTTGAGACTCCACCCTGGGGCTACGAATCCGCCAGCAGCTACCTCAATGCCGTACTGCGTTTCAGCACCACGCGGGCCGATGCGGAATTCGACTCGATCATTGCAGACTGCGAATCAGCACTGGGCCGGGATCGCAGCCAGCCAGAAGCTGCCATGGCAGACCGCCCAATTGACATCGATCTGATCTGGCTGCAGCACTGGGAAGGGCAGGGCAGCCTGCTTGAAGTTCCACATCCCCGGGCCCATCTGCGGGCCTTCGTGCTGCTGCCGCTCGAGGAACTCGAAGCCGAGTTCCCGCTCAACGGCATGAGCATCGCAGAATGTGTGGATGCCCTGCCGAAGGCGGAACTCGACAGCGCAGTCTGGCAACGCGCCCTGCATCTCAGACTGCCGGGCTGAAGCGCCTGCTCAGTTGGCGTCGCGCGCGCAGCGGAAGGTGAAGGTGTTGAAACTCACCGAGGGGTCCTCCGGATAGCGGTTGGCACAGCGGATGATGTTGCGGCCGTTGCTGAAGGCCCCGCCGCGCAGCACCTTCAGTTCGCCACCCGCCGCCGGATCGAAGGGGTAGGGTGCATGTGAACTGGCGGTCCACTGCCAGAGCACACCGACTAGCGCCAGCACGCCATACGGCGAGGCTGCCTTCTGGTTCAGAACCAGCCGGTAATTCAGCGAACCGCGCGGCAGGATGTCACTCGACCAGTCATTGCCCCAGGGGTAGAGCCGGCCATCCTCTCCGCGCGCGGCCTTCTCCCATTCCGCCTCCGTCGGCAGGCGCTTGCCGGCCCAGCGGCAATAGGCATCCGCATCCTCCCAGGTCACACCCCGCACCGGCATGTCAGCCGTGCCAGGTTCGAAGTACTTCTGCCAGTTGCCCTGCGGCTTGTAGCCGTCACTGAGCACGAACTGGTAGAACTGGCGGTTCGTGACCGGGTACTTGTCAATGTAGAAGTCCGCCACCTCAACTTCATGCAGCGGACGCTCGTCCTCGTCTCCGGCGCTGGCCAGTTCGTCTGTACCCATCAGGAACTTCCCGCCAGGTATGAACACCATGTCGCCCAGATCACCCGGAGTGGTGCCCGCCGCGGTACTGCCGCCGGGGCCACCGCCGATGTAGAGCTGGGTGTAGTCAGGCGCGCTGCCACCGGCACTGTTGCCACCGGGCTTGCGCCCGTCACGGCCGGTGATCTGCTTGAGCGGCACGCTGAACTGGCTCTCCGGGCCGGGAAGGGTGCCGGGTTCCACCTCACGCACCTGGTCCTGTTCTCCGTTGACAGTTGTTGTATCAACTGCGGATTCCGTGATGTCACGCTCCGCCCCGGTCTCCTCGGGGAAGGCAAATGCCGGGATGTCATCTCTTTCAGGCAACTCTGTGCCGTCCTCAGGCTGGACAGCTTCATCATCCGGCTGGCCGTTGCGGACCTCCGCATCCTGGGCGGCATTCACGTTTTCAGCCGCCTGCTGGGCTTCCGCTGCTGGAGTGCTTTCCCGGCCGCCGGTAGGCAGCTCGATCTCCACACTGTTGCCACTTTCGCGGTCGCGCCGCTCCTCCACGCGTTCTTTCAGCTCCGCCAGGCTGCCCGGCGCAACCTCTTCTTCCGTTGAGTCGGAGTCCGCTGCATCCTGCGTCTGATTCTCAGGATTGCCATGTACATCGGAATCCGGATTCGTGCGCTCAGCCGGTGATTCTTCTGATTCACTGTCGCCTCCGCCACTGCTCTGTCCGCCGTCCTCAGTGGCAGCTTCAGCTTCAAGCTCAGCATCATCAACCGTATTGCCAGACGTGATTGCCTCGCTGCTTTCCTCAGCTTCCTCAAGTGAAATGGGAGTACCTTCCTGAGCTGCAGCATCAGTTGTGCCACTGTCACCAGCACCGATCTCGCGCCGTTCGGACTGATCCGCTGCGCCGATGCTGATTCCCCCGCTGCTGCCGGTTCCGGGCATCGGGTCCAGGTTAACGGGCCCGTCCGGCATTTCCGTTTCCATTGGCTGATAGCCCTCCACGAGCGCTGATGGCACGATCATTGCCGAGAGGTCCACCTCGCTTTCCCAGGCGGCCCAGCCATAGCTGTAGGCGATGGCCCGCAGCGCCACGGCGGGCGGAGCCTCAGGCAAGGCATCGCCTTCAAGTGTGACGGCGGCTGCATCCCCTTCGGCCACAGGCTCAGCTTGCTGCGGAGGAGCCTCGTCCAGCAGGCGCACGTTGGCAGGAATGGCATCCGACATCACGGTCGTCTGTCCCAGCGCAGTGCTCAGCGAACCGACGTAGACGAGGATCCGCGGATTGGCAACACTCTCGGTGATGCGCACCGGCAGGCTGGCCTTCAGGCGCGGATTGAACTGCATGCTGCGCTCGGGCGTGAACGGGTCAACCAGCTGCTGGAACAGACTGGTGCAGGGGATCAGCCAGCTTGTGCCTGTGATCGCGTAATTCGGATCACTCCCCAGCAGTCGCGGATCCTCAGGCCCGCTGAAGCTGATGCCGCCGTCAAGGCCCTCGGACAGGCCCCTCATGCCACTTAGAATGCGTGTGGCCTCATTGCTGGTTGCGTCGAGCGCCGCCTGGCTCATTCCGCCCAGCAGTGCCGAATCCGGATAAGGTGCGCTGTACATGAAGTCGTAGCGTGATGTCCTGTCGTTGTACCACTTCATCCGCAGTTCGCCATCCGGCTCGATACCGCGAGGCAGGGCGATGGCGATGAAGCCGTTGAGCGGGATGGCGAATTCACCGCGCTGCTCCGCATCAGCCCTGAGCAGGGTGTCGATGTCTATCTCGATGAAGCGCCGCTTGCCGGGTTCCATCATCGGTCCGGCGCGCAGGGTGTATTCCAGGCTGACGTTGCCGTCGCCGAAGCTGCGTGTGAAGGTCCGCGCAGCCAGCGGCCGCAGGTCCTCAGGAGCCTGCGCCCATGCGCTGCCCGCCAGCAGCAGTGCCAGTACCAGCGAATATGCCATCCTCATAAGCAATCATCTTAGCCGCAGCCGGGGAGAGCCGCGCTAATCCGCACCGAGCTAGGGGAACAGGCTGTTGTCCAGCCAGGCCAGCATGTTCTGCAGCACATTGTCGCGTGTGATCGGATCAGGCCCGAAGCCCGCCTCACTGTAACTCCAGCCGATCACCCACAGCTTGGCCGGACCACTGCTGTGTCCGTAACCGGTTGCACCGAAGCCGATGCCGGCGTCCGGGGCCGTTTCGAGGCCGTAACTGAAGCACAACCACTGGTCCGGATCAGCGTCCGGGAAGGCCATGCCGGGAATCAGATCCGGGTGCATTGAATTGCCCGCTTCGGCGAAGTCGTAGATCATCGCAGCCTGGATTCTGTTGCCGATCCGGCAGGTGTTTGGCTGCATCGGTGAAGATCCAGGTCCGTTGTACTGTTCAGCTGCATTGGGATTGATGCGGATCAGGTTCGGCGGCGTATTCTGCGGAAGCAGGCAGACCGCTGAACTGGGGAAGACGAAGCTCGTGCCCGCTTCCTGGTGTACGAAGTCCGTGGCGGTACCGAAGGCCCAGGGGAAATCCCGGGTCGGGCCGTTCTCGACCACTGTGTCATTCTGCAGGGCCATGCCGTAACGCACATCAAATGACGGAGCCGTGGCGAAGTCAGCGGTGAACTGATGGTTCTGGCTGATCAGCAGAGTCGGAATCCCGGAATTCAGGATCGCCAGGAAGTCTGTCTTTTCGTCGTCATTCCAGTTGCGTGGCCAGTTCTGGATGGGATCTCCGGGGCCGGGGCCGCCACGGTTCCAGATCACCACCTTGAATCCCTGGTCAAGCGCAACCTGGCTGATGCCGACGGAATAGCCTCCCACGAGGTAACTGGCATTCAGGGTATCGAGATCGTTTGTCAGTGCAATGAAGTTGGCGGTGAACTCGTTGCCGGGTCCGGCGCCGTTGAACTGATCTGAAACCAGCAGGATGTCCGCAGCGGGAGTCACGGAAACGAACTTCGTGATCGAGTCAGTGGCCCCGGCGAAGTCCGTCACGGTCAGCGTGACGGCCTTGGTTCCGATGCTCGGGAAAATGTGCGAGAAGATCAGGTTGCTGCTGTCCGTCCGCGTTTCCGAAGTGCCGTCGTCCCATTCAAATGTCCATGAAGCGATTCCGTCATCCTCATCAGTTGCGGGACCCGCGTTGAAGTTCACGCTCAAAGGAGCCGGGCCACTGGTGGTGTTCATGCTGAACTGAGCCACAGGCGGGTGGTTCAGTACGTTGATGAAGCCCGTATCAGTTGTCTGCCCCAGGTTCTCAACGGCAATGCTGTGTTCTCCGAATGCAGTTCCGGAGGGCACGATGAAACTGATCAGGGTGGAGGTGTAGAAGACATAGCTGTCGGGAATGCCAACGGGCTGGCCGTCCAGCAGCACCCGGCTGTCCGTGTCAAAGGCGTCGCCGAGGTTGGCACCGCCGATTTCATATGCCTGCTCCGAGAAGCGGGCATAGGGTGTGATGCTGTCGATGTACGGGCTTTCGCAGCTGAACTGCTGCAACGGGAATGCCGGTGTGCCGTCAATCCAGACCTTGACGCGGCCCACCGCTGCGCCGAAGGGCACCTCGACAAGGATCTGGGTGTTGCTCCAGCTGATGATGTTGGCCTGGATGTCCGCCGGTACGAAAGCCGGAGGTGCCTGGGTGGCATCCCAGCTGCTGCCTGCAAAGGTCACTTCATCGATGTTGGGGTCATAGAACCCGAAGCCGCTGCCCTCGACGATGACCTGGTCGCCGACGAAGCCGCTGAAGCTGCTCATGCCAGTCACACGGTGCTGGCTGATGGTGACTTCCACCTCTTCGGAAAGCAGACCCTCGTCGCCGCTGTCATTTATGGCACTGAAACGGTAATACCAGATCTCACCGAAGTTGAGCTCAAAGTTCGCGGTCTTAAGGTCAATGTGCTCGTACTGCTGGCCGGCAGGCAGCAGACTGGCGGGATAGATCGTGTTGTTGCCTTCGCCATCCTCGCCGAAATCATCATCCGCCAGCCACAGACTGCTGTCTCCACGGCTGCTGTCCGCAATGGGATCAGTTGAACGGTAGATGTGGTAGCCAACCACTGTTTCATCCTCGTCATCGGGGACGGGATCCCAGTTCAGCTGGATACCACTGGGCAGTCCGCTGGCATCACGAAGCAGTAAGGCACTGCCTGAGCTCTGCTGTATCGGGCCAACATTGCCACCGGCATTTTCCGGTCGCGAGCTTCCTCCCCCGGCTGATCCACAGGTTGTGCACAGAAGCAGCAGCAGGCCTAAGGGAATCAGGCTCAGATGTCTAACAGTCATGACTAGTCCTCTGAATGGCTGGTCTGGAACACGCCGCGCCACAATCCTATATTACCTTTAATTAATGAAAACAAAAAAGGGCAGGGGACCGGCCCCCGCCCTCAGGTGATTGATCAGTTGTATCCGGCTCGATCAGGGGAAGGTGATCGTGCTGTCCAGCCAGGCCAGCACGTTCTGCAGGACATCCACACGACTGGCCCCCGTCGGAACCATTTCGCTGTAGCTCCAGCCGATCACCCACAGCCTGGCGCTGCCGTTCGTGTGGCTGTAGCCACTGCCGCTGAAGCCGATGTTGCTGTCCGGTGCCGTGGTCAGGCCGTGGCTGTAGCAGAGCTTGAAGGGCTGAACCGCTTCATCCGCCACCACGCCGGTAACGAAGTTCGGATGGATGGATGTGCCGATCAATCCCGTATCCACAGCCAGTCCCATCTGGATCCGGTTGTTTGCGATGGTGATCGCGGTCGGGACGTTTCCTGAGCTGCCTGGTCCGTTGTACTGCTCGGCGGCAGTCGTGCTGAGGAACACGCCTCCCGGGAAGCTGGCACCCTTCAGGCAGACCGGTGAGCTGGGAATGCTATCCGTCATGTTGGTGTAGGTGATGTCCGTTGGGGCTCCGAACATCCAGGTGAACGGACGGCTGCCGCCCGGCTCCTGGATCCGGTCCGTCTGCTTGGTCAGGCCATAGAGGACTGACCAGTCGTTGCCGCTGGTGTCATCGCCGGTATATTGATGATTCTGGCTGATCAGCAGCACGTTGATCCCGGCATTGATGATCGCCATCAGGTCGTCCTTCTCGTCGCTGCTCCAGTTGCGCGGCCAGTCCTGGATCGGATCGCCGGGACCGGGGCCACCGCGGAACCAGATCACGACCTTGACACCGCTGTCGATCGCCACCTGGCCGATGCCGACTGAATAGCCGCCGGAAATCAGGTCAAGGTCCAGGCCGGCGGCACCGACATCATCGCGGATCGCGTTGACATTCGGATCATACTGGTTTCCCATGCCCTGACCGTTGTCAATGTTCTCGATCAGCATCACCTCGGCACTGGGCAGGGCATTGATGGTCTTCTGCTCGGTATCCTCGAGGCCGTCCGCATCCTCAACGGTCAGCACCGGGTTGTAGGTCCCGGAGGCGTTGTAGAAGTGCGTGAAGGTCGGGGTCTCGCCCTCAAGCTTGATCTCCGCAGGGCTGCCGTCCCCGAAGTCCATCGTGTACTTGACGATCGGGCCTTCGACATCGACGGAGCCGGAGGCATTGAAGTTGACCTGCAGCGGAACCTTGCCACTGTTCTTGTTCATCGAGAAGGCAGCGGTCGGCGCGCGGTTCTTCAGGAACATGAATCCTGAATTACTGCGTACGCCGTTCGCCTCAACCTGGATCTGCACTTCTCCGAACGCCGTGCCCTGCGCCAGCCGGAAGGTGATTCCGGCACTGCTGAAAACGCTGTAGTTCAGCGCTTCGGTCTGGTCCACGTCATTGGCAACCACGAAGTGGCCTGAATCCATGGCGTTTCCGAAGTTCGCACCGCTGATCTGGATGTTCTGGTCGAGGAAGCGTTCGTAGGGCGTGATCTCAGTGATGTACGGATCGGAATTCTCGAACAGGGCGAAGGACTGGGCGACCAGCCCGTCAATCGAGACCTTGACCCTGCCCTTGGTGGTCCCTGCGGGGACCTCAACTGTGATCTCAGTGGGCTGCCAGTCAAGTACCGTGGCCTCGATGTCAATCTGATCGAATTCATGGGTGCTGGCATTCCACTCGTTGCCAACCATGAACACCTTGTCGGTGATGTCATCATACTGTCCGAAGTTCAGGCCTTCGATCACGAGTGAGGCTCCGACTGGAGCGGTGTCCGATCCGAGGTCGGTGATGGAATGCTGCGCCACGTCAACCTTGACCTCCGGGCTCAGCGCGCTTTCATCACCGCTTTCGTTGACAGTGCTGATCCGGTAGTACCAGGACTCACCGATGTTGAGCGTGAAGCCCGCATCCACCATGTTGACGTAGCTGAGCTTTGCGCCACCCCCGGGAACGGAATGCGGGAAGATGGTTTTGTTGCCATCACTGTCCTCGTTGAAGCCGGCGTCAACCATCCAGAGGCTGCTGTTACCGCGGGAGCCGTCGTCAATGCTCGCGTCGGAGCGGTAGATGTGATAGCCGCTGACCGCCTCAGCGGCATTGTCCTCAACCGGAGCCCAGCTGAGCTGGATCCCGCTGAGCTTGCCACTGGCGTCACGCAGAACCAGTCCATCAATGAATTCCGTCGAATCCTCAATCACGGGAGGCTGCTTATCAGTGTTGCCAGCAGGCGGCGGGCTGCCGTTCGGGCCTCCCGAACAGGACGGCAGGAACAGGGCGCACAGAACTGCGTAGAGCGGCAGTGGCAGAAGTCTCTTCATTCCTCTTGAACCTCAGGGCCGGGCTAGCCATGCGGCCGCAGAGTCATATCCGGCCGCACCGCGATTATACCTTTCTCTAACTCAGGAATGCAGTTGGTCATCATGTCGGGGAAATGTGTGGCTTGATTGTTATTCGCCTGATAAACCTGTATACTGTGGATGTTGGTTGGTGATACACAAACCGAAGCTATGGCACGGGACACTTCTTCCCGTGCTTCTGACATTCCAACTTTCTCCTTTCTTCCCCGAACCAAATCAATCCCCTTGGAGGCATACTGCACATGAAAAGAGTAGCTATTCTGCAGGCTCGTCTTGACAGCTCCCGGTTCCCGGGCAAGGTAATGGCCGAACTCAAGGGCAAACCGGTCATCTCCCACATCATCGACAGGCTCAAGGCCGCGAGTGAGATTGACGAGGTCTGCGTGGCGATCCCCTCTGAACACAAGGAGGACAGCCTGGCTGATGCCCTGGCCGGCATGGATGTGACCGTTGTCCGTGGTCACGCCTCCGATGTTCTTGCCCGCTACATCCAGGCCGCATACGAGACCAAGGCCGACATCATCGTGCGCGCCACGGGCGACAACCCGCTGGTTGCCACCGAGGTGATCGACCAGCAGGTCGGACTGCTGCAGTCCGAGCCGGAGCTGGACTATGTGATCACCGAGGGCATGTCCACCGGTCTGACCACGGAGGCCTTCACGCTGAAGACCCTTGAGAAGCTGGACTTCCTCGCCAAGCATCCGGATCACCGCGAGCATGTCACGCTCTACCTGCGCCGCAATCCCGGTCCGTTCGTGATGCGCCGCCTGGATCCGCCTGCGCATCTTGCCAACGCCAACTACCGTCTGACGCTCGACACTGCGGAGGACTACAAGGTGCTTGGCAGCATCTACGACCACCTCTATGATGGCTCGGCCATCGTGGACCTGAAGGACGTCTTCAAGCTGCTGGAAGGTGATTCCGAGCTGCAGCTTGCAGCCCGTCAGCAGGTCTCGCTGGCAGCTGGTTAAGCACAGACACGAGATAGAACGGCTGACGCCGCGGGAGCTCCTGGCCCCGCGGCGTTTCCATTTCAGGTGTTTGCCTGACGCGGGATGGGATACTAGGTAGTGATGGTTCAGGAAGGGAAAGAGATGGAGCAGGGCGGGGCCGCCCCGGTGTATTTTGACAACGCGGCCACGAGTTACCCCAAGCCCCCGCAGGTGGTGGAGGCCGTGCGGGCCTGTCTGGACCAGTCGCTGACCGTGGCCCGCAGCACCCACCGGGCTACCTTCCGGGCTGACGACGTTCTGCGCCGCTGCCGCGCTCGCCTGGCCGGGTTCTTCGGCGCAGATGCTCCCGAGGAAATCATCTACACCTACAGTTCCACCGACAGCCTGAACCTCGCCCTCAATGGGCTTGTGGAGGACGGCTCGCATGTGCTTGTCAGTCCGCTTGAGCATCATTCCGTGATGCGCCAGCTCCATCATCGCCGCAAAAAGGGCCAGCTTGAATTCGATGTTCTGCCCGCTGATCATTTCGGACTGGTCGATCCGGCTGCCATTCAGGGAATGCTTCGTCCGGATACCGGCTGCATCATCATCAACTGGATCAGCAACGTCAGCGGAGTGATGCAGCCCGCTGCCGAAATCGGTGCCATCGCGGCTGATGCCGGCATTGACTATCTGCTGGATGCCAGCCAGGTAGCCGGTTCACATCCCATTGATGTTGCCAGGCTGCAATGCACTGCCATGGCCCTGCCTGCCCACAAGGCCATGATGAGTCTGCCCGGCATGGGGATTCTGTATCTAAGCCGCAGTCGTGAGATCGAACCCTGGCGCATCGGAGGCACGGGTCATCGCAGTGAATTGCTCTTCCAACCCGAGGAACGACCGCATCGCTATGAATCCGGCACCCCCAACGTCGCCGGCATTGTCGCTCTCGATGCAGCAATGGACTGGTTCGAACAGACCGGCATGCCGGAGATAACAAGAGTCTGCCTGGAACTCACTGCCTCATTGATATCAGGGCTGGAGGGTATACCCGGGCTGACGTTGATCGGTCCGCAGGCTGGCCCTGATCGCGGCTGGGTTGTCAGTTTCACGGTCGACGGGGTTGACCCGATCGTCTTTTCGGAAGTGCTGTCCACGGAGTTCGGAATCAGCACGCGTCCGGGACTGCACTGTGCCCCGAGCGCTCATGCCCACTATGGCACCCTGGAGAAGGGTGGAACTGTCCGGCTGAGCGTCGGCTTCTTCACGACGCAGGCTGAGGTTGAGCATTGCATTTCCGCTATCCGCGAGGTCTGTGAAGGATTCAGCGGAACTGCTGCTTGACAGCCGGGCCTGCAGACGGGATAACTAAAATGTCCTGTTGATAGTTTGTTGATAAACTAAGTGGGCTCGGGAGGGTTGAGCCGGATTGCTGGCCACTGCGCCACAGCTTGCGCTGAGCTATAATCCCCGCGGCAAACCTCCCCACGATGGGATCATATAAGGATATTGAGTTGGCGAAGAACGACGACAAACGGTTCATTACACCCCGCAGCGAGAATGCGTCACAGTGGTATACGGACGTCATTCTCCAGGCTGAGCTCGCGGACTATTCCCCGGTCCGCGGCTGCCAGGTGTATCGACCGTACGGCTTCGCCATCTGGGAGAAGCTCAAGAAGCTGCTCAACGACCGCATCATTGCCACCGGGCATGAGAACACCTATTACCCCATGTTCATTCCGAAGAGCCTGCTGGACCGCGAGGCCGAGCATGTGGAGGGCTTTGCCCCCGAGGTGGCCTGGGTCACCAAGGGCGGAGGCAAGGACCTGGATGAACCTCTGGCGATCCGGCCCACGAGTGAGGTGATCATCGGTGTGATGTGGGCCAAGTGGCTGCAGAGTTATCGCGATCTGCCTTATCTGCACAACCAGTGGGCCAATGTCGTGCGCTGGGAGAAGGCTACGCGCCCCTTCCTGCGCACCCTGGAATTCCTCTGGCAGGAAGGCCATACCGCACATGCGAATGAGCAGGAAGCCCGCGAGGAAACCGCGCGCATGCTGGAGCAGTACAGCCAGTTCGCCGGGGATGACCTTGGCATGCATGTCCTGCACGGCATAAAGAGTGACAGTGAGAAGTTCGCCGGAGCCGTGGAGACCTGGGGTATTGAGGCCATGATGCCTGACGGCAAGGCCCTGCAGAGCGGCACCAGCCATTTCCTCGGACAGAATTTTGCAAAGGCCTACGACGTCAAGTTCCTGGCAGAGGACAACACCGAACAGTTCGCCTGGACCACGAGCTGGGGCGTCAGCCACCGCATCATGGGTGGCATGCTGATGGTGCACGGTGATGACAAGGGTCTGATCCTGCCCCCGAAGGTGGCTCCGATCCACTTCGCGATCGTGCCGATCACTCGCGGGGACAACGTTGAAGCCGTGACAGGAGCCTGCCAAGCACTGGCGGCCGGCCTGCGCAAGGTCATGTACAACGGTGAGGCACTGGGCGTCAAGGTGGATGACCGGGAAGGATTCCGCCCGGGCTTCAAGTTCGCGGACTGGGAGATGCGTGGCGTACCCTTCCGCATGGAAGTCGGTCCCAGGGACATCGAGGAGGGTGTGGCCATCCTCGTCGATCGCCTCAGTGGTGAAAAGCGCAAAGTTGAAGTCAATTATGAAACGGGTGCCCTGGATGGCGTGTCTATAGCTTCGGAACTTGATGCCTTCCAGTCCAGGCTGCATGCACGCAGCCGCAGTGACGTCGAAGCGCGCATCTTCCAGGTCAGTTCCTATGAGGAGTTCAGGGAAGTGATCTCAAGCGGCCGTGGATTCGTCCTGGCACCCTGGGACGGCAAGGCCTCAACCGAGGCCCGCGTCAAGGAAGAAACCAGTGCCACCACGCGAGTGATGGCCCCGCAAAAACCCGATAATGGTGTAAAATGCCTGTTTTCGGGGGACGATGCGCAGTTTATGGCGTACTTCGCCAGTTCATACTAATGAACATCAAGGAGGTTGGTAGATGAAAGTCTACTGCAATGGGTTTGTCACGGGGCTGCTGGCAGCAACCGTGTCGGTCTGCCTGCCGGTTCTGGCCAGTGCTCAGACCAATGAAAGCTACCGTTACGAGGACAAGGTTCACGCCGCCACGGCGATCGTGACTCCTTCCGTCGTCGCGGTGGAGACCCGCTTCGAGGAGCCTACCCTTGACAGCGAGTACGCCTACTGGTCGTACACCCGTGGAGCGCGCCCGCTCTATGGTCTGTTCGGTTCCGGCTTCATCTACAAGGATCCGGAGTACGTCATCACGAACACCTTCATCACGCAGGATGCTGAATTCGTGCGGGTGATCCTCAACGACGGCCGCAGCTTCAAGGCTGAGATCGTCGGTGAGAGCGAGGCCTACAAGCTCGCGGTGCTCAAGGTTGACTGGGGTCCGGATTTCAAGCCGCTCGGCGTCCAGGTGGGCGACAGCGAGAAGATGCAGCTCGGGCAGCCGATGGCGATCGTCGGCAAGTCGAACAACAACCATGACACCTTTGCTACGTCAGGCATCATCAGCGCCATCCGCAAGGAGATCCCCAGCGCTGAGGGTGACCAGCCCACGAACGAGTTCATCCAGTTTGACGCCGCCTGGGAGCACACCTTCTACGGCGCGCCGATCGTGGATGTGGACGGCAAGGTGATCGGCATGGTTGACAAGTCGGTGACGGCCCACGGCCTGAACCTCGGCGTGCCGATCAACGAGATCGTGTTCATGGCGGACCGCATCATCAGCGGCGATGCCGTCGACACTCTCTGGGGTGTGGAGTCCCAGTTCGTCAGCCCCGGCCTGCAGAAGGCCGGCTATGTGCCCTGGGAATTTGACATGGATGGCAACGGCACGGCTGAGCCCCTCGAGTACGGTGAGTGGGTCTCCTTCGTGGATGCCAACTCCCCGGCTGAGATCGGCGGTCTGATGGCCGGTGACATCATCTACCAGATTGACGACAACTTCATCGAGTTCCATTACAACTACACCCGTGCCCGCCGCGAATTCGTCCCCGGCCAGCTCGTGATCGTGCGCTTCCTGCGCAGGAACGCCATGAGCGGAGAGTGGGAGAAGAAGGTTGCACAGGTGCAGATTGTCGAGGACACCAGCGACGACTCGGATGACGAGGACGGCGGTGGTTCCAGCAGCAACCCCCACGGTTAAGCAGCTGGCATTGTCCCATCCAGCCATGGCTGGCAGTGATCTCTAGCAAGGGAGCAGGGCATGATTAAGAAGCTATTCGTATTGACGGTGATGGCGGTTGTGGCGATGATGGCCAGCGCTTATGCACAGGACGATTCGTCCATGAGCATTGAGGACGTGATCCGCAAGGTCAAGAAGGGCGTTATCCGCGTCCAGGGCATTGAGCTCGGTGCACCGACCGTCGGTGGCTGGGGCGGTGGTTCCGGATTCGTGTTTGAGGTCGACTACGACACCAACACCGCCTATGCCATCACCAACCATCACGTGAGCGGTAACAGCAGCGCCAGTGCCGTGACCTTCTGGGACGGTGCCGTGTACAAGGCCCGCCACCTGGCGACCGAGCCCGGCATCGATGTGTGTCTGCTCGAGATCTATGACATCCCCGATGAGCGT
The DNA here is from genome assembly GCA_020440605.1 of bacterium. Taxonomy (GTDB): domain Bacteria; phylum 4484-113; class 4484-113; order 4484-113; family JAFGCY01; genus JAHEFU01. Next base: position 107,919 of record JAGRNT010000002.1, on the reverse strand, counting down.
GAGCTTCCTGAGGATGAGAAGACCATCGTTCCCGTGGTGCTCGGTGACAGTGACTCAGTGCGCATCGGTGAGCTCGGTCTGGCGATGGGCAACCCCGGCGATGGCCAGGATGCCGTGAACATCGACCGCTCCAATCCCTATGAGACCTTCCTGCTGCTGACCACAGCCACCCAGGGTGTGGTCACCGGCCGTGACTGGCCGATCGAGTTCCTGCTGGGCATCAACCGCCAGAACCGCGGTTCGCTCGGCGCCCAGTACGGCACCAACTTCGATTACGCCTTCCGTATGGCCACCGCCATCAACGGTGGTAACTCCGGTGGTCCGCTCTTCAACCAGAAGGGTGAAGTGATCGGCATCAACTTCTATGGTGGTTCCTGGGCACTTGGCCAGAACCAGAACCATGCAATCCCGATCAACCTCGCGAAGGACTTCGTGTTCCAGATCCTCGAGAAGGGCAAGTTCGAGAAGCCCTGGATGGGTGTTGACATCATCTTCCCGAGCTGGATCGGTCCGGATGAGTACACTGAATTCGCTGAGAAGTACCGCCCGGATTACGTCGAGGTCTATGGCGTCCGCAAGGACAGCCCGGCTGAGCGTGCGGGCCTGCGCAAGGGCGATGTGATCGTCGGTGTCGATGGCCAGAATTTCGAGGATCCTGAGAAGCTGCGTCTGTATATCTTCAGTCAGGACATCGGCAACGAAATCGAGATCGTGATCAAGCGCAATGGACGCATGGTCAAGGAGCCGATCTTCCTTGAGATCGGCCCCAAGCGTACATACGATTCCGAGTTCTCAGTCTGAGAACCGTCTGGAGCCGAACATGAGGACAGTCCTGCTGACAATCGTGATCCTGGTCATTCTTGCCACCTGTGCATTTGCGCAGCAGGCTGACGTGCTCTCCACCGAGGACATCGTCAACCAGGTCAAGAAGGGCGTGATCAAGGTGCAGGGTATCGAACTCGGCGGCCCGACGATCGGCGGCTGGGGCGGTGGATCCGGCTTCGTCTTTGAAATCGATTACGACACGGGCATCGGGTATGCCATCACCAACCACCACGTGAGTGGGACATCCAGTGTTTCCTCCGTGACGTTCTGGGACGGCGCCGTCTACAAGGCCCATATGCTGGGAACGGAGCCGGGCATTGACATTGCCCTGCTGGAGATTTATGGCCTGCCGGATGAGCGTGATCTACCCATGAACGAGCGCACGGTCTTTCCAGTGGTACTCGGTGACAGCGATTCCGTGCAGATCGGCGAGCTCGGGCTTGCCATGGGAGCTCCCGGCGACTTCAATGACGCCGTTGGCACCGACCGCTCCAATCCCTACGAGGCAGGCATGCTGATGCAGACTGCCACTACAGGTGAAGTCAGCGGTCGGGACTGGCCGATTGAGTTCCTGCTCGGTATCAACCGTCAGGCTCAGGCTGATCTTGGAAAGCAGTACGGAACCAATTTCGATTACGCGTTCAAGGTATCCACTCCGATCAACCCCGGCAACTCCGGCGGCCCGCTGTTCAACAGTCACGGTGAAGTGATCGGCATCAACTTCTGGGGCGGGTCCTTCCAGATGGCCCAGAACTCGAACCACGCCATCCCGATCAACCTGGCGAAGGACTTCGTGTTCCAGCTGCTGGAGAAGGGCAAGTTTGAGAAGCCCTGGACGGGGATGGATATCATCTTCCCGAACTGGGTGAGCGTGGATGAGTACACCGAGTTCACCGAGAAGTACCGCCCTGAATACATCGAGATCTACAACATCCGCCGTGACAGTCCGGCAAGCCGGTCCGGTCTGCGGAAGGGTGATATCATCGTCAGTGTTGACGGACAGAAGTTCACCGATCCCGAGAAGCTGCGCCTGTATGTCTTCTCACAGGAGATCGGGAACGAGATGGAACTGGTGATCAAGCGGGATGGCAAGATCATCAAGGACCCCATCTTCGTTGAGGTGGGAGTGAAACGGACCTATGACTCGGAGTTTTCGGTCTAATCAGGTAGGGTTTAGGAGATATGGCATGCGGGCTTTTTGCTTGGCAGTAATCCTTACGGCGTCGCTGGCGGGACAGGCTCTCGCGCAGGACTACAAGGCGATTGACGTCGTTGACGAAGTGCGCGACAGCGTGGTGTCGATCGACATCAACTCGCTCGCGGTCAACTATGCGACCTTCGACATCTCGACCCAGAGCCTGCTCACACGGCAGATCACCGGCGTCGTCTACACGGAGAACGGCTACATCCTCACGGACAGCAACTCCATCGATGACGGGATCTACATCAACGTGCGCTTCGAGGACGGCCATGAGTACGAGGCTGAGTTCATCGGTGCGGACCTGCAGTATGGTGTGGGCGTGATCAAGATCAATCCCGATGCTGATCACGACCTGAAGCCCATCAAGATGCGCGGCGAGCTCTACAACTCTGACATCGGCAGCCTCCCCTATGAGCAGGGTGAGCCCGTGCTGGCCATCGGTTACTCCGGCGGTTACGGCGGTACGGTCACCAGCGGCATCATTTCCGCGATCCGTACCTTCCGCAACAGCCGCAAGATCCTGATCCCGAACATGATCCAGGCCGACGTGCCGATCAACATCGGCAACGAGGGCTGCCCGCTCTTCAATGATCTCGGCGAAGTCATCGGCTTCCACGACATCCAGGGCGGCGGCGGCAGCCTGCAGCGCATCAGCTTCTTCTCTCCGAGCTGGATCGTGAAGCGCGTGGCTGACGAGATCATCTCCAACCACGAAAGCACCCGTCCCGCCAATGACGAGGACGTGGTCTGGCATCCCTGGCTGGGCATCCAGCCCTACGCCGGCTCCCAGGGTACTTCCGGACTTCGCACGCAGTCCGACGACCTGAAGATGTTCTTCGGCATGCCTGACCAGTACTGGGACACCGGTATCCTGATCAACGGCGTGTGGCGTGAGGGTCCCGCAGCCGAGTACGGCCTGCGTCGCATGGACTGGCTGATGACGGTGACCGTTGTCAACCAGGATGCGAACACCGGTGAGGACACCGTCAAGGTGCCCTACCAGCTCATCAAGAACGTGCAGCAGCTCGAAGTGCTCGTGTCCACCGCACAGCGTGACGACATCTTCATCTTCGGCATCCTGCGCAATGGCAACCTGTTCGATGTGGAAGTCACCATCGGCCAGCACCCCGCCGCCACGGCCTACCTGCCGGACAGCAGCTCGGATTCCAACCTGACCCGCAGCGATCTGGCCCGCATGAGCGAATTCTTCTAGGCCATACCTCAAATTGAACTGACGAGGCCACCCTACGGGGTGGCCTTTTCATTTTCTGTCTGCACGCAGAAGCATGGGCCTGGTCAGTGCTCCGGTCCCTGGAACTGGCGAGAAGCTCAGGTCTGTCGGTATGGATGCTTGTGAATCAGCTCTTAGAGTCGGCAAGCGGAACAAATAGGACTCACGGGTTGGCATTCTTCAGGCGGATGTCCGCTACTGGATGTTTAGGGCTACTGCCAGGTTGTTAAGGCATGATATGTCGCGGCATGGTGTTGACAGGCTGCGGCTTGTGGCCATCTTCCAGCCTGATCGTCCGTAACCTGCTGCCAGCTGGGCCGCTACTCAGTTCAGCCCTGCGCTGCTTCGCGCTGGACCCGCTCCGGCAGCTTCCAGGCCAACAACGTGGCCAGCAGCAGCAGCCCCGCACAGACGAAGAGCAGCCCGGAGAAGCTGAAGCGGAAGGCTTCCAGCGGAACAGTATCCGGGTTGAGCAGTGCTGACTGGAAAGCCTGCAGGTAGGCATGGCCCTGTGGACCGGAATTCACGAGGAAGGCAGAGAACAGCAGTGCGCCGCCGCTGGCTCCCAGCAGGAAGCCGATGTTGCGCGTAAGGGAATTGACGCTGGAGGCCTTGGCCTGCTGTTCGTCCGGCACCGTGCTCATCATCGTTGACATCGCCGGGGCGTTGAACAGCCCGCCGCCGAGCCCCAGCAGCACGATGCCTATGGACAGGACCGGCATGCTGCCCTGCCTGAGCCCCATAGCCATTGTCAGCATGCTCAGCAGATTGATCACCAGCCCGGCCAGCAGTGGACGGCGCTGACCGATGCGGTCCACCAGGCGTCCGGCGAGTGGTGCGGAGAAGAAGGTTGCCAGCAGTGACAGGCCCAATAGCCTGCCGCTCTGCAGCTGGTCCATCCCCAGGTAGTCCTCAAGGTAGTAGGTGGTGAAGATCAGCCAGACCTGGATCACGAAGTTGTTGAGCATCAGGCCCAGTGCGCAGACCCAGAAGGGCCGGCGCCGGAAGATCGAGTATTCGAACAGAGGCGTCACGCCGCGCTCTGCGAAATAGAACCCGGCCAGACAGAACAGCCAGGCCGGTCCGAGCCAGCCCAGCAGCTGGCTGGAAAGGTTGCCTTTGAAGCATTCCGCGATCACGGCGAAACCGGTGGTGAGACCGAGCCAGCTCAGCACCGACAGTGGGCTGAATGCCTGACGTTCTCCGAGACGGTCATCCGGCAGATACATCGAGCCCACAATCAGGCCCACGAGCTGGATCGGGACCTGCACCCAGAATATCCAGGGCCAGCCCGCGTGTGCACACAGCGCTCCTGCGAGCGGGAAGCCAATCAGCATGCTGATCGCCACCATCCCGCCCGTCATGCCGAAGGCCATGCCGCGGCGTTCCTCGGGAACATAGCGGGTGATGATCGCACTGAACAGCGCGAAGACCATCACACTGCCGAGCGCTTGGATTACGCGGTAGGCCACTAGATAGGCAATGCTGCTTGTCGGTGCCATGGCGCACAGCACGGTGCCGAGCAGGTCAATCAGGAAGCCGCTGACGTAGATGCGCTTGAGGCCGTACTGCGTCCCCAGCCGCCCGACGATGGGCAGCATGAAGGTCGTCATCACGAGGTAACTGAGCAGCACCCAGATCGTGCTGTTGACATCCGTCTGGTACTCGCGGGACAGAGTTGGCAGGGCTACGCCAACCATCAGGCCGCCGATCGGGCCAAGGAATGTGCCGATCAGTACGACCGAGAAGATCTTCCAGGGAAAAGCCGGACCTGTGGGGTTGCCTCTGCTCACATGCGCCTCTTCAAGAACGCCCGGATTATAAGGGCTGAGACGCTATCTGTGACTGAATTCTCGATTAGAAGCCGAAATCATCGCGGGAAAACAGGCTCCAGAAGGGAATCTGTTCCTTCTCAAAGGCCTCATCCGCACCCTGTTTGCGATTCAGCACCGCCATGCAGCCGATGATGTTGTAGCCATCTTCGCGCATGCTGGTCAGCATCTCGATCACCTGCCCGCCGGTCGTCACCACATCCTCGATGATCAGGAGCCTGTCCGTCTTCTCGAAGCTGCCTTCCACCTGAGCTGCCGTTCCGTATTCCTTGGCGGCCTTGCGGATGAATACGCAGGGGATGTCGGTGTGCATGGAGAGAGCGGTCACCATCGGAATGCCGCCTAGTTCCACCCCCGCCAGGCGGTGGGTATCAGCCGGGATCAGGCGCGACATATGGTGCGCGACGCTGTGCATGATCTGGGGCTGGCCCTCAAAGCGGTACTTGTCGAAGTACCAGCGGCTCTTCTGGCCGCTGCGAAGCGTGAATTCGCCCTCTAGAAGGGCGATCTTCTTCATCTCCTCGATCAGATCCGCACGTGACAGATACTGCATTCCTTCCCTCCACGCCGAGTATAGCAGCAGCCTGCCTGCGCACCCGGAGGCCGGGGCAAATAGGCTAGAATTGTGCGGTGAAGATTGCACTCGTGACCGGCAGCGCGGGGGACACGCATTGCGGTGTCGGTGACTATACATACGAGCTGGCCCAGCACCTGGCGCTTGACGGCGAGGTGCACCTCTACTTCTCGAAGGATCACGGCCCCGTGCGCAGGCCCTTTGAGAAGCTGCACACCCTGTTCCTGCATCCGAAGGACGGCTTCAGCATGCTGAACCTGCCTTCGTTCAAGAAGGAGCTTGTCGATGGTGGCTACGACATCGTGCATGTGCAGTATCCCAGCAAGGGCTTCGGCAAGTCGCTGCTGCCGGGTTATCTCCCGGAGAACCTCGCCGGCATGAACTCACGTTCGCGGATTGCCATCACCCTGCATGAGTGGACCACCAGCCACCCGCTTCGCAAGCTGGTGATCGACCAGATGATCCCGCGCTCGGACCTGATCTTCGTCACCAATGAAGCGGAGATGGAGGCGATCTCGCGCAAGTCCGGCAGCAGGATGATCTGTGCGCTGCCGGTTGGCAACGTTCTCGACAGCCAGCGGGAGCTGGCCGATGTCTGGAATGCGGCGGAGGGCCAGCCCCTGATCGGCTGGCCTGAGCTGGAGGGACCCTCCACACGTGAGCCCTGGAGCATCTTCCACTATGGCCTGCCGGCCAAGGGCAAGGGTTTCAGGAAGCTGCTGGAGGCCATGCATGTGATGCGTGAGGCCGGCAAGCAGCCGATCCTCTACCTCGGTGGCGACTTCCCCGAGGGCAGCAGCCTGCGTGAGCATGTGCTCGGGCTGATCACGGAATTCAACCTGACTGACGCCGTGGTGCGTGTCGGCCATATCCCGCAGGACAAGCTGGCCCAGCTGGCGACGCGCTGCATGCTCGGGGTGTTCCAGTTCGCCGAGGGTTTCTCCTCCAAGCGCTCCAGCGTGGCCAGCATCTCGCACCTCGAGCTGCCGCTGGTGGTCGGTCATGGCAGCACGGAGGAGCATCCCTACTTCGCCCCGCCGGAGAACAATGCGACCTCACTCGCCGTCCTGCTGATCGACCTGCTCTCGGGCAGGCTGGAAAAGGAGTGGAATGAGGTGATCACGCGCCAGCGTGAGTTCGCGCGGCGCTTCAGCTTCGCGAACGTGGCTTCCAGCCATCTGGACATGTACAACAAGATCCGCAAGCTCGATACATGATCAGGCGCATCGCAGCCCTGATCCTGGCTCTGTCCTGCCTGCTGGCCGGACCGGCGGCGCATGGCCAGAGCGCGGACTGGATCCGCCTGCCGGATACCATCCCGGACCTGCCCCGCAAGGACACCCTGGCGGTGCTCAACCCGCAGCCTGTCAACACATCCTGGGCGGAGCCCGGCCACCATCCGCTGGGGATCCACCTCGACAACTACGACCTGACCCGCCAGCAGGTGGAGGTGGCCCGCGAGACCGGCTGCCGCCTGGTGCGGCTCAGCATTCCGATGGAGGCCTTCCAGGGCGAATCGGATGAGGACTGGGCGATGCTGGACCAGGTTGTCAGCCGCCTGAGCCGCGATGGCTTCGAGATCCTCCCGGTGCTGACCGCCGTCAGTGCAAGCCGCGATTATTACACCGAGTTCTGCACGCTGATCGCCGAGCGCTACGGTGCCACCTTTGACAACTACCAGCTGCTGGATGACATCAACTACAAGATCGGCATCCAGAGCCGCGATTACATCGAGCTGCTGCGCCACAGTGGCCGGGCCATCCGCGAGGCTGACGAGGGTGCGCGCATCGTCTGCGCCGGGATCCGTGGATCGGACCTGACCTTCCTGCAGATGCTGGAGGATGGCGGTGGACTCGACAGCATCGACATCATGGCATTCAATCTCTTCCCGCCGGCTGACGGGATCGAGCACATCTCGCGCCGCACCCGTTCGCAGCATTCTCTGCGCTACATGCAGGAAATCATGGACTGGTGCCATGACCGTGGCAAGCCGGTCTGGGTCACCTCGCTGGGCTTCAGCACCAGCTATGACATCACCGACATCGGCGTGGACCAGGTCCAGCAGGCCAGTGCCTACTGCCGGGCCGTGCTGTTCCTCGGCTGGCTCGGAGTCGAACGGATCATCATCTCCGCGATCCAGGACAGCGATGCCAGCATGCTGCGCCCGGCGCAGTGCTGCGGTCTCATCGATGGCATGGGTAACTACAAGGCCAGCTACTTCGCGCTGCGCACGCTCAACAACACGATCTCCGCGGGTTACCAGGTGCTGCCGCACTTCCGCTACAGCAACCGCATATATGAACAGCCGGAGGCCTACGATGTGATGATGTCGCAGGAATATGCTTCCGGCCTGGATGTCAATCCGATCCAGGCCTTCCGCATCCACCCGGACCCTGATTCGCTGTTCGGGTTCTGGTTTTACCTGCCCGCGGAGGAACAGTACCGCCTGATATATTGGATCAGCTCCGATGCCGTCTTCGCTCGGCGAATGGACCTGACGGTCAAGCCTCGGGTGCTTGAGCCAACGCAGAGCTACCAGCTGCTGGATGTCAGTGCCTCTCCCGTTGACACAATCGGCGCGCGGAACTTCCTGACGATGCGGAACCTACCCTTGAGTACGATACCGAGCGTAATCCAGTTTGAGGTGAATGACAATGGCCGCTAGGCCGCGGATCGCGCTCGTGCATGACTGGATCACGACCTTCGGCGGAGCCGAGCGCTGCCTGATCCTGCTGCACCAGATGTTTCCCGAGGCACCGATCTTCACGCTCGTGCATGACCGCTCCACCTCACCCCCGGAACTGGACGGGGCCACGGTCTTCACCTCGCCGCTGCAGCGCCTGCCCGGTGCCACGCGCAACTGGCAGCGTTACCTGCCGCTCATGCCCTACAGTATCGAGCAGCTGGACCTGCGCGGTTATGACCTCGTGATCTCATCCAGCCATGCCGTTGCCAAGGGTGTGCTGACCCACAGCGGCCAGCGTCACCTCTGCTACTGCTACACTCCGATGCGCTACGTCTGGGACCTCTACCAGACCTACCTCGAGCATACGCGGCTCAGCCCGCTGGCGGGCAAGGCCTTTCGCTGGAGTGCGCACTACCTGCGGATGTGGGACCTGCAGAGCGCACAGCGCGTTGACAAGTTCATCGCGATTTCCGGCACCGTGCAGCGCCGCATCCAGCGCATCTATGGGCGGGAGGCCCCGGTGGTCTTCCCGCCGGTTGACACTGACTACTTCAACATTGACCCCCACGGCCAGCGTGACTACTATCTGGCAGTCAGCCGCTTCGTGCCCTACAAGCGCCTGGATCTCGTGATCGAGACCTTCAACCACCGCCAGGAGAAGCTGCTCGTCGTCGGCGACGGGCCGCTGGGCGGCCGCCTGCGGAAGATGGCGAAGCGCAATGTGGAGTTCATCGGTGCCGTGAGCGACGAGGAACTGCGCGTGCTCTACCAGAACTGCCGCGCGCTGGTCTTCCCAGCCGAGGAGGACTTCGGGATCATTCCCGTGGAGGCCCAGGCCTGCGGCCGTCCTGTGGTGGCACTCGGAAAGGGAGGCACGGCAGAGACCGTTGTGGACGGCGTGACCGGCGTGCTGTTCCCGGAGCAGACTCCGCAGTCGCTGGATGGCGCGATTGATGCACTCGAGCGTGGCAGTTTTGACAGCGCGCGCATCAGGGAGCATGCCCAGCGCTTCGACAAGAAGGTCTTCGTTGCCAAGATGCAGGCCGCCGCGCGCTACCTGCTGGATAGCTGAAGCACTGCTCCCGCTCTGTTACAATCGGCTCAGGTCCCGCTGCGGCGGGATGGGGAGGAGTGATGCACCGACTGTCTGCAATCTGCCTGCTGGCTCTGCTGGCCTGTGGCCGGCTGGCCCATGCCGCAACTGACTATGACGGCTGGTGGCCGGACCCCTACGAAGTGGCGGAAGCGCAGCAGCGCTCCGAGAGCGGCACTCACAGAGACGACCTCACTCCTGAACAGCGCCGCGCCCTGCATGAATACCTGGCGAAGCATGCCGACCGTGATGGTGATGGCGACTTTGATGCGGATGATATCCAGCAGTTCGAGCGCACCGGCGAGCTGAGCATGCTGCGCGATGGAGATCTGATGGGTGGCTACTTCGGCAGCGGAGATGAATTCATCCGCGATGGCGTCGAGCATGAGGTCAACGGCGGACGCTACCTGCGCGATGCCATGCATGAAGCTCCGCAGCGCAGGGCGGAGCGGGAAGGGGATGGCGAGAGGGTTGCCAAGCTGGACCTGTTCGGGATGCGCGGCTTCCTCAGTGATGAAGGCACTTACTCGAATCCGAATGAGGATGCGGCAACCAGCCAGTTCATTCACTGGCGTCTGCAGGTGGCGCAGCTGCTTCCGGGCTATATCCCGCCCGCGGACTATACGGAGCTTTTGGACCGGATCGAACGTGAAGGGCAGGGCAGCGACAGGCCGCAGGATGAACCGCGCCGACGACCATCCAGTGATTCGGACGACCCAACCGTGTGGTGGTAGGAGCTCTGGCGCGAGCCAGACTCCGAATCGAGTATCTCTCATCGCTGCCTGACCACTGGCCACGGATCACTGCCTACTTCCTCCCGCGCCAGCGGGCATCTGTGCTGAACCTTTATCCCCGCCAGCGCATTCCGCCGGTGCTATTATTCCGGCATGCTGTACCGCAGAATCATCCTCAAGATGTCGGGTGAATCGCTCAAGGGCGACCTTGACTCCGGCATCGCGCCGGGTGAGCTGACCCATTATGCCGCCGAGGTGCGCAAGGTGCTGGAGACCGGCGCTCAGCTTGCACTCGTGATCGGGGGTGGCAATATCATCCGCGGTGCAGAGATCGCCGAGAAGGGCATGGACCGTGCCAACGCTGACTACATGGGCATGCTCGGCACGGTGATCAATGCGATGGCCCTGCAGGATGTGCTGGAGCAGAGCGGGGTCTACACCCGCGTGATGTCCGCGATCCACATGGAGGCGGTGGCCGAACCCTACATCCGCCGCCGTGCGATCCGCCACCTGGAAAAGGGCCGCGTCGTGATCTTCGCCGCCGGCACCGGCAACCCCTATTTCTCCACCGATACCGCGGCCGCGCTGCGCGCCTGCGAGATCGGAGCCGACGTGTTCATCAAGGGCACCCGCGTGGACGGGATCTACACGGCAGACCCGGAGCTGGACCCGACGGCCCGGCGCTACAGCGAACTGAGTTTCCAGGAAGCGATTGAGAAGAACCTCAAGGTGCTCGACGGCCCGGCCTTCGTGATGTGCCGCGACAACAACCTGCCGATCGTCGTGGCCGACGTGACCACCCCGGGCCGGCTGGTCGAGGTGGTGCAGGGCACGGGCATCTGTACCACGGTGCGCAATGTCGAGCGCAGCAGCATGGCCTGATAGATAATAGACGTATGCACTTCGAGCGCTGCACGGTAACCGCCAATGAGGAATACGGCCCGGGGCACTGGGTGATCTCCCTGCGCTCGGAGCAGGAACTGTCCGGCATCCGAGCCGGTGAATTCCTCAATCTGCAGTGCGACCCCGAGGACAACTGGTCGCTCCTGCGTCCCCTGTCAATCCTCGGAGTGGACCTCGCTGCCAACACACTGCTTGTCTACTATAAGCATCTTGGCCGCCTGAGCCGCGCGCTATCCAGTGTCAGCCCCGGCGAGTCCCTCAACGTGCTGTTCCCGCTCGGCGGACGCTTCCCGGTGGATCCAGCGCACAGACGCATCGCGCTGATCGGCGGTGGTGTGGGTCTGGCCCCGCTGCTGTTCCTGGCGCAGCAGCTCGAGGGAAGCGGCGTGGAGATTGATGCCTACTTCGGTGGTGCCTCACAGCCGGACCTCGTGCTGCGCATGCTTGAGCCCTACAACTGCAACATGCTCCTGTCCACGGATGACGGCAGCCACGGCTATGGTGGCAACTGCGTGGACTGCTACTTCGACAGCGGCCGCAGTCATGACGTGATCTACACATGCGGCCCCAACCCGATGATGAATGCCCTGCGCGCGCGCCTGGATGGCAGCGTGCCCTGCTGGGCCAGCCTTGAGGAGTACATGGCCTGCGGGGTCGGGGCCTGCCTCGGCTGCGCCACGCATATTGACAACGGGGGCCAGCGTGCCAACGAGACGGTCTGCAGGAAGGGACCGGTGTTCGATCTCTCGAAGGTGGTGTTCCACCACTGATGCTGGAGCTTGAGACAGGCAGTGCCGAAGCCACCCAGCGCCTGGCGGAGCGCATCGGCGGGATCGTCGCCGGTCCGCTGCTGATCCTGCTCAGCGGTGACTACGGCACGGGCAAGACCACCTTCGTGCAGGGCCTGGCCCGCGGGCTGGGAATCAGCTCCGTGGTGCGCAGCCCGAGCTACAACATCATGAAACGCTACGAGGGCGGGCGCCTGCCGTTGGTGCATGCCGACCTCTACCGAACGGCGGGTGAAGCGGACATTGAGGAGCTGGGCCTGATCGAGGAAACCGCGGAAGGGATCCTCGCCGTGGAATGGCCGAAACGGGACCTGCCCGCGCAGCTGGGCCTGCCCTGGCTGCACATTGAATTCCGCCAGGGGAATGGCGACGCGGATCGCCGCGTGCTGCTGCTGAGCTGGGAGGATGAAGTGGCAACGGTGCTCGGGGGGATGCTCGGATGATCCTCTGTTTGGACAGTTCCGGGCCCGGGGTGCAGTTCAGTCTGACGGATGACTCCGCCGGCGAGCTGGGTTGCGTCGTAGCTGAACCGCGCAGCGAACTGTCACGCGACATGAGCGGGCTCTACGCCCTGCTGCTGGACGCCGCCGGTCTGGAGGATGGCAGCGGGATCAAGCGGATTCTCGTGGGGCAGGGGCCTGGGACCTTCATCGGCACCCGCGTGGCCCTGAGTTTTGCCAACGGCCTGGCCAGCGCATCCGGGATGGAGCTGACGCAGTTCGACAGCCTGCGCGCGATGCAGCTGGCCACTGGCAATCCCCTGGCGCTGGCCGTGCGTGATGCCCGCCGTGGGCAGTACTACGTCTGTGATGGGCAGCTGACTCGCCTTGTCGACGAGCAGCAGCTTTCTGAGCTACTGGACAGCGCGGAGCATGTTGTCAGTGACATGGTGCCCGGGGTGCTGCAGAATGACCGCTCGCTGGCGCATATGCAGGACCTGCTGGCCCGCTGCAGCGGACGGCTGCAGTGGCTGGACCGCCTGCCGGCTGGAGCGATGCTGGCCTGCGCCGAGCCCTGTCCCGAGGGCTATGCCGAGCCGGTCTACCTGCGCGGCTACCTCTGATCCTTCACGCGATCCACACCCCGCGGCGGGCAGTAGAATTAACACATGGCTGCTGTGAACTTCGCTGACAGACTGAGTGAGCGGATCCGCGAGAATGACTCGCGTGTGGTGGTCGGCCTGGATCCCAATCCCGGCAAGTTCCCCGCGGAACTGAAGGCGGCCTGGGAACAGGCCACGGATGCTGCCGCACGCGCGCTGGTGCTGCGCGACTTCTGCAGCATCGTGATCCGTGCCAGCGAGGGCCTGGCCTGCGCCTTCAAGCCGCAGATCGCCTTCTTCGAGCAGTTCGGCAGCGCCGGTATCGCCGTGCTGGAGGAACTGCTGCGCGACAACCCTGACAGCATCTTCATCATGGACTGCAAGCGCGGCGATATCGGCTCCACCGTGGAAGCCTACGCCCGGGCCTACTTCGAGCTGCCCGGTGATCCTCCCGCGCCCATGTCCTGCGCCGCAGTGACACACAACCCATACCTCGGGCTGGACAGCGTGCTGCCGTACTTCCCCTATCTCGCGGAGGATCGCGGGATGTTCATCCTCTGCAAGACCTCCAACCCCAGCGCGCTGGACTTCCAGGACCGGCTGGTGGATGACCGCTCGCTCTACCTGATCGTGGCAGAGCAGATCGAGCTCTGGGGTGAGGAATTCATCGGCGAGTGCGGCTTCAGCTCCATGGGTCTCGTGGCCGGGGCCACGCATCCCTACGACGGTGAGGCAATCCGCCATGCCGCGCCGCATGCCCTGTTCCTCGTGCCGGGGATCGGCACCCAGGGCGGCAAGGTAGATGATGCGCGAGCCTTCACGGACAAGCAGGGCAACGGTGCGGTGTTCAACTTCAGCCGCAGCGTGATCTACCCGCAGCTTCACGGTCCGCATGTGGAAAGCCTGAGCGGCAATGAGGATTTCGAAACGCTGGTACGCAATGCGGCGGACTTCTACCGCAGGGCCCTCAACAGCGCACTGGGATTTTGAAGCAAGCGCATCTACTGTGCGTTAACCGCCATCGGTTCTAATGGTTTGGGACTGAGTATCTGCGCGCGCATACAAGCGATACTGCTATACGGGCAAGGGCGAAGGTGGCTGAGTGATCAGTTGCCGAGCAGGCTGCCGGCGCTGTCCAGACCGCTGGCGACATATGCCCGGATCCGCACCGGACCGGTGAAGGTCCCGGAGAAGTAGCTCAGTTCCACGCGGCCGCTGGCATCGGTGACCGGGTCGATCACCTGGATCGAGCCGTTCTCCTCATCGATGAATTCCACGCGGATCTCCACGCCGGAGAGCGGCAGGCCGAAGAGGTCGGTGACCTCGGCCACGAGGTTCAGCTCGTTCACGCCGTCGGCGGGAATCACGGCACCCTTGCGGGCCAGGCCGTTGCTGAACTCATTGGAGTAGAAGAGCTCGATGTGCGCGCCGGTGCTTTCCACCAGCGTGAAGTTGAAGCTCTCGCTCAGGCCCGTGCTGGGCTCGATCAGGGCCACACTCAGCACGCCTGGCTGGCGCCCACTGAGCACGTCCACGCTGTAGTTGCCCTGGGCATCGGTGGCTTCCTGCTCGATCAGCAGCTGGCCTTCACCGGCCTGGATCACGGCCTTGAGCGGCACACCGGGAGCCGGGGTGCCATCGGCATGCGTCAGCTTCGCGCTGAGCGTCGCCACACTGCTGCCGTCCGCGGCCAGCTGGTCGGGGAAGGCGTTCATCTGCAGGCGGTAGTAGTTGGCTGCGCTGGACTGGCGGTCCAGGTACAGCAGGTAGTCCTCGGGGCTCACGAGCTCAAGGTTCAGGTAGGTCACGGGAGCAATCGGAATTTCGAGCTCACTCGTCAGTTCATGCTGGGCAACCGAGAAGCTGATCTTCGCCGAGGTGGGCAGCATCCCGCTGCGGTATCCGAAGCTGGCCATCCCGGCCTCGTCGGTCACGGCCGTGGTGCTGGCGAGGAAGCCGCCGCCGTCCGTGATGCGGGCTTCGACGGTTTCACCGGCCAGCGGCTTGCCGTCGTCGACGAGCATTACCTGGATCTCGGATTCACTGCGGCCGTCGTTGGGCAGGGCTTCGGGGTAGGCATGGGTCAGGAGCGCGGTGCCGTCCACCTGTTCGTGGTGCGGGAAGAGGATGTTGCCAATCAGGGCCAGATCGAAAAGAGCAGAAGCCGGCGCTGCCATCACCAAAATGATTAGCGCTGCAAGACCTGCTGACTTCCACCCTGTCGTTCTCATGACTTCCTTCACCTAGATATTCGCCGGTGGGTCACTCTGATTTTAAACCCTTTACTGTTATTGACGCAGCAATTTCCGGAAAAATTTCGCCAGAATGGCCAGACTTCACCGGGCCTTCACAAATCACAGCCGGATGCCGCTACCCTGGCTGGCCGCCAGCCCCGCGCATGCTAAGCTTCAGGCTGATCTCCCGGAGTCAGTCATGGAAGCCTATTCCGCCGTCAAACTGCTGCATGTCACCTGCGCGCTCCTGAGCATCAGCGGCTTCATTTACCGCTTCGTGCTGCTCAAGCAGCGCGTGGATCTGAAGGCCAAGTTCACCACGAAGGTCCTGCCGCATATCATCGACACGGTGCTGCTGGCGAGCGCGGTCGGGCTGATCATCATGGGGCCCTTTGATGTGCTGAGTGAGCACTGGCTGCTGGCGAAGATCGTACTCCTGGTGGCCTACATCGGCTTCGGCATGAAGGCCCTCAAGCCCGGGATTGACGACGAAGTGCGGCGCAAGGCCTTCAACGCAGCCTGCATCTGCATCTTTCTGATCCTCTGCTTCGCATTCGAGCATCTGTTCCGTGTCAACAAGGGTGACCTGCTGTCCAATGGGGCGCAGAAGGCAACGGTGGTCGAGGAATACGACCACAGCCAGGGCACTGAGTAGATTCGCTCAGCCCTCCGCGAGCAGTTCGCAGACCCTTTGGATCTCATCCTCAGTGTTGTAGACATGCGGCGAGAGCCGCATCCCGAAGCGCGGACGGTTGTCGTGGTGTACTCCGGCCTGCTGCAGCTTTGCTGACAGCGCTTCATGATTGCGCAGGCCGATCGCCAGCGTGCCGCCTTCCAGATCCGCACCCTCCGGCGTGTTGACAACATGCCCGTTGGCGAGTGCGGCACTGCGCAGCATGCCCTTCAAGGCCAGGTTATGGCTGCGGATCGTGTCCATCCCGATGGCCTGTGTGCAGCGGATTGCGGCACTGGCGATCATCGCCGGCTGCGGCACGGGCGTGCCGCCCATGAAACGCCAGGCGTTTGAGTTGTAACGGAAGTCGTGGATGTCCATCTCAAACGGGTTCTCATGGCTCCACCAGCCGACGTCCACCGGCTGGCATTGCCCGAGCATCTCGTCCGAGGCCCAGAGGAAACTCGCCCCCTGGCCGCCGCAGAGCCACTTCACGCTGCAGCCGAGTACGAAATCCGCACCCCAGCCCGGGATGTCAATCGGCACCACGCCTACCGACTGCGCGATGTCAACCACGGAGATGATGCCGCGCTCGCGGCAGATCCGGCAGATTTCGGCAACGGGGTTCAGGTAGCTGTTGTTGCTGCAGGAATGCATGATCAGCGCCAGCTTCACGTCGCCGGTCAGTGCTGCATCCCAGCGCTCGAGGCTGGTCACGCCATGCTCGTCGGCAAGGAAGCGCGGCTGCCAGCCGAGATGATGGGCCACCTGCTGGGCGGCATAGCTCATCGAGGGGAAGTCCATTTCACTGAGCAGCACCACACTGCGGCCATTGCCGGGCAGGGCCGGCATCAGCTTGCAGAGTCCGCTCGACAGATTGGCCTGCATGCAGTAGTTGCTGGCATTGCCACCGAGCAGGCCGCTGAGCGCCTTGTGGAAAGCCTCGATCTCACGCAGCCACAGTGGCCATGAGTTGCAGCCGCCCTCGGCCCAGTGCCCGATGAACAGGTGGCTGGCGCGGCGTGCGCGCTCTGACAGGCAGCCGACGGCATGGTTCAGCAGGTAGGTACCGGCCGGCACGTCGAACACTTCGTTGCCAACATGGCGCTTGTGCGTTGCCGGGGAGATGCGCTGTTCTTCACTCACAGGGCGATTATACGGTGTGTAGCTCATAGAGCTACAGGGCCCTGTTGCTCACAGAGCAACACACCGGCACGCTACTGCATCCTGCTGCGCGGGATGCAGCACCCTTGGTCAGTCCTGCCTACGGCGGGACTGACCTCCTAGATCAATTCGAACTCGCTCGTGAAGTGGCGCAGCACCGGGGTTTCCTTCACGAAGCGCACGCCGCGGATGTTCTGGTGGTCAGCCTTCATGCGGATCAGCGTATTGGCAACGAATTCAAGTTGCGTGTAGCTGTAGGTGCGATGCGGGATTGCGAGGCGTACGAGGTCCAGGCCCTCGAAGCGGTCTTCCTTCGTCACCGCATCGCGGCCGCGCAGCACGCTGCCGATTTCCACCGAGCGCACGCCGCCCTCGAGGTACAGCGCGAGACTGAGCGCCTGGGCCGGGAACTGCTCGCGGGGCAGGTGTGGGCAGAACTGCATGGCGTCCACGTAGACCGCATGCCCGCCCGGAGGCCAGGTCACGCTGATCCCGGCCTCGCGCAACAGCACCGAGAGGTGTGCCACCTGGCCGGTGCGATAGGCGAGGTAGTCCGGGCTGCAGCATTCCTGCAGGCCCTGGGCCAGCGCGTCCATATCGCGCCCGCTCATCCCGCCGTAGGTGGAGAAGCCGTCGAACAGGATCTCGTACATGCGCAGCTGCTCGTACAGCTCCTGGTCGCGCACGGCGATGAAGCCGCCCATGTTGACAAGCCCGTCCTTCTTGGCGCTCATCCACATGCCGTCGGCCTGCGCCATGATCTCGC
Source organism: bacterium (assembly GCA_020440605.1). Taxonomy (GTDB): domain Bacteria; phylum 4484-113; class 4484-113; order 4484-113; family JAFGCY01; genus JAHEFU01. The sequence goes on along the minus strand of JAGRNT010000002.1, from coordinate 90,173 downwards.
GCAGGATCGCGCCGATGCTCCAGTTGGCAAAGCCCTGCTCGCGCTGCTGGATGAACCAGGCGTTCTCGATCACGCGCGCGCTGTCAATCAGCAGCGGCTTGCCGAACTGGCGGCAGATCTCGCCGACGCGCTTGAGGTTCTCGAGGCTGACGGGCTGGCCGCCGCCGCTGTTGCAGGTCAGGGTCATGCAGACGAGCGGGATCCTGTCACCGTGCTCGCGCAGGTAGTTTTCCAGCTTCGCGGTGTCCATGTTGCCCTTGAAGGGGTGGTCGGACTGCAGGTCGTAGATCCTGTCGTGCACCAGGTTGACATCAATCGCCTGCTGGTACTGCACGTGCGCGGCGGTGGTGTCGAAGTGGATGTTGTTGGGGACATGGTCGCCGTGTTTGAGGAAGTGCGTCATCAGCACGAGCTCGGCCGAGCGTCCCTGGTGGGTCGGCAGGATGTGCTCGAAGCCGAAGATCTCCTCGATGGAGTTGCGCAGGCGCCTGAAGCTCAGGCTGCCGGCGTAGGCCTCGTCGCCGCGCATCAGCGCTGCCCATTGGTTATGGCTCATCGCGCCGGTGCCGCTGTCGGTGAGCAGGTCGATGAACACGTCGTCACTGGCGAGGTTGAAGAGGTTGTACTTCGCCGTTTCGAGGCGGCGGCGGCGTTCCTGCGCGCTGATCTGGCGGATCGGCACGACGCTCTTGACGTAGAAGGGTTCAGGCTGCAGGTAGTCCCAGGCATTGTCATTTGTCATTTCAATTTCCTCAGATAAGGCATCTGTGTGATGTCCTGATTTGGAATGGAGGCCAAGTGTAAGCCTGGCAATTTTCGATTTCACCACCAAGGACACCAGGATCTCGAAGTCATTTGATGTTCACAAAGAAATCAGATGACAACTTTGTGTTCGTCTATCTAACTTGGTGTACTTCCTGAGCTTTGTGGTTGATTCCTTCTTCACTCAGTTGTCAGCTTTAAAGCTGACCTCCATAGCCCGGATTGCTCCGGGCCTCCGAGCCGAGCTTGCGCTCGACCTCCGCGCCTGGCTTGCGCCAGACCTCCGTCAGTGGATGCTGTCGCGCACCACGCCGTAGGTGCCGCCCCAGGCGTCGGTCATCTGGTTGCGGATCTCCCACAGCTCGGGGAACAGCTTCTGCGCCATGCCACGGTTGAGCATCTCCACGCTGCGGCCCTTCAGGCTCTTGGCGCCGAGCCCGATTGAGCGGTGGATCAGCTGGATGTGGTGGTAGCGGAACTTCTGGAACAGCTCGTCATAGTCCGCGAGGCATTCCGCCACCATGTAGCAGTCGTCATGGCTGTACTGTGAGTTGTAGACCTGTTCGATGGTCCTGCCGTAATGGTCGAGGTAGTTCGCCTTATAGGCATCCCACAGCGGGTTGACCAGGCTCAGCAGGTTGTTGAAGCCGGGTGACTCCTGCCCGCTGCCGTTGCCAAGGTTAAGGCGAATCGGCTGATACTCATGCGGGCTCATCGTCTCCAGCACCGGCAGGTGGTCGATCATCAGCAGCTGGATGGTGTGCACCCGCTTGAACAATGTCACCACGCGGTGCGTGTTGCGCTCTTCCATCCAGTCGATGATGCCGAGCAGGGTGTAGCCGATCAGCTTCATCCAGAGCTCCTCGCTCTGGTGCACGATCTGGAACATCAGTTCGTCCTCATTGACGAACTCGTCGAAGTCCTTCTGGCAGCCCAGCAGTTCCTGGGTGTTCAGGTACTTCTCATAGTCCAGGCTGCCGTCGCCGTGCATCCTGTCGTAAAAGGGTTTGCGATCCATGTATGTCTCCTCGGGTCTGTACGTGAATATGTGCGGAAGGGATCGCGCCGCTTAGGAGTCGGGCCGTTTCACGTAGCGCCAGGCGGCCTGGCTGCCGAGTCTGCGTGCCATGGACATACACCTCCATATTACAGCAATGCCGGAGTATTACACGGTACAATGGACCTAGTGGAACGGCCAGATAGAAGTGTGGCCCAGAGGGACGGCAGTGAGCGCGACGAGCGGGTTGAGCTTGAGCGCGAAAAAATGCACAGCCCCGTAGTGGTGCGCAGGGTCCGGGACAGGCAGACCGGCAAGGTGCGCGTACTCTCCGAGGACCAGTTCTGGTCCGAGATAAGGCAGTTCAAGGTCCGACAGCTGATGAACTGGCATGAGGAACTGCGCCAGCGGCGCTGGCATACAGCCGGGCTGGCCGCCGCCACGGAGGACTACGAGGAGGAGATGGCCCAGCTGCAGCGCCTGCAGGAGCTGGAACTGGCGGAGCTGATGACCGAGCAGCTCGTTGACAACTCCCAGCGCATCACGGGCATCGAGCGCCGCATGCTCGGGATCATCGTCTGGCTGGTGATCCTTTTGGGGCTGCAGGCCCTGATCCTCTTCAAGTTCGGCTCGCGGATCTTCTAGGTCAGCTCCCGATGCAATTCCGGATGTCAGCAAGAAATCGCGCGACCTTTGCTTCATCCAGATGCGGCATCACAAGCACCTTGTAGACCGGGCGGCAGTACTGCCAGCCATCCTTCTCGTAGGCGAAGACATGGCTCCAGCGCAGCACATAACGCGTGTGGTCCGCGAACATTGCCGTGAGCCGTTCACGCAGTTGGTCATCCACGTCGTCTCCGATATGGAATCCGAAGGTGTTTTGCGGGCTGTCGATCACCCTGAGTTGGGGGATGCCGGCCAGTCCCTGCAGCAGCTGCCGCTTGAGCAGCATCATTTCGTTGAACTGGCGGCGGTAGCCACTGCGGCCCATCGCGGCGAAGGCGGCCCAGCAGGCCAGGGCCGGTGCCCCACTGCGTGAGCCGCTGATCGTGTCATCACGGCCCTCATGCAGGTAGCTGACCATCCGGCAGACATGGTCCAGCTGGCCCTTGCGGCAGATGAACATCCCGGCAGGGGCGGGCGTGCGCCCGAACTTGTGGGGGTCGATGGTGATGCTGTCCACATCCGGGTTGGCAAAATCCCAGCCACCCGGGTTGTGCTCACTGAAGGGCAGGGCCAGGCCGCCGAAGGCTGCATCCACATGAATGTGCCAGGCGAGGCGCGGATAGCGCTGCTGGTATTCCCGCAGCAGGCCGAGCATGCCCTGCACATCGTCAACCGCACCGATGTGCGAGCTGCCGGCATTGGCAACGAGGATGATCCCGTCAAAGCCCTCACGCAGCAGGGCGTCGAGTTCCCTGCGCATCGAACCGAGGTCGATCCCCCCATCGGGACAGACGGTGCAGAGTGCCAGTCCGCTTGTGCCACGTTCGCGACGGATGCGCAGCCAGCCGCGGGGCAGGGGCTCGGCGGTGGCATTCTCCGGACCGATGCCGAGCAGGTCGGAGCCCTTCATCACTGAGTAATGCGCTTCGCAGCTGGCGATGATGCCGATCCGCCGGCAGCCCTGATCGCGGAGTCGGTTGCGCCCGAGCCACATCCCCTGCAGGTTGGCCTCGGTGCCACCCGGGCAGATGTAGCCGTCAGCATCGGCAACTGGATCAGCCATGCCAAGCAGTTCCGCAGCCATGTGGACTGCCTGGCGTTCCAGTGCGCGGGTGCCGGCCCATTCCGGTTCGCCCTCACAGTTGGTGGTCGTGATGATGTTGTTGGGCTGGCGTGGCATCGCTTCGGCAAAAGCTTCAATGGCGATGTCCAGCGGGCGCGTCATCGGGAAGGAGAGGATCAGAGGATAGCCGGGATGGCGGTGGTCAATGATGCCGTCGAGCGCTTCGCGCACACGCGCCAGCACCGCTGCCTCATCCAGTCCATCCTCCGGCCAGAGCTGCTCCGGCATCACTGCCCCTGCTGCCAGACATTGAGCACGTAGGGGTTGTGTTCATGCACAATCATCATGTCAAGATTGCGCTTCATCTGAGCCAGTGCTTCTGCCGCATCCGGGTTGTCCTGGTCCTGCCATTTGTTGTGAAGTGCGGTGGAGTCCCCACGGACGCCCCAGTCCTTGTCGCCAATCAACAGTATCACGCTCTCAACTGTGTCCGTTGAGGGGGGGTCCTCAAGTGTCTGGAGCATGCGCAGCACGCAGCGCAGCTGGGTTGTGCTGGCCAACTGACTACGGTCCGGCGGGATACTGCCGCTGCGCAGGAGGGCCTGTTTCCCAAGCATTGCCAGGCATTCGCCGCCGTACTGCTCCCAGTGTGCCCGCAGCTGGCCGCTGACACAGTCCCGCACGGAAACGTGCTGATGGTCAAGCAGGCCGAGGAATGCTGAGCCACAGTCCAGCTCAAGAGCTGCGGCGCTGACAACCGCGGCCTGCAGGTCCTTCTCGTCGGTGGCCGGGTCAGCCAGCATCGCCAGCAGCTCCGCGTCGGCGGCGTGGCTGCCGATCATGCCCAGCACCTGGATGGCGCGGCGGCGCAGCTGCGGATCCTCGAGGAACTCAGTGACGACATCGCCCAGATCACTGAGCTTCAGGTCACCGATCACACGCAGCACGCAGTTGCGCTGGGTGAATACATCCGTGTCGGCCGCATCGCGCAGGGCACTGAGCACAGCCGGGCGGTCCAGCTCCATCAGCTGCGGGTAGATGTCATTGAAGGCGCGAACCGCCAGTGAATAGTCGTCATCCATCTCGGCGACGACGTAGGGCAGCACGGGCATGCCGAAGGCCACGATCCGCTTGCGGGACTCGGGCACGATGGCCACGTTCTCGCCGACCTCCCAGCGAATGGCGATCGCCCACAACTCGTCAAACACCTCCTGGGTCAGCTCACCTTCATAAGCGATGATCACGGGCATTTCCACGTCCTCACCGGGAGGCTGGTTGGGGCCGCTCGTGCTAGCGGTCTCCGCTGCGTCCGGCGGCGGCGCGATGTCCCAGCCCACGCCGTAGCGTGAATTGCTCCACATCGAGCTGTCGGCCTGGTTGCCATCGGCGAGGTAGCTGTCGGTACCGGCGAGATCCACGAGCACGCCGATGCTGGCGCTGTTGCGCGCGGGACGTCCGGCGTTCAGCCCGCCGTCCTTTCTCGAAGCATAGGTGTCATTGCCACTGCGGTCGATGTGGATCCCCACGCTGTTCGTGAGGCCGGTACCGTTGCAGCTGGTGTTGCCGAAGTAGCGGTCGTCACCGCCGCGGTCGTGCAGGATGCTGGCCGCGAAGTCATGGCTGCCGCCCTGGCCGAGCCCGCTGTGCATCACGTATGTGTCAGACCCGGCCACGTCCACCAGTCCGCCGACGGCGAGGTGGATGCCGCTGCCCTGGCCGTACTGCGTCATCTCGTAGAGGTCGTTGCCGGCGCCGTCCCAGAGAAAGCCGCCCGAGTACCAGTAGCCCACGCCCTGGTTGTAGATGTCGCCGAGATAGCGGTCGTTGCCCTCGTAGTCGATCAGCATCGCGATCCCGCCGGCGTAGTCAATGTCGCGTTCGCCGATGGCGAAGCCCTGGCTGAAGGACTGGTAGCGGTCGCCGAACAGCGGGGCATGCAGGTAGACACCGCCGGCTTCGTAGACCTCATTGCCGCGTGTATTGATGCAGAGTGCCACGCCACGGGTGCGGGCGAAGGCCTGGCTCTCGCTCCAGGCGGAGTATGTATCGTTGTCAACGGCGGAGAGGATATCGGGACTGTCGGCGCTGCGCTCGAAGGCGTCGATCTCCTTCTCGTTGCCCTCGGCAATGTCGAACGCAGGAGTTTCTCCCTGGGCGTCGTCATACATGATGCCGGTTCCGAAGGCAGCTGCACCCTGGCTGAACACCTTCGAGCTGTATGTGTCTGAACCGCCATCGTCGTAGAAGCTGGCAATGCCGCACATCGCCGCACCTAAACTGATACTGCCTGCGTAGTAGCGGTCGTCTCCGCCGCCGAAGTCGAAGAAGGCAGCATTGCCGAGCACGGCGGCACCGAGGGTGATGTCGGTGTCGCCACAGTCGTAGAGGTCATCGCCGGAGAGGTCGGCGAAGAAGCCGAAGCGTCCGTCGCCAAGGGGGGAGAAGTCCGCGGAGGCACCGCTCGGTTCGCCGTCGGGTCCGAGGCGTGGGCCGTAGCTGCGGCTGCCAAAGGCAGCTCCGATGCGGCAGTTGGTATATGTGTCATTGCCGGCGGGGTCGATCAGGATGGCGAAGTCGCCGCTGTAGTGGTCGTCATATGGTGTGCCGATTGCCATCTGGCCGAGCGGAGTCTGCATCACGACGTAATGGTCCTGAGGGAACAACTCGCTGTGGGGATCGAGCCGTGACAGCATTGCCGCGAAGGCGTAGAGGCTGTCACTGTGGTAGTCGGGGCGCAGTTCAGCCTGTATGAGCAGTTCATACAGCTCCGTCGTTGGCTCAGGCAGCTCGGAATCCTCGGTGCTGGAATTCTCGATGTCATGCCAGGCCATGCTGCTGACGATCCGGCCCCGCAGCTGTTCCCGCAGCTCATCCGGCTGCTGCGGCAGGGCAGAGGCCACGCTAAGCAGCTTGGCAATGATCTCCTCACGGCTGGCAGGTGGTGTGATCGGCCCGGGTGAAACCCAGTCACTGTTGTGCTCAGTATTGGCAAGGGAGTCGGCATTGATCAGCATGCGTTGCATGCCCGAGCTGTCCAGGCGGCCGGCGGCAGCAAGCTTGTCCATCCATTGTGCAATCTGCAATGGATCGGCCATCATTTCGCGGATGATCGGGAAGCATCCATGGCCTTTGGCGTAGTCCTTGTCGAACTGCAGGTCGGCAAGAGTCATGTTGCCGGCGTTCAGGGCCTGCTCCAGTGCATTGAGTTCATCCAGGGTATATGCGCCGTAGTTGTTTTCCGAACCTTCCAGCTCAGCTCGCGCGGGCAGTACGCCAGTGGCAAGGCAGCACAGCAGGAGCAGGCTCAGGCCGCTCAGGCGCAGGATGGTGTTGGCAGAGTGCGGGGGGGTCCGGTACGGATGCAATGTTGACTGGTGCATGGCTCAGCGCTCCTCGGCGGATGTGCATACATTATCAGGCTTGCCGTGCAGAGTGCGAGTGCGCAATGAGGTTAAGTAATGGTGTACTGGCAAGGCAATCCGTAAAGCAAAGTCAGTTGATTGACAATATGAATATATATTAAATGCGAAAAAAGACTTGACAGATGTTTGTTCTCGGTTATAATTCAGTCAACACAAGTAAAGGAGCGCATATGAATCGCTTCGAGCACAGTCAGATCTTCAACGACCAGCCCCCGCTGGTCCGGACCGGCCCCGGGGCCCTGCGTCTGGTGACCCTCATGCTCAGGGATGCCCTGCCGGAGGACAAGCTGGCGAGCATCGTGGACAGCCTGCCGCTGGAGGAAACGCGCGAGCGCCAGCGCCGCCTGCACCACCTGCTGGACAGCGGCTACGGCAGCTGCCTGCTGGCTCAGCCGCAGGCCGCCGGAATCCTGGACCGCGCCCTGCAGAGCTTCAACGGCCGCCAGTTCGAGCTGGTGAGCTTCGTGATCATGCCAAGCCATGTACACATGCTGGCCGGTGCCAACAGCGGCTACAGCATCGAACGGGTGCTGCTGGCCTTGATGGACTGGACTGAGGAGCAGTTCGAGGAGGAATGCGGCACGCTCGGCCGGGTCTGGAGCCGGCAGTACCGTGAGCAGGTGATCCGCGATGAGGAGCATATGTTCGCCGCCATCGAGTTCATCCACAGCGACCCGGTGCGGGCCGGTCTGTGCGAGGATGCGGAGGACTGGGAATTCAGCAGCGCTGACGGGATGGACATCCGCCACGTGGTGAGCGTGGTCGATGCCCTGCTGGAGAACCGCGCCGGCTAACAATTGCGAGCTGGTTGGAGCTCAGAACTCATCCTGATTTCACTTCCAGGAATTGCGCGGCGGTTGGAGGTCAGAATTAATTCTGACAAATCTCACATGAATTGCGAAGTGGACGGAGCTCAGAATTCTTTCCGAAGTCCTGCCGGAAGGTTTTCCTCAGCTGACACTCAATCTGGTCAGGGCAAGCAAGGATGCTGTCCGGAGCTGTGCATCCAGGCTGTCGGCCTGGCAATGGTGGCAGCTGGCAGGAGATACTGCGCTATGTGCAGGCATGACACAAGGGTTGCCCAATGCTTGCGACTTGCCGGCAATGGGCTTCTTTGTGGGCATTCCAGTTCCTTGTGTCCTTCGCGAGCTTTGTGGTAGTCAACCAAGTCTGATCAATGCGATGGAAACAGTCAGCCCGGCACAACCCAGCCGAAGGCATAGGTCTGGGCAGGCAGGGACACCGTGGCGATCCAGATTGCACTCTGAAGTGCGGTCAGGTGCGGCAGTTTGACAACGAAGCGCAAGACGAAGTAGGAGCAGATGCTGCACAGGATGGCGAACAGCGCTCCGCAGAGGGCGTTTATGCCATTGCCAAGCAGGATCAGCGTCAGCACGAAGGCGGCGAACTGCCCGAGGCAGGAACACCCGAAACCCTGGCCATAACGTCGCTGCTCAATCCGCTGGCTGCGCCGGATATCGCTGAGCTGCCAGTACAGCAGCCCCGGCTGCAGCAGCAGGAAGCTGAGCAGGAGCGTCAGAATCCGGCCGATGGCCTCGGTTGTGAATGCGCCGTCCATGCTGCCGCCAATTCTAGCCTGTCCCATGTGACAGGCAGTATCCGGCTGCGGTGGAAGAAAGCTACCTGGTGCAGCTGGTCAGCGGCCAGGCTCATGCCTGATGCCGTTATGACAAATCAGTCGGTATGCCCGGAAGGAGTTTTCGCCCGGGTTCTCTGCGGCTTGCCAGTATCTGAGCTCAAGTGCCGGAAACATGTGTCGGCGACTTATTGGAGTTGTTGAACTGGATGCAGTTGAGTGCGAGCCCGGCTACATGGCTGAACAATTGTGTATTTGCGCAAAGGATGGTGATGCCCGTGAGGAAATGACACAGACTTGGCTGAATTCAGTTGGGACGGTGACCGGTCAGGGAATGGCAGTGGATCATTGCCGGGACAGGCCACGACAGTGTTGGCCAACAGGGTCGGAGTAGTGCTTTCCCGCAGCGTTGGGGCGGTTTATGTGCGCAAGGTCGGGGTTGGGCGTACCCGCAGCGTTGTAGCAGTGTTTGAGTGCATGGACGAAGCAATGTTTGCTTACGGCGCTGGCGTGGGTAACAGGCCGCTACTGTTCGTCCTCGTAGGCTCCGCGCTCGGCACCGAAGCGTTCGCCCCACCAGTGCTTCAGGCGTTCGAGGATGCCCTTCTCCATGCCTCGGCCCTTGAGCTTCAATAGCTGTGGAGGTTCATCGGCAAGGCGTTCCGGCCAGTAGTTGTCAGGCACGAAGCCGCCCTTGTACTCCTGGGCATACTTGTAGCCCTTGCCGTAATCCAGTTCCTGCATCAGCTTCGTAGGGGCATTGCGGATGTGCAGCGGTACCGGCAGTGCGCCATGCAGGTTGACTACCTCGCGGGCGGCGGCATAGGACTTGTAGACACCATTGCTCTTGGGGGCACTGGCCAGGTAGATCGCCAGCTGGGCCACGGCATTGTTGCATTCCGGCATGCCGAGGAATTCCACGGCATCCTTCGCCGCGATCGCATGCACCAGCGCCCAGGGATCGGCCAGGCCGATGTCTTCGCTGGCCATGCGCACCATGCGCCGGACGACGTACTTCGGGTCCTCACCGCTTTCCAGCATGCGCGCTGTCCAGTACAGCGCGGCATCCGGATCAGAACCGCGGACTGCCTTGTGCAGGGCGGAAATGATGTTGTAATGCTCCTCGCCGCCCTTGTCATAATGCAGGGCGCGGCCGGCCACGGCTTCCTCGAGGATTGCCATGTTGATCCGCAGTGGTTCGCTGCACTGCTCATCGTCCTCACCGCGACGGCTGAGGTTGTCACAGATTTCCAGTGAATTGAGTGCGAAGCGGGCATCGCCGGCGGCGAACTGCGAAATGCCGTCCAGCACGCCGTCGTCAATATCGGCGGCATCCCGGCTCAGGCCGCGTTCGGCATCCGTCAGCGCGCGCAGCAGCAGCTCACGCAGCTCATCCGGTTCCAGCCCGCGCAGGGTCAGCACCCGGGCGCGCGAGAGCAGGGCGGAGTTGACCTCGAAGCTCGGATTCTCCGTGGTGGCCCCGACCAGTACGAGGGTCCCGGCTTCGACATGTGGGAGCAGCACATCCTGCTGGGCCTTGTTGAAGCGGTGGATCTCGTCGAGGAAGAGCAGGGTGCCGCGATTCTCAAGCCTGCGGCGCCGGAGCGCATGCTCAACCTGCTCGCGGATCTCCTTCACGCCGACAACCACTGCGCTGAAGGGCAGGAATTCGTACTTCTCGGCAGCCAGCAGGCGGGCGATGGTGGTCTTGCCACAGCCCGGCGGACCCCAGAGGATGATGCTCGGCAGCGCGGCCTGCTGCTGCAGTCCCTTCAGTGTCTTCACCAGCTCCGGCTGGCCGACCACTTCATCCAGCGAGCGCGGGCGCATGCGCTCCGCCAGCGGGGTGAGCCGCTTCTGCTCGGACGGATCGGTGAAGAGGGAATCCACGGAAGTATCTTAGTGCGCGGCTGGAGGCCAGACCCATGGTCTGGCAGGACAGCAGGCCCACGGCCTGCCTTGTAAAGCATTTTGAACCAGATGAAAGTGTGGAGCGTGTCAGCCGCTCCCTGGGAAGTGCCCACGGTCTGCTTCAATGATGAATTTTTGCCAGTCCATGGGACTGGTTACCTGTCATGCCATGGGCAATACCTCCCAACCCCGGGCATGACCTCCGCTAAACTTCCCGCATGCGAGTGCTCGTCACCGGCGGTGCCGGCTTCATCGGCAGCCATCTCTGCGAGGCCCTGCTCAGGCGCGGGGATCTCGTCACGATTCTTGACAACTTCGATGAGTTCTACGACCCGGCCATTAAGTGGCGCAATATCGAATGGTGCGAAGACCAGCACGGCTGCGGGGTGGTGGAAGGCGACATCTGCAACCCGGCGGCGATGCTCGACCTGTTCTCCCGCGGGCAGTTCGATGCAGTGGTGCACCTCGCGGCCCTGGCCGGCGTGCGCCTGAGCCTCGATGAGCCGCAGCACTTCAATGATGTCAACGTCGGCGGTACGATCAACCTGCTGGAGGCGGCGCGCCGGCATGGCAATCCGCGATTCATCCTGGCCTCCACCTCATCCGCCTACGGCCTGTCGGAGGCGATCCCCTACCGTGAGGATGACCCGCTGCTCAGCCCGGTAAGTGTGTATGGCGCAACGAAGATCGCCTGCGAGAAGTACGGCCATATCTACCACCAGGTGCATGGCCTGCCGCTCGTTGCACTGCGCTTCTTCACGGCGCACGGTGAGCGCCAGCGCCCGGACATGGCGATCCACCGCTTCACACGGATGATCCTCAACGGCGAGGAACTGACGATGTACGGCGACGGCAGCACCAGCCGCGATTACACCTACATTGCTGACGTTGTCAGCGGGATCCTCGCGGCTCTGGACAGCGGGATCGGCTACGGCGTGTTCAACATCGGTGACAGTGAGCGCCACAGCCTGAGCAGTGTGATCAAGTTGATAGAGCAGGTCTGCGGGGTTCAGGCCAGGATCAGGCAGCTGCCCGAGCAGCCCGGCGACCCGCCGCATACCTGCGCGGACATTTCGCTGGCGAGAGCGCAGCTGGGGTATGCACCGACGATCAGTCTGGAGGAGGGGATTGGCAGATTCGTGGACTGGTACCGGCAGGGGCAGTAGGCAGTAGGCAGTAAATAGTAGGCAGTAGTCCGTTGGCAGTTGGCAGAAGCATGATCCCTATGAGCTGGTACCGGATTCCAGGCCAGGCAGAGCAGGATGCCTGACCGGGATTGACTGAAGCATGGAAGTGGACAATGCGGGGAGCGCTTTCGGCATCTTGCAGCAGGTCAGGCGTGCCATTCAGGCAGTCAAGTGTCCGGCTTCGAATCCGTCACGCAGGCATCCCGATTGGCAGGTCAGGCTGCACAACGGTACTTCCGGTGTTGCCACCTTGACGCGTCAACTCATTGATTCAATCACTGCTTTACTACCTGACTCATTGGCTCCTGACTGCATGACTTGCCATCCTTCAAGCAGCGCACTCCCCATGCCGATATCCAGGTAAATGCAGACGCGTCAGCGCAGTGGGACGTTTTCGTCCGGATTCAGTATCGTGGAAAGTGAGGCACCTGAGCTGGTGCCCGGTGAAGTCTACGCCGCCCGGGTCACGCGGGTTGACAGCGGCCTGCTGGAACTGGAACTCGGTGACTCCTGCCTCGTGGCTGAAAGTGCCTACAGCTTCAGGGTCGGAGACCGACTGACGCTGCGCTACATCGGCCGCCACAGTGGCATGATCCGTTTCGCACTGGCCCCGCCGAGCCCCGGCAGCCGGGAAGGTGCAGGCATGCTGCGTACGCTGGCACTGGCGGTCGGGGCTGATGACAGCGCGGACTGCCACACGGCAATGGATCTGCTGCTGCGCCACTCCCTGCCGCTGCAGGCGGAGAATGTCAACACTTTAGCCGAGCTGCTGCAGCGTAACAGCGAACTCGGTCCGGGCCTGCTGCTGGAGCTGTCCGAATTCTGGAGCGCGGGCCTGCGCCCGGCTGTCGGCATGCTGCACAACTACTTCCGCTGGCGAAACTCCGGACAGGGTCTGTGCGCCCTGATCCGTGAAGCCGCCGAGTTCGAGAGGTTGCGCAACCCGCTCAGTGTTGGCGGCGGCCTTGAACACATGGCAATCATCGGCGAAGGCGGCGAGGCTGCGGACCAGCGCAGCACGCGGCTGATCCTGCGCCTGCTCTACGGCGGTGCCAACGATCCGATGAGCCTTGACCAGCTCTGTCAGGACAACGATCTGCGCCGCAATCCGGCACTCTCCGCACTGCTGGATGTGCTGGGCATGCAGTGCATGCGTTCAGCCATCGACAGCCCGCGCATGGAATTCAGCATTCCACTGGCAGGCCGGATTGGAGACTGCGATGCCAGGCTGAGCGTGCTGCCGCTTGGTCAGCGGCATTACAGGCAGCGCTTCAGCTGCATCCTGACACTGATGTGCAGGGGAGAGCAGCAAAGCAGTCTGCAGGTACATGGCGACGGTGATGGCATGGAGTTCTCGATGCTCAGCGGTGATGGTTCACTGGCAACGGCCCTGCGCTATGCCGTGGAGCCGCGGATCACGAGCCCGCCGCGCAGATTGCCGGAACCGACTGACCCCGCCCTGCTGGAGGATGGTTACCCGGGATTTGCACAGCGCCTGCCGCTTGGAATCCCACGCCTGCTGGCGCGGCTCAGCGCGGTGCTTCAGGAACGCTGCTGACGGCTCTGCCATGGTTCCTCGGGTGCGCCATGCACATGATTGGCATAGCGGGCCAGCACGAACAGCAGGTCCGCCAGGCGGTTCAGGTAACGCAGGGCGACGGCATCGAAGCGGCCTTCCTCACTCTCGAAGGCTGACACCGCCAGCCGCTCGGCACGGCGCGAGACTGTGCGCGCGTGGTGCAGGGCCGCGGAGACGGGATGCCCGGCGGGCAGGATGAAGTTCGTGAGCGGCGGCATCTCGGCGGTCAGCTCGTCAATCCACTGCTCCATGTTGGCAACATCGTCATCACTGACACGCGGGTCGTCCGGCTTGCCGGCCGCCAGCGTGGCGGAGCATTCAAACAGCTCACACTGGAGCTGGTGCATGATCGCCGCCAGCTTGTCATTGTGCGCATGCAGCGCGCGGGCCACGCCGAGCACGCTGTTGAGCTCGTCCACCGTGCCATAGGCCTCCACAAGCGGGCTGGCCTTGCTGACGCGCTCCCCGCTGAACAGGCTGGTCTTGCCCTTGTCACCGCCGCGTGTGTAGATCTTCATATCTGCCTCCGCGCACATTATCGGGGATGACGGAGGTGCGGCACTTGCTGCCGCACAATCCTGTATGCATGTCTTTATTCCCATCCAGTTGTGCGACACGAGTGTTGCACCCCCGAATCTTCGCAAGGTCACTCTTTTTGTCCGGATTGCTCCGGACCTCCCTAAAGCCCCCGCAATTCATGCCGATACACAGCCTGATGGACCATGTGGCAAGGATGCCCAAGCGGTCCCTGGGAGAAAAGTGGAAGGATGCGGAGGCCCGCGCGGCTGGACCAGTGATCCATTCATTTCTCCCCCGTATTCATGGAGGAATAGTGGATGTCGATACTGAGGATCAACCAGAACCCGGTTGCCATCAATGCCAACCGCAACCTGAAGGTCACGGGCATGGCGATCAGCCGCTCGCTGGAGCGCCTGTCATCCGGACTGCGCATCAACCGCGCCGCCGATGACGCCGCCGGCCTGTCAATTTCCGAGAAGCTGCGGGCCCAGATCAAAGGCCTGAATCGCGCTTCCGCCAACTCGCTGGACGGCATCTCACTGATCCAGACCGCGGAAGGCGCGCTGAACGAGGTGCACAACATCCTGCAGCGCATGCGTGAGCTGGCCGTGCAGGCTGCCAACGGCGTCTACACCGCCAATGACCGCCAGGCCCTGCAGCTGGAGATCAGCGAACTGACGGATGAGATCAACCGCATCTCGCGCACGACCGAGTTCAACTCCAAGCGCCTGCTGGATGGCACGCTCGGGGCGCTGATCTCGACTGACGACTTCGAGCGCGTCAAGGGTGTGGTCGTCGGCAACGTCGGCCTCGGTGGCAACTTCGTGATGCGTGCCGTTGCCAAGAGTGCCGGCGTGCTGCAGAAGCAGAAGAGCGACGTGTTCGCCGTGAGCCATCCCGCGGACAGCGTCGGCCGCCTGAACTACCTCAACACCTGGCGTGCGGATGCCAGCCTGAAGACGGCCAGCGCCAGCGGTTCGGGCAACACCGGGATCTATCAGCTGGAGGTTCCGCCCACCGCGCTGGGCAGCGTGGCCGTGGGCAGTGCGCTGGACGGCAGTGTGCGCATCGGTGCGGCCAGCGGCAGCGGCGGCGGTGACACCATCGGCCAGAACCTGCAGGCCGAGGAGCTCAGCGTCGGTGACAAGCTGATGCTTACGCTCGACACCGTCAGCGGCGTGCAGACCGTCTCGATTACGATCCTCTCACTCAACACCACGAACGCCGTGCTGGCCAGCCAGCTCAGTGCCGCGCTTGGCGGCCTGACGACCGGCGTGGCCTTCGACGGTGCTGCCAACAACAACAACTTCAGCGTGACCCTGACCGGTGGCGTGACGATCCTCAACACGCAGTTCGTGGACTATGACGGCAGCGGCTCGCAGTTCCACCTGAGCTTCGGGGCCACGGGCCAGAGCAACCGCCTATTCAGCGGCTTTGATCTGAGCTTCTTCAACAACACCTCCGCCTGGAGCAGCACGATGACCCGCCCAGCCGGTGACAGCGGCGCGCGCTACAGCATCGGCGATGCCTCCACCGGCACCCTGCATCTGCGCTTCGATACCCGCTACGACTGGAGTGTGGTCTCGATTGCCGGCGTGACTCGTACTGATGAGGTGAGCTGGAGCAAGTCCAGCGGCGGCAATTCGCTGCAGGACTATGGCCGGGTCTGGCAGGACGGGCCGATGCCCAGCAACGGCACCTACCTCGTGAGCGCGGTCAGCTCCCGCACCTATGCCGTCTTCAGCTTTGACAACCAGAAGTACACCGACCTCGTGGCCACGGGCTGGGACCAGGGAGATGCGATCGCGGCAGCGCGCGGGGCGCAGGTCGGGCCGCTGAGTTCAATCAGCGCAAACTTCGACGGCGGAGGTAGTGCGCTGGAGAACCTCAAGCTGACCTTTGACGGCATCCTGCAGCCCGGGGAGACCGCGACCTTCAACGTCGGCACCGGCAATGTGCTCACTGCGGACCAGCAGAACACGCTGGCGAGCATCGCGCGCTTCCAGGAATTCGAGGTCTTCAACGGCCGCGGTAATGTGCAGCTTGATGTCTACCTGCGCGGCACCGCCAACCGCACAACGATCAACATCGGCAGCAATGACACGCTGGAGGACCTGGCCGGCAAGATCAGCCTCGCGATCTGGAACCCGGACGGCACGGGTGTGGTGCGCAGTGCGATCATCAACCCGGACAATCCGCCGGATCTGGTGCATGTCAACACGCTTGGCAATGCCAAGGGCACGCTCAGCATCACCACGCCAGTTCCCGGCGCGGAGATCGTGCTGGCAGCCGATGAGAGCATGCTGAAGACACTCTCACTCGTGGAAGTGGCAAAGGCCCAGAGCCCGCTCTACAGCATCAGCGCCTTCAACCTGGAGGAGAATGCCAGCGTGGGCAGCGTGCTCACCGACTCCAACGAGATCAACGGCCTGCTGCCCGGCCTGCGGATCATCTTTGACAACACGCTCGGGCTGAAGCTCGACCCCCAGCCGCCGACCAATCTCGCCGGCGGCGTGAACGGGATGACGAGCTTCGCCTTCCCGCTGGCCTACGAATCCCCGGTGATCTCCTTCTCGGGTGAGGTAGACAGCTTTTTCATCCACGTGGCCCCGCGCGGTTTCCAGCTGCAGATCGGTGCCAACCAGGGCCAGACGATCGACAGCTTCATCGCTGACACCTCGGCCACGGCGCTGGGGATCGAGGGCCTGCTCGTTGTGGACGGCGGCCTGGCGCAGGAGGCGATCTCGCTTCTGGACGTGGCGATCAACCGCGTCAGTGACCAGCGCAGCCGGCTCGGTGCGATCCAGAACCGCCTCGAGAGCACGATCCGCAACCTGGATGTGGCCAGCGAGAACCTGACCGCCTCCGAGAGCCGGATCCGTGATGTGGACGTGGCACTGGAAACGCTCACGAGCACCCGCAACCAGATCCTGCTGCAGTCCGGCGTGGCGGCACTTGCTCAGGCCAACCAGCTGCCGCAGGCAGTGCTGCAGCTGATCCAGTAGGGCGGACTGCGCTGGCCTATATAATGCGCGGGTGAACCGATCAGGCACCAGGCGGTCTATATAGGCATGTGGCAATGCAGCTCCTGTGAGTATGTCAATGACGACTGGGATGAGCGCTGCCTGCGCTGTGGCGTGGACCGCGTCACCAGTGAGGCGGAGCTTGCCGCGCGGGCGGAGCGAGAGGCCCTGGAACGTGCCAGCCAGCCGGAAGCGCCTGTGCAGCTCAGTGAGCTGGAGCGACGGATCCTTGCAACTCCGCGCCCTGAGGAGCAGCCTGTCGAGGAATCTCCGGCCGCAGGGGAGGTCACGGCTTCCGTTGTCAAACCCTCACCGGTAGCTGATGCCGTCCCGTCTGAGCCGGTGAAGGACAGGGAAAGGCTGCAGACTGATGTGGACAGGCTGCTGGAGCAGCAGCTGGCCAGTGGCAATGCCGTGCTCCCGGAGGAAACGCGACGCCGGGGCAGTGAACTCTCGGCGATCATCATCATCGCCGTCTGCCTGATCGGACTCTGTGCCGTGGGCTTCGTGGCCTACAGCCGTGGCATGATCAGCCTGCCCAAGGCCGCACCCGAGCAGGCGCTGGACTTCACTGCTCTTGGTTTTGACAGTCAGCCGGCCTACCCGAAGAACCAGGACCTGACTGAGCTGCTGGCTGATGAAAGCCGCGGCATGCGACCCTTCCGGATGCATGCCCAGATGTTGTATGACAGCCAGGCGGCGTATGCTCGGATCATGGATGTCCTGACACCCCTTCCGGGGCAGGCGGAAATCACGGAGCAGCTGGACATGACAAGTGAGGTCAGCTCCAGGCTGTTTGACGACTATGCGGAGTTTGAGAAGGAAACCGTGCCGAAGCAGCTGAGCAAGTCGCCGGAGACCGTGGAGCTGCTGCGTGCGCAGTATGCGGCCCGGGCAGCCGAGGTGATGGGGATCCTGCAGCAGGGCTACATCGGACTGGATCAGCCCGAGCACCGGGCCTTCCTGCTCAGTGACAGTATTCCGGAGCTGTTCAGTCGCTACGGTGCGATTGATGCCACGGGCTTCAGCGAACAGTGGCAGCTGATCCGCGAGCGCCGCCGCCAGCTGGAGCTTGATGAGCAGTATGCCGCTGAGATCGAGGAAACCGAGGCCTGGTATTCGACTCTGGCCTCGCTGCATGCGGAAGTTGACAAGGTGATCCGTGGACTGGGCGAAGTCAGCAGCAATCGCGGACGGCTGAACCCCGCGGCGATCAAGCTGATCGTGCTGCTGGACAACTATGCCGGTAAGATTGAGGAACTGAACACGCAGTTCGAGGAGTATGCGAAAGCTGTGCCGGAGACTGACTGCGACAGCCTGAATGAAGCGCTTGCCAACTTCCGCACCCTGGCGCTTGAGGACCACATGTACTGCTTCGGTGAGATCTACAAGCGCTACAGCGAGGATCGCTACGCTGAACTGGAGCAATATGACAACCTGGCGGCGCACTTCGACTACGCGCTGATCTGGTGGCCCCGCAAGAAGCCTGAATACGAGGGGATCATCAGCACCTACGAACAGCGCTGGCGCAAGAGCTGGGTGGAGTAGGGGAGAGCCTACTCCTCCTCGTCGAGCTCCATGCGCAGCAGGGCATTGATGCGCTCCAGCAGAATCGCCGCCATGCTGAGCACGAGTGCTTCCTCATCCTCGATGTGATCGGGGGTCATGACCATCACCGCATCCTCGGTATAGTCCATCCCGAGATGGATCCGCCACTGCAGGCGCAGGTACATCTCGCCCTCGCTGTCCACGCCCTCGATGCCCTCAAAGGAGATGTGCTCAACGAACTGCTGGTCCTCCTGTTCGGCTATGTGCATGTCGAGCGCGTGCTCGGCGGCGATGGCACAGAGTTCGTTGAGACGTTCCAGCATGACCGGAAGAGAATATCAGGGACCTGGGACCGGAAGAGCGTTTACGCCTCTGACATCACAGTCGCACGATCTTCCGAAACCAGAAACCGGAAACCGGGAGTAGAGGTGCTTGGGTATAATCAAGCCTCGCGGAGGAGTGGCCGAGTGGTTTAAGGCGGCAGTCTTGAAAACTGTTTGGCGGAAACGTCACGGGGGTTCGAATCCCTCCTCCTCCGCCAGATCTTTCCCGGCCCGACTCCACCAGGCGACATCCTGTGCTTGAATGATTCCGATGATGCGCACTGCATCGAGGGGAGTTTCATGAGGGGACTGTTTCTATTGCTGGTCTTTCTGTGCTGCATACACCAGGCCGCGGCAGAATCTGTACTCGCCGCAGAGGCGGTCGGTGACCGGGCTGATGTCCAGCAGAAGCTGGTGGACGCCTGCCGTTCTTCAGACCGCGACCTCGTACTGGCTATGCTGGTGGCCGGCGCAAATCCGGATGCCATTGACAGCAGCGGCTTTACCGCCTTGAATGCCGCCTGTGCCAATAATGACGTGGATGTCGTGCTCTACCTGCTGGAATTCGGAGCAGATCCAGACTTCAGGGGTCATGGGCAGGCACCGGTCTTCACTGCGGCGATTGCCAACTGGGCCATCGTGAAGATCCTGGTGCTGGCCGGTGCAGACCCGATGGTGCGCAATGATACCCAGCATACGCTCCTGCACTTTGCGGGCACTGATGAGAACCCTGACAACTGCGCCTACCTGCTGTCATTGGGGCTCGATCTTGAAGCCCGTAATGAAAATGGCAGTACACCGCTGATGTTCGCGGCCCTGTTTGACAATCCCGTTACGCTGCAGTACCTGCTGGACCAGGGTGCCGACATTGAGGCTGCCAACCGCTTCGGCATGAAAGCACTGCATCTGGCACTGTGGCAGGGCAGCATGCAGAATGTGGAGATACTGCTGGACCTTGGCTCCGCGGTGGATGATCTGTTTCTGGCAGCGGCTCTGGATGACGCGCAGCTCGTACATGAGCTTGCCGGGGCTGGCGCTGACCTTGAACAGGGGGACTTCAACGGTGATCTGGCCTATGAGTGGGCGCTGCGCCGCAATGCCCCAGATGCCCAGCGAGCACTGCTGGAGGAATACAGCAGCTCGGAGCAGTCCGCTAAGTTGCTGGGATACGCGCTGGGACTGACGGTTCGCCGCGATGACTTGGAGCAGGCCAGAGAACTGTTGAAGATGGGGGCTGACCCTAATTGGCGTGATGGTTATGGAAAGAGTCTGGCGAGGATAGCTATTCGTGAAGGCAACCCTGAGATGACGAAACTGCTGCTGGAAAGTGGGGCCTCTGCTACAAGTGGACCAAAAGATGATGAATTACTGCGCGAGGCTGCGAAAGTAGGCAATGCCGGGCTGATGCGGAGGCTGATTGAAAGCGGTGTACCGGTTGACGTGACAGGTGAGGGGGGCCGCACGCTGATGCACGTAGTCTGCAACGGCAGCTTGAATGGATTCAACAGTCAAGGCGAGGATTACCGCGCCGCAGCACTGGTGCTACTGCAGGCAGGACTCGATCTCAATGCATTGGACGACAACGGCTGGACCCCGCTCGATTGTTGCATTGGCGGACCACCGGTCACTGGTGGAATTGACTGCGGTACCGGCATCGACAATGAGTTGATTGATCTGATGTACTACCTCGGGGCTGAATTCAGCCAGTCTGTACGTGACTGGCGGCGCGAGCTGTCGGACGGGGACAATGCCGACGATTAGCAGCGACGGGACTGGAATTCTGGCATAGTAGTTATTGTGAATCTGCGAACTGGCAATTGGAACGGCGTAAGTGCAATTCGTCTGCCGGTGCTGCTGTATGCCTTGCTAACCTTGGCCGCCTGTGGCAGCGGTGATAATCCCGTGGAAGATGTCGCCGCAGTCCGTGCTGTGGGGCCGTCTTCGCAGGACCCACTGCCTCCTGAGGCATATTCCGCGGATGAACTGCTGGTGGAGTTCCGCAGTGACATTGGCAGCTCGGAGCTCGAAGTCGCCGGGATAGATACAAGTCAAGCCGTTCCTGCTCACCGAAATTCCGTATTGCGCAATGACCGCAACTGTGAGCTGCTGGCGGCGGAAATTGCCCTGCGGCTGAATCTGCAGCGAGGCAGTGAGGTCTATCTCGGCAGTACGCGTATCGCTGAGTTCCGCCTGGGTGCAGGCCAGGACATGCAGGCGGTCCTGCAGAGTATCAGGAGTGAATTCGGGGAGTTCATCCTTTCCGCGAAACAGTCCACACTGGCAATCCCCGCCTTCGAGCCGGACGATCCTGACTACCTCGCCTCCGGCAGCTTCGGTGGTCCGCAGTGGTACCTGCATTCGATGAACTTCGACGAGGCCTGGGATGTGAGCCTGGGAGAAGCATCGGTGATGGTGGCGGTCGTTGACAGCGGCTGCAACCTGCAGCATGAGGAACTGGCCGGACAGGTACTTGACCCGGCCGCTGCCTTCCCGGAAATCGAGGCGGATCTGGTGAATGGCGATGCCTCGATCGAGGACGCGCATGGGCATGGCACAGCCGTCTGCGGGTTGCTTGCCGCCGCGACTGACAACGGTCGGACCCTGGCGGGTGCTGCCCCGGGAATCGGCGTGCTGCCCATCAAGGTCACGAATGACTGGCTGGACTTCTCAATCGGCAAGTACCTCGAGGCCGGCTACCTGGCCCAGCAGCTAGGTGCCGGTATCCTGCTGCAGAGCTTCACGATCTACGGCGATGATCAGGTCGTGCACGGCATGCTGCAGGACCTGCAGGAATCCGGGATGCTGCTGATCGCTGCGGCGGGAAATGATGCAGATGGCAACCCCAACTGGCCCGCTGCCTGGCCGGAGGTGCTGAGCGTCGGCGCGGTTGACAGCCTGGGGCAGCGCAGCGGCTTCAGCAACCACTCTCCCAGTGTGGAACTGGCTGCTCCCGGTGAGCAGATCCGCATCTGCGGGCATCAGTTCAACTCCGGCAGCCTGGCATATCCGACCCAGCAGGGCACGAGCCTCGCCGCCCCGCTGGTTGCCGCCGCTGCCGGACTGCTGTGGAGCAGCCGGCCGGAGCTGGAGAGTGGCCGTGTAAGGGAACTGCTGGCCCTGACCGGACGGAGCTCCACGGGCTTTGAGCATGCTGTTCCTGTAGTTGATGCAGGCGCGCTTCTCAGTCTCAGCCCCGGTCTACGCCTGCCGGAACTGCCCGGAATGGTGCTCAGTGGATCACAGCCTCTGGAAGCAGCCGTGCTGCTGGAGCCTGACTCAGCGGAGCTGCTGCTGGGCGGAACCCTCGTTGACAGCCTTGATACTGCACCCTGGCAGTTCACGCTGGATACAAGCTCAAGTCTCTTCTCTGCACGCAGCCTGGAACTGCGCAGCCACGCCGGCTCAGCCTCCTTCACTGACAGCAGGCTGGTGCTG
The DNA here is from genome assembly GCA_020440605.1 of bacterium. Taxonomy (GTDB): domain Bacteria; phylum 4484-113; class 4484-113; order 4484-113; family JAFGCY01; genus JAHEFU01. The sequence goes on along the minus strand of JAGRNT010000002.1, from coordinate 68,141 downwards.
GTTGACAACACGCCCGGCAGCTACCCGCTCAGCGATGGAGCTGAGCAGGCAGCTGGCAGCCTGCTGTACTTCGATGCGGCACTGGCCAGCCAGCAGCTGCGACTGGCGTTGGAGAATCAGTTCCTGCCGGACTGGACGGAGCAGTCCGTCAGGCAGTACGGGGCGGGGCGCTGGCAACGGACCGACCTGGACAGCGCATCCGGCAGCCAGAGCTGGTATTGTGGCGAACTGGATAGCCTGGAGTATGACCGCGATGAATTCGACTGCCTGGTCACGGCGCGGATTGACCTGAGTACTGCAACCAGCCCTGTGTTGCGATTCAGCCAGCATTACAACGTGCAGGATGACGACTTCGGCTACGACCGCTTGAGCGTGCTCGCCAGTACTGACAACGGAGCAAGCTGGACTCTGCTTGCAGGCGATGGGCATCCTGGCTGGTTCAGTGGCTACCAGGCAGAGTGGAAGAGTGTCGAGATTCCGCTCGATGCCTACATCGGTGAACAGCTGCATATCTGCTTCTCGCTGCAGAGTGACAGCCTGCTGGCCGGGGAACAGGCCGGACAGCCGGAGGGTTGGTGGCTGGATGAGATTTATGTCGGAGAAGCCGTATCCGGCACGGCACAGTTCAGCCTGGCTTCCCCGCTGGCCGGATCGGTGTTTGGCGCTGTCAACGGCAGCAACGTGGTGGCGGTGCATCCGCAGGACGTGCAGGATGTTGCCAGCTTCCGTTATGAGCTGGACTACATTCCGCTGGGCGCGGACCGCGGTGAGGATCTGCGCCTGGATTCCGCCAATCTGGCCGGGGTTAACATCCAGATCAGTTCGCTGACACGGCCGAACCAGCAGTTCTGGCTGCACGTAACGGCCCTTGATGCTGATGACAAGGCGGGGCAGAGCCTGCTCGTGCCGCTCTATCTGTTCAACCGGCCCGGGGATGTAAACGCCGACTGGCAGGTTGACGGCGCTGATGAACTGCTGTTGCGCCAGTCCATCGGTCTGACAGCAGCCGATTCCGGCTGGCTGCCCTGGATGGATTGGGACCAGGACGGCATCGTCAGCGAACGGGATCTCGCGCCTGTGGGTTATTACTGGGAAGGCGGCAGCTAAACACGGTTGTGGGATAATGCGCATATGCCCAGTCAGTACTTCCTGCAGGATGACAAGGTTGGCCTGCGTCCACTTGAGGACGCCGATGCAGCGCAGCTCTGCCGCTGGGTGAATGATCAGGCCGTACTTGTTTATCTGGGCATCCCCGGCCGGCTGACCGAAGGCCAGGAACTGGCCTGGATCTCAGCGATGCGCGGCAGCCAGTCCGATGTGGTGCTGGGCATAGTGGATCTGACGGATGGTCTGCTCGTGGGTACGGTTGGTCTCCACCTGATCAACCGCACGGATTCACATGCGATGTACGGGATCATGCTCGGCGAAAGGGATCGCTGGTCAAGGGGGCTGGGGACTGCAGCCGGGATGCTGGCGTGCGACTATGCCTTCAACACCCTGAACCTGCAGCGCGTGCACCTTACCGTAGCGGACTTCAATCCTCGCGGTACGAAGAGCTACGAGCGGATCGGCTTCCAGCACGAGGGCCGGCTACGGCAGCATGTATTCAAACAGGGCACATATCACGACGTACTGTTCATGGGTCTGCTGCGCGATGAATTCAACCGCCAGCACACTGCCTGGCGCGAGGCCCAGGCTCAGCGTTACGGGATTGAGCTTGGCTGAAACGCCTCCGGGAAATGCTCCCGCAGGGTGTCCCGCTCAAACCATAATTTAAAATTCCCCTGTCTGTTTTCAGTCCAAACAGAATATGCAGTGTTGCGCAGGGTAGTAAACATCCGTTAGCGCAGTCCGGGCGGACTGCAGCCCGGGTCAGGAACAAGAGATGGGAAAGAGATATACAGGCATTTTACTCGCGCTGCTTCTGTGCAGCTGCAACCGCGGTGGCGATCAGGGCCAGGCCGCAGGCATGGGAGGCATGGGAGACGGACCGCCGCCGGTGGCGGTGTTCGTTGAGCCCGTGCAGATGGTCGACTATTCCCCCGCGATAAAGCTCATCGGCGAGACGCGTGCGGAACAGCGCGCCATGCTGGCTGCCGAAGTAGCCGGCAGTGTGACTGGGATCCGTCACCGCGTCGGCGAGCAGCACCTCAAGTCCGACGGCTGGCTGATCAGCATCGACCCCGCCAGCTACCAGGCCGGAGTCAACGGTGCCAGCGCCGCACTTGAAATGGCCCGTGAGAATCTGCGCAAGGCACAGAACGGCCCGCGCAGCGAGGATGTCCGTGCCCAGGAGGCGCAGGTGGAAGCGGCCGAGGCCCGTCTGCACCAGGCGGAGGACAATCTCGCACGCATGGAGAGTCTGGCGCGGGGAGGCGTGATCGCCGAAACCGCACTTGTCTCAGCGCGTACCGAGGTTGAAACAGCCCGCAGCGCTTTCCAGGCAGCCAGTGAGCTGCTCGCGGCAATGCATGCCGGCAGCCGTGAAGAGGATATAGCCGCGGCGGAAGCAGCGGTGAAGCAGGCCGAAGCCAGCCTGCGCAGCAGCAATGTCTCGCTGGGACGCACCACGGTGGCTCCGGACTTTGATTCCGTTGTCAGCAATCTGCTGGTGGAGGTCGGTCAGTTCGTCGGCCCCGGTACACCGCTGGTGGAGGTCGTGAGTGCGGGAGAGACTGAAGCCTGGTTCAACCTGCCGGAGGAGGAGCTTGGCAATGTCAGCCCCGGTGATGACGTGGAGATGCGCTTCACGGCCTTCCCTGACGAGGTTTTCCACGGCGCCGTGATCAGCATCAGCCCGGCCGCCAATGGCCAGACACGCCAGTTCCCGCTGCGTGTCGCCATCAGCGATACGCGGATTCTGCCCGGGATGACCGTCGAGGGACGGATCCTGCGCGGCGAATCCGTGCCCACGAAGATGATCAACATGGACTCGGTCATCCAGGCTCCGCTCGGTACGGTGTGCTGGGTGATGGATCCGGACCCGAATGATCCGCAGAAGACCAGCGCCCGCCAGGTGATCATCGAGACCGGCGCACGCGTTGACAACATGGTGGTCGTAATGAGCGAGGAGCTGCAGCCCGGGATGATGGTCGTCACCCGCGGCAAGCAGCAGGTCTACCCGACCGCAATGCTGATCCCCGTCAACCTGATGAACATGGGTGGCGGCGGTGAGGGTGGCCCGCCACCCGGAGCAGGTGGGGAGGGTATGCAGCCTCCCCCTGAAGCCGGGACAGAGGGCGGCGTGGATGCCGGCTCCGGCATGCATGAAAATGCTGGTTCAGCCGAGGGTGGCCAGCAGGCCGGTGGCGATGAAGCAGGCGGCGGACATGACAATCCCTGCGGCCAGGAGAGCAACGGATGATCAAGGCCGCGATCAGTAACCCCTACGCCACGCTCGTCGGGGTGATCATCCTGCTGATCTTCGGCGCGATCGCGATGGGACAGATTCCCATCCAGCTCAAGCCGGCGATCGAACCGCCCGAGGTCAGTGTCCAGACCTTCTACTTCGGTGCGAGCCCGATCGAGATCGAGGACCAGATCACCAACAAGCTCGAGGAACAGCTCAACACGATCAACGACCTGCGGCGCATCACCTCGTCCTCCAATGACGGCTACAGCTCGATCAACCTGGAGTTCGTGGAGAACGTCGACAAGAACCGCGCGCTGCTGGACGTGCAGCAGGCGGTCAACCTGGTCACGGACCTGCCTGACAAGACGCAGATCGTCGGCCCCGTGATCGCGCTCGTGAGCGCGGCCCAGAACGAACAGATCATGTGGATCTCGCTCGGTGGCGATGCCAGCGTTGACGACAAGTACGACATGGTCAAGAACGTGATCGAGCCGCGCCTGCTGCGCCTGCAGGGAGTCGGCTCCCTGCTCGTGGCCGGCGGCCGCGAGCGCCAGATCGTCGTCGAACCGGACCTCGAGAAGATGACCCTGCACGGCATCGGCGTGCAGGAGCTGATGGGCCGCATCAGAAGCGAGAACCGCAACGTACGCGGTGGTTACCTTGATGAAGGCGAGACCCAGCTCATCGTGCGCACGATGGGTAAGTATGAATCCTTAGATGACATCCGCAACACCGTGGTGCGCCACGACTCACGCGGCACGATCCGTGTCGGTGACATCTGCACCGTGGTGGATGGCCGCGAACGCCAGCAGGGCTATGTGAAGGCGGACGGCAGTCCGACCGTCGCCATCGGCGTCTCGCGCCAGAGCGGTGCCAACACCGTCAGTACCATCAAGGGTGTGATGGGTGTCGTCGCCGAGTACAACTCCGACTTCGCCGAGCGCGGGATCGAGATTGAGATCCGCGAGGCCTACAGCGAGCTGAGCTACATCCAGGAGGCGATTGCGCTCGTGCGCAACAACCTGCTGTTCGGTGCATTGCTGGCCGCAGTCGTGCTCTCCCTGTTCCTGCGCGGGGCCCGGCCGATCCTGATCGTGATCGTGACCATCCCCGTCTCGCTGATCACAGTGTTCATCATCCTGCTGGCACTCGGCCGCACGATCAACATCATCTCACTGGCTGGCCTGGCCTTCTCGGTGGGCATGGTGGTTGACAACGCAATCGTGGTGCTGGAGAACATTGACCGGCACATGAAGGAGCTCGGCAAGCCCGTGCTGCAGGCGGCCTATGACGCGATCACGGAGATCGCCGGTGCGATCCTGGCCTCCACGCTGACGACGATCGCGGTCTTCATCCCGATCATCCTCAACACCACCGAGGCAGGCCTGCTGTTCAAGGACATCGCAATCGCGATCGTCAGCAGCATCGTGATCTCGCTGCTCTGCGCCTACACCGTGGTGCCCGGCTTCAGTGCGGTGATCCTGCGCTCGCGCAACTGGCGCGACCGGATTGACGACAGCAACCCCGCGCTGGCGCGGACGCTCGACCTGATCACCCTGCAGTGGCTCGGTACGGCGGTTGAACGCTTCTACCAGCGCTTCCTCAACTGGGCCTGCGCCGGAGTCGGCAAGGGTACGACGCCCGGCAGGCTGATCCTGCTCGGGGCCGTGGCGGTCGGCTGGTACTTCAGCACGCTGCTGCTGCCCGGTGCCAACTACCTGCCGACGGGTACGCAGCCCTTCATCTTCTGCTTCACGCCGAGTGTGGTCGGGCAGAGCAATGAAGTCACGAGCGAGGCCTACACCGCCATCGAGAACTTCGTGGGCCATGACCCGGAGTTCTCGCCCAAGGTCAAGACATACTTCTCGGTTGCCAGTGCGCCGTTCTTCACCGGCATGGGTGTGCGTGTCAAGGATGAGTTCGCCACCGACCGGATGATGGACCAGATGGCCGGCAAGCTGATGGAAGTCGGCTTCATGCAGCCCGGCTTCCAGTTCTTCTTCGCCAGCCGCACCTCGATCTTCCGCGTGCCGGACAAGGAGTTCACGCTGGAGATCACCGGCCCGGACCTGGAGGAGATCCGCAAGATCTCCGAGCGTGTCCAGGCGGAGATCCGCGGCAAGGTCGGCCCTTACCTGCAGCCCGGCCCGGTGCCGGTGCGCAGCGGCTACAGCGAGGGCGTGCCGGAACTGGCGATCCATGTGGACCGCTACAAGGCGGCGCAGCTCGGACTGAACCTCAGCGATGTTGCCAACGTGGTGGAGACGATGATCGCCGGCCTGCAGACCAGCAAGTTCACCGACCGCGGCCGTGAGTACGACATCGTCGTGCGCGGTGACAAGGAGCACTACACGACCCGCGATGAGCTGCAGGCCCTGACGGTACTTGCCGGCAACGGGGAGTTCGTGCGCCTGGATGAGGTGGCGACGGTGGATGACAACACCGGCCCGACCTCGATCCGCCACTACAACCGCGACCGCTCGATCCAGCTCACCGTGAACACCAACCCGGCCTTCCCGACGCAGACCGCGCTCGACATCACCCAGCAGGAAGTCATCGATCCGCTTTCGGCCACGCTGGCCCCGGGCTACCGCATCCGCTTCGGCGACGCGGCGGACAAGCTGCGCAACACGCTCAGCTCTCTGGTGGTGCAGGGTGCGCTGGCGATCGTGATCATCTACCTGCTGATGGTGGCGCTGTTCCGCTCCTTTACGTACCCGGTCATCATCCTCGTGACGGTCCCGCTGGCCTGGAGCGGCAGCTTCATCGCGATGTGGTTCGCGCATACGCTCTCCGGCGGGGTGGTGCAGTTCGACGTGCTCGGCATGCTCGGCCTGATCATCCTTTCGGGCATCGTCGTCAACAATGCGATCCTGATCGTGCACCAGATGCTCAACAACCAGGAGGAGGGCATGAGCCCGCTCGAGGCCCTCAAGGAGAGCAGCCGCACCCGCCTGCGCCCGATCTTCATGTCCGTGCTGACCTCGGTGTTCGGCATGCTGCCGCTGGCGATGGGTCAGGGCAGCGGCTCCGAGCTGTACCGCGGCCTCGGCGTGATCGTGGTGGGCGGCATGCTGGTCTCCACGATCTTCACGCTGTTCGTGGTGCCGACGATCCTCAGCCTGGTGCAGGAAGTCAGCGAGCGCATCCAGCTCAGGCGTGAACACCGCCAGGCCTGAGCCGTCCGGGCAGCTGCGCCTCCGGGAATGCGATAATGGTGGCTCGTCCTGCGGCACAGGCCGCAGCCGGGAAGACATATGAAGAGCAGACTCGCAGCTTTCCTGTTCGTGCTTGCCAGCGCATTCGTGCTCGCGAGCTTCATCACCGCGTTCTATACGCATTGGTACTTCGCCAACCATTACTGGCTGAAGAGTGCACTGCTGAGCGTGGTGATCGCGCCGCTGTTCGCGCTGTGCTGCAGCTCGGAGCAGGGCCGGCTCTGGCGAGGCTTCGGCTGGTACTGGATCGCTCTTTATGCGGTCACGGCGCTGCAGCACCGTAGCTTCGACATCCGCGAAATGAGCTTCGTCGCCGGGCTGGACTATGAAGCCAGCCTCGTCTGGCTGCCGGGCATCGTGCTGATCGGCGCAGCCCTGCTTGGCCTGCTGCGGCAGCGCCGGGAGCATGCCCTGCAGCGCCGTGAGACACGCCAGGCCCTGGCCTTCCGCCGCCGCCTGCGTGAGATCCACGGCCAGCCCGTGGTTGCCAATGGTGAATGGATCCGCGAACGCCTGCGCTCAGGCAGCATCCTGGCGCTGCTGCTGCTTGCCACGCTGCTGCTCGGCACACTGCCGGTCAGGGCTGATGAGGAGAGCGTCGAACCGGACAGCGGTGTCGACCGCCATTCCGAGTTCACAGACGAATCACTGCGGCACTGGCCCACAATGCCGGACATCGCGGGGCTCTACCCCCAGAGCCTGCTTTCGCAGCAACGCACCATGTTCCATATCGAGATCGACAATGTGGTGGACGGCGAGATCCGCATCATCAGTGACGACTTCAGCGGCGTGGTCGGCCATGTGCTGGCACCGGTTGCCAACTACAACAAGGAAGGCTTCACCGCCAGCGGCTGGGCCGAGAACGGCACCTGCACCGCCAGCGCCGTGAATGCAATGCACCTCAAGGTGAAGCACAACTACGAAACGGGGCGGGCCACGATCTTCTCACTGGTGCCGATTGAGTTCACGACCTTCGACCCCAAGAGCTACAAGAGCTACTTCAACCAGAGCAGCACGCTGTTCACCGACATCAAGGCCGGCAGCGAGATCTTCGGTGGCCGCTGGGCCCCGCTCGTGGGCAGCCCGCTGTACTTCCAGCGTGCTGAGGCGGACTGGCAGCGCGTGGATGAGAATTTCGTGCCCGCCGTGGGCGATGTGCTGCGCCTCGATGTCAGCCGGCGCAGGTACAACCCGGAGTGGATCGAATTCGAGAACGGCTTCGGCGGCCTGATCTGGATCAAGGAGCTGGGGATGGACCCGTACCCGATCGGCCAGGTGCTGAAGCCCGTGGCCGGGGTGGGGCGCTTCCTCGGCACGCAGTACGCCGAGCGCGGACGGATCCGTGCGGCGCATCCCGGCGTGATCGATGTTTCCACCTCTCCCTATGACATCATCGGCGGCTTCCAGATCATCCCGCGCGACCATGCGATGTCGAGCGAGATGCGCTTCGCGCGCATCAAGACGCAGTGGATGGTGGTCGGTCCGCTCTGGGCGCTGGATCCATCCTGGGAGGGCCTGCCGCCGCTGTTCACGGACTACCTCTACCCGGCCTTCACCCCGGCCTTCAATGAGGATGGCAGCGTGAATGAGGAAGTGAGCGGGGCCGCGGTGTTCCTGGATCGCTTCACGGTGCGGGCACGCTACAGCGACAGCGAGGACCCGGCGCAGTATGAACTGCTGCGTGAGATGGTCAACCTGGATCACGACGCCCTGGAGAAGATGACGCATCTGCGCATCTACTTCCCGCGGGGCAACTGAACGGTCCTTGCCCTGAGTAGCGGCCCTGTGCGATCATCTGCGCATGCATAGAAACATCCTTTCGCTTGTATGCGCCTACCTGCTGCTGCTTTCCATTTCCGCAGCCCACGCCGAGGATTTCGCCGGGGCATCCGGAATGGCCTGGATTGCTGACAACCACTACCTCTGCGTGCAGGACCTCAAGGCCGACCGGCCTGGCAGCCGCATCGGGATCCTCACGGTTGACACCGAAAACGGCGGCTACGACTACCTGCCGCTGGAGCCGGACTGGCAGGGTGAGCTGCCGCATGACCTGGAGAGTGTCTACGGCTTCCGCACGCGCCCCGGTGAGTTCCTGCTCTGCGAAAGCGGTGCCTATGAGAACTGGACCACGCATGAATACCACATCGGGCGGATCTTCCATGTGAAGCTGGAGCAGGCTCAGGACGGCTGGAGGTTTTCGCTGCTGGGCACGATCCCACTGCCGGAACACATCCATGAGATCGAGGGCCTGTTCGTGATGAGTGCCGAGCATCCGGAGGCGATCGTTGCAGCAAGCGGGAATTCGGAGGAGGTGAGCGCCTACCTCCACCGGCTTGAAAGCTATGGCCTGTATAACGATCCCTACCAGCCTGCATTCTCTGAGGAAGAAACTGCCGCTGCGGAGCTGGTTGAGCCGGTGGAGCGCATGCCTGTCAACATCATCCTCGGCAGCCGGGGTGGTGATCTGGCTTACCAGCCGGCCAAGCTCTACTACTGCATCGCGGATCTGGCCAGCCATGAGATGATCACCGACGGCGGCAGCGGTGTGGAACTGAGCGTGCCCCCGGCCAATAACCCCTGGGAACGCGGCATCAGTGATCTCTACATGGACGACAGCGGCGTGCTGTGGATTGCCAAGTGCAGTGACCGTGGTGACAACGGACCCTTCGACTCGGTGATCTACCGTATGGGTTACTTCGAACCCGGGGAGTCATACTTCAGCAGCTACGGAAACCTGGAGTGGAAGCTGAGCGGCGTGAAGGTCGAGGCCATCTGCCGCAGTGTACTGCCGGGATCCACACTCTGCTATGCCACGGATGACGAGGGCTTCGGTGGAATCTGGCGCAGCCTCGGCCCGGCCACGGACAGCCGCTTCTGAGATATCCGCTTCTATAATCAGTGCGTGTTCAAGAAGATCCTGATCGCCAACCGCAGCGAGGTCGCCGTGCGCATCATCCGCGCCTGCCGCGAGCTCGGCATCGCCTCGGTGGCGGTCTACAGTGAGGCGGATGCCCAGGCGCCGCATGTGAGCCTGGCTGACGAGGCCGTCTGCCTCGGGCCCGCCGAGGCGGCGCAGTCCTACCTCGACCAGCGGAAGGTGCTGCAGGCGGCACGCGACACAGGCTGCGACGCCCTGCATCCCGGCTACGGCTTCCTCGCCGAGAATGCCGGTTTTGCCCGGCTGGTGACGGAGCACGGCATCCACTTCATCGGGCCCACGCCGGAGAGCATGGACCGCATGGGGGCCAAGATCCCCGCCCGCGAAACCGCGCTCCTGGCAACGGCACCCGTCGTGCCGGGCTTCGACCGCATCGGTGCTACAGATGAGGAGTACATCGCCGCGGCCGCGCAGATCGGCTATCCGGTGATGGTCAAGGCCAGCATGGGTGGCGGTGGAAAAGGCATGCGGATCGTCACCGGCGAGGCTGAGCTGCAGTCCGCGCTGGACGGTGCGCGCCGTGAGGCCGCCAAGGCCTTCGGCGACCCGACCGTGTTCCTCGAGAAGTACATCGAGAACCCGCGCCACATCGAGATCCAGATCCTCGCCGACCGCGCCGGCAATACCCTGCACCTCGGCGAGCGCGAATGCAGCGTGCAGCGCCGCCACCAGAAGATCGTGGAGGAGACGCCGAGCACGGCCGTTGACAGCGAACTGCGGGCACGGATGGGGGCGGACGCCGTTGCCATCGCGCGGGCCGTGGGCTACGAGGGCGCGGGGACCGTCGAGTTCATCATGGATCCCAGCGGCGGCTACTACTTCCTGGAGATGAATACGCGTCTGCAGGTGGAGCACCCGGTGACGGAATTCGTTTATGGGATTGACATCGTGCAGTGGCAGATCCGCATCGCCACCGGTGAGACCCTGCCGTTCACGCAGGAGCAGCTCAGCCCGCGCGGACACAGCATCGAGTGCCGGATCTGCGCCGAGGATGCTGCGAGTGGCTTCCTGCCGCAGGTAGGCAGCGTGCGGGTGCTGCGTGAACCGCAGGGCCCGGGCGTGCGGCTGGACAGCATGCTGAAGCCGGGGCTGGCAATTGGCGCGGACTACGACCCGATGCTCGCCAAGCTGATCGTGCATGCGGAGGACCGCGCGGCAGCCATCCGCCGCATGTCTCAGGCCCTGAACGACATGTGCCTGCTGGGGGTGACGAGCAACCTCGGGATCCTCGCGGAGATCATCGCGCATCCGGCCTTCGCCGCCGGTGAGACAGACACAGGCTTCATTGCCAGGCACTTCGCGGATTACGCGGATCCGCAGCCGGGCCTGCCGGAGCAGCTGGCTGCCGCACTGGCCGCGAGCCTGCTCGGCAGCCGCGTGCAGCGTGGACTCGAGCAGACCGATGCAGCCAGCCCCTTCCACAGTTATGGCAACTGGAGCAATGCATGAGAGAGCAGCTTGGACACGGTGAACAGCGCTTCGAGGTGGTCAGTATCCCCGGCAGTGCGGGTCAGGCCACGGTGCGGATTGACGGTACGGAACAAAGCGTGACGGATCTGCGTGTGGAGGGCAGCCGCCTGCGCTTCAGCATCGCTGGTCAGCACTACGTGTTCGACGCCTGCGTGGAGCATGAACGGATCCAGCTCAAGCGCGGCAGCGCCTACTACAGCTTCAGCCGCATCGAGGAAGGCAGTGAGGATGAGGGCCGGGCGGATGGCGCGGCTCTGAGCAGCCGCATGCCGGGCACGGTGCTGCGCACCCTGGTGGCGCCCGGGACGGCGGTCAGTGCGGGGACGGCGCTCGTGATCCTCGAGGCGATGAAGATGGAGCACACCATCGAGGCACCCCAGGCCGGCGTTGTCAACGGCTATCCGCATGCCGAGGGTGCACGCGTGATGCCAGGTGACCTGCTCGTGGACTTCAGTCCGGCTGACACCGCCGGATAATCACCGGATATGGAAAGGCCGGGTCGCAACCCGGCCTTGTGATGATTCCCTATACGGCGGCCAGCAGGCCGCGCTTCCACTCCTAGCTCACCGGCATTGACATCAGGTTCACACGCTCATGGCGGCGCTGGCGCAGCCAGTCATAGAGCTGCTGGTGGCAGGTGGTGACGATGATCTGCGTCGTCTCGGAGAGATCCGTGATGTAGTTGAACACCAGCTCGGCGCGGTCATCATCGAGATCGGCCAGCGGTTCATCCAGCATCAGCGGCAGGTCCGTACGGCCGCTGGCGGTCCGGGCCATTGCGAGACGCAGGGCCAGAGCCAGCTGCTGCTGCGCACCGGTTGACATGTAGGTCCAGAGTTCATGGCTCGGAATGTCGGCCGGAGCACCGGTGACCTTCAGGCGCAGGCTCAGGTTGCTGTCCAGCGAGGCATCCTCGATGCCCTTGATCGGCGCGTTGGCAAGAATGCTCTTCATGGCGCGGTCGATCTCCGGAGCGGTGTCGCTGCTGGCGCGATTGACGAGCGACTGCACGATCTCCCGCGTGGTGGAGAGAGCGTCATCCCAGTTGCGCACCAGGCTGTCCAGCTTGCCGGCCTGTTCGCTGCGCTGCTTCATTTCCCTGGCAACCTTGTCGATGTTGCCGAAGCGGTGCATGTTGTCACGGATAGTGTCCAGCGCGCGGCGGATCGACTCGCGGCTGTCGCGGGCCTCGTGGATCTTCTTGTCGACCTCACTGAGCCGCAGGCAGACGGATTCGTGGCTCACCTTGTCACGGCAGAGCAGGGTCAGACGGTTCTGCTCGGTCTGCGAGAGTGAATCCCAGCGCTCGTTGAAATCCTTGAGTTCGATCGAGGGCTTGCTCAGGAGCAGCGGATCCGCCTGGGAAGGAGCAGTCTCGCGCGGAGCACTGCGCACATTCGCCAGATTGCGGAAGGCTTCCATCGCCGCCCGTGGTCCTTCACGCAGCTTACTGGCGAAGCCGATGGGCTGCAGCTTGGCTTCCAGGGCGCGGCTGATCTGGTCACGCTCCTGGGCCAGGCGGGAGAGCTCACGGTTCTGCACGTTGAGCGCGGTTTCAAGCTCGCGGATGTCGACCTTGTTGCCACTGATCACACTCGGGGTCTCTGCCAGCTTGCGGATCATCGAGCGCAGCCATTCCATGTCAGGAACCAGTGGTGCCAGGGGCTCAATCTGACCGACCTCGGTCCAGGCAGCCTCCATGCGGCGCTTGATGGTATCGCGATCGCGGATCGCTGAGCTGTACTCACGCAGGCGCACATCGAGCTTGATGAAGTCCTCGATGCCTTCCACGAGCCGGTCCCAGTTCTGGCGGTCAATCTTGTACAGCTCAAGGAAGCGCATGCGGCGCCGGTTGAGCTGATCCATCTTCTGCGTCTGCTCCTCCATGGCGGGGAGCACGCTGTTCTGCAGTTCCGTATAGGCCGGGCCGGTTGTCCGGGCGCGGCGCAGGTAGGGGAAGAGCAGGAAACCGGCGATCACAAGGAACACCGCGGCGAGAATCCAGCCCGCGAAGGGCACGGTATCGCGGATCACCACGGGCATGAAGCTGTAGTGGGCAATGATGCTCAGGAAGGCCAGGAAGACGCAGCCGAAGCCGAAGTAGGACCACCAGGGCAGTTCGTCACGATTGACGATTTCCAGCTCCACCTTGCGCTCTCGCAGCTTCTCGAGGGAGACCGTGACCTGCTTGTGCTCCTCCTGCCATTCGAGGATGGATGAGAGGTGCTCACGGTGCGGGGCGAACATCTTGTCCAGCGACTGGTAGCGCGACTTCTCCGCCTCGGGGATCTGGTCCTCCAGACGCTTGGCGCGGTCTGCGGCCACGGTATATTCGCGGTGTGCCGTCTCCACGGCGGCACTGACCTGCTGCAGCAGTTCGCGGGTGTCCGCCCCCTGGCGTTCATCCGGGCGGTCGCTGCTCATTTTCTGTGCTGATTCATAGCTGATGTTGAGCGCGCTGATCTCCTGCTCGACGCGGGTGATCTGCTGCTCGATTGCCTCCAGCTTGCCGTAAAGCACGTCGACTTCATGTGCGAGGTCGGCCGTGATCGCCGGGCTGGCAGCGGGGGCAGGGGCGGGCTCGGCTGCAGCTGCGGCCTGCTTGCTGGCCATGCGGTAGAGGTAGAAGTTGCGGGCCAGGTCAAGCTGGTCGCGCTGCTTCTCCAGGCCGAGGATCACCCGGTCCTGCTGCTCGAGCTGGCTGAGCACGCTGTCGCGCTCCTTCTGCAGTTCGTTGTATTCACTCAGCTGCTGGCTGAGCTGGCCCTGTTCCAGCTTGAGGTAATCCAGTTCCTTGGCGAGATGCATGCGGTGCTCGCGCATGTTGCGCGGCGGGCTGTCACCCAGGGTGAAGCGCGGATTCTCCAGGGCCTCGATGATTCTGTCAACGGTGGTCACGTCCGGGTTCTCGACGAGTTCGCCGAGGTCGGAGGTGAGGATCTGGCGCAGGTTGCTGCGGTCCAGGGTCTCGATCACATTGGCCTGAGTGGCCGAGAGCGAGTGCCGGAAGGACTGGCGGCTGAGGTTCAGCAGGCGCCGGCCCAGGTCCCATTCTCCCTGCTTGCTGAGGGTGATCTTGTCGGTGAGAGTACGCTGCGTGCTGTATTCACTGACCTGTACGAAGTAGTCGCTGAAGCGCGCGGTCACGAGGATCTTCTCGGGCCAGCCCTCGAGCTCGGGCTTGATCACCAGCCGGCCGGAGGGCGTGCCGCCGATCCAGGGGGTCCAGCGCTTGATGGACTGGGGGTCCTTGGCGCCGCGCTTGCTGGCGGGGCCGAAGAGCATCCACTCCAGGAATGTCAGCAGCGTGGTCTTGCCCGACTGGTTCTCGGCGATCCAGAGGTTGAGCCCTTCCTCCAGCACCACGGGGGTGTCGATGGACAGGCTGCCGAATCGAGCGGAATCTATCTGGAGGATCTTCATTCGCTTATCTCCAGTGGCATGCCCTGGCCGGTGAATAGCTGCCAGCCCAGGCGCCTGACGAGGCGTACCACGTTCATGTCCTTACGTCCGGCCCGTTCTAGGTCTGCACAGCGCTCGAGGAAGGCGAAGAGCAGCGAGTCCTTCGGCAGGTTCAGGGGATCAATCCCGCTGAAGAAGGACAGCTCACTGACATCCGGCTCCACCAGGCGTTCCACGCTGTTCTTGATTGCATCCAGGCGGTTCTCAAGCTGGGGCTTCATGCTCACGGGGATTTCCCCGCGCAGCCTGAGGCGCAGCATGTCCTGCGGGCGCAGCTGGATATCGAGAGATTCCATGGCGCGCCGCAGCTGCGATTCATATCCGTCGACATACGGCTCGGGGAAGCTCACGGTGCGCTGGATCCAGTTGATCCCGGCGATCCTGTGGAATTCCAGGTCGCAGCCATAGCGGTCGAGTTCACCGATCAGCATGCCGCCCGGTCCGGCTTCATCCCAGCTGAAGCACTGCGGCGGGCCGCTGTAGGCAGCGAGCGCCTTGTCACTGTTGAGGTGCTTAAGCTCAGCCTGGACCATCATGTGTCCGAGAGCTATGTAGTTGTATTCGCTCTTGTAGAGGTCTTCCTGCAGGATAGGGTTGATCGGGCGGGAATGCTCCAGCCCGTCGTCAACGCCCTCCAGCGTGCCATGCAGCATCAGCAGGCTGGGACGGTCGCGCGGTGGGCGCGGGACCTCGGCCCAGCTCATCCGCGGAATGCCCTCACCCATCAGGAATGCCCGCCCGGTCACGGAGACGCCCTTGATGTCAAGCACTTCCCACTGCTTCTTGGTGAACAGGTGCAGATTGACCGGGACACGGGAGAAGCAGTAGGGATTGTTGCCACCATAGGCATCGGAGTTGCCGGGTGTGACGATCACGTCCATCGCGGGATAGGACTTGACCAGCTGATAGAAGAACTGCAGCTGCTCATCCGGGCTGTGTCCCTTGACGTCGAACACGTTTCCCGGAATCAGCAGGGCCTGGCAGCCCTTTTCATGGGCAAGCCGGAAACCGGCATCCATGGAGTTTCGGACTGCCGTAGCAATCGCATCGGCCAGAGACTTGTCAACATCTGTCAGCCGGCGACCGAGATGGCAGTCACTCATTTGTGCGAACTTCCAACCCATCACGTTAAATCCTAGCGTAATTGGCCAAGCATGTATAGGTCTGAAGGTCAATAAAATGCCGTTAAGTCAGTCGAATGCCATTATTGTAAAAGATATCAATACAATCCCGCTGAACAGTGGTGCAGGATCCGGCACTTCCGGGTTTCACGGCGGAAATCGGATGCAGATTGGACTATCCAGTATAATCCTTTTCACGGTTTCCCGGCCGTGGTTTGGCAGCAAGGACAGATGCAGAGACTCACCACCATCCTCGAACATGGCTTCCAGCAGGCCCGCGCTGAGATCAGCGAGCTGTTGAATGCGCATGGCGACCTGGTGATTGACGATGTGCGCCTGGGGCAGGTGCTGGGAGGCATGCGGGGCATGCACTGCATCGTCTGTGACACCAGCAGTGTCGATCCCTCGGTCGGACTGCTGATCCGCGGCCGACCCGTCATCGAACTGCAGGATGCCAGTCCGGAGGAAGTCTTCTGGCTGCTGCTCACTGGTTGCCAGCCGGATTCCGCGGATCTGCAGGAACTGCAGGACGAGCTGGAACAGCGCCGCAGCCTGCCTGGCTACATCAGGCCACTGCTCACGGCAATGCCCGCGGACAGCCATCCGATGACGATGTTCAACGCGGCACTTCTGGCAATGCAGCACGAATCGCACTTCGCAGGCGCATACCATTCAACAGCAAAGGCTGATCTCTGGCGACCGGCCCTCGAGGACGCGCTTGACCTGCTTGCCAGGATGCCCCTGCTGGCAGCACTGGTCTACCGCCAGCGCTATGGCCTGCCGGATGTGGATATCCCTGCATCCACTGACTGGACGTCCGGCCTGGCCCTCGGCCTGCTCGGACGTGAGGATCAGCAGTTCCGTGCAATGCTGAAGCGTTATGTTGTGGTGCAGAGCGATCATGAGAATGGCAACGTCTGTGCGTTGTCAGGACATGTGACGGGCAGCACGCTCGCGGATCTGTACTACGCGATCAGCGCGGGGCTCAATGGCCTGGCAGGCCATATCCACGGCCTGGCGGCTCAGGATTTCGTGCGCTTCCTTGATCAGCTCAGCGCTGATCTGGGAATGGACGCTGATGAGGAGCAGATCCGCCTCGCTCTGGAGCAGCGCCTGGCGGCCGGCCGGGTGATTCCCGGCTTCGGGCACGCGGTGCTACGTCTGGCGGATCCACGCTTCGAGATTCTCTACGGCTATGCCGCCGAGCAGTATCTTGACCATCCGTCCTTCAGGCTGGCCAGCCGCGTATACAGGGCCGGCAAGAAACTGCTGCAGGATCTGGGTCGTGCGAAGAACCCTTATCCAAATGTTGATGCGATCACCGGCGTGCTGCTCAGACTCAGCGGCATCCCCCAGCTGGAGTTCTACACCGTGCTGTTCGGGGTCTCTCTCTCCATCGGGATGCTGGCCCAGAACGTCGTCAGCCGCGGCATCGGCTCACCGATCGTGCGGCCACGCAGCGTTCCGCTGGCAGAGCTCAGGGCAGCCAGCCGCGCCTGAGGATGCTAGAATGCGCCCGTGCCAAGCCTGATCTGCATACTGCTCGGCCTGCTGTTGCTGGCGGGCTGCAACAAACCTGACTCCGCCAATGAGGGAGATACGGGACAGCATGCCGCGGCAGAGTCCGGCGAAGCTGAGACCGAACCGGAGATCCCACCAGTCCCACTGGAACGCAAACGCGTGCTGGCAGCATTCAGCGGCAGCGAAACGGATCCCTGGACCGCGGACATGCTTGGCGCGCTTGGCACAGCCCTGCATTTCGATGCCTGGAGCAGCCCGGATGCGGATGACTACTTTGACTATTACGGCACCTACGATGTCACGCATGGCAATCAGCCGCTGGACCTGCGCATCGTGCTCACGGGCATGGACAGCATCAACGGTGTGGAGCGCCAGCAGGCGGCCGCTAATCATCTGCTGGAGCAGGCGCAGGATTACGAGGCCGACCTGGTCTGGCTGGATGGCGACCCGCTGCAGTTTCATGCCGGCCGGCTGCTGCTTGACAACGGATTCCAGATCGTGTTCAGCGGCCTGACATATGACAGTTCGCTCTATTACGAAGCCGAGGATAATGCCGCAGGTTTCTACCGCCGCCACAGCGTGTCGGGGACCATGGGGCGGATCTGGCGTGACGACGACAAGGCACTGTTCCACTGCATCATCACGGATGACAGCCCGGAGGGCCGCCGCCGCCTGCGCGAGTTCACGGATGCAGAGGACCTGATGGGCGAGGGCAGTACCCTGCATGTGCTGCCGGTGTTCACGAGCTGGATTGAACTGAGTGAAGCGATCGAGGAGCTGCCACCCGATGCCGATGACCTGATCATCTGCGCCGCCGGGGAGACTGGTGCCAGTGAGAGCCTGGCAACGGATCCCGCCACGGATCTGCTGTCATTCAGTCCCGTGCCGGTCTACGTGCTCGGGCCCTCGCCGCTTGACATGCTGGGTTGCACGAGCCTGCTGATCAGGCCTGCGGCACAGGTCAGTGAGATCCTGACTGTGTTTGAGGCCAATCTCTCCCGCGAGATCCCGATGAGCAACATCCCGACGATCGTGCCCGAGGACATGCAGGTCCAGCTCAGTGAACCGGCTGAGGTGATTCCGCGCGGCAGCTCCGGAAGCTAGTCCAGCAGGTCGATGCGGTTGACGCTGTTGGCAATCCCGTTGAGCACCCAGGCATTGCCGTCGTCGTCAATCTCGACCGCAGCGGCGCCGGCCAGCAGGCCTGCGCCCTGGGACATGCGGATCGGCTCAGGGTAGGTTCCCATGCCGGGAGTGTCGGACGCGGTCTCGATGATGTATAGCTCATCCGTGTTGAAGCTCACCGCCAGCAGCAGTCTGTCGTCACGGCTCAGTTCCACATCACCGATGTAGGTGAATTCATCCGTGAGCACAATCGGGTTCTCAGCCCCACGCAGGATGCTGCGGGATGCCAGATCGAGCTTGTAGAGATTGCCGTTCAGGGAGTTGCCGAGATAGGCGGTCCCGCCGTCGCTGCTGATGGCAATCGCACCCGCGCCAACCGCACCCAGATTGACGCTGCCCAGCGGCGCAGGCGTGCTCTCCAGACTGTAGAACTCGACAATGCTGTCCGTTGTCACATAAGGAGTGAAGCTGCTGTCAAAGTTCAGCTCTCCACCGCAGATCACCAGCAATTCACTGCGTGTCCTGTTGACTGCGCAGAACTGCGGATTGCGGCCGCTGCTTTCGATGTCCGTGCTCGTCGGGGCTGCGCTGCGGTAATCAACCACGCTGAAGATGCCATCCCCATACGTAGTGGGATCGCCGCTGCCAAACTCAGCAAAGGCCAGCACCTGGCTGCGCGGCACATACAGCCGGTCCTCATGTACGGCTGCTGCGGCAGGGCCGATGAACACAGCGTCGGGGTCGCTGAGCTGGAACACGTCCTGGACCGCATTGAAACTCAGGTCCGTCAGTGCCAGCCTGGTGAGCTGATTGCTGCCGTTGCTGACGCAGTAGATGTGGTCCCGGTCCACCGTGAGGTGGCTCGGTGAGGAGAACTCCGCGAACAGCACACTGGCCTGCTCAATTCCGTCCAGGCCATAACGGACGACGCTGTTGTCCAGGCTGTTGGGAACGAACAGGCTGCCGCCGCTGAACAGCAGGTCGTTCGGCCCACTACCCGTGCTGAAGTGGTTGAGGGACAGCAGTGCAGCCTGCTCGCGCACGCTCACATCCGTCAGCAGCTGGCTGCCATTGCGGCTGTACTGCACGGTAAGCGTCACTGCCTGGACCTGGGCATCGAAGGCGAAACTGCCGTCAGCAGCTGCCATGCCTGCCCCGCTGCCACCCGTGGCAATGCTCACCGCACTACCTGGATCCGCACTGCCCGCCCGGGCACTGATGCGTACACTGCCGGAGCTCGCCGCCAGGGCGTGGATCGTACTCGGATTGGGCAGGGGCTGGCCTGCGCCGCCACCGCCGCCGCAGGAGACGGCAATCATTGTGGTCAGCAGTGCGAAACACAGTGCAAGGGTACGCATTTTCATATTGAAGCACTCCAGCTCAGATTGATTTCCCTGCCGGGCAGGGGATAGTTCCAGGCATCACGGGCAGGGCGATTGAACAGGTTGCCAAGCCCGAGACGCAGTTCGCCTTCACCGGCAGCATGTGCCAGTTCCAGGTTGACGATGCTGCGCGGATCGGTGCGCAGGTTGCCGAACAGATCCGCGGGAATGGACGAGGTATGATCCAGTGCCAGCGAACCGCTGAAGCGCTCGTACCGGTACTGCAGGCTGCTGTGGGTGTGCAGGCTGCTGCGGCCCGTAAGCGGGATTCCGTTGCCATACTCCGCCAGCGGCAGCCAGGTGGCGGAGCTGGTCCACCACAGCTCATCGGCCAGCTTCCAGTCCAGGCTGCCCTCCAGTCCGGCGATGCGGGCCTCGCCGGTATTGCGGGCCTCGATCAGGTAGGCGCTGACCGGGGCGAAGATGATCGAGTCCCGGTAGATCCCATAGAAGGCTGCAGTATCCAGCCGCGCCCGGCCGAAGCTGCGGCCGTAGCCGATCTCGAGGTTGTCAAGCACCTCCGGATCCAGCTCCGGGTTGCCGCGCACACTGCCGCTGTCGCTGAGATACAACTCGTCAAAGCTGGGCTGGCGCACTGCACGGGACAAGCTGGCCCGCAGTTCCGCCCTGTTTCCGAATGCACGTCTGACAGCGAGACCTCCCATCGGATCGAGAGCACTGTCCGTCGACGCGACCATGCCCCAGCTGTAGAGGTACTTCCAGTTGCCGCTCTCGGCTTCCCGCCAGGCGCTGTAGTCAATCCCGGGTCTCGACTGCTGCCTGGCGGAATCCGTATCCGCAAAATCCAGGCGGGGCCGCAGCAATTGCTGCTCATGACGGATCTCATGCTCCAGATGCATGAGCAGATCACGGTTGTCAATATCCCCACGGTTAAGGTAGGGATTGGGATCCCGCACATGCGTGAACTGGGCGGACAGGGCAGTGCGGTGCTTTCCCTGCGTGCTCTGCAGCCAGACTGCCTGACGGTCCAGCCGTGCACTGAGGGTCGGAAACTCAGCACTGCCGGGAATGCCGCGGGAGATATCACTGAAGCCCGCCCGCCACTGCATGTCACCTGATTGCCAGCTGCCGAGCAGTTCGTGGCGCAGCACATCTGCATTGGCACGCATGGCCGGACTGCCATCGCTGCGCCGGAAGCTGTAGTCATTTCCCGCACTGAGGCTGCCATATGTCCAGCTCTGGCCTGGTTCGGTACGGCTGATGCTCAGTTCGTAGCTGTCATTGCTGCCGGCCAGGATCGCATAACGTGTCTGAGCGGGACTGGACTCCCGCTGGCTGAACTCGTAATCGGTCAGTGCAGCGAAGTATTCCCGGAAGGGCATCCCGCTGTCCGCATAGTTCGGGAAGCTCTCCTCCCGTTCGGGGATAATCGTCACGAGATTGACAACCCCGCCCAGAGCTCCGGGGCCGAACTGCAGGGCCAGGGGTCCGCGCAGGACCTCGATGCGTTCCAGTCCGGCAGGAGAGATCAGGGAGAGGTCCGAAGCCTGCAGGGGACTGAGTGGCTGGCCGTCCAGCAGGATCAGTACCTGCCCGGCGCTGGCTCCGCGCAGACTCAGCGTGCTGAGCTGGCCACGACCGCCGAGGCTGCGCACGTCTGCGCCAGCCAGACTTTCCAGCAGACCGGCGAGGCTGGACTGCGCCGTGAAGCGCGAGCGCTCGATGATGCTCAGCGCTGACCAGTCCCCGAGCTGCATTGCCAGACTGCGCTGGTCACTGATAAGGCTGCTGCCAAGGTCTATCTCAATGCCGGTAGCCGAATCGTCAATGCTGATCTCTTCTTCCAGATCATATTCCTCATAGAGATGGTCCAGATCAATCTCGACTGCGTTGTCAGTTTCCGCCAGGCAGGGCAGGGGCAGTAACAGGAGCAGGAGCAGCCACGGAATCCTGTGGTTCACAACCGCACCTCACGCTGGCGCAGCAGCACCCAGAGGAAGAAGGGAGCTCCGATCAGGCTCGTGATGATCGTCAGCGGAATCTCGCGGGGTGGGGCGGCTGTGCGGCTGACGATGTCCACGCTGAGCAGCAGCAGTGCGCCGCCGCACATCGCCAGGGGCAGCAGTACGGCATGCCGGGCGGAGCCGTACATGCGGGCCACGTGCGGAACCATCAGGCCCACGAAGGCGATCACACCGCAGAAGGCCACGCTGATCCCGGCCAGCAGGGAACTGACCGCCAGCAGGCGCAGGCGCAGCGAGCGGATGTCCACACCGAGGCTGTGGGCCTTGTCGTCACCGAGCAGCATCGCGTCCAGCTCACGCCGCCAGTGCAATGCAAGTCCGCAGCCGAGCAGCACCACAGGCAGCATCACCAGTACTTCGGACATCCCGACAGTACTGACCCGGCCCAGCAGCCAGCCGATCACCTGTTCCGTACCTCCGCTGCTGCCGCTGACAAGCAGCAGCCAGACCAGCGCGCCGCAGAGTGTGCCGAGCGCGATCCCCATCAGCAGGATGCTGGCGCTGTCCCGCCGCCCCGAGGTGAAAGTCGCATGCAGGGCCAGTGTGATCAGCATGGCCCCGAGCAGGGCCGGGAAGCCGATCAGCAGCGAGCTCGTCAGTCCGATGCTCGTTGCCACCACGGCTCCGAGTGCGGCCCCGGCGCTGACTCCGGTGATATAGGGCTCCGCCAGGGGATTGCGGAAGAACAGCTGCATCAGCACGCCGCTGGCCGACAGTGCGCTGCCGGCGAGGATCGCCATCAGCACCCGCGGCAGGCGCAGCTTCCAGAGGATCGTCGATTCCAGCCCGCTCAGGCCATCCAGCAGCTGCGCGGGACCGAGCCCGCCGGGTCCGACGGACAGGGAGACAGCCGCTGCCAGCAGAACCAGCAGCAGCAGGGCTGGAAGCAGCAGGCGTTTCATCAGCGTGCGGAAGCTGCCCCGTGATTGCTGACAGCGCCTACTGCCGGCATGTTGAGCTGTTCCCTGATCTCCTCAATTGCCAGCAGGATGCGTGGACCGGGACGCAGCAGATGATCTGAGTTGACAACGATCAGCTGCCCCTGCTTCACGGCGCGCAGTTCACGGAAGACCGGGTCGCTGCGCAGCTCCGCCAGCATCTCGGCCCTGACTTCCGCGGGGTCCTCCGCTTCGGTGCAGCTCGTGGTTGTCAGGATCCAGTCCGGGTCTGAGGCGATGATGAACTCCGCGCTGACAGCGGGCCAGCGGTCAGGGATGTCAACTGCATTCGTCAGGCCACACCTCTTCATCACATCATTGATGAAGGATCCCGTCCCGGCGGTGTAGACCAGCTCTCCCGGGTAACCGAAAAATACTGAACCGAAGTCCAGCGGAACTTCATCTTCCCTGCCCATCATTTCCATAAGCATCCAGCCACCGTATTCAGTGCCGCGATCACGATCCAGCCTGTTTTCGGCCGGAAGGATCCTGTCAAGTACCTTCAGCTGATCACCGATTTCGCGGACAGTCGTCGCCTCCTTGAACGCACAGACCTGGATTCCGAGTTGCCGGAGCTGGTCCACCAGTTCCAGGCTGTTGCCCTGGTAGGCCAGCACGATGTCCGGCTGCAGGGAGACGATCTTCTCCAGGCTGGCATCGATCTGCCCGCCGATGTCGTCAACGGCGAGGATGCTGTCCGGGTAGTTGCAGAAGCTGCTCTTGCCGACAAGCCTGTCGCCGTAGCCGAGGAAGGCCACCATCTCGGTGACATTCGGCATCAGGCTGACGATGCGTTGGCAATCCTGGCCGTAGGCGATCTCGCGGCCCGTACCGTCGACGAAACCGTCCGCAGCTGCAGCGGACAGGGTCAGGAGCAACAGCCAAACTGCAGTGATGAATGTGATTCTCATGATGCCGCCTCCAGACGGTCGGTGCTGCCGGCATACAGCTCCGCCAGCATTTCCGCTCCGGTCATTTCCAATGGATCCCCGCTCGCCATGATCCGGCCCTCGCGCAGCAGGATCACGCTGTCGGCGTACTGCGCCGCCAGGTCCGGGTAGTGCAGGCTGCACAGCACGAGCTTGCGGTCCTGCCTGGCAATTTCCTGCAGCAGTTGCAGCACCTCCACACGGGCCGGAGGGTCCAGGTGCGCAGTCGGTTCATCGAGCAGCATGAGCGGGGTGTCCTGTACAAGAGCCTGGGCCAGCATGGCCCGTTTCAGCTCGCCGCCGGACAGCCGGGACAGCGGCCGCGCCGCCAGCTCCCGCAGATTGAGCCGCCTCAGGATTGATTCGGGATCAACTTGCGATGCCGGATTGGCCATGCGCGCCACTTCCAGGGCTTCATACACGGAGAGTGCCACCCCCGCATCGGCGATCTGCGGCACGTAGCTCAGCAGGCTGGCGCGCTGAGCTGCCCGAATCCGAAGCAGGTCTGTCTCCCTGAAGCTGACTTCGCCGCTTACCTGCTCCAGCAGGCCGCATATCAGGCGCAGCAGGGTGGTCTTGCCCGCTCCGTTGGAGCCGATCAGGCAGTGCAGGCCGGGGCTGGCCAGTTCGAGGCTTACATCGCTGAGGATAGTACGCCGCTCGAGGCGCGCGCTGCAGTCATGCAGGATGAGGTGCTCAGGCATCGGGACTCCGGACGGGGCCGGAGTCAGGCGCATTGCTGCGTTTCATGCTTAACTCCAGAAGGCATGCTGGGATTCTTGCCCGAGGTATCCTGACTCGGCTTCAAAGTCCGGGCCGCCTTCCCCGCTCGCGCGAGTGGCAGTTGGCCCTTCCTCCACCATACAGTGGCTGGTACCGTGGCGGATTCACACCGCCTTCCCTCAGGGGGCTGCGCAAGTGTAGCACAGCCGCGTCGGATATAATCTGCTTGCGCTCTATGGGGCACATCTTGAGCTACAACCCATTGATCACGGTCGGATTCTTCGGCCTGTTCATTGCCCAGTTCATCAAGCTGATCGTTTCCTTGATCACTTCGGGGCGGCTGGACTTCCGGCGCCTGGTTGACACGGGCGGGATGCCGTCCAGCCATACATCCTTCGTTTCCAGCGTGACCACCGCCGTTGGCCTGATTGAGGGATTCCATTCCACCATGTTCGCAGTCTCACTATGCTTCAGCGTGATCGTGGTCTATGACGCCACAAACCTGAGGCGCAGTGCCGGCTACCACGCCCAGTGGCTCAACCGCATCGTGCCGGACCTGCTGCAGGGCAAGATCATCAAGGAAAAGTTCGACTACAAGGTCCTGCGGGAGCTTCTGGGGCATAATCCGGTCGAGGTCTTCGTGGGCGGAGTGCTTGGTGTATTCATCGCGGTGCTGACGCTGTACTTCCTCGGCATCTATCCGTAGTGGCCGGTGTCCGACTGAACCTGCTCGACTATCTGCTTGAGCATGGCCTGGCTCCCGATGAACGCACGGCCCGCGGACTGATCATGCGCGGTGATGTGCTCGTGGACGAACAGCCCCGTACTTCGCCGGCCTATACACCGGCTGCCGACTGCAGTATCCGCATCCGTGGCCGTGTCGAGCGGCCCGTCAGCCGTGGCTATGACAAGCTTGCACCTGTAGCCGACAGGCTGGACCTTGGGCTCGCTGGCTGCAATGCCCTGGATCTCGGTGTCAGCACCGGGGGTTTCAGCCAGTACCTGCTGGACAGAGAGGTGGCCCGCCTGTATGCGGTGGATGTGGCCTATGGTGTTGTGGCTGACAGTGTCCGCAATGACCCGCGGGTCGTGCTGCTGGAGCGCACCAATGCCCGTGAGCTGAACGCTGAGCTGATTCCGGATGCGCTGGACTTCGTCACCGGGGACCTGAGCTTCATCGGCTGGGGAGCCGTTATCCCCGCTGTGATGCCATTGTTGGCTGCTCAGGCCCGGCTGCTGCTGCTGGTCAAGCCGCAGTTCGAACTGGCGGCCCGTGGCAAGGGAACCGAGCTGGCTGATGGAATCGTTGCCAGCCGGGAACTGCGCCGTCATGCGCTTGAGCTGCTGTGGGACACTTGGCATAATGTGGGGCTGAGGCCGCGCGCGGTGCTACCATCTGCGCTGAAGGGCCAGAAGGGCAACCAGGAGTACTTCGTGCTGCTGGAAAACCACGGTGCGGACTGCACCCACGAGGAGTATCTGAACATGGCCTCACAGGCAACGGGAACTGAACTGGCATGAAGGCCGCACTGCAACTGCATCCTTCCAAGGTCACGCGCCGTTACCTCGAGGAGAAGGTCTATCCCTCGCTTATCGAGCATGACATCGCGCACTACCTGCTTCCCAAGCGTCACGATGGTGACGTTGAGCTTGAGGACGGTACGGACTTCCTCGTGGTGATCGGTGGTGACGGTACCTTCCTGGCTGGTGCCAAGGTCGCGGTGCGCTATGACATTCCGGTGCTCGGCGTGATGACGGGCCGCCTCGGCTTCCTCTGCAATGTTGCCATTGACGAGTTCCCGCAGGTCATGGCACGCATTGCCAGGGGACAAATGCCACAGGAGACCCGCTCGATTCTCAAGGGCACGGTCAGATCGGAGAGCTCCGGTGACATCTCACATCTGGCCGTGAACGACGTGGTGGTCTACCGTACCGGATCGCACCGTATCCGTGAATTCGTGGCCACTGACAACAACAAGCTGATCGCCCGCTACCGCGGCGACGGAGTGATCATCAGCAGTTCAACCGGTTCCACGGCCTATACGCTCGCCGCCGGCGGACCTCTGCTGCATCCGCAGCTCGACGCGATCGTGCTTTCACCGATCTGCGCGCACTCCCTGTTCACGAAACCGCTCGTGCTGCCCCCGGACAACCGGGTCACGATCCGCGGTGCGCGGGGCAGCTATCCGCTGATGGTCAGCTTCGACGGCGGCCAGCGCGTCAAGCTGCTCAGCGGTGACTCCATCAGCGTGGTCAGCTATGGCAGCCGCCTGAAGGTCTTCAAGCCTCACGACGAGGATTTCTACGAAGTGCTGCGCGAGAAGTTCCAGCACGGCTACCTCTACGGGGGCGAGGATGCTGAACAAGATCAGCATTAGGGATTTCTCCCTCATCCGCAGTCTCGAACTGGAATTCAGCACGGGCTTCACCGTGATCAGCGGTGAGTCCGGTGCCGGCAAGTCCCTGCTGTTCGACGCCATCGGCTTCGTGCTCGGCGGCCGGACGCACCGCAGCCTGCTGGCCAGCGGGGCCACGAGCTGTGAAGTGGAACTGGAACTGGCGCTGAGTGCTGATGAGGCAAGGCGCATGCCGGAGCAGTTCCGCGAAGGCAGCAACCTGATCCGCCGCCGCTACAGCGAGAACGGCCGCAGCCGGCTCACACTCAACTCCGGACCGGTCAGTGCCCAGGATCTGCGGGATGCCCTGGCGGGCCTGATCGAGATCGTCGGCCAGTTCGAGAGCACGCTGCTGTTCAACCCTGATTCCCACCTCGGTATCCTTGACACCTTCGGCGGGGAGAAGCTGGCAACGGCCCGCGGTGCATACATTGCCAACTACGAGGAGTACCGTGAACTGGCCGGCCAGCTCCGCGCCCTGCGTGAATCCAGTACGCGACGTGAGCAGGAGATCGACTTCCTCACCTATCAGGTCAACGAGCTGGAGGAGGCGGAGGTGCTGCCCGGACAGATGGCTGAGGTCGAGGCCGAACTGCGCCTTCAGGAAAATGCCGAGGCGATCATCGCTGCGGCCCAGACGGCGGCCCGGCACCTGAGTGGTAATGATGACTACTCCGGTGCCTATGATGAACTGGCGAAGGCTGAGCTGGAGATTGCGGGGATCGCCAGACTGCTGGGCGAGTCCGGCACCGGTCAGGTGGTTGAGGAAGCCCTCGATCGCTGCAGCGGCCTGCTGGAGGGACTGCGCGAGCTGGCGATCCAGCTCAATGAGCTGGCCGATGAGGTCAGCTATGATCCGCAGCGCCTGGAATTCCTGCATGCCCGGCTGGACCGCATGCATGAACTGGAGCGCAAGTACGGCTGCACGGCGGATGAGCTGGAGCCGCTGCTCGTTGAGAAGCAGAAGCTGCTGAACCTGCTCACCGATGTCTCGAGTTCCCCGGAGATCGTGGAGCGCAAGCTTGAGCTGAGCCGCACGCAGCTGCTGGCCAGGGCCGAAGCGCTGGGCAAGTTGCGCCGAACTGCAGCGAAGCAGATCGAGAAGGACAGCTCAGCCTATTTCCGCCGGCTGGACTTCCTGCACACGGAGCTGCGCATCGAACTCAGCAGCCTGAATGAGCCTGGACCGGAGGGCATGGACAGCGTGGAGTTCCTGATCACGCTCAATCCGGGCGAGCCCGCCCGGCCGATGGCGCAGGTCGTCTCCGGCGGTGAATCCTCCCGCCTGCTGCTGGGCCTGAAGGCCACCCTGGCCGACCGCCATGGCCAGCGCATCCTGCTCATGGATGAGATCGAGGCCGGGCTGGGAGGCAGCGCGGCCCGCAGCGTAGCCGATGTGCTGCAGGAGATCTCCCAGGGGCGGCAGCTCCTCGCCATATCCCACTTGCCGGCTGTAGCCGCCCGGGCCACGGAGCACCTGCTGGTGCACAAGCATGCCACGAAGGAGCGCACCAGCGTGGAGATCACATTGCTGGATGAGGCTGGACGCCGCAGCGAGCTGGGCCGGATGGTCGGCGTGGAAGGGGGCAAGGGCACGGAGAAGGTGGTCGATGAATTGCTGAAGGAAGCCCGCAGCCGGGGCTGAATCACAAAGAACATATAAGGTCGGAAAGCCGTCAGAAGAAGCGGCGATGCTAGAATCAATACTTCCCGGGAAGGCATGAACAAGGCGGAAAAACGAAGGATCGCGGACCGACGACGGCGCATCCGTGACACGATCTTCTACTGGATTAGGCAGATCGTCACGATTGCGGCGCTTGTCGGCAGCTACTTCCTGATCCAGTACGTCTTTGAACGCAGCACCGAGGAAGTCGCAAAGGTCAAGGACCGCGAGGACAGCAACTACTACATCATCGTCGACAAGGACGGTGAGATCGTCAGCATGAGTGTGGTCGACGACAGCGGCCAGCTCTCGATGAAGATCACCGGCAAGTCCGTCAAGCTGACAACGGACCAGAAGACCGCCGAATTCGAGGAAGCCCATGCCGAGCAGTACGAGGACGGCCGGCTCAACATCAGCATCGACGCCGGTTTGCTGACCTACGACACCGAGACGGAGGACTTCCTGCTCGAGCAGCTGCAGATCGAGACTCGCGACGGTATGTACATCGAGGCACCGCTGCTGGAGTGGCGGCGCGTCAAGGATGCACGGCTGGTTTCCAAGCCCAACGCCGCCAAGGTCCCGAGCTTCCGCTTTCCCGAAAGCGTCTACGTCGAGAACAAGACGGATGGCAACAGCATCCGCGCCAATTACATGCAGGCCGACAAGGACCTGCGCTACATGGAGTTCGTGGGCAGGGTGGAAGGCAGCGTCAGCGAATTGTCAGATACGGAGTTCATCGAGGAACGCGACATCACGAATGTCGGCGAGCTGAACCTGGAGGACATCAAGACCCTCGGATTCAAGGCCGAGGAAGTGATCTACGACATGGACAACCAGGTGATTGTCGCCAGCACGCGCCTCTATGACCGGCGCTTCAACGTGCGCGACATGGATGGCCGCGATGTGCGCATCGAGGACTATCAGAAGGATGGTGCAGGAGTACCGCTCCCGCCTACACCGCTGACCTTCACCAAGGAGGAGATCACGATCACCTGCCACCACCTCGAGGCCCACATGGGCAAGAAGTGGCTCTCCTGCGTGGGTGAGATCGAGATGCTGGTCCCGCCCAGCGAACCGAAGGCCAATGACGACAAGGCCCTGCGCGTCGTCAAACGCTATGAGACACGCATCGCCTCGAATGAGATCGAGTACTTCTGGGGCCGGGACTACATCCTGACCCACAGCCGTACCCGCGTTGAGCAGGAGGACCGCCTGGCACTCGCCGACCGCATCACCTACTGGGGTGACGAGAAGCAGGTGCTGCTGGACGGCGAGGTCACGATGGTCCAGGGCGACGGCCGCTGGATGGTCGAGGAGGATCTGATCAGCGTTGACAACCACGACATGGAGCGCGCGGTCACGGCCTACATGGAACTGCTGATGGACCGCGCCGTGGTCTACCTCGACAACAATGACTTCATCGCCTCCGGCGGCGTACACATGAAGCAGGATGAACGTGAGACCTATGCGGAGACGATCGTCTACCAGGATGAGGAGAAACGCATCACCGCGGATGGCAATGTCAAGTTCGTGGACAAGGACAGCCAGACCCTGCTCTGCAATTCGCTGGTGTTCCACAAGGACAGCGACTTCCTGGAGATCAAGGGCGGGATGAGTGCCACGCTGCGCATCCCAGCAAAATTTGCCAACGACATCAACCGCGCCCTGGCTGATACCCGTGAAAAGGAACGTCCGGCGGAGATCACAGACCCCGAGGTCTCCGAGAACGTGCCGACACGCAATCCGAACTCCGGCTCGATGCTGGCCAGCAGTGTCAACCCGCTGGAGGTGCCGAAGGCCGATGCGGATACGCCTGATGACGTGCCGGCCCTGCCGGTACCTGACAACGCCCCGACGCGCAGCACCGGAGACGGCTCGGTGAATGCCGCTGAGTCCGGTGGCACGGAAGCGGGCAGTGGCGATGGATCAGCCGCCGCAGGGGAGGCAGGCTGATGCAGCGCCGCATCCTGCTGATGATCTGCCTGAGTTGCCTCTGCCTGTGCTGCGCCACGGGCGTACAGGCCCAGAGCGGCGGTTCCGAAAAGCCAGCTGAGAAACCCGCGCCTGAGGAGCAGAAGGAGAAGCAGTCCGGCGAGAAGGATCCTGACAAGCAGGAATCCACCGAGGCTGCAAAGCAGGAAGGCAATACTGACAAGGCCGTGGAGGTCAAGCTCGGTGACAAGCCCGCATCCGAGACCGGAACGGAAGTGGCTGAGGCCGGCAAGCAGGCGGAGCAGGCTGCGGATGGGAGCGCGCCGGCCAGCCCGGCGGAGCGTGACAGGGCCCAGGGTGGTCAGCCCCCCGCCAACAGTGCTGATGACAGCACCGGCGACAGCGTGGTGCAGCGCAGCGGAGACAGCTCCGTCCGTCCAGTGGATGAGGCGACACCGCCCGTGGCGCGTCCCGAGGACAGAGCCAGCGGCCTGCTCAGTGCACCGACGCAGCAGCAGTCCGGCAGCCCTTCAGGAACCGGCAGCACCAATGTCGCGGAAGGCCAGGCGCCCGGTGAGGACAACATCCGTCCCCTGAGCGGGGTGGAAACCCTGGATCAGCGCATCGAGCGCGGCGATCCCTCCCAGTCCCCACGTGACGGAGCCGAGGCCGGCGTGGCCGTACGGCCTGAGACACCGGGCTTCATTGCGGATGAGGAAGGCAGCGTGCCTGATGACATGGCGGAACTTGACGACTTGTTCGACCTCTCCGAGTTCGGCATTGAAGGCAATTCCCTCAACCTGGACATGACCCCGGAGGAATTCCTCGAGCGTTACGAAAAGAATCTGGAGTTCGACAGCCTGCTGCCGGGCACCAAGCTGCCCGAGGGAGATGTCCCGGACATCATCAGCCGCCAGCAGGCCCGGCCCGGGATCGGGCTGATGGACAACTACGCCTGGCTGAGCGTGCCGACCGGCAACGTGCGCGGCAGCACCGAGACAAAGCAGTTCCACATGGAAGGCGGGGTGATCATCTACTTCGATGAAATCACGATCAGCGGTGACGTGGCGGATGTGGATGAGAAGAACGAAATCGCCGTGCTGACCGGCAATGTCAACATCATCGATCCGAAGTACACCCTGAAGACTGACGAGCTGCGCATCCTTTTCAACGAGAAGAAGTTCCAGGCCAGCGGCTTCGTCAGCTTCAAGAAGCTCGCCGACCGTGACAAGACGGAACCGGATATGTCGCTCGGTTCCAAGGACCGTCTGCGCGAATACTTCGCGGCCCGCGAGTTCGAGTTGAGCTGCGGCAAGCTCTTCTACAACTGGGAGACGCGGGAGATGATCGCCATCGAGAACGTGCGCATGGGGCATCCGGTCTTCCGCGGCACGATGTACCGCATCGACTATGACGATGAATCGAAGGAATACCTGATGAGCGGCGGCGTGAAGCTGGAGGTCGAGAAGTATGACTGGATCTTCGACAATGAGCTCGCTGCTCCCGAGGATGAGCAGAAGCTCAGGGCCCTGACGGACGGCAAGACCACAATCACCTGTGACCGGCTGGCCTACGAGGAAGCCAGTGGAATTGCCAAGTTCTTCTCCAGCCCGGGCCGGCAGGTCGGCTTCGAACAGCCCAAGCGTGGTGTGAAGGCCGCCTATATCGAAATCAACGACCAGACCAAGGACTTCTACGCTGAGGGCAGTGTCGGCCAGGTCGTCAGCTACAACCAGACGGATGGCGAGTGGCTGTTCGCCGGCGGTCTGATCGATCGCGATGAGGTCAGTGACGATCTAAGTGAAACGATGCAGCAGGCAATGGAGGCCGAGGCCCTGACGCTGGAATACAACTTCGAGCGCAAGCGCATTGAGATGCATGGCGGGGTCAAGGTCACCGCCGGACAGAAGCTGCTGCAGGCCGGCGAGCTGGTGCAGGATGAAACCGCCAAGTTCTTCCTGCTGCGTGACAACGTGCTCGTCAAGCCGGACGAGGACAGCAGCGTCTACTGCGCACAGGTCTATGTTGACACTGCCAACGATGTCTTTACCTTCGTGGGGCTCGTGCAGGGCAGCTTCGTCAGCGAGGACCTGGCCCAGGCCACACCCTCGCAGGGTACAGGTGAGGTCCGTGATGACATCGCCACGGGCGCCTTCGCAACCGGCACTGGCCCCAACGTGGTGGAAGGCAGTCGCTGAGCTCCCGCGGCGGGCCTGATACAATCTTCGCGTGGACGAACACAGCCAGATCAGGGCAGCGCTAGCGGCCTTTCCTGAAGCCCGCATCGGGGTGCTCGGCGACCTGATGGCGGATCGCTTCATCTACGGCCGGGCCAGCCGCATCAGTCCCGAGGCACCTGTACCCGTGGTGCACATCACGCACCGCACGACCCAGCCGGGTGGTGCTGCCAATGTCGGCAACAACGTACTGAGCATGGGTGGCAGGCTATCCCTGTTCGGTGTGCTCGGCGACGATGAGGCCGGTGAGGAGATCCGCACGATGCTCGGTGAGCGCGGTGCGCAGATGCAGGGCGTTGTCAGCATCGGCGGCCGGCCCAGCACGGTCAAGACCCGTGTCGTGGCCCAGAACCAGCAGGTCGTGCGCTACGACGAGGAGACCACGAGCGACATCCCGAACGAGACCCGCAATGATTTGCTGCAGCGTGTCGTTGAGGACCTGCCTGAACTCGACATCCTGCTGCTGTCCGACTACGCCAAGGGTGTGCTCACGGAGGACCTGGTACCGCGCTTGATCTCCGCTGCACGGGAAGCGGGGGTGCAGGTTGTGGTCGATCCGAAACCCGGCAATATCAGCCGCTACCAGGGGGCTGACCTCGTCAAGCCAAATATGTCCGAAGCAATGGCGCTGTTCGGACACGACGGCAGTGGGCAGGCCCGCGACATGCACGGCGTCTGCAGTCAGGTACGCGAACTGGCGGGCGCCAGGCAGGTGATCGTCACGGCGGGACAGGAGGGCATGCATGTGCTGGATGCCGGTGGGCACTACCGCCATCTGCCGGGCCTGCCGCGCGAGGTGTTTGATGTCGCCGGTGCCGGTGACAGTACGCTGGCGGCGATCGCCATGGCCCTGGCGGGCGGCGCTGATCTGTTCATCGCGGCGCGGATCGGCAATCTGGCAGGCAGCATCGCGGTTGGCCATCTCGGCGTAACGGCCGTGCGCCTGGATGAGATGTCTGCGGAACTGGAGGAATTCCTTGGCGAGTCTGGATCCCCGGCTTGAATCGCGCCTGAGTGAATGGCGCAGTGCGGGACGCGTAGTCGTGTTCACGAACGGTGTGTTCGACCTGCTGCACCCGGGGCATATTGAACAGCTGGCCCGGGCCCGCGGTTTTGGCGACGTGCTGGTGGTTGGAATCAACACCGACGATAGCGTGCAGCGGCTCGGCAAGGGCCAGGTTGCGCGGCCGATCCTGCCCCTGGCGGACCGCATCGTGATGCTTGAGGCCCTGCGCATGGTGGACGCCGTGGCCCCCTTCGCCGAGGATACTCCCTATGAACTGATCAGCCTGATCCAGCCGGACGTGCTGGTCAAGGGCGCGGACTACAGGATTGAGGACGTGGTGGGCCGGGAGATCGTCGAGGCCCGCGGTGGCCGGGTGGAGCTCGTGGAACTCGTTCCCGGGCACAGTACCAGTGAAATCATCCGGCGGATCCGGAGCTAGGATCAAGGCCCATGAAGCAGCTGCTGCGCAGGATGGTTCAGCTGCTGCTTCCCGCGCGCTGCAGCGCCTGCCAGCGAACCGGTCCGGATGCGCTCTGCGAGGAATGCAGCCGCGAGCTGGAGCTGGTGATCCCGCGCTACTGCCTGCGCTGCGGCCGCCGGCGCAGCACCCATTACACCAGTCCCGACTGCAGCGAATGCCACGACCGCGAGATCGGTGTGCTGCGCAGCCGCAGTGGATATATCTACAACGCACTCGGCCGGCAGCTGCTGGCGGATTTCAAGTTCAACGGCAACCTGGCTGTCGGCCAGGAACTGGCGGAGCGGGCCCTGCTGCGCATCCCGGTGCGCGCGGCAAGGATCTTCGATGAGCCGCAGCTGCGGATTGCGGCGATCCTGCCCGTGCCGCTCCATCCATCCCGCCGCCGG
Source organism: bacterium (assembly GCA_020440605.1). Classification (GTDB taxonomy): domain Bacteria; phylum 4484-113; class 4484-113; order 4484-113; family JAFGCY01; genus JAHEFU01. The sequence continues at coordinate 33,876 of JAGRNT010000002.1, read as the reverse complement.
GAGCGGCGCTTCAACCAGAGTGAGCTGCTGGCCCGGGTGCTGGCCGACCATACCGGCCTGCCGCTGCGCACCGACCTGCTGGTACGTACCCGCGAGACCCCGACACAGGTGGGCCTGACCCAGGCCCAGCGCCACAGCAATGTCAGCGGGGCCTTCGATGTAGGCGAGCAGTGGCGCCTGCGGATCAGCGGAGAGACCTATATCGTGGTGGACGACCTGCTGACCACCGGCAGCACGCTCGCAGCCTGTGCCCGGGCCCTGCGCCGGCGCGGAGCGGCTGGTGCATACGGACTGACACTGTTCAGCACGAACCCGCTTGTGCATCCGGCTGAACGGCTGGCGGAGGACGGCTTCCACAATGTCCCGCCACCCCTTCTATAATCAGGGAATGCGCTACTTCATGTTCCTGCTGCTGCTCAGCGGCCTGCTGCTGCAGGCATCCTGCGACCTGGTCCAGGCCTCGAAGATCGAAGGGGCCGTCAGTAAGGCCCTCAAGGCGGATGACCGCACGAAGGAATTCGCCTTCGAGGTCAGTTATGAGGGCGAGGGCCGGGTGCTCATCACCGGAGAAGTTGACAACCCGGGCCAGATCGACGCGGTGAAGGAAGTTGCAGGTGGCGTGGACGGTGTCACTGAAGTCAGCGTGCGCATCGGTATCACGGACAATTCATCCAGTGGCCTGATGCAGGACGGCGCCCTAAACACGCCTTATTTCTAGGACCGATTCAGCGGATGTACTGGTGCAGGTTGGCGAAGATGCTGCCGGCGAAGCCGCTGATCTGCTCGTTCATCACGGGCCCGAAGTAGATCAGCGCGAGGCCGGTGATCACGATCTTCGGCACGAAACTCAGGGTCTGTTCCTGGATGCTGGTGACCGCCTGGAAGATACTCACGAGGAAACCCACCGCCAGTGAGATCAGCAGGATCGGCAGGCTGAGGATGTAGACGTTGTAGATGGCCTGCGAGGCGATATCAAGATAGAAGCCGCTGTGAGTCATATGGATATTCTAATCAGCAGCGGTTAAGCCCTGATCTGGCCTCACGCAAATCTCGCTCAAATCCGCCTGTGGGTCAGAAAATTACTTCTTCACGGATATTGCAAATTGCACCCGCAGTTGGTATAAATACTGCCCTGCCTGCGGAAGTGGTGGAATGGCAGACACGCTAGGTTCAGGACCTAGTGAGCGCAAGCTCGTGGGGGTTCGAATCCCCCCTTCCGCAGTGTTTACTCCCATCTCCTCATGCTTCCCTGTCGCCTGCCTGCGGGATGTTGTACATTGCTAGGCAGTATGCTGAACCGGAAATCTCCTGGATACATCTCCGCCTGCCTGTTGCTGAAGGTGCTGCTCGCGTCAATCTTTGGCTGTGACCGGCAGGTCAGGGCCGAGCCCGTGGATCCGCATGTGGTTCTGGAAGGATTGCGCAAAGCTGGCCTGGATGATGGCGATGAGGAGCTTGAGGTACTGGCATCGCGCTTCATTGGCAGCGACCTGCAGGCTATCGGATCCTGGGAACTGGAACTTGAGGAATGGCTGGATCTGGAACGCGAGCTCCGTGAGCATCCCCAGCATGAATCCACGCGGCTGGGGCGCTACCTGCTCGCCGAAATCTGCTGGGTGCTGTCACATGATGGACTGGACGAATACGGTGCTGAGGCGGAAAGCCTGGCTGCAGAGCTGCTTGAGGAGATACCGGATTGCGCTCCGGTCGTCCTGCTCGGTTCCTACATTGTCTGCGACAGGCTGGATGACAACGAACTTGCACTGAAACTGGCAACCCGCGCCGCCAGCCTGGATCCTGGCAATCCCGCTCCGGCGAACTTCCAGGGCAAGATCTGCTATTACGAACGTGACCTGAGAACCGCCAGGGATCACTATGAGGATGCGATCCGCCGCGATCCCACTTTCATCAGTGCCTATTCCAATCTAGCTCAGCTGATGATTTACGAAAGTGAATATGAAAAGGCTGCCGAATATGCGAAGCAGGGTATCCGCATCGATGAAGGCTATCCATATCCACATCTTTACCTGGGGCGGGTCTATGATCGCTGGAATAGGGTGGAGGATGCAGCTGCGGAATTCTCTCGATTCATCGAACTGCATCCCCGCAGCGACTCCGGCTACATCAGAATGGCAAATCTCTACAGGTACGAGGATCGTTTTGAGGAAGCCAGACCCTTCTACCTGAAGGCCATTGAAGTCGAGCCCTGGAACTCCAGTACGTATTCATTTTACGGCTGGGGTCTGATGGACGTGAAGGAGTTTGATGCGGCGAGATTCTATCTACAGAAGGCTCTGGAACTGGATCCCGAAGACGACGATGACAGGGAGAAGTTGTCTGAACTGTATCTGCTGCTCAGCGAGCTGGAATTCCGCAGTGGCAACACTCGGATGGAAGACCCGCCTGACCCACAGGGAGATTACTTTGTCGAGCAGCTGATCCGTACCCGCCGTCTGGATTAACTGCCGGAAACAGCTGAGGAACAGCTGCTGGAAAGCATGGAACAGCAGCCGTCCGATCCTTACCCGCTTCACTGTCTGGGAGTACTGCTCAGCTATGGACAGAGATATGGCGAGGCAGAGCAGTACTTCCTGCAGGCTCTGGAACAGGATGAGAGCTTTGCCCCGGCCTATGACGATCTGGGCCGGGTGTACATGCGACAGTCCCGTTTCGCGGAGGCAATTCCACTGCTGGAGCAGGCTCTGCTGTACCACCACGACATGGCTGAGCTGCGCGTGCAGCTGGCAATCTGCAGGGAGCAGACGGGAGATCTGGACGGAGCTCTGCAGGAATATCAGCGAGCGGTCAATCTCCCGCTTGCGGACGGGGAGCTGCACTTCCGCCATGCAGCCCTGCTGGAAAGAAGCGGGCAGCTGGATGAAGCTGCGGAGAGTTACAGGAAGTATCTGGACTTTGACATTCCCGAGCGGCTGGAGTTCCACTCTGAAGCTGAGGCGGCCTTGCAGCGTCTTGCAGACCAGCGCTGAGTTGATCCGATCCGCTTGCCTGACAATTCCACGGGCTGATCCGGAAACCGGTATAATGTCAGCTCACGCCCCCGTAGTACAATGGATAGTACAGCCGCCTCCTAAGTGGTAGATCCTGGTTCGATTCCGGGCGGGGGTGAGACCTCCAGAAATTCCATTTGCAGTATCAGAGCTCGTTTCCTACTGCTTCGCCAACCGCCGCAGCCGCATCAGCATCCGTCAGGCGTTGCCATTCCGCGGTTGAGTAGTAGACCATTGCGGCCGCCGGCAGCGGATCGTCGACATCCAGCCAGACCGCATCACTGAAGCCGCGCAGCCAGACCCAGTCGCCGTCAGCATCCGCATAGACCCGGGAGATTGCCAGCTCCGGGCCGTACTGCTGGCTTTCGTCGGCATCCAGCAGCGAGGAGTCATAGCGCTGCTCCAGCATCTCCTGCAGGCGCCGGCGCACACGGTTGGCGTAATCGGCCTTGTCATCGAGACCTTCCGGCCAGAGCACGACGAAGTTGCTGGAGACAACCGCATCATCGAGGGTCGAGACCAGCAGCCGGGCCGGAGCCGGATCAGCATTGGGCAGTTCCAGTTGTGCATCCCTGCCGTACAGCAGGGTGTGGCCATAGGGCATCTGCTTGTCATCGAGGATCTCGAAACCCTGCAGATCAGAAGCGGATAGATCGGAGCGCAGCAGGAAATCCGCATAGCCCGTGATGTCCAGCGGATTGCGTTGCCAGATTCCGAGATGCCGCTCGCGCGCCAGGGCCTCCGCCTTCACATAGTCCTCCATGTAATCAGAGCGGAATGTATCCCGGCTGCGCAGGCTCACGGCCCCGCCGTAGAGCAGTTCCTCGGCGTAGTTGTATGCACTGGGCAGCATGATGTGCACGAGCAGATTGCCATCCTCATCGAAGCTTACGTGTTCCTCATCATCGGCCACTATCTGCACCAGGCCGTCCTCCAGGATCTGGCTGGCAAACTGCATGCTCATTGCAGTGCTGATCCAGTTCTCCGCTCCTGCTTCAGGCTTACCCGGTATGTCTATCCCGATCACGCGCACCACATTGTCAATGCCGTTGTATTCCAGCCGCAGCAGTGAAGGGTCAATGATTTCGACGACCCGGAACAGCGTCTCGGGGCTGACCGGTTCCATCTGCACTTCAGCGGCGCAGACCGCCGAGGTTGACAACAGCCCGAGCAGCAGCATGCAGCCGAGCAGCGACAGCCAGTACCGTAGTGATTTACCTGATAACCTGTTCATCCGGGCAAGTATACAGACAGTGGAATCAGCATGCATTCTGAATTCGTGACTGCCGCTGCCGGCAGCGAGAGTGTGACATTTCGGTGGAGGATGGATCAGGCTGCATACAGTCACGGTAATGAATGCCGTGCCTGTTTTCGAGATGCGCAGTGAACTTGCCTGCAGCCAGCAGGATCTGTTTGAATGGCACGCGCGGCCTGAGGCCTTTCTGGAGCTGCAGCCGCCCTGGGAGCAGGTGCGCCAGCTCAGCCCGCCGCAGCGCCTGCTGCAGGGCCAGCTCATCAGGCTGAGCGTGCGCATCGGGCTGCTGCAGCTTCCCTGGCACAGCCTGATCAGTGAGCTGGACGAACCGGCAGGCTTCACCGACATCCAGCGCCGCGGTCCCTTCGCCCGCTGGGAGCACCGCCACTGCTTCCTCCCCTTGCCGGCAGGCGGCACTCAGATGCTGGACAGCATCAGCTATGCATTGCCAGCCGGGGCACTGGGCAGCCTGGTTGCCGGACGCTACGTGGAGTCACGCCTGCAGCGGATGTTCGAGCATCGTCACAGGCTGTTGCGCAAACACTTCGGCACGCGCAGTCCGCTGGTTTAATTCCGGCAAGTCCCCGCTAAATCCACGTTAACAGCCTTCATTGCACGGCTTCCATTAATAGTATTAGTACATCATCCCTGAAGAAAGGAATGAGGGCGTTTCGCCTTAATCAGGAGCAGGTGATTCCTGACTATCTTGTCATCTTGTTTGAGTCGCTGGTCTGCATCGGCTTGGTGCTGGGCCTGTTTCTGCTGCGCAGCCGGATCACGGACATCCCGCTCTTCGTCGGCACCGGTCTCGTAACCGCCTGCCTGTGGCTCGGGGCGGTCCAGGGGAACTTCGTCAGCATTGCCGGATTCGATGTTCTGCATGCCTCGGCGGTGTTCTTCAGTGCCCTGCTGGTGGCTCTGCTTGTGACCTACGTGCAGGAAGGCCCTCCTGCCAGCCGCATGATGCTGTTCGTGATCATCGGCAGTTCAATCCTGATCCATCTGTTCCTCGCCGTGGCCCGCATGCACCTGCTGCAGATCGGCCATCTGGAACTCGCCGGAGAACTGGACTTCTCCATCTCGAGCCTGCTGGTCAGCATCATCGTGCTCGTGCTGGACTTCGTGATTCTGACAACGACCTACGGGCTGCTGCAGCAGAAGGTGGCGGGCCTGCACCAGCTGCTGCGCATCTATGGGGTGTTGTGCATCGTGCAGGTGCTGGATGGCGCGCTCTACCAGCTATTCACCAACATCACGGATCCGCAGCTGGGGCATATACTTACCGGAATCGCCTATACGCGGCTGCTGATCGCGGCCCTCTGCGCGCCCATCGTCTATTTCACGCTGCAGCTTGACTCTCGGATTCGCGGACAGCTTGAGGAAGGCCAGCTGCCCCTGCTGGGTCTGTTCAGCCTCACGAACCTGAGGCTCAGCCGGCAGGGCCGACTGCTGGAGGAGCAGGTCCAGGCCCTGCAGGAGAACGAACGGCAGTTCAGGGATCTCGTGGAAAGCGTGCACGGTGTGACCTGGGAAATGGACACCGAGAACTGGACATACACCTACATGGGGCCGCAGATTGAAGCACTGACCGGCCTGGCACAGCAGCTCTGGACTGACATTGACTTCTGGGCTGCGGCACTGCACCCGGATGACCGGAAGCGTGCCATGGAGTTCAGCCGCCGCCAGACTGAACTTGGCAATGACCACATACATGAGTACCGCCTGATCTGCGCGGACGGCGTCGTCGTCTGGCTGCGGGACAGTGTCGTGGTGGTCCGCGATGCCGAGGGTCGGGCGCGGAGGCGTGGAGTGCTGCTGGACATCACGGACCAGAAGCTTGCCCAGCAGCGGCTGCAGCAGAGCGAACAGCGCTACCGCACGATCGTGGAATTCGCAGTGGAAGGCCTGATGATCCTTGACGCCAGCGCTGCCCGCTACGTACATGTCAATCACAAGGCGGAACTGCTGTTCCGCCGCAGCCGTGAGCAGCTGATGGAATCGGGGCCACTGAATCTCAGCCCCGAGTTCCAGCCTGACGGCATAGCTTCCTCGGAGCTGCTGCGCAGCCATATGGATGCGGCACTGAAGGGTGAGCCCCAGGAATTCGAGTGGCAGCATCTGGACAGCACGGGCAGGGGATTCCCCTGTGAGGTGCGCATGGTGCTCATCCCGGGACAGGAGCAGCCACTGCTGCGCGCCAGCGTGATTGACATCAGTGAGCGCAAGCAGGCTGAGCAGGAACTTGCGGACAGCCGGCGCAGGGAGCAGGAGCTGGCCTCGCGTTTCCGCATGGCCGCTGATTCGGCCCGGATTGGGATCTGGGACTATGACCTCGTGGAGCAGAGGCTGGTCTGGGACGGGCGCATGCACCAGATCTACGGCGTGCCGGTACAGGAATTCCGCGGCCGGATAGAGGACTGGTCCCGCCGCCTGCATCCCGATGACCTTGAACGTACTCAGAGCCGGCTGCAGGCAGCACGGGATGGCCACCAGAAATATGAAACCTCGTTCAGGATCATCAAGCCCGACGGAGAGCTGCGCTACATCAACAGCGTCGCCACCGTCCTCAGGGATGAACAGGGGCGGGCCCTGCGCATGATCGGTCTGAATTTCGATGTGACTGAGCGCGAACTGGCGGAAGCGGAACTGCAGCGCGCCAAGGAAATGCAGTCCAAGGCGGGTGAGGTTGCCAATGTCGGCGGCTGGGAGTTTGACATGGAGACCCAGCGTCTGGAATGGAGTCCCCAGACGAAACTGCTGCATGAAGTGCCTGAGGATTACCAGCCGGATATCAACACGGCCTTCGATTTCTTCACCGGTGACAGCCGCGATGAACTGCTGGAGGCTGTCCGCCGCTCAGTTGAATCGGGTGAGCCCTACGATCTCGAGCTTGATTTCCTCTCGGCGCGCGGCCGGCATGCAAGGGTGCGGACTGTGGGCCAGGTGGAGTTTCGCAATGGAGAAGCCGTCAGGCTCTGGGGTGCCATCCAGGACATCACAGAACGTCACAATGCGGAGCAGGAGCGCCTGCAGCTCCAGCAGCAGATGCTGCATGCCCAGAAGCTGGAGAGCCTCGGAGTGCTGTCCGGCGGGATTGCCCATGACTTCAACAACCTGCTGACCTCCATCCTTGGCAACGCTGAACTGGCAGCTGAGGATCTGGATGGCAATGAGGAAGCCGGCGAGAGCATCCGCGAGATCCAGCTGGCGGCCCAGCGTGCCGCTTCACTGTCGCGGCAGATGCTGGCATACTCCGGCCGGGGCCGCTTCGTGATCGAGAGCATCAGCATCAACGAAGTAGTCGCCGAAATGGCCCACCTGCTGGAGGTATCCATCTCCAAGAAGGCCAGCCTGGAGTATGACCTCGCAGCCAATCTGGTGCATGTCGAGGCCGATCCGGCACAGATCCGCCAGGTGATCATGAATCTGATCACCAATGCCTCTGAATCACTTGAGGACAACTCCGGCAGCATCCGCCTCCATACGGGAGCCATGCAGGTCGCCGATCCGGAGGATCTCGTCAGGGACGAGCAGTGCACGGTCTTCAGCATGGAGGACATCAGTCCCGGCAGCTACATCTACTTTGAAGTCCGCGACACCGGTTGTGGCATGAGCGCGGAAACTGCCAGCCGGATCTTCGATCCATTCTTCTCCACGAAGTTCACGGGCAGGGGTCTTGGTCTGGCCGCGACTCTGGGAATCGTACGCGGCCACAATGGGGCGATTCGCATCTGCAGCAGTCCCGGCCAGGGAACGGCGGTGCGTGTGCTGCTGCCGGTCAGTTCCATCAGCGCCGTTGTTGAGCCGCAGTCCGCCCGCAGCGAACTGCGGAGCTGGAAGGGCAGCGGTCTGGTGCTGATCGCTGACGATGATGAACTGGTGCTTACGGTTGGCACACGCATGCTTCGCAATTTCGGTTTCGAAGTGGCAACCGCCTGCGATGGCCGGCAGGCCGTGCAGGAATTCAGCCGTCGTCCGGATGACTTCGTGATGGCGATGCTCGATCTGACCATGCCCAATCTCGGAGGTGATGAGGCCTTGCGTGAGATCCGCAAGCAGCGTCCGGACCTGCGGGTGCTGATCTGCAGTGGTTATGATGAACTGGAGGTCGGCCGTGAACTGGGTGGGGTTGGGCTCGTGAGCTTCGTGCAGAAGCCCTACGTTGCTGATGACCTGCGCTCCGCGATTCGACGCCTGCTGGAAAGCGACGCCGAAAGCGTGCTGTGGCCGGCAAGGCCGGTCGATGGCTGACATTCAGCCGATGTAAACTACTCCTGTGACTAGCGAAGCCACACGGGCAATTCTGCTGGGTACGGCACAGGATGCCGGTTACCCATCCATCGGCTGCCGTAAAGCCTGCTGTCATGGTGCCCGGCTGAATCATGCACTTCACAGCCATCCCGCCTGTCTGGCAATCTGCCACCCGGAAGGGAAGCGCTGGCTGATTGACTGCACACCGGAGTTTCCGCGACAGCTCGACATGCTTGACGGACTCTGTCCTCCTCAAGCTGCGGCGCCGGATCTGGCCGGGATCCTGCTCACGCATGCCCACATCGGCCACTACACGGGTTTGATGCAGCTCGGGCGCGAGGCTCTGGCAACCCGGGAATTGCCGGTGTATGGCACGGCTCGCATGCTGGACTTCCTGCGTGGCAACGCTCCCTGGGACCAGCTCGTGCGGCTTGGCAACATCAGTCTGCGTGAACTGGTGCCCGGTACCAGCCTGGAACTTGCGGCGGGTCTGCAGCTGGAGCCGCTGCCCGTGCCGCACCGCGCCGAATACAGCGATACCGTGGCCTTCCGGATTTCCGGGCGGCATGCTGCATTGCTGTACCTGCCGGATATTGACAACTGGGAGGACTGCCGGCCCTCAATTGAGGAGCTGCTGCAGGACGTGGACCATGCGTTGCTTGACGGCACTTTCTTCAGTGGCGGGGAACTGCCGGGGCGTGACATGAGCCGGATTCCGCATCCGACCGTCAGCGAAAGCCTGCTGCGCTTCGCTGGACTTCCTGAACGGACCCGCAGCGGCATTCACTTCTTCCATCTCAATCACAGCAATCCCCTGCTGCAGCCCGGCTCTGAGGCATGCGCGCAGGTGGAACGGGCAGGTATGCAGGTGGCTCGACCCGAACAGGAATTTCTTCTCTAGCTTGTTGCGAACAAATTATCGATAGCAGTTGTCCTTTACGGATATCAGCTAAGATGAACTTGATCCCGCAGAGGTAGGTTAAGAAATGAACACAGTAAGCGCTCTCGTGGCAACCGCAGCGGTGGCAGCCGCAGCAATCACCGGTGCCGGGATCTGGGCAAAGAGCCAGACCAGTCCGGTTGAGACGGATCGGCCCGCCATCACCCAGCAGGAAGCACTGCAATTCAAGGAGAGGAAACGCGAAATGGCAAGAAGCAGCGAGGAATGGAAGGACAAGGTCAAGGACAAGCTGGATGCCAACCAGATGAACGTCTGCTTCGGTGCCGGCACCGAGCCGCCCTTTACCGGCAAGTACTGGGACCATCACGAGAAGGGCCACTATGAATGCACCGTCTGTGGCCAGAATCTGTTTGACTCGAACACGAAATATGACAGTGGCAGCGGCTGGCCCTCCTTCTACGATGTCGTGGAGAAGTCCAATCTCAAGCTGGAAGAGGACCTGAGCCTCGGCATGCGCCGTGTTGAGGTGCTCTGCAGCAACTGCGGCTCGCACCTCGGACATGTCTTCGAGGACGGCCCGCAGCCCACGGGCCTGCGCTACTGCATCAATTCCGCCAGTCTGCAGTTCGTGGCTGAAGACGGCACCCGGGACGAAGCAGAGGGCGGGGAAGGGCAGGAGGACACTACCTCAGAAGGTGGACAGGGATCCGGCGGCGAATACTGATCTGAAACCAACTGTCGGCTGAGGCGGCGCAGATGTCCGCCGGAGGGAAGAGATGATCCTGCAGATGCTGGTGAGCAGTGTGCTGGTGCCTGGTCTGGTGGCCCTTACGCTCAGCCTGTTTCTCTGGAAGGCCCGCTACCGGCAGCAGGAAAGCAGCCCCTACTGGGCCAGTGCCGCAATCCTCGCAGTCTCGTTTCTGACCGGCTGGGTACTGATGCGCGGCATCCCGAAGTGGCCGGTCACCGACTCTGCGGGATGGCTGCCGGTTCTGGCAATCGGGGGCCTGGCTCTCGGTCTGCTTGTGTCGATGCAGAAACTCCATGGTGTGACAACGGGCGTACTGCGCCTGCTGGCCTGCCTCGGCACGGTCTGGGTCAGCACCCAGAGCCTGCAGCAGCATACGTGGAAGGGAACGGCAGGCATCTGGATCGCCGGGCTCACCCTGATTCTTTTCCTGGTCTGGAACTGCTGGGAACTTGTTGCCAGCAGAAGCCCCGGACCCCGCGCACCACTGATGCTCGCATTGTTCTTCACGGGCCTGGCAATCCTGGCCCTTTTGGGAGAGACAGCGACAATCAGCCAGCTCACTGGAGTGCTCTGTGCAGCCCTGGGAGCCATGTTCGTTGCCGCGCTGATCCGTCCAGCGCTTTCCCTCTCACAGGCAGCGCTCTTCGTTGCCATGCCACTGTTCGGTGGTCTGCTGCTCAATGCCCATTTCTACGCGGGAATGGAACTGTTGCAGACCGTCCTGCTGCTGAGCTGCAGTGCTCTGGCGCTGCTGGGACTGCAGCTGACGAAGCGCAGCAGCGGCCTGGCGGGGATTGCCCTGGCGGCCCTGATCATGTTCCTGCCTGCGCTGCTGGGCATCGGTTGGGAACTGCTCAACCGCGAGCCGCACTCTGACTCCTCGGGAATGGATGAATACTACGAGGACTATTACGGTTACTGAGGCATTCAAATGTGGCTCAGCAGCAGTTCCCGGCAGTTGCGTCCACTTCCCCTGATCAGCAGCAGGATTCCGAACTTGCGGCGCCTGCCGCATTGCAACCGGACCGGCAGCAGACTGAAGCTCCGCTGTCCCAGGCTGATTTCCAGGCGTGCCAGTTCCGCTGTGCTGATCCTGAGCCCAAGCCCACGACAGAAGCGCAGGAAGGAAACTGCGTCCAGCTCATGGCGTCGATGGCCCTCCGGCCAGTACTGATCAGCGTATTCCCTGAACAGGGCGGCCGTCAGCGAGCTGTTGCCAAGGCTGCTTTCCGGAATCAGCTCGGATACGGCACGCCAGCGCTTGCCGACCAGGGTCGCGGCCTGGGACTCAAGTTGGACTGCATCGAGATCAAGCAGATGTCCGGCAGTCCCGGGGTCCTGCAGTTTCTGCGCCAGCCAGGCCCGGCGATTGCCAAGGAAGCTCGCGCGCTGCCTGGCATCACTCAGCAGGATCGCCAGCAGCTCAGTTTCCGAAGAAGCCTCAGTGCAGTGCATGCAGTGCCTCCAGTTCGGCTGCAATTTCGTTGCCAGCTGCTGCGGAATCATCCCTCTCAAGTATCACAGCCTCAGGCTCGAAGTTCCGGATCACATATGCAATCAGCTCCAGCAGATCCGGCTGCATGAGCTGGTCATGACTGTCATGCAGCTTTCCGGAGGCGTCCTGTGCATATCCAACCACATGCAGCTGGCGGACCATTGCGCGAGGCAATGGAGCCAGCCAGTCCCGGGGATCAAATCCGTGGTTGCGGGAATTGATGAAGAGGTTGGTCACGTCAAGCAGCAGGCCGCATTCAGCCTGGCGGCAGAGCTCAGCGATGAACTCATTCTCCGGCATGTCACCTTCCATCCGCAGACTGCTGGTGATGTTTTCCAGCAGCAGTGGCAGTTCCAGCCGTTCCTGCAGTTCCCTGGCGTGCTCAACCAGAATCTTCAGGTTGGCATGCGTCGGCGGAACAGGATTCAGATGACCGAGGTCAATCCCGCCGGCACGCGTGAAGGCAATATGTTCGCTGGCCCAGCGCGGTTTGCAGATCCGTGCGATGCGCTGCATACTGCTTGCGTACTCCCCGTCCAGAGGTCCGGGAGTCGCCAGGGAGCAGCTCAGACCATGCAGGCAGAGCGGGTAGTCCGCTGTCAGCTGCTCGAGCACTTTGGTGCCGCCGTCCATGAAGTGGTCAGGGATGATTTCCAGGCATTCCAGGCCTGCAGGCCGCCCACGGATCCAGGCTGCCAGATTGCTGCGCCAGCCGATGCCGATCATCCGCAGCCTCCACAGCCGCCACCGCATCCGCCACCGCAGCCTCCGCCACAGCTGCTGCAGCTTGAACAGCTCGTGCAGTTGCCGGCGGCGAAGAACCCGCTGCGGCCACCCCCATCACCTCTGCGATTGGTTGAGGACATGCTGACAAGGAAGAGCATGGAACCGATGAACATGATGTTCGTCATGTAGCCCCATTTATGCATGTCATGGTTCAGACCATAGATATAGCGCGCTGCACCGATCAGCAGGAAGAAGACCAGACCGGCGACATTGAAGGAATCCTGTCCGGAGACGCTGAAGCGCAGCAGCTGGACCCCGGCCAGCAGGCCGAGGCCGGCAACGACGTAATAGATCAGGAAAGCGGGGCCGTCCATGAATGGGAAGAACATGTAGCTGACGGCGACAAGAGCGATGCCACCGAGGGCGATCATCGCCCAGATGGCATTGACATTCTCGCTGTAATACGTTTGTCCGGTGGCGTTCGGTTGAGGCAGAGCATCCGGGCTGTCTGCCGGGTTGTCGAGCAGCTGGGCGATGCCGGCGGAGGCGGGGTTCGTCTCCTGTGGCTGATCCTCATGCCAGGGCAGTGCCTCGTGCAGGCGGAATGTTGACCCACAGCTGGTGCACTGCTGCAGCAGGCCCGGATAATGCTCTCCCGGCAGCTCGAAGCGCCGCAGGCAGCTCGGGCAGCGCAGGAACTGCGGGCTGCGGCCAGCGCCGCTCATAGTTCCCACTGTGACACCATCCACTCACTGGCTCTGTCGAAGACAGCCAGCAGGGCATTGTGCAGTACATGGATATCCGGCTGCATGGTCCCGGCTTGCTTGCTGCGAAGTTCAATCAGTTTCTGGAGCAGCTCCGGTTCCAGCCCCAGTTCACGGGCCAGCAGCGGCGCCTGCAGCTCCCGCTCATCAGGGATCTCACTGCCATCCAGACGCAGAAGTTCCGCCAGATCAGCAAAGATCCGGGGGACGGCCTGACGCAGGGTCCGCAGGTAGCGTTGGGGGTCAGGCTGGGCCAGAACATAGGCATGGCTTAGCCGCATCCTGGTATTGCGCAGGCCCTGTTCCACGAGGAAGCGCCTGCGCTCCTGTGTGACTTCAAAATCACTGAAGGGATCATCCCCGAAGATCAACTCGTCGCGGCGCATGATGTCGGCGAATTTCAGGGCGAAGCACTGCATGCTGCGTGGGCTGCTGCTGCCGCCGATGACGATGGGGCTGATCTTCAGACTGCTCTTCTCAACCTCATTCCCGATTGCACGCTGGGCTGCGGCGGTATCCTGCCGCAGTACGATCAGGAGGTTGATATCGGAACTGCTGCGACTGAAGTCATTGCGGACGCTGCTGCCGTAAAGTACGAGAGAGCGCAGATTCTCACCGAGACTGCCCTGCAGATTGTCGCTGAGCTGTTCCAGCGCCTGACGCTGGCTGGACTGGATCCCCATGTGAATAGTGTAGGGGAGAGCAGGCCGGAGGGGGAAGGGCCGGGGGCATTGAACGAAAAAAAAGGGCGGCCCCGAAGGGCCGCCCGGTTAAGTTCAGTGATTAGAACTTGAAGGTCCAGTCAAGCTGGATGATCTGACGATCGTCCAGGTTGGCCGGGATCAGGAAGCCGTAGGCGTTGTGCATCTTCGTAAGGAAGTAGGTCACGCCGACGGTCGCGTTGGGGCTCCACATGTAGCTCCAGTGCCACTCGAAGGAGTTGCGGTTCGCACCACCGGCATCGCTGTCAGCGAGACCGTGGATGACGGTGTTGGCACCGATCTCCTTGTAGCGGGCGAAGGTGTACCAGTCGCCGCAATGCTTGGGCTTCGTACCATACTGGGCACCGAGCACGTAACCCGTGTCATCGGAATCCTCATAGATGAAGCCGCTGGCCAGACCCTGGTTCACGATGGCGATGTTGGTGTCAGCATCGCTGTCGCAGGTGAACATGTACTCACCGTAGATGCTCAGGGGCTTGTCCCAGGTGCAGGGCCAGGTGTACTGCAGGCCGGCCTTCGTGACGCTGAAGTTGCTGTTGAAGCGATCCAGGCCATTGATCACGCCGTCGCCGTTGAAGTCGAAGATGCTGCCATCAGCCAGCGTGAAACCGTTGCCGGAGAAGTAGTTGGCGGGAAGGCTGTTCTCTTCCTTCCAACCGTAGCTGCCGACCCACACGTCGAGGTTATCGACGAGGAAGTTGTCGTGACGCAGCTCGGTGGCGAAGAAGTAGGTGTCATCGTCAAAGTAGTCACTGCCATTGGTCTCCACGGCGATGCTCGCCACGGAGGTCAGCTGGAAGTCCTCGTTGAAGTGGTACATCACGCCCAGACCCTGCAGGTTGACGTCGTCATCGAGAATCATCTCGTTCGGGTCAGTCAGGATGTTGGGGAAGATACCACCGTAGATGTCGAGCTTGGCATGGCAGGTGCAGCCTTCCTGCTTACCGCAGGTGTTGCAACCGCTGTTGCACTGACCGCAGCTACCACCGCAGCTGTTGCCGTTGCAGCTGCTGCACTTGTCGCAGCAGTCCTTCTCGGGGCAGTCCTGGTAGTAACCGAACCAGCCCGGGCTGTACTTGAAGTAAGCCTGATCGAGGAAGATGTCAGCAGTACGACCGTCGTTGCCGAGGGTGTGGTTGCCGGAAGTCGCTTCGTTACCGGTGTTGGTCTCGAAGCGGAAGCCGACCATCACGCAATCGTTGATCTGCTTGTTGTAACCGAGACGGAAACGGATGCGCTGACGGAAGCGCTCGTTGTTCGCCCAGTCCTCGAACTGCCAGCGGTAGCGCAGCTCGCCCTTCCACTCCGGTCCGGGCTTGAGGCCAGCCACCTTGTCCTCGAGGGAACCGATACGGCTAGTGTTGTCCGCGACACTGCCCTCAAGGTCCATCATGGTGGAGTTCATGTCCTGGATCTGGTTGCCCAGATTGTCAACTCGCCCGCTCAGGCCGGCAAGCTGATCAGAGAATTCCGCGCGAAGGGTTTCGGCCATGATGTTGATGTCTTCAGGAGAGCCCTCACCAACCGTGTCCAGCAGACGAGCGATCGCCTGAGCGAACTCGTAGCGGGTCAGGGTACGGTCTCCCTTGAAGAATCCATCCGGATAACCCTCAAGCACACCACGGTGCGTGAGGTAATCCAGAGCGTTGTACGCCCAGTGATCGGTGCTGACGTCGTCGTAGGCGGAGCCTGCGAACGCCGTACCACACATGATCACCAGAGCCAGCAGTGAAGAAATAAGATATCTCACTTCCAACTCCTATAACAAGTGGGTTGAAATACATGCGGGAAGACAGCGCGCCATCCCGACTTATTCCCTTCGCGAGTTCTTCACTTCTGGATTACCGGCATCTTAAACCTCAGAAATCCTTCACAAAGACCCCACTTCGGGATTCGCCATTGTAACACAGTATTTCGAGTTGAAAACATAAAATTTCCACTCGAAAGACATACGTCAACCACATTACAATGGCGCTTACGAATAAATCGGAAGAGGCCCTGCAAACATTAAGCGCACAGGAATAAACAGGGCTCAGCCGGTGTGAATTTCACCGGCGTATCAGCTCTGGGCTGAACTGAAACTAAAGGACTACACCTTTGTAAATGTAAGCCGCTCCCCAGCAGAGCCTGTGGCTTTCGATATGCCCAAAGCTGCCGCTACGCCGCATGATCGCCACGAAATCCTCGCCGCTCGGGAAGCTGTGGGAGGAACTGTGCAGGTAGTTGTAGGCCTGCATGCTGCCCGAGATCACTCCACCGACCAGCGGCACGATGAACCGGCTATATATATAATAGGTGGGCTTCATGAATGCCCCCTGTGGCTGGCCCGTCTCCAGCACCATCACACAGCCGCCCGGCTTGACCACCCGCGCCATTTCCCGGAGCGCCTTGTCCGGAGACGGCACATTGCGGATCCCAAATCCGATGCTGGCACAGTCGAAGGAATCATCCGAGTAGGGCAGGGCAGTCACGTCCGCATGCTCAAAGCTCACATGCTCACTGCCGCGTACCTGGCGCATGGCGCCGACCGCTATCATCCCTGCGCTGAAGTCCGAGGCAATCACGCTGCCACTGGCTCCCAGTACCCGGGCGAAGGCAAAGGCGATGTCCCCCGTGCCACTGGCGCAGTCCAGCACCCGCATGCCGGGCTGGATCCCGCTGAGCTCCACAAGCAGCCGTTTCCAGCGCAGATGCTGGCCGAAGCTGATCAGGTTGTTGGAGAGGTCATAGCTGGGGGCGAGCATGCCGAACATTTCGCGGATGCTCTGCGGATTGGCTGGACTGGGCTGCACTGCAGCATAATAACACCGACGTGACCCGCTGCTGCAACCGTTGCAGGCAGCCCGGCGTCACACTGGAAAGATGTCAGACTTCAAGGAGAACACCAGCCCCGGCAGACGGCGCGGCCTGCATGACCTCAATGAGGTCTGGGCCCTGCTGCTCGTGTTCGTGATCGTGCTGCTGCTCTGGAACACGATCTTCATCGCCCCGCTGAAGATCCTCGTGGTCTTCTTCCACGAATTGTCCCACGCCCTTGCCGCGCTGATGACAGGCGGACAGGTGCACGGCATCGAACTAAACATCCGCCAGGGTGGCCTGACCTATACCTCCGGCGGCAACCTGTTCCTGATCACCTCCGCCGGCTACCTCGGCAGCATGCTCTGGGGAGCACTGCTGATTCTGGCCGCGCGTTTCGTGAAGCGCCGCCAGAATGTGACCTTCATGCTAGGTCTGTTACTGCTCGTCACCGGAATCATCTTCATGCGCCCAGTGTTCGGCTTCGGCTTCATCTTCTGCCTGCTGACCGGTTTCCTGCTGCTGTTCCTTGCTTCACGCGCTCATGCTGACTGGCATGACTTCATCCTCAAGCTGCTGGGCATCACGAGCTGCCTTTATGCCGTACTCGACATCAAGAGTGATGTGCTCGACCGCCCGCACATGCATAGTGATGCCGTGGCCCTGCAGCAGCTCACACTGATCCCTTCAGTTATCTGGGGCCTGATCTGGATCGCGCTCTCGCTCATCTGTACCTGGTGGTGCCTGAAGCTGGCAACCCGCAGGCGCGAGGTCTGAGCACTTCGAGCTGCCGCTGGGCAGGTATCCAGCGGGACCGGAATCCACTATGATGGAACATCCCGCAGGACCGGAGTTGGGCCGGCCTGCCCCCCGGAGTTGCCATGCGCCGATTCCTGCTGACGCTTGCCGCCGTGCTGCTTGCCGCAATCCAGCAAGCCGACCCTGCCAGTGCCTGCCGCTATGAGATGGAACAGGTCGCCGCCGAGCAGGGCCTGACCGGTCTGGCGGGCTGGTTCGCCCCGGACCCGCTGCATCTGATCTCGCCGAGCCGTCCCTTTGACACGGAGCATATCCGCCTCGATCTGGATGTTGATTTTGACAACGCATCCGTCAGTGGCAACGTGCAGCAGCGTCTGCGCTCCCTGCAGCCCGGCCTGGACGTGATCCAGCTCAACTGCGTGGACATGGAGATCTCGGCCGTCAGCATCGACGATGCGCCGGTGAGCTTTGAATATCCCGTCGTCTCGGACCAGCTCACGAGCTGGATGCTGATTGACGACGCTGATGATTCGCGCCAGACGCTCTACATTCGGCTGAATGAGCCCCTCGATTACGGCCAGCTGATCAACCTGCGCATTGACTACTCCTGCTCGCCGCAGACCGGGCTATACTTCCAGCCGGGGGAAACCGGGCAGTACACTGAGGTCTGGAGCCAGGGCGAAGGCGAAAGCAACCGCTGGTGGATTCCCTGCTTCGACTACCCGAATGACAAGGCCAGCTACGAAGGCATCTTCCGCGTACCCGAGGGCTTCTACGCACTCTCGAATGGCAACCTGCTCAGCCGCGAGGATCACGATGGCATCACGGAATTCCACTGGAGCATGGAACAGCCGCAGGTCAGCTACCTGATCACGCTCGCCGCCGCCGAGTATGAGGTCTACGAGGACAGCTGGCGCGACGTGCAGCTGCTCTACGTCTGCCCGCCGGGTACGGACCGCGCCACGGCGATGCGCTGTGTGGGCGTGACCCCGGACATCATGGAGTGCTTCTCGGAGCGCATCGGCATCGACTACCCCTATGAGAAGTACGCGCAGGTCGCCGTGCAGAACTTCATCTTCGGCGGGATGGAGAACACCACCGCCACCACGATGCATGCCCGCCTGATCTACGACGAGGGCGAGGGAGAAACACGTGACGAGACGGGGCTGATCGCCCATGAACTGGCCCACCAGTGGTTCGGCAACAGCGTCACCGCACGCCGCTGGCGCGACGTGTGGTTACACGAGGGATTCGCCTGTTACGCAGAGTGGTTGTGGTCGGAGAACTCCGGCGGACCGAGCGCAGCCGAACACGCCCTGCTCTACCGTCAGCGGTTGATCGCCACCCCCCAGAACCTGTTGCTTGCCGACCCCGGCCCCCAGGACATGTTCGACGACAGGGTGTACAAACGCGGCGCACTGACCCTGCACGCCCTGCGCGGAGTGATCGGCGACGACAGGTTCTTCGCCCTGCTGCGAGACTGGACGGCCCGGCACCGGCATGGCACGGTCGTCACCGACGACTTCACCGGACTGGCGGCGAAGTACGCCGACACTTCACTGCGCCCACTGTGGGACGCCTGGCTGTACTCGACCGCAGTCCCGCCACGGTGACACCAGCCGGGAACTCTGCCGGCACCCGGACCGGCCCCGTCGCGCGCAGCAGCGTGGCACGGGTGGGAGTGGCCACGGCGATCACCGCGGTGTGCGGCTACGCCGTGCTCTACCTGGCGGCCCGCGCGCTCGATCCGGCCGGCTTCTCGGTATTCGCCGTGTTCTGGGGGGCCTTCGGCTTGGTGACCGGCGCGGCGAACGGGCTTCTACAGGAGGCCACCCGCGAGGTTCGCACCAGCTCCTATCACCGCGCCGAACCCCCTGGGGCCGAACCCCCTGGGGCCGAACCCCCTGGGGCCGAACCTTCTGGGGCCGAACCTCAGGGCGCCGACCCGCACGGCCCTTTCACCCGCCCCATCTGGATCGCCGCGGGGGTCGGATTGGCGTCGGCCATCGTCATCGCAGGTACCGCACCCCTGTGGGCAGCCAGGGTGTTCGCCGAACAACGGCCGCTGTCGGTTGCCCTGCTCTCGGTTGGCCTTGCCGGGTTCTGCCTGCATGCCACCTTGTTGGGCATGCTGGCCGGGGTCGGACGCTGGACGGAGTACGGCTCCCTGATGGTCACCGACGCGGTGATCCGGGTCGTGATCGCGGGGGCGGCGTTCGCGGTGGGCTGGGGCTTGGCCGGGTTCCTGTGGGCGACAGTCGGCGGGGCGGTCGCCTGGCTGCTCCTGCTCGCAGTCTCCGCACCGGCCCGGGGCGCGGCCGGACTACGAACCGCCGGCACCGTCAAGGAGTTTCTGAGCGGGACCGCGCATTCGATCGCGGCGGCCGGAGCCAGCGCTATCCTGGTGATGGGCTTTCCCGTTCTTCTCAAGGCCACCTCGGGACAACTCGGTGCCACTGGCGGCGTGGTGATCTTGGCGGTGACACTGACCCGAGCGCCTCTGCTGGTCCCGCTGACAGCCATGCAGGGCAACCTGATCGCCCACTTCGTTGACCACCGGGCCGCGCGTCTGCGCGCTCTGGCCGCCCCGGCCGGCGTGGTCCTGGTGGTCGGACTGGTCGGCGTTGCGGCAGCCGGACTGCTCGGTCCTTGGCTGCTGCGGGTCGCCTTCGGCGAGGAATACCAGGCCGGCGGCCCACTGCTGGCCTGGCTGACCGCCGGAGCGGTGTCGATCGCCTTGCTGACCGTGACCGGTGCTGCAACCGTGGCCGCCGCCCTGCACCGGCCTTACTCCCTGGGTTGGGTCGGGGCCACCGTCGCCGCCGCACTCCTGCTGACGATGCCACTCGACCTCCAGACCCGAACCGTGGTGGCACTGTTGTGTGGCCCGCTCGTCGGCATCGCCGTCCACCTGACCGCGCTGGCCCGGGCATAACCGCCGACCCGGCGGCCGGCGGGTACGTTGTGGGCATCAGCACTCGACCCAACACTGCAGGCGTCTGGATCATCGTTCCGGCCTTCAACGAAGCAAAGGTCATCGGCGACGTCGTCGGGGACCTGCGTTCGGTGTTCGCCAACGTCGTGTGCGTGGACGACGGCAGCCGCGACAACACCGCCGACGTCGCGCTGCGCGCCGGTGCCCACGTGGTGCGCCACCCGGTCAACCTGGGCCAGGGTGCGGCGATCCAGACCGGCGTCGAGTACGCCCGCAACAAGCCCGGCGCCACGCATTTCGCGACGTTCGACGCCGACGGCCAGCACCGCGTCCAGGACGTCCTCCGGATGCTCGACCGGCTTCGTCGCGACGACCTCGACATCGTCATCGGAACCCGCTTCGCGGACACCACGGTCAGCCACACTCCGCCGCTGAAACGATTGATCCTTCGGCTGGCGGCGACGCTGAGCCCGAGCAGTCGCCGACTGCACCTCACCGACGCGCACAACGGGTTGCGGGTGTTCAACCACACCGTCGCCGATCAGCTCGATCTGACGATGAGCGGCATGAGCCATGCCAGCGAGTTCATCAGTCTGATCGCCGAAAACCATTGGCGCGTAGCCGAAGAGCCTGTCGAGATCCTGTACACCGATTACTCGATGTCCAAAGGGCAGCCCCTGCTCAATGGGGTGAACATCGTCTTCGACGGATTCCTGCGCGGGAGGATGCGGTGATGTGGATCCAGGTCCTGCTGATCGCAGCGGTGATCGCGCTTCTGGTGTATCTGCTCGGATCGCGGACCAATGCCAAAGCCAAAGCCGGCGTCAAGGTCGGATACGTACTGTTCGTTATCGCGGCGGTGTACGCCATCCTGCGACCCGACGACACCACGGTTCTGGCAAACTGGCTCGGGGTAGACCGTGGCACCGACCTGCTGTCCTACGCGCTGATCATCGCGTTCGCATTCACCACGATGAGCACCTACCTGCGGTTCAAGGAACTCGAGTTGCGCTATGCCCGACTGGCACGGGCGGTGGCTCTGCAGAGCGCCAAGGCGCCGGAGAGTTAGTCCGGCAGGCCCCGGAAGTACTGGACGGTCCGACCCAGTCCCTCGATCAGGCTCACTCGTGGGCGCCAACCGAGTACCGCCTCCGCCCGTCCGGCATCCAAGCAGGACCGGGCCACGTCGCCCAACCGCGCCGGTGCGCGGCCCGGTTGGTCCGGTGTTCCGATGACCTCGGCGACCGCGGTGTGCAGTGCCCGGTCGCTGGTCTCCACCCCGGTGCCGACGTTGAAGCGCAGGCCTCCCCCGGCATCACCGGAGGCCCGGACGAATGCGTCGACGACGTCGTCGACGTAGACGTAATCGCGGGTATTGGACCCGTCGCCGTAGACGTGGGTCGGCTGGCGCGCCAGTAGAGCCTTGACGAAGATCGCGACAACACCGGCTTCGCCGTGCGGATCCTGGCGTGGACCGTAGACGTTCGACGGCGCAATGTGCGAACAGTCCAGGCCGTACAGGCGCCGGAAGCTGTTGAGGTAGATCTCGCCGGAAAGCTTGCTCGCCGCATAGGGAGAGGCCGGCTCGGCGGGCTCGGACTCCGAGGTCGGGTACGTGCGGGGCACCCCGTAAATCGCACCGCCGGAGGACGTGTGCACCACCTTGCGCACACCGGCCCGGCGCGCGGCCTCGGCCAACCGGACGGTTCCGATGACGTTGACCATCGAGTCGAACTCAGGGTCCTGCACCGACCGCCGCACGTCGATCTGCGCGGCCAGGTGGAAAACCACTTCTGGCTTGGCCTCGGACAGCAGTGCCACCAGGTCGGCGTCGACGACGTCGGCATGGGCAAGCTCAAACCCACCGCTCGCATGAGCGTGGCGGAGGTTTGACTCGCGGCCGTTGCTGAGGTTGTCGATACCCAGCACCGTATGGCCCTCGGCCAGCAGTCGGTCCACCAGCGTCGATCCTATGAATCCGGCTGCCCCGGTCACCACTGCCCGCATGAAGCTAACCATACCGTCGCGGCACCCGGGCCCCTCACCCGTACAGTCGTGGCGATGTCCGCTGCTTCTGCCCGCGTATCGCCGGTCGCAGTGGCAGCGCTCGCATTGGTCGGGGTGCAGTTGGCGGTGCGCGCTGTCCTGGCGTTCGGCGGGTACTTTTACTGGGACGACCTGATCCTGGTGGGCCGTGCCGGAACGCAGCCGATCTGGTCGACCGGTTATCTGTTCGACGACCACGATGGGCACGTAATGCCGGGGGCGTTTCTGGTCGGTGGGCTGATCACCCGAATGGCGCCGCTGGTGTGGACCTGGCCGGCGGTGAGCCTGGTGGTGATGCAACTGCTGGCCTCCCTGGCTCTGCTACGGACACTGCACGTGATCCTGGGCTGGCGGCCGGTGATGCTGATACCTCTGTGCTTCGCGCTTTTCACCCCGTTGGGAGTTCCGGCTTACGCCTGGTGGGCTGCGGCACTGAACTATCTGCCGATGACGGCGGCATTGGCCTGGGTATGCGGTGATGCAATCCTGTTGATTCGCAGCGGAAATCGGCGCTACGCCGCAACGGGAATGCTGGCCTACCTGGGCGGGCTGCTTTTCTTCGAGAAGTCCGCGGTCATCCCGTTCACGGCGTTCGCGGTCACCGCTCTGTTGGCCTATGTCCAGGGCGAGTCCGCTCCGTTGGCCACGGTCTGGCGAAGGGGCCGCCGACTGTGGCTGCCCGCATTGATCCTGACCGCATTGTGGACGGTGCTGTACCTCCAGGTGGTCAACCAGCGGCGCTGGAGCGGTGATCTCTCGATGACGTGGGACCTGCTGCGCCGCTCCATAACTCATGGGATAGTGCCCGGACTGGTCGGCGGCCCCTGGCAGTGGCAGCGTTGGGCGCCCGCCTCTCCGTGGGCGGTGCCACCGACCGCGGCTATGGTTCTCGGCTGGACCGCATTGGTCGCCGCCGTCGTGGTCTCGATGCTGCGCAAACGACGCCTCGGACTCGTGTGGCTGGCCGCGGCCGGGTACGCGATCGCATGTCAGGTGCCGATCTATCTCATGCGCTCGTCGGCGTTCACCGCGCTGGAACTGGCCCAGACGCTGCGCTACCTGGCCGATCTGGTCGTCGTCATAGCGATCCTCGCCTCGGTCGGGTTCTGCGCTCCCAACCGGGTCGGGCACCGGTGGCTGGACGCGTCCCCGGCCCGGATCGCGGTGGTGATCAGCGTTGCGACGGCGTTCGCCGCCAGCAGTCTGGTCTCAGCCGCGACCTTCCTGCGCAGTTGGCAGGACAACCCGACGAAGTCCTACTTGCAGAACGCCGTTCGCAGCCTCGCCGAGGCCAAGGCGCAGTCCCCTGCGCCGATGCTCGACCAGGAGGTGGACCCGCTGATCCTGCAGCGGGTGGTCGGGCCGGAGAACCTGGCCAGCCATATGTTCGCCCTCGTGCGTGACCGCCCGGGATTCGCCCGAAGCACCGAGCGGTTACGGATGCTGGACAGCGGCGGCCGGGTGGTCGATGCCGTTGTGACGTGGGTACGCAGCACCGAACCGGGACCGCGGCCTCAGTGCGGATACTTCGCACAACCGGACTCCGCGGTGGACATGCCCCTGGACGGGCCGTTGCTGCCGGCGGAGTGGACCGCCGAGATCAACTACCTGGCCAACAGCGAGGGCAGCATGGTGCTGTCACTTCCAGTCGGTCCGGAGACGAAGTTAGCGGTCAAGCCGGGGCTCAACCGGGTCTACGTCCGGCTCTCCGGCGCCGGGAACGTCATCACGGCACGACCCACCACGGCTGCTCTGGCGGTGTGCCTGGCCTCCGGTCCGGTTGGCTACCTAGCCCCGAACTGACCACTACACCTCCTCAATCGGCTGGCGGGTCCGGGCGATGATCTCGACCACCCGACCTCGTACCTCACGGGCTGCCATCGTCGTCGCCACGGTGGCCATCTGGATCGCAGCGTCGTGCCCGTCGCTGAGCAGATAGCCCGCCGCTGTTCCCACCACGTCGGCGAACTGGTCGCGGAGCAGCGTCTCGATCCGGGACAGCGCATACTCCGCGTGCGACAGCGGTACCGCAGCAGCCAAAGCACGGAACACGTCGGGGTCAATCAACCGGTAGAGACGCTGGGAAACGATCCGCTTATGCAGGTCGATGCCGCCGCCCTGCCTCAATGTCGGTTCGTTCCTGGCGAGCCGGACCACGATCGGCTCCGCCTGGCACATGCACAGCCGGATGAAAGAACTGGCCAATTCGACGGCGATAACCGACGCAACCGGATCAGCAAGATCGGTCAGGTCGCAACTGTCAGGAACAGGTGAGGGTGGCGGGCTCGTTTCAGGCATGCCCCGGATCTTCCCAGGAAGGTCTGACAAGAACCGTGCAAAGTCAGCTCTCGACGCGCTTCTTCAGCCCGTTGAGTGCCTGGTCGACGATCGTCGCGGCGGCCTTCTTCTTCATGAAGCCCATCATCGGGATCTTGGGGTCGATCTCCAGTTCGTAGGTGACCTTGGTGCCCGAACCCTCCGCCTCAAGGGTGTAGGAGCCAGCGAGCTTCTTCATCATGCTGGACTTCGGCTTGCCGTCCTCGTCGTTGTTGAGCGTCCAGCTCACACCGTCGTTGCCAGTCCAGATGTAGGAGATCTCGTAGGTGTCCTTGCCCATCGGGGTGGCGATGCTGAACGCCACGTCCTTCGCTGCACCGTCGTCATGGGTGCTGACGATCTCCACGCCGGTAAAGCCACCGCCCCAGTTGGGATAGTCCTCCAGATTGGCGATGACGGCCATCACCTCTTCAGGGGTGGCGTTGATCTTCACGGACTCCGACACGGTATCGGCCACGGTTACTCCAATCCTCTATGCGAGACAGACGCTACTCGCGGGCCGATCGTAGCTACCACTCGACCGGTTTAGGTACGTCGAAGAAGAATCCTTGCGCGCGATCGACGCCCAATTCCGTCAGCCGTTCCAGCAGAGCCTCCGACACCACCCCCTCAGCCACAGTGGCCAGGCCGTATTCCTGCGCGACGAAGACGATGGTCTTGACGACGCGTTCGTCGTCACGGTCCTCCAACATGTCCCGAACGAAGCTCTGGTCGATTTTCAGTGCATCGAGGTTGAGATTCCGCAGTTCGGTGAAGGCCCCGTACCCGGTGCCGAAGTCGTCCAGTGCGACTCGGCATCCAAGGTCGTGGACGCTTTGCGAAAACGATTTGGCGAGCTCGAGCGAAGCGAGAGCGATCGTTTCGGTGATCTCAAAGCTGATCTTGTCGGTTGCGTCAGGGCCCGCCTCAGCCAGCGTTCGCAGAATCTCACCCATTACTGCCGGGTCCCCGATGGTCTGACCGGTGATGTTCACCGAAACCTTCCTGCCGGTGAGCGCCAGGTCAACGGCCCGCCCGACCATGTAGCGGTCGATAAGGGGAATCAACCCGTACCGCTCGCATTCCGGAAGGAATTCGGCGGGCCGCAGAATGACGTCCCTGTCGGAGGCCTGGAGCCGCACCAGCAGCTCCTCGGCGACTGCTTCCCTGGTCGCGATGTCCACTATCGGCTGGGAATAGACCAAGAGCCTCCCGTCACCGATCGCTGACCAGATGCGCTCCTCCCAGCGGACGCGTTCAGCTGCTTCTCGCTCGAAATTCTTCCGGTGGGTGACATCCGTCCGCATCGTCACCAGTTCGGTCACCACGCCAGCCGGGTTGCGCAACGGAAATCGCTGGGTCATGACCGAGATGTCTTGTTTACCAAGCTTGACCGTTTCTTCCTCCACGAAACTCTCCCCCGCCAACAGGCCGACGACCCGGAGTCTCGATCGCTTCAGGACATCGGGCGGCAGAATTCCCTCCTCGGTCTGACCAATCACGTCATCGACCGACTTTTGCCCGAACAATTGACAGAAGGCGTCATTCACGAGGCTGTATCGGTGTTCGAGATCTCGGACCGAGATCGCCGACGGCGAGTTTGCCACGACCGCCTCAAACCGCTCCCGGTCAGCCCTGACTCGTCTTTCAGCCTCGACCTGCTCATCGATGATCCGCACCGCCGCGAGTGCCCCATCGACGTTGCCCTCAGCATCAAGGTAGGGGCCGACTCGGGCTTCGACCCAACGAAAACTACCCTCGGCGGTGCAGACCCGATAGCGGCCGACAGCCGATCTGCCACTGGCCGCCTCATCAAGCGTCGCCGCCAGCCTGTCGCGGTCATCAGTGTGGATGCGCTGGAACAGGTCCGCACCGATCCACTGCCCGGTTGGCCAGCCAAAGGCGAGTTCCACCGACGGCGATACCCAGACCACTTGCTTGCCCCTGAGATGGCTGATGACGTCGCCGACGTTGTTGGCCAAAATGCCGTAGCGCATCTCCACCTCAGCGCGGTGTTCCTTCTCCAACAGCAGGCTTTGCTCGTGCTGGAAGAAATAGAACGCGGCCGCCCCGACCCCGAGGGTGCCCACTGCCAATGAAAGGACTCTTTCCGTTCCAGGACTCGCCCCGACGGCTACGAACACCAAACGCGAGATTCCCACCAAGATGGGAAGACCGGCCAAGATGCCAGCCATCCAAATCAACGTCACGCGATCGGGCCGCTTCAGTAACCAGGCCAAGGGATTGCGGTCAGGTCTTGCAAGCAACGTTGCGGCAACCAGTAGCACCACGCTCACGACGGACTGGATCGCCTGGCCCTTGAGGGGAACGACATTGAACACCTGGGCGAGTAGCGCGACCATCGGCATCACCAGTGCCGCCGGCAAGGCCACCAGCCAGAACACCCGGACCCAGGTGCGTTCAAGCCACATCACTGCAGCCGCGATCGCCAGCACCAGGATCGACGAGGAGGCCGTCGGGCTTGGCCGACGGCCCGGCCAGGTATCCGGCAGAGAGCGCACCGCGTCCGGAAACCACAGCAGATCCAGTGAAGAGGACCTATTCGTTGCGATCAATACCAGGAACACCACCGCAACAGCGCCGGCTGCCACAGCCAGAGCCCGTCCGACGATGACCCACATCGGTGACAGTCGCGCCGAAAGAATGAGGATCGCCAGACCCAGCATGCCCTGGAGCACCGCCGTCCACGGCGGCATCTGCGGGGAGGACGGAATGCCCCGGGTCAACAGATCGGTACCGGTCGCCCAGCCCACCCAGTTCAATATGGAAATAAGGAGGACCGCTCCGGCGGCCGTACGTACGCCCCACCTCAACAGTGGATATACAGGATCACTCTCCACAGGAGCCCTATTCACGGGCACCCTCCCTGACAGCAAGAAATCCCCGGTTCATCGTTGCTGTGGAGACTAGTCGGCCGACCCGGTTCTTGACGTGGATCGCGTGCGCCCGAGGGCTACCTATCAGCAGGCCAACGCCAACGAGACGACGCGGTGCTCACCCGATCGGAGGCGCGGCGGGGATCACCGGCATACCGCCGCCCGCGGAGACGACGGGCGCTCCGGGCGGTGCCGGTGCGGCCGCCACCACAGGCGGACCACCGCCCGCCGGGATCACCAGATCTCCGGGCTGGGTCCATCCAGCCATGGGGTCCTGCGCTCCGCCGAAGCCGGAGTTGCTCGAGCCGAATCCGCAATCGAAGGAATCCGGGTCCATGAAGCAATCATCCGCGTGACCCGACGGGGCGAATCCCAGACCGGCCAGCAGCAGTGCCGCCACCACCAGGATGCTCTTGGCTCCTAGATTTTCCATTTCACTACCCACTTCTTTGCGGGGCGCTGAAGCGATCCCCTGTCCGGCAACGCCATCCGTCATGGTACGGGTCGGCCAGGACGGTCGCACCAGGATTCGCGGCGGCATTACTCGTCACAGGGCCAGGATGAAATTGGCTGCGCATCAGCACGAGGAGCGCGTCAGCAACACTATGCACTCCAAATAAACTCCAGCCCAACATGATTCGTGACTAGGTTCTGAGGAGTCAGATTCCGCTCGAGCAGAGAGCCATCAATTTAACTGAGACAGGCCATCTTCCGCACGATGCGAAGTAACGTCACGTACATGGAGTATGAAAAGAGGGTCGTGACGTCCAAGGACGGCACTACGATCGGCTTTCGCCGGTTTGGCAAGGGCCCGGCGATCGTGATCCTGCATGGTGGCGCGCTGGCCTCGCAGCACTACATGAAGCTGGGGGCAGCCCTGGCCGACTCCTTCACAGTCTGCATTCCCGATCGCCGTGGGCGCGGGATGAGCGGACCGTGCGGCCCCCGCTACAACATCGAGCGCGAGGACGAGGACCTCGCCGCGGTGGTAGCCGAAACCGGTGCCCAGCGCGTGTTCGGCACAGCTGACGGCGGGTTGTTCGCCCTTCACGGCTCGGTGTCAATCCCACAGGTGCGAAAGGTCGCCGTCTTCGAGCCCGTTCTCTTCGTCAACCAACCGGGCGTTGCCGAGTTTCGCCGAACAATCGCCCGCGGGGAGGAATTCGTGGCCAGAGGCGACATCGCCGGGGCGATGTCCAGTCTGGCCACCGATGCAACCAAAGACCCCAGAACGCAAGCAGTCGCGGCACCGTACCGGATGCTGGAACGGCTGATGGAGAACCCGGCCATGTGCGGGTCGCTGCTGGCGTTGGATGCGATGGCCGCCAGGGGCGACACCATTGCTTTGCGCGATCTGATCCCCGCGCTGATACCCGAGTTGCAACTGGTGAAAGAAACCGATGGCACCATCGACTACTACCGGCGCTTGACCGCCGAGTGCCTGCTGATGTGCGGAGCGGGCGCACCCAGCCTCTTCACCGGAACCCGCGATGCATTGATGGAGGTTCTCCCCCACGCACACACGGTGGAACTAATGGGGCTCAATCACGGAGCAGCCCAGGACAGGGGTGGCAATCCGGCGGTGATAGCCGACCAGTTGCGGCAGTTCTTCTCGTAGTGTGCAGCGCGGTTGCGACATCACGCGCCGCTGATTTGCGGGACCCGGCGACGCCTCGCCGCGCGAATCGCTCGCTTGCTCAACACAAGTCAGGGGTAAGCCACGGTCGCTGCGCTCATTGCCATCGCCGATTCGAGGGCGTCCCGGAGCTCCTCGTCAGCGGCGTGGGCCAACCGACATCTATCAGCTGCCGGACGCCGACAAGAAGGTTCGAGTGTGCTGGGCCGCCTCCGGTGGGGATATCGATGTCGAATCCCTTGCTGGATAGGGCATTACGCGTGCGCGCCGGCATCCTTCAAGCTGGGGACGAGGTGAGTGATCGGCGTATCAATCTCTTCGCGAGCGCGATCGACGATTTCGACGCGGTCCCACACCGAGTCCTCGGGCGGCGCCGTCGAAATGACGACCTGATCCGGATGGAACGAGCTCACCGCCTCGGTCAGAGCGTGCAGAGGTCGAGGGTCTCCCAGCTGGCCCTCGGCCACAAGATTCGCACGACGAAGTTGGGTCAGTGTGTCATCCAACCAGGACTCGGCGACGGTGGTGGTTGCTTCCGTGACGTCAAGTGGCCCATGGGCGGCTGCCGCACCCGTCTCAATGGCGCTTTCCGGGACAACGACAAAATATTCGCAATTACGGTCTGGATTGAGCCCGCGGAGCGAGTCGATGAGTTCCCTCTCACCAACGGGCTGGAGCACACACAGCAAGACCCGGTGTGGTGGTGACGACGGGGGAAGGTCCTCGACGACTGGACGCCGGTTGACGAACCATCTGCTGGCCAGGAACAACAGAATCACCACAGCCCAGGACAGCAGGCTCAACACCAGTTGGGAACGAAGTTCATCGTTGAAGAACATCTGCACCAGGATCGCCAGCATCGCGAGCGTAGTCAGGATCGACAAACCGGGAAACAGCCACATCTTGACCTTCCGCTGCTCGCCTGAGTTCCGGTAGCGGAGAACGATCTGGGACACGGCGATGAGGATGTATACAAAAATGATGATCGCGCCACTCGAATTCAGGAGGAACGCGAAGATCGTGTTGGGTGACAACGCCGCGGCGATCACGCAGAGAAAACCCACGATTGACGACGCCAGAATCGCAGCGGCGGGCACGCCTCGCGCAGTCACGGTCACCAGCATTGCGGGCGCTTCGCGGCGCGCCGCCAACACGAACAGCATGCGCGATCCGGTGTACATGCCCGAATTGAGGCAGCTAAGCACCGCCGTCAGCACGACGATGTTCATGATGTCGTCGGCATAGGGAATTCCCATGATCGACAGCGCGGAGACAAACGGGGATTCGCCGGGCTTGTGCTCGTTCCACGGCTGAATCACCGCCAACAGGAATATCGAGGCCACAAAGAACACCAGAATCCTGACGATCACCGAGTTGGCCGCCTTCGCGACAGCCCGTTCGGGATCCTCTGACTCAGCGGCGGCAATCGTGGCGATCTCGGCACCGACCATCGAGAAGATCACTGTGACCACCCCGACGGTGACCGCCAGTGGACCCACCGGAAAGAATCCGCCATACGCCCAGAGGTTGGAGAAGTCAGCTGACTTGTTGGGCCACCATCCCACAGCGAACAAAGTCCCCAGAACGATGAACACGACGATTGCGCCGACCTTCACTCCGGCGAACCAGTATTCGAACTCTCCGAAGGATGAGACAGAAAAGAGGTTCGTCGCGGTCATCAGGATCATCAAAGCCAGCGCACACAACCAAGTCGGCACATCGACCCAGTACTGAATGATCTTTGCACCCGCGATCGCTTCGAAACCCACGACGATCACCCAGAAGTACCAATACAGCCAACCGACTGAGAATCCAGCCCAGTTCCCTAAGGCGTCGCGCGCATAATCGGCGAAGGATCCCGTCGACGGCTTGGCCACTGCCATTTCGGCCAGCATGCGCATGACCAGCATGATGATCACGCCACTGAGGGCATAGGTGATGAACGCCCCGGGACCGGTATGCCCGATGACGATGCCCGAACCGATGAAGAGGCCGGCACCGATCGTGCCCCCGATTGCGATCATCCGCAGCTGACGTTGGTTCAGCGCTTTTTTCAGATCCGGGGTGGCACCCATATTCATCCCTTCGGCACCGAAGCCGAGAACGCTCCGCCAAGCTTCCACATCGGAATGTCTGCAGATCGCAAAGGGTATGTCAGGTACCGAGCAAATTCACGTGTTTGGCGAATCTGGCTGGTTACTCCGAGCTGGCCGTGACAGTCTGACTTGGCCCCACTAGGACGGTCTGTTCTGGCCCCACTGGGTGGGCGGTGGCGTGCTGTGGTGACGGTCTGATTTGGACCCACCTGTACGACACGCCGCGGTGGTTGTGACGGCTTGATTTGGCCCCACCTCAGCGTGATCGGTGTCCGGAAGTTCCGGGCTGCCGGTCAGTGGAGGTGCAGGGTCGTGCGGAGGTCGAAAGTGGAATTGTTCGCGGCGATACGCAGTGATCACCGGGTCGAGGAGCTCTCGATTCGAGGGTTGGCCGATAAACATAAGGTGCATCGACGCACGGTGCGTCAAGCGTTGGCCTCAGCGGTGCCGCCCCCGCGGAAGTCCGCGTTGCGGGTGGCGCCACGCTTGGGGCCGTACACGGCCGCGATTGATGAGATGTTGCGCAGCGATTTGGATGCCCCGAAGAAGCAGCGCCATACCGCGCGGCGGGTGTTGGCCCGGCTGGTCGATGAGTATGGGGCACAGGGGTTGTCGTATTCGACGGTGCGTGATTACGTCCGCAAGCGCCGCCCGCAGATCCTGGCCGAGGCCGGCCGGCCCCTGGAGTTGGGGTGCGTGCCCCAGACCTATGAGCCCGGCGCCCAGGCCGAGGTCGACTTCCATGATCTGTGGGTGATCCTGGCCGGGGTCAAGACCAAGACCACGCTGTTCACGATGCGGTTGTCCTACTCGGGGCGGGCGGCGCATCGGGCCTCGATCACCGCCGGGCAGGAGGCGTTCCTGGAAGGCCACGAGTACGCCTTTAACCGGTTCGGTGGTATCCCGATCGACAAGATCCGCTACGACAACCTCAACAGCGCGGTCACCGCGGTCCTGTTCGGCAGGTCGCGGCAGGAGAACGACCGCTGGATCGCGTTTCGCTCCCACTACGGCTTTGAGGCCTGGTACTGCCAGCCCGGCCATGAGGGCAGCCACGAGAAGGGCGGAGTCGAGGGCGAAGGCGGACGGTTTAGGCGCAACCACTGCGTGCCGATGCCGGTGGTCGCTTCCATCGACGAGCTCAATGCCCTGCTGGCCGCCGCCGATGACGCCGATGACGCCCGCCGGATCGGTAACCGCTCGACCAGCGTGGCCCAGGACTTCGCGGCGGAGAAGATGATGCTGGCGCCCCTGCCCGCCGAACCGTTCGACACCGCGCTGACGTTGACCCCGCGGGTGGACCGCTACGCCCAGGTGATGGTGCGCTGCAACCAGTACTCCGTTCCGGCCCGGTTCATCGGGCATCGGCTGCGGGTCAAACTGTCGGCTTCGATGGTCACCGCCTATGACCGCAACCAGGTGGTGGCCCGCCATCAGCGGGCGATCGGCAAGGGTGCGAAAGTCCTTGACCTGGATCACTATCTGGAGATCCTGCTGCGCAAGCCTGGTGCTCTGCCCGGGGCGACCGCGCTGGCCCAGGCACGGGCGGCCAAGGTCTTCACCGCTACCCATGACCGGTTCTGGGCCGCGGCCCGCAAGGCCCACGGCGATGCCGGCGGAACCCGGGCCCTGGTCGAGGTGCTGCTGCTGCACCGCCGCCTGGATCACACCGATGTGTGCGCGGGGATCACCGCCGCCCTGGCGGTGGGTTCGGTCAATCCCGATGTCGTCGCCCTGGAAGCCCGCAAAACCTCCGAACACGCCCCCATCGGCGCGGACGCGGCCAGCGATCGCGGCGCTGAGGTGGTCGACCTGGTTGCCCGCCGTGCTGAGCTGCCCGCCGACTCCCGGCCGATGCCCTGTCTGGACAAATACGACGTCCTGCTCGGAAAGGAAAGCTCATGACCGCACGCCACAGCATGACCACCCCGGCCGCGACCGCCGCCATCGACCAGGGCTGCCGCATGCTGCGCCTGCCCACCATCCGTGAGCGCTTCGCCGAGATCGCCGCCACCGCCGAACGCGAACAGCAGACCTACCTGGGCTTCTTGGCCGAGTTGGTCATCGCCGAGTGCGACGACCGCGATCACCGCCGCGCCGAGCGCCGCATCCGCGACGCCGCGTTCCCCCGCCCGAAACGGTTGGAAGACTTCTCCTTTGAGGCCAACCCCGCGATCAACCCCGCGCTCATCGGTCAACTGGCAAGCTGCGACTGGGTCAAGGCCGGCTACCCCCTGTGTTTGATCGGGGACTCCGGAACCGGCAAAAGCCACCTGCTGATCGGGCTGGGTACCCGTGCCGCCGAAGCCGGCTACCGAGTCCGCTACACCCTGGCCAGCAAGCTGGTCAACGAACTCGTCGAAGCCGCCGACGACAGACACCTCACCAAACTGATCACCCGCTACGGCCGCGTGGATCTGCTGCTCATCGACGAACTGGGCTACCTGCAACTCGACCGCCGCGGCGCCGAGCTGCTCTTCCAAGTTCTCACCGAACGAGAGGAGCGATCGGCGATCGCCATC
>JAGRNT010000029.1 GCA_020440605.1 bacterium | reverse complement strand
CATGGCGCTTGAGCTGTTCAAGCCCTTCGTGCTCAACAAGCTGATCAATCCTGACGATCCGAACCAGAACATCGCCCAGGCCCGCCGCACGCTGGAGCGTGCCGAGGACCCGCGCGTGTGGGATGCGCTCGAGGAGATCACCCGCAGCCACCCGGTGCTGCTCAACCGCGCACCGACCCTGCACCGCCTCTCGATCCAGGCCTTCGAGCCCGTGTTGATCGAGGGCAAGGCGATCCAGCTGCATCCGCTGGTCTGCGCTGCCTACAACGCCGACTTCGACGGAGACCAGATGGCCGTGCACGTTCCGCTGTCAACCGCAGCCCAGGCCGAGGCGCGCGTGCTGATGCTCAGTGCCAACAACCTGCTGCTTCCGGCGGACGGTGCACCCGTGATCGCACCTTCGCATGACATCGTGCTCGGAATCTACTACCTGACCTGCGCCCCCGGCGAGGGTACGGTGGATCCCAAGACGCTGCCGTTCTTCTATTCGCAGAATGACGCGCTGATGGCCTACCAGAACGCGCACATCAAGATGCAGCACCTGATCCAGGTGCCGATCCACCGCAGCGTGACCAGCGATACCGAGCTCTCGGATCCCGAGATCACGCGCGATGGCATGACGGTCACGACCGTCGGGCGCATCATCTTCAACAAGACCCTGGCGGACGTCATGCCGCAGGACGCTGAAACCGGCGATTATCCCCTGCCCTACATCAACGCCGTCGTTGACAAGGGCTGCATGAGCTCGATCATCTCCGAGGCCTTCCAGATCTGCGGCCAGCGCGTCACCGTGCTGATTGCAGACGCCCTGAAGGATCTCGGATTCGAAATGGCAACGCAGTCCGGGCTGACGATCGCCGCGAGCGACATCGTGATTCCGGCAGCCAAGGAGAAGATCCTCGGTGAGGCCGAGGACAAGGCTCAGGACATCTGGAACAAGCGCAAGAGCGGCGTGATCACCGAGACCGAGAAGGACCTCGAGGTCACCCGCATCTGGGATCAGGCCACCAAGGACCTGACCAAGGCGATGCGCGACAACTTCAGCCCGCTGAACTCCGTCTACATGATGGCAACCTCGGGCGCGCGAGGCAAGATCGATCAGGTGCGCCAGCTGGCCGCCATGCGCGGACTGCTCGTCGGTCCGTCCGGCCGCGTGCTGGACTTCCCGATCAAGTCCAACTTCCGTGAAGGCCTGAGCGTGAGTGAGTACTTCATCTCCACGCACGGTGGCCGCAAGGGTCTGGTCGACACCGCCCTGAAGACCGCCGACTCGGGATACCTGACCCGCCGTCTGATCGATGTGGCACTTGACGTGTCCGTCACCGAGGAGGACTGCGGCACGGAGGAGTCAATCATGGCTGACCTGAGCCTGGCTGACAACATCCGCAAGGTCAAGAAGATCCTCGTGGGCCGCGTGCTCGCCGAGAACATCACCGATCCCGAGAGCGGCGAGACCGTGATCGAGAACGGAACCGAGATCAACAATGCCAAGGCCACGATCATCTACCGCCTCGGCCTGAAGGGTGTGCGCGTGCGCAGCGCCCTGACCTGCCGCACACTGGGCGGTGTCTGCTCCAAGTGCTACGGATGGGATCTGGCCGCCGGACAGATCGCGCAGGTCGGTGACCCGATCGGCGTCGTGGCGGCGCAGTCCATCGGTGAGCCTGGTACGCAGCTGACGATGCGTACCTTCCATACCGGAGGCGTCAAGTCCAGCGCTGACATCACCCAGGGTCTGCCGCTCGTCGAGCAGATCTTCGAGGTGCGTGGCGTGAAGAGTCCGAGCCTGCTCTGCGAGCAGGACGGTGAGGTGACCGGCCTCAACGAGATGGTCTACGAGCGCGTGACCGTGCAGTCCATTGACGGCAGCCGTGAGAAGACCTACGAGGTGGTTCACCCCTACCAGGACCGCCTGAAGATCCACTTCCGCAGCAAGATCGCGCAGAACGACGCGCTTGACAACGCCGAGGAGATCCTCGCGGACTTCCCGGGCGTCGTCACGCAGCTGTTCACGGACACGGCCAAGACCTTCTGGAAGCTCGTGATCAAGGACAGCGACGGCAATGAGCATGAGTACGAGACGCCGCACGAGAACCGCACCCCCCGCGTGGCCGTCGGCCAGCAGGTGCTGCGCGGCGATGAGCTGTGCGAAGGCAACATGGACCTGCGCAAGTACCACCTGCTGATGGGAGACCTGGCCACGCAGCTCTACATCACGAACAAGATCCAGGAGATCTACGAGAGCCAGAACGTCAACACGAACTCCAAGCACATCGAGGTCGTTGCCAAGCAGATGGTGCGCTTCGTGGAAGTCGTCGATCCCGCCAAGGAGGACGAGTTCTACGAGGGCGACCTGATCGACCGCACCTACTTCGAGCAGCTCTGCGAGAAGCGCCGCAATGATGGCAAGCCCGTCCCCGAGGGCCGCAGCCTGCTGCAGGGCATCTCGAAGAGCAGCCTGTCCACCGAGAGCTTCCTCGCTGCCGCCTCCTTCCAGGAGACGACTCGCGTGCTGACTGAGGCCGCGATCGAGGGCAAGGTCGACATGCTGAAGGGCCTCAAGGAGAACGTGATCATCGGTGGCCTGATCCCCGTCGGCACAGGCAAGGTCAATCAGGAGATCGAGAAGATGGCCAAGGAGGCGATCTTCCCCGAATCAGAGATTGCGGCTGAGCCGGACAAGGACGAGACCACCGCGGATTCCATCTTCTAGGATTTCCATTCGCAACCTGACTCAATGCAGGCGCCGGATCACCTGGGAACAGGGCTGATCCGGCGCCTGTCCTATAATGGTGGCGGTGCAGCAACCAGACAGGATCGGCGACTACACGATCATCTCCCAGCTTGGCAAGGGTTCGATGGGCATTGTCTATGAAGGGCAGCCCAGCGACGGCTCGGAGAGCGTTGCCATCAAGGTCTTCTACCCCGACCCCGCGCTCAGCCGCGAGGAAACCCGCAACCTGCTGGACCGCTTCGAACGTGAGGGCCAGAGCCTGTCGCGCATCCGCCAGGAGAACGTCGTCAAGGTGCTGGAGGCCGGCACCGACGGTGAACGTGAGTTCATCGTCATGGAGAAGCTCGAGGGCTACAACCTCAAGGAGCTGCTCGAACTGGGCACGCGCTTCACGCTCAGCGAAACCCTGGAGATAATCCTGCAGCTGCTGGCCGGTCTCAGTGCCTGCCACCGCGGCGGGATCGTGCACCGTGACATCAAGCCTGCCAACCTGATCCGCAGCTCGACGGGCCAGGTCAAGCTCACCGACTTCGGCATCGCCCGCGTCGTCACTGACCAGACCCTGACCCGCGAGGGGACGATCGTCGGCACCCCGAACTACATGTCCCCGGAACAGATCCGCGGTGAGGAGGTCGACGCCCGCAGCGACATCTTTTCCGCCGGGGCGATGATGTACGAACTGCTGTCGGGTCGCAAGCCCTTCGACGGACCGGACATGACGGCGATCATGTACAACGTCACGAATGTCCATCCGCCGACGCCTAAGTTCTACAACGGCGCGCTGCCCGACGACATTGAGGAGATCATCTTCAAGGCGCTGGCCAAGAACCCGGATGACCGCTATGAGAGTGCGGAGGGCTTCGCCGGCGTGCTACGCAAGCTGGAACAGGATCTGCACTACCGTGACGACACGGAGGCGGTGCTCAACGCCCTGCCAAGTGCACCTGTCGTGGATGCCCTGAGCCGCAGTCCAGGTGGGCTGGCCGCGGGAGCCGCAGCAGGAACAGCTCTCGGCAGCGGTGCCGGGATGCAGGGTAGTACTCCCCCGCCCTCCTCGGCACTGGGTAGTGTAAGCCTCAGTGGTGCGGGCGGAATCATCCCCGGCACGATCTACTGCATTGACTGCGGATTCTCCAACCGCGAGGATGATGAATTCTGCACGCGCTGCATGCGGCCGCTGCTCAAGCGTTCAATGATGTTCCAGATGAGTAAGGCCCAGGCCCGGCGCATGCGCGACTTCAGCCGTGGTGACAAGTTCTTCATGGCCTGTCTGAGCATCCTGATGGCCGGCTGCGCGATCCTGATCATCTGGCTGTTCTTCCGCCACATGATCTAGGCGGGCTATTCGCGCTCGAGGCGGCGTTCCTCGCTGCGGCGGTTGTCCTCCTCGAATTCATCGAGGCGGCTGCGGATTTCCTCAGGCAGGCGTGCATCCAGGTCGGCCAGGGGGTCATACGGTTCCTCAAGCCCCGCATACACCTCCACCAGTGATTCCGCGAAGTCGGCCTCATCACCGATGATGCTACGCACGGTGGCGCCGCTGTCGGCATCCCTGCCCTTCTCGAGGATCTGGCGCAGCTTGCGATGCGTCTGCTTCAGGCGCCGGACTTCCTCCGGACCACCGAGCACTGGATCATTCTCGGCCAGCCGGATCTTGCGGCGGATGTAGCGGGTGTACTCAATCAGCAGGAAGCGTTCGTTGCCACTGAGCACGCGGCGATAGGCCTTGGTGATGTTGCGCAGGTTGGTGGCTCTCGTCCAGCGGCTGATCAGCAGGCCTGCACCGAGCCAGCTGACCGGTACGAGTAGTGTGGACCAGCCACCGGGCAGATTTAGGTTCAGGGCCAGGAAGATGCTGGATATGAACCAGGCCAGCCAGAGCAGGAAGGGCACGAGCTGCGGAACCTCCGAGGCCCCCCAGCTGCGGATCACCTGCGCGCTGGGCCGGTACCTGCGTCCGGCCGGGCTCAGCCGCCATTTGAGATCCTGCAGCAGGCGGTCAGCGGCATCCCTCATCGCATGCCCCAGGTGCGCGGTGGATCCCCGCCGGACAGCCAGGCATCAAGTTCATCACGGTAGGCCTTCACCTTGCGGAAGGATTCGCGGGTCTGGTTGTCAAACTCGCGGGCCTGTTCGCGGTCATATCCCGCGTTGTCAATGAACACTATGCTGTCGAAGCCGTAGCTGACTCCATGATATTCGGCCTGGTAGTAGGCTCCGCTGCCCGCTTCGTTCGCGAAGCGCTCGGGGTCGGAGAGTACCTGGGCACGGGTATCTATCACCCAGTCCAGCCAGTCCCGTTCCAGCTCGAAGAAGCGGCGGTGGCTCTCGGCAGCCGGAATGTAGGAGTTGGCAGCGTAGTCGTAGGCGCGCACACTGCGATAGCTCAGTCCGCCGAGCGTGCCGTCCAGGTTGCGGTAGCAGAGCAGTTCATAGCTGCCGTTGTCATCCAGATCCGCCAGCTGGAATTCACCCCACTGGGTATGGGCGCCGCTTGTGTCCAGCGGCAGCGCCACACCATCCGCACCGACGCTGAAGCCCAGCACGCTGGCATCCTCATATCCGTCCGTGAAGCTCAGCAGCACGACCAGCCGGGCCTCCGGACCGCGCTGAGTCGGCCAGGCACTCAGCTTGGAAAGAAATCCGGGAATGCGTGACCCGCCGATGTTGATGACATGCATCTCCTGGTCTGACATACCGATGCAGATCGAGGTTTCAAGGCGCTGCCCACCGCTGCCCAGCATGTCGCCATACTGTCCGGCCATGACGCGCAGGCTGCGCTCGGACTTGGGCCAGTGCAGCAGAACTCCGCTGAGGTTCTGCAGCTGCATTCCGAGCTCCTGTGCGGCTGCGAAACCGGCCTGGCTGTCCGCCGTGAGGAACTCCGCTTCCAGCCAGGGATGTGCCTCACAGTTGAAGCCGGGACCGCTGACCGGACGCAGCAGCTCTGCGGCATCGGCCGACTGAGCTGCAAACAGCATGCATGTGACTGCAAGCAGCAGCAGAAAGAACGGGGTGGACGGGAAGTCTCGCACAAGCAGATTGTACTACTGAGAAACGCTGGCTGTGGACCAACTGCCCTGCGGGCGCCTTCACACAACTTCCTGCGGCGCTTGCTAGAATTATGCTCTGGTTAAACAAGTTACCGGAGTGGGTGGATTCCATGCGTCGTGAAGTTTCCAGACGTGTAGTCAATGAGAAAGTACTCGGTTCTGCCAATCCCATGGCCCGCTGGGGCCGAGACAGCAAGCAGTCCTGTTTCGGAGCCTTCTCGGGCTTCTTCATCGGGATCCTGATCTTCTTCCTGACATTCATGCTGCCTTTCAGTGCGGCGCGGACGGAGAAGGACAGCAGGGACATCGGCAAGCTGGATGTGATGAAGGTCGAGGATGCGTCAGGCTTCAGCGGCAAGGCCCTGCTGAGTGGCACCGCGGAGCCTGTTGAACAGCTGCGCGTGCCGCGGGGTACGGCATCCAACATCATAGCCTTCCGCTACACCGTCGAGAAGTATGAGACCCGCATCGAGGAACATGACGAGACCCATACCGAGGTCCGCAACGGCAAGGACGTGCAGGTCACTGAGCGTGTGCAGGAGGAAGTCACGGAATGGGTGACTGACAAGGACCGCTCTAGAGAGGAATGGAGTGACGTGCGTTTCGGGCACCTGCTGCTCGAGAGCGGCTCGGCCGGTCCGCGCTTTGACATCCCCTGGCAGGAGATCTTCCGCGAGGGGGATGAGGGAACGAAGCTGCGAGAGACCGTGGAGATCAAGCAGGGTGGCCAGCCCTGCCTGCTGGCGATCGAGATGAAGGATGGCAACGTCGTTGCCGAGCCGGACTTCTTCAGGCTGACTGACAAGACGAAGGACCAGCTGGTCAGTACCATGGACAGTGAGGAGGAAGGCGGGCGCTGGATGAAGATCGTCTTCAGCGTGATCCTCTGGACGATCGCCTTCAACCTGATGCTTGGCCCGGCGATGCTGATGTTCAACATCTTCCCGGTCAAGCAGGTCGGTGGCTGCGCCCGCGGCATCGTCGGCTTCATGGCTTTCCTGGCGGCGATAGTTACCACCTGGATCACCTACGTACTGACGAAGTTCTGGTGGGTGATCGTGCTGCTGATCGTCGGACTTGCCGTGTTCATGGTCGTGCGGGCGATGCAGCCCGGCAAGGCGGAACCGGACATGGATCTAGATGATGACCCCGAGCCGGGTGAACCC
This sequence comes from bacterium, assembly GCA_020440605.1. Classification (GTDB taxonomy): domain Bacteria; phylum 4484-113; class 4484-113; order 4484-113; family JAFGCY01; genus JAHEFU01. The sequence goes on along the minus strand of JAGRNT010000029.1, from coordinate 18,078 downwards.
GCCGCCGGCTGATCAGCCGAAGAGCTGCAGGTCGCTGATTTCCACGTGCTGGGCCCTGGTGTCCACCAGCGGGGTCTCAAGCATCGCCAGGTCCAGGGCGTGGATCCGCTCGACATCATGCAGCTCGTTGCCATTCGGGTCAAACACGTGGTTCAGGGCGCCGTCGAACAGCTCGACGCCGTTGTCAATCGAGGAGATGCAGCAGCCGACAACGAAAATGTTGTTCTCGATTGCCCGGGCGCGCAGCAGGGCTGACCAGATGTGGTCGCGCCGTGCCGGCCAGAGCGCGGGGCAGATCAGCAAGCCGATCCCGTGGTGCAGGCTCAGCGCCCGGACCTGCTCCGGGAAGCGGATGTCGTTGCAGATCGCCATGCCCACGCGCAGTCCCGCAAGCTGGAAGCTGGCATAGCTTGCGCCGGGTTGCCACATCATGTGTTCCTGGTTGGGCCGGAACAGATGCACCTTGTCATAGCGGGCCAGCTCAGACCCGGCCTGCATGATCAGCTGACGGTTGAAACCATCCTCACTGATGCTGCCGAAGCAGCAGCAGACCTGCGGGAAGCGGCTGCTGATTTGGGCCAGGCCGCTGCGAAGTTCCTCCACCGGATTGTCACCGCGGTAACCTGTCAAAAACAGCTCGGGGAACACCACCATTTCACAGTTGCGCTCGGAGGCCATACGCACCTGCTGGGCCGCCTGGCGGAGGTTGTGGTCGGTCTGGCCCACGTGCCAGCTGGACATGTAGACTCGCATGTGCTGATTCTAGGGCCCGAACGCGGCCGGTGCATAGCTATAATCGGAATCGTCGGAGGAGGTTGGATATGTCGGAGACAAGCGTTCCGCAGGGTTTCAACACGGTAATGCCCTACCTGATTCTTGACGGGGCCGCTGCGGAGATCGAATTCCTGAAGAAGGTACTTGGTGCAAGCATCAACGAACTGGTTGAAATGGAGGGAGGCAAGGTCAGACACGCTGAGCTACACATTGGCAATTCTATGGTGATGCTTGCCGATTCCCGGGAGGATCTCCCGGCCAGGCCGACAATGATGTATGTGTACGTAGTGGACGTAGACGAAACCTACTCCAGGGCAATGGCAGCAGGAGCTGTTTCCGAAAGGGAACCTTCTGATGAATTCTACGGAGACAGGACGGCGGGACTACGTACGGCGAGTGGAATGCAGTGGTACATTGCCACTCATACCGGCAGGACCTGGTAGCCGGAGTACTGATCTTATAATCTAAGGCTCCACTGGTCCGCGAACCTGCGGACCATCAAGGGAGTCAAGCGATCGTGCTAGCAACCATCATTGCGGGAAGGGGTTTCGGAGCCTGGCTGGACAGATACCAGGGCTTCCTGGATCCGCAGAACCCGTTCATCAGCTGGCTGGTCATCTTCGACCTCGCGATCCTGCTCACACACCTGTTCACCGTCTTCTGGGTCTATCGCGATGCCTCCTGGCGCTACAACCGCGGTGCGCCCTGGGCACTGTTCAGCTTCATCTTCCCACTGGGTGGCTGGCTGTTCTATCTGCTGTACCGGATCTCCCCCCTGACGCAGTTCGACCGGGCGGAGCAGGATCTGTTTGACGACGATGAACACGAGTGGACTGACTACGATGAATACAAGGCCAACCGCAGTGGCAGCCTGTTTCAGGAACTGTACGAAGCCAGCGTGGAAAGCAGTGGCTACACTGCAGAGCAGCGCCAGAGCCGGCGCAGGGAACTCAGACGCCAGCTTACTCCGGAGGAGAAGGTGGCACGGCGCGAGGAGCGGCTGAAGGAGAAGCAGCTGCGCCAGGAGAAGTTGCAGCAAGTGCGTGCAAAGAAGAAGGAAGACCGGATCCAGGCCAGGCAGGAAGCCCGGGAGCGCAGCAAAATGACCGGCCGGCACGGCTTCAGCTTCCGCATGAGTGATCGCAGGCAGCGCAGGATCAAGCAGCAGCTGCAGATGCTGGAATCACTCAAGGCCTTGCCGCGTGAAGATCAGATCATCGAAGAAATGATCTTCGAAATGGATTACGTGGGCGCCCAGCAGGCAGCGCAGGACGCACTGGAAATCGCCCGGGAAATGAATGATGCCCAGGGCATCGTCACTTATGAGAAGTATCTGGAACGCGTGAACAGGCTGATTGAAGAGGAACTCGCAGAAGAAGAGGAGATTGATTCCCACGATCAGAACTGAGCCGGTGCTAGGATTTGCGCATGCTTGATGAGAAGGTGATTGAGCGCTGGCACAGGGCTGTCAGTGGCCGCGAAGCCCAGCTGGAGCGAACCAGGGAATGGTATGGACGCCTGTTCTCCCTGATGGCGGACCTGCGTAGTCCCGGAGGCTGCCCCTGGGATGTGGAGCAGAGCCTGGCCAGCCTGCGCCAGTACATCCGCGAGGAAGCGGATGAGGTCTGCGAGGCGATCGACCACATCCTGGAATTCGAGAATGGTATCAGGCGGGCGCATGGAATCTCAACTGACAATCCCCTGCCTCCGGACGGTGATGAGAAGGCCCGGACGGAGAAGAAGGGTCTGAGCATCGCCCACCATCCGCACCGGGAGGACTTCCGTGCGGAGGCTTCAGCTTCCGGTGCTCCCCTTCCCGCTGCAATCAGCGCTGAGGATCGGGCGAAGCTGGATGAACTGTATGCCGAACTGACTGAGGAAATCGGTGACCTCGCGCTGCAGAGTGCCTTTCTGGCAGATATCCTGCACGGCATGGGCCGCCCGGGGCTTGACGCCAGTCTTGAGCAGATCGTCACGAAGCTGGTGCGCCGGCATCCGCATGTCTATGGAGACCGCGAGGTGCAGGACAGCGCGGAAGTGCTGGCCAACTGGCAGCAGATCAAGGCTGACGAGAAAAAGCGGATTGAACCATAAATCCCGCGCCAACGTCCACGGGTATAATCATCTGACCGTCCAGGACAGAACTAAACTCATGAATAGATACATCTCCACGACACTTGTAGTGATGCTGGCTGGGCTGTTCGCCTTCAGCGGCGGCGGCCAGCAGGCCAGTGCCCAGACACCCTCCCGCAGTGCGGCCGTGCTGCCCGCCATGACGGAGATTCACGACAGGCAGATCCTCGTTGAACTGATGCCTGCACGGGATGTGAAGTCTGCTTCAGCGGTTCTCGGAAGCAAGGGCGTAAGCATGGTGGACGCCCTGCCCCTGAGCTACACGGAATACCTGATCGTACGTGTGCCCGAAGGTGCCGACTACGAAAGCAAGTTCCGCAGTCTGGAGTCGGATCCGACTTTTGCGAGTGTCACTCCGAACGTGCTGCGCCATGTCAGCGAGTTCGTGCCGAATGACCCGATGTACCTCGGGACGGCGAGCGACACCACCACCGCACTGGCGACAGGCAGCGGTTCGCCCGCCCTCTCAAACCAGTGGGGCCTGCTGGCCAGTGGAGCCCATGAAGCCTGGGATGTGACAACGGGCAAGAACAGCATTGTGGTGGCCGTACTGGATACCGGTGCAAAGCTTGACCATGACGATCTGAAGAACAGGCTCTGGAACAACCCCGGTGAAGCCGCTGACGGCAGTGATACCGATGGCAACGGCTTCGTTGACGACGTGCACGGCTATGACTTCCAGGGTTACAGCCTGCCGGTCGGCGGCGGTGCGGGATCCGGCGGTGATGGCGATCCTACTGATGAGGAAGCATTCAGTGCCGACAGCGTGTTCGATTCCCACGGCACCAGCACTGCAAGCATCGTGGCGGCCCAGTCCAACAACGGCACCGGCATGGCAGGTGTGGCGGGAGGCAGCAGTGCCTCCGACGGAGTGCGGCTGATGATCTGCCGTGTCGGTACTGCCAGCACGATCAGCCTGGCTGCCGAGATCGGCGCCATCGACTATGCGATCAACAACGGCGCACACGTGATCACCATGAGCTTCGGCGGTGAGTCCGGCGGCGATTCAGAGGAGAACGCGATCAACCGCGCCTGGAATGCTGGCGTCTATGTCTGTGCCGCGTCCGGCAATTACCCGGCGGGTGCCGCCAATGTGGTGGACTGGCCGGCGGCCTTTGACAACTGCGTGGCAGTGGGTGCCACGACGATCTTCAACCCGGACAGCGTGAATGTCGGCCCGAGTGCCACGGTTGTCAGCGAGTTCCGTCCGAGCTACAGCAAGACCGGACCTGAGGTTGAGGTCTGTGCTCCCGGTACGCGCATCATCAGTGCCAACTGGGGTGGAGCGAACTCCGCGACGGACGGCTACAACAGCACCTTCCAGCATCAGTTCACGGGTACTTCCGCTGCCACTCCGGTGGTCGCCGGACTGGCGGCCCTGATCTACAGCGTGCTGCCGGATCCCGAGGCGGCCGATGCCAACCAGCTGGTGCGTGACCGGATCAATTCAACCGCTCTGGACCTTGGCCCTGCCGGTCGCGATGAGGAGTACGGCTTCGGCCGGATCCAGATGGGAGAGGCGCTTGCTGCCTTCGCGACGGGAAAGCTCGGTGATGCCAACGGTGACGGTTTCGTCGATGAGGATGACCTGGCGCTGATCATTGCCAACTATGGCAAGCGCTCCTCTGATGCCGGCTTCACCGTGATCATGGACCTCAACGGTGACGGCGTGATCGATGAGCTGGATGTACTGGAAATCGGCAAGCACTACGAACCGAAGCCCTAGCCTCCTGCCACAGGAGCATGCCGGTGACGCCTGGCCGGGATTGCCCGGTCAGTCTGGTACGCAACTGGATAATGCTTGTGTTGGCGGATATCAGAGAACCGCAGCCTTGGGGTGGCTGCGCACGTATTCCGCTGCCTTGTCAACCGCCTTGCGCACGGCATCATGCATGTCCTGCTGCTCATCCGCACTCAGATAGAAGGAAGCATCAATGGCAAAGCGCACGTAGCGGCTGGGCAACTGATTAAGTGCCAGGCAGGCTATGTCTTCCAGCGTTCCCGGCTGCTGAAACTCCGGCTCGGCGGCATAATGGGTGCAGATGTGCTGGAATACCAGGGACTCGTAATAGTTCTTGACAGAATCGAAATTGACGTACTGCATGCTTTCTCCCGCCTGGCGGATGTGGTTGTTTATGCGAAATGATAACGGCGGGATCGCAGCCCCGGGAGCGGCTTTAAACCGATTTAGCCACTGATGTCACGGCTGGCACTGCCGATGTCCCGCTGGCGACCGGTCCCGGCTGCATAACCTCGCAGGGCCCGGCCTGCTTCACTGCTCTTGCGGATCTGGTTGCGCATCAGCATCAGCCTGTCTGACACCAGCTGCTCCAGCCTGTGCTCCTCCTGCAGGATGTCAGCCAGACCACCGGCCAGCTCCTCCCTGCAGTCCGCGGCGACGCGCAGGGGATCAATCCCTGCCAGCCGGCAGCGCTTCTCGTCCGTGAGCTGCTCAAGCTCATCAAGGGAGTCGTCGAGAATCACACTGCGGACGCGCTGCTGCAGGTTGCGGACTTCGCTGAGCTGCTGTTCCAGCCAGGCTCGGCCATGATTGTTGAGGGGCATGCTGTTTCTCCTTGTGATGGGAAACAGTCTGTCTGCGGTGTCCGCCGCTCAGCCCTGAAGGTTCAGGCGCCCGCCCAGCGGAGTGGCAGGCTGTGATTCGGCAGCCTGTTCCCCGTGGAATGTATCGGCAGTTTCAGGCAGAGCTGCAGCTACGGGCTGGATGCTGAGCGGGCGTGACAGGCCGAAGGATTCGCACCATGTGCCATGCAGGGGCACGAGCATGCTCAGTACTTCGTCGAGAGGACCTGCCTGCTTCTGCATGTCCGCATCCTTCAGGCGGCTGAGCATGAAGTCATAGCACTGCTCCAGTCCCTGGGCGATCTGACCGCCCTTCTCGAAGTCCAGCGTGGCCATCAGTTCCGCGATGATGGCGTAGCAGCGCAGGATGGCGTGGTGAGCCGGCTCGATTTCGGATGCAGCGACATGGCGCTGGGCCATGCGGCAGAAGCGGATCGCGCCGGCATACAGCATCTCCACCAGCTTGACGGGATCCGCCTGGTTGACGGCGCTGTTCGTATATGGATTGGCCGGGCTGCTCATTGTGCTGGGAGTATATCGGCGCAGTCCGGGCAGTGCCGCACTATGATTCAAATCTAACCGGGATTCAGGAAGGATGAGAAATACCGGTATGTAAAAAAAATCCCCCCGCCGGAGCGGGGGGAACATAAGCCTTGATTGCCGACCGGATTGCGCCGGCCGCGATCTGTTGCCTACTTGGGCGGGAGACCCATCAGCTCACGCATGGTGTCTTCCCAGGCGGCGGCGGAACCACCGGAGAGCGTACCGATTGCGGAACGGCGTGCCCAGCCATCCTTGTCGTAGAGGATGGTGCGCGGGATGCTGTTCCAGTCAGGCCAGTACTCGTAGATGGACGGGTTGAGCGTCCACTGGGCATGGTTGCTGTCATCCTTGGTGAAGATGATGAAGTAATCACCATCCCAGCCCTTGTTCTCGATGAAGGTGATGTTGCTGCCGTTGCTGTAGTCGCCGGAGCAGCCGAGGTGGTAGTAACCATCGGGGCCGTACTCCTCGGACCAGGCAAACATCTCCGGCATCTCAGCCAGACAGGGACCGCACCACTGCTCCCACCAGTTGATGGTAACGACGTTCTCGCCGTTGGCCATGTACTTGCCGTAGTTGTCATACGGTGCATTGGGAGTCTTGTTGCTCGGCTGGGTGAAGTCAATCCACTCGCCGGTACCGTTCTTGCCGATCGGGGTGTTGTCGGTGTGCTTGTTGATGATCGGGTCGTCAGTGACGATCAGCTCGAGGCTGCCGCTGTCACTTTCGCCACCGTTGTGCACGGTCACGTTGATGGTCACCTTGCCAACGGAGGCTCCGGTGGGAAGCCAGGTCACGCTGGAGCCGGTACCGGTGATCGCACCCGCGGAGGCATTCCAGTCAACGCTGGTCGGAGCCACGTCCGTGGCGACGGTCAGCGTGGCGGGACCCTCGGAACCACTGTTGTGATGGGTGGTCTTGCTGGTGGTCAGGCTGGTGATGCTGATCGGAACGATCACGACCTCACTCGGCATGCTGCTGACCATGTCGCTGTAGACACTCTCACCTTCATTGGTCAGGGTGGTCACCACATAGTCGTAGGAAGTACCGACGATCAGACCGGAGTCCACATAGCTCTTCTCAAGCGGGAAGTTGGTGGTGTAGATCTTGGTGTAGGGTCCTTCGATCTCACTGGTCAGACGGCGATAGACGCTGTAGTTCTTGACGACGGTCGGGGGCTGCGCCCACTTGATCTCGATGGCGGCGTTGACACCGTCCTTCGGAGCAGCGGTGACATTCAGCGGTGCGGGGATCGCGGCCTTGAAGGGCACGACGCTCACGATGCTGGTGAAGTCACTGTACAGACCCTCGCTGTCCTTGGCACGCACACGGTAGTCAACGCTGATATCGTCAGCGCGGACATCGGTGTAGGTGCTGGCAGCACTGCCGGTGGTGCCGAGCACGCTGAAGAGGGTTTCATCCTCGTTGGTCAGCTTGCTCTGGACTTCATAGGCAACGACGTCGGCGGAATCGGACTTGGTCCAGCTCAGCTTGACGGTCAGGTTGCCCGTGGTGTCATCGGAAAGACCGGCGGCATTGGTCGGAGGATTGGGAGCACCGGGAACGACGGTGCTGCCGACCTCATTGGAGGGCACGCCTTCGTTCATGGAGCTGTCCATCGGCTTGACGAGGAAGTTCACGCCATTCACGCCGCCGGAGACATTGACGGTCTTCACGTACTGCGGGCGGGTCTTCTGGCCAGGGCTCCAGTAATCATCGCGGTCAGCGGTGATTGCGCCGGGAGTGGCACTGCTTTCACTGCCGCCCTGAACGAGGAACACGGTGTAGCCGCTGATGGCATTGCCGTAGTACTGGCCGATCGGGGTGATGTCAGCAAGGCTGATCAGCCCGTTGCCATCACCGTCCACGACGTCAAACTCGGCCTGGCTCGGGAAGTCCGAAGCGCTCTTGCCGAGGTGAATGCCGAGCGGGGTGATGTCGCCGACGTTGACCTCAGAGTTGTTGTCATAGTCACCGACGTTCTTCTCGGTCCAGCTGAGCTCAACGTTGGTGGAATCCACCGGGCTGATGCTCAGGTCCACGGCGTTGTTGGCGCCGCTGGCGGACTGGCTCACGCCGCGCTCACCGGAGAACGGACGGGCGCTGAAGTAGACGGTGGCCAGCAGGCCGCTGCCGTCCACGGGCTCGACACCCGGAACCTGCGAGAGGCCGACGGGCACGACGCCGCTGCGGTCGGTCAGGCTGAAGCTGAACGTTTCCCCGGGCTGGCCAAGGAAGTCGCTGAACTCAACCCGCTCCGGAGTGTAGCGGGAGGCGTCATATCCAAGCTCAAGGGCGGCGGTGGCGAGGTCGTCGGCTCCGACGGCCTCAATCGTCACGACGGCACTGTTGTCATTTTCACTGACATTCAGCGACGGCGTGAAAGTACCACGACCTTCAAGCGTGTTCACGGAGAAGTTCGAGACTCCCTCGTTCCTCGCCGGCTCGGATACGCCCACGTTGGATGTCGAGCAAGCTGCTGCTAGCATTGCCAGACATGCAATGACTGCTATGAGGATCTTGCGACTCATATATCCATCCTTTAAATGTGAGGGCTCATTAGTAACTTACAGCCATGGCACCCGGCTAGGCACCGTGGCAAAGCTTACACCGATAAGTAATTTACCACACTTTCATTACTTGCATCACACATATATCTATCGTTGTTATCGATAACGCTGTATTGCTAAGGATATACAGCGTTATCTGCGATGTATCGATCCGGAGGCATGGATTGAAGGGTTTTCGAGCAGTGGAATTCTTCCCAAATCAGGATGCAGACGTAATCCTGAATGAGGCAGCAAGCGGCTGAAATCAGAAGCGCTGGAGGAATTCCGCCTTGACACCGTCAAAAGCGGGTTCGAGGCGGCAGATACCACCGGAGCAGACGTAGCCTTCGCGGCGGTCTCCAAAGCTCAGATGCCATTCCTGGTCCTCATCCGGGTGGTACTTGAACTCCCAGATGCGCCATTCGTTCTTGCCGTCACTGGTCTCAGCACCTGTCCGTTCGTAGAGATAGGAAGCCACGAACTTGCTGCGGAAGGCATAGTCAATCTCAGCGATGTAGTCAATTGAGGTCGGCTGGCCGTCCAGATGCAGTTCCTCTCGCTCCAGCACCATGCCTACGCTGTTGTCATCATCAACCTGCTTGGCCAGCGTCAGCTTGGTCTGGTCATGATTGACGAATTTCTCATAGACCTGCCAGTGGGCGATGATCCAGTTGAAGCCGTTGTAATTCGGGCTGAAATAGCTGATCCCGAACTCATCGTGCGGTTCAGGCAGTTCGCGCTTGTAGTCCTGCTCGTAGGAGATCTGGAAATAGGAGCCATCATTGAATGGGTTCCATGTCAGCAGGCCGCCATAGCCTACGAAGTCATCCGGATCCGCAGTGGCAGCCTCCTGCCAGCGGCGCAGGGGCGGCAGGGTGTTGAAGGGATGGTCCAGACCCTGATAGTCAGCATATTCACCGACGAGGCTGTAGCTGTTGCCGAAATAGCCCACGTTGAGGTAGTTGGCAGTGCCATCCGTGCCTTCGAAGTCATAGATTGACGACGCCCATTCACTTATGCCGCGCTGCAGGGTCTGGTACTCGTAGTACGCCGTGAAGTCACCCTCGCGGAAGCTGACGTCGCCACCGATCAGGTCGTAATCCAGGTGCTGGGGGTTGTCCACGGTATTCTCATAACCGGGGAACTGAACATTAACGGCGCTTGCGCCAACCGAAACCTGCTTGTTCAGCTTGTACTCACCCCTTGCGCCGAGGATTTCCTTGTTGCTGTTGCCAATCTCGAATTCCTGGGGATCATCCTTGCGGTCCTTGTCCCAGCCGTAGATGACCTCCACCCGGCCGGGGCCGTCCTCGTACTCAGCCTTCAGGCCCTCCGCCTCGTTGTCAAAATCGAGGATCTTGCTCTCGAACATGTTGACGGCGAGACCCTTGCCCCAGGTGGTGCCGTAACTGCCGGCGGTTACCTTCCACTTTCCGTCACGGAAGCGGATGCGGGCCTTTTCCCAGCGGAACGGATCTTCCTGGCTGGCGAAGTTGTTGATGTCGCTGAAACGGAACATGGCGTCCCAGCGTCCGAAGTCGCCGAACAGCTCAAGTTCCTTCTCCCACTTCTCGATGCCTGAAATGTCGTCATCGCTGTAGCGGAAGTCCATCCGGCCGCTCCAGTCAAGTGTGGGTGGCATGCGGCGGCGCAGTTCGAAGTCGCGTTCCCAGAGATCCGAGGGGGGGTAGGTGCCGAGGTCCTCCTCGCCTTCCCAGTAGAAGCGGCGGATCGCATCCTCAACCGTGGAACCCGAGCTGCCCCCGGATTCCTCATACATATGGCTGAAGATCTCCTCGCTGCTGCTGACGGTAGTCTCAGATGCGTGCAGGACCGCAGGCATGAGCAACAGCCCGCAAAGGGCCGCTCCCAGCGCGCGAATTGCGCTCACCATCAACTTTCCTCCCTGCTTGGACTTCCCGCCGCCTTTGCTTCGTCACAGTACCGCGCATGTTCCCCGCGCGATAGCCGTCAGAGGACCGATCTAGTCCTCTTCCAGGTCTCCGAGGTCCTCACCGGCCAGCGCGCCCTTGATCGCTTCATATATCTCCTTCTCCTGGCCGTTGCTGTACCCGTAGTGCTGATAGACGATCTCTCCGTCCACGATCAGGAAGGTGGCCGGACTGGCCTTGACGCCATAGTCCTTGCTGACTTCCTGGTCGCCGTCGCGCAGCACTTTCCAGGGGTACTTGTTGGTCTTGAAGAAGGGCTCGACACCGCTCTCCGTGAGGGAGGTGTCCCGGCTGATGATGTACATGCCGAGGCCGTCGTCCTTCAGCTCATCGTAGTATTCATTGAGATACACCAGCAGCTTGTTGCAGGGAATGCAGCCGACTTCCCAGAAGTCGATCAGCACCACTTCATGCTCGTCCACCAGATCATCCAGGGAGTAGCTGTCTCCCTCGAGATCGTCGAGCTCGAACTCAGGGGCCGGCTTGGCCATGGCGTTCGTGCCCATCAGCAGGACAACCAGCATCAGCAGTGTTGCAATCAGTCGGATCATTCTTGCACCTCAGGGGAAAATTCTAGCATTTGCCGCTGCCTTAAAGGACACCGTATATGCATATTTCGTTCGGTCCGCCGGCAGCGCAGCCAGCCGTTTAACGCCTGCCTGCCACGGGAGCGATATACTGTGCATCAGCATTCAGCAATGCAAGGTGGCAAAGCATGTGTGGAATCCTCGGCGCCGTCATCCATGATGGCGACAATGACCTGAAGAGCATCCTGATCCCCGGTCTCAGGGCCGTGGAATACCGCGGCTATGACAGCGCGGGCATCGCCGTGATGAACGGCGAGGGCATCTCGGTCAGCAAGAAGGCGGGCAAGCTCAGCATCCTCGAGGACAGCCTGGGCGAGACCCCGATCGAGGGCAGCGTGGGCCTCGGGCACACGCGCTGGGCCACGCATGGAGCACCGAGCGATGAGAATGCGCATCCGCACTGGGATTACCAGAAGCGCATCATCCTCGTACACAACGGCATCATCGAGAACTACCTCGAGATCAAGGACGAGCTGCTTGCCAAGGGCGTGGAGTTCGCGAGCGAGACCGACACTGAGGTTGCGGTCAACCTGATCGCCAGCTACTACACCGACGACCTGCCCTCCGCCGTGCGCCTCGCCGGCAAGCGCTTCCGCGGCAGCTTCAGCATGTGTGTGATGGCCGCTGACCGCCCGCGCCTGCTGGTCGGGATCCGCAATGAGGTGCCGCTGCTGGTGGGACACGGCCCCAATGCCACCTACCTCGCCAGCGACATCACGGCCTTCCTGGCCTACACCCGCGATGTGACCTACCTTGAGGACGGCGAAATGGCCGTTCTCACCGAAAGCGGGACTACCTATTACGACCTGCAGACGGGTGTGGAAATCGAGAAGCGCTCCGAGCGCGTGGAGTGGAACATCGAGCAGGCCCAGAAGGGTGGCTACGACACCTTCATGATGAAGGAGATCCACGAGCAGCCGGAGGTGGTGCGCCATCTGCTGGAGCGCCATCTGCCGAGCCCCGCGGAACCGGTCTACCTGCCGCAGCTCGATGAACTGACCGCCGAGAATGACTTCCGTCTGATCAGCCTGCTGGGCTGCGGCACGGCCTTCCATGCCTGCAAGGTCGGCAAATACGTGCTGGAGGGCCTGGCGAAGATCCCCTGCCGCGTGATGTATGCGCACGAAGCGCTCTACCACCAGGCACCGCTGAGCAGCGCGACCGTCAGCGTCGCCGTCAGCCAGAGCGGCGAGACCGCTGATACGCTGGGCGCCGTCAAGGTGCAGAAGGCCGCCGGCAGCAAGATCATCTCGATCTGCAACGTCGTCGGCAGCAGCCTGACCCGGCTCTCCGACCAGACCCTGTACACGCTCGCCGGACCGGAGATCAGCGTTGCCAGCACCAAGGCCTTCACCTGCCAGCTGACGATGATCTACCTGATGGCGCTGTGGATCGCCGAGAAGTTCGGACGAGAGGATCCCGCCGAGCTGCGCCGCCTCAAGGAGGAGCTGATTGCCACTCCGGACAGGATGAGCGCGATCCTGCAGAGCGAGAAGCAGATCGAGCACCTGGCCCGCGTCTACCGCCAGGTGCGCCACTTCTACTATCTCGGGCGCGGAATCTCCTACCCCGTTGCCATGGAAGGGGCGCTGAAGCTGAAGGAAATCAGCTACGTGCATGCCGAAGGCTATGCCGGCGGCGAGATGAAACACGGCGCGATCGCGATGATCGAGCCCGGCTTCCCGAGCTGCATCCTCGCACCGAAATCCCCGCTGCTGGAGAAGATGGTTGCCAACATGGAGGAGATTCTCTCCCGCAACGGCGAGGTGATGGTGATCACCAATGCGCCGGACCGCTTCAGCAAGTACGACGTGCATGTGTTCCCCTTCCCGGACTGCCCGCAGGTGTTCAGCCCGCTCTTGATGAGCCTGCCGCTGCAGATCTTCGCCTTCTACAGCGCCAGGCTGCGCGGCCGCGACATCGACCAGCCGCGTAATCTGGCAAAGAGCGTGGTGGTGGAGTAACTGTAGCGGCGACATCCTGTCGCCGTCATTGTCGGCGTCTGGAAGACGCCGCTTCGGAACATGCGCATTCACCATCTCACAGTCGGCTACTTCCGCCCTCCCCTGCGGGGTCTGACCCAGGGCGGCGAGGGCCGCTGGCTGGGCCGCTCGAAGTATGTGATCCACTGCCTGCTGCTTGAACTGGAGGACCGGCTGGTGCTCGTTGACAGCGGACTCGGGCGTGACGACATGAACAGCCCGACCATGTCACTCGGCTGGGGCATGGCCTGGTTCGGCGGAGCATCCCCGGGTGAGACCGCGGCGCGCCAGATCAGTGCGCTGCAGGCTTCCAATGCGATCCGGCCGAGCCTGAGGGTCACGGATGTGATCCTCACGCATCTGGACAAGGACCACACCGGCGGGCTCTGTGACTTTCCGCAGGCCAGGGTGCATGTGCACTCGCTTGAGCATGCGGCCTGGAAGCGGCCGAAGGGCCCGACGCTCGGCCAGCGCTACAGCGGCCGGCATCTGGCGCACAAGCCGCTCTGGGAGAACTACGCCGCCGAGGAGTACAGTGACGACTGGTTCGGCTTCCGGGCCGCAAGGCTCAGGGATCTGCCGGGCACGCTGCGGATGATCCACCTGCCTGGGCATACGCTGGGGCATTGCGGCCTGGCCATCTACACGAGCCAGGGCTGGCTGCTGCATGCCGGTGACTGCGTCTACCACAGCGCCTGGCTGCAGGGCTCACAGCCGCCGCCGGCGATCCGGCTCACCGAACGCATGCTGGCCCAGGACTGGCGGGCCTGGAACGCCACGCGTGAACAGGTCACGGCCCTGCGCGAAAGTGGCAACGCTGTGGTGTTCACCTCGCATGACCCGGAGATGTTCCGCAAGCTGAAGCACAGCTGAGCAGAGAACCGGAGGCTGGGTTAGAATCAGGGAATGGGGAGACATAAGCCGTGGGGGATCGGCCTGGCAGCGTGCGTGCTGGGAGTGTCGATCTGGATGGTATGGCGGGTTCAGAATTCACCTATAGTCTGGCAGAAGCGCTTTCACTTCGCGCTGCACGCTGTTGCCACTGAAGCTGACAATGTATACATTCTGCAGAGCAACAACAGCTCCGGGAATGGCAACATTCTGGAATGCCTGGACCTGCAGGGGAAGCAGCTGTGGAAACAGGATCTCGCGCTCCTGAACGCAAACGGCACTGCTGATTATGATCTCGCCCTGGCCTGGCGGGACAGGGTCTATCTTGCCGGTGGCAACCAGTCTGACATCCTGGCTGTGGATGGCAGTGGACTGCTGCACGTCGTAAGCGTGCCATCGGGCATCTGGCACCTGATTCCCAGCGGGGATGAACTGTATGCAGTAACTACTTATGGGCCTACTCCACAGGCATTCCATGGAGCACTGGTGCTTGATGATCAGCTGCAGCTGCTGCGTAGGATTGAGTTTGATGGTCATTTCATGGCCCTCGATGTCGGTGACAACGGCAACATCGCTTACATAGATCTGGATATAGGACGGTCCGGGGACCTTTCAGACGATCATCAGGATCTGGTCTGCCTGGACAGGAACGGGCTGGAGCTGTTTCGCAGGCGTGGTGACTACAACAGCTTCGGAAACATTGACAGAGTTGAAAGCACATATGTGGCCTGCCTGTCGAAGCAGGGATTTGAGATCTATGATCTGTCGGGAAACTTACTGGCGAACGAGGGAGGTCAGCTGATAGATCTGAAATGCGGTTCCACCGAGTCTGGAAAATACTTTGGGGAGACGGTTGACCCTGCATTCATGATCCATGCCTGGGACAGCCTGGGCGGGAAGCAGTGGAGCATCGTCTGCCAGGAGGACTACTTCAGTTTCTGCTTCCCTGCCGGGGACAGGGTATTCATTGTTGAGGATGACATCATCGGTCATACATGGCAGTCCTACATGTCATTGCCACAGGCAGTGCGGACCGCGGATGTCTTCAGCAAGCCCGGGGACCCTGCCAATATCCGACAGAAGGCCTACCTGTCATGCCTTGATGACAACGGCAGGCGGCTCTGGCGTACACCGATGCCGGACTGTTTCATTGGGCGAAGGAGCGTTGTCTGGAATCCGCAGGGTCTGGCAATCATTCCGGCTGCGCTGATGGACGGCAGCAAAACACCAGTTGTGTTTGCGGTGCGGACGGATTAGGGAGCCGGCCGCCTACTCCCGTGGAGGCATGCCCCGGCGTTTGCGGATGAAGTCCGCCAGCCGGTCAGTGTAGGGCTTCAGCCAGAAGCCGAACAGCACCAGCAGCACCGTGCCGATCGCGGGGATGTAGTAGCCGGCGCCGATGGCAATCCCCACGGCACTCATCACCCAGATCGTGGCGGCCGTTGTCACGCCTTCCACGTGCCGGCCCTCGCGCAGGATGGAGCCTGCCCCGAGGAAGCCGATGCCCGTCATCACGGCGGCGGCGATGCGGGTGGGATCCCCTCCCCCGCCCAGCTGCGAGATATTCAGGCTGAGCTGGCAGAGCAGTGTGCCTGCGAGGGTCACGAGTCCCATGGTGGTGATGCCGGCAGGTTTGTCATGAACCTCGCGCTCGAGACCCACGAGGAAACCGAGCACCACGGCCAGCACAAGCTGGCCAAGCTTCGGCAGGTAGTCGAGGAAGACAGCCATCGGGGATAGAGTACAACCTACTCAGACTCGCTGCGTATACCTTCAACCTGTAAAATACAGCTTTGCCACAGGAGAAACCCACACTCGATCTGACCACCGGCAGCGTCGGCAGGCATGTTGTGAGTCTTGCCGTACCCGGAATGCTCACCAACCTGATGACCTTCAGCACGACGCTCGTGGATATGATGTGGGTGGGCCGCATCAGCCCGGAAGCGATCGCCGCGATCACCACCCACCAGTACATCTGGTTCCTGTTCAGCATCCTCAACCAGATGATCGGCCAGGGCAGCGTGACGCTGATTGCCCGCAGCTATGGCAGCGGGGACAGCCGCCGCAGTGCCGAGGTGCTGGGCGAGACCTTCTTCTTCAAGCTGGTGGTGGCCCTGATCGTAATGCTGATCGGGCTCCTGACAATGGCCCCGGCCTACCGGCTGTTCGGGATCACCGATGAAACAGTGTTCCGCTACGGGATGCAGTACAGCGGGATCATGTTTGCGGCCACGCCCCTGCTGTTCAGCACCTTCACGCTGAAGACCGGCTTCAGGGCCGTCGGTGCGGCCACCCAGCTGTTCTGGGTCAGCCTGATGACGATGCTGATCAATCTCGTGCTGGACCCCTTC
Organism: bacterium; assembly: GCA_020440605.1. Classification (GTDB taxonomy): domain Bacteria; phylum 4484-113; class 4484-113; order 4484-113; family JAFGCY01; genus JAHEFU01. The sequence continues at coordinate 1,733 of JAGRNT010000029.1, read as the reverse complement.
CTGATCTTCGAGCGCATCGATTTCATGATGCCGCTGACGGGCTGGCATGTGCAGCTGCCCGGGCTCGGGATGGAAGTCGCCGGAGCGGCCTGGGCCAGCGTACTGGCCTTCGCGATCACCTTCGTGACTACGCTGTTCCTGTTCCTGACGGGCCGGACCTTCATCCGCCTCCGCTTCCGCGATCTGTTCAGTCCCAGTCTGGATACGGCGAGGCGGATTCTGAAGATCGGCCTGCCGCCGGCAGCCGGCAATTCACTGGAGCATTTTGCCAATGTGCTGATCGGCTCGGCCGTCAACACCTATGGCACCACGGTCTACGCCGCGCAGGGTGTCAACAACATGCTGCAGCGCCTGATCCAGTTCAGCATAATGGGATTTTCCTGGTCCACGATCACCATGGTCGGGCAGAATCTCGGAGCTGCCGAGGTGGCACGGGCCGAGAAGAGCGTGAAGCGCAGTGCGGCGATCATCGCCGGGGTGCTGTTCCTGGCGAGTCTCAGTTTCTACTTCGCCGCGCCATCGATTGCCGCTCTGTTCATGCCTGTACGTGATGATGCCTCGCGCGAGACCGTGGACTGGATCGTCCGCATCCTGCGCATCAACTGTTTCCTGTATCTGCCGCTGGGACTGAACCGGGTCTACAGGGCCGTGTTCGAGGGCAGCGGTGACACGCGCCCGGTGTTCTGGGCCAGCGCGCTGACAACCTGGGGCCTGCAGGTCCCGCTCGTGATGACGGGGGTCTACATCATGCGCGTGGCGGAGCCGGTGTTCATCTGGTGGGTGATGGTGGCCGGGAATGCCGTGGCGGCCTGCATCCTCTATGCGCTGTTTCTGCGCGGGGCCTGGAAGCACCATAAGGTGTGAAGAGTAAAGAGTGATCAGTACCCGTATCCAATGATGACCAGAGGATTGCCGGAAAAAAGAAATCCGGGATACCTCTCCGTAGAGGTACCCCGGAATGACTACTCTTTACTGTTTACTCCTGACGGTTGACCGGCTTAGCCCTTGGCGACCGCTCCGCCGCTCTTGCGGATGATCTCATCGGAGATGCTGCGCGGGACCTCCACGTAGTTGTCAAACTCCATGGTGTAGGTGGCACGGCCCTGGGTCTTGTTGCGCAGGTCGGTGGAGAAGCCGAACATCTCGGCCATCGGCACCTTGGCGCTGATGGTCTGGAAGCCCTCCTCACCGGTGTTGATGTCCTCAACCTGTCCGCGGCGGCCGTTGATGTCGCCGTTGACGTTACCGGCGTACTCCTCCGGGGTCGTGACAACGACCTTCATGGCCGGCTCGAGGATCACCGGGGTGCTCTTCTTCATCGCATCCTTGATGGCGATGCTGCCGGCTGCCTTGAAGGCCATTTCACTGGAGTCAACCTCGTGGAAGGATCCGCCGGTCAGCGAGACCTCGACACCGAGCACCGGGTAACCGGCAAGCACGCCGGCCTTCAGTGCTTCCTCGCAGCCCTTTTCGATTGAGGGGATGTACTGCTTCGGAATGTCACCGCCTGAGATCAGGTTGTTGAACACGAAGGTCTTGCCCTCGCTCGTTTCCATGTCGAGCGGCTTGACGTCGATGATGCAGTGCCCGTACTGGCCCTTACCACCGGTCTGCTTGGCCAGCTTGCCGTGAACCTGGTCGATGCTGCCGCGGATGGTCTCACGATAGGCGACCTGCGGCTTGCCGACGTTGGCCTCGACCTTGTACTCGCGCATCAGGCGGTCGACGATGAT
>JAGRNT010000028.1 GCA_020440605.1 bacterium | reverse complement strand
CTTGATCACGTTCCAGCCCGCTCCGTGGAACAGGCCCTCCAGCTCCTGGATGATCTTGCCGTTGCCACGTACCGGGCCGTCGAGGCGCTGCAGGTTGCAGTTGACGACCCAGGTCAGGTTGTCAAGCTTCTCGCGCCCGGCCAGGGTGATCGCGCCGAGCGTCTCCGGCTCGTCGGTCTCACCGTCGCCGACCGTGGCCCACACGCGGCAGTCCTCGGTGTTGCGCAGCCCGCGGTGCTGGATGTAGCGGTTGAAGCGGGCCTGGTAGATGGACATGATCGGCGAGAGTCCCATCGAGACGGTGGGGAACTGCCAGAAGTCCGGCATCAGCCAGGGATGCGGATAGGAGGAAAGGCCGCCGCCATCCGCCAGTTCACGGCGGAAGTTGCCGAGCTGGTCCGCGGAGATGCGTCCCTCGAGGAAGGCCCGGGCGTAGATTCCCGGGCTGGCATGGCCCTGCATGTAGACGAGGTCGCCGGTCTGCTTGTCATTCGGGGCACGGAAGAAGTGGTTGAAACCCACCTCGAAGATCGTCGCACTGCTCTGGTAGGTGGCCAGGTGGCCGCCGATCCCGTCGCTGTTGCGGTTGGCCTTGAGTACCATCGCCAGCGCATTCCAGCGGATGATGCTCTTGATGCGGCGCTCCATCTCACGGTCCCCGGGGTAGGGAGCTTCCTGCTCCCTGGGAATCGAGTTGATGTAGGGCGTGTGCAGGGCATTGCTGCGGCCCACACCCTCGCGCGCGGCCTGCTCCTCAAGCCGGCTGATCAGGTAGTCAACGCGCTCAGGACCATAGGTGCTGAGGGTCCACTTGAGGGAGTCCAGCCATTCCTGGGTCTCCTGGGGGTCGTGATCCTGGATCGGGTTCACGCCCTGGTCATGATCCATCGCCATTTCCGTTCACCATGCCCCTGCCGGCTGCCTGCCGGCGCTGATTTACACTGCGGATTCAAGCCTGCCCGGCGTCCGCTATCCCCGCCACCCCCGTGAAACCGGGCTCGCTATTTATACCACCGCAATAGAGCGGGACTGGTGCAAATCGCGGTTCAGCGTGGTCCAGAACAGCCTGCATACTGTGGAAATCCAGCAGCTGGAAGGGGTGTGTTGAAATCCGGTGGATAAGCAGGCCAGTCCTGATGCGGCCTGAGCGCAGTGTTCATCAGAGCCAGTCTGCACCATGCGGTTGATCGACTGGCGGAACAGCGCAGCAAAGAAATTTATAACAGTGTTATGTTTTTATGTCCGGGCGGTGAAGGAACGGCGTTTTCCCGGGTTCAGTGCTGGTAACCGCGGGCTTCCAGCACGCGGTTGCGTCCCTGCTCGTCGACGTACATCAGCCCTTCATCCGCCGGCAGCACCGTACCGATCCGGCGCAGGGGCACCGGGGCATCGCGCAGGAGGCGCGCAGTGCTGGCGGCCGGCGCCGTGAACAGCAGCTGGTAGTCCTCAGAACTTTCCAGCAGGAACTCACTTGGGCTGCCGTACTCCCGTGTCTGGCGATCCGCCTGCATTTTGCCGGGCACGCTGAAGCCGCTGCCGGCCGTGCGCGCCTTGCCCTGGCGTTCCTCACAGAACTGCCGGAACAGTGGAGCGTATTCATACTGCTGCAGGTCCAGCTGCAGGCCCACATTGCTTGCTTCGGCGATCTGCAGCAGGCACTGCGAGAGGCTGTCCGACAGATCTATGCAGGCACTGGCCAGACCCTCGCGGGACAGCCACTGTCCGAGTGCCAGCTGCGGCAGGGGATGCAGATGCGCCTGGCAGACATCCGCATGGCCTTCCCGTTCACCGCCCTGCAGGCGGTGGAAACCGACCTGGCTCAGGCCCAGCTCGCCGCTGTGCCAGACCACATCACCGGGAGCTGCGGCACTGCGGGTCAGGGGCTCGGAGGAGATGCTGCCGATCATCGAGAAGCTCAGCAGCCACTGCGGGGCGCGCACGGTGTCGCCACCGATCAGGCTGGCTCCGAACTCCTCGAGCGCGTCACTGACTCCATCCAGCAGCTCGCCAACCTCTTCGTTGCTGGCATCGCGCGGCACTCCGAGGTTGCCCAGCGCATAGACGCATTCCGCGCCCATCGCCGCCATGTCGCTGACATTCACCGAGACTGCCTTGTAGCCGATCTCACGCAGGTTCATGTAGCGCCGCGAGAAATGCACACCTTCGACGAGGATGTCGGTGGCCAGCACCTGGCTGCAGACATTGAGCCGCCGGCCAGCGGTCTGGCCTTCCTCGGGCCCGATCACTGCTGCATCATCGCCGAGCCCGACCAGCAGCCGGTTGTTGGTGCAGCTGAATCTGCGCCGGATCTGGCCGATGATGCCCGCCTCGTTGACCTGTGTTGTCGCTGCCTGACTCATGTGTGCTTCAGCCTCCCTGTTGCGGGGGCAATGCATCTTACCCCGAAACCTACTATCGGTCAGTATTCGCGCGGCATTACTTTCTTTCCTATAATTGGAACATGCAGCAGCGCAGCGAATATCTGGATAGGGCGCAGGCCGCGGCGGACTTCGTGCGGCAGCGCAGCGGACTCGCTGGGCTCACGAGCGTCCTGCAGTGTGGCAGCGGGCTCAACAGCCTGATCGACGCCGTGCTGCCGGATGGCGGACGGATTCCGATGGATGAGATCCCGCACTTCCCGGCCTCGCGGGTGCCGGGGCATGGGCGCGAGCTGATCTTCGGCAGCATCGACGGACAGACAGTCGGGATCCTTGCCGGGCGGATCCACCTCTATGAGGGGCATGACCCGCTCACGGCCGGCTTCCCGGCCGCTCTCGCACATGCCTGCGGGGCTGAGCGCTTCATCCTCACGAATGCCGCGGGCGGGCTGAACCAGCACTTCAGCCAGGGCAGCGTGATGCTGATCACGGACTTCATCAACTTCCAGGGTGACAACGCCCTGGCGCATCTGCTGACGGAGAATGCGGCCCAGCGCTTCGTCGATCCCAAGCCCGCCACCGAGCGCCGCCAGAGTACGGAACTGGGCCGCCAGCTGCAGCGCTCGGGCCTGAGCGTCAACCAGGGGACCTACATCGGCGTGCGCGGGCCGATCTATGAAACCCGTGCCGAGCTGGCGATGATGCGCTCCTGGGGTGCGGATGCGATCGGCATGAGCACGATCCCGGAGCTGACGGTCTGTCATGCCCTGGGGCTCCCGGCGATCGGCGTGAGCGTGATCACCAACGAATGCTTCGGGGATGCCGCGGTCACTCATGGTGAGGTAGTGGATGTCGGAGCACAGGTCAGCCCGAAGCTCGGCGCGGCCCTGCGCGGCTTCCTGGAAGGTCTGGCATGAGGAGCCTCCCGCTGATTCCGGCAATGCTCTGCGCTCTGCTGCTCCTGCAGCCGGCCCTTGCATCCGACCGCGACCTGGAACTGCAGTCCAACTGGTTCGGGGACCGCGTGGACTGGCGTGTGAGTCTCGGGCTGCCCGTTGACAACGAATTCGTGCCCCCGCTCAGTGCAGACTACAACTGGGCCTACGGTGATGTGCTGCTCGGTGCCAACGTGCGCCAGTACAACACCCGCAACTACTACGCGGCGATCGCAGCCTATAAGGACGGCAGCCTCGACATCTACGATTCCGAAGGCCCCTTCGAAATGGCGAGTGAACTGCGCAGCGGAGCCTACCATGTCACGGCGGGCCTGCCCAACGGGCGGCTGCTGTGCTGGCTGACCGTCCCGGGCCAGTTCCCGCTGCGTCTCGAGCTGGCGCGGCGCTACCGGCCGGGCACGGGCTTCGACATCGTCGTCGAGCCGCCGGAGCCTGTCTCGGAGCGGCTGGAGGACTGGACGATCCTCGCCAGCTACCAGACGGACCTGGTTGGCAACAATGTGGCGACGGTGGTACTGGACGGGACGGGCCGCCTGCTCTATGAGCTGCCCGGACTGGAGCTGGATGGCCGCGTGGTCCAGCTGGAGTACACCCGCAACCCCCTGCCGGGTGTGGACATGCCCTGGCTGCTGCTGAGCCTTGAATACGGCACACCCGGCTCCGGCGATGTGCTGCGTACGGCGGTCGGCACGGCCTGGTATGTCCCCGGGCAGCAGTGGTACACCCAGGCCGTCCGGCCCACGGGCCGCCACAACTCCAGCATCCACCTCACGGACACGGCGGGCGGGGCCCAGGCCCTGATGGCCTGGGATGAAAGTGACGATCTGCAGACGCTGGGCTACATCGACCGCCTGCACCTGCGGATGGGCAACAGCCGCCAGCTGATCACGGACAAGGGCCTGCCGAACCTGTTCAACCGCTACAGCACCACCCGCAACTGGTGCTTCCGCGAGACTGCCTCCAACCGCTTTCCCTATGTGCTGTTCAGTGATGGCACGGACCTGCTGTTCGGCTACAACGCCGCGCGCCGCGGTGATGAAGGCGAGGATGTTGGCTACAAGACCTTCGTTTTGATGCAGGGCGAGCGCATCACCGACGACTATGGCAACAGCGGTGCGCTCTATCCGGTGGACGGCGTGACGATGAGCACGCACTGGAACACCGGTGAGCCGCTGGTGTTCTACATCCGCAGCGGCAGCCCGGACTATCCCGGCGGCCAGCTCTACCGCATGAGCTACACCCGGCCCACGGCAGCGCGCGAATAGCGTCTGATTCCCGCTGTAGAATGTCCCACCGTGAGCGCACAGCCTGACCACAGCCTGAACCGGAGCCATGCATGAAGTGCATGCCCGCAGCACTGCTGCTGCTCTGCTGGCTGCTGGCCACGGCACCGGCCGCTGCCGTGCCCAGTGCCGCCCAGCTCGAGATCAACGTGCGCCTGCTGAACCTGAAGGTCAATGACTACGCCACGCGCCGCCAGATCAGGATAAATGCCCAGGTGGCCCGCGAGGATGAGCGTGAGCTGCTGGGCGTGCAGGACAGCCGCCTGACGGTCACGGCCCCCGATGGCCGCAGCGTGGTGCTGGAGCCCGAGGACTGGAAGTTCACCCCGAAGCGCTTCAAGGTCGCCACCGCCACCCTGAGCTTCATCGTGGTCGAGGACACGTCCAGCCCCTCCGTGAGCAATGTCCCCGAGGACTTCCTGCTGGAGGACGGACCCTTCCGCCTGCAGCTCAAGGTGCTCGGCGAACTGGCAACCGGCAGCGTGTCCTTCGCGGACCGGCTTGAGGTGCAGCTGCTGCAGGATGAGGAGCCCGTTGACAACTACATCCTGCACAGCGGGACCCAGCTGCGGATCTACACGGAGCCGCGCACGATCGGCCCCGTCTACTACAAGCGCCAGGACCTGACGAACTTCGCCTTCAGCATGGCGAGCATGGAGCAGGCGATGCAGGGCGGGGATTACCACTACATCCCGGAGACCCCGACCTATCTGCTGCAGGTGCGCATCGGGCGGGCCGAGGGCGGTCGCACGATCCTGCTTGACCCCTCACGCTACATCGACGGCTACCAGCCGCATATGATCAGAAGCGACCAGACCACCACGCCGATCAGCTTCCACTCCGATGAGTTCCGCACCGGTGATGTGGTTGTGCTGGACTTCGAGCGCAAGGACGTGCTGGATCCGGATACGGTCTTCAGCGGCAATGCCCGCGGCCTGACATCCGGGGTTGTGCATCACGAGCGGCTGATCTACGCCCTGCACACGGATCTGGACAACGGCGCTGATCCCGGTCTGGAAGCGCTCGGGATCGATTAATTCCCGGTTCCACACAGTATATTTACATTGACTTTGGACTATGCAGGTGATAGCTTAATGCTTCCCGGATTCGTGCTTGCGGTGGACCCCGGAACCTCCAAGATGGGCTGGGCCCTCGTGGACAACATGGGGACGGCGCATGCCCAGGGGATCATCCGCATGGACGGATGGATCGGGGAACTGGGGCGAACCCTGGCGGGCCGCGATGTGGCGGTCGTCGTCATCGGGAACGGCACGAACCGATCGAACATGGAGGAGGAGCTTTCCCGTCTACTACCTGAGACGAGGCTTGCGGTGGTCGACGAGAAGGAAAGCACCGTTGAGGCGTGGCAGCTGAAACGGCGTGAGGAGGCAGGCGGAAATCCAATCCGTCAGTTCACTTTCACGCTGCGCCAGATGTTCTCGCCTGTCCCCGTGGATGACTATGCGGCCCGCGTCCTGGCCGAGCGCTACCTGGAGAGGCAGCAGCAGAGGCGCGGGAAGGGCTAGCCGGACACGGGGTGATGGGGCTTGACCGGCATGGGAGCATGCGCGGTCGACTGGAAGGCGGAATGTGGAGAGGAAAGGCAGGGATCCGAGGATTCCCTCAGGCAGCCATGCCGATACTCCCGGACGCTCACCGGTCTGTCCCGCTCAGTGAGGAGCAACGGATTAGGGAGATATTTGCAATGAACCGATTGCTGTCGGGAGTTTTCGGAGTGCTGGCCATGCTGGTCATGGCGCTGCCTGCGCAGGCCTCCACCTTCACTGATATCCCCACGGACCACTGGGCCTATGCCGCGGTCGACTACCTGCAGCAGGCCGGTCTGGTGGAGGGCTTCCCCGACGGTACCTTCGGCGGCAACCGCCAGTTCACCCGTTACGAAATGGCAATGGTGATCGCCCGCGTCTTCACGAAGATGCAGGACTTCCAGACGATGATCGAGTCCAATGGCGGCAACATGCAGCAGCAGCTCGGCAGCGACGTGGACATGAGCGAGGTCTATGCCCGGCTGGACAAGCTGGCCGACGAATTCCGCGATGAACTTTCCGATCTCGGCGCGCGCCTGGACGCCGTCGAGGATGAGCAGGCCCGCATGCGCGGCGACATTGACGACCTCTCCTCACTGATCAAGGACAGCGGACTCTCCGGCGAGGCCCGGGTGCGCACCGGGGCCTATGTCAACACCGGCAGCCAGAGCCTCACGAATGAGCTGGGCTGGGAAAGCCTGATCAAGATCAACTACCTGTTCCAGCCTGAGCCGAACATCGACTTCAAGCTGACCCTGACGAGTGCCGAAGTTGACGGCGCGGTGGGCACGGGCTTCATTCCCGGCCAGAACAACGAGACTCCGCAGACCTACCCCGGCAACCCGCCGCATGGCAATTCCAGCGAGGCTTCCAGCTTCGTGCTGGATGAGGCCTACATCCGCTACTGCTTCACCGGCAGCAGCGGCGCGCTGGGCTGGTGCCCGAGCATCACGCTGGGCCGCCAGTACTTCAGCCAGGGTGAGTTCGGACTGGCCGGCGAGAACGGCTACCGCAGCAACATGGGTCTGCGCCTTGATTCCACCTGGGGCGAGAACTGGGATGCCTATGCCGGCCTCTACCGGATGGAGGCGATCAACGACATCGCACCCTGGGACAACCAGGACACCCTGAACTTCCAGAGCAGCGCCCTGACCTACGAGGGTGACGACATGCTGCTGATGGGCCTTGAGTACCACGGCGGCGAGGCCTGCTACCCCGGGCATGACTACAAGCTGGTGCTGCGCCTCGACGGTGCGGTGAACGGCTATGGCAACGAGAACTACATCAGCGTGAGCGGTAATGCGGAGATCCCCTTCTTCGGCGACACATGGCTCAACGGGATCCGCGGTGAATGGCTGTACGTGCCGAACAACGTCTCGGACTTCAACCCCAGCGATGACCTCGGCCTGACCAACTCGAGCTTCATCGTGGAGGTCGACGCATTCAACAACGGCAAGACCAAGGTTGCCATCTCCGGTGCGCAGATCGCCCAGATCGAGGCCCTGCCCGTGCTCGCGAATGTTGACAACGATCCCTTCAGTGAGTGGGACTTCACCGTCAACGGCGCGGCGGATGCCTTCAACCTCAGCCGCGAAGGCCGCAACTACCTGCCGAGCGACTTCAAGGGCATCGGCCTGCATGCCGAGCACACCTTCGGCAACAGCCTGCACACCGGCCTGTTCTACTACAGCGGCAGCCGTGTGGACGCCGGCAACTCAGATCGCCCGGGCATGCTGGCCATCAAGTTCCGCTACCCGTTCAGCAACAACTCCTCGATGGGGCTTGACATCATCACGGCGGGCGAGCGCGACGGCCTGGACGACCCGATCAGCCTGATCCGCGGCGAGTACAAGATCAACTTCTGATCCATCGCCGGATTGCCAATCCTGAATCGCAATGCCGCGGCGGATTGCCTGCGGCCGGTTTAAGACAATCCGGCGCTTCCGGGAATATCAATTGAATCCTCGTTATCAATAAGGCGGCGACATGAAGGCTCTGAAGCAGTTCATTTTCGGCGGTGCGGTGAGCGTGCCCTTCGGCGGCGAGTTCGGCCTGTTCCTGGCCCGGCTGTTCGTGGGCTTCTCGATGGCCTTCGCACATGGCCTAGGCAAGATCCAGGACCCGAGCAAGGTGATTGAGGGTGCCGGCAAGATGGGCTTTCCGATGCCGGAATTCTTCGGCTGGGCGGCGGCCTTCTCGGAATTCGGCTTTGCCCTGCTGCTGGCTGTGGGCCTGGCCACGCGGCCCTCGGCCCTGATGCTGATTGCCACGATGTCCACGGCGGCCTTCATCGCGCATGGCGCGGATCCCTACGGCAAGAAGGAACTGGCCCTGCTCTACCTGGCCTTCTCGGTGGTGTATCTGTTCTTCGGTGGAGGACGCTGGAGCCTGGACAGCCTGATAGTGAAACGCAAATGATCCCGGTCTCAATTGCAACTGAGACATTCCCGAACGCCTGAATGCAGAATGGGACTGGGCTCAGCCCGGATTTCACCAAAGATATCTCATTTGGTGAAACAGTTGCGACATTGAGCGAAAAGCGGTATCATCCTAATGTGATGGAACGACCATCACACGAGCTTTTCCTCCCCCCGATGGGAGGGTAAAAGAAAGACCCCGATGAATCACGGGGTCTTTCTTTTTTTCTTGCCGTCTCGCCCAAGGGCTCGACGGTCTATGGGATGCGCAGTGGCTCGGGACAGTTCGTCCCTCGCGCACTGCAGACATCAGGCTCACCCGTTTTTCCCTTGCCGCTTCACCTGAAGGTTCAGCGGTCCATGGATGCGCTCCGCGCCGGAAAGCAAGTTTCCGGTCGCTTCGCAGACAATGTGCAAGGCCGAATCCATATTGCCGTCTCGCCCAAGGGCTCGACGGTCTATATTCCCCTTCCGCCTCACGCAAGCGCTCGGCGGTCTCAGCCCGCGCAGTGGCTCGGGACAGTTCGTCCCTCGCGCACTGCAGGCATCCTGCTTACCCGTTTTTCCCTTGCCGTCTCGCCCAAGGGCTCGGCGGTCTCAGCCCGCGCAGTGGCTCGGGACAGTTCGTCCCTCGCACACTGCAGACCATGTGGAGAACCGATTCCATGTTGCCATCTCGCACAAGGGCTCGGCGGTCAGTGATGCCATTTCCTTCAGCAAGGCCGGAGGCCGCGCAGCAGCGCGAGGCACGAGCGCTGAATGGATGACAGGCCCAAGGGTGTCACAGTGAAGTTCAGGCGACAACATGTCGCCGCTACTTTCTCCATCCACTGATTGCGTTTTCCTGATGCTGTTGCCAGAATGAATTCCGGCCTCCCAGCGAAGCTGCGCTTCGCGGCTCCCTCAATCCCTCTCCCCAGGTCCCCGGTCCCGGGTCCCAGGTATCTTCTTCCCCTATAATCACGGCATGCTCAAGACCGCAGTCATCGGTGCCGGCAGCATGGGCCGCCACCACGTCCGCAACTATGCCGAGATCGCCACGAGCCAGCTGATCGGCGTGGCCGACCCCGATCCGGCACGCAGCGAACTGGCCGAGAAGCATGGCTGCGCCTTCTTCACGGACTACCGCGCCCTGCTTGAGCAGAAGCCGGAGCTGATCACGATCGCCGCCCCGACCACGCTGCACTACGAGATTGCCAGCGAGGCCCTCGACGCCGGCTGCAACCTGCTGATCGAGAAGCCGGTCAGTGACGACCTGGACAAGGCGCGTGCGCTGATGGCGAAGGCCCGCGAGCGGAACCTCAAGCTGGCCGTGGGACATATCGAGCGCTTCAACCCGGCGGTGATGGAGCTCAAGCGCATCATCGAGAGCGGTGAGCTGGGCGAGGTGCTGAGCATCAACAACCTGCGCGTCGGCCCCTACCACGGCCGGATCCTCGACACCGGGATCATCCTCGACCTCGGCACGCATGACGTGGACCTGATCAGCTACCTCTTCAACGAGCGTTGCCATTCCGTGTTCGCCACGGCCACGAAGCGCAAGCACAACCACGAGGACCACGCCGTGCTGCAGCTCGGCTTCGGCCAGGGCCACAGCGGGATCATCCAGACCAGCTGGCTGGCGCCCTACCGTGCCCGCAACGTGTTCGTGGTCGGAACGCAGCACTTCGCGCTCTGCGACCTGATGAACCAGCTGATCCTCGTCTACGATGACAACCCGGAGGGCAACAACCTGCTCGCCGGCCTGCGCCCGGTGCCCGAGGGCGAACCGCTCAAGAACGAGCTCACGAGCGTGATTGCCAATGTGATGGAGGGCACGGAGCCGCTGTGCACCGCGGAGGACAGCATCTATGCGCTCAGCGTCTGCAAGGCGGCGCTGCAGAGCGTGGAAAGCGGCCGCAGCCAGGACGTGGTGTAAGGCTCAGCCCTTCCCTTCGAACTTCTTCTCGTGGTAGCGCTGGCGTTCGCGGTCCAGTTCAAGCTGCTTTTCCGGCGTCCAGTCATCGGGCTTGTAGACAGGCAATGCCAGCATCAGCAGAAACAGGCCAGCAAAGGCGATCCCCAGTCTGGCAAGACCCGTCATGCCGCCGGCGCTGCTCAGTGCCAAGCCAGCCATATCCATCAGTGTCGGCAGGAAGATAGCCAGCAGCACCAGCAACAGGCCCGGCAATCCGGCGCCGAGCGTCAGGGCCAGTGGTTTCCAGAAGAAACGGAAGCCCTCCGGCTTGCCAAAGCGATTGTCCAGCACCTCGCTCGTTCTGCCAACCTCTGTCAGGATACTGCGCTGTTCCGCCCGCCCGCTGGCTGCATGCAGGTCCGCATGATGCGGCTCAATCACAGGTTCGTTGCCAGGGTGCCTATCCATTTCCATCACTCCCTGTCGTCCTTCATGCGGCGGTTTGCCGCCCACTGCTTGCTGTCCTCGTACTGCTCCTGTTCCTCAAGGGTCCAGCCCAGCGGTTTGCGGATCGGCCAGGCGATGATCACGAGCATCGCACCGGCGAGCATGGCCAGCATGCGGATCAGACCGCTGTAGTTCTGGCCCTCCGCCGTGACGAAGGGATTGCCGAATTCGCCCAGCAGCACATGCATGAACATGGCCCCGAGCAGCAGGAAGGCGCCGGGCAGACCCAGGCCCAGGGTGTACTTCAGCGGTTTGATGTGCCAGATCAGTCCATCAGGCTTGTCCACCAGGTCGAACCGGCTAGTACCAAGACCTTGCCTGAGCCGGTGCAGATGCTCCGGATAGTCCATTTCACCGACATCACCAAGATTCACACGGGCACCCGGCGAATTGCTGCCCTCGCCGTATGCGCTGCGATCCCGCTGGCTCCTGACTGTTTCGTCGTCGCTGTGATGCTTGTCCATATCCGCTCCCCTGTCGTTGGACGCCGTCTGTTTGTGATGGGAGTCATGCGTCCGATTTATTCAGACCGAACATCTGCAGGATAACGGATGTCCAGAGTGGACGCTGCTATCATGCAAACCTGAGGTTCATGTCCAATGAAGAAGCTGATCATCGCCGCCTGCCTGTCACTGCTCGCCCTGAGCGCCCTTGCGCATGCCAAGGAAGAGAAGAAGCCAGTGAGCTTCAAGCCCGGGGCCTCCGTTGAGCTTGTGCTGAAGGTGGACACCCCCAAGGGCTGGGCCCACAATCCGATGATGCCGCTGAAGCTCAGCTTCGACCCGGAGTACCTCAAGACAGCCCCCTTCAGCGTGGCGCAGAACAGCTTCGAAGTAAAGTTCGAAGGGCATCCGAGCAGCGCTGAACTGAAGATCCCGATCAAGCTCAAAAGCAAGCTGGCCGACGGCGAACTGAAGATCCCGGCGACGATCGATGCCTTCATCTGCACCGTGGATGAAAGCATGTGCATCATGGCCAGCGAGGATGCCAGCCTGCATGTGCTGGTGCAGTCCAGTGCCGCCAAGGGTGAGAAGGACGCCGCGCTTGAGAAGGGCAGCCTGATGCTCAGCCACCGACTCGCCCCGCCGGAGGAGTAAACCCCAGGCAGCTCAGGGCTGCCCGGCCCCTATGCCCCCGCCATTCTGCTAGAATCAGCTTTCCTTGAGGAAGGAAGGCGAATCCCGGACAACCGGTTGGGGTCATGTTCTGCACTGCTTGCTGGCGGTCATTACCGGAGGACTGCTGCTGTGCCGGCCCCAGGCTGCCGCGTGCGCCGAACTCACGGACTACCCCGACTATCTCAGTGCCGCGGGTGAAGTCTCACTGGTGGCCGATCAGTATGGCAACTTCGAACTGCTGAGGCTCGAGCAGCCCTCCCTGCGGATCACCTCACTTTCCTCCCAGGACGTGATCACCGTCAGTGCCGATCTTGCTGAATTTCACAAGCGCACCGGTGAGATCCAGCTCTGGGGCAATGCCCAGGTCGGGATCGAGGGCGAGGGCAATCTCTTCACCTGCAGCGAATTCGCCTGGGATCCCGTGATGGAGCAGATGGAGGTCAGCGGCCTGTACCTGAACCTGCCGCTCAATCTGCTGCTCTCCGACGGCCTGCCGGAACACCGCATCCGCCCACGCTTCAGTGGGCATCTCTATGAAACCCTGCCCGAGCTGCTGATCCTCTACAGTGACGATGTGAAGCTGGACTTCAGTGAACGGCGGCGGCGCTTCGAGCTGCGCGACGTGAAGTTCACCCACAGCCCGCATCCGGACCCGGACCTGTTCTTCACCGCCGACGAGGTGAATGTCGATCCCGGCGAGGGCGTGCAGTTCATCAACCTCTCGCTCTATGCCAGCGGGCACAGGATCTTCTCACTGGGACGCCTGCGCCGCAATCTGCAGGGCAAGGAGCACATGTACGGCTTCGGCTTCCCCGAGGTGCGCATCCACAAGGATGTGGGCTTCTCCTGGAAGCAGCCCGTGAATGTCAACATCGGCGAACTGCGCAATGACCTCGTCGTCGACTTCCAGGAGGATCGCGGGATCCTGATGCGTGGCGAGAGCTACATCGAGCCGCTCAACGGCATGAAACTCGGCGTACTCTACGGCCAGGAGCGCGTGAAGGACTTCCTGCAGAAGTCGTATGAGCGCAGCGATGAGCTGACCTGGTTCGTGAGCCACAGCGCTGACCGCCCCAATGACCTGCTGGAGTACAGCCGCGTGGAGATTGAATACGGCAGCGTCAACACGGTGGCGGACTTCAATGACCCCGAGCTGGACCGCTCAACCCAGCAGGATGAGACCCCCGCCCAGGCTGATGACCTGTATGGGGTGGAGGACCGGCGGCTGTTCGCCGAGGGCGAATGGGACTTCCGCCTGGTGCCGCTTGGTGATGAGGTCTACCTGGCGAGCGGGATCCGCAGCCGCTATGTGAACTACAACGATGCCGAGCAGTACTACTCCGCGGTGGGCGGCGAACTGGCGATCGTCTACCCCGAAGGTGACTTCAACCACTATCTGCAGTACAAGCTCAATTCGATCAGCGGCGACCGCGATTCCAAGGGCAGGCCGCTGATGGGCTTTGATGCGGTGCGCCGCCAGGAGCTGGACTTCGCCACGCAGTTCCACCTGCACCGGCGCTGGCGGCATGTGTTCCACGGGACCTACGACATCGACCGTGAGGAATTCGACAAGTTCGAGGTCGGTGCGCTGCGACGCCAGCACAGCTATGAGATCGGCATGTACTGGGATTTCGTGCGGGAAAGCGCCGGGCTGGAGTTCGGGCTGGTGATCGACTGAGCTGTCTCAACGGCCAAATCAGTCGAGACGGAATTGTGCTTGATTTTTCGCGGGAGAGGCCGTTATATCTGGTCAAAACCCCGCGAAGCGTATAAAATCAGAGAGCGGTAATCGGAACGGGGCTGCGGAATGTTAAACCCTGCCCGGTCGATGCTAGAATCTAGCTTCGCACCCGCGTTACGGATAGGAGGCGATACAGTGAGTATTCGCAACATTTGGACGGGACTGATAGGAGTGCTGCTCGTGGCCTGCATGGCCAGCCCGGCGTTTGCCAACGCATCCGCCGTGGACCAGTTCAGCGCGGTGAAATACATCCGCAACCTGAGCGACCTCTCCTGCCAGTACCGTGACCACGGTCTCAGCCTGCAGCTTGACGGCTACAACTACGAGTGGCTGATCTTCTCGGACAGCTGCATCCGCCAGAACATCGAGGCGGAGCTGGTGATCCTCGGCCGCAGCCGCGAGCACATCATTGACCCGCTCGCCTGGCAGCTGCACGTGGACATGCTGGGTGCGACCATTGAGCAGATCAACACCATCACGGATGAGCTGGATACCTACAACTTCTGGCCCAACCAGGACAAGATCGTTGACAAGATCGGCCGCAAGGCCAGCGAGGGCACCAGCGTGCTCGGCGACATTGAGGATGAGCTGGGCCGCGGCGAGGAGCGCAACTATGCCGACCTCGCGACCTACGGTGAGAAGCTCTGGATGATCGGCAACGACCTCGTCTGCCTCGTGAAGGATCTCGACTACGAGAACTGGACGGCACTCTACAGCGGCAACCTCTGCGCCGGCGACTGCTGCCAGAACGAGTTCACCGTGACCGCGGCCTGCTTCGACTGCAACGGCTGCCCCAAGTGCCGGGACATCAAGGTCCAGGGCAAGGAATGCACCCGCAAGGAGTGCAAGGGCGGCAAGGGCTGCACCTGCGGCAAGTAAACCAACCAAGCGTCCTTACAGGGAATATTCGGAGTCTTACCTATAGGGGGGTAACTTCGAAATGGGAAACTGGAGACCCGCCGGCGATTGCACCGGCGGGTTTTCTTCTTTCTGGCAAGGGAGGTGCGGCGTGACCTTCGGCGGAGGTACGGCGCAGGTCGCTTAACGAAGCTCAGCTGTAAAGCTGACAATGGAGCGGGAGGAGCACACGGAGACTTACACCACAGAATGCACAGAGAGCACGGAGCTTTCTGGGGGTAGTAAACCAGGATGGATGAAGCTCCAATGAAGCAATGTACCGGCGTCGCCAGGCGAGGCCAGCAAGCGAGTTGCTACTTCGTGCGCTCCATGCCCCGCTTGGCGGTCAGTGAGGCAATCCAGCCTCCCGCTGTCGATTGCCCAATCAAACCCTTAAGCGTGCTGGCGCTGCTGGGCAGCGCCGGTACATGTTCGTCCCGCAAGCATTTTTCTCTTGAAGAAAACTCTGTGCCCCCTGTGTCCTCTGTGGTTAAGCTCTCCGCGTTCTCCTCCCGCTCAGAGGTCTCACCCGCATGAGCACCGTTTTCTCCGCAGTCGGCAGTGCACTCGCGATGTGCTGGCATTACGGCCTGCAGAAGCAGAAGGTCGAGATGTCCTACCGCGCGGACTTCCTTGCGCAGCTCGTGCTGTCCTTCGTACACATCGCCGTGCAGCTGTTCTTCATCTCGGCGCTGTTCTTCCAGGTGAAGGACCTGAAGGGCTGGGAGCTGCCCGAACTGATCCTGATGTACGGCATCGGGCGGATCTGCTTCGGCTGGTTCAACATCGCCTTCTTCAACATGTCGGTCAGCCTCAGTGACCACTACATCATCGAGGGCAACCTTGACCGCCCGCTGCTGCGCCCGCTCTCGCCGCTGTTCCAGGTCGTGCTGGAGAACCTCAACTTCCGCGACATCACCCAGGTGCTGACCGGCACGGCGATCGCGCTGTGGGCCTTTGCGCATGTCGAGCCGCACATCCCGCCCACGGCTGCCAACCTGCTGATGCTGCAGGCCTTCGGACTGCTGGGAGCGGTGGTCTTCGCCGGGGTGTTCCTGACAACGGCCTCGATCTCTTTCTGGATCAAGGACCGCGTGGGCTTCACATCGCCGCTGTTCTCGATCTCCGAGGCCAGCCGCTACCCGCTGACGATCTACGCCCCCTGGGTGCAGTATGTCTTCTCACTGGTGATCCCCTTCGGCTTCTGCGCCTTCTACCCGGCGGTGTACTTCATCGAGCCCGCCAACTGGCACAACTGGCTGCTGGCCGGACCGCTGGTGGCGGCGGCCAGCTTCGCCTTCGGAGCCTTCATCTTCCACCGCGGCCTGCGGGTTTACGAGAGCACGGGCTCTTAGGAGCTCGGAGCTCGGGTGTAGGGTGTAGCGGAATACACGGAGGTGCGCAACTTGTTTGCGCACAATGGAAAATTGGTATCCAGAAGGAAGTGGCATTGTGCGCAAGCAAGTTGCGCACCTCCGATTCTGCCTTTTGCCCACTGACTACTGACTAAGGGTATTCCGGGTGTCAACGCCAGGCTACCGATACTGACTACTGACCACTGACCACTGATTGCGTAAGCAAGCTTCCGCCTCTGCTACACCCTACACCCCAGCTCCGAGATCCTCGTGCCAGACCATGGGTCTGGCCTCCTAGCCGTGCAGCATCAGCTTCTCGGCGATGCCGCGGCCTTCCTCGGTCAGGCGCAGGATGCCCTCCTGCTCACGCAGCATGCGGTGCTGGCGGGCATAGGCCACGACCTCATCCGCGAACTGCTGCTGCCAGTGCATGTGCTCGGCGATGTTGCCACTGTGGCATTCCACCGGCTCCTCCGGACGGCCCTCATGGTTGGCAATGTGCACGGCGAGCATCTGCGCAGGAAACAGCAGGCGCTGCTCAGCCTGCTGCAACCAGCGGCTGATCAGTCCGCGCTCCGGGGCCAGCAGCCAGCACAGCAGGAAGCAGATCCCGCAGCTGGCGGCGATGCAGCCCGCGATGTTGGAATCAATGCGTACCGCCAGGTAGTAGCCGCCCACCGCACTCAGGGATGCCAGCAGCGCGCTCCAGCCCAGCATCTGCGCCAGTGAGCGCGAAAGCAGCCAGGCGGCGGCTGGCGGAGCGATCATCAGCGCCACCATCAGGATGCTGCCCACGGCGTCGAAGCTGGCAACCGCGGTCACGCTCACGAGGCTGACCAGCAGGTAGTGCAGCAGGAGCGGCGAGAACCCGAGCGAGGCCGCCAGCCCGGCATCGAAGATCGAGAGCTTCAGCTCCTTGTAGCACAGCACGACGAACAGCAGATTGGCGAGCAGCACGGCGGAGCTGAGCAGGAAGCTGCGCGGCAGTTCCATGCCGAGCAGGCTTGCCGTGTCCATCCAGACGAAGCCCAGCTCCCCGAGCAGCACGGCATCGCTGTCGAGATGCACGTCGCCGGCCATGCGCGTGATCAGGATCACGCCGATCGAGAACAGCAGCGGGAACACCAGCCCGATGGCGCTGTCCTCGCGCAGGCGGCGCGTGCCGAGCAGCAGCTGGATCAGCACCACGGTCAGCACGCCGACGGCCGCCGCGCCGAGCAGCAGCCAGGGGGAGTTCAGGTCGCGCGTTGCCAGGAAGGCCAGCACGATCCCGAGCAGTACGGAATGCGAGATCGCATCGCTGATCAGGCTCATGCGCCTCAGCACCAGCAGTGTGCCGACCAGGCTGCAGCCGATGGCAACGCTGACGGCGGTCAGCAGGATGGAGAGCTCGACGTTCATGCCGGCAACTCCCCGCCGATGCTGCGCCGCGCCTCCTCCCAGCCCTCGGCGGTGAGCCGCACCCAGCCGCGCTCACCGGAGTATTCCACCCAGCCGAGATCAACCATCACGGCCAGCGTGGAGCGTGCCGCCTTCAGGCCGACGGCCTGCAGGGCATTGGGGTCATGCGGGCGGAAGGGGTCCGGGTCGGACTCCACCAGGCGGTAGAGCGCCTGCAGGATGCGCCGGGTCTCAATCCGGCGGCGGCTGGCTAAATGCCTGAGCCAGTCCGGCAGCAGGCCGCGGTGCGGAGCCAGCAGGATCGCGAGCAGGGTCAGCACGCTGGCGAGCACCACGATCACGGGCCCCGTCGGCAGCTTTTCCACGCTGGCGCTGAGCATCGCGCCACCGATGCCGCTCAAGGCCCCGAACAGCCCGCCGAGCAGCACGACGTTCAGCAGCTTGTCGGAGAACTGCCGGGCCGCGGCGGCGGGGGCCACCACGAGTGCGCTCATCAGCACCACGCCGACGGCCTGCAGGCCGATCACGATCGCGAGCACGATCAGCGTTGTCAGGGTGGTGTCCAGCATGCGCTCCGGCAGGCCGGTGCTGGCCGCGAACTGCGGGTCGAAGCTGATCAGCTTGAATTCCTTCCAGAACAGGGCCAGGCAGCAGAGGCAGGCCAGCCCGAGCAGGCAGATCGTCCAGACGTCACGTGTGAGCATCGTGGAGGCATTGCCGAACAGGAAGGTTGACAGTCCCGCCTTGCCGGCGGTGGGCAGGCGGTTGACGATCACGAGGATCACGAGCCCGATCCCGAAGAACACGGAGAGCACGATCCCGAGCGCACTGTCCTCGCGCAGGCGCGTGCTGCGGGTGATCGCGCTCACGAGCAGGGTCCCGAGCCAGCCGCTGGCCAGCGCTCCGAGCACGAGCACCAGCGGATCCCGCGAGCCGCTCAGCAGGAAAGCGATGGCAACGCCTGGCAGTGCGGCATGGCTGATCGCGTCGCCCAGCAGGCTCTGACGCCTGAGCAGGGCGAAGACCCCTAGCGCTCCGGCGGTGAAACCCAGCAGCGCGCAGCCCAGCATCACCGTGCGTACGGTAAAATCGGAGAGCAGCGAGCCGAGGGCATCCATCAGTGCTCAGCTCCTCCCTGATTCATCAGGTAGGCCGAGCGTCCGCCGTAGGTCATGGCCAGCAGCTCCGGCGTCGCCGTCGTTGCCACCGGACCGGCGGCGATGGCGCGCACGTTGAGCAGCAGCACCCAGTCGAAGTACTCGGCGAGCGTTGACAGGTCATGGTGCACCACGAGCAGGGTGCGGCCGCGATCGCGCAGCTCCTTCAGGATGGCGACGATGGCCTTCTCCGTCGTCACGTCCACGCCGGCGAAGGGTTCGTCGAGGAAGTAGATCTCACTGTCCTGCACCAGTGCACGCGCGAGGAAGACCCGCTGCTGCTGCCCGCCTGAGAGCTGGCTGATCTGGCGGTTGGCAAAGTCCGTCATCCCGACGCGCTCCAGGGCCTGCATTGCCAGTTCGCGTTCGCGCCTGCCGGGACGGCGGAACCAGCCCAGTTCGCTGTAACGGCCCATCATCACGACGTCCAGTGCGGTGGTGGGGAAGTCCCAGTCCACGCTGGAGCGCTGCGGTACGTAGCCGATCAGTCGGCGCTGGCGGGAGAGCGGTTCACCCTTGATGAACACGCGCCCGGCGGCCGGCCGGACGAGCCCGAGGATGGACTTCAGCAGGGTGGTCTTGCCCGCGCCGTTGGGGCCGACGATTGCCATCAGCACCCCAGGCGGGACCTCCAGATCAACATCCCAGAGCACCGGGTTCTCCCGGTAGGCCACGGTGATGTCCTCCACACGGATCGCCGGCACCGGTGGATCGCCCATCACTCCCTCACCCATTCCGCTTCAGTCTGGGGAATCGTGATTTCCCCGCCCATCGCGGTCACGATGGTGGCAACGTTGTGGCGGATCATGCCGACGTAGGTTCCCTCAGGTGTACCGGCAGTGCCCATCGCATCACTGAATAGCTCACCGCCAATGGCAACCTCGAAGCCGCGGCTGGCGCAGGCGGCCTGCACAGCTTCAATGTTGCGCTGCGGCACGCTGCTTTCCACGAAGATCGCCGGGATCTGCCTGGCAACGATGAACTCCGCCAGTTCCCTGACATCCGCAGTACCGGCCTCGGCCTGGGTGCTGATGCCCTGCAGACCGCGGACTTCGAAGCCGTAGGCCTTGCCGAAGTAGTTGAAGGCATCATGCGCGGTGATCAGCACACGCTTTTCCTCCGGAATGCTGCCAGTATCATTCCTGATCCCCTCATGCAGCAGGATCAGTTCGTAGCTGAAGTTGGCGGCATTTCCCTCGAAGGTGTCAGCATACTGCGGTGCCAGGTCCGACAGGGCAGATGCTACGGTGGCGGTCGCTGTCCGCCACAGCACCACGTCCATCCAGACATGCGGGTCATGCAGGCCCTCGAACTGCGCGGGGCTGAGCAGCCGCTCCTCCGGGATGTCGTCAGTCACAGCGATCACCGGCCGCTGCTGCCCGAGCTTCTCCAGCAGCTCGCCGAGCTTGGCCTCAAGGTGCAGGCCGTTGTAGAACACGATGTCGGCATCCGCGAGAGCCTGCACGTCACCGGTGGTGGCCTGGTAGAGATGCGGGTCCACGCCGGGGCCCATCATGCAGTGGACATCAAGATGCTCACCGCCGATCTGCTCCACGATGTCAGCGATCATCCCCGTGGTGCAGACCACGTTGATCGGTTCTGCGTTGTCAGAGGTCCTGCCGACCGTCCCATCCGCGCCGGACTCAGGAGAATCCTCGCGGCAGGATGCGGCCAGCAGCACCATTGCTCCCAGCAGGGTTGCCAGCAGGGCCGTGATTGTCCGGTTGTTGTTCATTGTGCATCCTCCTCCTGCCAGACCTTGTCAAGCAGCGTCAGGTCGGCACCCAGCGCGGTCACGATGCTGCGCATGTCCGTCAGCAGGCTTTCGTGGAATGTAGTCTGTGCATCGGGCGGTCCATCGAGGTTCAGGCCGGTGGTGTTGGCAAGTTTCAGCCCGCGCTTCCGGCAGGCGTCCTGCAGGGCGGCGATCCGCTCAGCGGGGACATTCCCATCAAGGAACACCGACGGGACCTTGCGCTCGACGAGGTAGTCCGCGAGGCCCTCGAGCTTCTGGGGCTTGTCCAGCTCCGCTATATCGCCCGTTGTCAGCGCCATCAGTTCGAAGCGCTGGGTGCTGGCCAGGTAGTTGCTGCCATGCAGGTTCGTGACGAGCACGCGCTGGCTGTCCGTCAGGCTGCTGCCGAGGTCCAGCAGGCGTGTGTCCAGCTGCATCAGGTCCATGTAGTAGTCGGCATAACGCGTGGCGAAGTAGCCATCCAGGGCCGGCTCCTGCTCCAGCAGTGCATTGCGCAGCGTGTCAGCCGCCTTGCGCCACAGTTCGACATTCAGCCAGACATGCGGATCAGGCTGCCCTCCGTAGGCGCTGCTCGTCAGCAGGCGGTCGTTGTCAATGTCACGCGTGAGCTCCACCAGCCTGCCGCTCTGGCGGGCCTGTTCCAGCTCGGGAGCAAGTCCGGCTTCCAGCCCCAGTCCGTTGGCAAACACGAGCGTTGCCGCTGCCATGGCCTGCCGGTCGGCAGCACTGGCAACAAACGCATGCGAATCGCTGCCCGCCGGGATGATCAGCTGAACATTGACATGCTCCCCGCCGATGGCACTGGCCATCTCTGCGATCATGGCGGTGGTACACACTACGTTCATCGGAGTTCCTCCAGCGGCAGCCGGCTCGTTGTCAACAATTGCGGCATGCGCCGTGTCCCTACCGGAATCCCCGCCGGCATCCACGCAGGAGAGGGCCAGCAGCAGCAGCGCCAGCAGGGGGAGGGATCTGAGCAGGCTGCTCATGCCCGGTCACCGGATCCGCTGGCATCACCGAGCAGGGTGAAGGCACCCGTGCTTTCCGCAGCGGCGGCCTCGCGCAGCCGCTGACGCAGCTCCGGCTCCAGCTGCTGCCAGGCCTCCAGCCAGTGGTGCAGGCGCTCACTCGTTTCACCACTCAGCCCGTGCTCCATCACGCAGGCCTCGGAGAGTGCAGTCTCCTGCGGTACACCGAGGACCTCAGTCAGCAGGAAGACGACATCATCATGGCGGTGGGCCAGCTGCTGGGAGAGATGCCGGCCCAGCTCGCTGAGGAATACCGGGCCGCGCTCCTCCTGGATCACCAGCCCCATGCTACGCAGGCGCGACAGGGTGCGGGTCACCGTCGGCAGCTTGGTTGCGAGTTTGGCGGCGATGTCCGTGACACGTACGCCCTCACCGGCGGCATCCTCCAGCTCGAGGGCATAGACCGCCTCAAGGTAGTCCTGCTGCGCGGCACTCAGCTCCGGCGTTTCTGAAACACTGTCCATATCAATTACCTCGGGGTAATTACCTTAAGGTAATTGTAACAGATCCGTGGGATTTCAGTGTCCGAATCCCCGCCAAATCCAGAGGACGACGATCAGGGCGAGCAATTGTGATGCCAGCTTCAGGTAGCGGGCGGGGCGTTCCATGCGCGGATTGAACAGCGAAATCAGTTCATAGCCAACCCAGGCCAGAGTTGCCAGTCCGCTGCAGAGCAGGAGCAGAGTAAACAGAAATTCCAGCATGTCTCCCTCACCCGGTCACTTGACCGTCAGCCCTGTCCCGGCAGGATGTACATCCAGAGGATCAGCAGGAAGAAGATCAGGCCCTCGAAGACGCTCCAGACCAGCAGGATGCGTTTGGGAAGCTTCATCAGCAGGATTGCCAGCGTGACGAAGCTGAAGGCCACGGCCACGATGATCAGGATCATGATGTTCTGGTCCAATTGATTCCTCCCTGTGCACTGCCGGTGTCTCGTCCAGCGGTACCGGTAATCATTCTGACAGCAGTCACAAACATTAATCGCGCTGAAACCGCCGGGACTTCACGCAGGGTCCAAACCGGGCCGTTAGAGTCTCGATGCAGGCCGGACGCACAGTCACTGCCTGCAATCCAGCAGGGAGCAGCGCAATGGGCATCGAAGGCACGATTCTGGCAATCATTCTCGTCCTCGGCGGCCTGGCGGTCCTCGGACCGGTCGGCAGCCGCCTCGCGCTCTCCGACATGCCGCAGCGCAACCTGCCTGACAACCGCGACCTGGTGGCAGCCCGCAACCGCCATGCCCGCAGACGCTTCAGCCGCAACTGGCCGGAGGAGCGGCGCGGGCAGTTCCTGCACCACTGACAAGGCAACATCCCTCCACCACCCTGACCGCGAGGCGGTCCCTGCCCGGCGGTCTGCCGGGCAGTTGGTTTCAGGGGCCCGGCGGAGCTGTCTGCTGCTGGCCCGCAGCAGGCGGCGGCTGGCCAGCCGTGTTGCCAACGAGCGCCGGATCACCCTTCATGTACATCGCGGCAATGGCAATCACCGCCAGCACGGCGGCCACGATGTAGAAGAGCGGCGGGAAGTCCCAGCGTGGTGAGATCGCGCTGTCATACTCGACCTCCAGCCCCGTCCATTCGATACCTGGCCGGCCATCGCCCAGACCCAGATGACGGCTGACACCGCCGTTGAGGTTGTTGCGGCTTTCGATTTCGCCGATCACTGCCTGGCGCTGCTGGAATTCCGTTTCCTGCTGATCGTACTTGCGTTCCCAGCTTGGTCGCATGTCAGTCCCTTCTGTCCGAAAGATTGTCCCGTTCAGTCAGACGCCGTGCCGTGCCGGTCCGGTTTCAGCCGGAGCCTACTGTGAGCCGGAATCCGTGCCGGTCGGCTCATCCGGCAGCTGGGCTCCGGGGATCCCGCGCAGCTGCGGCTCCTCGCCGCCCTCGACCACGCTCAGGCGGTTCTTGCGGCTGCCCTCGCTGCGGCAGACCCCCCGTCGGCTGGGATTGCTGACGAAGTCGATCATGTGCCGGACCTCGGGCGTCAGCTCCACACTCTGCTGGATCTCCTCGATGGCGTCCTCACGCGTCATGCCGCGGTTGAACAGCAGCCGGAAGGCATGCTTGAGTGCGCGCTGGCTGCGGCTGTCCACGCCATTGCGGGAAAGACCGACCAGGTTCAGGCCGCGGATCGTGGCCGGCGGAGCACCCTGCACCATGCAGAAGGGCGGCACGTCGTTCATCACCCCGGCGGTGCCGCCGATCATCGCCATACGCCCGATGCGCACGAACTGGTGGAAGGCCGCCAGCCCGCCGATGATCACGCGGTCCTCGACGGTGATGTGCCCAGCCAGCGTCGCGAGGTTGCTCATGATCACGTTGTTGCCGACCTGGCAGTCATGCGCGATGTGCACACCGGCCATCAGCAGGCAGTCATTGCCGACGGAGGTCAGCATCCGCCCGTGCGAACCGCGGCTGATGGTCACGAATTCGCGGACGGAGGTGCGGTCGCCGATCTCGACGTAGCTGGGCTGGCCGTCATAGCCGAGGTCCTGCGGGTCGCCGCCGATCACGGCATTGGAATGGATCCGGCAGCCGCTGCCGATGCGCGTGTTGCAGACCACCACGGCATGGCTGTCGATCACCGTGCCGCGTCCGATGCTCACGCCGGGGCCGATCACCGCGAAGGGGCCGACGCTCACGTCCGGTGCGAGGACGGCGTCCTCGTCAATCACTGCTGTGTTGTGTATCTTCATGGGCGGTCCGCCGCAGCTTACCAGCGGCTTTATCTTAGCACCGCACGGCCTGCCCCGGCCTGCGGCCATCCCACCCGCTCCTGCCATTCAATGATATTTTCCTGAATTGCGGCCCAAAATTAAACCAAAGCGCCGACCTGCCCCTCTATTATGCTGTATCAGTCTCTGTACCGGCAGTCACCGCATGACGGGTATTACTAAGTGGGACGTGGTCCCGGGACAGGCGGGGAAATACTTTATGGAGGTGTGACTGATGACACAGTTACCGGACATGACGAAAGTGTTCGACACGATGCGCAGCGGCCTGGCGATCGTCACCACTGCCTACCGGCGCAAGCCGGCGGGCTGTACGGCCACGTGGATCAGCCGCGTCTCCTTCGAGCCGCCGCTGGTCGCGGTGTTCCTCTCGCCGCAGCGGGGCACGCTGGACATGATCCGCAAGGGCAAGCGCTTCGCGATCAACATCCTCGGCGAGGATGGCCTGGAGCTGGCACGGAAGTTCGGCTTCCACAGCGGCGCGGACAAGTTCAGCGAGGTGCCCTATGTCACGGGCCAGAGCGGTTCCCCGATCCTGCGGGCGGCCGTGAGCTTCCTCGACTGCCGCCTGGAGGGCATCAACCCGCTGGGCGACCATGAGATGGTGCTCGGGCTGGTGCAGCATGCGGCGGTGCAGCGTCCGGATGCCCCGGCGGTCTACGACCCGGCGACCTTCTTCATCGAGGGTGAGCAGGCGGCGGAGGCCAATGGCGCCGTGCACGGCTGAAGCGGATCAGTCGAACAGCTTGAGGTAGAGCAGCACGAGAGCGGCGTAGGCCAGGCAGACCAGCATGTAGGAGATGTTGCGCTGGCGCTTCTGGGCGGCGGTTTCACCCGGCATCGCGCTGACCAGCAACAGCAGCACCAGGGCCACGAAGACCAGCAGTGCGATGCGCATCGGGTTCAGCATTTCAGCGCTCCATGATGAACATTGCGTGGACCGCGATCCAGCTCCCCATGAGGATCAGGGCCCACATGATCAGCCAGGCCAGTCTGAAGACCCAGGGCGCGAGCGAACCCTCGGCGCGGCGCCCGATGCTGACATTCAGCGCACCGATGGCGACCAGGCAGAGGCCGATCACGGCCCAGATCACGTGCCGCGGGAGCTCCACACAGCTATGTTATCTGATCGCAGCCCTGCGGGCAAGGAAGGGGCTGCCTCCGTTTGCATCCACTGCCGCGATCTGACATAATCGCGGCATGGACAGAGGGGACTATTCATCAGCTGCTCATTCAGCCGGGCCGCCAGCCTGGCTGCGTCCACTGAGCATTTCCGTAGTATTGATTGCTGTGCTTGCATTGTCCGGCTGGCTCCTGCGGAACAGTCTGCCAACAGCTGCCAGTGCAGGTCCGGAATTTGCGGAAGTGGATGGCAGGCGCGTGGCTTTGCTGCCTGAGGCGGAAACCCTGATCGGTGATCACTGGGACTGGCGGGAGTTTGACAACCCCCTGAATGGTGCGGATCCGGAGGAAATGCGTGGCGTTTACTACCGCGCATCCATTCTTGACCTTGAGGGTGATGGCAATGAGGCACTGTTGCTTCAGCTTGATTCAGGCTGGCAGGTCCTTGACCCACACAGTGGCTGGTCTGCTCTGCAGGACGATGTGGCATTCAGGGCGGCGGAAGATGCGGATCTGAATGATCTCCAGCTATGGGACTACAATGCGGACGGCAGGCGCGACCTCGTTGCCAAGTACAGCTATGACATGGGAGATGATGCCGGTCTCGGCAATCAGTACATCGCCGAGCTGAAGATCCTTGAGCGCGGCAGCGGAAGCCTGTTGAAGCAGTATGAGTGTGACTTCATACCTGATGCACTGGTGGCTGATTTTGACGGGGATGGCAAGGAGGATCTGGCGATCCCGCTTGAGCACGAGGCAATCGCTGACAGCAGCTTCAGGGTGATCGGCCCCCATGACAATGAACTGGGAATCATACAGCTTCACGGCCGCACTCTGACGAACTCCTTTGCAGGGGATATTGACAATGATGGGGCAGCCGAGATCATCTACCAGGAGTGGGGTGAGGAAATACGTGCCGCCGGGCTCGTGTTGCACGACATGAACCTGATAGACCGGCTGGATGCCCGTCACGCCATGGTCACGGCCCAGCTGGATGCTGACCCGCAGCGCGAGCTCGTGGTACTGGATTCCTATTACACCCCGGATGAACCCAATGATTCTGAAAACCTGATGAACCGCATGCGGGACCCGAACTACGATTTCGAGGCTGAAATGAAGAAGCAGCAGGAAGACATGGAAACGATGTTCCGCCTGATGGATGTGGAAAGTGAAGCGGAGGATGGTAGTGCACAGCACCGCCTTGATACCTACCGCCATGAATGGAACCTGTCAGAATCTGACCGCCGGCTGATCAGCAGTGAGCTGGCGGTTTATGATGCCGTTGACGGCAGCGAAACGAAACTGCGTTTGCCAAAGGCATACCTCAACAACAACATTCCATGCTTCTATGGTGATGAAGCAAGGCCCGTACGGCTGGCAGGCAGCCAGAGCGACGGGCTGTTCATCTGCAAGCCCAGCTCCGGAGGCGTGCTATTGCTGGATGGAGATGGCGAGTGCCTGCACTATGAGGAACTGGGAGCCATTCCGCTGCAATGCCACATCATCCATGGGAAGACCGGAGACACGATCATGCTGGTGTTTGAGGAACGGATCATGGTGTATCCCTAGGACAGGTTGCAGGGTGCAGGGTGCTGGTTTCGGGGAGCGGGTTTCGCTAGCCAGAGTCCCGCGTCCAGATACAAGTTGTCAATTCCTTCGTGTGCAGTTTCCAGCTTTATTCCCTTCGTGATGAAAAGCTCCGTGCTCTCGGTGTCCTCTGTGGTTAAGTCTTCCCAGCGGGCTTGTTGTCAACCTGACGGTTGACCTCCTTGTCAGGCTAACGCCTGACCTCCCTTGCCCGGATGGATCCGGGCCTCCCTCAGGCCTCCGAGAATTCGAACTGCACGCCGTAGTGCTGCATGCCGCGGATGATGTAGTTGAGGCGCGTCTCGTCGAAGCCGATGGTCTCCGGGGCCGTCACACCCGGTTCAACGCCGAGCTTACCGGCGAGCAGCATCCGTGCGCAGAGCACCGCCGGCAGGCCCGTGGTGCGCGCCATGCTGAAGTCTCCGGTGTCAGGGTCGGTGCGGTCCAGCAGGTCACAGCAGAGCTTCAGCTCCGCCCCGTTCCTGATGCCCGTGGCCTCGACGCGCATCACCGTCAGCTCACGCATCCCCGCCGTGAGTTTCCAGTTGTCAAACAGCAGGCTGCTCGTCAGCTCCAGCGGCACGACGCGGTTGCCACGCACCGTCTCCACGGGCTGTTCGCCGAAGAAGCCCAGCTCGCGCAGCATGCGCATCTTCTCGGCATGCCCGGGGTAGCGCAGGGTCTGCTCGATCATCGACGGATAGGGCAGCGTTGCCATGATGCTGCGCAGACCGTCCGTGTTGAAGGCCTCCAGCGTGCCGATCCCCGGGAAGTCCAGCAGCTCCTGGCCGCTGAGCGCGGGCACCGTCACGAGCTCGCCGTTGACAAGATAGCGCGCGGGGCGCACGTACTCCTCGATCACGTCGGCGGGCGAGAAGGGCGCGCGGTACTCGAAGGGCCAGAGCCGCTCCTCGGGCAGGCCGCCCACGAGGATGCGCATCGAGAGCGGCTCGTCAAACTGCCGCGCGAAGCGCGCCGCGAGCATCCCGCCCAGCCCCGGCATCACGCCGCAGTCCACCACCACGCGGCTGCCGCTGTGCTGCGCGGCCATGTTCAGCGCGGCAGCCTCCTCCGGGAAGAAGGAGATGTCGATGCAGTCCGTGCCGGTGGCGATCACGTTCTCCAGCACGGCATAGCCGAAGCTGCCGGGCACGGCACCCATCACCAGTTCGGACGCCCCCGCGATCTCCCGCACGAGCGCCATGTCGCGCAGGTCCGTCCGCTGCGTTGCCAGTTCCGCGCGCGTGCTGCAGGCCGCGAGCACTTCCTCACTGCGGTCATGCAGGGTCAGTTCGATGTCGTCATACTTGGAAAGTTCGCGGGCGATGAAGCCGCCCACCAGCCCGCCGCCGAGCACCGCTACCTTCGTTGCCATCAGTTGCCCTCCCCGGCCAGCCTGGCCGCTGCCTTCACGAAGGCCTCTGCCCCCCTGCGGCAGTCGTCCTCCGTCACATCCAGATGTGTCACGCAGCGGATGCGTCGCGCATGCAGCGCGAAGGCCTGCACCTCATCCGCCGCGGCCACAACGAGCTGGTGCGCATCGAAGCCCGGGTTGTCAACCGTGATCAGCGCCATGTTCGTCGGCGGCTGCGGGCAGGACAGGTGCGGGCTCGTGTTGATGATTTCAGCGATCAGCCGTGCATTGGCATGGTCCTCGCCGATCCGTTCATAGTTGTTGTCAAGCGCGAATATCGCCCCGGCGGCGATGATCCCCGCCTGGCGCATCTGCCCGCCGAAGCGCTTGCGCACATGCCGGGCCTCCTCGATGAACTCCGCCGTGCCGGCCAATGCGCTGCCCACCGGTGCGCCCAGGCCCTTGCTGAAGCAGACGCTGACACTGTCCAGCTGCTGCGTCCAGTCCGAGGGGATCTTGCGCGCGGCGTGGCAGGCATTCCAGAGCCGGGCCCCGTCGAGATGCACCTTCAGGCCCTGTTCGCGGGCGAAGATGCAGAGTTCCCAGAATTGGCGGTGGTCCCAGACCACGCCGCCGCGGTTGTTGAAGGTGTTCTCCAGCGAGAGGATGCGGTTCCTGCTGAAGTGGATGTTGACCGGCTTCAGCAGCGCCCGCACCTCCTCCGGTCCGAAGGTGCCGTCTTCGCTGTCAATCACCCGCGCATCTAGCCCGCTCAGCACGGCCGGGCTGCCGGTCTCGTAGTAGAGCACATGGCTTTCACGGTGGGCAATGATGCTGTCACCGGGGCGGCCGTGGATGTTGAGCGCGATCTGGTTGGACATGTGCCCGCTGGGCACGAAGAGCGCGGCCTCCTTTTTTAGGAGCACTGCGACCTTCTCCTCCAGCGCACGCACCGTGGGGTCCTCGCCGAACACATCGTCACCGACCGGCGCATTCGCCATGTGTATGCGCATCGAGCCGGACGGCTGCGTGAAGGTATCACTGCGGAGATTGACGGGCATGGGGGAGATTATAGTGGGGGCCTCGGCCTGACTCAGAACATCGTGTTGTCGTTGGCAGCTTCCTCAGGCACCGGCTGCACCACGTCCCAGTGCTCGACGATCTTCCCGTCCTCGAGGCGGAAGATGTCCATCACTGCCGTGCCCCGGTCGCCAGGGAAGAGTGTCTGGTGGCTGTGGGTCAGCACGAGGTCGCCCTCGGCAATCGTGCGCACGAATTCCATGTGCAGCTCGGGATGCTCGCCGCGGAACCAGTTCACGAAGGCGATGAAGGCCTCCGCCCCGTCCGCGGCATGCGGGTTGTGCTGGATGTAGTGCTCGCCCTGGTAGAGCTCGCAGGCCTTTTCCGGCTCACCCTGGTTGAATGACAGGTCGTAGTAGGCCAGCACGGTCTCGCGGTTGGCATCCAGCCGGGCCTGCTCACCCGTACTGACGACGCAGCCGCCGGGCAGGATCCCCTGCTCCGACTGGGCCCGGCTCACACCGCGGCCCAGACCCAGCAGCGTGCCGGCGATGAGCGCTGTTGCCAGAATGAAGCTGACAGCCCGATAACTGATCCTGATTGTCAACATGCTTGTCCTCCTGTGGCCGCAGCTTGGCTGCCGCCCACTCGCATTCCTGCGGATCACCGGACAGGGTCCATCCGGTTCAGTTCTCGTCCGCAGGCTCCCCGCCCTCATCGGAATCCGCGGGCTCGTTCCAGTCATCCTCATCAAGACTGTCCTCGTCAATGCGGTCCAGCTCCTCCTCGGTCAGTTCCGGCATACTGGACAGGCCGAGGCTGGAGCCGATGTCGCCCGCGGCATCGCTGTCCGTGCCCCGCTCCAGCGCGGCCGGACGCGGCGGCAGGTCGATCAGGCCGGAGAGCCCGAACATCTCAAGGAAGGCATCCGTGGTGCGGTATAGGAAGGGCCGGCCCGGCGATTCCTCTCGCCCGGCCACGGTGATCAGCCGCCGGTCCAGCAACGTACGCACCGTGCTCTCGGAGGGCACCTGGCGCAGTTCCTCGATGCGGGCGCGGGTCACCGGCTGCTCATAGGCGATGATCGCCAGCACCTCCAGCGCATTGCGGGTCAGACGGGCGCGGCGCACACGGCGGTTGAAGAGCCGCAGGTATTCATCGTGCATGGCGCTCGTCAGCAGCTTGTAGCCGCCCGCCAGCCGGAGAATGTCGAGCCCCAGCGGACGCAGTTCGCCGCCGGCCTCACTGGCCATCAGCTCCAGTTCCCTTTCGGAGCAGCCCATGAACTCGGTAAGCCGCGCCACTTCGACGGTCTCCCCGGCACTGAACAGCACGGCACTCAGCAGGGAGCGCTGGTCGCGCGGATCCAGCTCCGCAGGCGGGGGCAGGGTCTCCAGTTCCGCTTCGGTCTGCTCCTGCTCATCGGCAGGGCCGGGGCCGGCTGGCTCTGACTGCTCATCCTCGGGGTCTGCAGCGCCGCTCAGTTCGTCGACAGCGCCGTCTTCAGGGGCCTGATGCTCTTCCACGCTGGAATTCTAGCAGCTAACCTAACGTCCGCTCAGTTCGGCGATACGCCTCCGCCAGGGGAGATCGGGATTGCCGTCATCGCTGACCTCACGGCGCTCGAAGAAGAAGTTGAGCGGCTGGTCGGAATCAGCGGTCCAGATCAGGTGGCAACGTGCGAGCTGTGTGCCACCGTCACTGAGGTGCGGCAGCAGCAGAGGGCCATCCGTGGGCATTTCGCCGAAGCCCTCGCTGACGGACATCGCCCCGGGAGCACCGATCACCACGTCAAAGCGAGTGTCCGCCTGCAGCTCACGGTAGACCTGCCCGGTCTGCTCCGCGGCCAGCAGGATGCAGTGCTCAGCCCCGCTCAGCTCGAACTCCCGGGCGCAGGCATCAATCAGCGGCCGCATCGCACGGTCGTACTGCTCACGGTCCGTTTCCGGCAGGCGCGGCAGGCTCAGCACCAGCCAGTCGCTGCCGAGCAGTTCGCGCTGCAGGCTGCGGGACAGTCCATCCACATCCGGAGGCTGCTCACCCGGACTGTTAAGCAGCAGCGGGCGCGGCTGCATCGGGCGCAGCACATCCAGCTCCGCGGGTGTCAGCAGCTGCCAGTCGCGCAGGGCCACGGCGCTGTAGTTCAGGGTGGAGAAGGCTTCAAGCATCATGGCCGTCGCCTCCGGCCTCATGAGCAGGTCATTGCCGTACCAGCCGCCGTAGT
The DNA here is from genome assembly GCA_020440605.1 of bacterium. Classification (GTDB taxonomy): domain Bacteria; phylum 4484-113; class 4484-113; order 4484-113; family JAFGCY01; genus JAHEFU01. Next base: position 1,223 of record JAGRNT010000028.1, on the reverse strand, counting down.
CCAGCAGCAGGAAGGGGTGGTCGCCGATCAGGCCCCTGTCCAGATCGACACGCACCGCCGAGGCATCGCCGCCGTTGTTGGCAACCCGCATGCGGTTGTACTGCACGATCTCCTGCTCGACGGCGGTGATCTCCGCAGTCAGGGCACTCAGCCCGCCACTGAGGTTGTCAAGATCGGCGCGACCCGTGGGCAGGAGCTTGGCATGGGTATTGCCGCTGTAGATCAGCACGATCTGGCGCGGGGCCTGCATCATGCCGCTCTGGCCCGCCTTATCAGCCGTCTCAGCTGAAGCGGAATCACTGCCGTCAGCAGCCGCTGCATCAGTGGAACTGGGTGCGGATGCAGGATCACCCGAAGCGGAGTCTCCGGCGGAAGGCGTGCTGCTCTGCGGGCAGCCGAGCAGGGTCAGACCGAGAACGGAGAGCAGCAGGCAGCTGAATATGCGCAGCATCATCCCGGGAATTCTATACCCGGACAGCGGGGGCCTGACTCAGCCGGCACTGCCGGCCAGCTTGTCCTCGTCGCCGCCCTGCTTCTTGCCCTTGCCATCCAGCTCGATCGGTGACTTGTCACGCGGAGTGGGCAGGGTCAGGAGCTTGCCTGACAGCAGCTCATGCACGTCATCGGCATCGATGACCACATCGCCGCCGTCCTTGTTGGAGGGCGCGTTGTACTGGATATCCAGCAACATCTTCTCGAGGATGCTGCGCAGGGCGCGGGCACCTGTCTTGCGGCGCCGGGCGACCTCCGCGATCTCCGTCAGCGCGGCATCCGTGAAGCGCAGGTTCACACCGTCCTCCTGCAGGAGGTACTGGTGCTGCTTGATCAGCGCATTCTTGGGACGGTGCAGGATCTCCACGAGGGCCTCGGTGCTGAGGTTCTCGAGGTAGGTGATCACGGGCAGGCGGCCCACCAGCTCCGGGATGATCCCGAAGCGCACCAGATCCTCCGGCTCCACATAACGCAGCAGATCCTCTTCGTGCACCTCGCCCAGGCCCTCGCTCTCGCTCAGGCCGCGGCCCTTGTTGAAGCCCATCACGTGGCGGCCCATGCGCCGGGCGATGATCTGCTCGAGGCCGGCGAAGCTGCCGCCGCAGATGAACAGGATGTTCGTGGTGTCGATCTGCAGGAAGTCGTCGTTGGGATGCTTGCGTCCGCCGTGCGGCGGGACATTCGCGGTGGTGCCCTCGAGGATCTTCAGCAGCGCCTGCTGCACGCCCTCG
>JAGRNT010000027.1 GCA_020440605.1 bacterium | reverse complement strand
GATTCTGAACAAGTGCCAGTTTGTTATTCTCTGAAACAATCTGGGTAGCAGTAACACTTGACTGACTTGAGTGAGCGGTCAACTCACCAATCTCATAATTATTGCGTTGTCTTCCAACAGTCCGGTAAGAGGCTATACAAACCATGAAGAAGGCTATAAACGCGAGTGTAGGTACTATGCTTCTGGATCGCACTACCTTGACCTCTGGTAACGATGGATGGTTATCCTACGCATAGAGCTTACCCCCTTATCTGTCTTGCTGCTGACCTCTGAGCACGTCCCCCCCCTGCTTCTCATCCTGATTCTGTTTCTGCTTCTGATCCCCGATCCCTGATCCCGATCCCTGGTCCCCGGTCCCTGACCAGAGATATTAATTAAATAATGATTAACCCATCGAACCCGCTCCCTCGTACCCGGTCTGTCTGTTTAGAGGATGGTAAGGGGATTCCCAGAGCCAAAAAGACAGTAAGGGGTCCCGGGGACTGTAGGAGATAAGCGGGTATCTGAAGCAATGGATGCCGGGAAATGTGGCTGTGCGCTATGGTCGCTTTCCCGGAAATCCCGGCGCTGAGGATACCCTTTTTGTTGATATTGAACCTGATTAAGCCCGGCTGAAATTCAATTACCCTATCAATTCTTGCCTGTCCCTGCATATCACTATTCGCTGGCAGGCCAGGCCAGGCACCGGCTCAGAGAATTGCGCGGGTCGCTGGGACTGGAATTGGCGGCTTAATTAAAACTGCGGCTAAAACCCGGAAACACTGGCTTTAGGTGTAACTTTCTCCTGAGCGGCTGCATCCATTAATCACCAGTTCACAGAGTCAGTGGGAAGAGGAAGGGCACAAAATGCCCGCCGGTGAGATTCCGGCAACTTTTTCAACATGACGTAAGCCCGCGGAGCAATCTGCGGGCTTTCGCGTTTCTGGCGGCAATACTTCAGATTGCCAAAGCCGGAACTTCCCGGCCAGGCCAGCGGACATTGCAACGCGTTATCACAGTTCGCCGGTGCAGTAATCCACAATCCATCCCCAGAGCCCGCATGTTTACTGGGCTCAGCTCAAATCCCGTCGACCTTCAACGCTCCGTCTGCGGGCAGTTTCCCCTATAATTGAAGGCCGCCCGCGCGGCGGAAAAGAAGAGGTGGCAAACGGATGAACAGCGCCGAAGCGCGCATGAGCGGCCCCAGCCTGCAGGAGGGCCGCCTTGCTTAGACTGACCCAGATGGAACTGCTCGGCTTCAAGAGCTTTCCGCACAAGACAATGATGGAACTTGACGGCGGTGTGACCTGCATCGTCGGCCCCAACGGCAGCGGCAAGAGCAACCTGAGTGACGCAATCAACTTCGCCTTCGGCTCCCAGAGCGGCAAGGAACTGCGCGCGCACAATCTCTCGGGCCTGATCTTCGCCGGCACCGAGCAGCTGCGCCCGCTCAACATCGCCTCCGTCACCCTGCATTTCGAGGTTATCGACGACACGCCACCCGATGATGAGGACAGCGAACTGCTGGAGGCCCTTGCCGAAAGCGGGATCGGCGAGGAAGCCGGCCGTGCGGCCCAGCTGGACATCGAGGCCAGCGGCTACCCCGGCCTGCAGCTGACGGTGTTCCACTCCGCCCGCCTGGAGGAGAAGCAGGACCGTACCCCCGGGATCATCCGCCTGCTGCGTGAGATCAGGACCGGCGACCGCATCAGCCTCACGCGGCGGATCTTCCGCGACGGCACCGGCGGTTACTTCATCAATGATGAGCAGGTGCGCCTGAAGGACGTGGACGAACTCTTCAACCGCTTCAACCTCGGCCGCAACAGTGTCTACAGCGTCAGCCAGGGTGAGGTGGAGAAGAAGATCCTCGGCACCCCGCAGGAAATGCGGGAGTGGCTGGCCGAGGCCACGGGCGTGGCCCTGCTGCTTTCGCAGAAGAACCGCGCTCAGCAGAAACTGAAGAAGACCAGCCAGAATCTGGAGCGTCTGGAGGATATCAGAACAAACACCAGGCAGTTGGTTGAGGATCTTGCGGACCAGCGCGTCAAGGCTGAGGAGCATCTCAGGGTGCGTGAACAGCTGCGCATCGTGGAACTCAATGAAATCAAGCGAGAGGTTGAATTTTCCCAGCGCCAGCAGCTCAATGCCGAAGGCGGCCTCGCTGAGCTGGGTGGCAAGCTGGAATCATCCAGTGCTGAGCTGGCTGATGCAAAGCAGGCGCTCGGCAGCAATGAGCAGGCCCGTGAGGAAGCCCGCCGCGAGCTGGAAAGCTGCAACCGGCGTCTGGAAAGCCAGCGTGAGCAGGCGGCCCAGCTCAGACAGGCTGCCGCGGTGGCCCGCCAGGCTGTCTCCAGCCATGAACAGGCGATTGAGCGGGCCCGGCATGACAGCGATGAACTGAAGAACCAGCTGGCGGAGATGGATGCGCATGAGGAAGCCCTGAAGCGCAGCATCAACCAGGCCCGCGAGGAGCAGGCCGCCGTGTCCGAGGGCGGAGGTGAAACCAGCCGCCGCCTGCGGGAATGCCAGGAGCAGGTCAATGAGATCAGCCAGCAGCAGACCCGCCTGTCCTCGAATGCCTTCGAGAATGCCCAGCAGCTGGCCCGCATCAACAACCAGCTGGAGAGCATTGAGCGCAGTGAGCGCCAGCTCAGTGCGCAGATCGAGGAACGCCAGCGCCAGCATGAAGCTTCCAGCCAGCGCCTGCAGGAAATGAAGCAGGAGCTGGAGGAGGAGCAGACCCGCGCGGAGCAGCTCGCCCTTGAAACCGGCGCACAGAAGGATACGATCGAGGAGCATAACGCTGCCCTGTTGGAGCTGCGCGAGACCATCGGCAAGAGTGACCAGCACTGCGCCGGCCTGCGCAATACCCTGGCCGAGCTGAATTCACGGCGGCGCACCATCGCCGAGCTGGCGGAGCAGGCCGGCCAGGAGGAGGGTGCGATTGCGCTCCTGAATGATGAGGAGCTGGGTTCCAGCCTGTCCCGCGTCACGAGCATCACCTTTGCCAACGAACTGCGCCCGGCCTTCACCCGCCTGCTGGCACATATGGATGACGCCCTGGTGGCGGAGGCCGCCAGCCGGGGCCGCGCGGCCGGGATCCTGGCTTCCGCCCAGGCGGATTCCCTGCTACTGACCGGCAGCTACTCCGGTGAATATCACGAGCAGTCGCTCTGGCGTCAGCTTTCTGGTGACCGCCGCGTGATCAGTGCGCTGAGCGCGATGCTCGGCGATGTGCTGCTGGCCACGGACGCCGCGGAGGCCGACGGCCTGCTGGCTGCCAACCCGGCGGTGCAGGCCGTGGTGCTGCGCGATGGCAGCATGCTCGTCGGCCGCAGCCACAGCTTCATCGGCCAGCCCTCGGCGGAGAAGGCGCTGAAGGTGGCCCGCCAGTCCGATCTGGCCTACCTCGACGAGCAGATTGACGACATCCGCGTGCGCCTCGAGAAGGCCAGCAATGAACTGGCCGAACTGCGCAAGGCCCAGCAGAAGCGCCAGCAGGAACGTGACGACGCCGTGGCGCGGCTCGCCGCCGCCGAGGAGCGCCTGCGCAATGCCCTGCAGCTCTGCGACCGCCTGCACCGCTCGATCGGCGAGCGCACGGCCGAGCTGGAACTGCAGGCCCGCCAGACCGAGCAGCTCACGAAGGATCGCACGAAGCTGCAGGAGGAGCGCCCGCAGCGTGAGACGGAGCTGCGCGAGCTGCGCGAGCAGCAGTCGCAGATCCAGCAGCATGGCAACGAGCTGGAGCAGCGCCGCGCTGCCGCCGAGCTTGAGCTGGATGAGGCGCGCCGCCTGCACACCGAGGCCCTGACCCGCAAGGAGCTGGCCGACCAGCAGGTGCGGCACCTCGAGAAGGAGGAGCAGGACAGCGCGGCCCGTGCCCAGTCACTGCGCCAGCGCATGCAGCAGCTCGGTTCGCGCATCGAGGCCAGCGAGAAGGAGCGCCAGCAGGCGCTTTCCACCTCCGGCAGTGCCGCCGAGCAGGCCACGGTGCTGGAGGAGCAGCTTGGCAGCAGCGGCTCGGAACTGGAGGAGCTGGCCCGGCGCCGCGAGGAGCTGGAGCGCGCTTCGCGTGAGCTGCAGGAGCGGCTCAGTGAACTGGGGCGGATGCGCGCACGGCTGGAGCAGGAGCAGATCTCACTCACGGGCCAGCGTGAGCGCGCCGTGGAGCGGATCTCGGAATGGCTGGCAATGCTGGAGGAGCGCCACCAGCTGACGCTTACGCAGCTCATGAATGATGCCAGCCTGCGGGTCTCACCCGTGGAGGCTGACATGGACGCCGCCGAAGCCGGGCGCAACAAGCTGCGCGCGGAGAAGGCGCGCCTGCAGGAACTGCTGGACCGGATCGGCACAGTCAACCTGCTCTCGATTGAGCAGCATCAGGAGCATTCGCGCCGGCTGGACTTCCTCGACAGCCAGGCGATCGAGCTGGAGAAGGCCGTGGCCGACCTCGGCAAGCTCGTGGCCGACCTCGACCGCACCACGGAAGTCAAGTACCGCCGCAGCCTGAGGCGCATCGAGAAGCGTTTCAATGACATCTTCCTCGTGCTGTTCGGCAGTGGCTTCGCGCGCCTGAAGTACGACGAGCCGGAGGACATCATCAACTCCGGCGTGGAGGTCGAGGTGCAGCTGCCCGGCAGCCGCCGCCACAGCCTGCGCAGCCTTTCGGGCGGACAGCGTACGCTGATCTTCCTCGCGCTGTTCTTCGCGGTGCACGGCGTGCGCAGCCCCGGCTTCTGCGTGCTGGATGAGGCGGATGCCGCGCTCGATGATGCCAACGTGGAGCGCTTCGCCAAGCTGATCAGGCACTACTCCGAGGATGAGCAGTTCATCGTGGTGACCCACAACAAGAAGACGATGGAATGCGCCGACAAACTCGTCGGCGTGGTGGGCCGCCCGCGCGGCGTGAGCAACCTGCTGGATGTCAACATGCGCGATGCGCGCAAGATGGTGGACCAGGCCGCGGGCGCTTAGCGAGGGTACAGGGAGCCGGGAGCAGGTTTGCCAATGCAGCAGCCGTAGCGGCAGCGCCAAACGCCGACCGGGAGAGCATGCAGGGAAACTCTGATCTTCGCTGCTGCAGTGCGGTAACACATCCACAGGAGTCTTGTTGGTATTGTTACCTGCAGCCCTTTATTCACAGACATGGAAGTGCAGCAGGTTTCAGCGCCGATGGCACACACCTGCCAGTTCGTGTCTTGCAGTTTCAGTTACGTGATCCTAAGTCCGGCGTTGAAGTTCACTGGACTTCGGTTCACTTACAATCGCTGAAGCAATCCTGTACTTTCCCGGGTTCTCTACAGACTTACGTTACGTAAACGTTTCGGACAAAGTGTACGTACTTACGAATAAGTTGTAACATTTAGTCCGATGTACCTGAGTGATGAAAACGCGATCCGGATCTTCAGCGAACAGGGAGGCATTCTGTCGCTGAACAGAGCACGGGAACTCGGGATAAGCAAGTACCGGCTGTACGACATGCTGCACCGGAAACTACTGGAACGTCTGAGTAGAGGAGTTTACCGGCTCAGTGAACTCCCGCCACTCGGGAACCCGGACCTTGTTACGGTTGCTCTACAGGCACCGAACGCGGTAGTCTGCCTGGTCAGTGCACTGGCGTTCCACGGAATGACGGATGAAATTCCGCACAGGGTACATCTCGCCATCCGCAGTACCGACCGCAAACCGAAACTTGAGTACCCACCGGCCATCGTCTACCGCTTCTCCACGGCAAGCCATGCAGCCGGAGTGGAAACACACAACATGGACGGGACTGCCGTGAGAATCTATTCCATCCACAAGACAATTGCCGACTGCTTCAAGTTCCGCCGGCGGATCGGGGAGGACATCGCGATAGCAGCGCTCAGGGAGTACCGCAGAAGCCGCAGTTACAAGCCGGTGGAACTGATCAGGTACTGCAGGATCTGCCGAGTGGAACGCATCGTGAGAACCTATCTGGAGGCAATCAGCTGAAGGAGCAGAAGAACCATGCGGAATCCGTGCTGGCCAGACTTCGCAGTATCGCGAAGGAGCAATCCCTCCCAGCCAATGAACTCGATCAGCATTACGTGATGGAGCGGGTCCTCTACCGGCTCTCCCAATCGCAATACAGGAAGGAGTTCGTGCTGAAGGGAGCAGTGATGCTGCGCAGCCTGGAGCTGCCCGCATCCAGACCGACGAGGGACATTGACCTGCTGGGGCTGGGAAGTAACGAAGAGGAAGTCATCAAATCCGCATTCAGGAAAATCCTCGCTCTGGATTATCCGGAGGACGGGGTCGTAATTGACATTGACAGCATCAGCCTGGAAAGAATCGTGGAGGACGCGGATTATCCCGGTTTACGTCTGCGCTTCACTGCTCTGATTGGAACTGCCAGATACGTTCAGTACATTGACATCGGCTTCGGTGACAGGGTGCATCCGGATCCCGTCATGCGTACGCTGCCGGCGATCCTGAACCAGGCTCCGCCTGAACTATTGTGCTACAGCATTGAGAGCGTGATTGCTGAGAAACTGCAGGCCATGCTGCATCTCGGTGATACCAATTCGAGAATCAAGGATTACTACGACATCTGGTGGCTGTCCAGCAAGCAGCGCTTCAGCGGGGAACAGCTTGCGCATGCCATATCCGAAACCCTGAAGCAGAGGCAGACTGCTGCTGACCCGCAAAGTACTGCTTTCAGCCGTGACTTCATCAGCATGCGGGCAGCCCGGTGGATGGCGTTACGCGAGCGCCTGGATGATCCGGATGCGCCGCTGGAATTCGCTGAAGTGGTTCAGCTGGTTCAGGGTTTTGTCAGACCACTGCTTGAAGCACTGAAATCAGGATCGGGGTTCAGTCTGCATTGGGATCCCCCCGGCCCGTGGCGGTAGGCAAGGGTAACATCCAAGGCTCAGATGTATTCTCTTAGCTGATGGAACACGGCATCCCAGCCGTCGGGGACAGTGCGCGGGGGATCGAGGGCAATCCCGTGCTGCGCCTGCTTGAGCTGCAGGCAATTGGCAATTTGCAATTTCTGCTCAGCGTCTCGCCCCATGCTCTGCGGCTCTGCGTCAACAAAACCATACTGGCGATCACGATTCCGTCCGCGCGCCTGCGCGGCTCGCATGCGACCGGGTGGCAGCATGGCATGCGTTGCGGTTTACTGGCGCAGAGACGCAGAGGATCTGAGCAATATGATTAGCAACATCACCGGCCTCCCGGGGCGCATAGCGCACAAAGCATCCCCTCGCGTGCTGGCGTCGCAGGGCATTGCCGGTCCTTACTGCAAGGATGCGAGGCGTGGGAGTGAGCTTCCCTCGGGCTTCTGCCCTTGTTGCCAGAATAGATTCCGGCCTACATTTGCCCGGCTTGCACCTGGCCTCCGGTTGGCAATGAGCAATGAGTGGGGAGCAATGAGCCAATCCGGGTTGAGGCAACTTCGATGGGGTCTGATTCATTGCTCATTCTTCATTGCTCATTGCTTAAACAAAAGGGGAGCCCGGAGGCTCCCCTTGTCAGTTGTCAGTAATCAGTAATCAGTGGTCAGATTGCCAGCTTATTCGCCGCAGGGGTTGTCAGCGGGCGGGGTCTCGCTGCCGCTGCCATCACCACCGGAAGACTGGCCGCCTTCGCCGTCACCGGCATTCTGGCCACCTTCAGCCGTGTCACCACCCGCGCCCTGGCCGCCTTCAGCGCTCTCGCCACCTGAGCTCTGGCCGCCCTCGGCATCGCCGCCGGCTGCATCCGTGCCAGCCTCAGTCGTGCCGTCCGCACTGCCCATGTCCTCCAGGTCCGCGATGTCAGGAAGCTGCAGCTGCCCGCCCTCGAAGGGAATCGAGTTGCCGGGGTTGGTCTGGGCCTGCTGGATCGCCTGCTCAAGCTGCTCCTGGCGGAACTCGGCACGCAGGTCCTCCACGGCCTTGAGACCATCCTCGTCATCCAGCTTCTCATAGGCCTGCTGGATCAGGTCCAGGGTCGGGCTGTCGGAATTGGCGACATACCTGATGGCGGACTCCAGGTTGGTGCGGGCCTCATCGGCGCGGTCCAGCCAGGCCAGGTTCAGGCCACGGGCCGCAAAGGCCGCCGCATTGTAGTCGTCAGCCTCCGTCACGCGGCCAAGGTTGTCCTCGATCTCCTCGCGGGCCCTGCTGCGGTCCAGCTGCTGGCCGAGCAGCATGTCCTCGGTCTCCATCCATTCAAGGTAGGTATCAGCCACCATCCAGTGGCTGAACATGCTCGGGGTCTCTTCATTGGTGGTGTTGCCAAGCTTTAGGTAGCCGATCGCCAGCGCATAGAGCGGGGTGGTCTCATCGGCCTCGCGGGGCTTGGTGCTGTCCTCCACCATGGCATCCTCGATGCTGGCAACGGGCTCAGTCTCGGCGGCGGGCTCATCCTGTCCGTCAGCGGCCGGTGCCTCGGCACCTTCCTCAGCGGCGGCCTCATCAGCGGCGATGATCTCATCCACCGCCTCCTGCATCCCGGCCTCGTCCTCGGCGGCGGCAGTATCCTCATCCGCCGCGGCATCCGGATCCTCGCGGTTCTCCGCCAGGCGGTTGTCCCACTTCGGACGCAGCACCTCGAAGTCGAAGTTGGCACCGACGGCGGCAGTGCCGGCGATGGCCTTCAGGTCCTCGAAGCTCACATCCGCGGGGGTGTAGAGCCGGTCATCCTGCAGGGCCTGATAGGCCAGCACGTAGGGCACGTTGATCTCGACGCTGGCGTTGTCAACCATGTCGGCGATCTGCTCGTAGACCTTCGTCGGGTCCGTCTTGTTGAGCTGGATCTGGCGGGCCTTGACGCTGCGGTAGCGGTCGCCGATCTCCTCCTCGGTCGGTTCGTAGTCGTCACCCTTCTCATCGCGGATCTTCTGGATCAGCTCGGGCTTCTTCTCCTCATACTCCGGACCCTCGGGATCGCGGCGCTCATAGACCTGGAAGCGCTGCAGCCCGGCCGGGATCTCGAACCACTCGGTGGTCTCGCCGACCTGCGTGGCGAACAGGGCCTTGTCATTCTCCTCATCCTGGATCAGCCCGGGGAAGACCCAGGTGTTGAGGTCGCCGCCGTTCTCGGCATTGCTGTCATCACTGAATTCACGGGCCAGCTCCGAGAACTTCTCGCCGGCGGCGAGACGCTCGTCAATCAGGAGCCGGGTCTCATTCATCTTCTGTTCCTTCTCGGCATCCGCCAGCTCCTGCAGCTTCTCCTGGCAGTTCGTGACCAGAAGGCTCTGGCGCACGTTCTTCTCCCAGGTGGCGTTGTCAGTGCCGTTCATGCTCAGGAAGCGGCGGAAGGCCTCGCGCCGCGCCTTGTTCTTGTTGAGGTTCTTCGCGAGGTCGCCGACCACGTTTCCGGTGGAGTCATCCTGGGCCGTGAGGAAGTTGTCAATGATCTTGCTGCGCTCCTCCTCGATCTCGGCCTGGGTCACGGTCACGCCGTATTCCTCACCCTGCTGCAGCAGCACGTTGTCACGCACCAGCTTGCGGGCCGTCTCGCCGTAGATCTGCAGCAGCAGCTCATAGTCACTGCGGCTGTTGCGCATGTAGTTGCTGACCATGAACTCGACGTTCTTCGAGAAGTCATCGAGCGAGACCGGGCGGTCGTTGACGAACATCGCCACACCCTCGTAGCGCCCGGTCGTACTGACCAGCGGCAGGGCGTTGCCGGCGGCACCGATCCCCGCATTGCGGTCGCCCTGCACGATCGGGCTGTAGTAGGCACCCACACCCAGACCGCCGAGAATGGACACGAGCATCACCCCGGCAAAGATCCAGATGCCGGTGGCGCCTTTCTTCCTGACAAACTCCATGAAACGCATCGTACGTATCTCCTATCCGCCTTTCGGGGCGCACACGACCCCACGCCGCAGCGTGAACTAGCGATTATATCAGGAACCGGAGGATCCGGCAGAGCTGCGCCGCAGCTATCAGACGTCCAGGATCTCTCCGTTCTTCACTGCCCAGGCGATCCCGTCGGGTTCGCCGTCGGGCTCTACCGGTACATTCGTGAGCGGACCCTTCTGCACGCAGGGCAGCGGGGAGATGCGGTTGAGGTAGTAGCTCTTGCCCTCATCACCGAGCAGGTCGCCGCCCAAAGTGGGCGTACCGAGGAATTTCACCAGGTAATAGCCGCTGATCCGGCGCGGATACAGCTCAGCACTGGAACTGCCGCTGCCGAAGGGCACCTTGCCGGAGCCGTCGGTCTCGAAGATGGGCAGGTAGCCCCAGCCATCCGCCACATAGCCGAAGCCGCGGTTCTCGAGCTTCATGTTGGCGGCCACGTTCCCGAGCGTGCGGGGATACTGGCCCTCGCTGCTGCGGTAGCTTTCGATGGCATTCACCACCTGGTCAACCTCCGCCTGGTGCTCACGGCCATACCAGTAGCCCCAGCGCACATAGCGGTCATCGTCCAGCAGCTCGCCGGCTTCCGCGGCGGGCACGAGCTTCATGTTCAGTTCCAGGCCCTGGCGTTCGCGGTAGGAACGCAGGTAGCTGTCCATGGCATTCAGCAGCGGCTTGTCGCCCGGGGACTGTGCGGCAGTGGCCGCATCATCACCGCCGACGAAGCCGGTGATCGTGATCTGCTGGCTGGCCCCGTCCTCCACCCGGGATTCAACGCGGTAGCGGTAGACATAGGCGTCCACCCCACTGGCCTGCCAGGCATCCCCGTCTGCCATCAGGGTCTGGCTGAGGCTGTTGTGGAAATCCTCGTTGATCTGCACGGCGATGAAGGGATCGCCGGAGAGCTGTCCTGCATCCGCCTGCTTCTGCTTCGCACCGGAGAAATCGATGCGGCTGATGCCGTAGCCCAGCACGGCGATGATCGCCACTGCCAGGATGATCTTCAGGATCTGAGACCCGGCCGGGGCATCCAGCCCGGCTCCGGCCTCAAAGGCCGGCGGTGCTCCCTGGCCGCCGCTGCGGAAGCGGAAGCCGCATTCCGAGCAGACGCCCTCGCTGAATTCGGTGATGGTGTTGCAGCCCGGGCAGAGCCGCGAACCCTCCACCAGCTGGGCCGCTGCTTCGCCGCTGGGGGCTTCAGGATAGTCATCACTGCGGACCGGCTCACCGGCACCACCGAGGCGCATGTGCAGGGCCACACCGCTGTCGATGTCCTCATCACGCTGACGTGGGGCTGGAGCCCCGCCACCCTGGGCCGAGTAATCCGGCTCGACCGGATCCCCTCCGCCGCCCAGGCGCATGTGCAGGGCCAGGCCCGGGTCCAGATCTCCACCCTCGCGCTCAGCCCCGCTGTCAAGGTGATCGCGCCCATCTCGCTTGTCATCCATGCCATTCACTCCCGGCCAGAAAGCTGATTCTAGCATTACATGTGACACGGAAATGCTAGACTGGTTCGCGGTGAACAGGAACCTGGTGAGCCGGGCGGAAATCTGGGTGTTGAGCAGGGGAGCCAGCTTCCTTTTGCTGATGCTCCTGCTGCGCGCAGGCTGGATGTACTTCCGCTTCAAAAGCTTTCCGCTCAGTGACCTGCAGATGCTGCTGCCGGCGCTGGCAATCGGCATTCTGCTGCTTGTGAACTGGAGTCTGCGCGGTACCCTCGGGCAGCTGGTGGGGGGCCTTGTGGGCCTGGGCTGCTGGATCCTGGGGCTCTGGATGATCCCGCTGACGAGCTGGCCGATGGCGGACCTGCCGCAGTGGATCGTCTACGGGGGGCTGGGCTTCCTGCTGTTCTGCCTGATCTACACAGGCATAGCGCGGGCTTCGAGCCGCCTGCGGCTGAGGCTGCATGGCCGGGACTGGATCCTCAGGCACCTGCGCACGGAGAGCTACTTCCGCCGCCTGGATGCACACGGCCACCTGATGGGACTCGGCCTGATCCACAACTGAGACACTTCTGATCCGGTTTGTTAAATGATGGTTACATCCGGGTCAAGCACTGGCCGGATACTGATTAAGCGCTGATAGAATAGTCCACTTTTTAAATCCATAGAGGTTTAACTATGGCTCCTGTAAGTTATCAGACTGTTATGGCATGGCTGAATTTCTGGGGACTTCCTCCGGCGGACAGTTATTCTCAGTGGGGCAGGGTTTTCAACCACATTCCTCCGCCACCGCCTGAGGATCCGACCAGCTATTCCGAGGCAGCAACCTGGATTTCCGCCAACTACGACGGACCGCTTGTGCCGATGCCTCCGCACGATGAGGAGACCAAGGAAAGCTGAAAATTCTGATCAGGATTCTGCGGCAGAATGGTCGGGAAGGTTTACCTGGTCTGGGTTCATGCGCGCGCTGAGGAAAATTCGCGCTCCAGTCTGGCCATCTCCGTGCATTCTGCGGTAGAATCTTGACAAGTTCTTTTGTGCGGAATTTAACCTAGCGGGGCCGCAAAGCTGGCAAAATGACATCTACTCAGCATCTGTTGGATAAGTACAATCTGGCAAAGACGGCGGTTATCAATGATGATCTGCTGCAGCTGGCCCGTGCCAGCCAGGATTGCGACATCAACATCATTCCTGAAGAGGGTTCCGAGCACGCTGGGTATCAGCGCCGGATCCAGCTCAGGTTGCTGAGTTTCCAGGCCTTCCACAGAATCTACACCAACAACTTCACGCAGGCGCTCGTGCACTGCAGCCAGCTCTATCAGGAAGCCGTACTGAAGGAAAGTCTGCGCGGCCAGCGTGAACCGATGCAGTTCCTGCTGTACATCCTCGGCAACATCCAGGGCTTCGGCCCCCAGGACTGCTCGCGGGCGCTGCTTGATCCGGAATCGATGGGCTGCATCTGGCTGGAAGTTGCCTCTGCCAACAGGCAGGGTGAGCAGAGCCCGGACATGCTGATGTCCAGAATCAGTGGCCAGGCGGTGATCACCTCGCTGACCCGCTGCGATGGCAGCATGCTCCCGATGGTCATCCAGCGCTTCAATGAGCTGTTCGGCCAGAATCTGACATCTGAACAGGTGGAGCCTGCTGATGACCAGCAGTCCTATCTCTACTGGGGGCATGAGAAGATCAAGGCCATGTACCGGCCTGATTTCCGGTATACGGAGCTGCTTGATCTCGCCACCCGGGAAATCCGTGCGCTATGCCTGAGTGGTGATCCCTATCTTGATCTGGAATATGCCCTGCGTGCCCACCGGGGATTCACAAAGGTGATTGCCTGGCGCTTCTGCTCTGATGTCAGTCCGGGTCAGGAGCTAGCAATTCCGATCGTTGAGCTGTAAGCAGCCCCTTGCTACCTTTCCACATTTCGCGTTCTGAACAGGCGCAGCAGCTCTGCGTCTGAATAGGCAGGAGGGTGAGCCCATACCCACTCCGGGTGAACCCTCCCGTCATTTCCCAAGCATCCGGCCGGTGCGGCTCCCAGGCACATCTCCATAATGCACCGGCCGGAATTTTCCTCCCTGCCCCGCCATCGGCCACTTCGCTTATCCGCCAGCCAGAGCGCTTTCGCCACACATTCCACTGACCGTCCGGCGCGCTATCCCCTAATATGTTTGGACATGCCCGAACTGCGCCTTGACCCGTACAGCCGTGTGGCCCTGCTGGGCCTGCTGCGGCGTGCGCTGGCCGGCAATGCCGAGGCCGGGCGCAGTGCCATCGGGCGGCGGCGCATTGAGCAGCTGCAGGCGCAGCGCACCGAGCTGATGAAACAGCGCAGCGTGCTTCTCACGGATGAGCAGACGGCGCAGTCCCGCATGAAGGATGCCGTGCGCAGCGCGCGGGATGCGCGGCTGGATGTGCAGATCTTCACCGAGGAACAGCCCGAACCACCGGCAGCGCGCCGCGGCCTGTTCGGCGCACGTCCCAGCCCCGAGCGGCGTGCCTGGGAAGCGGAGCGCAGGCGCCTGGATGAACTTGCCACACTGGAGGAAGCCGAGGCGGCGGAGTATGCTGCGATCCATGAGCAGATCGCCGCGCGCCTGCAGGGCCTGAGCGAGGACTTCGACAGACTGAATGACAGCTATGCCGCGGAACTGGCAATGCTGCGCGAGCAGCTCGCGGCCTGGGTCTTCATGCAGCTCAGCGGTGGAGCCGGGGCTGATGCCCGTGAGGAACTGGGGGAATTCCGGCGGCTGCTGCGCGGGGAACTGAGCGTGGCCGTGCTGCTGTCACTGCTGCAGCTCTTCGACGAGGGGCCGCAGGCGGCATTGACGGGGCTCGGGGAGCTGACGTCGATCTGGGAGCAGCATCCGGACCCGCTGCGCCAGGTGCTGGAGGGTGCCTACCGCCTGCTGCGCGATGGCAGGCTGGAGCGCCGCGAGGCCGGGATGTTCAGCGTGGAGCAGTTCAGCCAGCCCGGACACTGGCGGCTCTACCGCCTGCTCAGGGTGCTCGGTGGCTGGCCGGACCCGGCCGAGCGGGATGCGGCGGGGATCGGGCATACACTCTGGGCGCTGGAGCATGCCCTGCTCAGCCAGGCTCCACCCGCGGACTGGCAGGGGCAGCCCTCGGAGGGCCTCGCGGCCTGGTCCGGCGGAGAGGACTGCGTGGTGCAGCTGCTGTGCTGCCTCACACTCTGGCAACGCGGCGACCTGAGCCTGATTCCGCAGGCTGCGGGCATCCCATTCCCGGAGATCCGCGCGCCCCAGCGCCGCGGCGAGGACTGGCCGGGGCTGTATGCCACGCTCTCCGGGCGGATGTTGCCGGCCTGGCCCCAGCCGCTGGCCGGGCTGATCTGGTCGGAGCTGGCCTGCCTCGTGCTGCTGGCGGCGCAGCGTACTGCACCGGATGAGCTGTACCGCGCCTGGCTGCAGGAAAGCGGCAACTGGCCGAAGACCCGGCTCTACTGGTGGACCCGCTCCCGGCTGCAGGAAGACCCGGCGCTCCTGCAGCGCTGCCGGGATGAACAGCCCGGACTGATCGCAGTCGAGCCCGGCTCGTTATAATGGACTGATGGAGCAGGGACTGTCACTGACAATCATCGCCGTGGCCCAGGCGCTGGGCCTGCTCGTGCTGATCGGCGTAGCCGCCGCGCTCGTGCCGAAGCTGACGGCCCTGCTGGGCGAGCTGACGAGCACCGCGACTGAGGCCCGCCAGACCCTGAAATCAGCTGAGAGCCTGGTGCGCAATGTGCAGGACCAGGACATCCTGCGCAAGCTCTCCGGCACGCTTGACAACGCCCGCAGCGCGGTGGGGCGGATCGAGCCGCTAGCCAGCCAGCTTGAGCAGACGCTCGGCGAGGCCCGCACCCTGCTGGATGACGCGACCCAGACCAGCCAGAGCGCACGCGCGCGGATTGACGACCTGGCAACGATGCAGAAGGACATCACCGCACTCAGCAGTTCGCTGGCGGACATCACGGGCGACCTGCACGACCGGGACCTCGCAAAGCGGATCACGAACCTGCTGAGCGACATCTCGCTGCTGACCGCCGACATCGGGATTCTCACCGAGAATGCCAACAGCTATCTCGAAAAGGGCAAGCCGCTCGTGAGCAATGTGGCCGAGGTGGTGAGCAATGCCCGCGAGCGGGTGGGCGAGGTCAGCCGCGCCGTGGCCAATGTGCGCCAGAGCATCGGCGGACGGCGCAACGGCGGCACGGGCGAGGGGCCTGCCGAGGACGGGGCATAGCTCCGTCAGCCGCAGGCCTCAGTCTCAGTTCCGGCAACTGGACATAACACCGCATCTCAGGCTTTTGTGACTGCATCGATGCTACTGCCAGCCGGCTCCAGCGGCATCCAGATGCTGTTCAGTCTGCGGCGGCGGACCGGGTTCCAACTAAAAGATTTTTAGTTAATCCACCAGCGCGCAGCTCCAACTAAAAATTAGGCGCTAATTTTTAGTTAGCCCCTTTGCAACTAAAAGTTTTTTAGTTAGAATCTGCGGAATGCCAGCTAACTAAAATTTACGGGCTAATTTTTAGTTAGCCGCGCTCGAGGTGCGGAAATGAACAGAGAAAGCGGCATATTCCGGAATGTTCCCTCCACGGGAGAGCCCTTTCGTGCATTCGTGCCTCATCCACTGCCGCCCGAGCCGCCGCTGCAGATGGATGATCGGCTGATCAGCCTGACCGCTGAAGCCGCGCTGAGTATCGGGCGGCTGGATGGCATTTCAGACATGCTTCCCGAAATGTCCCTGTTCCTGTATTTCTTCATCCGCAAGGAAGCCCTGCTTTCCTCGCAGATCGAGGGTACGCAGTCCTCCCTCAATGAACTGCTGCTGTTTGAGGAGGAGCGGGAGAATGTCCGGCCCTCGGATGACGTGCTGGAGGTATCCAACCATATCTCCGCCCTGGAGTTCGGAGTGCAGCGGCTGCAGAGCCTGCCCCTCTCGCTGCGCTTCATCAGGGAGCTGCATGCCATCCTGCTGGCCCAGGGCCGGGGCAGCGCCAGGAATCCCGGCGAGTTCCGCCGCAGCCAGAACTGGATCGGCGGCAGCAGGCCGGGCAATGCCCACTACGTACCTCCGCCACCCGAACTCCTGATGGACTGCCTGGGCAGTCTCGAACAGTTCATGCAGTCTGACAACGGACGGTATTCTCCGGTGATCAAGGCCGCTCTGATCCATGCCCAGTTCGAGAGCATCCACCCATTTCTGGATGGCAACGGCCGGATCGGCAGGCTGCTGATCTCGCTGTACCTGCTTGCCAGTGGAGTCACCCGGCATCCCATCCTCTACCTGAGCCTGTACTTCAAGCGCAATCGCACACGCTACTACGACCTGCTGCAGGGCACCCGCAGCAGCGGCAACTTCGAGGACTGGGTGGAGTTCTTCCTGCACGGCGTGATTGAATGTGCGGGTTCGGGGATTGCCACGGCCACGAATCTGCTGGCAACAGCCCGGCAGGACGCGGACTCCCTCCGGGGGCTGGGCCGGCGCAGCGGCAGTCTGCTGCAGGTGCATGCCGCGCTCCAGCGCTACCCGCTCACCAGTGCCGTTCAGCTCAGCGAGGAAACCCGGCTGTCCCTGCCGACTGTCAACACAGCGCTGGAGCTGATGCTGGAGGCGGGCATGGTTTCGGAAATGACGGGGCAGGCGAGGCATCGCCGCTATCGCTATGACCGCTATATTGACCTGATCAGTGAAGGCACGGAACCGCTCTGAACCAGCTGCAGACATGGCAGCCCAGGCTGACTCAGCCAGCCTGCTGATCAGAACTGTCATCCTCCGTTGCAGTGTCGTCCCCGCCATTGCCACCGGGCTGCTCAGCCCCCTGCTCGTCAGCAGCAGCTCCTGGCAGGTCGAACGCAGGCGGCTCAGCCCCCCATTCGGGCAGGTGCAGGGGATTGTCAAACACTCCGCAGCCCGCCAGGCTGATCAGCAATATCAGTGGAAGCAGCAGCAGGCAGACTCCACGCATCACATTGCTCCCTTGGCAGGTTTGCCAGTAGAAGCATAGCGTTCAGCAGGAGAGCACGGGGGTACCGGAGCCGGGGAATGTCAGTGGTGCCGGAGCGGGATGGGCCGGGAGCTTCAACCCACGGCCCGGTGCTTACACCCCTGTGGAAATATCAGAGTCCCTTCCAGGCAGCGGCCAGCAGCCGCGCACCCAGACTGTCCACATAGCAGACCACGGGCAGGTCATTCACGACAACCAGCGAACAGTGGTCGCCGAAGTTGTAGCGGCGCTCGATCGGGATCGGTTCTTCCCAGGCCGTGCCGTCGGCATCCACGGCGCGGATCAGCTGCAGACCGTCCGTCTCGATGCCCTCGGTGAGGATCACGGGCCGCCCGCCCCAGATGTCCAGCTCGCAGTTGCCGCCGGGGCCGACCAGCTGCGGGCTCTGGGGGAAGCCGGTTGCGCTGTCATCACTGCTGCGGCTGAAGTACAGCTGGCCGCTCTGGGAGGAGGAACCGCTGAGCACGGCGGGATTGCCATTCACGCGCAGCAGGTCGGTCTGGTAGCTGTACTGCTCCATCACCTTCACAGGCGTCCCCCAGGCCGTGCCGTCCACATTGCTGCCCCGCACCAGATAGGTGAACTGAGCAAAGGGCGGGCCGAGTTCGCAGGTGGCGGAGATCAGCGGCCGGTCGAACAGGCCGTTCTCATAGCTGTCCAGCGCGATGTCGTAGAACTTCACATCCGCTTCCGCCGGGATTGCCACCCGCGCCGCGCTCCAGCTCGCACCAGTACTGTCGGTGGCCTGGTAGTAGCGCACCTCGCTCAGGCCCTTCTCGCCGGGAGCGGAGATCGCCGCCAGCACGGGCAGGTTGTTGAGCACCTCGATGTCGGTGCTGTAGCCGAAGTCAGCGCTGCCGTCGATCAGCTGCGGCTGCTTCCAGCTCGAGCCGTAGGTGTCATTGGCACGCACGATGTTCAGGTAATCACTAGCACCGTCCACATAGTCCGTGTAGGCGATCATCGGGAAGTCCTCAAGGCTGTTGTAGGTGATGCTCACTGAGGGAAACTCGCCGACCTTGCTGCTGCCCACCGGCTTGCGCAGGCTGCCCCAGCTGGTCTGGCTGTCATTTGAGGCGCTGCGGAAGCGCAGCTCACTGCTGAAGTAGTCAACATAGGCCACGCAGGCCCGGGCCCCTGAACCGCTGCCGGTCACCGCCATGTCGGCGTCATCGTAGAGCGTGGCGTCGCTGTCAATCACGCTGTACTGCCAGCCGGTGGTGCAGGTCAGCTGCAGCAGCGCCGTGGACTGCGCGAAGTTGTTGTCAGTTACGCGCAGCTTGATGGAGTTGGCACCGAAAGCGCTGAAGCTGACGGCAACCGGGTCCGGGCTGGTGCTGACGATGTCATAGATGCCGTCGAAGTCGATGTCGTACTCGTACTTGGTGATGTAGCCGTCCGGATCCGAGCAGGACAGCGCATCAAGCTGCGCATGCAGCGGAGCCTGGCCCAGCAGCTTGTCGGAGTTCAGCACGGCATTCGGAGCCTGGTTGAAGGGATCCACAATCACGAAGGCCTTCTCAAGGATGTTCTGCTTGCCGCTGCTTTCGGTCAGCTGCACCCTGAGGTTGTACTCACCGGGATCATAGATATGCTGTTCCAGGCCATTGGTGTTGCCAAGCACATCCCAGCTGCCGTCGCCATCGAAATCGAAGTCCCAGGCGGTGACCTCTCCGCCGAGTGCCTCCACCTGGCTGGCATTGATCAGCACATTGCGCGGCCCGACATTCGCGGCGGGATCCGTGCTGAGATCGGTGAGGATGCTGCCATAGGGTGTGAAGTTGCTGCCGACGTACACGCGGTAGAGATTGGCGGGGTCCGTGCCCAGCAGCAGCACGCAGACGTACATCGCATTCCCGGGGGAGATGTAGTCCGCGGACTGGCCGGGCAGGCTGAGACCGTCCACTCCGCATGGGCTCCAGTCCCAGCGGTTGCTGCTGAAGTTGGCAACCGCTGCATAGAGGTTCGCATAGTCCGTGGGCGGCGTCAGCCAGTTGAAGCGCACACGCGCCTCGTCGTCATATTCCCCGCTGAAGACCAGCTGGTAGCAGGCGTATGATGCTGCGGACAGGCCATCGGCTGGCTGGCTCCACTGTGGGTAGAAGCCGCCGCCGCTGACCTTGTTGGCAGGCAGCAGCGGGTAGTACTGGTCACCGAAGCGCAGCCGTTCAAGGTCATTCACCACGGAACCGCTGCGCTCCAGCTCCGCCGGAGCCGGCAGCTGCGGTGCTGCTGCTGCATCCTGGCCCATGGGCCCGGGCAGGAGGGCCTGCTCCTGCGGCTGGGCAGTCTGCGAGGGGTCCAGGCTGCCCTGTGCTCCGCCACCGGCACAACCGGCCAGGAATAGCAGGATCAGCAGCATCGCAATCAGGTACTTGTGCATTTCATCTCTCTGAACTGGCCGGCGGCTCTGTCTTCCGCCAGGCTGGAATGAGCCCATCTGCAGGGCAAGCGAAATATACGTGCTTTGGCCTGCCAGCGGGGCCAGCTGTGGCCAGGCAGCGGTGACATTCCGTGACATGCGCCCGGCCGGTGTGACATTCCTATTGCCAGCTGGCGCAGATCAGGCTGTCGTCAGCGCCCGCATAGCAGATCATCAGCTGCTCGTTGTGGACCAGCAGGTCGCTGTAACGGCCGTGTTCATCGCGATTGTCCACGAGCAGAGGTGCCTGCCAGGCACTGCCCTGGGCATCGCTGGCCACGCTGATGTAGAGTCCCTGCTCAGCGAAGCTGAAGTAGGCAATCACGGGCAGGCCGCCCCAGATCGCCAGCTGCGGGCTGCCGCCCTCCGTGAACTGCTCCGAGTCCGGCCAGGTCTGGCCCTTCATGTCACCGCTGCGCCCGAAGAACATCGAACCATGCTGCGAGGATGAACCGGCGGCCAGTGCCGGGCGGCCATCTACCATCGCCATGCTGCAGTCGTAGATCGCACCGTCATGCACGCGATCCGGCAATTCCCAGCTGTTGCCGAGGCCGTCAATGGCCCGCATGCTGCTGGCATGGTATCCAGCTGTATCCGCGTGCACATAGGCCAGCAGCGGCACGAATTCCGAACCGTTGAAGGAGGGCAGCAGCTCCACATCCCAGTAGCCGACAGTGCTGTCTCCGCCCAGAAGCTGCTTGGGCGTGCCCCAGGCGCTGGCGGAGGCATCAGTGGCCCTGACCATGATCAGGGAACCCTGCCCGAAACCGGAGCCGTTATTGCTGGCAGCGGAGACCATCACGGGAATGTTGTTGATGATCGCCAGCGAACAGAAGTACTTCGGGTCAACTTCCTCAGCAAAACTCAGATCCTGCTTCCAGCTGTTGCCAAGGTCATCATTTGCGGTGACGGAGCGCAGCGTGGAGGTGAAGTTCGTGTTCTCGGTGACGCAGCCGATGATCGGCGCATCCACCACCCCGCTGTAGACCACATTGACGCCGTGCAGGCTGTAGGCCTGGTGCGGCTTGGTGAGCGGGTAGCGGATCGTACCCCACATCGTGCCGCCGGCATCCGCGGCCCGGCAGTAGCGAATGTCCTTCGTCAGGTAGTCAGCATAGGCCACACATGGCCGGGCCAGAGAACCCTCGCCGGTCACGCACATCGAGACTTCGGTATTGAGGCCGACATTCTGGTCCACGTAGCTGTAGAGCCAGCCCTGGCTGAGGTTGACGATCACAGTGTCGGTGTCCTGAGCGTAAAAGTTGTCAGTCACCCGAAGGTTCACCAGATTCGCACCCCAGGCCACCAGATCCGTATGGACCTGTTCCGGTGAATCCGTCACCAGATCCCATTCGCCGTCATTGTTGAAGTCCCATTCGTAGGTGGTGATGAAGCCGTCCGGATCGCTGCAGGCCAGGGCATCCATCCCGCTGTGCAGCGGAGCGGTACCCGACAGGGCATCCGCCGTAATCAGGGCCTTGGGCGGCTGATTGTTGGGGTCGATGATCGCAAAGCTGCGCTGGCCGATGCCCTGCTTGCCGCCGGCGCTGGTCACACGTACGAAGGCGGTGTAGTTGCCGGCTGGGTACTGATGGATTGCCAGTCCCTCGGTGTTGCCCAGCACATCCCAGTTGCCGTCACCTTCGAAGTCGAAGTCCCAGCTGAGGATCTCCGAGCCGAAGCCCTCGGCATTGGTCGCATCAAAACTGACCGTACGCGGGGCGATGTTCTGGTACTTGTCATTGTCGAGGTCGCCTATCAGGAATACATATGGCGTGACGTCATCCCCAAGTACCAGCCAGTGCAGCGTACAGGTTTCGCTGCCCAGCAGCAGCATCGTCGCGTAGAGATGTCCATCGGGCGAGATATAGGGAGCGGCATCGCCGGGATTGACCTCGCCGTCCACAACGGGCAGCCAGTCCCAGCGGTCGGTCTGGAAGTTGGCCAGCGCCAGGTATTCATTGCCGGATGCGGAGGGCCCGAACAGCCAGTAGAGCCTGATCCGGGCGTCTCCTGCATAGTCCATCAAGCCATAGAATTCATAGCCGTTCCAGGCCGCATCTCCCACTCCGACGGACTGCTCCGTGTACTGGGGCTCGTAGACCGCACCGGAGGTATTGTGGGAAAGCAGGCTGGCTGAGACTGAACCACCGTGGAGCACACGGTTGGAATCACTGACCTCCGATGAGGAGCGGGCAATGCTGGAGGGTGCCGGCAAGGCGGGCAATCCGGTCTGGCCGGCCTCAGCTTCAGGGCGCACATAGTTCACTGCCTCGCCGATTTCAGGATCAGGCAGGGGGCTGCCGGAGCCGGCGGAACAGGACCCGGCCAGCAGGGCCAGACAGATCAACAGGAGGATGCTTCGTGGGGAGGACATATGAAACCTCATCAGGATGATGCGGTAAGAGGAGGACCATCAGAGGACTGGGAACTGGCGATCCTCCCCGAACCTCAAAGTATTTCCTGAGAGGCTGATGCTGAAGCCTGTCCAGGCATCAGGGGGTGTGACATCCCGTGACATGCCGCTGCATTCGGCGGCAGGGAGCGGGCCCTGCTCCCGGTATAATTATCTCCCCGCCGGAACCCGGCCCCCGGGCCGGAGCGCTGCGGGCAAACGAGCACGAGAGGTACAGGTACGTGTCTGGTCATAATAAGTGGAGTTCCATCAAGCACCGCAAGGGCGCGCAGGATGCCAAGCGCGGTGCGATCTTCAACAAGATCATCCGCGAGCTGGTGGTCGCGGCCAAGGAAGGCGGAGCTGACCCCGCAGTGAACTTCTCACTCAGTGCCGCCATTGAAAAGTCCAAGGCCGCCAATATGCCGAAGGACACCATGGAGCGCGCCATCAAGCGCGGAGCCGGCGGCAGCGACGGTGAGAACTACGAGCGCATCAGCTACGAGGGCCGTGGCCCGGCGGGGACGGCGATGATCGTGCATACCCTGACCGACAACAAGAACCGCACCGTGGCCGATCTGCGCAACATCTTCAAGAAGGGCGGCGGTGAGCTCGGCACGGATGGCAGCGTGGCCTGGATGTTCGAGCGCAAGGGCGTGATCAACCTCGAGAACGGCGGCTTCTCCGAGGATGAGCTGATCGAGGACTGCCTCGAGGCCGGTGCCGAGGCCTACAAGGTCGACGGTGACGTGATCGAGGTGACCTGCGAGGTGGACGATCTCGAGGCTGCCAAGCAGTGGTTCCGCGAAAACGGCAAGTACAGGATGCAGTCCAGCTCCGTGGCAATGGTCGCCAAGGACAGCGTTGACATCACCGACGCCTCATCCGGCAAGCAGGTCTTCCGCCTGCTGGAACTGCTGGATGACAACGACGACGTGCAGATGGTGTTCAGCAACTGGAGCATGACCGACGAGCTGATGGAGCAGATCGCGAGCGAGGGTTAATCCCTCGCCAGCTGCCCGGCCAGCGCACGTTTCAGTCTGGCAACGGCATCCCAGCGGCCGCAGTCACCCTTCAGCACATCGCTGGCGAGACTGTCCAGCAGCCCGCGCAGTTCCCCGTCCAGCAGGGCACCGACACTGCTGCGCAGCGTGAACTCCAGTTCGCGCTGCATCCGGCGCTGGCGCGCCGGATGATCACCGGGCAGCGCACCAAGCCATCCGCCATGTGATTCCATCGCATCCACGAGTTCCGCTGCCCCCTGCCCGCTGCTGGCGATCATGCTCAGCACCGGACGCTGCCAGCCACCCGTGGGCGGCGGCGGCTCCATCGCCAGTGAATATCCGATTTCCTTCAGCAGGGTGTCAGCTCCCGGACGGTCGGCCTTGTTGACGACGAAGATGTCACCGAGCTCGAGGATCCCGGCCTTGATCAGCTGGATCCCATCGCCGCCCTCCGGTGAGAACAACGCCACCACCGTGTCCGCCAGGCTGACGACATCATAGCCGGTCTGGCCCACGCCGACGGTCTCGATCAGGATGCGCGTGTAGCCTGCGCTCTCCAGCACGCTGGCGATCACGCTGGCCTGGGGGCTGATCCCGCCGAGGCTGCCGCGCGAGCCGATGCTGCGGATGAACACCCCGTCGTCATCCTGCTGCGGGGCCAGGCGCAGGCGGTCGCCGAGCAGGGCACCGCCGCTGAAGGGGCTGGTCGGATCCACGGCGATCACGCCCACGCGTTCCCCGCGCTCGCGCAGTTCGCGGATCACGGCATGCAGGAGCGTGGACTTGCCGACACCGGGGCTGCCGGTGAAGCCGATGCGCTGCACCGGGCCCGGGGCGGCGGGAAGAGCTGCAAGCGTGTCCTGCAGGATTTCCGGGCTTCGCTCCAGCCGGCTCAGCAGGCGGGCCAGCTCACGCTGGCTCATGGGCTGTTCAGCGTCGCTGGGCACTGCTGTAGTGGTAGACGCACTGGTCGCCGTCGTCACTGACGTAGATGTCGTTGCCATCCGGCGAGATCGTGATCGCCCGCGGGGTGTTCAGATCGCCCAGTCCGAAGCTGCCGATGCGATTGAAGTGGTCGTCGAGGATCGCCACCTCACGGCGCGAACTGTCGAGGATGTAGACCTGGCCGTCGTGGTCGTCAACTGCCACGTCCAGCGGCACCGCGAAGCGCAGCTCGCCGTTGCGGTTGACACCGGGCAGGGTCAGCACCAGGCTGTGGCGGCGCGTCATGTCCCGGCCGGTGGCGTCATAGACCTGGATGCGGGCATTGCCGCTGTCGCAGATCACGAGCTTCCCGAAACCGAAGTCCATGCCGCCCACGCGGGAATATTCCCCCGGAGCCTGGCTGACATTCTGGTGGCGGGCCATCATCGAGTTGTAGCGGCGGTGGCCGAAGTAGCTTTCCTTGACGCGCAGGATGTCCGTGTACTGCGTGGCGGTGGTGGGGAAACCCATCTTCCAGTCAGCTGGGTTGTCACCGTCGCGCTCTCCCCAGTAGAGGGCATTGCCCTCCGGTTCACTGAGCACGACCTGCTGGCCTTCGGCGGCGATGTACTGCGGCCAGATGATGGTGTCAATTCCGAAGCGCTTCACGCTGTCGTCGTTGCCGAACCACAGCAGCGAGGGCTTGCGATGGTCCGCGCGCCGGTCGCCCGTGCGCAGCATGTCCGCCATGAACCAGCCTTCGGGAGTGATGGCGACATCAGCAGCCTGGAAGATCCCGCGATACTTGTCAGCGAAGAGTGGTCCGAGGATGTCGTTGAAGCGCGGGATCTCGCGCGTGACCATATTGTCTTCAAGATAGAATTCGATGTCCGTGGGCAGCACTTCGCGGATGGGAATGCCGATGCCCATGTTGCGCAGGTGCCTGCCATCGCGATTGAAGACCTGGATGCGGCTGAGGCCAGTATCGCAGACGAAAACCTCTTCCTCGCCGGCACTCAGACCCGCAATTTCAAGGAACCCGCCGTCATTGAACTGCTTCAGCCAGGGGTTGTGTTCCTGCGGGTTGAGGGCTTTGGCCGGCTCACCGAAACTGCCGGCAAGCGACCAGTCGACCCGCGCGTGCGCCGGCAGATCCCGGCGGGGCGGATTGATCACGCGGTCGACGGGCTGCATTCCCGCACGCAGGAGCAGGAGCACAGCCGCGATGACCAGCAAGCTGACTGCCAGATTTCTCATGCGCTGCCGTCCACGATTATATGTCCCTCCCCGTAGCTGATCTCCTCGATCTGCAGCTGGAACTCGTAGCCGAGCTGGGCTTTTGCCCGTTCGATGTCCTTCTTCGATCGTGCGGCAAAGGCCTTGAGGTCATAGACGGGGTTCACTTCCTTCTCGATCAGGGCATTCAGGCCGGCGGGCATGCGCATCCCTGAGAGCTGGCTCTGGTCAATGTGGAACACCAGCTGGCTGCCGTTCTCCACCCCGAGCTTGCCGCGCACGCTGTAGGGAATGCGCAGCGCCAGCAGCTGGTGGCTGCCACTCAGGGTCAGGCCCTGTTCGTCTATGCTGATCGTGGCATCACTGAGCTTTTCCACATGGCTCTGCAGTGCATCCGTGAGGTCTGACTCGCGGATGCGCGCGCTGAAGCCCAGGCCGTCCATCGTGATCCGGCCCTTGCTGTCGTGGTGCAGCCGTTCGACCTCGACCTCGGCAGAGTCGATCAGCAGTGGCTCCAGGGTCAGGTCAGCAAAGCTGAAGCTGATGCCATCGATCTGCTGCAGGCCGCAGCCCTGGCAGGCCACCTGGATTTCCTCCATCGGGACAGGCTTCTTCGCCTCGACGGCTTCCGTCAGCAGCTGCGCGAATGTCTCGTCGTCAGCTCCAGTGCCGAACAGCCCGGCAAGGGTCACGAGCAGGAGCGCGATCAGGTCGGCCATCCCCACTCCTTCAGCCTGCCGAGGACACTATCTGAAACACTCCGATGCACTGCCTCAATGTGCAACGCAGCATCGAATCTCAGAAATCTTTCCCCATCCTCATTCATGATCATATTGAATATGTCGTGGACCTTCCGGAAGTAATCCAGTTCGCGTTTTTCTATGTGGTCCAGATCCGTGGACTCAGCCTGGCCTCCGCCTGCTGCTGGCTTCTCAGCTCCTGTACGTCTCTCCAGCGCTTGCCTGGGGTCAAGAGCCAGCCAGATGGTGAGGTCCGGCTGCAGGCCGGCTGTCGCGATCTGGTTGAGCTGGCGAATGGTTTCCGCCGGGATCTTGCCCAGCGCACCCTGATAAGCCAGACTGCTGTCCGCAAAGCGATCCAGGATCACGATTTCGCCTCTCTCCAGTGCAGGACGGATGCGGCTTCCGACCAGTTCAGCACGGGCGGTCTCGAAGGCCAGGAGTTCAGCCAGCGCCGTTTCGAAACGGCCAAGCTTGATCATCGTGCGCAGTTCCTCACCGGCCTGGGTGCCGCCTGGTTCCCGGAAGCACTGCACTGTAAGGTTCCTGGCGGCCAGTACTTCACGCAGGAGTTCCACCTGTGTGCTCTTGCCGACACCGTCAAGACCCTCGAAGCTGATCAGTCTGCCCTGCAACCGTCTGAGTTTACCCGCAGCGCTGTCTGTCCCGTGATGTCCCGGCAGATTGAGCGATAATTGAAGCGATTCGGCGGTTTCGGCGGTATTCTGATAATGTCATATCATTAGACAGCGCTGGCATTATGCGCTAACGTTAACTGAGGGGCCATCCACCTTGAGTACCAAGGTAATCATAGTATCTTCATTGCTGGTCATCATGGCGATGGCTGCGTTCGGCTACATGCGTTACGAACGTGAACGCCTGATCGCAGAGGAACTCGGTCCCGCATGCGTCTCCACGAGCCAGCCCTGCTATGTTGCCACGATTGCTCCGCTGGCGGCGATCCTCAATGAACTGACGCTTGGCCGGGCTGAGGTGGTGACGATGCTGCCACCGGGAGCATCACCCCACACGTATGAACCCAGGCCCAGTGACCTGCGCGGTGTGATGCATGCCAGCGGCTTCTTCTATGTTGATGAGCGTCTGGACGGCTGGGCGGCGGACCTGCCCGCCAGGCAGAAGGTGCATGTCCTGGATCTGGTCCCGGAAGACTGCCTGCTGCATCTGGAAACGGACTGCTGTCCGAAGGAGCACTCCGCCAAGGGGCACAAGCATCACGATCCCGTGGTTGATCCGCATTTCTGGCTGGATCCCTGCGTGGTACGCAACACCGTGCCGGAGCTTGTGAGAATTCTGTCCGAGCTTGACCCGCACGGTGCGGAGATCTATGCCGCCAACGCCGAGGAGTTCAGCAGACACCTGACGGAGATGGACCGCGAGGTGCACGGCCTGATTGACCCGATCCGCGGCAGCCGTGTGGCCACCACGCATCCGAGCTTCCAGTACCTCTGCAAGCAGTACGGCCTGGAAGTCGCGCTGGTGGTGACGGACAGCCCCGGCAAGGAACCCTCCCCGCGGCAGATGGAGAACCTTTCCCGGGAAGCGAAGGAACTGGGCGTCAGGGCCATCTACAGCGAGCCGCAGATTCCCCAGAATGCCGCCCGGATGCTCAGCGAAGCCAGTGGCCTGCCGCTCTATGAGCTGGATCCGGTCGGCGGCTGCGCCGAACGCTGCAGTTATGATGAGCTGATCCTCTATAATGCGCAGGTACTGGCGGCCAGTCTGAAGTAGGCCGCCGGGTGGACACCCGTGCTCAAGGTTGATTCCCTAACAGTGCGCTACGGCAAGCTGACCGCGCTCGATGGTCTGAGCTTCGCGCTGCAGGGCGGCGAATTCCTGGCGGTGGTGGGACCAAACGGCAGTGGCAAGTCCACCCTGCTGAAATGTCTGCTGGGCCTGGCACCCTTCAGCGAAGGCAGCATCAGCCTGCTCGGGCACAGTCCCGAGAGCCTGCCGAGCGAGCGCATCGGCTACGTCCCGCAGGTCAAGACCCTTGACCTGAGCTTTCCCGCCTCATCCTGCGAACTCGTAGCCAGCGGACTGCGGCGCAGCTGGCCCTGGAAGATCGGCGGCCGGGAACATGAGCGGGCCGAACAGGCCCTGCACCAGGTCGGGATCGGCCACCTCTCGCACAGATCGCTCGCGGCACTGAGCGGTGGTGAACTGCAGCGGGTCTACCTGGCCCGGGCCCTGGCACGCGAGCCGGAGCTGCTTGTGCTGGACGAACCGGCAACGGGCATCGATGCCAGCGCCGAGCAGGGGATGTATGACATCCTCGACCGTGTCAATCGCGAGCAGGGCGTGACGATCATCATGGTCACGCATGACTGGCTGGCGGCGCGACACCACTGCAGCCACGGCCTGCTGCTCAAGAGCCGGCTGATCGCCTTCGGTCCGAGCCGTGAGGCGCTGTGCGATGCCAACATGGCAACGGCCTTCGGGCATGAGGGCCATCGCCACATGGCGGACCCGGGGAACGGCCATGCCTGACATGATCCTGATCTTCATGCGGATCGTGGCCTGCGGGATGCTCGTGGGTTTCAGCTCCAGCTACTTCGGGGCATTCGTGGTGCAGCGCGGGATGAGCTTCCTTGGCAACGGCCTGGCACATGCGGCCTTCGGCGGTGTGGCACTCGGGATCCTGCTCGGGCTGGAGCCGCTCTATGTGGCGCTGCCCTTCACGGTGGTGGCAGCTCTCGGCATCAACTGGCTGAAGGAGCATACGCGCCTCGCCGCCGACAGCGTGATCGGGCTGTTCTTCGCTTTGTCAATGGCGCTCGGAATCATCTTCCTCTCGCGGGCCCCGCAGTACAGCCAGGATGCGATGACCTACCTGTTCGGCAGCCTGATCAGCGTGGGAATGGGCAACCACGACCTGTGGGTCAGCCTCGGGCTGGCGGCTCTGACGATTGCCAGCTTCCCGCTCTGGACCCGCTGGGCCTACTCCACCTTCGACCGCGAGAGTGCGCGGATCGACGGCCAGCAGGTACGCCGCGAGGATTACCTGCTGAGCGTGCTGATTGCGGTGAACGTGGTGGTGGCCGCCAAGCTCGTGGGGATCGTGCTGCTCTCGGCCTTCCTCGTGATCCCGGCGGCGGCGGCACGCCTGATCTCCGCGAGCTTCAGCATGATGACAACGCTCTCCGTGGTGATCGGGGTGTTCAGCGTGGCACTGGGCTTCGTTGTCAGTTACCAGGCTGACCTGCCGAGCGGCGCCTGCGTGGTGCTGACGCAGATCCTCGTGTTCGGGCTGCTGTTCCTGCTCAACAAGCGGGGAATTAGATGGCCTCGGGAGATGTAGGAAGAGTGGGGGAGTAGGCAGTGGGCAGTAATCAGTGGTCAGTGGTCAGTAATCAGTAGCGGCGGCTTCCAGCCGCCGGAACAGGAGCAGTTGGCAGAATGAGAATCAGCAGAGCTGGTTACAGAAGCCCCTTGCCTGCCGTACAACTGCCAATCCAAGACTATCCCTGCTAACATGAAGCGACGGACGGCGTGTGCATGCGTGCGCGCGTCCCGCACAATCATGCAATACAGGGAGACTGATATGAAGCGCCTCACATGTCTGGTTGGGTTCACGATCGTCATTCTGGCAATGCCGCTCGCGGCATGGGCCGGCGGCAGCGGGGAAGCCGCAAGCGGGCAGAGGCAGGAGCAGCGGGTCGAGATCCGTGTGGAGCGTGAAGGCCGCGGTGGCGGCCGGGATAGGCAGCGTGACAGTGACAGGCGCGGAGATGACGGGAAACGCGGCGCCGGCTGGAATGGAGAAAGCAAGGGGGAGGACGGCTGGCGCGGCGGCATGCAGCGCTGGATGGAGCGGGGCATGCGCGGTGGGGGCGGGATGGACATGCCCGGCCATGCCGGGCGGATGTTCCGCGGGATCCGTGGCCAGGCGATGCGCATCAACTTCCACCCCGACATCACCCAGAGTGCCGTAGCCACCGGAATGAATAACAAGGCGGTGCAGGCCGACACGATCAACATCAACATCAGTATTGGCGACGTGAATATCGCCGGCAACAGCATGGAGGGCACGGAAGCCGGAGAGATGCTGGAAATGATCATGGAACTGATGATGAAGAGCCACGGTAAGGACGGTCCCGCTGGCCATCCCGGCATGTGGAGCCAGGATGGGCCAGGCATGCATGGTGGACCGGGTGGACCCGGCATGTATCACGGTCCGGGCGGAGTTCCCGGCAAGCCTGATCCGCATCACGGTGACGGCAACAATGGCCCCGGTCACTGGCAGGAGCACATTGACCGCAACCACCCGCCCCAGCCAGGCCTGCCCGAAGCTGCCGGGGTCATGGATCGCGCCCGCTTCATCGGACGAGATGATGAGGGCCGGATCGTGCAGTATGAAATGCTGCTGCGTGGCGACGAAGCGCCGGTGGAGCCCGGTGAGGTGCGCAGCCCCTACCACGATTACTACTTCGGAAGTGGCCGGATGCCGGAGCTGTTGATGGACAGGAGCCGCAATGAGCACATCTTGCAAGGCGAGCCGATGCATCCGCACAGCGCGCAGCAGGAGGCACATGGCATGCTGCCCCGATTTGACGAGGGCATTGCGCCGCAGCATGCCTTCTGGCCGCCGCTTGACAGCGGCTTCGAGGGCCAGTTCGACCTGCGTCCGGATGTGATAGAACTGGCGATGCAGATCCCGGATGATGTCCCGCTTGAGTTCGTGGAGATGATCTTCAGGCTGGGGCGGATGGCCTGGGAGGATCAGGAACTGCGGGCGCAGCTGGAAGCGCTGGTGGCCGCCGACGAAGTGGACCAGCATGTTGACAAGCAGGAGATCCGCCGCGTGATCGAGCACAAGCTGCGCAGCGCGCAGCAGGACTGAGCGATGGACTTGTCAGCGGCGCAGTGGGAAGCGCTGCTTGCTGTAGCGAGCAGCGCTCGCAGTCAGGCATATGCGCCCTACTCTAGCTTCGCGGTCGGTGCTGCAGTGCTGACGGCAGATGGAGCTATACACTCCGGCTGCAATGTTGAGAACCTCAGCTTCGGCCTGACGGTCTGCGCGGAACGCAATGCCATCGCCAGCGCAGTGGCCGGCGGGATGCGTCCCGGCGGACTGCAGGCCCTGGTAGTGGTGGCCGACACGCCGAAGCCGGTTTCGCCCTGCGGGGCCTGCCGCCAGGTGCTTATGGAGTTCGCCGCAGCGGACTGCAGCGTGCTCGGTGCCGATCTGCAGGGCCGGACCCGCTGCTGGAAAATGGCCGAACTGCTGCCGGATGGCTTCCAGGCCGAGCTCTGAGCCAGCGCGCACTAGAATAGTCGGATGCCGCACAGACTGAAACTGCTCACGCTGCTGCTCGCGCTGCTCTGCGCCCTGCCCGCCCATGCCGAGGAGGAGACAGCGGCCGCGGAGCCCGATGCCCAGGCGCTCTGGGCTCTCGAGCATCTGCCCGCCGAACTCGATGGAGAGGCCGCGGCGGCGATGCTGCGCGATGCCGGAGACAACTGGGCTGAACTGGCGGCCGCACTGGAAGCCAGTCCCAGCGGGCAGGAGCGCCAGGCGGACATGCTCTGGCTGCTGATCAATGCCCCGCATCTGGACAGGCTGGAACTGCGCAGTGAAATGCTGCTGAGCAACCACGAACTGGCGCTCAGCTACTGCGGTGAGGGCTGGGGCTACCAGCCCGGCAGTGAATTCTTCCGCCGCTACATCCTCAACTACAGAATTGACGACGAGCCCGTGACGGACTGGCGCAGTGAACTGAACCGGCGCTACGGCGGGCCGGATGAGGAAGGTTCGGACCGGGCCTTTGACCTCGTGGCCCGGGTGGCGCAGGACTTCAGCATCGTGGAGCGCGGCTACTTCGGCAACCTCGCCGACCCGGTCGCGATTGACAATGCCCGGGCCGGCACCGAGCGTGAACTGGCCCTGCTCTGTGCTGCGGTACTGCGCAGCCAGGGTTTCGCCACGCGCTTCACGCGCGAGAACATGACGGGTACGAGCTGGGTCGAGGTCTATGACGGCGACCGCCTGGAGTATGACCCCGATGCCTGGATCGCGCTCTTTCCGCAGGCCCCGGAGCAGAGTGGCAAGGCCCAGCATGCGCTGGAGCTGTGCGGGGGCAGCATCGCCGTTGTCACCGCCGGTGACGCCTTCGGCCGCGAGCAGGTCACGGCGCGCTACACCCCGGTGGGCCTTGCCGTGCCGCGCTTCAGCCGCGATGGGCACTACCTGCCGGACTTCGAACACTGGACGATCACTGCCTGGCATGAAGGCAGCTACGTGCCGCTTGATGACCTCGGCTATCCCACCAGTGAGGCGGACTATCCCCTGACAGACGGTGCCAATGCCGGGAGCACTGAGCCACAGTCCTATGCCCTGGGAGCGCCCGGGGACTACCGCCTGCAATGCGGAGTACGCTACCCCGGCGGTACGGTGCAGGTCCTGAACCGCGACTTCTCGCTGCTGCCCGGTGACAGGGCTGAACTGGAGATCGAGATCAGCACGCCATTGGAGCTGCCGGATGAGGCACTGCGGGAACGGGGGATCGCGGCTGAGATCCCGGAGGAGTTCGCCTGGCTCAGCGAGGGAGTGCAGCTGTTCTTCATCCATGACGAGGGCGAACCATCAGTGCGCACGGCCCTGCTTGTGCAGGAGTTCGACCGCCGCGCGGAGATCAGCTTCCATTCCGAGAAGTGGCAGGACCGGCCCGAGGGCTGGGAAAAGCCGGATGTCTACAGCCCGGAGCTGCTGCGTGATGTGCTCAGGGTCGCCGACGCTGATGAGAAGCCGGTGCTGATCCTGCTCGTGGACGGGGAACTGCGGCTCTACCTGCGTGGCTACAACCTCAATGTGGCGGACTGGATCCGCCGCCAGCTCCCTGCCGAGGCGGACGCCGGCTGAGCAGCGGCCTCGATTTCTGACAATGGGTCCACTGGCAGCTCCCGGGCGTGATTGCTGATTCTGACAACCGGTCAGATGTGACCGCAGTCCGCAGCCCGGCTGATTCACCCGTTGCCAACCCGTTGTCAGTTTCACTGCGTCTTGACCGGCGCTTGACCTATTGGAAACCCCTATATTGACCCATCCCGGTACCCTTCATTGCGCCCGATGGCGCATTATTACTTGTATGACCGGAGGGCTAATCATGCACGATCCAATGGGTAAACCAATAAAGGCGATACTGCCGGCCCTGGGACTGTTGCTGGCCGCAGGCTGCACCCTGGGCGGCTCCGGGGATGCCGACGGCAACTTCACCGCGAATGGCAACGGACCGCTGCTCGCACAGTCCGAGGAGCTCCAGCCCACGCCGGGCTACGAGGACGGCAGCGTGGTCTGGGAAACTGCCTCCGAGTCCGTCGTCAACGTGGGTGTCCAGCCGGACCAGCCGCTCAGCCCCGGCGACGGCCGCATGACCTCCAGCGTGGGCAGTGTGCCCTGGAACGAGCCGCAGGCCGGACCGGGCCATTCCAGCGGGCTGGAGTGCGATGCCCTGGCCCCCTATGCGCAGTCCAACGCCGGACCCTCCGAGGTGCAGGGCCTGACCTTCGACCCCAACGGCGGCAGCGCCTGGGCCTGCTTCGAACTGAAGACCGATGCCAGCCTGCCAACGAGCGTGGCCGTGGCCTGGTACAGCCTGCCGCTGGACTTCGGCAGCTACTACATCGGCATCGGCGACCGCGCCACCTCCCAGTGGCGCTGGTTCCGCGGACCGGATGACGGTGTGCTGAGCTTCGACGCCTCGGCGATGTCGCTCGGTGACAACGCCCTGGTCTGCGTGCTGCTGGAGGGCAGCCAGCAGGCGGATCTCTGGAAGCTGCGCTGGGGCGTGAGCGAGGTGCGCGGCACGGGGCTGATGCCTGACAACGATCCCGGCCGCGGGGCCAGCAGCTGGAGCGCGGGCAAGTCCGCCAGTGCCACGCTGCCCGCCAGCGTGGACCTCAACCACTACGCCCCCTGGGTGCACAACCAGGGCAGCTTCGGATCCTGCACGGCCTTCGCCTGCAATGACACGGCCTTCGGGATCATGCTGGCGCGCACCTACGGCTCGGAGGGCTGGGACAGCACGACAACTGCCAACAGCACGAGCCCCCTCTACAGCTATGTCAACAGCGGCAAGCCGCCCGTTGCCAGCACGACCTTCAACCCGCTCTGCGCGGGTTCCAGCGGACGCTACATGAGCGATGCCTTCGAGGTGCTGGAACTGCTCGGCACGCCGACGGAGTCAGCCGCGCCCTACACCACGGCCACGGACTGCAGCCAGGCCTTCAGCCAGCAGGCCCAGGATGAGGCCACGCTGATCCGGATTGACGACTGGTACTGGCTCAACAGCACCGGCAGCCAGCTCGTGACCGACATCAAGACCATCCTGGCAACGGACACCCCGGTGCCGATGGCGACCTACGGCCTCGAGAACAGCCTGCTGTACTACAGCGGCGGCGTTTATGAATTCGGCGGGACGGCCGGGCTCAGCGGCGGGCATGCGATGTGCATCGTCGGCTATGACGACAGCATCCAGGCCTTCGACATCCGCAACCAGTGGGGCGGCAACTGGGGGGCCGGCGGGCATGTCTGGTTCAGCTACAACAGCGTGGCCCAGATGAGCCAACTCGGCCGCTTCTATGCCTACTACATGGATGTCAGCCACAGTGCGGCACTCTCCGCGCACTTCCTCGGCGGCAGCAACCAGCCTGAGGACTTCGGTGAGTCCAATGACAGCCAGCAGGCAGCCCTGCAGCTGGCGGGCTTCCCCTTCGAGCAGCAGATGACGCTTGGCTATGATGGCGACGAGCTGGACTGGCTGAAGTTCAGCTACAGCGCCGGGCAGAGCACGACCTTCACCTTCACCAGCAACCCGGTGCAGCTGGTGCTCGGCGTGGAGCTCGTGGATGCGGCCGGCAACGTGCTCGCTGACAGCTACCTGGCGGGCGGCACGCAGACCATCAGCGGCAGCTGGAGCAGCAATGGCACGGCCTGGATCCACATCCAGCCCACCTACGGCACGGGTGCCTATCAGATCACGGCGGTGGCGACCTCCGCCCCGGCTGTGCCCCAGGGCCTGACGGCGGCTGCCAACACACAGGTCGGTTACGGCGTGGACCTGAGCTGGCAGGCCTCCGAAGGTGCGGAGAGCTACAGCGTGCAGCGTAGCAGCGCGAGCGGTGGACCCTTCACGGAGGTCGGCAGCTCCTACAGCACGCAGTACTTCGACTTCAGTGCCAGCGAGTACGGCACCTACTGGTACCGTCTGATTGCCAGCGGCCCCGGCGGCGTGAGCAGCCCGAGCAGTGTTGCCAGCGCGGAAATCGGCCTGCCGCAGGTCACCGGCCTGACGGCCAGCCAGGGCAGCTCGAGCGAGCATGTCGCACTGAGCTGGCAGGCGGTGGCCGGAGCGGAGCAGTATCAGATCTACCGGGGGACCGGCAATATGATCATGCCCCTGCGCCGTGTGGAGGACCTGAACTTCATTGACAGCTCAGCCCAGAAGGGTGTGCACTACAGCTACCGCGTGGCGGCGCTGCAGGGCGAGCTTCAGGGTCCGCGCAGCGAGAAGGCCGAGGGCTGGCGCAGCGGCAGCCAGGTGATCGTGCAGGGTGAGCTGCGCCCGGATGGCGGCGAGGAGCATGTCGTGCCCTCCGAGGGTGTTGACAACGCCGCCGACGGCGTGGTCCGCCCGGATGGTGGCGATGGTCCGAAACTGAAGATCAAGTAGGCCGGACCCGGCAACTAAGTCTGATTGAACAACTGCGGCGGTTCCTGCGGGAGCCGCCGCTTTTCTTTTCTGATGTTTCTACTAACCGGTGCGTGAAAGGAGCCAGTACGAAATCCGCGTTCCGGTTCTCCTCCCCAGCTGATCAGCAGGACAGTCTCAGGGCTTCAGCCTCATGGATGTCACATTACAGGCCGTTTAGTCAGCCTGTACGGACCCCGCGATCAATCACTGCACCCAGGGTGCATCATCCGGAAAGTGCAGCTCGACCGTGTGATCCGTAAAAAAGTCCGTTTCACCGTAGGTGACAACCATTGGGTAACCACCGAGCTCCAGAAGGATTGCGGAAGTATGTGTCAGGCCAGTGAAGTTGTCCTTGAAGATGATCTGCTGATCCCAGGTGCTGCCCAGCTCATCCTGGGCACGCAGCAGAGTATGGTATTCGTTCCAACCGAGAATCATCGGCTTGCCGTCATGCACCGAATAGTGCATATCCTCATAGAGCGGTAGCTCCCTGAAATCGTCGATCCGGAATTGCTCCTGCCAGTTGCTACCGCTGGCATCATCAGCGATCACGGCTCGCATGAAGCGGTTTCCATTCACAAGATTCTGCAGCAGGATGCTTGGCCGACCCTGCAGTTCAGTGAGCTCCATCACATATTCAGTCGTGAGAGCGTCAATCTTGAAGGGAGCTGACCAGCTGCTACCTGCCGCATCCAAAGCATGCATGTACAAGCTGCGCCGCTCGCTCTGAGCAAGTTCCTCATCAATGAACATGGTGGTAAAGACCACCACCGGCACACCGTTGCAGAGCGCTGCTTCGAGATGCTCGGGCTGACCGATATAGGGGTGCAACGTGACGGGTGCGGACCACTCGCTGGAAACAGCGGGTTCCAGATTCCGCGTGACGAAGCTGTAGTTGCTGTCAGCATAGAAGATCCGCATGCTGTGCCCGTCGGCAACGAAATCTCCATTCGGGTAGCTACTGCTCAATGCACCGGACAGTGCCAGGGGAGTTGACCATGACTGCAGACTCAGGTCGTCGGAATGAGTGTAGAACACGAAATCCGGAACGGTTCGACCGATGTAGACGAGGTGAAGCTGGTCATTGAGTACAGCCATTGCCAGTGGCCGGACCACAGGTGCCGGAGCGTCCCTGCTGAAGATGTGCTGGTCCTCAATCAACAGCTGATTGCCATCCGGACTGAGTCGTGTGAGAACGTAGTCATTGGTTTCGTCCGCGGAACTGAAGCCCGCCACGGTCATCAGGAAGGCCTCATCTCCGTAGTTGATCCCCAGTGACGTGGTCAGGGGATCGTGCAGGCCGTTCTTGTCGAACTTGAGTGGGATATCCGTCTTCAGAGTGCACCAGCCCGCATAGGCAATCTCGTAATGAACGTCCGTCCACTGATCTCCGACAAGTATGCTCAGGCCGATCCAGTAGCTCCCTTCTCTGGGCAGGCCTTCCAGTTCAAGCACCGGTTCGGTGGTCTCTATGCTTTCACCATGCTGGAAACTCCATCTGAACATGTCAATTCCCAGTCCCTCGCTGTCGCTGCCATCGAGAATCACCTTGCGATCCCGGGGACCCTTTGCATCCAGAATCTTGAAGTTCGCGACGGGCGGGGGACTGAACAGCACAGTCCGGCTGGCAACGTCAGTCTGGCCCGCTTCATCAGTGATGCGGACGCTGATTACCCTGCTGCCTGGGCCGTTCTCGGCAGTCAGCGTTTGCCAACCAGGTGCATTCCGCCGTTCAAAGTGGCCGTCGCCATCCAGGTCCCAGTCGAACTGCTTGCTACTACCCTCGAAGAACAGGCTTGATAGCGCTGAGAACCTGGCGGATTTCCCGTATTCAATCGCACCTGGCCCCTGCAGGTCGGCAAGCGGCGCTGTGGCAGAGTAGATCTTCTGCCTGACGCTGTCCGTGCGACCCAGATCTGTGGTCACACTCAGGTCCAGGTACTTGATTCCTGGCGTGGCATATCTCAGCTCGACAAGGGACTGGTCCGTGGCTGAAATGAATTCGGCTCCATCGCTGCTCCAGTAATATTCAGCCAACGCGCCGCTTGCCACATTGCTTTCGGAGCCATCAGCCACAAATGCATCGCCCGGCATGACAACATTGCTGTTCAGGCTGATCACCGCATGTGGTTCAAGTGGATCCAGTTTCGACACTACCGTCAGGTCGGCCTGCGCCCTGGTCGTGATGTGATTGGCATCCGTTACCAAGTAGCTCAGCCGGTACTCACCCGGTACCTTGAAGGGATACTGCAGGACCTTGTTGTCTGTCTCAACCTGATAGCTCAAGCTCACCGGACCGATCAGATCCAGGACCCTGCCACTGATCGGATGGCTGCCTTGAGCAGAACTGAGCGTGATGGTGACAGTCTCACCCTCCAGCACCAGTTCATGACTGAGGGAGATCGCCGCCTGCGGGGCATCGTCCACGCTGATCTGCTTGATGGAG
Source organism: bacterium (assembly GCA_020440605.1). Classification (GTDB taxonomy): domain Bacteria; phylum 4484-113; class 4484-113; order 4484-113; family JAFGCY01; genus JAHEFU01. The sequence continues at coordinate 2,861 of JAGRNT010000027.1, read as the reverse complement.
TGATCCTTGCGGCCGAAGTTGTCTACGATCTCCAGAATGCAGGGGAATCCGCCGGCAGCCGGATAGACATGTTCAACAGAAGGGGAGCCGCCAATCAGATCAACAACTCCGTCGCCATCGAAATCCCAGCTGTACTCAGTGATCACCGCATTGGCAACGCTGCTGGCGGAGGCATCGAACTGCACCGTCAGCGGGGAGACACCGCTGGCAACACTGGCCTGCAGCTCCGCGTGCAGTTCGCCCGCGAAGCCGATACCACTCACGGCGGCGGCAGCGCTGCGGCTGGCCGGTCCTTCGGCCTCCGCCGCGATGCCGTAGGGTTTCACGGTGTATGTGTATTCCCCCGCCTGAAGCGGGAAGTCCATGAATGCATAGCGGCGGTTATTGGCTGCCAGACTCTCCGCATCCAGGCGGGAGATCGAAAGCAGGGCCTGCTCCGCGCCGGGCCAGGGCAGGTACTGCGCTTCCGCGCCGTCCAGGCTGCGGTAGACGCGGTAGCCATCGATGCGCTGGCCCCAGTGCTGCGCGATCACAGTCACGTCCGCGATGCCCAGCATGCCATCGCGATTGCCGTCGATGCGGGCAAGCTTCCAGTTACGCTCGCCTTCAGCGCTGATGTCACCGGAAGGGTGCCAGGCTAGCCCCTCAGCCTCAGCAGCGGGCAGGTAATCCACCACTGCTCCATAGGATTCGGCGAGGGGCAGCAGGTCATCCGCATCCACACGGCCATTGCCATCATAGTCGCCACGCAGCACTTCCAGCCAGTTCAGTTCGATCAGCACCTGACCGCCGTCGGGTTCCTCAACATTTGTTGCCAGGCTGAAGACCTCATTGCCGGGTCCGGGTGCGGCTTCCGCGATCTCACTGAACTGCCGGCTGCTGAGCTGGCGGTAGAGTTCACCGCGCAGCAGGGCCAGGGTGTCGCGCTGGACACCGGAATTGCCAGGGTTGAAATGTACGGGCTGCTCCACTGATCCCAGAACAAGCGGAGAAGTGTCCTCCACGCCGGGAGCTGCTTGCTGGATCTGCTGGAAAGGTGAGAGCTGAGTCTGCTCTGCCTGCTCCACGGGCATACCGGAAGATCCACAGGCGCAGAGCCCCAGCAGCAGCATGCCGATAATCAGACCTGCTCCAGTACGCAGGACGGTGTTTCCGTTCATTCTCTTGTTCCATTGCGGGTCCCACCATTCCCCGGGTATCGCCCGCCTACAGCCTGCCGTGCTTCCCCCACGGCATAACAGATGACGTGCCGGGCAGGCTGCAGTTACATCATATCTGTCGACTGAACTATAGGGTCTTCAGTGCAGCATCCCATGGACATTGCGCCTTTCTGAGAAAGCAGAAGGCCCCGGCGGACCGGGGCCTTGTCGTGTTTCCGTTGTCCAGATTGCTCCGGACCTCCCGTTGCCAGACTCACATCCGGCCTCCGGCTACTCCTCGCGGCCGGCCTCCTCCTCCTCGGGCTTGAAGCCCGCGGGGTCCAGCTGGCTGGCCTTCCAGTCCACCGAGAGCTCACCCTCGCTGAAGGTCATGATCACCGGGCGGTCCGGCAGCACGCGGTGCAGGATCATCTCGGAGAGCGGATCCTCCACGAGCCGCATGATCGTGCGCTTGATGTTGCGCGCGCCGTACACCGGGCTGAAGCCCTCATCCACGACCTTCTCCACCACGCGCTCGTCGAAGGTCACCTCGACCTTGCTGTTCTCGCGCAGGTTGTCAGTCAGGTAGGCCAGCTCAAGCCGCGCGATCTCGGCGACGTTCTCCCGCGAGAGCGGGTTGAAGTAGATCACCTCGTCCAGGCGGTTGATGAACTCCGGGCGGAAGAACTTCTTCAGGTGTTCCTCGGCACGCTTGATGTAGCCGCTGAAGCGCTGGCTGATCAGCTCGTCGCTGTACTCCTCCTCGCGCTTGAAGCCGATCACCTCGCCCTCGTCGAAGAAGCGTCCCGCGAGGTTCGTGGTGAAGATCACGATCGAGTTGTTGAAGTAGACCTTGCGGCCCTGGCCGTCGGTCAGCACACCCTCGTCCAGGAGCTGCAGGAGCGTGTTGAACACGTCGGGATGCGCCTTCTCCATCTCGTCGAAGAGCACGAGGCTGTAGGGATGCTGCTTGACGGCCTCCGTCAGCTGCCCGCCCTCATCGTAGCCGACATAGCCCGGCGGCGAGCCGATCAGGCGGCTGACCGCATGCTTCTCGCCGTACTCCGAGAGGTCGATCTTGATGAAGGCGTTGTCATGCGCGAACACATGCTTGGCAATCGCCTTGGCGAGCTCCGTCTTGCCGACGCCGGTCGGGCCGAGGAAGATGAAGCTGCCGATCGGCTTGTTGCCCTTGCGCACGCCGGCATAGCTGCGCTTGAGCGACTTGACTATGGTCTCCACCGCCTTGTCCTGGCCGACGATCTGCCCCGAGATGCTGCTCTCCAGCGAGAGCAGGCGGCGCTGGTCGTCCATCGTGATGTTCTGGCTCGGGATCCCGGTCCACATCTCCACCACGCGGGCGATGTGCTCCTCGTTGACAACGGCGAGGTCGTCAGCGCCGTCGTCGGTCTGGCTCATGTTGGCGCTCATCCCGCTGCGGAACTGCTCCACCGTCGGGGCCAGGCCCTCCGGCAGGCCGGGCAGCTCGAGCCCGCGCTCCTGCAGGTTGAACTCGAGGCCGCTCTCGGCCTCGCTGCGCTCCTCGCCATCCACGCCGCGGCTGCGCTTGAGCCGCGTCTCACGCTCGAGGTTGACCCAGCTCGCGGCCTCGTCGATCACGTCGATCGCCTTGTCCGGCAGCTTGCGGTCCGGGATGAACTTCTGCGAGAGCTTGATCGCATGCTCGTGCGCGGCATCGCTTATCTTCACGTTATGTTTCGT
>JAGRNT010000026.1 GCA_020440605.1 bacterium | reverse complement strand
GTACCGTCTACCACGATACTGACAACCTGAACTACTCCTTCATCGTGCCGCGCGCCAGGCTGAATGCACTCTGCGGTCTGGCAGGGGAGGGCGCGCTCAGCACCTCGGCATACATCGATTTCTTCCGTGGCCTGGTGATCTCTGCACTGGCTGCCCACGGCGGACGCTGGACCGCTACTGGCACCTCCGATATCAGCCTCAATGGCCGCAAGGTCAGCGGCAATGCCCAGCGCATTGCCCGCCGCGCGGTGCTGCACCATGGCACCCTGATGCTGCGCTGTCCGCTGGCGGCCATCGAGCGCTACCTGCCTGTTCCGCCTGACCGCCCGGGCGTTGCCCACGCGGACTTCATCACCGGGCTGAGTGAGGAAGGCTATCCTGCGGACATGCAGCAGCTGCAGGCCTGGCTGGCAGCGGAGTTCGGCAGGCGGCTGCAGTCCCCGGATGGCAGCTTCCCCGGCTAAACCTCCCTGCGGATTACGCCGATAAGGAATTCAGCAATGGACTTCAGGCGGATAGACGGCGTGGCGCCTCCCGGCAGGGTCAAGGCGGTCGCGGATGACCAGCCAAAACGCGGGCACAATCGCCAGCAGCATGCCGATGATCAGCAGGATGAGCAGGCCAGCCAGGAGCTTGGCCATGACAGCGTCTCCCTGGCATCGCTGAACGCGGTGGAACAGCTGATACAGCCGCGGGTTGTGCGAGTTGACGATGGCACTGAAGCGGAGGAAGCCGAAGAGCATCCGCACTTCGACCGTACGGTCTAGGCCCTAGAGCTCGACGTACTCACCGGTGATGGCGTTGATCGCGAAGGGCAGGGGCACGTTCACATACTCATGCTGCTGGTAGGTGGATGTACCGCGTGTGTTGAGCTGCTCGCGCTTGCGGCTGTACCAGGCATCAAACAGCCAGCCTGGCTCGAGCTTCCCGCTGTTGCTGCGGCTCTGGAAGTAACCGAGCTTGATGTTCGTGATCGTCAGCAGCGGCGGGCGCTTCTGGTAACTCTTGTAGATTTCCTCGCGGGCCAGCACCAGCGCCTGGTTGGCACTGTAGCACTGTTTGACTCCGCTCTGGGCACGGATCCCGCCGTCCCAGAAGTACTCCATGCCAACGAGGTTGCGGTCGCCGTCGATCAGCACCTTGGCATAGACATCCAGCACGGGAATCCCGGAATTGACAACGGTGTTGCCGCCGTTGATGTCCGGCACCTCCACGGGCGCGATGAACTCCGGGTAGGCATGGTACATGAACAGCCGCTCCTGATCCTCCTGGATCCCGGAGAGCACGATGGACTGGAAGCCGGCGGGGACCTGCAGCGGACCGAACATCTCGGAAATCAGCTGCTCCACGGCCTGGCGGCCCTGCTTCTCGCTGAAGGCCTCCGAGGTGCGGATGTCTGCGCTGTAGGTGCCGGTAACCTCGACATCCGTGCGCACTACGGGCTGGTGCGGCACGTTGTTCTGGTAGACGAAGCCGCGGGTGTAGACATCGAGGAAGGCCGGTACGACCTCCAGGTCCTGGTACTGCGTGGTCTGGCTGCCACTCTCCACGAGGCGCAGCACCATCCCGGACTTGTAGCGCGTGCCGTTGCCCCAGATCGGGTGCACGATCTGCTCCTTGCCGGTCACATTGCCCTGGCCGCCGAAGAAGCGGTTGATCAGGTCATTGGCACTGTAGCTCTGGTTGCGGGCGATGTCCGCCAGCTGCGGAGTGATGTAGGGGACGGGCGTGTCCACGGTCAGGAAGCTGCTCTTGAAGAGCTCCTCCTGGGTGCGGTCCATGCTGTCCTTGGACTTGTCGAAGATCTCGGCCTGGGCCGGATTGAACAGCAGCAGGGCGGCAAACAGGCCGCAGGTAGTTATAAGGTGTTTCATGTCATCCCTCACTGTGAATTATACAGGACTGTGAAACGCCTGTTTTGTTCGGTGCAGGGAAGGGGCATCAGTTGCTGACCGTGCCAGCAAGGTCGTCCATTGTTACCTTCATGTCTAAAATGTGCAACCCAAGTGCGTCAACTCTGCTGGAAAGGGAATTCAGTACGTCACTGAATTCGCCACGTAGGCATTCCGTAATCTGAATATCATATGGATCGGGATCATCCAGGTCACTTATGGTATCCAGCAGCCGGGCAATCGCCTGTGCGAACTCATAGCGGGTGAATATACGGTCCCTGCAGAAGAAGTGCTTAGGATATCCCTCAAGATATCCGCTGTCAATGAAGTATCGAACGGCATCATAGGCCCAATGGGAAAACTCAACTTCCGAGTATACCGAGAATTCCGCGCTGTCATGCAAGGCGGTATCAAAGCCCAGGTCCGGTACTCCGTATCTTTCGAATGCAGAAATCCCGTGGGAAAGAGCCTGCATCTGCTCATTGAATTCATTGAAGAGTATCAGTAGTATGAGGCTTTGCTGTGGAGACCTGGCACTGCCGAATGATTCAGCAAGTCTGTAGTTTGCCTGTCCGAATTCAAATCTGGTCAATACCCGGTCTTCTGTGGAAAAGAAATCGGAAGGGTAGTCCAGCGGGAATTCCTGATCGCTTTCGTTGACTAGCCAGTCCATCAGGCGATATGCCCAATGATCCCGTGGAACCTCGTCATAGGCAGAGTGCCGTTGCTGGACTTCAGGTGCTGTTGCTAACTCAAACTGCTCAGGGTCTGGATAGTATTCGTAGACGACGCCAGTGTTACTTTTACGCTTTGCATTGTTGAAAGCCGATTGCCACTGCGGTTCCTTTTCCAGCTTGACTGCAGTGGGAGTCCACGTCTGGGAATCATGGTTGATATCATGAATATCCACCCGAATGAAGCTGCCCGGCGTTCCTTCAATCTCAGCTTCAACGATGGCCATCAGTATGCTGTCAACCACTGGCTGACTCTCTATGTCTGAATCAGCAATCAACTGAGATATGTCCTGAGCGGTCATGGGAAGGAAGCTGTCCCTGAACTGATTAGGGATATCCAGTCTGCCGACAAAGTTGAAGTAGTCAATGATCAGGGCAACAATCGGATTATTGGCCGAATCGCAATCTATATGGACATTTGGTTTCCACCTCAAATCAGAGACTACCAGTTCCTGGGGGTAACTTAGGTCATTGCCATTTTCATCCAGTCTGACTCTTCCACCAAGTATCGCCAGCTGGTCTGAGTACTCCAAACGCATGACTTCAACGAGCACAAAGTCACCGAGGGGATAGTTGCGATCAAGCCCGCCCATAGCAATAGCTGTGGGCAAGGCAAATTCATACCGGGTCTGGGGTTGGCCTGCCTCGCTGAAGTGGATTGCCTCAGCCTGTTCTGGGTGTACAAGCAGTCTGTCCTGCCAGTACTCCAGAACCTTGTAGCTCCAATGATCCAGCGGAACCTCGTCATAGGCGCTGCCAGCCATTGCTGGCTGGCAACAGAGCAGCAGGATGAGCAGTCCGAAAGTGACATGCTTCCTCATCGCCTAGCCCTCTTTGCCGTGTCCTGAGGCAGCATTGCCAGTTCCTCGCCGAAATCTCTTTCGAGAAACTCACGGACACATTTCACCACCCGTGAGTTGTCCAGCGCGGTTTCCTCCAGCGCTGCAGCAACAAGTATCAGCAGTTCCTCGTGGCTGATTGATCGTGGGGTGGAGATGCCCCGATTCGCCAGCAGTCCGGGATAGCCCCTGTCCTGCAGTCGCTCCAGCAGCTGGCAGGCCCGCTGGTCAAGTTCCGAGTCATTGCAGCTCAGCAATGGGATTTGGATTGGCAACCGGGGAGTGTAGATTGGTTCATACAACAGCACGACCAGCTGGTCGCTGAATTCAGCTCTCAGGGTTTCTGCCATGATGTTGACCGATTCCGGCGAGCCTTCACCGACCGTATCCAGCAGCCTGGCAATCGCCTGGGCGAATTCATATCTTGTCAGCGTTCGGTCCCCGATGAAGAATCCCTCGGGATAACCATCCAGTACGCCACTGCAGGTCAGGTAGTCCAGAGCATCATATGCCCAGTGGTCAACCGGAACAAAATCATATGCACTGCCCGCCAGCGCAGGGGTGCAAAGCAGCAGAATCGCAGCAAGCGTTGTCAGCCAGAGCCGCATGTCCTTCTCCAGTTTCCCGCGCATGGGGGTTCCGGGCACCCATGCGGGATTGCTCTTCCTCATTCAGCTAATCGCTGATCGGAAAGGGGAGTTAAACGCCTGCTGCTATGCGTGCGGGTTGCTAGCCCTGAGTGCCGACGGTGTGTGGGTTCTCCTGGCCTCCGCCCACCCCATGCGGGTTGGGCAGCCCATGCGGGGAACCACTGCCGCTGCCGCTCATCTCCATACCGCCGTGCGGATCGGTCGGGTCGTAATCGCCCGGGTCCGGCTCGCGGCCTTCGATGAGCGCCAGCTGCTGCTCGGACTCCCAGGCTTCACGCGGATTGCCGCACTGCTTGGCGCTCTGCAGGGCGAGAGCTGCGTCCTCGCTGCGTCCGGCGAGCTGCAGGGCCAGGCCGTAGCTGTGCCAGCCCAGCCAGAACTGTGGCGCTTCCTCGGTGGCGCGCTGCAGATCCGCCAGCACTGGAGCGAAATCCGCACCCTCAGCGGGGAGTTGCGCGATCCGCGCACTGGCCTGGTTGACCAGCACGCTCCAGTAGAGCTCGCTGTCCGTCGCCGGATCCGCCTGCGCCAGGTACTTGCCATACCATGTCTCTGCCTTGCGGGCCTCACGGCCGGCCAGTTCGCTGCCGGCCGCCTCCAGACGGCTGAGCCGCAGGTGCAGGTCGCCGATCGTTGCCAGCACCGGCAGGTTCTCCGGTTCCGCCTGGCTGTAGGCCTCGAAGCCGGCCACCGCGCCGAGCAGGTCGCCATGCTGGAATGCGAGGGCGGCGACATCCGAGATGCGCTTGATCTCGCGGCTGTCAGCGGGCTGCCGCAGCCAGCTCTCAACCGCCGCCTTGGCAAAGGGCGTGACGCGGTCCGCCTCACCGATGCTGCCAAAGAGGATGTAGAGCTGGTTCAGGGCGTCGGTGTCCAACGGCTCAGCTTCCAGGCGCTGCTCATACTGCTGCGCCAGTTCGCGCACGTCGCCAGCCTGGCCGCTGCCATCGTCCGGCACGCCATGGACATTCTGGGCGGCAGCGTCTCCAGCCACAGGTCCACGGCTGGAGCGAACGATCCAGCCCACGAGCACCAGCACAAGTACGCTGGCAATCAGCAGCAGCGGCAGGTAGCGCATCACTGCGGGGGGCTGATTGCTGCCAGCCCTGACCGTTCCGCTGAGCACCGCTCCGCACTGCTCGCAGTAGCGGGCGTCCGCTGCGTTGGCGGCCCGGCAGACCGGGCAGCGCAGGCTGTCATTCCTGTTTGTTTCCTTGCTGCTCATGTGATGATGCTAGGGCATGTCCGGCCCGGATAGTGAAACGGGCGCCCCGCAGGACGCCCGTGTTGTCAGTCTGGTGAAAGTCCGTGCGGACTACTTCTTCTTGGGCTTGTGGGCCTCAAGCGCCTTGACCGCGTCCGCGAACTTGAATTCCTTGTAGTGCGGTGAGTCCTTGTTGTGGCAGGCCTTGCAGTTGGCCTCGGTGGGCTTCTTCATGGTGCTGCGCTTCTTCTCCACGTCCTTGAGCGGCACAGCCAGGTGCTCCTTGGCAGGACCATGGCAGGCCTCGCACTGCACGTTGGCAAGCTTGGGGGTCTTTTCCATGCTCACGAAGCCGCCGGGCTCACCGTAACCGGTGACATGGCAGCGCACGCACTTTTCCTCAAAGGTCTTGTCCTTCTTGGCGGTGTCGTAGCTCGTGGCCATCGGCCACTTCTTCCATTCGGCGACCTGATCCTTGTGGCAGAGCGCGCATTTCTTCTCGTTGTCGCCGACGTATTCGTTGGCCGCAGCGCCGGAGGCCTGCTCTGCGCTGAATGCGCTCCAGGCAAACATCGCCACGATCAACAGGGAGGCGATCCAGCCAAACTTCCTGATCATCATACACCTCCTTGGTGTATCCAGCCTGCCGGTGGAGTTGAATCCGGCTCAGGCCTCCATTACATATTCCGGTTATCCGCCTTAATTGATAATACCCGCGGATCAGAACTTGATTCTGTAATCGACCGCAATTGAGACCGCGTCTGAATCCAGTCCCGGATAATTGTCATAACTGCGCCTGAACCAGTCCAGACGCAGACCCAGCGGGCCATAACGCTTGAATCGAACTTCGGCTCCGGCACTGGTCTGGGAGTAGTTCTCAGCCCCGCTGCCGTCACTCATCGCGAAGTTGAGCGAGTAGTCGTGGTTCTCAAGCGTCTGGCCGTAGGTCGCCGCGTAGGTCTTGTCATCGGTGCTGTATTCATCGTCGATACCGGGGATATCCAGCTCACTGCGGGTGTCTCGCAGGGCCAGGGAGAACTGGCTGCAGCCGTCGATTCGATGTACCCAGACGCCCTCGGCATAGGTCATGTTCGTGCTGCTGTCGCGGCCGCCATTGCGTGATTCCTGCCCGTACATGTTGAAGTCGAAGTCATTGGTGTCGTCGATGTTCCAGCTCAGGCCGTGCGAGCGGGTCAGCTGCTTGTCGAAGAACAGGCTGGTGCTGCCCACGCTCACGAGTTCCGTGCCCGGCGTGCTGCCCGCCTCATAGTCAAAGCGGGTCTTGAAGCGCAGGCGGTCGGAGAGGTTCTGCTTCATGTCGAACCAGATCACGTCGTACTCGGGGGAGAAGATCGAGACCGCCGGGGCCACATCCGCAGGCGTGATCACGGAGGACGAGCGCAGCAGGTTGAACACCGAGCCGTTCTGCATGTCCAGCTTGGCGTAATCCATGCTGCGCAGCTTGTAGCCGGCTTCGTAGCTGTTGCCATGGCCGGGGTAGTAAGCCGCGGAGAAGCCGTACTCCGTCATGTTCTGCACGTGGCTGCTCACCACGTTGTCATCGGGTTCCTCGCTGTTGCGATACTCAGCGCCGAAGGTCCAGTCGCAGTCCGGCTGGTAGCGCATGCCGAAAGTCAGGTCCGCACCGGCGAATTCGGAATCCGGCTGCTCGTCGTACTCATACTTCTCGTAGTTGATGCGTCCGTAGGCACTCAGTTCGTCACTGAGCGTGGCATCCAGCTTGACGCGGGTCTGCTCAATGCTGCCGGATGCACCGGGCAGGGTGGTGTCGATCGTCGTGGCACGCTGCGTGACCTGAGCCATGGTGTCGATGCCGATGATGTCCAGGTTCCAGCGGTATCCCAGGCGCTCCACCTTGAGGTCATGCAGGGCCGTGGTGGCATCGTGGCTCGTCTCCAGGCGCTGGTAGTTGAGCGCCATGTTGTCAAACTCACGGTGGTGGTAGCGCAGGCCGACACGGTCGTTGCCCCACTCGTAGGGGACCAGCGCCGGCTCCGTGCCGAAGGCATCCCAGGCCCGGCCACTGAGCAGGGTGCTGTCACTCTGGACGACCAGCGGCCAGAGCGTGATCCTGCCCCAGGCGCGGCCCGTGTCCTGCGAGACATCCTGCCAGCGGGCCTCGAAGCGGCTGCGCAGGCAGTAGAGGTCTGAGGAATTCAGGCGGCCACTGGTGTACCAGTCCTCAGGGTAGACACCGAACTGATTGAAGGAATCCTCATTGTCACTGATCTCGCTGGAGGTGACGCCAATCTCGATGAAGTTGGATACACCGTCGTCATCCTGCCAGAACTCACAGCAGTCCGCGCAGCCCGCGTTGCAGCCCGTGCAGCCATCGCCTGCCATGGCGCTGCCGCAGAGCATCACGAGCATCAGAAAGCCGAGGAGGGCGGTGTGAATTGCGTGCTTTGTCATCTCCGGCTACCTCCCTAATTCCCGAAGAAGAAGAAATCGGTATTGGAACCGTGGTGATCGGAATGGCAGCCCGATGTCCAGCAGTTCTGTGCCGGGAAGTGGTTGGCCCGGTCCGTATGGCATTCCATGCAGGTTCCGCGACCGCTGAAGTTCAGCAGGGCGGGATTGCTGCTGCCGTGTGCGCTGTGGCAGGTGAAGCAGCCGCGGCCCATCGCTGGGTCATAGCCGGCATGCTCGAAGATGAACGGCCCCTGCTTGTCTGCATGGCATTCGAAGCAGATGTCATCCTTGAGCTGGGTCAGCATCTCGCGGCCTTCTCCGCCGTGCGGATTGTGGCAATCCACGCAGAGCAGGCCCGTACGCGGATCGGAGTTGTCAAGCGGGTGGTGGCTGAACTTCGCAAAGTCCACGGCGGTGGATTCATGGCAGCTCAGGCACATTGCATTCGGATCCTTGCGCAGATTGTGCTTGTTGGCCTGGTTGTGCGGATCATGGCAGTCCAGGCAGGAGACGCACTCCTTCACGTGGCTGCTGTTCCTGTAGTCAGGCACATATGTATCGGATTTGTGGCAGACCAGGCAGGAGTCGTCAACCTCACGGGAACTGGCCATGCTGTACGCACCGATCCCGGCACGCCGGCCCCAGTGGTTGGAGCCCGGTCCATGGCAGCTTTCACAGCCACGCTCTGAGATCGGACGCACACCCATGTCGGTCAGGCTGTGCATGGACTTGCTCCAGTCGCGGCGATGGCCCTGGTGGCAGCTCAGGCAGACATTGCTGCCGACGTACTGCGCACCCTTGGTGGACTCGGCGAAGCCTGGATAATCTTCCTGGCGGCTGGGGTTGAGGTAGGGGTCGATGTTGCTGCCGTGCATGTCGCTGTGGCAGTTCGAGGTCCAGCAGGTGACGGCGGGGTAGTGCTCCGACTTGTCCTGGTGGCAATTCAGGCAGAGCGAGCGGGTTTCACTGACGAGATTGCCATGACCGCCCTCTCCGGTGGTCTGATGGCAGGCATCGCACTTGCCCTCGAAAGCCGGAGCATGCGCGAAAGTCGCCTCTTGCGCCGCATTGCCATGGCACATTGAACAGTCAACGCCGGTCACATCATCGGGGGCTTCCATTCCCTCCAGGGAATCAAAGAACTGAGCTCTGCCGATGTAGGTCCAGCCCAGCACCCCGATGGCAATCAGCAGGATGGTCATCAATGACCTTCTTGCAGCCATGCCGATCCTCCAATATTCTCTTCCTCACCCTGTGGAAAACCTTGTTTTCCGGTACCAATCATAGCACAATCCTACCTTATATCTATGATATCGGGCATCGGCGATGTGCCTTTAATGTGGACTTCTTCACAGAGAGCGGATATGAAAAAGGGCGCCCACACGGGGCGCCCTTTCCGGTGTATCAGCTACGTTACAGCTGAGCGTTGAGTTCCTTGAGTTTGTCGATTGCGGACTGCAGCAGGCCACGGCTGTAGGCCGGGTTGTGCACGCCCTTGGAGTTGTCCTCACGGATGTACTCGTAGTTCCACCAGCACTGGCGGTACTGGTCGCCGAGGGCATCGTTCAGCGGAGGACCATCGGTGCTCGGCGGATCACTGCTGGACGGCTTGTTGTTGAGGTCGAACACGCCGTTCTCCTCAGTCTTCCAGTCCGCAGGCCACAGTTCCTCGAATTCGGTCAGCATTGCCAGCGTACCGGCGATGAATTCCTCCTTGTAGGCCTCCATCTCATCCGCAGTGGCGAAGGTATGGCAGACATTGCAGGACTCGATGCGCGGGGTGAAGCTGTGACCGACGATCGCCGGGTTCAGGTCATCCTCGAATTCCTTTGCCCACATGTGGCATGTGATGCACTTCTGCTCATTCCAGCTATTGTGCGGGTGTTCCTTGTCGTAGTTGTAGCCGTCGAACTCGAAGCCGCCAACGCCGAAGATCATCGGGCCCTGGCTGTTGGCATGGAAGCCGCGGCCGCCCTTGGCGATGGTGTTGTTCATGTCGTTCTCGTTGCGGCGTCCGTTGTGGCACTTCAGGCAGGTGTTGGCATTGCCGCCGTTAACCACGGTCTCACCGAATGGGATGATCACATCCGCGTTGGGATCCACGCGGAGCTGATGCTCGAAGGTGGAGTTGTGCGGGTCATGGCAGGTGGCGCAGGTGATGTGCGTACCCATCTCGAGATCCTCTGCGGGAGCTTCCTCACCACGGATCTGGATTCTCACGAACCACTCACCGTTGTGACACTGGACGCAGCTGCCGCCGGTGGCATTGTGCTCCTCAAGGTCGAAGTTCGCATGTGCACTGGTTTGCCATTCATCAAAGGTCGGATGATGGGCCTCGGTATGGCAACGTCCGCAGGTATCCGTCGGGTCAAAGGTCACGGGAAGCGGACCGTTGGCAGGGTGGCCGCTGCCGCTGCCGTGGCAGCTTTCGCACTGGACGTTTGCGAACTCGGGGGTCAGGTCGTAGTCGATGTAACCGCCTTCCTTGTAGCCGACGGTGTGGCATTCACGACAGCTCTCGAGTCGGCCGCGGCCGATCATCTGGATGTTGTCCTCGATGTGGGCGTGGCCGGTATCCTTCCACTCATCGTAGACCTCGCTGTGGCAGTTGGAGCAGCGCTCCGCACCACTGAAGTCGAAGGAGGCGGGGAAGGCGGCAAGCGTCACGCTGGCGGTCACGGAAGTCACCGCGCTGACGCTCGTGGTGCCGGTCTTGCCGTCGTTGGCAATGGCGGTGATCGTGTAGCTGCCAGCCTCGTCATAGCTCCAGCTGATCTTGGCAGTGCCATTGTCAATCACGGGGTCGCTGAAGTTGTCCTGGCCGGTGTCATCCTGCCAGATGAAGTTCAGGGCATCGCCGTCGGCATCAGCTGCCGTAGCCGTGAAGATGATCTTCTGACCGGCAATCGGGGAAGTGACATCCTTGCGGATGCCGTTCTGGTCGAAGACCGGCGGGTCATTCGGTCCCGGCGGATCCGCGGCCTGCGTCACCGTCATGCTGGTGCTGGCTGCTGCGGAGAGCAGCTCGGGGTCGTAGACCGTCACGCTGATGGTGTAGCTGCCAGCCTCACTCGTGCTCCAGAAGACCGAAGCGCCCGTGCCGTCGAATTCGCCGGCGCTGGCATTCCCGTCATCCCAGGCATAGGTCAGGGCCTTGCCTTCGGGATCACTGGCGGTGATCGAGAAGGTCACCGTCTGGTCGGTCTCGGGATTGAGCAGGTTGGCTGCAATCGTATTTCCGACGATCACCGGAGCCTTGTTCACCCCGGTGTTGTCATCGGGGTTGCCCCCGCCGCCGGAAAGCGAGCTGGCGCAGCTGCCCAGCGCCAGGAGGCTGGCTGCAGTCACGCCCAGTGCTGCCTGGAGTATGGATCTCCGTTCTGAAACAGTGCTAGTCATCGTCGGCCTCCTTAGCCGAGTGCCACCCTGGACTCGGAGAGAGGGTTCGATTCGTGAACCCTTTCACGGGTGACTCGTCATCTGGCTCTCCGGTCTGGGGGTCAGGCTCCTGATCCTCATGGCCACTTTGTACCTACAAAGCTCTGGAAAAATCCAGAGGCCAGTTCATTAGGTATATAGCAGAGATCAGTGATTAAATCAATAGGTGATATCTGAGATAGAGCATGGAAATCATGAGTTTTCAGAGGATTTTATCACCTTTATTAGTGAATAAAATCACAATTGAATCGTGCACATTGATGCAAAAAGGGGGCGGGCCCTCAGGACCCGCCCCCATGGGTTTTTCCGATTTTCCGGAAATCTCCGGAAACTAGAACTTGAAGACCCAGTCGACCTGGATGGTCTGACGGTCATCGAGGCTGTTCGGGATCTGGAAGCCGTAGGCATTATGCATCTTGGACAGGATGTAGGTCACGCCCACGGTGCAGTTCGGCGCCCAGACATAGGCCCAGTGCCACTCAAAGCTGTTGCGGTTTGCGCCGCCGGTGTCGGAGTCACCCAGCCCGGAAGGGATGGTGTTGGCGCCGATTTCCTTGTAGCGGGCGAAGGTGAACCAGTCGCCGCAGTCCTTGGGCTTGTCACCCCACTGCGCGCCGGCCACCCAGCCGGTGTCATCGCTGGTCTCGTAGATGATCGGGGAGGCCAGGCCCTGGTTCACGATCGCGATGTTATCCTCCGCGTCGCTGTCACAGGCCATCATGTACTCACCGTAGATCTTCAGCGGCTTGTCATCCCAGGCGCAGTCCCAGGTGTACTGCAGGCCGGCCTTGAGGACGCTGAAGTTGCTGTTGAAGCGATCCAGGCCGTTGACGGTGCCGTCGCCGTTGAAGTCGAAGACACTGCCGTCAGCCAGTACGAGACCGTTACCCTCGAAGTAGTCAGCCAGCAGCTGGTTCTCGTTCTTCCAGCCATAGCTGCCGAACCAGGCATCAAGGCCATCGAACAGGAAGTCGTTGTGACGCAGCTCGGTGGCGAAGAAGTAGGTGTCGTCATCGAAGTAGTCGCTGCCGTTCTTCTCGACGAAGATGCTCGCGACACTCGTCAGCTGGAAGTCCTGGTTGAAGTGGTAGACCAGGCCCAGACCCTGCAGGTTGACATCACCGTCCAGCACCATTTCGTGCTCATCCGTGAGGATGTTCGGATAGATACCGGCGTAGATGTCCAGCTTGGACTTGCACTCGCACTTCAGGTCCTCGCACTTGGCGCACTCGTTGCAGCCGCCGCAGCCGCCGCAGTTCGGCTTGGGCTTCTCGCAGTCCTGGTAGTAGCCGAACCAGCCGGGGCTGTACTTCACGTAAGCCTCGTGCAGGAAGATGTCCGCGGTGCGGCCCTGGTTGCCCAGCGTATGGTTGCCGGAGGTGGCATCATTGCCGGTCTGGGTCTGGAACTGCCAGGCCAGCATCACGCAGTCATTGATCTGCTTGCTGTATCCGAGCTTGAAGCGGATGCGCTGGCGGAAGCGGTTGCGATCCGCCCAGTCCTCGAACTGCCAGCGGTAACGCAGCTCACCCTTCCAGGCGGGACCGGGCTTGAGGTCCTTGACCTTGCCCTCGAGGTCTCCGATCCGGCTGGTGTTGTCCGCGACACTGCCTTCAAGGTCCATGATGGTGGAGTTCATGTCCTGGACCTGGTTGCCCAGGTTGTCAACGCGGCCGGAGAGTCCGGCCAGCTGGTCTGAGAATTCCGCGCGAAGGGTTTCGGCCATGATGTTGATGTCATCGGGCGAACCCTCACCAACAGTGTCGAGCAGACGGGCGATCGCCTGGGCGAACTCGTAGCGCGTCAGCGTACGGTCACCCTTGAAGAACCCGTCCGGATAACCTTCCAGCACGCCGCGGTGCGTCAGGTAATCCAGGGCGTTGTAGGCCCAGTGGTCCGTGGAGACGTCGTCATAGGCGGAACCCGCCCAGGCGACAGAACTGCCAAGCACCATGCAGGCCAGCAGGGAGAGAAGAAGTTTCCTCATCCTACATACCTCGAAAGTGTTATTTCCCTATGCCGGGATGGCAGCACCTTCAACGCCCAACCAGCTGCTTGAACTACGGAAGTGCGCGAACAAAGATGCTCAGGAAAGGGTATTGGAGCAAGGTGAAGGGAAAGTGAGGAGGGCAGGGGGATTCAGAAATTGGAGATGCTGCCAGATCAGAAAGCTGGAAGCACTGCCAACTTTGCTGCCTGCAGGTCAATGCTGACAGCAATCCTCACGTAAATCACAATGTAGGGAAACCGCTGCAGTCCTTACTTAGATTGCTTTGATTCACGCTGTCAGGAGTTCCGTCTGATGAAGCTCACCAGCCGTTTCACGCCTTCCTCAAGGTCGGTGCGGGGTGCTGCGAAGCTGACGCGGACGCAGCGTGCAGCCAGTTCATTTGGGGCAAAGCTCAGATTGCCATCCTGGTCCCTGCTGCCAACCAGTCCGAAGCCGCTGCCCGGTACCACCGCCACATGTTCCTCGGCGAGCAGCCGGTCGGCAAAGGTGTCACCATCCATCCCGGTCGGGGAAATGTCAATGAAGTAGAACAGTCCGCCGTCCGGATAGGCAAACTTCAGTCCGCAGTCCGCCAGCAGTTCACCTGTCAGCTGCCAGCGCTCCAGCAGTGCATCGCGACGCACGGCCGTGTCATCCTCAGCCAGTGCTGCCACCATCGCGTGCTGGAGTGGAGTTGTCAGCGAACCGGTCAATGGTTCATTCATCAGTTCCAGACGGAATGCCGCACTCTCATTCGGGGCGATCATATAGCCCATGCGCAGGCCGGTGGCGGCATAGCTCTTGGAGAAGCTGTAGACCGCGATCACGCGCCGCTCCGCCTCAGGGTATTCCCAGTCAATGCTCAGCGGCGAGAGGTACTCACCGCGATAGACGAAGTCGCTGTAGGCTTCGTCGGAGATCACCCAGAGATTGTGGCGGCGGGCGAATTCATACAGGGCCCGTACCGTCTGCGGCGGGAAGAGCACACCGGTGGGGTTGCTCGGCGTGTTGATCAGCATCGCCCGCGTTTCCGGCCGGACCTGCTGCTCAAGCTTCTCCAGCAGCGGCTGGAAGTTCTCGTCCAGTTCGTAGGGGTCGACCTCGACTCCGGCAAGCGTGCTCTGCTGGATGTAGTTCGGGAAGTAGATCATCGGGAACAGCACGCGATTGCCGCTGTCAACGCAGAGCTGCAGGCTGCTGTTGAGCGCCTGGGTCGCGCCCTGGCTGACGATCACGCGGTTCAGGGGAATCTCAATCCCCATCCTGGCCTGGCGGTGCCTGACAATCGCCTCCCGCAGGGCTGGGATGCCGGCCATCGGAGAGTAGTGGGTATGCCCGGCTGCGATTGCATCACTGACGCCCTCGGCGATGCGCTCCGGCATGTCGAAGTCCGGATCGCCGATGTGCAGGCCATAGACCTTAACCCCCTCGCTCTTCAGGGCGAAGGCCGAGGTGAACAGGCGGCGGATGCTGCTGCGCGGCATCACGCTGGCGCGTGTGCTCAGTTGCGGGCTGAGGCCGGATTGCTGCGGGGCTGGGGACATGGCCTCATTCTAACCGCTTCCCGGGAATGATCAGCCGGCGCGCACCAGCTCCATGCGCTTGCGGTGCACGACACTGCCGAGTCCGCAGTCCTCGATGCGGGCATCGAAATCATCGATCAGTTCCTGCAGGAATCCCGGCTGGGACTCGAAGTAGACCTCCAGCTCACGGCTGCCCTGGAAGCTGCTCGCGGTGTAGTGCCCGGGGCAGCTGGCCTCGATCAGGTGCGTATCGCAGCCGGTGCTCTCCGCCAGCGGAGTGAGCATCGTCACTGCATCACGGAACAGCAGGGGCAGGTGGGCATCGATCGCCTCGGTCAGCCGGTAGCGGATGTAACAGGAGTTGTCGCCGGCCGGGAGTCGGCTGGCATTCACCTGCAGCATATTTCTCATAGCGGACATCTGTAACCTCAGTAGCCTGGATATGGGGCTTTTGACTACAGGTTAGCAGCTTTTCATAACCGTTTCACAATTGTAATCTGCTCTTCACCAGTAGTACACCGATTGCTAACGCAGGACATATCGGCAGCGGTAGCAGGCTTCCGCAGCAGGGGCCTCGCTAAAATAGGAGCATGTCTGAAGTGATGTACACCCCGGATCCGCAGCGCGTGGCCGCCGCCAACCTGACCGCCTTCATGGAGCGTCTGCAGCGCAGCGGGGTGGAGAACATGGTTGACTACAAACACCTGTATGACTGGTCCATTGAGCATCCCGCCGTGTTCTGGAAGGAGTTCTGGGACTTCAGTGGAATCGTTGCCAGTGTCCAGCCGCAGACGGTCCTGCACGGCGGCGAGTACCTCAGGCCTCCTCAGCCCGGCGGGCCGCTGTGGTTCGAGGGAGCCAGGCTGAACTTCGCCGAGAACCTGCTCCGGCATCGGGGCGATGGCGAGGCCATTGTCTTCTGGAATGAGGAAGGCCGGCGGCAGGCGCTGACATTCACTGAGCTGTACCGCGAGGTCGCGATTCTGCAGGCCGCACTGATCAGCCAGGGCGTGAGGCAGGGCGACCGCGTGGCGGGCTTTATGCCGAACATGCCGCAGACGATCATCTGCATGCTGGCAACGGCCTCACTCGGCGCGATCTGGAGTTCCTGCTCTCCTGATTTCGGCGAGAAGGGAGTGATTGACCGCTTCGGCCAGATCGAGCCGCGCGTGCTGTTCACGGCAGATGCCTATCTCTTCAAGGGCCGGCGTTTCGACTGTCTGCAGCGCGTGCGGAACTTCGCCAGCGAGCTGAACCTGGAGCGCATCGTGGTCGTGCCCTACATGGAGGAGAGGCCGGACATCAGCGGCATGCCCGGCACGCTGCTCTATACGGACTTCGTTGCAGAGGCCGGTGGGGGAGGGGAGATGAGCTTCGCCCAGCTGCCCTTCGACCACCCGCTTTACATCATGTACAGCAGCGGCACTACCGGGCTGCCGAAGTGCATGGTGCACGGCGCTGGCGGGACGCTGATCCAGCACCTGAAGGAACACATGCTGCACACGGACGTGAAAGCCGGCGACCGCGTGTTCTACTTCACGACCTGCGGCTGGATGATGTGGAACTGGCTCGTTTCGGCGCTGGCTGTCGGCGCGACCGTCGTGCTGTTCGATGGCAACCCCTTCGCCCCGGATGCCGCTCACCTGTGGCGGATGGCTGAGCAGGAGCGGATAAATGTGTTCGGCACCAGTGCCAAGTACATCGCACTGCTTGAAAAGGAAGGCTACAAGCCCGGCGAGCAGCATGACCTGTCGGCTCTGCGGGCCATCCTGTCAACCGGCTCACCGCTTGCTCCGGAGAGCTTTGACTATGTCTACCGTGATATCAAGCAGGAGCTCTGCCTGGCCAGCATCTCGGGCGGGACGGACATCATCTCCTGCTTCGCACTTGGCAATCCGGTTGCGCCCGTCTACCGTGGCGAGCTGCAGACCCGCGGGCTGGGCATGAAGGTGGAGGTGTTCGACTCCGATGGCAACAGCCTGCCTGCAGGTGAGCAGGGCGAGCTGGTCTGCACCGCACCATTCCCGAGTATGCCGGTCAGCTTCTGGAATGACCCGGACCGCAGTAAGTACCACGTTGCCTACTTCGCTGAATATGACAATGTCTGGCGCCACGGTGACTGGGTGGAGCTTACAGAGACGGGCGGGATGGTGATCCATGGCCGCAGCGATGCCACGCTCAACCCCGGTGGGGTGCGCATCGGTACCGCTGAGATCTACCGCCAGGTGGAGGGCTTCCCGGAGATCATGGAAGCGCTCGTGATCGGACAGGACTGGGACAATGATGTGCGCATCGTGCTGTTCGTGCGCATGCAGCCTGGGCAGCAGCTCAGCGACGAGCTGCAGGACAGGATCTGCAAGACCATCCGTGCCAATGCCAGTCCATATCATGTCCCGAAGAAGATCATCGAGGTGGCGGACATCCCGCGTACGATCTCCGGCAAGATCACCGAACTTGCAGTGCGCAACATCGTGCATGGCCGCCCGGTGAAGAATGCCGACGCACTTGCCAACCCGGAGGCACTTGAGCTGTACAGGGATCTGGAAGAGCTGAAGAGTTGAAAGTCGGCTGTTGAAACAGTGACAGATACTTGAAACTGAACGGGCCCGCACTAAACACACGAACGGGAGTTGACAATGGGAAATGATCTGAAACCACTCGGCTGGCTGCATTACTGCCTCAATGTCGCTGACATTGAGCGCTCCTGCGATTTCTACGAGAAGCTCGGCTTCCTGCAGGTCGATGGCGAGCGCTCCCAGGGCTGGGCCATCATGCAAAATGCAGGCACGGAGCTCGCACTCTACTGCGGGCATGGAGTTGAGGGCGAGACCACGCTCAACTTCCGCGGTGCCAACATTGATGAGCTGGCGGCTAAAGTCCGCGAACTCGGCATCGCTTTCCATACCGAGCCGAAGACCAACGGCCAGGGCAGTGGCAGCTTCATGCTGGAGGATCCCGCCGGCAACCGCCTGTTCATGGATACCGCGCCGGATGAGCTGGAGCGTTTCCTGGCCGGCAACAGGCTGGCCGTCGGCGAGTCCGATGGCAGCCTGGCGGAGGGCCAGCCGCTGATCGGCAGGCTCTCCGTCTGCATCTTCGTTGCCAATCTGGCTGACTGCGTGGCCTGGTACAAGCAGCTCGGTCTGCCCGCCACACTGGACATGCAGCAGTACGGCTTCGTCGTGCTCTCCGATGGCTGGTGCAAGCTCGCGCTCATGTCAACGGACCACCAGGGCAGCTGGCCGAAGCAGATCATGAACTTCCGCGGCGGGGACATTGAAGCCATTGCCGCAAGGCTCAAGGCAGCCGGGCTGGAGCTGGATTACGACGCGAAGCTGGAAAGCGACGGCAGCTGGGGCACGGAGCTGAAGGACCCCGATGGTTATGTGATCTACTTCAACACCGCTCCTGATGAAAGGATGTACTGAGCAGGGTGATATATAGGCTTCATGCCCAGACTGTTTGAACCCCTCGAGCTGCGCTCTGTCACGCTGCGCAACCGCATCGGCATGAGCCCGATGTGCATGTATTCCTGCGATGCCAAGGACGGCGTGCCCAATGCCTGGCATATGTCGCATCTGGGCTCGCGTGCATCCGGAGGAACCGCGCTGATCATCGCCGAAGCATCCGCAGTTGAGCCCGAGGGCCGGATCAGTCCACAGGATGCCGGGATCTGGAGTGACGGGCAGGCCAGTGCCTGGGCTCCGATCGCTGCCTTCATTGAATCCCAGGGCGCGGTGCCTTCGATCCAGATCGCGCATGCCGGTCGCAAGGCTGGCACCAAGCGGCCTGCGGATGGCAGGGGTATCGTGGACGATGCGGAAGCCTGGCAGGCCGTGGCCCCCAGTGCCGTCCCGTTTGATGCCGGCTGGCGTATTCCGCATGAGCTGACCGTGGCGGAACTGGCAACACTGAAGCAGAAGTGGGTGGATGCAGCGCGGCGTTCACAGCAGGCGGGATTCAGGCTGCTGGAAGTACACAATGCTCACGGCTATCTGCTGCACAGCTTCCTTTCGCCGCTCTCCAACCTGCGCACTGACGAATACGGCGGCAGCCTGGAGAAGCGCATGCGCTTTCCGCTGGAAGTTGTCGAAGCGGTACGTGCAGTCTGGCCGGCTGAGCTGCCGCTCTCGGTGCGCATCAGCGGCACGGACTGGCATCCCGAGGGCTGGAGCATTGACGACAGTGTGGCCTATGCCCGTGAACTGAAGCAGCTCGGTGTTGACATCATTGACTGCTCCAGCGGTGGCAACATCCCGCAGGCGGACATCCCGGTTGGCCCCGGCTACCAGGTGCACATCGCTGAGCGCGTACGCCGTGAGGCCGGGATCCCCACAATGGCGGTCGGGATGATCACCGAAGCACGGCAGGCGGAGCAGATCGTGTCCTCCGGCCAGGCGGACATGGTGCTGCTGGCCCGCGAGCTGCTGCGTGAACCGCACTGGGCGATCAAGGCTGCCCGTGAGCTGGAAGCATCCGCCCCCTGGCCGCAGCAGTATGGCTGGGCCGTCGGCGGTTGATGGATCACTCCGATATAATCCCTTCCATGTCCATGCTGCCGATGCTCAAACGACTGCTGCACCACGACATGTGGGCCAACCATCGCGCCATTGAAATGTCCCGCGCGCTGCCCGAGGAGAGTGAGCGCTGCCGCAAGCTGATGGCGCATATCCTCACCTCCAAGAAGATGTGGCTGGGACGCATCCACGATACTCAGGACGGCAAGCTGGATTCCTGGCCGGATCTCTCATGGCAGCAGGTTGATGATCTGCTCGCTGAGATGAACGTGGCTGTCCCCGCCTATCTGGACAGCCTGTCGGAGGACGACCTGTCGCGCGTGATCAGCTACGTGAATCCCAGGGGGATGAACATCTCCGTGCGCCTCGGTGACATCATCACCCACAGCATGCTGCATGGCCAGTACCACCGCGCGCAGATCGCCACCAGCGTGCGCGAGGCCGGGGGAGAGCCGGTGATGACCGACTTCATCGTGATGGCGATCGGTGAGCTGAAGGCCGAGCAGGTGGGCTGAAGCATCCCATTTGGCAACGCTGGCCATGTTTCACACTGAGAGTCCTTGACCGCAGTCCCATTCCGCTTAATCTTAATAAGAAAGATTCCGCGTGAAAAGTCGCAGATGAGAGATGATCTCGGCCGGTGCCGGGATACATTTGTTATATACTAGGTGCATACCTAGCCGGGACCGCCCCGTGCGCGTCCCGCCAAGCATCATCACAATCCAGGGAGAGATCCAGATGGCCGAGAAACTGACCTTTGACCAGTTCAAGGAGAAGATCGAGAACACCTTCATGCAGCACCCCGTTGTCGTTGACAACAAGTACTGCCAGTGGTTCCGTGACGCCGACCTGACCAAGGAGGAAGTGGCGGCTTTCGCCGTGCAGTTCAGTGTGTTCAGCAACCTGTTCCTGCTGGCCTGCCTCAACCGCGTGATCAACGCCGGCAACCTCGAGAGCGCCCGTGAGACGAAGGAAATCCTCATGAACGAGCTGGGCGTGATCTACAACAACAAGAAGGCTGCCGCTCCCAGTGCGGAGATGAGCGATGCCGACAAGGACCGTGACGGTGACCCGGCCGTGGTCAGCACCGAGGGCAGTGTCCAGGGCGGTACCTTCCGCTTCCAGGCCGCGCACTTCGAGTGGCTGCTGAAGTTCGGTGCTCCCGTCGGCCTGACCTTCGATGACATGGGCAAGCGCAAGCACGGCACCACCGAGACCCTGCACTTCTGCGATGAGCTGTTCCGCCTGTTCGGCGCGGACGACTACAACGCCGCCCAGGGTTCCAGCTTCGCCATCGAGAACTGGGCCGCCGCCGGCTTCTGGAAGGACCTGATCGCCGGTCTGGAGAATTTCAAGGCGAACAAGTGCCCCGAGATCCCGCTGGCCTTCTTCACCTGGCACGACAAGATCGAGGAGCAGCACAAGGAGCACGTCTGGGACGAGCTGCAGGAGATGTTCGAGGAGCCTGAGTTCAACCAGGAGGAGTTCATCCGCGCCGGCATGGAAATGCTGGACGGTACCCAGGTGTTCTGGGACGGCCTGATGAAGCAGCGCAACGAGATTGCCGCCAGCGCCCAGGCCTGATCATTTTCGCGTACTAGAATTAAGGTCATCCGCCGGGCAGATCGCCGGGCGGGTGACCTTTTGCATGACAACCGCACGGTACCTACGCTCACGGGAGGCAAATCATGAGTGTGACTAGCGAGAACAGGGTCCGCACCGAGAATCCCTGTGGCCTCAAGCAGGTCCATCACGTGGAATTCTGGGTCGGCAACGCCAAACAGGCTGACTACTACTACCGCAATGCCTTCGGCTTCAGCCGCTTTGCCTACAGTGGTCTGGAGACGAAGAACCGCGAAACCACTTCCTATGCCCTGAAGCAGGGTAATGCGGTGTTCCTGCTGACGACGCCGCTCAATTCCGCCAACCGTATCAATCATCACCTGAACAAGCATGGCGACGGCGTGCAGGATATCGCCTTCGAGGTTGAGGACTGCGACAAGGCCTATGCCTATGCCGTGAGCCAGGGTGCAAAGAGCATCGTTGAGCCGCATGATGTGACGGATGAAAACGGAACCGTGCGCTGGGCCGTGGTCGGCACCTATGGCGATACCGTGCACAGCCTGATCCAGCACAAGGACTACAGCGGTCCCTTCTTGCCGGGCTTCACCGTGAATGAAGCTCCGGGCCGGGACGCAGGTATCCTGCGCATCGACCACATCGTCGGCAACGTGGAGCTGGGCCGCATGAACGAATGGGCTGCATTCTATGAGAACGTTTTCGGCTTCCACCGCTACATCACCTTTGACGACGAGGACATCTCCACCGAGTACAGTGCGCTGATGTCCATCGTGATGAGCAACAATACCTACGCCATCAAGTTCCCTATCAATGAGCCCGCGGAGGGCAAGAAGAAGAGCCAGATCGAGGAATACATCGACTTCTACGAAGGGGCCGGTGCCCAGCACGTGGCCCTGCTCACGGACGACATCATCGAGACGTTGTCAAAACTCTACGAGAACGGCGTGGAGTTCCTGAACGTGCCGCTCAACTACTATGACGGCATCAAGGAGCGGGTCGGCGAGATCAGGGAGCCGATGGACGTGCTGAAGGAGCTGCGCGTACTGATCGACCGCGATGATGAGGGCTACCTGCTGCAGCTGTTCACGAAGCCGGTGGAGGACCGTCCGACGCTGTTCTTCGAGATCATCCAGCGCCGCGGCAGCCGCGGTTTTGGCAAGGGAAATTTCAAGGCCCTGTTCGAGGCCATCGAGCAGGAGCAGGAAAGAAGGGGCAACCTCTGATATGAAATACAACTTCGTACGCATCAACCCGAATGAGGGCGGTGTGATCGCCGTCGAGACCCCGGAGGGCCGCCTGCCGATCCGCAGCTTCCGCGACTTCTATGCCTTCGAGCAGCATGTGAAGGCTGCCCGTGCCAGGCGTGGCGTGGACATGATCCCGGACTGGTACAAGATTGCGGTGTTCTACTTCTCCAACTCGCACAGCCTGCTGCTCAACGGAGAGGACCTGCAGTTCCCCAGCGCCGGTGAGTGGCTCGACTTCGAGCTGGAGGTCGGGGCGGTGATCGGCAAGGAGTGCCGCAACGTCAAGGCGGAGGATGCCGAACAGTACATCCTCGGCTATACCGTGATCAACGACTGGTCGCTGCGTGATGCCCAGAAGGCGGAGATGGTGATGAACCTCGGCCCGGCCAAGGGCAAGGACTTCGCCACCACTGTCGGCCCCGTACTCGTCAGTGCCGACGAACTGGAGTCAAAGCGCAGCGGCAAGGGCTTCGACCTGCAGATGACCTGCCATGTCAACGGGAAGGAAATCAGCCGTGGCAACTGGAACAGCATCCACTTCAGCTTCGGCGAGATGCTGGAGCGTGCCAGCAATGGCGTGACGCTCTATCCCGGCGAGCTGATCGGCAGCGGCACGGTCGGCACCGGCTGCATCCTGGAACTCGGGCCGGAGAACACCGGTGGCTGGATCAAGCGAGGCGATCTCGTCGAGCTGGAGATCGAGGGACTCGGGAAGATTGCCAACAAGGTTGCGGGAGAGGCCGCGAGCGCCGGCTGATAGGGGGGCCAATTGGCATTCAACATTCTCGAGCTGCGTTGGCATATGGATCCGATGTGGTTTGCCGAGTCTGGTGGGTATGCGTACCCCGAGTTCTTCATTGACGGCGAATCTCTCATCGAGATCCTGATTGCCTCTGCCCGGGACAGGGAACTTGTCGACGCATTCTATTTCTATAATTCAGGAATGCTGCAGGCCGAATCCGGAAAGCGGAAATGGGAAGGATTTGAGCAACAGTATCTGGAGATCTACAGGCTGAACCTGAACCCGCAGGATGGTCCTGACGGAATCGGGCAAGCTGCGCTCTATGGTTGCCGTTGCTGCCGCGATCTCGCCTGCGGGGCCATAGTGGCTTCCATCAGCTCGTGTGGGGATTCCATTTTCTGGCACGATTTTCGCAAGCGCGATAGTGAACATGCTGGAGATGAACTCGGAGGAATTCCAGATCTCAGGTTCGAGCGCGCGCAATACCTTGACGCACTTTCCGGAGTGGAATCCATGCTCAGGGAACTGCCGGAATTCATGCAGCAGGCCGGCAGTCCGGCAGCCATTGCCAATCTCGAGAGGTTCAAGACAAAGTTCGGTCCATGGCAGTATGACAGCAGGCACGAGACGGACTTTGACAATGTCTAGCAGATGCTCGGATGAGGATTTCCTTCCTCCGGAATGTGCTGCTGTCTAAAGCGGTCATTCGAACGCCTTGTTCAATGGCATTCCACTCAGACTATTCCATGCGGAGTTGGCAATCACCTGCAGTGAATGCAGGGGATTATTGTTGCCATTTCAGGGACTTTGATGCGGAGCGACAACTCTCACATGCCTTATCCGCTAAACCGCGATTAAAGATTCCAATTTGGACCGCAAGTCTCAGACTGGGATGATATCTACTTGCTGGTAAATCCCTTTCATGGCAGTCCAAATGCACGATTCCCAAGCTGAATATCCTGAGCAATCGCTTCTTTCCGATGTGGAGATCCGTGAACGCAAGGATCTGCTGAAGATCGACGCGCTGGACGTGACGCTGCTGGCGGGCATTGAGTCCTTCTTCCAGGAGAAACTCGAGGACATCGTCACTGAGCTGCTGGCGATCATCCGCACCAATCAGGGCTTCCGCCAGGCTCTGCCGAAGGATGTCCTGCTGCAGGACATCGCCGAACTGCAGCGCGGCTACCTGCGTGGCCTGTTCGGTGGGGAGTACGGCAGCGAATATGTTGACAACCGCCGCCGGATCGGACGTGAATACCTGCGGCTGGGCGTGGAGCCGCCGCTGTTCTCCGCCATGGGTCACAGGCTACGCAGCCTGCTGGAGACACATGCGGCGGATCTGGGGCATGACCGCCTCAGACTGCAGCGCATCGTCTGCGCAATTGACAAACTGATGCAGTTTGACAGTGCACTGATGTACGACACGTACATAGAAGGGCTGCGTAATGGCATCGAGTATCCCCAGCAGGAAGTGGAGCGGCAGGCTCTGGAACTCGAGGACCTGATCCGCCAGCGCAGCAGGGAGATCGAGTCCCTTACCCGTCAGGATCCACTGACGGGAATGTTGCGCCGCCGCGAGTTCATCAGCAGGCTGGAAACCGACCTGCTCAGCATGAAGCGCAATGGACAGCCGCTCTGCCTGGCCTGCCTGAAGATCGATAAATTCGGTCAGCTCTGCAATCGCATGGGATTCCTGCATGGCGACAGCGTGAAGTGTTCGCTGGCGGAATCAGCATTTGCCGTGATCCGCGACCAGGACAATGCGGGATGGACAGGTGTCAGCGAACTCTGCATCAGCTTGCCGCAGACCAGCGAGCTGGCCGGGAGGATGCTCTGTGTCGAGATCTGCCAGCTGTTCGCGCTGCGCCATCCCGAGCAGGCTTTGCTGGTGCGATTGGCGGTACAGGCTGAAAACGAATTCTGTGCCGAGGACTTTCTCAGGCACAATCTGAAGCACGGTACTGATTTCATTATGCAGGATGAGGACACGAGGATTCCAGTCGTCTGAGCCGTTATGAAATCCCGGTAGCGGCACACCACTGCTGCCGCGCGAAGTTACAATTCTGCAGAACCTCGCTTGATTCAACACTCAAATGAAGAGTACTTCGCTATCCCTGATTGACCAGATGCGCATCTCGGAACTCGAGATCCAGCGCCGCAAGGAGCTGCTCGGACTGACCCGTGCCGACCTGTCGCTGCTCACGGAAGTCCGCAGTATCGTGGAGGAGAACCTCGATGCGATCGTTGACGACTTCTATGAACGGCAGACTGCCAATGCGGAGATTGCGCTGCTGATCGGAGATGCAGACACCCTGATGCGTCTCAAGGCAGCCCAGCGCAACTACATCCTGGAGCTGTTCGGCGGCTATTACGATTCCGAGTATGTCAACAGCCGCCTGCGCATCGGCATGGTCCACAAGCGCATCGGGGTTGGTCCCAAGCATTTCACCTCGGCGGTTCTGCTGCTGAAGCAGATCATGCTGCGCGTGATCGGCATTGCCCTGCAGGATGAGGAAAGGACAGAGGCCATCCGTCAGGCACTGGAAAAGCTCATTCAATTCGATACGGCCTTCGTTTTCGATACGTACATCAAGTGTCTGGTCTCGGAGATCGAACTGTCGCGCGAGAAGGTGGAATCCTATGCGCGGGATCTCGAGGCTACCGTGCGCAGCCGCACGCGTGAACTTGAGGAGCTCTCCCAGCGTGACTCTCTGACCTCGCTCTACAATCGCCGGGCTCTGCTGGAGATGCTGCGTCGGGATCTTGGCAACGCGCGCCGGTCGGGTGACTGCGTTTCCATGGTCTACCTGGATGTGGACAGCTTCAAGCAGATCAACGACAATCAAGGGCATCATCGGGGAGACGAAGTGCTGAAATCCGTTGCCAGCGTGCTTTCCATGATCACCCGGGATGTTGACATCGCGGGAAGGTTCGGTGGGGATGAATTCTGCATCGTGCTGCCGGGTACGGATCAGGCCGGCGCACGGGTCTTCGCTGAAAGACTGATCCGTGAGCTTGGGGAACGCCAGCCTGAGATCACTCTCAGCATCGGGATCTGCCAGAATGGTCCGCTCGAATTCATCGGCATTCCCGAAATGCTGCGCTGCGCTGATGAGCGGATGTATCAATCGAAGAAGCAGGAAGGCTCCTTCGTGAGCTGCTGAATCCCCTGACCGCTAACAGGCGGGGTGCCCATTTCTCCTGATAAAGTAATGCAGGCAGGCAGGGATGCCAGCGTGCATTTCCCGCCGCTAGCGAAAGCAGGAGACAGCACGAAATGCCTTTCTACCACCGACTCGGAAGCATTCCCCGCAAGCGCCACATCCAGCACCCGAAGCCGGACGGCGGCATCTACCAGGAGCACCTGATGGGCAACTACGGCTTCACCGGCCCGGCCTCGCTGCTCTACCACATCCATCCTCCGACAGCGGTACTGCGCACGGAGCATCTGCGCAACTGGGTCTATGAGGAGGAGGACCATCCGATGCTGCGCATGCGGCATGTGATGACCGCCCAGCTGCATGCCGCCGGCAGCCCCGTGATGGATCGCGTGCCGATATTCTTCAACAATGACTGCGCGATCTGCTACAGCAAGCCCAATGTCAATGATGATTACTGGTACCGCAACGGCAGCCAGGATGAGTATGTCTTCGTTGCCAGGGGTGAGGGCGTGCTGGAGACCCAGATGGGTGACCTGAGCTTCGGCCAGGACGACCAGCTGATCATTCCGCAGGGCATCATCCACCGCTGGAACTTCACGAGCAGGGAGAATGAACTGCTGATCCTGGAAAGCAACAGCTTCCTGCGCACTCCGAAGCGCTATCGCAATGAGTTCGGCCAGCTGATTGAGGGAGCACCGTTCTCCGAGCGCGACATCCATCCGCCTGAGAAGCTCAACCCTCGCGATGAGAAGGGTGAGTTCGAGCTGCGCGTGCGCCAGCGCGGTGGCATGAACCGCTTCATCCTTGACCACCACCCGATCGACGTGGTGGGCTGGGATGGGATCTTCTTCCCCTGGAAGTTCAACTTCAATGACTTCGAACCGATCACCGGCACGATCCACCAGCCACCGCCGATCCACCAGATCCTGCAGGGCGATGCCTTCGTTGTCTGCAACTTCGCACCGCGGCCCTTCGACTTCCACCCGGAGGCGATCCCGGCGCCGTATTACCACTCAAACGTGATGAGCGATGAGGTGCTGTATTACTTCTCAGCCGACTTCATGAGCCGCAAGGGGATAGAGTGGGGCAGCATGACACTGCATCCCGACGGCCTCCCGCATGGTCCGCACCCCGGCCGTTATGAGGGCAGCATCGGCAAGAAATACACGGATGAGAAGGCGGTGATGATTGACACCTTCCGTCCGCTGAAGGTTGCCAAGCCGGCGCTGGGAATTGAGGACAAGCACTACTGGAAGAGCTGGGTGGGGTAGTGGCTACCTGCTGTTGCAGCAGACAATTCCATGGCTTCTGACACTTGACCATGTGGCCTGAGTCGGGTTAGCATTTCCCATTGCCGGTCGGCGCAATACCATGTCACCGGTAGGGAGCTGTCCATGCTGATCCGGTTTCTGATTGCTGCTTTACTTTTCTTCGTATGCTGTGCATCAACTGCTTTTGCTGAAGTAACTGCTGATCACTGCACTCCAACACTGACTGCTGATGAGGCCGATGCCAAGGAAATGCAACGGCTTGCCGAATTGAATGCATCCCTGGCACAACAGGCCAGCATCATGCAGACCACAGAATATGGTGATGATGAACTGAAGGCATATCTCGAAACGATGATGTGGCTTGTGGTGCTTGCCAAGTCACATGTCAATGGCGGGTTTGACGAAGGCATCCACTATACGAACCAGGACCTGACCCGGCTGGTTGAGATGGGCGTGATGGACAGCTGGCCGCTCAACCCACTCAATGATTGGAATCCGTTGATTGTCAGCGATGACATCACTGCAGTAGGTCCCGGCGACATCCTGTTTGAGCTGTGTCCTGAGGCGTATATCTCCATGGATGACCCGCAGCTTGGCATGCAGTCCTTCAACATGTACCTCATTGGCGGCGAGGGTCTTGAGCTGGATTTCCCCGAGCCGGTGATCTATGCGGAGAACCGCGAATGGGCACTCGTCCCCTATAGCAGCATTTATGGCCTGAGCTACTACAGCCTCAGCCGGAAGAAGTACTGGGAGACCCAGGAGTGGCTGGCCAGTGAGGGAAAGCCGAACCTGCTGCATACGCGCGATTGAGATTTGGAATGGAGCAGTTTCACGGGCGCTGCATCACTATGTATCGGCACCGGAACAACCCGAGAATGAGTATGACTGACAATGTGTGGGGTGAGTAGTTTGCGCAACAAACCATTTCTGACATTCGCTTTCCGCAAAACCGGTTTAGCCTTGTCAGCACTTGCGATGATTGCTGCAGCGGCGGTTCCATTTCCCTCTCAGGCAGAGGAGCTTCCAATGGGATCTGTGGAGAATCTTCCCATGTCAGATGAGATTGTCATACCGGAAAGAGTGAATGAGCTTGAGCTGCGCTGGCATATGGATCCGCGCTGGTTTGCAGAGGATGACGTATCTGGCTACTTCTTCATCGACTTCGTGGTGGACGGCGAGTCCATGATTGACAAACTTATGCAGACCGTGACGGAAGACGACCTGAAACGGACTTTCTATGGTGCCTATGCCGGCATGCTGCAGTGTGAACATGGCAAGCAGGAATGGATAGACCCTGAAGCCAATCAGATTGAAGTCTACAAAGGGAATAGAGGGCCAATGGAACAAGTTGATGAATTTGAAAGGACGATACTGTACGGTTGTCGATCCTGTCGTGACATCTACTGTGGTGCCATTGTTGCCGACATTGTGACTCTGGATGATTACATCATCTGGCGTGGGTTTGCCACCGGCCGCCCGGTTATGGATCAGTACACTGATGATGAGGGCAGCCAGGTTGTCGTTGGAGGACTTCGGGAGTACAGTTCCATGCCTGAGCTGGTGTTTGATCGCCAGCAGTATCTTGAGCAGTTTGAGCGTCTGGACGAGATGCTGCAGCTACTACCTGGCCTTTGGGCTGAAAAGGGCGGGGAGGGTAGTCTTGCTTTGCTGGAGGAGTTCTACGACAAATATGGCGAGGACCAGCACATGACGAATTTCTGATCAGGTTTCCTAACAGTAATATCTAGTTTGTCTCATGAAACACCTCAATGCAAAACGGTGATATCATATAGGTGATATCAGTTATTGGTATTTTGAGGTGCCATCATGCCACGCTGCATCCCGGAACCATACCGGATCAAGATGGTGGAACCGCTGCGCATGACGACGCGCGCGCACCGTCAGACCTGCCTCGACCAGGCCGGTTACAACACCTTCCTGCTGCATGCTGACGACGTATTCATAGACCTGCTGACTGACAGTGGCACCTCCGCCATGAGTGACCGCCAGTGGGGTGCGCTGATGACCGGCGACGAGGCCTATGCCGGCAGTCGCAGCTTCGACAACATGGCGGATGCCGTGCGGGATGTGATGGGCTACGAGCTTGTGATCCCGACCCACCAGGGACGCGGAGCCGAGCACCTCTTCTTCCGGAACTTCGTCAGGCCCGGCGACATCATCCCGATGAACATGTACTTCACCACCACCCGCGCTCACCTCGAGCTGGCCGGTGGTGAGTTCCGTGACATCATCTGCGACGAGGCCCATGACACCGCCAGCGATTTCCGCTGGAAGGGTAACCCTGACCTCTTCAAGCTTGATGCCCTCGTGCGGGAATATGGCAGCGAGCGTGTGCGTGCGGTCTGCATCGCACCGGATGTCAACATGGCCGGCGGCCAGCCCTTCAGCCTGCACAGCCTGCGTGAACTGCGGGCCTACTGCAATGCGCATGACATCCGCGTCTTCCTTGACGTGACGCGTATCGCCGAGAATGCCTGGTTCATCAGGCATCATGAGACTGGATTCAGCGACTGGAGCATCCGCGAGATCATCCGTGAGATCTGCGCCAATTCCGACGGCGCCTGGATGAGCTCGAAGAAGGATGGGCTTGTCAACATGGGCGGCTTCCTGGCCTTCCAGCCATGGGAAGAGGAACTGTTCTCGAAGTGCCGCAGTCAGGTCGTAGTCTACGAGGGCCTGCATACCTACGGCGGCATGAGCGGCCGTGACATGGAAAGCCTGGCGGTCGGGCTGCGCGAGGTCTGCGACGATGACTACCTTTCGTGTCGCCACAGCCAGCTGGAGCTGCTGCATGGCATGCTCAGCCGGGCCGGGGTACCGCTCGTCAATCCCTGCGGCGGTCATGGCGTGTTCATTGACGCCCGCGCCTTCCTGTCGCATATTGACCAGGACCACTATCCTGCGCAGATGCTGGCCGCGCAGATCTACCTGCAGTGCGGCGTGCGCACGATGGAACGTGGCAACGTCTCGGCCGGGCGTGACCCGCGGACCGGGCGCAACCGGCGGCCGCAGCTGGAGCTGGTGCGCCTTGCGATCCCGCGCCGTGTCTATACGGAGAGCCACCTGGAATACACGGCCGAGGGCATCATCGAGGTCTACGAGCGGCGGCATGCGATCCATGGCCTGGAGATGACCTGGGAGCCGGACATCCTGCGCTTCTTCCAGGCGCGCTTCCAGCCGCATCCTGACACCACGCCGGCTATTGAACATGAGATGCATCTCGCTGTGCAGACGAAGCACTACTGGTAGGGGAGCTAAGTGGCCTGGAATTCGTTCTGACAACTGATTCGCTGGGGAGTTCCTGTTCCAGCAACCGCCCGCTGCACAGCTTTCTAAACAGTTGAATCACTTCGATTCAGTTTGTGAACTGCAGGGAAATGAAGAACTTCTGTAATCCTGGCTGCTTCAAGGACACCCGGGGAAGCTGGCCTGTTTGCAGGACATTGGATATCATCAAGCTGATGTTGTCGGTGCATTTCAAATCCCTGGGCTGGCGTTAACACGGTGCCTGGGATATTCGTATTGTTGCCATGTCTGAATGAAGCCCTGAACCTGCCAGGCCTGCTGTCAGAGCTGGAGAGCACCCGCGAAGCCCTTGCCGGCGCATACGAACTGTCCACGATTGTTGTGGATGATGGAAGTTCGGATGAGACAGCGGGAATCGCCCGGCAGTGGCAAGGCACAATGCAGGTGATTCTGCTCAGCCATGATGTCAATCGTGGACTGGGTTGCGCACTGAACACCGGCATTGACTGCTTCCTCGATCTCTCAAGCTCTGCATCCGGCAACAGGCTGGCGGTGATGGACGCGGACAATACTCATCCACCACGCCTGCTGTGCGAAATGCTTGCACTCGGAGCAGACATTGTGATCGCTAGCCGCTATGCACCGGGTGGTGAGGAACACGGGCTTACCCTGCTTCGCCGGCTGTACAGCAGAACTGCCAGTTTGGTGATGGGGGCCGCGGCAGGGATCCATGGTGTCCGCGACTACAGTTGTGGTTACCGCGTCTATTCACAGGCCATCCTTGAACTTGGCAAGCGGAAGTTTGGCAGCAGGCTGGTCACTGAAACCGGATTCGTCTGCATGGCGGAGTTGCTGGTAAAGCTTGGGAGGCTGGGAGCCGTAGTGCAGGAAGTCCCACTCAAACTGCATTACGAACTGAAGGGTGGAGCCAGCAAAATGAACGTCCCTGATACAATTAGGCGTTATGTGGTCCTTGTGTTCAATGTTCTCTTCAACCGCTCGTGGCGCTAGGTTGGTGCAATGACGCCTGGGGTGATTGCTTCACTCCTGACGAGCATTGCGCTTGGTGCAGCCGGTCAGTTGATGTTCAAGGCAGCAGCGCGTACTCTGCCGGCGTACAGCGAACTCGGCCTTGCAAGGCTGTTATTGGCAATGTTCACCACTCCACTGATCCTTGCAGGGTTCATCTGCTTCTTCATTTCAAGCGTGCTGTGGATCGTCACTTTGCGCAGTATGCCGCTGAGCAACGCGTATCCAATGGTCGCTCTGAGCTACGTCATCATTTTCCTAGGAAGCTTTTACCTCTTCGGGGAGGCTGTGGATTGGCGGCACTGGGCAGGCGCAGGGCTGATAATCTCCGGCATCCTGCTGATTGCCGGGCGAGGCTAATATGCGCAGGCGCTGGATCGTGGTCGCGCTTGTACTTCCGTGCATTGACTTCCTCTGGAACATCCTGCACCTCAACGTAGGTCTGCAGGACTTCGTTGCCCTGGCGGCATTTGCGCGTGGCATGGCTGAAAACGGCGCTTGGCCCGCTACACCGTACTTCCCTGCCGGCTATCCGCTCCTGCTTGTTCCAGGCGGACTGGCTGGCAATGTGCTCGTCTGGGGATTTTTCCTCAGTGCGATCGGGGGAGCAGTTGCGCTCTGGGCTCTGGCACATCTGCTGGATGAACTCGGTGCAGCAGGCTGGGTAGTCATCCTGGCGATGCCTGCAGCCTGGTTGATGCCGGTCTGGCGTGTGCCGGCAGGCAGTCCCAGTGTGGACATGCTCTATACCGGATTGGGCATGTGGTTCCTCGCTGCCTGTGTACATTTCTGGCGCAACAGGTTCGCAGGTGACATTCCACGCTGGGCCATGCTGGGATTGCTTATCACACCTGCACTGCTGCTCTTCCTGCGCTACCACGCCCTCGTGCTGGTTCTCCCCGTACTGCTGGTTCTGCTTGCTGCAAACCGCTTCAGGCCCAGGCTGTTGCATCACTCCATCGTCCTGTTGGCATTTTCCGCAGCAGTCAACTACTTTGTCCCATATTCAATTCAGGGTGAACCACTGGCCGGTACCGCGCCCGTGCAGATCCGCACGGGGCTGGAGTTCGAACTGCATCGAGACTACCCCACACCGGAATCCATCTTTCGTGATTATGCCCGCTTTGCCACAGAGTCCCGCGCGATGTCGCTCGTTGACCACTACGGATTGGCAAGCATTGTGAAGCACACCGCCAGGGGCTGGCTGAAGTTCCTGCGCAGGCCCACGATTGCCCTTGCGCTGCTGCTTGTATTCGCCGCACTCGTTGTCCGCAGGAACGTTCCGGCCGGTATCGGCATCCTCGCACTCTGGATACCGCTGTACTGCCTGCCGATCAGCGTTGCCTACTACACTCCGCGGGCTGCAACACTACCTGCACTTGCCGCACTCTGCATCGTGTTCACACTCGTAGGTACAATGGCAACGCGAAAGCATCTCTGGATTTGCGGGACAGCAGTCCTGCTTGCCGGAGGCTACTGGGTTTCCGGTTCATACTGCCGGCTTGTCCATCAGGAGCGGATGGCGTATCACCGGATAAGCCGGAATACTGAAGGGATCATTCTGGACGGAGCCAGCCTTGATGGCAGGAATGCCCCTTCGTCTCTTGCCGTTACGAACGATGACCGCATAATGATGTTGACCGGCAATGCATGGTGCCAGCCATATACCAGCACATCCGGTTCCTGGGTGCTGGACCCTGCAATCACATCCAGGCAGATCGCAGGCTTACGCTTCCTTGATCCCTATGGGGATATCAGTTTTCCTGAGCTGCAGGGTCAGCTGAATCTCTGGGTCTGGAAAATGAATCCCGATGCTGAGCTGCCGGTGTTTCTTTCAGATCCGGCTGTATGGCAGGAATTTCATAGTCATGATGATGTAGTGGTTTACCGCAAGCGAACCCGGTAAGTACATTTCATTCATTCATGCGCGAGTTGATGAGTTCAGCGCCGGCCCCGAATTCAGTTTCGCCATGATTTCAATGTGCGTAACAATACCCCGACACTGAGGTGGGGTCGGCCCGAAATATACACATGTATAGTAATTCTGTTATACTACACATGTGTATAAGAGGACGGCGGAGGGGCCGGCCCCCGGGGCAAGGCGGGGCTGAGCCGTGCATCTCGACGCGCACAGCTGGTACAGCTTCCATGACGGGGTCAGCGCCCCCGAGGATCTCTGCGCGCAGGCGGCGGAGCTGGGCTTCGAGGCCTTCGGCATCGCCGATACCGATGGCTGCTACGGCCTGCTGCATTTCCACCGCGCCGCCCTCAAGTGCCGCATCCACCCCGTGCTCGGGATCAGCCTAACGGACCCGCAGGAACTGAAGGCCCAGGCCGGGCGGCGTTCGCTGGAGGCCGGCATCGCCGACCCGACTGCCAGTGCGGCGCTCGTGATCGCGCGCGACCGCGACGGCTACGGCGAGCTGTGCCGGCTGGCCACGCTCAGGCAGCTTGACCCGGAGTTCAACCTGGCCCGTGCCCTGCTTGGCAACACCGCCCACTGCTACATCATCAGCGACCGCCCGGAGCTCCTGCGCATCATCCTGCCGCGGCTCGGCCCGCACCGTGTGTTCATGCGCTGCTCCCCGGACTACGGCGAGCAGCTGCGCGCGCGACAGATCCGCCAGCTCAAGCTGGCCCGTGAGCTGAAGCTGCACCCCGTGGCCTGCACCGACGTGCACTTCCTGCGCCCGCAGGACCAGCCGGTGCACCACGTGCTGCGCGCCATCGGGCAGAACAGCGGGATGGACACCGCGCGCGGCGTGCGCCGCAACTGGCACTACCTCGGCGCGCCGACGGAGCTGGGCGGCTACTACTACGACTGCCCGCAGGCGCTGGAGAACGCGCGCAAGCTGGCAATGGCCACGAACGTGGAGTTCGAGTACGGCAAGTGGCTGTTCCCGCCCTACGAGCTGCCCGGCGGCGGTGATCCGGCGCGTGCGCTGCATGGGCTGTGCCGCCGCAGCCTCGACATCAAGTTCGGCAACCCGGGCGAGGAGTACCTCGCGCGGCTCGAGATGGAGCTCGGTGCGATCGACAGGCTCGGCTACACCAGCTACTTCCTCGCGGTGTATGACATCGTGCGCGAGTCCCGCCGCCGGCGCATCCCCTGTCTCGGGCGCGGCTCGGCCGCCAATTCGCTGGTGAGCTGGCTGCTCGGCCTCACCCCGGTGGACCCGATCCGCTACGACATGTACTTCGAGCGCTTCCTCAACCCGGCGCGCAAGAGCCCGCCGGACATCGACATCGACTTCAACTGGCGGCGGCGCGATGAGATCGTGCAGTACGTCTATGACCGCTGGGGCCATGAGCGCGTCGCCATGATCAGCACGCACGTCACC
Source organism: bacterium (assembly GCA_020440605.1). GTDB lineage: Bacteria > 4484-113 > 4484-113 > 4484-113 > JAFGCY01 > JAHEFU01. Next base: position 11,566 of record JAGRNT010000026.1, on the reverse strand, counting down.
TTCCGCGCACGCTCGGCCCTGCGCGAGGTTGCCAAGGTCTACGGCCTGGGCGACCGCGAGATAAGCACGATCAGCCGCTTCCTGCCCAACATCCGCGCCTCGGGGCTCGACAGCGTGGTGCGCGACTTCCCGGAGATGCGCGGCGTGGACCTGCACAGCGAGCCCTACTGCCACGTGCTGCCGCTCGCAACGCGGCTCGCCGGCCGGCCGCGGCACCTCGGGATCCACTGCGGCGGGATCGTGATCGCGCCGGGAAACGTTGACTACTTCACCGGCCTGCAGCGCGCCGCCAAGGGCTTCGTCGTCACCCAGTACGACATGCACCCGATGGAGGCCGTCGGCCTGATCAAGATCGATCTCCTGGGCAACCGCAGCCTCGGCGTGCTGGAGGACACCCTGGCAAGGCTCAGGGAGCAGGGTGTGAAGCCGGATCTCAGTGACCACGAGCAGGTCTCGCAGGACCCGGCCACGAACGCGCTCGTCAGGCACGGCGAGACGATGGGCTGCTTCTACATCGAAAGCCCGGCGATGCGCCAGCTGCTGAAGCGGCTCGTCGTGCGAGACTTCATCGGCCTGACGGCGGCCTCGAGTGTGATCCGCCCGGGCGTCGCCGAAAGCGGGATGATGCAGGAGTACATCCGCCGCGTGAACGGGGCGCGCCATGAGCTGCGCACGCATCCGCGCATGCTGGAGCTGCTGCCGGAGACTCACGGGGTGATGATCTACCAGGAGGATGTGATCCGCGTGGCGCATGAGCTGGCCGGCTTGTCACGCAGCGATGCCGACCTGATGCGTCGCGTGATGAGCAAGCCGCACCGCCATGACGGCATGCTGGCACTGGGCGAGAAGTTCGTGAGCGGCTGCGAGGCGCGCGGGATGGATACGGCCAGCGCACTGGAGATCTGGCGGCAGCTGGCCAGCTTCAGCGGCTACAGCTTCTGCAAGGCGCATTCGGCGAGCTTCGCCACACTCAGCTACCAGGTCGCCTGGCTGAAGGCGCATTACCCGGCGCAGTTCATGGCGGCGGTGCTTGACAACGGTGGCGGCTTCTACGGCGCACGGGCCTACATCAGCGAGTGCGAACGCCTCGGCCTGTCGATCCTGCCGCCGGATGTCAACCACAGTGGGATGAACTATAGTGCGGAACTGGAGGCCTGGCGCGAGCCGGGCGAGGGAGGTCCGGAGCAATCCGGACAACAGGAGGTCAGACTTCAGTCTGACAACAGGGACCAGGGACCGGGGACCGGGGACCGGGATGGAGGTCCGGAGCAATCCGGACAACACATATTGTCAACCACAGAGGCACAGAGGACACAGTGCAATTCTGGCAACCACAAAACCCGAAACCCGAAACCCGAAACCTCATCTGACAACTCACCACTGAGCACTGATGACCGGCGGCAGGCTGCCGCTGCTACTGCAACCGGCAACCTGCAACCCGAAAGCTCTTCCGGTCCCCGGTCCCCGGTCACCGGTCCATCTTCCTCAATCCGCTTGCCGCTCGTCGTCATCAAGGGCCTGCCGGTCGCCATTACCGAGCGCATCGTCTCCGCCCGTGCGCACGGCCCCTTCCGCAGCCTGCCGGACTTCATCCGCCGCTGCGGGCCATCGGAGTCTGAACTGGATCTCCTGATCCTCGCCGGGGCGCTGGACAGCCTCGGCATGAGCCGCCCCGAACTGCTCTGGCTGGCCCAGCAGGAGCGCAAGGCCGGCCTGCGGCATTCCACGCCGAAGAAGCGGAGGGGAGGTGCGGCGCAAGCCGCACAAGAGGGGTTGTCAACCACAGAGGCACAGAGAACACAGAGCAATGAGCAAGGAGCAATGAGCAATGAGCGTGGCGGGACTGTTCATCCCTCATCCCGCATCCCTGATCCCTCCATTGGCAGCCGGACATCCCGGGAGGGGATCGACGAAGGAGATCCACGGGTGGGGATGTCAGACAGGCCGGCTGCCGGAGTACCAGCAACCAGCAACCAGCAACCAGTAACCTCCCAATTGCCCTTCGACGAATCCGCGCGCATCGAGGAATTCCGCCGGCGCATGGCCGGACGGCTTGATGACTACGACGAGCTGAAGCTCTGCGCGCTCGAGCTGAAGCATTACGGCATGCTGGTGCGCCGCCACCCCCTGAGCCTGTATGCCAACCTGGTCAGCGGGCTTGTCGACGCCCGGGAGATGCCGCGCTACAGTGGACGCTGGGTGCGCATGCTCGGCTGGTGCATTGCCACCAAGCGCGTCGACCTCTCACGCCGCCGCCAGGTGCAGGACATGATCGAGCTGCAGGCTGCCAACCATGATGACCCCGAGCAATACACGGCGGACGAAGATGAGCTGAGCGTGAGCGGCATCGGTGGCGACGAGGACTACGAGCTGAATGACACTGCGGCCGACCTCGGACTCGTGCGCCGCGGTGGACAGACCGATGACTGGGCCGTGGGCCGGGGAGGTCCGGAGCAATCCGGACAACAGGGAACGGAGGCCCGGCGCGAGCCGGGCGATGGAGCTGCGGCGCAAGCCGCAGAACATGGAGCGCGTAGCGCAGGCGAAGCCGGAGCTGCGCATCCTGGCAACCCAGCACTGACCACTGATGGCCGGCGGCAGGATGCCGCCGCTACTGATTCCTCGTCTGCTCCACACTCCTCACTCCACACTCCTCACTCGCCGTCCCGCAACCGCGGGACGGACTCACACACCATGGGCGGCTTCATCGGTCCCGGCAACTCGATGAAGTTCATGAGCATGGAGGACCTGACCGGTACCTTCGAATGCACCCTGCGCGCTGACAAGTATGCGCGCTTCGCCCCGCTCACCCGCTACACTGGCCCCTTCCTGATCACCGGCAAGGTGGAGGAGCAGTTCGGCACCTGCACATTGTCAATCCAGGAGCTGAAGCTGCTGCGCCTCGATGAGCTGGACCGCCTCGTTGCCGACGACGCCGAGGGCGGCCGCCGCAAGGGCAGCAAGCCGGCGAGCTATGCACCGCAGGAAGCGCGGTAGGGGAGGGCGTCAGCCGCCGCTGCCCAGCCTGTCCAGCGCGCGCACTCCGGCGTAGGGCAGCCAGCCCTGTGCCAGGCTGCGGCTCATGAAGTCCGCCTCGGCTGCCGCACTGTAGCCTGGTTCAGTGGCATCGAAGTAGTCAATGATGCTCACGAACTCACCCGCGCTGCGGTAGGCATCGATCAGGCCGATGCGGTAGTTGTCAGGATCCAGCGGGTTGTTGGCATCCAGCTCGCCCTGGTAGAGTACATCCTCCACGCTGAGCCAGTCCACGGCGGAGAGCACCGCCTGGCGCCGCGCACTGTCCAGCGGCCGGGCCAGCTCAGCGCTGATCAGGGCTTCGCCGTTCTGCTGGCAGATGATGAAGTCCGCGTCCCGGCTGCGGGCATGTGCGGCGAGCGCCGCCAGGAAGTCCGCCATGTCGGCGGCCGCCTCAGCGCGCTGTCCGGTCCCACCGTCCTCCGCCGGGCCCCAGTACTCGAAGCCGTCCACGATGTCGAGGAACACCCCGTCGAAGCCGGCATCGATGATCCGGTCGAGGTAGCTCGGGTCATCATCCAGCACGGGATGCCCGCCGGGATTGGCAATGATCAGCTGCTGCCACTGCGGATCCCAGTAGCGTACCTTGTAGTTGCCGGCCCAGTCCGGGTTGGTCGGCCCGAGCCAGGCGGGCGGGTTGCTGTCCCAGTCCGCGCCGGGGCTGCCGTCCTGCAGGCCCCAGTAGAAGCGGTAGTCCTCGGCTTCGCCGATGCTCAGGTAGCAGACCACGAGCCGGCCGCCGGCCTGGAGCGCACTGATCTGCGCGGGACTGAAGGCCGTATCCTGCGTGCCGTCCTGTGAGTAATCAATCACCACGAGCTGGCTGTCGCCGGCGGCAAGCGCCGTGAGATCCGGATCCTGGATCCAGTAGACCCAGTCCGTCACGTTGCGCAGGCGGCTGTTGCTGACCTGTGTTCCGGCGGGTGGTGGATTGCCGTTGCCGTTACCGTTACCATTGCCATTTCCATTGCTGCCGGGATCGGGGGCTGAGCCGCCGCCGCAGCCGAGCAGGCAGCAGAGCGCCGCGATACAGATGCCGTTTTGCAGGGACATGCAGGGATTGTAACCGGGGGAGCATAATGTGTAGGGGAGGGGCACCGTCCCCGCCCGGTGTAGGTGCGATATAATGCACAAGTAGAGAAGTATTCAGGTAAGGGATTCCATGTCTAAATACGACAATCTGGATGAATACCAGAACAACCAGATAGAGGAGCTGCGCAAACGGGTTGCCAAACTTGAGGAGCAGGTTAGCTCACTGATGATGCAGTCACTGAGTCCCAAGCAAAAAGCTCCAGTCTCCCAGCCGGCAGAAGCAAAGGCGAAGCAGGAGGAGGAGCTTACCCAAGAGGAACAGAAGCTGTATGATGCACTAAAGGACTGGAGATTTGCGCGAGCAAAAGCAATGGATAAACCAGCCTATGTGATCTGCAACAACCAGCTGTTGACAGCAATCAGCAAGACCAAACCCAGGACGACAGAAGAACTGGATGAGCTGCCGGGCGCGGGTGACAAGTTCATGGAAAGCTACGCCTGGGAAGTGCTGGAGATAATAAGGCGTATGTAAGTATAAGACAAAAAAAGCAGAAGGTCAGACAAGGTACTTGATTCCGAGCGACGATATTTGAATCAGAAAGAATATGATTTTTTGGGAGGAAGAATGTCAAGTTATAGATACAAAATTGAATCGGATAAAAAAGTGCAACGTACACTGTTCCAATTAAAAACGCGATTACGACAAGATTCCAATTATACAAAGGAACAAACGCTATATTATGCTCAAGTTGAAATATTGAAATGGGTTTCAAGAAATTTCCCAGGGAGAATGGAAGAAGCCGCATGGAGAGGAGAGTCTTTTAGTAGTATTAAAATCGGAGAAAAAGTGGAGGCAGCTTGCAGTGAAAGTGGTTCATTGTGGGCACTAAGATACGAGCATCCGGACAAGGATAATATTGCTGAACGATTTTGGATTACAGATATATATTTAGATTCGAGTCATGCAGTTATTGAATTTGGAGTTAGATTATCATGCTTCACTCGTTTGAAAGATATTGATAATATTAAATATACCCGACCGAGAATTGTAAAGTCATTGGGAGTAAATCCTGGATTCACAGATCAGTACGTTACCGTCAATAGTCTCAATATGATTGATAATAGTGATAAGGTCAATCAGTTTGTTGATCTATTGGAGAGTCCTGATCGTTCTTTGCCAATAGTAGTATTATCTGAGGATAATACGAATCAGTTTGGTACAGGTTTCAAGTATGTATTGGATGCGGAAAAATTATCAAGAGAATTTATTGGATTTGCTACAGTGTGTTGCATCAATTATCTTGCAGCGCGAGAATTGTCAGATCAAATTGGCAAAGAGTGGTCAGTGTACAATGGGGCAGTAAGAACTTATTATCCAGGACTGAACTTGGGGGAGGATGATCCGTTTTGGCATCCTGTTGTTACTAGGGATAGAATTGAGTTCTGGTCATTTGAGGATTTGTATCATGAAGAAGCTTTTGAAGAATTTTTGAAGTTAAAATTACTTGAGTATTCCGGGAAAAAACAAGTCAATTGGACGAGTAAATTCTATTTTGATATTAATTCTAGTGAACTAAGTAGAAAAATTGAAGCTAATGAGTTAAATGACAATAAATTTGAAGAATTTAAGTCGCAGATTAACAATTATAAAGAACAGTATCTACAAGCTAAATCAGCTGAAGAGGATGCATTGAATTTATTGCAGCAGCAAATGGATTCTAATAATTCAATTCTTGAAGAAAATAGGAGATTAAGATATAAATTAGATTCTGTTAGGTATTATCAGGCTTCTTCTGCAGATTCTGCTCCATTAGAATATCCAGATGAATATGAGAAGATTCCGGAATGGGTAGAAGAAAATTTTATTGGACAATTAGTACTTCATACTCGCGCAAAGAGACTTGTTAGGAAAGGCAAATATCAAGATTTGTCTGCCGTTTGTCGGGCTTTAGAGTGGCTTGCAAATGATTATCGGGATATAAGGATGAATGGTGCTGATGATTCTAACGAATCTTTAGCTATTGAGGCGAAAAGAGTTACTGGGATGGATCTAACACTCACCATTTCTGAGAGTCGGGCAGGAGAGCAGGGTAAAGAGTATATGATTGAATATCCAATTGGCAGTAACGTTGATCGTTTAATGTCTTGGCACTTAAAAGTAGGTACTTCCTATGAGGACAGGTATTCCTGTCGTATCTATTTCTTTTATGACAGAGATAGAGATCAAGTTGTAATTGGATCTTTGCCGGGGCATTTAACAGATAGAAATTCATAATTTTATTGTCAACTACAACACTGGGTGGGGCGAAGCCCCCGTTGCCGTGCCGGGTACATCCGTCCCGGGCGGGGATCCCGCCGCAGGCAGGACCCCTACACGTCACACCGCGCTCCTTTGCGGGCTCATGCTGACTGACACGCCGGCCTGGCTGTCCGTGCTGATCCGCTCGCTGCCGATCTGGTTCACCCCCGGGCCGAGCAGCACCACGTCGCGGCCATGCTTCTCGCGCAGGGCATCCAGCGTATGCGTCAGCTGGCGCTCGCGGGTCACGCTCTTCGGCTCGAACAGGCTGAGCTGGCTCAGGCCCGCCTTCAGCTTCTCCAGCCGCACCCCCAGCAGGCGGATGCGCAGGCGGCGTGTGCGTGCCTCGTCGAACAGCCTGAGAGCCGTTTCGTAGACCACACGGTCGAGGTCCGTCGGTTCATTCAGCATCACGCCGTGGCTGATCGTCTGGAAGTCGCTGTAGCGGATCGTGACCGTCACATGCCCGGCCGCCAGGTCCTTCTCCCGCAGCCGGCGGCAGGCATCCTCCGTCAGGCGCCACAGGGTGCGGCGGATCAGCGCCGTGTCCAGCGTGTCGCGCTCAAGCGTCACGGAATGCCCGATGCTCTTCGGCTTGCCGCGCGCCGGCCCGAAACCGATCGCCGGGGACTCATGCCCGTCCTCGCGCATCAGGAGCCCCATCGAGCCGTGCTCGCTCATCCCCCCGCCGGTGTTGGGCGGCGGCACCGCGCGGTCCTCGCCGTGCTTCAGCGTATTGACGAGGCTCCACATCCCGATCCCGAAGGTCTGGCGCAGCAGCGCCTGGTCCTGCTCCAGCAGCTGGCCGACGCGGTTGATGCCCATGTCGCGCAGCGTGCCGGCCGTGGCCGGTCCGATCCCCGGCACGTCCTGCACGTCATGCGGAGCGAGGAAGGACACGGCCTCCACCGGTCGCACACGGAACACCCCGTCGGGCTTGGCGTGGCGGCTGGCCATCTTGGCGACGAGCCGCCCGGGGCCGATCCCGATCGACATCGGCAGCCCGACCTCGCTTCTCACGCGGCGGCGCAGCTCCTCGGCGAACTCAACGATCCCGCCGTAGTCGCGCCGGAAGATCGTCTCGCAGCCGGTGATGTCCATCTCGAACTCGTCCACACTCTTCGGGCGGAACACCGGCACGAGCGCGCTGACCACATCCTGCACGCGGCGGCTGTACAGCCCGTAGTTGCCATGCAGCCCGCTGTGCAGGAAGTTGACCGTCACGCCGCGGCGTTCGATGGTCTGCCCCTCGGCCAGCGGCTGGGAGGGGTCCAGCCCCAGCCGGCGGTAGGCCTCGCCCATCGGCATGGCGCTGTGCACCCCGAAGCGCCGGGCCTCATAGCTGCAGGCGGAGACCACGCCGCGCCGGTGCGGCTGCCCGCCGATGATCACGGCCTGGCCGCGCAGCTCCGGGCGGTGCAGGCGCTCCACCTCGACGAAGAAGCAGTCCATGTCCGCCAGCATGATGATTCTTTCGCTCTTTCCATACATGTGTATAGTATAACGTGGAAAATACAAATGTGTAGTGAAAATAGGGATCTGCTTGCAGGGGGCAGTGGGAGTTGAACAGTGAGAGCGCGGGCTTACAGCTTGCAGGAGCGCGGGCATTCAGCCCGCAGGCAAGTAATAAGCAATGAGCCATACTTATGGCCCGGTGCTTCATGCTCATTGCTCAACACTCAAACTTCATTGCTTGACGGCCAGCTCACTGCAGCGGCGCTTTCCAGGGTTGGGGAGTCAATGAATCAATATGTCACTGAGTCACTGGCTACCCGCGGCTGGCAAAGGCCAGCACATGCCCATCGGGGTCGCGCACATAGCCTGCGTTGTCGCCCCAGTTGCGGGGCTGCAGCTCACTGAGCAATACGCCGCCGGCTTCGATGGCGCGCTGGAGGGCCGCTGCCGGGTCGGCCACAGTGAGATACAGCTCGGCGCGCGGGATGCCGTTGCCACTCGCCGGATCCGGCTCGCTGCCGATGATCCGCGCAATGCCCGCCTCCGGCATCAGACCGAGCATCGCCCCGCTGCCCAGCCGGAACTCCGTCATCCCCGGCACATCCAGTTCCGGTTCGATCCCGAGCACATGTAGGTAGAAGTCGCGGCTGCGCTGCTGGTCGGCAACGTAAAGGATGAACAGCACGGGGGCAGGGGATGCATCAGGCATGCGCGGATTCTACTGCCTGCCGGGCTCTACAGACCGGGCGGGACATAGCCCCGCGTATAGAGGAACTCCGTGGCCTCCTCCTCATAGCGTCGCAGACCCTCCACCTGCTGGCTGAAGCCATCGCAGACCGGCTGCTCCACACCGGCCGGACAGTCAGTGCAGACCCGTTGCCGGCGCCGCAATGCACTGCGCAGGTAGTACTGCCGGAACAGCAGGATCAGCACAGCGCCAATGATCCCCGTTGCCAGGCTGAGCCGGATGGCGACAAAGGGCGTGGCGGCGATCAACAGTCCGGCGCTGAAGCGCAGCAGGTCTCGGAGCAGACGGGGCAGGGGCCGGTAGATTGCCGGAAACGACAGGATCGCCACCGTGGCAAGGACAGCCATGTATCCGCCGGCATACGAAACCGAAGGCTGTGGCAAAGGCAGCAGCCAGATCAGGTTGCCAGACACGATCCCCAGCCACAGCAGGCAGCAGCTGCGGCAGAGCCAGATTCCGCGGACGCGCAGCAGGTCGGCCCGGTAGCGCGGGCAGAGTGGGCGGTGTGCGAAGCGGAAGGCCAGGCTGTGCTTCCAGTGGATGCGGGCCAGGCCCAGCCTGAGCCGGATGTTCACCGGCTGTTGCGCTTCTCGATCTGGTCGTGGATCTCAGCGAGGATGTTGCCCATCGCGCCGGAGGGCACATAGTTCAGGATCGGGCGGATGTAGACGGCGGTGCCGTTGACGACGACCTGCGAGGCACCCTGGTTGGCATCCGTGAGCTGGTAGGTGACATTGATGATCCCGTTGGCATTCATGCGCTGCGCCATCTGCAGCATGCGTTCAATCGCGCGCTGGCGGGATTCGTCGCCGAGCTGGCTGTAGCTGGACAGCTCACCGCCGACCATCTGCTTGCAGCCCATCGCGCAGTCCTGGCCCATGTCCTTGGCGCGCACGCTGATGCCCCAGACCATGCCCTTGTACTCCAGGATCTCATAGCCGTCGAAGCCGTCCGAGCCCGTCATCAGCACGCGGTAGTCGGTGATCTCCGGCCGTGTGCCGCTGCACAGTGCATCCCTGTCGAGTGTCATTGCCTCATCCTCCCGGTCCCCGGCGGGGGTCTTCCACCAGTGCAGCCCCGCAGGCGCTGCAGATGCTGGCGGTGCCGTGTTCCATCATGATCCGTTCGCCGCATTGCGGACAGCTGTAATGCCTGCGGCTGTTCACGGAGATCAGGTACATGATGAACTCCTTCAGCGGCAGTGCCAGCAGGCCGAGCAGCACGATGCCCAGCACGGTCCACAGAATGGCGGCGGAAGCCATGTCCTGATTATATGCGCGGACACCCGGAACCGATCAACTCAGGAATCAGCTGCAGCCCTGGCTCGTGCCGCAGTTGAGGCACTTGTAGCAGGAATAACTTATTGCGCTCGCTGACGACTGTCTTTTTCCTCAATGTGTGGCCACCATGCGGAAATTTGTCGACAAGTAGCATCAATTTCGTCAACTAGTAAAGTAGATTCCGCATTGAATCTGTGCGTCTTACCAGACACTGGGTCGATAACAGCACACCTCGAAATATCAATGTTAGTAAAACTTGATGAAGAGGACCACATCATGCATTGGCAAATGAGACGTGCTCCACGAGTGTTAAGACCTTCACTAGCCAGATGATATTTAACAACCATCAGCTTATCCTGCTTAGAAAGCAGGAAATCTGGTTTTGCAGAAATAGAGACACCTTCTCTAAAGATTAAATCCCTGTGAGGTCGGTATCTGGAAAACTGGTATCCCCTCACTAGGCGAGGATGTGAAAGTACGTTTGAAAGTGCGTCTGCATTGTTCTTCCAACGGTTGTAGTTGAATCGCCCCGAAGGAGTGTTTTGATCATAGGACTCGGCATTGTCAAGGAATTTGGCAATGTAGGTATCAACGTGCCTGAGCTCAATCTTTTCCTGATGAAATCTGTTGATGACACTCAAAGCTGATTGATAGTAATCTACTGCAAAATTGTCATCAGGAAATTTTACTTGTTGCAGAATTTTTTCTTGACACTTAGAATTGCCATTCATAAATTTAACAAAATTCTTTATGTCGATCTTAGGTTCTAAAATTACTCTCAAGACTGTCCCTGGACTTCGTCCGACAATACTGGATCACCAAGTTGGTGATTTGCCATCAGCTGCAGCCCTGGCTCGTGCCGCAGTTGAGGCACTTGTAGCATGAGCCGTTGCGCACCGTCACATGCCCGCAGGATTCGCAGAATGGTGCATCGCCCATCATCGAGCTGAGCTGTTCCTCCATGGCATTGAGCATCACGGGCTGCTGGGCATGACCGTTGCCATTACCATTGCCCTTTCCATTCCCGTTGCCATTGCCATGACCGTTGCCACTGTGTACCGGCTGGGGCGGATGCACGCTCGGGCCGCTCATAACCGGAGGCAATGCGGCATTACCTGCCTCCCGGTCAGCGCGCGCGGCCTCGCTGGCACTGATCAGCGGCTGGGCCTCGAGCCGCACCTGGCGCTCATGCTGGTTGAGGATCAGTTCATCCGCAGCGGGCTTGACCTGCACGAAGTCCGTGCGGCCGAGGTATTCCATCCCGAGCACACGGAACACGTAGTCGATCACGCTCTGCGCCATCTTGATGTTCGGGTGGTCACAGGTTCCGCTGGGCTCGAAGCGCGTGAACACGAAGGTGTCAACGAACTCCTCCAGCGGCACGCCGTACTGCAGGCCCTTGCTGACGGCGATCGCGAAACAGTTCATCAGGCTGCGGAAGGCGGCGCCCTCCTTGTGCATGTCGATGAATACCTCACCGAGCGTGCCGTCGCTGTATTCACCGGTGCGCAGGTAGAGCTTGTGCCCACCGATGCGCCCCTCGAAGGTGAAGCCCTTGCGCTTCCTTGGCAACTGACGGCGCAGCGGGGCGTGGATCTGCAGGGTGCGGGCTTCCGCCGGGCTGACCGGCACGCGCTCGGCGGCGAGCTTCTCCGGGAGCTCATAGCTGGCCGGGTTGACGAGGCTTTCATGCTGCTCAGGCTGCAGTGCCTGCTC
>JAGRNT010000025.1 GCA_020440605.1 bacterium | reverse complement strand
CGGGATCCGCGTCGGCAACACCCTGCCGCTGGAGAACATCCCGGACGGAACGGTGATCCACAACATCGAGATCCGTCCCGGCCAGCGCGGCAAGCTGGTCCGCGCCGCGGGCACCAGTGCCCAGGTGATGGCCAAGGAGGGCAGCGATGCGATCATCCGCCTGCCATCCGGCGAGATGCGCCGCGTCAACCGCAAGTGCCGTGCCACGATCGGTACGGTCAGCAACTCTGACAACTCGAATGTCAAGCTCGGCAACGCGGGGCGTAACCGCCACCGTGGCCGCCGTCCGCACGTGCGTGGCACCGTGATGAACCCGGTGGACCACCCGCACGGTGGTGGTGAGGGCCGCACCAACAGCGGTCGTCCGCCGACAAGCGCCACGGGCGTCCTCGCCAAGGGTTACCGTACCCGCAGCAAGAGCAAGTCCAAGCGCCACCTGGTGAAGGACCGCAGGGTCAAGTAAGGAGTAGATGAAGCAATGAGCCGCTCCAGCAAGAAAGGACCGTACGTACACTACTCGCTGTACGAGAAGATCGACAGACTCAATGAGTCCGGCGAGCGCAAGGTGATCCGCGTGTTCAAGCGCGCCTCCATGATCGCTCCCGAATTCATCGGGCACAACTTCGAGGTGTACAACGGCAAGAAGTGGTATCCGGTGTTCGTCACCGAGGACCTCGTGGGACACCGCTTCGGTGAGTTCGCTCCCACGCGCAACTTCCGCAGCCACGTGAAGGACGAAAGGAAGGGCAAGCGATGAAGACCTACGCGCGTCTGAAGAACTTCGGCGTCCCGCCGCTCAAGGTGCGGCGCTTCGCCAGCACCATCAAGGGTGAGCCCGTCGACCGCTCCCTGGCGATCCTCGCGCTGCAGAGCAGCCCGACCTGCCAGACCCTGCACAAGCTGCTGAAGAGCGCGGTTGCCAACGCCCAGAACAACAACGACCTGGATCCCGCCACGCTGTTCGTCAGCAATGTGATGGTTGACCAGGGTCCGACCATGAAGCGCATCAAGCCGCGTGCCCGCGGCCGAGCCTTCCGGATCTTCAAGCGGTCCTGCCATGTGACCATCGAGCTCGATGTGCGCCAGGGCGCGAAGTAAGGAGTAGAGAGTGGGTCAGAAGACACATCCCAAGGGTTTCCGCCTCGGCGTCACCGAGAGCTGGGACAGCACCTGGTATGCGGACCGCAGCAAGTACGCTGACTACCTGATCGAGGACATCAAGATCCGCAAGTTCCTCGAGAAGGAGCTGTTCACTGCGCAGCTCAGCCGCGTGGTGATCAACCGCTACATCGGCAAGGTGATCATCAACTGCTTCGTGGTCCGTCTCGGCATCGCGGTCGGCAAGGGCGGCGCGCGCCGCGAGGAGCTGATCAACCGCCTGCGCAAGGAACTGAAGACCACTGAGGACATCCACCTCGACTTCTACGAGGAGTCGAAGCCGGATCTGAGTGCGCGCGTGGTGGCCGGCAACATCATCACGCAGATCGAGAAGCGCATCAACTTCCGCCGCGTGCTGCGCCAGACCATGAAGCGCTGCATGCAGTCCGGTGCCAAGGGCGTCAAGCTCATGGTCGCGGGTCGCCTCAACGGCGCGGAAATGAGCCGGACCGAATACATCAAGCGCGGCAAGGTGCCCCTGCACACCCTGCGCGCCAAGATCAGCTACCACAGCGGTGTGGCCCGCACCATCGCCGGCGCGATCGGCGTGAAGGTCTGGATCTACACCGGTGAGGTGGTCCCGCAGAGGAAGCGCGTCGAGGAGGCCAGCTGATGTTGACACCCAGCAGAACCCGCTACCGCAAGCCGCACCGCGGCCGCACCCGGGGCAAGGCCTACCGGGGCTGCGACGTGCTGTACGGCAGCTATGGACTGATGGCGCTCGAGCCCGGCTGGATCAAGGCCAACCACATCGAGTCCTGCCGTATCAGCATCACCCGCCGTATCAAGAAGTTCGGCAAGATGTGGATCCGCCTGTTCCCGGACAAACCGTATACGAAGAAGCCCGCCGAAACCCGCCAGGGTAAGGGTAAGGGTAACGTCGAGGGTTACGTCGCCGTGGTCCGTCCCGGCACGATCATGTTCGAGGTCCACGTCGCTGACAACGAGGCGCTGTGCCGCGAGGCCCTGACCCGCGCGATGCACAAGCTGCCCGTCAAGTGCAAGATCGTCGAGAAGCTGGAGCTGAAGTAGCCATGAGCACCAACAAGTGGTTCAAAGAGGAGAAACTGCGTGACAAGAGTGTCTCGGAGCTGCGCGACATGGCTCGCGAGCTCAAGAGCCTCGGTTTCACGCACCGGATGGACCGGCTCAGCGGCAAGCTTGAGAACTACCGGATTATCCCGCAGACCCGCCGCCGTCTCGCCGCCGTCAACAACCTGATCCGCGAGAAGGAACTCAATGGAGGCGCCAAGTAATGCCGCGCAAGCAGAAGACCGGAACCGTGGTGAGCGACAGCATGGAGAAGTCCATCGTCGTGGAGGTGGTCCGTACCACCCAGCACCCGCTCTACAAGAAGTACGTCCGTGTGCGCAAGAAGTTCATGGCGCATGATGAGGAAGGCAAGGCCCAGGTCGGCGATTTCGTCCGCATCGAGGAGTGCCGCCCGATCTCCAAGCGCAAGTCCTGGACTCTCAAGGAAATCATCCGGGTCGCTCCGGGTCACTAGAGGAATAACCAATGATCCAGCAGGAAACCAGACTGGGTGTTGCCGACAACACGGGGGCCAAGGAAGTCCTGACCATCCGTGTGCTCGGCCGCGGCCGCAAGAAGACCGCGCAGATCGGTGACATCATCGTCTGCACGGTGAAGCAGGCCGCCCCGCGCTCCAATGCGAAGAAGGGTACTGTGGTCAAGGCGGTTGTCGTGCGCCAGAAGTTCCCCACGCAGCGCCGTGACGGCAGCGTGGTGCGCTTCGATGACAACGCCGTGGTGATCATCGACCCTGAGTCCCTCAACCCGCGCGGGACCCGCGTGTTCGGACCCGTGGCCCGTGAGCTGCGCGAGAAGGGATTCATGAAGATCGTGTCCCTCGCCCCGGAGGTGCTGTAATGCCGCGTTTCATTCGCACCAAGAATGTCAACGAACACGCCGTCAAGACCAAGGTCAAGCGCGGTGATGAGGTCGTCGTGATCACCGGCAAGGAGAAGGGCCGCCGCGGCAAGGTCGTGAGCGTCGACTCCAAGACGATGAAGTGCATCGTCGAAGGCCTCAACGAATACAAGAAGCACGTGAAGAGCCAGCCCGGCGGCCAGCCCGGCGGCATCATCAACGTCGCCATGCCGATCCACCTGAGCAATGTGATGGTGATCGACAAGACGACGGGCAAGCCCACACGCGTGGGGCGCCGCCGGGTCAGTGACCGCTGGCTGCGCTATGCAAAGGTCAGCGATCAGCTGATCGATTCGGAGTAGGAACATGGCACTGGCAAAGAGCAGAATGCAGATGAGGTACGAGATGGAGGTGCGCGGCAACCTGATGAAGGAACGCGGCTACTCCAACGTGAACCTGGTGCCCCGGGTTCAGAAGATCGTACTCAACATCGGCGTGGGTGAGGGGCGTGACAACCCCAAGGCCCTGCAGGCGGCGACCAAGACCCTGACCACCATCAGCGGTCAGCAGGCGCTCGTGACGACGGCCCGCAAGTCCATCTCGAACTTCAAGATCCGTGATGGCATGAAGATCGGCTGCATGGTGACCCTGCGCGGACACCTGATGTGGCACTTCCTGGACCGTCTGATCTCCGTGGTGCTGCCGCGTGTGCGTGACTTCCAGGGCGTGAGCGTGCGCAACTTCGACGGCCGTGGCAACTACAACCTCGGCCTGAAGGACCAGATGGTGTTCCCCGAGATCAACTTCGACGAGATCGAGTTCATCAAGGGCATGCAGATCAGCATCGTCACCAGCGCCAATGACAACGTCGAGGCCGCCTACCTGCTTTCGCAGCTCGGCATGCCGTTCAATGACTTCGATACCGTGGCCAAGGTAGCCTAGTGAGATAAGCATGGCAAAGACAAGCAAGATAGTTGCATCGAACAGAAAGGCCAAGTACAGCACCAGGGAGAAGAATCGTTGTGCCCTGACCGGCCGTCCGCGTGGTTTCATGCGCGACTTCAAGATGTGCCGCAACATGTTCCGGGAGCTTGCCCTCAAGGGCCAGATCCCCGGCGTGCGAAAAGCTTCCTGGTAGGAGAACCTAGATATGAGTCAGAGCGATCCCGTCGCTGATTTCATCACGATCATCCGGAATGGTGTCCGTACCCGCAAGGAGAGCGTCAGCGCTCCCTTCAGCGGCCTGAAGGCCTCCATCTCCAAGATCCTGGCCGACGAAGGTTTCGTCGAGGGCTGGGACGTGGTCGAGACGAAGAACAAGAACGGCAACTCCTTCAAGGAGATCAAGATCACGCTGCGTTATGCAGACGAGCTGCGCCGTGTAAGCCCGATCACCCAGCTCGAGCGCATCAGCCGTCCCGGCCGCCGCGTGTACGTGCGCCGCATGGAACTGCCCCGGGTGCGTGGCGGATTCGGCATCAGCATCCTCTCGACCAGCCGCGGTGTGCTTTCCGACAAGGAAGCGCGCCGCAACAACGTCGGTGGTGAGCTGCTGGTGAAGGTCTGGTAGGAGAGACAGATGTCCCGAGTAGGCAACAAACCGATTATCATCCCCGATGGGGTGGACGTGAAGATCGACGGCAGCACCTTCGAGGTGAAGGGCAAGCTCGGCACGCTGAGCTGCTCGATTCCGACGACGATCGCGCACAAGTTCGAGGACGGCGTGATCACCTTCACCCGCCCCAGCAACAAGCCGCAGGACCGTGCCAACCACGGCCTGTCCCGTGCGCTTGTCAACAACCTGGTGGTCGGTGTCACCAACGGCTTCAGCAAGACGCTGGAGCTGGAGGGCACCGGTTACAAGTGGGAGATGCGCGGCAAGAAGCTGGTGCTCACCGTGGGCTTCTCGCATCCGGTCGAGATTGACATCCCGGACGGGATCAACATCGAGATCACCGGTATGCGCTGCGTCGTCAGCGGAATTGACAAGCATCTGGTCGGCTTCATCTCCGCCCAGATCTTCCGCAAGAAGCCCGTAGAGCCCTACAAGGGCAAGGGTATCCGCTACCAGGGTCAGTACGTCCGGCGCAAAGCCGGCAAATCCGGAGCTTAAGCAATGGCTATTAGAAGTCGCAGAAAGATGTCAGTGCTGCGCCACCGCCGCCTGCGCAAGCGTGTGGCCGGTACCGCGCAGCGTCCGCGCCTGAGCGTGTTCCGCAGCAACCGCCACATCTATGCCCAGGTGATTGACGACAGCACCGGCAAGACGCTGGCAGCCGCCAACACCCTGATGGAGTCCGTCAAGGGTAGTGGCGCCGGCAAGAAGCCGCTGGAGCTGGCCGGGATGGTCGGCAAGGCCGTGGCCGAGGCCAGCAAGGGTGCAGGCATCGACAGGGTTGTGTTTGATCGCGGTGGTTTCAAGTACCACGGCTGCATCAAGTCCCTCGCGGAAGGCGCGCGGGAAGCTGGACTGGAGTTTTAAGCATGTCACAGGAAAGAGGCCAGAGGGATCGCCGCGGTGGCCGCGGCCGCGACAGGGATGACCGCAACCAGGAGGTCGAGAGTGAGTTCACCGAGGAGGTGATCCACATCAACCGTGTGGCCAAGGTCGTCAAGGGTGGACGCAAGTTCCACTTCACCGCGCTCGTCGCCCTCGGTGACAAGAAGGAGCGCGTGGGCCTGGGCTACGGCAAGGCGAGTGAGGTCGTGGATGCCATCCGCAAGGGTGTTGACGACGCCAAGCGCAACATGGTGACCGTCGTCAAGGAGAAGTCCACGATCCCCTACGAGGTGAAGCAGCACTACTGCGCGAGCACGATCATCCTCAAGCCCGCCGCATCAGGTCACGGGATCATCGCCGGTGGTGCCGCGCGTCCGATCCTGGCCCTGGCCGGCCTCGAGGACGTGACCGCGAAGTTCATCGGCAGCAGCAACTCCATCAACTGCGCCCGTGCCACCTTCGAGGCCCTCAAGGCCATTCAGTCGCCCGATTTCATCAAGAAGCTGCGCAGCGGTGAAAAGATGAACAAGAGCGGCAAGTTCGCCAGTGACGAGAAGAAGGACCTTGCCAAGCAGGCCATCGAGGAATTCGAGGCCGAGGAGCGCGCCGCCGCCAGCCAGGTGGACGCCCCCGAGGGCAGCATGGCGTCCGATGACAAGGGCGCGGACGAGTAAGGAGCAATAGATGCCTACGATCGATCTGATCTCACACCCGAGCAATACCGGCAGCGGCAAGCGCAAGGGACGCGGCAAGGGCAGCGGCGCAGGCTGCAAGTCCGGCCGTGGCCAGACCGGCCAGAAGTCCCGCAGCGGCGGCTCGATCCACCCCCGTTTCGAGGGTGAGCAGAACCCGCTGATCCGCAAGTTCCCGAAGTTCACGGGCTTCAAGCATCACAGCAAGATCACCTACCACCCGGTCAACACCGAGCAGTTCAACGAGCTGCCGGATGGCACCGTGGTGGATCTGGCCTTCCTGGCGGAGCAGAAACTGCTGCCCAAGAAGCGCCGTGGTCTGCGCGTCAAGCTGCTCGGAGACGGTCAGCTCAGCAAGAAGATCAATTTCAAGCTGCACGCTTTCAGCCACAAAGCCAAGGAAATGGTTGAGCAGGCCGGCGGCAGCTGTGAGGTAATTTAATGAGCGCATCCGCCAACCCGCAGGCAATCCTGCAGAGCTGGGGAGTTCCCGAGCTGCAGGCGAGGCTGAAGTTTGTCCTCACCGCTCTGTTCATCTACTGCGTGGGTATCCACATCCCGGCCCCGGGCATGGATCCCGCCGCAGTGCAGGCCTTCTTCACGACCGGCGCCGGCGCCGGCGGACTGCTGGGCTTCATTGACATCTTCAGCGGTGGTGCCCTGAGCAACTTCAGCATCTTTGCGCTTGGCGTGATGCCCTACATCAACGCGTCGATCATGATGCAGCTGCTGGTGGCCGTGGACGGTCGCCTGAAGGAGCTGCAGCAGGAAGGCGAGGAGGGCCGCAAGCGGATCTCCAAGATCACACGGTACCTCGCGATCTTCCTGGCTTTCGTGCAGGGCGTGGGTTTCGTCGGCATGATCATGGGAGACATGCTGCACGTGCTGTCCTTCAACGGCTTCACGGCGCTGATGGCCGTGGTGGCCGGTACCTGCTTCCTGATGTGGCTGGGTGACGAGATCAGTGACAAGGGTGTCGGTAACGGCCTCTCGATCCTGATCACGATCGGCATCCTGATTTCCGTGCCTGGCATGATCGTCCAGGAGCTGCAGCAGGCGGCACTTGACAATGCCCGTCTCGGAGCGCTGCTGCTGTTCCTGCTGTTCACCGTGGCCGTGATCACCGCCATTGTGTGGATCCAGCTCAGTGTGCGCAAGGTGCCTGTGCAGTATGCCCGCCGCCAGATCGGACGCCGCGTCTACGGCGGACAGAACACCTTCCTGCCCCTGAAGATGGCGCAGGCAGGCGTGATTCCGCTGATCTTCGCGATCTCGGTGCTGATGGTGCCGCCCACGGTCCTGAACATGATGAAGAACTGGGGCAGCCAGTATGAGATGCTGGCCGGCCGCTACACCGCATTCCAGCAGGGAATCTGGGGCGGACTTCTGCAGTTCGTGCTGGTCTTCGTATTCACCTTCGTCTATGTGGCGGTGACCTTCAACACGCAGGACATCGCAGACAACCTCAAGAAGAACAACGGCTTCATTCCGGGCATCCGTCCGGGCCGCCCGACCTTCGAGTTCCTGGACAAGGTGCTGCACCGCGTCACATTCTTCGGCGCCCTGTACCTGTCCATCATCTCGATCCTGCCGATCCTCATCAATGCCATCGTGAGCAAGGTCACGAACGTGCAGATCACCAGCTTCTACATCGGCGGCACCAGTCTGCTGATCGTGGTAGGCGTGGCCCTGGACACCGTCCAGCAGATGCAGGCCCACATGGTGATGAGGCATTACAGCGGATTCAACAAGTAATCCGGACAGGGTGGGTACGCAGATGATCATCGTTTTCCTCGGCCCTCCCGGCAGCGGCAAGGGAACCCAGGCGGGGATCCTCGCCCGCGAGCACGGATTCAGGCACTTCGATGCCGGATCACTGCTGCGCGCGGAAGTGGAGAGCGGTTCTGAACTGGGTGAGGAGATCGGCAGCTACATCAACCAGGGCCGGCTCGTGCCGATCCGCATCATCGGTGAGATCACAAAGAAATTCCTGCGTGAGCAGCAGTCCGAGCGCACGATGTTCGACGGCTTCCCGCGCAATACGGAGCAGGCCAGCCTGCTGACCGAGAGCCTCGTGGAGCTCGGCCAGGAACTGGACCATGCGCTCTATCTGCATATTGACGAGGACGACCTGCTGGAGCGGATCGTCAACCGCCGGGTCTGCCGCAACTGCAAGCGGATCTACAACCTGGTGAGCAATCCGCCCAGGCAGCCCTGCAGCAAGACCGGCAATGACTGCGAGCTCTTCCAGCGCGAGGACGACAGCGAGGAGGTCTTCGGGCGCCGCCTGCGGATCTACCAGGAGGAAACCGCACCGATCCTGCGCTTCTACGAGGAGCAGGGCAAGCTGCGGACCATCGATGCCGACGCCGACATCCCCGATGTCAGCGAGCGCATCCGCACCGAACTGGGGATGGCCCGCAATGGTAAGGCTTAAGTCCCGTGCGGACATCGCCGGGATCTGGCGCAGCGGCCAGGTCTCGGGGTCCTTCCTGAGGGATGTGCGTGCGCTGATCAAGCCGGGTGCCACGGCTGCGGAGATCAACCGCTTCGCCGGCGATTACATCCGGGAGCGCGGTGGTACTCCGTCCTTCCTTGGTTTCAAGGGCTTCCCGGCCAACATCTGCTTCAGCATCAACTCCGAGATCGTGCATGGCATTCCCGCGGACCAGGTGCTGCGGGAAGGCGACATCGTGACGATTGACGTCGGTGTGACGCTTGACGGCTACATTTCCGATACGGCCTATACGTATCGAGTTGGCAACGGTGAAGCCCCCGCGGACATGCAGCGTCTGCTGGATGGAACGGAGAAGAGCCTCTACTGCGGGATCTGGGGCCTGGAGGCCGGCAAGCCGATGCGCCTCGCCAGCCGCGCGGTGGAGCAGGAGCTGCGCCAGCATGAGCTCGGGATCATCCGCGAACTGACCGGGCATGGCGTGGGCTTTGACCTGCATGAGGAGCCGACCTTCTACCATTTCGACACCGGCAACCGCCGGCCGCTGGTGGAGAACGGACTCGTGATCGCCATCGAACCGATGGCCTCGCTGGGCAGTGAGCGGATCCTGCTGGCGGGTGACAACTGGACCTACCTCACAATGGATGGCAGCCTGTCCGCTCATTTCGAGCACACGGTCGCCGTCTGGGATGACAAGGTGTACATCCTGACCCAGCCGGGCAATGAGGAGGCCGCCGCAGCGTTCAGCTGATCGGGGAAATTTCCAAACTTGGTGATTTTCCCTTGAAATCAGTCGCGACACGGTGATACAATATTCCTTCGCCCCTCAGGGGCCGCTTTGTGGCCTTTAATGGTCGAAGCCGGACGAACCGAAGGTGGAGCAGAAATTATGAAGGTTTCAGCATCAATCAAGAAGAGAACGAAGGACTGCCAGATCGTGCGCCGCAAGGGCCGTCTGTATGTCATCAACAAAAAGAATCCGCGGCTCAAGCAGAGGCAGGGATAAGCAATGGCACGTATCCAGGGTGTAGAACTTCCGGCGAACAAGCGCGCCGAGATCGGCCTGACCTACGTCTTCGGCGTCGGTCTGCACACTTCGCGCATGATCCTCGAGAAGGCCGGAATCGATCCGGACACGCGTGTGCGTGACCTGACCACCGACCAGGAAGGTGCGATCCGCGACGCGATTGAATCGCTCGGCCTGCTGCTTGAAGGTGACCTGCGCAAGGAAGTCACCCTCAACATCAAGCGTCTGGTGGAAATCAACTGCTATCGCGGTATCCGCCATCGTCGCGGACTCCCCGTGCGCGGCCAGCGCACCCATACCAACGCCCGCGGGCGTAAGGGCCCCCGCAAGCAGGCCGTGGCCGGCAAGAAGCGTCCGGGCAAGAAGTAAGCAATCCCGCTGATCATCAGCACTTAGCAATCAAGGAATCTGGAGCAGAGCAGTGGCAGGACCGAAGAAAGGTGGAAGCAGGAAGCGCGAGAAGCGCCATGTGCCCTCGGGCGTGGTGCATATCAAGGCTTCCTTCAACAACACGCAGATTGCGGTCGCGGACCCCGAAGGCAACGTAGTCTCCTGGTCCAGCGCCGGTGCGAAGGGCTTCAAGGGTGCCAAGAAGGGCACAGCCTACGCTGCCCAGACCGCCTGTGAGACCGCGGTCCGCAAGGCGATGGACTGGGGCCTGCGCGAGGTCGAGGTCTATTCCAAGGGTCCCGGCTCCGGCAAGGAAGCGGCGATCCGCACACTGTCCAATCTCGGTCTGCGCATCAAGCTGATCAGGGATGTGACCCCCGTAGCCCACAATGGTGTGCGTCCGAAGGGACGCCGCCGCGTATAACTGGAGCAAGGTACCCATATGGATCTGGCAAACGGCTTTATCGAGCGCGCGGACGCATTCAGTCTGCTGACTATGAGCAAGGAGCAGGAGGAGGGCTCGCCCAAGTGCGTGTTCACCTTCGAGCCGCTGCCCCGCGGCTTCGGTGCGACCCTTGGCAATGCCCTGCGCCGCACGATCCTGTCCAGCATCGTCGGCTGCTGCATCACCTACGTCAAGATCGACGGGATGCCGCACGAGTACATGGCCCTCGACGGCGTGCTTGAGGACAGCATCACCCTGCTGCTCAACATCCGCCGCGTGAAGGTCAACCTGCTGGGCAAGGAGAACACCCAGACCATCCGTCTGAGCGTGAACGGCGAGCGTCTCGTGACCGCCGCCGACTTCCTCGGCAATCCGGAGGTTGAGATCATCAACCCCGACCAGCTGATCTGCACCCTGACCGGCACCAACAGCCGGATGGAGATCGAGGCCACCGTGACGCGCGGCGTCGGCTACAAGATGGCCGCCGAGCTGAAGCGCAAGGAGCACTCGATCGGCGTGATCACCCTGGACTGCAACTACAGCCCGGTGGAGCGCGTGGCCTATGCCGTGGAGAACACCCGCGTTGGCAGTGCCACCGACTACGAGAAGCTGATGCTCACCATCGAGACCAACGGCACGAAGTCAGCGGACGCGGTGCTGGGTGAAGGTGCGGCCGAGCTGAAGCGCTACCTGAACTGGATCACAGACAAGCAGAGCTCAATGATGAGCTTCATCCCGCAGGAGGAGCCGATCGACGCCGAACTGCAGGCCAAGCTCAACATGCATGTTGATGAGCTGGGTCTCTCCGGGCGTGCCTCCAACTGCCTGCGCAACGCGAACGTCCGTTCCGTTGGCGAACTGATTGAATACAGCCCGGACCAGCTGATGTCCTTCAAGAACTTCGGCGAGAAGAGCCTCGTGGAGATCGTTGACAAGCTGGCCGAGATGGAGCTTTACCTCAAGGAGGCGGAGTAGGGATGCGTCACAAGAGAAGTCAGAGCAAGCTGGGCCGGCCCACCGATGAGCGCGTGGCCCTGGTGCGCAACCAGGTGTCCAAGCTCTTCGAGCATGGCTACATCAACACGACGCTGCCCCGCGCCAAGGCCGTCCAGAGTGAGGCCGAGAAGCTGATCACCAAGGCTCGCCGCGGTGACCTGGGCAGCATCCGCCAGTGTGCGCGCAAGCTGCCCACGAAGCAGAGCCTGCGCGCCCTGCTGCGCAACGTCACGCCGGCACTGGTCGACAAGAACACCGGTGGTTACACGCAGATCGCGAAGCTGAAGTACCGCCGCGGCGACGGGGCCCTGATCGTCAGGCTGTCGCTGACCGACTACGGTAGCTAGGCCGGTACATGACCGGCACGCAGCGGATCGCAATGCGGGTCCGCTACGACGGCACCGGATTCCACGGAAGCCAGCTGCAGAGCGGGCAGAGGACGGTGTCGGGTACATTGACAACTGAGTTGAGTTCCCTGCTGAAGCAGGATGTGCATCTGCTCTGGGCGGGCCGCACCGACAGCGGAGTCCACAGCGATGGCAACGTCTGTGCCTTCGATGCGCAACCGGCGATGCCGGTTGACAACCTGGCGGTGATGCTGAACGACCGGCTGCCGGAGGACCTGCGGGTCAGTGCGCAGTGGCTGGCGGAACCGGGTTTCCACCCGCGTTTCGATGCCCTGCTCAGGACCTACACCTACCGGATCTGGCGTGCCGCGCTGGCTCCGGTGGACCGCCACCGCTATGTGCTGGAATATCCGCAGCCCCTGGATGCCGGAAGGCTCCGCCGGGCTGCAGCATTGTTCGAGGGAGAACACTGCTTCCGGGCCTTCTGCAAGCAGCCTGAGGCCGGCGATGCCTGCATCTGCCAGCTGGAGCCGCCCGTTGTGGAGGAGCATGGCGCGGAGATCACGATCGTGATCCGCGGCAACCGCTTCCTCAGGCACATGATCTGCAGGCTGGTCGGCGCGATGCTGGCTGTCTGCAGCGGCAGGCTGTCAGAGGATGACATCACCGAGGCACTTGGTGCCGGTGGGGAACTCAGTCTCAATCCGGCTCCCGCAAGGGGGCTGACACTCACGTGGGTTGACTATGAAGGTCAGCTCCGGGATGGCAGGAACTGATATGAGCAAGACGCCGTATTTTACGAAGGAAACGGTCGAGAGGCCGTGGTATGTGGTGGACCTTGAAGGTGAGGTCTTTGGTCGTGCGTGCACACGCATCGCCGCGCTGCTGATCGGCAAGAACCGTCCGGAGTACACTCCCGGACAGGATTGCGGCGGCTTCGTGGTCGTGCTGAATGCCGACAAGATCAAGGTCACCGGCACCAAGCTGGCCAACAAGCACTACTACAACCACAGTGGCTATCCCGGCGGCATCCGCCACCGGACCCTCGGAGAGCGGTTGGAGAAGCAGCCCGAGGAACTGATCCGCAGCGCGGTGAAGGGCATGCTGCCCCATAACAAGATCGGCGCCAGGCTGATCACCAAGCTGAAGGTCTACAGTGGTTCAGACCACCCGCACAAGGCGCAGAATCCCACCGTGCTCAGTGCCGAGCAGTTCGCGGCCCTCTAGGAGAACATAAGAAATGGCTGACAACGATTTCCAGACGATCAAGGTAGGCCGCCGCAAGCGCGCCGTGGCCCGCGTGTTCCTGCGCCCCGGCAACGGCGGCTACCGCGTGAACGGCAAGAACCTGCCTGAGTACTTCAAGACGATCAACGCACAGCTCAAGGTCCAGGAGCCCCTCAAGGTGGTGGAACTGGCCGACAAGTACGACGTGATCGCCAATGTCTACGGCGGCGGGATCACCGGCCAGAGCGATGCGATTGCCCTGGGTATCGCGCGTTACCTGACGGACCTCAACCCGAGCTACCGCGACAACCTCAAGAAGAAGGGCCTGCTGTCCCGCGATCCGCGTGAAAAGGAAAGGAAGAAATACGGCCAGAAGCGGGCACGCAAGAAATTCCAGTTCAGCAAGCGCTAAAATAGCACTTGTGAAAACAGCAATCAAAACCGGTCTGCTGCTGGCCTTCTGGCTGGCACTGACCGGTTATTCATTTTCTGACGAGCTGCAGGTCCGCATCCGCCTGAGCGAGGCCGGTCTGCTGAAGGAAGCTGACGAGGACTCCGATGTGGTGCGCACCGCACTCGAGGGTGATGTCTTCACGGTGCTGATGCGCTACCGTGACTTCTACCTCGTGAATGACGAGGAAAGCCATGCCTTCCTCTACATCCCGTTCTTCGCCGCAGAGGAGCTGGTGTTCGGCGTGCCTGAGCATGTGACCATCGAGGGCCAGATGGCCGCCCCCAGCGTGAGCGAGGACCTCTCCAGCTGGCAGGTGATCCCTGAGAAATACAGGCACACGGACGGTATCGACTTGAAGAGCGAATACAGCGGTGAAATGGGCACAGCCCACAACGGCAAGTCCTACCCGAAGGAGTACTCCTACAACCGGGAGTACCAGCCCCAGGTGGATGGCGCACAGATGGTGCGCGACGCCCGGCGTTTCCTCGGCGTGAAGTATGTGCTGGGTGGGACGACCGAGAAGGGCATCGACTGCAGCGGTCTGACACGGGTCTGCCTGGCAAACCAGGGTATCGAGGTCGTGCACCGGGCCAGCCTGCAGGCGCTCGAGGGCCGCTACGTCAACGCCTCCGATCTGCAGACCGGCGACCTGGTGTTCTTCCGTGACGACGTGACACCGCGCTACCTGAGCCATGTCGGCATCTACATCTCGGGTGGACGCTTCATCCACGCCGGGCAGAGCAACGGCAAGGTTGCGATCAACAGCCTGAGCGACGAATACTTCAAGAACCATTACGCCTTCGCGCGGCGTTTCTAGGAGCACAGGGGAGTCGTTTGGAAGCCACCTTCTCATGGATCCTCGGAAATGTCGGCCAGATCGTGGACGTGCTGGCGGTGGCGATCCTGTTCTACTACATCCTGATCTACGCCCGTGGCACCAAGGTGATGCTTGTCGTGCAGGGCATCCTCGTGATGAGCGGCTTCTACTTCCTGTGCCAGTACCTGAAGCTGATCACCCTCGTGTTCATCATGGACGCGGCCTTCACCGTCGGTCCGCTGGCGATCTTCATCCTGTTCGTGCCGGAGATCCGCAAGGTGCTGGAGAGCGCCGGGCGGCGCAGCCGGCTGTTCAGCATATTCGCCTCCGACAGCCACAGCCGCGCTGACAACGACGTGGTGGAGATCATCACCACCACCGTCTACCAGTTCGCCCAGAAGCGCACCGGCGCACTGATCGTGCTGACCGCCGACGACCGGCTTGACGAGTTCATCGTGCCCGGCACGGAGATTGACGCCGTGCCCAGCGAACGCCTGATCGCCAGCCTGTTTGACAAGCACAATCCACTGCATGACGGCGCGATGATCATTTCCGAGGGCCGCGTGCATTCCGCCGGCAATTTCCTGCCGATGACTGAGGTGACCTTCCTCGCCAGTGAGCTCGGGACCCGCCACCGTGCCGCGGTCGGACTGACGGAACGCTGTGATGCGATCGTGATCGTCGTCAGCGAGGAGCGCGGCGAGGTCAGCATCTCCTATGCCGGACGCCTGGCCAGGCGCTTCAGCGAGGAGCAGTTCACCGAGCAGCTCAATGCGCTGCTCGACAGCAATGAGAACTTCGTGTCCAATCTCAGCCGGGCGGCGCTGAACTAGGGGGCCGCATGCTGATCAGGAGAATCTTCCACAACTGCGGTCTGAAGTTCGTCTCGCTGATGCTGGCGGTCACGCTCTCGGTGTATGTGGCCTACTTCAGCAACAACCCCGTCCGCTATGACATTGACATTCCGCTGCGCCTGACCGGACTGGGCCCGGAGCTGATCGTCAACATTGACGAGTCGCGGATTCCCGACAACATCAAGCTCGATGTGCGCGGGCCCTACCGTGCCATCACCAATGCCCAGAAGATGAAGCAGCATGCCAGCCTGGACCTGAGCGAGGCCGAACCGGGCACGCGCACGCTGTACCGGGTGCAGCTGCCGACGATGGACGACCTGACCGTGATGGACCACAACCCGAAGAGCGTGACGGTGATGATCGAGGAGCGGGCCGAGAAGACCCTGCCGATCGAGGTGGAACGCCGCGGCAGCGTGGCCGAGGACTTCGTGATCAGCCGTGAGGACGTGATCCCGGCGAGTGTGACGATCACCGGGCCGCGCAGCATCGTGAGCCGTATCACCCGTGCGCTGATCGACCCGCGGATCCAGGATGCCACGGACCGCCAGAGCCAGAACCTGATCGTCAAGTTCCGTGATTCAGAGGAATCACAGGTGCTGGCGGATTCCCTGATCATGAGCCCGGAAGCCGTGCAGTACGAGCTGGACGTGATTCCCACGGGATCCCTGCGCGTACTTGAAGTCTCACCGCACATCACGGGTGAGGTCGCCGACGGATTCCGTCTCGGGATCAGCAAGCCCGTGCCGCTCTATGTCCCGGTGGCGGCCGACATCGTGCCGGAAGGGGTGTATTACGTGCGCACGGACCGGGTGGATGTGACGGGGCTGACGGAGACGAAGATCTTCACCCAGCTCAAGATCCAGTATCCCTTCGCCCTGCCTGAAAACAGCAGCCTGCCGCTGAGCTGTGATGTCAGCGTGGAGGTCCGCCCGGTCACGGAGGATGAGCGCCTGGTGCCGATTGAGCTGATCAACCGCCAGCCGGGAATGGATTACAATATCAGTCCGGAGAGGCTGGTGGTGAAGAGCGAGGAACTGGCTTCGCTCAGCGAGGAGGAACTGGCCGCCCAGATCAGGGCCTGGATTGACGTGCAGTCCATGGAGCCCGGCCAGGTCAAGCGGATCCCGCAGGTGGACCTGCCCATCACGCTGCAGCACGTCACCCTCGACCGCATGGTGGTCACTGTTTCGATCAATCGCAAGGACGCAGAACAATGAGCAGGTACTTCGGCACGGATGGGATCCGAGGCAGGGCCGGCAGGCTGCTGGCCCCGGAGCTTGCCGTGCGCACGGGCTATGGCCTGGCCGTGGAACTGTCAGGCAGTGCAAAGCGCCATACCCGCAGTCGCCGGCCCTTCGTGGTGGTCGGCCATGACACCCGGCTTTCGGCGGACATGCTGCGCATGGCCCTGCAGAGCGGACTGTGTCTCGGCGGCGTGGACTGCCTGGACATCGGCATGGTGCCGACACCGGTGGTTCCGCAGGTGCTGCTGCAGCGCGGCGCGCTGGCCGGGGTGATGATCACCGCCTCGCACAATCCAGTTGAGGACAACGGCATCAAGATCTTCGGCGCAGACGGCCTGAAGCTCAGCAGCGGCACGGAGGCGGCGATCGAGGCCTGGATTGACCAGCCCGGACGCCTGAGCGTGGACGACGCGCTGCACTTCGGGCATGTGCGCGAGGAGGACCTGAGCGGGTTCTACCTGAAGCAGCTGCGCCAGTCCGTGCGCCGCCGTGGCAACGGCAGCCCGCTGAGCGTGGTGCTGGACTGTGCCAACGGTGCCACCTCGCTGCTGGCGGAGCGGGCCTTCACTGAGGCCGGACACAGCGTCAGCGTGATCTGCAATGAACCTGACGGTGCCAAGGTCAACGTGAAGTGCGGTGCCACCGACCTCGGCAAGCTGCGCCGTGCGGTGAAGTCCGCAGGTGCGGATGTCGGGCTGGCCTTCGATGGCGACGGAGACCGCGTACTGGCCGTCGACGAACTGGGCCGTCCCGCGAGCGGAGACCGGATAATCGCGCTGTTCGCGACGCGCCTGCCGCGCTACCGCCGCGAGGGCGGGGTGGTGATGACGCACATGACCAACATGGGCGTGGAACAGGTGCTGGCCCGTCGCGGCGTGCGCATGCTGCGCACGGACGTGGGCGACATCAACGTGATGAATGCGATGATTGACAACCGCATCAGCCTCGGCGGTGAGCAGAGCGGGCACATCATCATGCGTGACAAGGCCCCGAGCGGGGACGGGATCCTCGTGGGACTGCAGCTTGCGGCGCTGCTGGCGGGATCCGCCGAGCCGCTGAGCCGTCTCGTTGATGAATTCACCGAGTATCCGCAGCTGCTGACCAACCTGCAGGTCAAGGACAAGCAGGCCTGGGTCGGTGACCGGCGCGTCAACCGTGAGCTGGAGCAGGTGCGCAGCAGTTTTGCCAACGTGCGCTTCTACCTGCGGCCGAGCGGCACCGAGAACGTCGTGCGCGTGCTGACCGAGTCCGAGGACCGCAGGCACTGTGAGGCCGGCAATGCCGCGGCCTGCGCCGTATTCAACGAATGGTCGAGCAGGGTATCGTGAAGCAGCATTTCCGCATAGCCCTGATGGATCTGTCTCCTGACAGCGAGCGCGGGAGCTTCAGCATTGAGCTGCCCGAGGCCACGGTAAGCTGGGACCGGGTGCCGGTGCGCCAGAATCCTGAGCTGATCGGCAGCCTGATCCCGCAGCTACTGCAGGAGTATGACTCCGTTGCCATGCAGGGCATCAGCAGCAGTTTCCGGATCGCCGGGCGGACCTACGAGAACGAGCATCTGCGCAGCCAGCTCAGGCTGGATGACTACGGCGGACGCTTCAGTGACGGCTCCGCTTTGCTGGCAACGCTGGAGCGCTACATCGTGCAGCAGGCCGCGGAGCAGCTGCCCTTCAGCTTCAAGCGCAAGTCGATCCTGTTCTTCAGCGGCCTGAACCGCTACGGCAGTGCCGAGGTGCTGAGCAAGTACACGAAGAAGCTGGTGTTCGGCGACCTGCTCTACGGCTTCAGGCTGGGAATCCCGATCACGAGCTTCTCACAGCTCGAGAACAGTGCGCCGCAGCTCGTGAAGGCCGTGATGCAGGCTCCGGCCAGCTGGTTCTGGCCTGCGGCACGCCGCAGCAAGCGGATGATGCCGCGCTTCCAGATGTACTTCAAGCGTGCCGACATCATCATCGGCGGGTTGTCATATTTCAAGAGATACAAGCCGGACACCCTCGCCGGCAAGACAGTGTTCACCAACCTGCGCGATGAGCGGGACCTGCAGCTCTTCCGCGAACTGGACGTTGAGCATGTGGTTTCGCTGGCACCGAAGATCAGCGGTGTCTACACGCCGGTGCCCGTGCTGGAGGCCGCCTTCAGGCTGTGCGGGCGCGACAGCGAGAACCGCGAGATCGAGGACTTCTTCCTGAACCTGATCCACCGCATGGAACTGAAGCCGGAGATCTTCCACCTGCGTCCGCAGGAGGAGAAGGAGGATCTGACCGCGCTGCAGCTGCCGATCCTTCCGGAGAACTTCGTGCCGCGCGAGGAAGTGGTGGAGATCGCCGAGGACAGCGGCGAGGACGTTGCCAGATTCGCCTTCGTGATCCATCCGCTGGTCTTCGCCCAGGTGCGCCGTCTGCGCAGCGTGAAGGCGATGTCGCACTTCATGCCCGAGCGGCTGATCGAGGACACGATGGCCCAGCTCAGCGGCTTCCCCTGCGCGATGATCAAAAACGTTGTCAGCAAGACCGGGGCCAGGGCCGAGGGCGTGCTCTACGCGATCCCGATGACGAGCCGTGCGATCATGCGCTTTCCCGCGGAGTTCCTCTACAAGAAGCTCACGGCAGTGGCCGAGGCCGCCAGCCAGAAGGGCTGCCGGATCATGGGGCTCGGTGCCTATACGAGCGTGGTTGGAGACGCCGGCAAGACCGTCAGTGATACCTCCCCGATCGGGATCACCACCGGCAACAGCTATACCGTTGCCAGTACGATCCGCACCATGGAGGTCGCGGCAGCGCGCTGCAACATCGACATGGCGAAGAGCAGCGCCTGCGTGATCGGGGCCACGGGCAGCATCGGCAGTGTCTGTGCCAGGCTGCTGGCCGAGAAAGTGGACCATCTGTACCTCGTCAGCCCGCGCCCGGAGCGCCTGCTGGCACTGTCGGCGATGATCGAGAAGGAGACCCCGCGCATGAAGGGCCGGCTGGAGATCAGCCGCAATGCCGCGGATTTCCTCGGGCTTTCGGACCTGATCATCACGACCACGAGCGCCGTGGACCCGGTGGTGGATGTCACGGAGCTGCGCCCGGGCTGCATCGTCTGTGACGTGGCCCGTCCTCCTGACATCCGCGAGGAGGAGGCGGCGCGTCGCAATGACATCCTCGTGATCGAGAGCGGAGAGATCCGCCTGCCGGAAGGGGCCGAGCTGAAGTACGACATCGGCCTGCCGCCGAACACGATCTACGCCTGCATGGCGGAAACCCTGCTGCTGGCGCTGGAACGCAGGTTTGACCACTACACGATCGGCCGCGAGATTGATCCGCAGAAGGTCAAGGAGATCCAGGCGATCGGGGACAAGCATGGCTTCGAGCTTGCTGATATCCGCAGTTTCGGCAAGGTCGTGCCTGATGAGCACTACGAGAAGCTGCGCGGGATAGTGGCCGGGCGGGCCGGACGCACAGTGGCCGGCTGAGCGCTTCAGGCCTTCCAGAATGATATAATTACCCGGCACGGATCCACCCCCAACACCCACCTGGAGGAAGAAGAGGAATGGCGGATAGATTTGTTTGGATCAACGGCGAATTCGTCCCCGAGAACGCAGCCACGGTCAGCGTGTTCGACCACGGCCTGCTTTACGGTGACGGGCTGTTCGAGGGCATCAAGGCCTGGGATGGAAAGGTCTTCAAGCTCAGGGAACACATCGACCGTTTCTACGATTCAGCCAAGTTCCTGGGGATCAACCTCACGCAGAGCCGTGAGGAGATGTGTGAGATCGTGCTCAACAGTGTGGCCATGAATGGCCTGCATGAGGGTGTCTGCTACATCCGCCTGGTGGCCACCCGCGGCAAGGGGGATCTGGGGATCAATCCGCGCAAGTGCCGCGAGCATCCGACCGTCTACTGTATCGCCGCCTCGATCCAGCTGCACCCCGAGGAGCTGTACCAGAAAGGCCTGAAGTGCATCGTCTGCGCCACGCGCCGCAACAGCGTGCAGAGCCTGCCGGGCAGCGTCAAGTCACTCAACTACCTGAACAACATCCTCGGCGTGATGGAAGCCAACCGCGCCGGAGCCGATGAGGGGATCATGCTCAATCTCGAGGGCTATGTCGTCGAGGGAACCGCGGAGAACCTGTTCTTCGCCAAGAACGGCGTGATCCATACTCCTGCGCTGCATACCGGCGCACTGGCCGGCATCACCCGTGCCAGCATCATGGAGATCGCCAGGCGCAAGGGCTATGAGCTGCATGAGGGCATGTACACGGTGTTCGACATCTACACCGCCGATGAGGTCTGGATGACGGGCACGGGTGCTGACCTGATCCCCGTGGTTGACATCGAGGGCCGGGTGATCGGCAATGGCAAGCCGGGTCCGGTCTTCACCGACCTGCGCAGCGCCTGGCTGGATTATGTCAACGAGCCGGACCATCACAGCATCGTGCCCTCGCGCGAAAGCGTACTGGCCGGCGGCTGATTCCACATCAGCAATCACAGGGGCGTGTAGCTCAGTTGGAAGAGCAACTGGTTTACACCCAGTAGGTCGGGGGTTCGAGCCCCTCCGCGCCCATATCTCCATTCCCCCTGCCGCAAGTCGTGGTTGGCTGCGGTCGGAGCGTCTGCGCGCCGCTTATAATTCCCGAATGCGTGTCCTGATCAGTTCCGCCGCCGTGTTGCTGTGCTGCCTGATGGCTGCCTGTCCCGCTGCGAAGAATGGAAACCAGCAGGCCGGACAGCAGCCTGTGCACAGTACTGCGGATGTACCTCCGGAGAGTGGAAAGGCAGTGGAAGTGCTGCGTGATGAACTGCTCGATATCCGGCTGGCTTCCCCGTTTGACAACAGTGGGAGCAGCAACTACAGCCAGAGCGGAGACATGCTGCTCGGTGGCGAGGAGGCCAGTTCGATCAGTTATGAGATCGGCCGGCTGCGCAATGGTGACCAGCTGGAGAAGCTCACGCTGGACCTGCGACCGGGACGCCAGCCTGGCAGTGCCTGCCGCCTGCGGATCGCCAGCACCGGATCTGAAGTCTGGAAGGACTTCGATCTGAAGGCTCTGGATCATCCCCAGGAAGTGATTCTGGTTGACCAGGGCATCGGTGCCACAAATGAGGGCTCCTTCATTCTCCGCTTCGAATGCGCGCCTGGCAACGGTATAGCCATTGGTGACATCTCCGCCGCACTCGTACTCTCCAGCCAGCCCGCGCAACGGATCGAGATTGACCTGCCTCAGCAGGACATCCGCGATGTCAATATCCGCATCCCGATGCGGGCGCTGGACGTGGATGGACGCATCGCCAGCAGCTACGGCGGCACGGCGCAGATGCTGGTGACGAGCGGAGAGCTGACGATGAAGGTCCCGCTGGCCTTCAGTGAGGGGCTGAGTGACTGCTCCTTCAGCCTGTCAACACCCGGCGATTATGACGTGCAGTTCATCTGCGAACTGCAGGAGCCCGTACTGGCAGTCCTCAACATCAGGGAATGCGGCCTGCCGGTCTATGAGCTGCAGGTCCAGCAGGCCCTGCGCGACCAGCTGAGCAGTCTTGACCTGCCTGCGATGGAGTCATTCGGTTCACTGACAACAGCGGATGCCGGAACGGTGCGGGCCTCGGTGAGCGGCCTGCCACTGGATGTGCCGGACACTCCCTGGCGGCCATTGCGCCTGGACTTCCCGGACGGTCTGCCGGATCCGGGCTTCAGTGCGCCGCGCCGCGCCGCCGAACTGCGCCGCTGCGGACTGGACCCGCTGATGCTTCGTGAACCGCTGGCCGCCTGGCTGGCGGAGGGCTGCAGCGTGGAGCACATGCGGGTGCGTCCGGTGCATCTGCGGATCAACGGGGTCTACCAGGGAGTCTACATCGATGCGGAAGTGCCGGACGGGACCTGGCTCGACAGCCGCAGTTATCCGGGGGACAGCGAGCTGTATGTGATGACAGGCAATGCCGGACTCAATCCGCGTGAGGACATCAGCTTCTATGATGGCCTCTACCAGCGCGTCCGCCAGCCGGAGGGCGGCATGCAGGCCCTCAGTGACAAGCTGCGCCAGGCGGGCAGCCTGTACGTGGATCATGAGGACTTTGAGCGCTTCGGGCTGATGTCGGAGGATTTTGACAACGGCCGTCTCGTGGACTGCTTCCTGCTGTATTCGCTGTGCAGTGCACAGGAGAACTACCGCAGCCATTACGCACTGCTGGATCCGGGAAATGGCGGAGGCTGGAGCCTGCTGCCGACGGATATGGCACTCAGCCTCGGCATCAATCGCTCGGTGAATCCCGTTCTGCAGGGCGCTGCATTCAGCACGATGGATGAAATGGACATGATCGGCAGCATCGATGACAACATCCTGCTGCGGACCGTGCTCAGCAGCGTCGAGGGCCAGCAGCTGCTCTATGACCGGATGCTGGACCTGATGGAGGGAGCGCTTTCCGCCGAGCAGACCCTGGCTGAACTTGAGCGGCTCTGGGCTGCCCAGCGGGCGGAACTGCTGGCCGATCCAAGGATGGAGTACACCGCTGAGGAGCTGGAGGCCCAGGTTGAGATGCTGCGTGGCAACATCCGCACGCACTGGGCTTATCTACTGGATCAGCCCAGGTCCGGAGCCGGTCACAGTGACGAGGATTCCCACGCGGGGCATGATCACTGAGCGGGATCAGTTCTCCGGCGGAATCCAGGCCGGCTGGCGCTTTTCCAGGAAGGCGCTGAGACCTTCCTGGCCCTCTTCACTGGTACGCAGCATGGCGATCAGCGCAGCTGTGCGCTCACGCACGGATGGGTTGGTGTGCTGCTCATTCTCACGCAGCAGATGCTTTGTGGAACTGAGCGCTGCCGGTGAGCACTGCAGGGCGGCTGAAACGTACTGGTCGAGCATATGGGGCATGTCCTCCGCACTGCAGAGGTGGTGCAGCAGGCCCAGTTCCAGGGCGCGTTCAGCATCAAAGGGGATGGCCGTGAGCATCAGCAGCCTGGCATGGCTCTGGCCCAGGCGGGCGGTCACGAAGGGCGAGATCGTCGCAGGGGAGAGGCCCAGCCGCAGTTCACTGAGCGAAAAGCGGCAGCCATATTCGGCGATGGCCACGTCGCAGCAGCAGAGCATGCCGACCCCACCGCCGAAGGCGCCGCCCTCCACACAGGCGATGCTCAGGCAGGGCGCAGCGTCCAGGGCATCGAACATGTCATACAGCGCCAGCGCGTCAGCGTGATTCTGCTCGGCGCTGAAGCCTGAGCTGTCGCGCATGTAGTTGAGATCCGCGCCTGCGCAGAAGAAGCCGCCGCTGCCGCGCAGCACGAGTGCACGGATCCCGCTCTGCGGCAGTTCATTGCGCAGGAACTCCGTCAGCTCCGCAATCATCACGGGGTTGATGGCATTGCGGCGTTCCGGGCGATGCAGGAACAGCGTCGCCACATCGGCATCGCGCTCAATCAGGATGCTTTCGTACTGCATTAGCTGATTGTAGTTGGCGCCCGGGGGGCGGGCAGGCTGCTATAATCTGCTTTTGGTGAGTGTGCAACTGCCAGATTCCCGCGGGCCAGCCTCCGATGGAGCAAGCGCCGGCTTTCCTTCCCCCTCCCTGGAGATGATCAATGACTGATTCCGTGCGCAAGGTGCTCGTGATCGGCAGCGGGCCGATCGTGATCGGGCAGGCAGCCGAGTTCGACTATGCAGGCACCCAGGCCTGCCGTTCCCTCCGCGAGGAGGGGGTGGAGGTGGTGCTCGTCAATTCCAATCCGGCGACGATCATGACTGACCGGGAAACCGCCGACCGGGTCTACATCGAGCCGATGGATCTGGCGCATATCGAGCGGATCATCGCCGATGAGCGCCCGGACGGGATCCTGCCCACGCTGGGCGGGCAGACCGGACTGAACATCGCCACCAAGCTCTGGGAGGCGGGTATTCCGCAGAAGTACGGAGTGCGCCTGCTGGGCACCAGCTTTGAATCGATTCAGAAGGCCGAGGACCGCGACCTGTTCAAGCAGACGATGCAGGAGCTGGGGATGCCGATCCCGGCCAGCTACATCGCCGGCAGCTTCGAGGAGGCGATGGAGATCGGCACTCGCATGGATTTCCCGCTGATCATCCGTCCGGGCTTCACGCTCGGAGGCACGGGCGGCGGCATCGCCTACAACCGCGAGGAATTCGCGGAGTTCTGCACGAGCGGGCTGCTCTACAGCCTCAACAACCAGATCCTGATCGAGGAATGCGTCGTCGGCTGGAAGGAACTGGAGTATGAGGTGATGCGCGACAAGGATGACAACTGCATCACCATCTGCAACATGGAGAACATCGACCCGATGGGGATCCATACGGGTGATTCCATCGTGGTGGCGCCGAGCCTGACGCTCAGCGACGTGGAGCACCAGGTGCTGCGCAGTGCAGCCCTGAAGATCATCCGCGGCCTGAAGATCGAGGGTGGCTGCAATGTGCAGTTCGCACTGTCGCCGAAGGAACTGAAGTTCTACGTGATCGAGGTCAACCCGCGTGTGAGCCGCAGCTCGGCGCTGGCCTCCAAGGCCACGGGTTACCCCATCGCGCGGGTGGCAGCGAAGATCGCGCTGGGCAAGCGCCTGCATGAAATCATGAACCATGTCACCGGGGAGACGATGTCCAGTTTTGAACCTGCGCTGGACTACGTGGTGATGAAGATTCCCAAATGGCCCTTTGACAAGTTCCGCGAGGCCGACCGCAAGCTCGGTACGCAGATGAAGGCCACGGGCGAGGTGATGAGCATTGACCGGACCTTCGAGGGCGCTTTCCTGAAAGCGCTGGCCGGACTGGAGGTCAAGCTTGCCAGCTTCCGCACCAACCGCTGGATGAAGATGACCGACCAGGAGCTGCTGACCTTCCTCTCGGAACCGACCGATGGGCGGATCTTCGCGTTGTTCGAGGCCATCTACCGCGGCTACAGCCCGGAGTACCTGCACCGCCTGAGCGGGATCAGCCATTACTTCCTGGAGAAGTTCACGCATCTCGTCAGTCTGGAAAACGAACTGCGGGAGAGCGCAGGCCAGCCCAGTGAGGAGATGCTGGCGAGCATCAAGCGCTACGGCATCACCGATAGCATGGCGGCGGGAATCATGGCCACGGATGCGGAGCAGTTCGCCGGACTGCGTCAGAAGCTGAACATGACGCCGAACTACAAGGCCGTCGACACCTGTGCGGCGGAGTTCCATGCGCAGTCGCCGTACTTCTACAGCGCTTATGCCGAGGAGAGCGATCCGCTGATTGAGCCTGAGGCCGACTCGCGCTCGAAGGGCAAGGTGCTGGTGCTGGGCAGCGGTCCGATCCGGATCGGGCAGGGGATTGAGTTCGACTACAGCGCCGTGCATGCGCTGATCGCGCTGCAGGGCATGGAATACGAGGCGGTGATCGTCAACAACAACCCGGAGACGGTGTCGACGGACTTCGACGTGTCCGACGGTCTGTACTTCGAGCCGCTGAACCTGGAGTCGGTGCTCGCCATCATCGAGCGCGAGCAGCCGCTGGGCGTGGTCTGCCAGTTCGGCGGGCAGACGGCGATCAACCTTGCGGCCCCGCTGGAGCGGGCCGGAGTCAAGGTGCTCGGCATCACCCCGGATGCGATTGACGAAACCGAGGACCGTGAGCGTTTCGATGCGCTGATCGCCAGGCTGGAGATTCCGCGTCCCGACGGCCGCACCGTGCTGAACTATGACGATGCCGTGGAAGCCGCGCATGAGATCCGCTTCCCCGTGCTGGTCCGTCCCAGTTACGTGCTGGGCGGGCGCGCGATGCAGATCATCTACACCACGGAGGATCTGCGGAAGTACATCCGTGAGAACGTGCATGCCTTCGACGGCCAGCCGCTGCTGATTGACAAGTTCCTCGGCGGGCGTGAGCTGGAGGTGGACGTCGTCAGTGACGGTGACAACGTAATCATCCCCGGGATCATGGAGCATATCGAGCGCGCCGGAATCCACAGCGGCGACAGCATGGCGGTCTATCCGACGCAGAACATCAGCGAGGAGACCCGCCGCAAGGTGGTGGAATACTCCACGCGCATCGCCAGGGCGATCCACGCCCGCGGCCTGATCAACATCCAGTATGTGGTGGACCGTGAGGACCAGCTGTACGTGATTGAGGTCAACCCGCGCGCCAGCCGCACCGTGCCCTTCATCTCGAAGATCACCGGCGTGCCGATGATCCGTCTCGCAATGCAGGCCGTGATGGGGCATTCGCTGGCCGACAGCGGCTATCCGCTCGGACTGCAGCCCGAGGGCAAGCTGGTGGCGGTCAAGGCCCCGGTGTTCAGCTTCCAGAAGCTGCGCGACCTAGACGTGCAGCTCGGACCCGAGATGAAGTCCACTGGTGAGGTGATGGGCATTGCCGCTGATTATCCCGAAGCACTGCACAAGGCGCTGATCGCCGCCGGCATCAATGTCCCGACCGCCCAGGAATGCAAGGGCATGGGCCTGCTGGCGACGATCGCGGATGTGGACAAGGACGAAGCGGTTGAACTGATCCGTGGCTTCAGCGAGCTGGGGATGGAGATCCACTCCACTGCGGGAACCGCGCGCTTCCTCAATGAGAACGGGATTCCGGCGATTGCGGTGCGCAAGCTCAGCGAGGGCCGCCCGCATATCGTGGACCACATCATGGACGGGCGCTTCAAGCTGGTGATCAACACCGTCAGTGAGAACCAGGTGGCGGAGGCCGAGGCCCGGCTGATCCGCCGCGAAGCCGTCGAGCACAACATCCCGGTGATCACGAGTCTGGATACCGCGGGTGCGCTGCTGACGGCGATCCGCCGCAGCCAGAGCGGGGAAACCGAGGTACTGGAACTGGGTGCGGTGATGGAGAGCCAGCTTGCCGGTGGTGGTGCACACTCGCACTGAGCGAGCGGACTGAGAATTGGTTCCGGCTGCATATCCGTGCAGCCAAGCGGGTTTTGACTGCGGATTATTGCTCCCTTTACTTGGGAGTGCTAAAATTACCGTTCGTTTTTCCGGCCTAGGAGCTAATAATAATGAGCCGCCAAGTCACCAACTGGTTGATCATCCTTGCAGTACTTGCAGTGGGCGTGATCAATCCCATCTACCGGCTGCAGAAGGGTGAGCCGATCGTCACTGAGGGTCTTGACCTCCGTGGCGGCGTCGAGGTCCTGCTGCGCGCCGTGCCCGAGGACGGCAGTGAGCCGCTGCCAGAGGACATCACCCGGGTCAAGGAAGTCGTGCGCAACCGCGTCGATCCCCAGGGTCAGAAGGAAATCTACCTGACGAGCGTGGGCGGCGACCGCCTGCTGCTGCAGGTTCCCGGTGAGGAAGATCCCGACAGCGTGATCTCCGTGATCGGTGAAACCGCCTACCTGGAGTTCGTGAACACCGGCAGCCAGAGCATGTCCCGTGGTACCCGCTTCAACAAGGATGGCAGCAAGGAACGTCTGGACGAGTTCGCCAAGTACGAGCAAATCATGGACGGTGCTGACCTGTCCAAGGCCTATGTGGGCTTTGACCAGATGAACAAGCCGTCCATCAACTTCGAGCTCAACCCTGATGCGGCTGAGGTCTTCGGCAAGTTCACCACCAACCATGTCGGCCAGTACCTGACCGTGCTGCTGGATGGCGCGGTGATCACGAGTCCCTCGATCAACAGCCCGATCTGGGGCGGCCGTGGTGAGATCACCGGTGAGTTCACTCCGGAGGACGCCCAGAAGCTGGCTACCCAGCTCAATGCGGGTGCCCTGCCGATTCCGCTAGAGATCCTCAGCTCCTCCGTGGTCGGCCCGACGCTTGGCCAGGAGAGCATTGATAAGAGCTACCGCGCCGGCCTGCTGGGATTCCTGATCGTGCTGGCGCTGGTGATCGTGTTCTACCGCCTGCCGGGTGTGGTGGCCAGCGTTGCACTGTCAATCTATGTCGTGCTGGTGCTGGGCTACTTCAGCCTGCTGGATGCGACCATGACTCTGCCTGGCATCGCTGCCTTCATCCTCTCGATAGGCATGGCGATCGACGGAAACGTGATCATCTTCGAACGCCTGAAGGAGGAGCTGCGCTGGGGCAAGACCCTGCGTGCCGCGATCGAAGCCTCCTTCGCCCGCGCCTGGGTGGCGATCATCGACGGAAACTCCACCACCTTCATCGGTGCGGTCGTGCTGTTCATGTTCGGCAGCGGCCCCGTGAAGGGCTTTGCAATCA
The DNA here is from genome assembly GCA_020440605.1 of bacterium. GTDB lineage: Bacteria > 4484-113 > 4484-113 > 4484-113 > JAFGCY01 > JAHEFU01. The sequence continues at coordinate 18,494 of JAGRNT010000025.1, read as the reverse complement.
CACTGGCGCTGGGAATCATCTTCTCCCTGTTCTCGGCAGTGTTCGTCACCCGTACCATGCTCGAAGCGCTTTCCAGCTCGGTACGCAATGAGAAGCTGTACGGGTAGGTGCATCAATGAAGGATACGACGACAAACGAGAAGCTTTTCCGTTACATAGACCGGGCCCCGCTCTGGATCACCATCAGCGTGCTCGTGATCCTCGCCGGCTTCATCGGCATGTTCGTGAACCACAGCCGCACCGGCGCCTGGTTCAATCTGAGCATCCACTACACCGGTGGTGAGCACCTGCTGCTGAAGACCACTGAGCCGATCGAGATCGACGGCCAGGCGATCAAGACCATCGTTGAGGAATACTCCAGCAGCGAACCGATCGTGCAGGTCTATGCCAATGATCCGACCACGGTTGCCATCAAGCTGGTCGTCAAGGCCGATGGGGCTACTGATGCCGAGCTTTCCAACAGCCGCGTGGAGAACCTGCGCGACCTGAAGGAAAAGATCGGCGACGCCTACGGCGGCTATGACTCAGCCACCAACCCGATGACGCTCGAGCAGGCTCATGTCTCCGGTACGATCGGAGCCGAGCTGATCCGCAACACGATCTACGCACTGATCTTCGGTTCATTCCTGATCATGCTGTACATCCTGATGCGCTTCGGGCGCTGGCAGTACAGCGTGGCGGCGATCATCGCGCTGCTGCACGATGTGGCGATCACACTGGGCTTCGCGGCCATGACCCGCCTCGAGGTCGCCGACAGCTTCATCGCCGTGGTGCTGACGATCATCGGCTACTCGATCAACGACACGATCATCATCTTCGACCGCATCCGTGAGAACGCCAGACACTTCGGGGACAAGCACCCGCTCAAGTATCTCTGCGACCTCTCCCTGAACCAGACCCTGATGCGTTCGATCAACACCTCGCTGACAACGATCGTGATGATCGTCGCCCTGATCTTCCTCGGCGGCGAGAACATCAGGCCCTTCCTGCTGGCGATGTGCGTGGGTATGATCTCGGGCGCCTACAGCTCGATCTTCATCGCGGCCCCCATCATGCTCTGGCTGAGCAAGGGCCAGACCACCGGTGCCGACATCGAGAGCGACAAGATCATGGACGCTCCGGTTGTCAATGCACTGGAGGTCCCGGATGAGGAGGAGGCCGCCAGCACGGTGAGCCGCCAGATCGACGATGCGATGGAGCGCCGCAGCGGAAAGCGCCGTACCCAGAAGCGGAGAAAGTAGGATGCCTGACGGCGCTCTGGCCCCGCTGAGCACGCTCACGCGCAGGCTGTTCGCCGACAGTCCCCAGCTTGAACTGCGTCGCAGCCATCTGGCTCGAGCGGAGTTCATCGACGCCGCGACCCTGGATGCGATTGCGGCCAGTGAGGCCTGGCAGCAGACCGCTGCCTTCATCCGGCGCATGATCGATGAGCGGATCCCGGTGCTGCTCTTCGGCGACTACGATGTGGACGGCAGCACCGCTGCCTTCCTGCTGTTTCGCTGGATGCGCGCCCGTGGTGCAAGTGGCAACATCTTCCTGCCTTCACGCTTCAGGCATGGCTATGGCCTGGACAGCGGAGTGATCGCGCAGTCCGTGGAGCAGGGCTACAGGGCCCTGATCGCGCTGGACTGCGGCACCGCCAACCTGGCGGAGATCGCCGAGGCGCGGGCTGCCGGGCTGGACGTGCTGGTGATTGACCACCATACCCCGAAGGACAGCCTGCCGGACTGCACGGTCTTCAACCCGCATCTGCTGGAGCAGCTGCCTCCGCTGTGCACTGCGGGACTCGTGCTGCTGGCGATCATGCAGCTGGAGGAGGATCCGGCGGCACTGGCCGGTGACGAGCTGGAGCTGGCCGGACTGGCAACGCTCGCGGACATCGTGCCGCTGGTACCGGAGAACTGGTATCTGGTGCACCAGGCCCTGCGCCTGCTGCCGGGCACGGGCAACCTCGGTGCGCAGGAACTCCTGAAGATCAGCCAGCTGCACGGCATCGACATCTTCACCGCCCGCCAGCTGGCCTTCCAGGTGATTCCGCGCATGAATGCCGCGGGTCGGATGCGCAGCGCGAAGCTGATCTGCGACCTGCTGGCCAGCCAGGACCGAGAGGAGGCCCGCCGCCAGGCCCTGCAGCTGGACCTGCTCAACCGCGAACGCAAGGAAGTGACTGATGACAACTACCGCCAGGCAGCACGCCAGGCCCTGGGCTTCGAGGATGCTCCGGCCCTGGTCCTGAGTGATCCGGGTTGGCATATCGGCGTGCTGGGAATCGTGGCGGCACGCATAGCGGAGCAGTTCCGCCGGCCGGCGATCGTGCTCAGCCAGTCTCCGCAGGAAGCGGAAATGCTGACGGGCAGTGCGCGCAGTCATGGCGGACTGAGCCTGGTCGAGAGCCTGGCAGGCTGCAGTGCCGAGCTGGAATCTTTCGGCGGACATGCGGCGGCAGCCGGCGTGAAGCTCAAGCGGGATGCGCTGGATGCCTTCCGCGAAGCATGGATGGACAGCGTTGCCAGGATCCAGAGCGCCTCTGCCTCCGATGAGCAGGCAGAAGTATCCCCGCATGAGGACTGGAGCCTGCTGCCGGAGCTGCGGATCAGTGAGATGAGCGCCGTGCTGGAGGATGAACTGTGGCTGCTGGCCCCGTTTGACACGGTGCTGCCCGCCCCGCGCTGCCGGTTGAGCGGTGTACACGTCGGCCGCTGCAGTTACATGGGCCGGGAGCGCACGCATCTGAACCTCGTGCTCACCGATGGCCAGCGCCAGGTGCGCGTGGCCGCCTTCAACATGAGCCATCTGCAGCCGCGGCTGCAGCCGGGCACGAGCCTGCAGGCCGTAATCGAACTTGAACCGGACAACTGGAACAACCAGCGCTCCATTATGTTAAGGTTAATCGGTTTGATCACCGAAGATGGCAGCCAGATCAGTTAGCAGCGGCACGGATTACTACGAGGCGGACAGCCTCTTCAATGACATAAGCAACCGGCTGCGGGCGCGCATGCCGCGCTTCGACGGGGACAGGTTGCGCAATGCCTACGAACTGGCACTGAGCGCCCATGACGGCCAGCTGCGCAAGGACGGCAGCCCCTACATCCTGCATCCACTCGAGGTCGCCGAGATCTGCATGGATCTCGAAATGGACGCGGACTCGATCATCGCCGCGATCCTGCACGACGTGGTGGAGGACACCAGCGTCCGGCTCAACCAGATCCGCCAGCTGTTCGGAAATGACGTTGCCAACATGGTGGACAGCCTGACGAAGATCAAGAAGATCGACTTCTTCGCGCGCTTCACCGGCCGCAACAAGGCTTCCGACCAGGCGCGCAACCTGCAGAAGCTGTTCGTGGCGATGACCAACGACTACCGCGTGATCGTGATCAAGATCGCCGACCGCCTGCACAACATGAAGACGCTGGGCTCGATGCCGGACCACAAGCGCATCCGCATCAGCCGAGAGACCCTGGAGTTCTACATCCCGATCGCGCGGCGGCTGGGACTCGGAACAGTCACGAGTGAACTTGAGGACCTGGTCTTCCAGTTCCTCTTCCCCGAGGAATACGCCACGCTCAAGAAGCAGGTCAGTACCTACTTCCATGAGCATGAACAGAAGCTGCAGGAGATGATCAGCACCACGCGCGGCCTGCTGGAACGCAACGAGATCAGGGTTGCCAGCATCTACGGCCGTTCCAAGCACCTCTGGAGCATCCACCAGAAGATGGAGATCCAGGGCGTGGGTATCGACGGGATCTACGACCTGCTGGCGATCCGCATCGTGATCGAGGGCCAGGAGCTGGACTGCTACCGGGTGATGGGCCTGGTCCACGGCCGCTGGAAGCCGATCTTCGAGCGCTTCCGCGACTTCGTGGCCAGCCCCAAGGAGAACGGCTACCAGACCCTGCACACCACAGTGATCGGCCCCGGGGGCAGCTGGGTGGAATGCCAGATCCGCACGGAGTCGATGGACTACGAGGCCCGCCAGGGAATTGCGGCGCACTGGAGCTACAAGGAGAAGCCGCAGCTGGCGCGCATCGTCAAGGACGAAAGCTGGCTGGAGTTCATCCGCGAACTGTCGGAGGACGATGTCAATTCCGAGGAGTTCGTGGCCCGCACGCGCGAGTCGCTGCACGGCGACCAGGTGCTGGTGCTCTCGCCGCGCGGCGAGGTTGTCAACCTGCCGGCCGGGGCGACGCCCGTGGACTTCGCCTACTACATCCACACGAACCTCGGCCACAGCATCCGCGGCGCCAAGGTCAATGGCAACCATGTGCCGCTCAACTACGAGCTGCGCAACGGTGACGTGGTTGAGGTGATCAAGGCCCGCGAGGAGAATGCGGCACCGCGTCCCGAATTCATGATGATGGTGCGCTCTCCGAAGAGCATGCTGAAGATCCGCAAGTACTTCAAGGCCGCCAGCCGCGATGAGCGGATCAGCGCGGGCCGCACGCTGCTGCGCCAGCTGATCACGGGCCAGGGCCTGTATCCGCTGAACCTGATGGCGAATGACAAGCTGGCAATGCTCCTGAAGACCATGAAGGTGCGCAGCATCGACGAGATGTACTCGAAGATCGCCATCGGCGAGCTCGAGACCAGCACGATCATTTCCGAACTGAAGAAGATCCACAAGCTGCGTGTGGAGCAGGGTCCGGTCAAGGGCCGCCAGGCGGATGCGGAGCGCCAGCCGCGCAAGGTCAGCCTGCTCAGTGGCGTGGGCTACGAGCTGGGCCTGCAGCTGGCGGGCGGGCAGCTGATGCGCAGCCGCGCGGAGATCCGCTCCTGCTGCACCCCCGTGCCCGGTGACAAGCTCTACGGCGTGCACAACCGCGCCGACCGGCTGGTGTATGTCCACCGCCTGGACTGCCCGCGCCTGCAGGTGGATCTGCGCGAGGGCTCGCTCGTCGAGGTGGAGTGGTCCGGCCAGACCGAGGACAAGCGCTATCCCGCGCGCATCCGCGTGCATTCACTGAACCGCGTGGGCCTGCTGTTCGAGGTGCTGCGCTTCCTCAGCGAGAACCGCATCAACCTCGGCGGTGCGGAATTCAGTTCCTCGCCCTCCGCCGTTGCCACTGACGAGATGGCCAACTTCGATCTGATCGTCGAGGTGGCGGACATGCACGAGCTGAAGCAGGTGATGGAGGTGATCCTCAAGATCGAGGATGTCTACGGCGTGGAGCGTGCCCTGCCGGAGGAACCGGGCGGGGAAGGGGAGAAGGGCGCTTGAGAGCCGTCGTGCAGCGCGTCAGCCGCGCGCGAGTGAGCGTTGCCGGCCGGATCACGGGAGAAATAGGGCAGGGTCTCCTGGTGCTGCTCGGCGTGATGAAGGATGACAGCGAGGCGGAGCTGGGCTTAACGGCGCGCAAGATCGCCGGGATGCGGATCTTCACCGACGCTGAGGGGAAGATGAACCTCGATGTCAGCGCCGTGGGTGGCAGCGTACTTGTGGTCTCGCAGTTCACACTGGCGGCTCCCACTGCTTCCGGCAACCGGCCTTCCTTCTCGGGGGCGATGGAACCTGAGCGGGCGGCGAAAATGGTGGAGAGCTTCAAGCAGCTGCTGGCGGAGGAGCATGGGCTGAATGTCGCCAGCGGGGAATTCGGGGCGATGATGGAAGTTGAACTCGTCAACGAGGGCCCGGTGACGATCATCGTCGACACCGCGCAGCGCAGCTGATCACTCGGCTGCGGCGGGTGCCTCGGCCACGCGCAGGCGCGTGCTCCAGTCCCGGGTCTCCTGGAAGACGATCGCCCCGTCCGCAGTGTGCTGGGCCACGATGTCAACGTCCTGGCCCTCACGGTCGATCAGCACGCTGACCACGTAGTCCACATGCATGGCCTCTCCGAGTGCCATGGCCGTGGCCTGGCTGAGTGCCGCGCTGTCAATCCCGATCACTTCGCTGCGGGCCAGCTCGAGCTGTTCCGCCGCGGGCTGGACCACACTGATCAGGCTGTTGCCAACCAGCCGCGCGTTGATCGCCTGGCGCACCTGGCGTTCGCGGCGCAGCGCGGCCTCAGCCGCGGCAGCGGCACCTTCCGCAGGATCCGCCCCATCCTCAGCAGCGGCAGCGGCAAACAGCGACTGGTCCACGACGCTGACAACGGCGATGCGTACGGCCTGTCCACCGCTGTCCGGGGCAGTGGAATGGGTGTCTGCGGCATGTGCGTCGGCGGCATGTGCATCCGTGCTGGCCTGCACCGCTTCCTCGGAGGAGACGCCGCTGTCTTCGAGCACGGCCAGCTGCAGACGGCCGAGCTGATCAGCCACGTCAATGCCGCGGTTGTCGGTCAGGCTGCCGAGCCTGTCACAACCGCAGGCCAGCGACAGCAGGAGGAGCAGGCAGAGGACGGTTGTTGGGCTAAACCGCATCGGGGCATGTTCAGTCCTCGTAGAAGCAGATCGACTTGCAGCTGAAGCAGTAGGGTGCATCAGCGGGCAGGGCTGTGCCGCAGTTGCGGCAGCTGAGCGCCACGCCCGTGAGCTGCAGGGTCACACTGGCCACGAAGGTCTCTTCCTCCTCGTCTGACATGCCAGTGTTATCGTCATCCTCGAAGCTCTCTTCAGCCTCGTCCTCGAAATCATCATCGGCGACACTGAAATCCATGGAGTAGTCCGCCTCGTCATCTTCGTCGACGGCGAAGCCCTCGGGGAGCTCCTCTTCATCTTCTCCATCTTCATCGAGCTGCATCTCCATCTCATCCAGCTCGTCATCGGTGGTGTTGATGGTCTTCGTGCCACTGCGACGGTCGCCGAGCTGGCGGTTGACCTCATCCAGCTCCTCACGTGCTTCCTCAAGGCGTTCCTCGTCGCTCTCCAGCTCCATGTAGCGGCTGAGCATCAGACGCGCCAGCTCGAAGTCCTCCATCCCGGAGAGGAACTCCGAGGCGTACCAGAGGGCATCCAGATTCTCGGGATCCGCAGCCAGGGCCAGCATGTAGGAACGCCAGGCTTCCTTTGCGAACTCGAGATTCGAGAAGCAGACCCCGAGCATGTTCCAGCCATTGGGATCAGCACCGTCAAGGATCGTGATCTTGTGGAAGCATTCCAGTGCCAGCTTGTAGTCATCGTTGTCCAGGGCCTCGTTCCCCTTCTCCTCGAGGCGTTCCTTGGCCGCCAGCTCCTCGGCTTTCAGTTCACGGCGGGCGATAACTCCGGATGCGTTGCTCATTTTCAGTCTTCCTCCGCGGGCAGGTAGCAGAATTGTATTACATCAGTCCGGCTCGCGCCACTTCAATCGGCGATTCCTGCTGCCTGTCCCTCAGGGAAATTGACATTTAACCATGGTTCAATGTTCCGGTTTGAACAACCATATTAATGTGACTTCCAGCCGTGAATCAGGCATGTGAAAACCGTGTGGGAGCCGCATGAGGATTGGGCTGAAAATTATCAGGGATTTTTTGCCGGGGCGGTCAATTTGGTCTTGCCAGCGCCCTATGCGTCTGATATCCTAGATCCTCTTGAAGGCAGGATGCGCCGTGAGATGGTGCATCAGGGGCATCCCCGTTGACAGAATCTGGATTGCCTGATGATCTCTGCAGTGAGGTTATCAACTTATGCAAGTTCCACGGTTCCGCAATGGGGATAAGCGACACGTGAACGGGTTGATTTGGAAGGGTGTTGACAACTTTCAGCATCCTGTTCACGGAGTATCACGAGGAATACTACGAGGAGGCGGAGCGTCGGTGGGTCATTGCCTGCCGCTAATTGTATGCAGACCCACAGCGCAACAGATCTTCTCGAGATCATCAAACAGCAACTCTGCGAACAGACGAACCGCCCGAAGTATGAACTGCTGATCCGGCCCCTTGCGGCCGTTTCCTATGAAGACGACGTGCTCGTCATCTCCGCCGCCAACGACATGAACCGCAAGTGGGTGCTGGAACAGTTCGGCGAGATCATCATTGAACTCACTGAGCTGATCACCGGCCGCCGGGCCAGCCTGGAGGTCGTATCCGGCAGGGAAGGCGGAATCGAATCCCCTTCATCCTTCAGCGGAATGCAGCACACGGACAATGGCATTGAGATCCCGAGTGCAGGCACGGAGCAGGATGAGGTGGTGCATCGCGCTCAGACGACGAAGCCGCTGCTCAACCCGCACTACACATTCAATGAATTCGTGGTCGGCGCCAACAACCAGTTCTGCTACAACGCCTGCTGGCAGGTGGCGCAGCGCCCCGGCCAGAGCTACAACCCGATGTTCCTCTACGGCGGGGTCGGGCTGGGCAAGACGCACCTGATGCATGCCATCGGGCACGAGGTCTGGAGCAGCCGCCGTGCTGACAACGTGGTCTACGTCACGAGCGAGAAGTTCACCAATGACTTCATCGAGCACGTGCGCACAGGCCAGCGCATGTCCGAGTTTCACCGCCGCTACCGCCAGGCCGACGTGCTGCTGATTGACGACATCCAGTTCCTGAGCGGCAAGTCCGAGACCCAGAGTGAGTTCTTCCACACCTTCATGGAGCTCGTGGAGGCCGGCAAGCAGATAATCATCAGCTCCGACCGCCCGCCGCGCACGCTCAAGGGCATGGAGGAACGTCTGATCAGCCGCTTCGGGATGGGGCTCGTGGCCGACATCGCAGATCCGAGCCTCGAGACCCGCGTTGCCATTCTGCGCCAGAAGGCCCGCCAGGAGAAGGTCAACCTGCCGGATGAAGTCTGCTACTTCATCGCAGACCGTGTGACCAGCAACATCCGTGAGCTTGAAGGTGCACTGACGCGTCTGCTGGCCTTCAGCGACTTCTCCAGCAGCCCGCCGACGATCGAGTTCGCGGCACGCGTACTGGCTGACATCCTCGATACAAGCGGGATCCGCCGCGAGGTCAGCATGCGGCAGATCATCAACGCCGTCTGCGAGTACTTCAACATCAGCGACAGCCTGCTGCTCAGCTCCAACCGCTCCAAGCGCGTGGCCCTGGCACGGATGATCGCGATGTACTTCGCCCGCGAATTCACGAACCTCACGCTCAGCCAGATCGGCTCCGAGCTCGGCAACCGTGACCACAGCACCGTCTCCCACGGCGCCAGCAAGATCACGGCGGAGATCGTGGAGGATCCCTACATCGAGCAGGCGATCAGCCAGATCTCACGGATGCTGAAGTAGGGAGCGCATCTCAGCGCAGCTCCCGTCCTGATATAATCGGGACAGGTTGAATCAGAAGGTCTACCACCTCCCGTCGCGCTTCTGGCCATATCTCGTGGCTGCGAAACTGATCGGCTTCACATCCAGCTACATCTTCATCTGGATGCTGCATTTCAAGGACTCCAGCAGCTATGGCAGCCCCTTCCTGTTCTGGGCCAGCCTCGGGCTGATGGCGGTCCTGAACCTGGCACTGTTCCGCTTCACCGAGCCGACGCCGGACAACAACGAGCGGCTGTTCCTGATGAGCCTCGCAATCGACATCATCACTGCGACATACCTGTTCATGTCGCAGCCGCTGATGATCCTGATCTACCTGATCGCGCTGATGGTGATCAACAGCTTCTACAACTTCGTGCTGCCGCGGGGCACGGGTTCGCTGCTGACCGCCGTTTCCGTGATGCTCTACATGTTCAGCATCATGCTGGCCCGCAAGGATCCCGAGGTTTCGAGCTTCAGCACTAACTCCGAGGCAATGGCCTACCTGCTGCTGGGTCTCGGCGCAATGGCCACGGCAACCCTGCTGGTCCGCAAGATCAAGCGCAATATCGATGAGATCTACCAGGTCAGCGAGGAACTGGTCAGTGACCTGAGCCTGCAGGCGATCAGTGCGGACCTCTCCGTGGAGTCGCTGGTGGAGCGCAACCGCGAGGTCCAGACCCTGCTGCAGATCCTCGAGAACATCATCTCCGTACTGGATTGGGAGGAGCTGTTCGGCAAGATCGTGGAGGCACTGCGCAACCGCTTCGACTTCGACAAGTTCAGCATCTACATCTACAACCAGGAGGAGCAGCGCCTGGAGCTGAAGGTCGAAAGCGGCGATGAAGCCGCGACCGGCGTGGCCCGCAGCGTGAAGCTGGATCAGGGCGTGGTCGGCTGGAGCTACAGCAACCGCGAGGGCGTGCTGATTGACGACGTGCTTGAGGACAAGCGCTGGGAGAGCTTCAACCAGCGCGGCAAGAAGATCCGCTCCCTGGCCTGCATGCCGCTGATGTTCCGCCAGGAGGCGCTCGGCGTGCTCTGCCTGGACAGCCATCACGTGAAGAGCTTCGACGCTGACGCCTTCGCCTTCCTGCAGAGCATCGCGCCGCTGATCTCGATCGCGGTCTCCAACAGCCTCAACTACACGACGGTCAAGACCGAGAGCCACACCGACAACCTGACGCAGCTCAACAACCACGGCGGCTTCATGGAGAAGTTCATCCCGATGCTCAACGATGCCTACTGCAAGGACATCCCGCTCGGGCTGATCTACATGGACATCGACCACTTCAAGAGCATCAACGACACCTATGGCCATCTGGTGGGAAACCTCGTGATCCAGGAGCTGGCGCAGATCCTGAAGACCTTCTTCCGTGGCACGGACCTCGTGGGCCGCTGGGGCGGCGAGGAATTCGCCGTGGTGCTGAAGGGCACCCCGCCGGAGATCGCACCGCGCATCGCCGAGCAGCTCAGGCGCAAGGTGGAGGCGCACCAGTTCCCGATCAGCCTGCAGCGCGACGCCTTCAAGCAGGTTACCGTCAGCGTGGGCCTGGCCACCACGGCTGATACGAACCTCAAGCCCGAGGTCTCGCGCGGTTCGCGCAGCACGGGTGAGGGGGATGCCTTCCTCAAGAATGTCGAGGAGATCAGCGCGCTGTTCGTTGACAATGCGGACCATGCGCTCTATACGGCCAAGCATTCCGGCCGCAACCAGGTGATGCTCTCCAAGTTCTTCCCGATCCCGCAGAGTGAATCGAAGACGATCGAGATCCGCGGCTGATCCGGCCTTGCCCCGTGCGGCAATTGGCTTATAATTAGTACTGGAGGCAGACACTTGTAGGCAAAGCAAAGCTTCCCGCCCACCTCTGCGGTGGGCATTTTCGTCATAGGAGAAAGCCATGGACAGCATTCCGCAGAAATACAGCCTGCCGATCCGCCTGGATGAGGACGTGAAGATCGTTCCCAAGGGCTGGGGCGAGGAGCGCTGGCTCCACAATGATGAAATGTACTGCGGGAAACTGCTGGTGCTGCACAAGGGCAAGAACTGCTCGCTGCACTACCACAAGCTCAAGACCGAGACCTTCTACATCACGAAGGGCCGGCTGCAGATGGAGATGTGCGACCTTGAGCATGCGCAGATGGAGCCGCCCGTGATCCAGGAGGTCTTCGAGATGCGGGAGGGCGACTGCATCCTGCTCAAGCCGGGGATGGTGCACCGCTTCACCGGACTCGATGACGAGACGCACATCATGGAATTCTCCACGCAGCACTTCGACGAGGACAGCTACCGCATCGTCAAGGGGAGCTGAGCTTGTACGTCAGCAACAAGCTGAAGATGTCCTTCTGGGGCAGGATCATCTACGACATCACGCGCCTGGCGACCTGGCTCGTGGCCAGGCTCATGTTCCGCGTGAGCCTCGAGCATCCCGAGCGTGTGCCGCGCAGGGGAGCGCTGCTGGTTGTCAGCAACCACATCAGCCACCTCGACCCGCCGCTGACAGGTTCGTTCATTCCCGGGCGCTGCGGCTACCACATGCCGAAGGCTGAGCTGTTCAAGATTGGCATTCTGCGGATCTACATGAAGAGCATCGGCAGCATCATGGTCAACCGCGGCCAGGGCAAGCAGGCCCTGCTGGATGCGGTGCAGTACCTCAGGGACCAGCAGGTGGTGTTCATCTTCCCGGAGGGCACGCGCAGCCAGGACGGGGTGCTGATGGAGGGCAAGAGCGGAGCCGTGCTGATGGCGATCCGCAGTGATGCCACGATCCTCCCGTCAGCGATCATCGGCTCGCAGAATGCGCTGGGCAAGGGCAGCAAGGCCATCCGCCCGGCGAAGATCACGATCCGCTATGGCGAGCCTTACCGGATCGACTATGATGGCGACCGCGAACGCGTCCCGAAGGAAGTCGTACAGCGCGAAACCGCGCGCATGATGCAGTACATCGAGGAATTGCTCCCGGCGGAGATGCGGCCGGACCCGGCGGACAAACTGCGCTGGTACGGCGAACAGGCGCGATAATAGGGCCCTGGCGAGGCTTACTGAATGCACAGCATAGCGATAATCGGCAGTGAAGGCCGGATGGGCCGGGCTCTGCGCGAATACATAACAGGTACGGACGATATCCGCAGCGCGCTGGAGTTAGGCAGCAGCGATTCCATGGAGCAACTGCTGCAGAGCGGCGTGGACTGCGTAGTGGACCTTAGCAATGGCGAAGGCGTGGATACCCACGGCACTGCCGTTGTCAACGCCGGACTGCCGTATGTGATCGGGGCCACGGGCTACGCGCTCGAAACCGTGGAGCGGATGCAGGCGATCAGTGCCGAGCGCGGCAGCCCTGTGCTGATCGTGCCGAACTTCTCTATCGGGGCCAACCTGATGATCCTCTTCGCGCGCCAGGCGGCACGTTACATGCAGGCTCCGGTTGTCACTGAACGGCACCACGACCGCAAGGCTGATGCACCCTCCGGCACGGCACGCTACACCGCGGCCGGGATCGCCGAGGTGCTGGCCGGCCAGCCCGGTTCGGCGAAGTCCTCCACGGCTGAGGATTACACGGAGCAGCTCAAGGGTGTGCTCGGTGGCAACCAGGATATGGTGGCGATCCACAGCATCCGCGGAGCTGGCTACCTCGCTGAGCAGCAGGTGCTGTTCTCGCTGCAGGGTGAATCGCTGGCGGTCGAGCACCGCAGCATCGACCGCAGCTGCTTCATGCCCGGCATCGCCTGGTGCGTGCGCAACATCCACCGTGTCGAGGGACTGGTGGTGGGCATGGACAGGATCATGGAGCTTTAGGATGAGACTGGCAATCATCGGCGCAAGCGGACTGGTTGGGGCGGAGTATCTGCGCATCATCGCGGCCCGGCCAGCCGGGATCACGGAGGTGATTCCCGTTGCCAGCGCGCGCAGTGCCGGCAGCAGCCTGGAACTCGGCGGCATGGAGCTCAGCGTGCGGGATCTGGCGCAGTTCGACTTCGCGGTATGTGATTACGCGCTGTTCTGCGTCGGCGATGAACTTTCGCGGGAGTATGTACCACAGGCGCTCAAGGCCGGCTGCCGCGTGGTGGACAAGAGCAATGCCTACCGGATGGACCCCGCGGTCCCGCTGGTGGTGGGCGGTGCGAATGACGCGGCGGTCACGCCCGAAACGCAGCTAGTTGCCAACCCCAACTGCAGTACGATCATCCTCGTGCACGGGATCAAGGCCCTCACGCAGTTTGGCATCCGCAGGGTCTGGGTCGCAACCTACCAGAGCATGAGCGGAGCCGGGCGGGATGGCGTTGCCAGACTGGAAGGCGAACTGCGGCAGTATGGGCTGGACCCGGTCTCAGGCAGATCCGACGCACCGGAGACGGCGATTGCCAACAACGTGATCCCGGGCATCGGCGGGATGGACGCTGAGCTGCGCTGCAGTGAGGAGCGCAAGCTGCTGCAGGAAACGCGCAAGATCCTCGCAATGCCGGAGCTGGCGATCGTGCCGCATGCGGTGCGTGTGCCGGTCAGCGTGGGCCACAGCATGGCGGTCAGCCTGGAGTTTGCGGACGCCGTCAGCGCGGAGGCGATCCGCGAGGCCTGGAGCCGTGACAGCCACGTGCTGCTGCGCGACGAGGGCCTGCCGGGGCCGCTTTCCGCCTCACGCCATGACATGGTGGAGGCCGGGCGGCTGCGGGCCGAGGAGGGAGTTGGCAACGGCTGGTCCTTCTTCCTCAGTGGTGACAATCTGAATCTGGGTGCCGCACTGAACGGCTGGCGGCTGCTGGCCCTGCTGCGCGCCCATCATGGAAATCTCGAAGCAAAGGCAGGTTAGCAGCATGGCAGTCAAGAAGCGCAGTGAGGCGATATTCGGCCAGGTCGTGACGGCGATCGTCACGCCCTTCACGAAGAGCGGCAAGGTGGACTACGCGGCTGCCGAGAAGCTGTTCAAGCATGTGCAGGCCCAGAACGACGGCATCGTCGTAGCCGGTACGACCGGCGAGGGGCCGACGCTCAGCCAGGCGGAGAAGCTCAAGCTGTTCGAGTTCTACAAGAGCCGTGCCAAGAAGGGCTTCAAGGTGCTGATGAATGTCGGCAGCAATGACACCGCGGACAGCGTGAAGTTCGCCAAGGCCGCGGCCAAGGCCGGTGCCGACGGTCTGATGGTGGTCGGACCGTACTACAACAAGCCCAATGCCGACGGCCAGCTGGCGCACTATAGCGCGATCTCCGATGCCTCCGACCTGCCGATCCTGCTCTACAACATCCCGGGGCGCACCGGGTTGCGGGTCGAGCACGAGGTGATCGTGGAACTGGCGGCGACCAGCAATGTCTGCGCCGTGAAGGATGCCACGGGAGACCTCGCCGGGGTCAGCCTGCTGCGCAGCCAGACGCTCTCGGACTTCTACATCTATGCCGGCGACGACGCACTGATCCTGCCGATCGTGGCCTGCGGCGGCTGCGGTGTGGTGACCGTTTACGGGCATCTGATCGGCAAGGAGATCAAGGAGATGATCCAGGCCTACCAGGCCGGTGACGTGCGCGAGGCACTGGACATCCACCTGCATTTCCTGGAACTGAACAACTCGCTGTATACCACCACGAACCCGATCCCGATCAAGACGGCGCTTTCGATGATGGGTGTTGTCGATGACAATTTCCGCCTGCCGATGACGAAGATGGATGACAGGAAGCGCAGTGCCCTGGAAGCGACCCTGCGTGAGTATGAGCTGATTCCGCGCCGCAAGGGGTAGAGCGTGGCGCAGGAAGGGCAACTGAGTGCGGATAGCCTGGCTGTGCTGGAACAGCTGGTGCCGGTCGCCGCGAAGGCCCGCCGCGTGTTCGTGTTCACCGGGGCCGGAGTCAGTGCGGAGTCCGGGATCCCGACCTTCCGTGACGCCCAGACCGGGCTGTGGGCGAAATACGATCCGGTGATGCTTGCCAGCATCGATGGCTTCAGGAAGGACCCCGCCAATGTCTGGAAATGGTATGACGAGCGCCGCCAGACCATGAGCCGCTGCCAGCCCAATCCCGGGCATCATGCAATCACGGACTGGCAGGGACTGCTCAAAGGACTGGACGGACGCCTGGATCTGGCAACGCAGAACATTGACGACCTGCACCGCATCGCCGGGACCGAGGAGCTGATTGAGCTGCATGGCAACATCTGGGAGGTGCGGCCGCTGGGCAGCGAGTTCCAGGAGGCCTTCCGGCTGATGGACTGCCCGCTCAGTGAGCATCCACCGCGCCATATCGATGGCAGCACGCTGCGACCGAACGTGGTCTGGTTCGGTGAGATGCTGGATGAGGCCGTGCTCAACCATGCCTTCCAGTGCGCGATGAAGGCGGATCTGGCGCTGAGCATCGGTACGAGCAGCCTGGTCTACCCGGCTGCAGCACTGCCCTTCGTGGCGCGCGAGCATGGGGCGACACTCGTGGAGATCAATCCGGAGCGCACGGAGTTGACGGCTGCGGCGGATTATGTTCTACAGGAGCCTTCCGCACTGGCTCTGCCGGCACTTGTTGCGGGAATCCGGCGGATCTGCGGCTGAGATCCGCGCTCATTTGCGCAAATCCCGCGAAAACTCCAGATGCATGTGCCGAAGCGCTTACCGCGACGGGCCAATCCTGCTAAACTCGAAGCTCCGGCGGGGCAAGAGAAACAGCCGGAAATCCACAGCTTGCTGGAGGTAATTGGCTATGGGCGTAGCGATAGACAAGAAGCGCAACGTAGCAATCATCGGACACGGCGGTGCCGGGAAAACGGTACTGAGCGAGGCGATCCTCTATGTCGCCGGGGCGATAAACAGGATGGGGACGATCGAGGACGGGAATACCGTCAGTGACCACGATCCGGAAGAGATAAAGCGGAAATACTCAATTACCAGCGCAGTGCTGCCCTTTGATTTCGAGGACCACCACTTCACCCTGATCGACTGCCCGGGCTACCGCGACTTCCTCGGCGAGTCGACCTCCGCCCTCAACGTCGTTGACAGCGCGATCATCGTTGTCAACGGTTCGATGGGCGTCGAGCCGCAGACCCGCATCTTCTGGCAGACCTGCGAGAAGCTGCACCTGCCGCGCCTGATCTTCATCAGCGGGCTCGACAAGGAGAACGCGGACTGGGACAACGCCATCGGCAGCTGCCGGGCCGAGTTCGGCAAGACCGTGGCACCACTGTGCATCACTATCGGGGAGCACCACGACCTCAAGGGCGTGATCAACGTGCTGCTCAGAAAGGCATACGTGAAGGAAGGGGACAAGATAGTCGAGAAGGAAGTCCCCGAGGATTACAGGGAAGCAATGGAGGCCGCGCGCGCGGACCTCGTGGAAAGCATCGTGGAGCTCGATGATGAGCTGATGATGCGCTACATGGATGACGAGACGATCGGTGAGGCAGAACTCGAGAAGGCGATGATGGACGGGATCCTGCACGGCAAGTTCTGCCCAGCGGTGGGCGGCAGCGGCAAGGAGACCGTCGGGATCCGCAACCTGCTGGAGATCATCATCCACAGCATGCCGCATCCCGGCTTCCACGAGAAGCTTCACGGCCGCAAGCCCGATGGCAGCGAGGAGTCGCGTCCGCCAAGCGTGGATGCGCCGCTCACGGCACGGGTGTTCAAGGTTACGAGTGAGGGCCAGGTCGGCGACGTGTTCTGGATGCGGATCTGGAGCGGCAAGCTCAAGAACAGTGACACGGTGCTGAACGCCAGCACGGATGAACAGGAGAAGGTCGGCAACCTGATTCTGATGCGCGGCAAGGAACGCAAGGACGTGAACGAGGTCAGTGCCGGGGACATCGTGGCCACGATGAAGCTCAAGCACACGAAGATGGGCAACACGCTGTGCTCCAAGGACAGCCCGTTCATCCTCGATGACATCGAGTACCGCCGTCCGGTGGCCTACGAGAAGGTCGAGGTTGACGACCACAATGATCTGGAGAAGGTGATCAGCGCCCTGCACGTGCTGACTGCGGCGGATCCCACGCTGCGCCTCGTGCAGGATGAGGAGACCAAGGAGCAGGTACTCTACGGCATGGGCCCGCTGCACCTGGATGTGGCGCGCGCCCAGGTCAAGAAGCGCACGAGTGTCGACATCAAATGGGAGAAGCCGCGCATCCGTTACCGGGAGACGATCACCGGCAATGCCAGCGCCCAGGGCAAGTACAAGAAGCAGTCCGGCGGCCGTGGCAAGTACGGCGACTGCCATATCCGGCTGGAGGCGATGGAGCGCGGTGCCGGATTCGAATTCAGTGATGAGGTGGTGGGCGGCGTGGTGCCGGGCCGCTTCATCCCGGCGATCGAGAAGGGCATCGTGGAAGCGATGGTCAACGGGCGTCGTCGCGGGGTACCAGGTCGTGGACGTGAAGGTGTCGGTCTACGACGGCAAGTACCACGACGTCGACTCCGACGAGGCGTCGTTCAAGCTCGCCGGCGGGCGCGCCTTCCGGGACGCCTTCCAGAAGGCGCGGCCCGTGCTGCTCGAGCCGTTGCTCGACATCGAGGTCGCGGTGCCGTCCGAGTTCATGGGCGCGATCACGTCCGACATGACCACGCGCCGCGGTCACATCAGCGGCATGGACGCCATCGGTTCGGTGCAGATCGTGCGCGCCCGCGTCCCGCAGAAGGAAGTCCTCACGTATCCGACCGTGCTCAACTCCCTCGCGCACGGACAGGGCACGTACTCGAGCCACTTCCACGACTACGAGGTCATGCCGGCCAACGTGCAGCAGGAAGTCATGGCCGAGTACAAGCCGGTCGCCGACGAAGACTGATCCGGCCGCGGCGTCACTCGGCCGTCGAGGGCGGTGTGATGCCGAAGAGCGCGCATGCGTTCGCGGTACAGCGCGCGGCGAACGAGTGCAACTCCTCGCCACGCGTCTCCGCCAACGTGTGCGCCACGTGGGCCAGATACGCCGGTTCGTTGCGTTGTCCGCGGTGGGGGACGGGCGCGAGCCACGGTGCGTCGGTCTCGAGCAGCAGGCGCTGGGCGGGGACCTCGCGCGCGACCTCGCGCAGGTCGTGGCGCGGCTTGAACGTCACGATCCCACCGAGCCCGACGTGCAGACCCGCGTCGAGCACGACCTCGAGTTCGCCGCGTCCCCCCGTGAAGCAGTGCAGGACTCCGCGCAGGCCGGCCCCGCGGAACCCGTCGAGGACCTCGAAGAGTTCCTCGAAGGCGTCGCGGCAGTGCAGCACGACGGGCAGGTCGCGCTCGAGCGCCAGGCCGATCTGGGCACACAGCGCCCGACGCTGATCGTCCGCCGTGGTGCGGTCGTGGAACGCGTCGAGGCCCGTCTCGCCGACGGCGCAGTAGCGTCCCGAGTCGAGCAGGTCGGACAGCGCGGCGAGTTCGTCCGGGTCGGCCACGGCCCCCTCGGTGGGATGCAGGCCAGCCGTGGGGCGCGCCCAGCCCT
>JAGRNT010000024.1 GCA_020440605.1 bacterium | reverse complement strand
GGTCATCGTAGGCGATCAGCACGTCCTTGGAGTCGTACATGAACTCCTCAGCCATCGCCACACCCGCATAGGGGGCGATGTACTGCAGCGGCGCGGGATCGGAGGCCGAGGCGGAGACGACGATGCTGTAGTCCATCGCGCCGGTCTCCTGCAGCTTGGCAACCGTACGCGCCACGTTCGACTCCTTCTGGCCGATCATGACGTAGATGCAGTACACGGGGGTCTCGGTCTCATGCGTGTACTTCTGGTTGATCATCGCGTCGAGGATGATCGCGCTCTTGCCGGTGGAACGGTCGCCGATGATCAGCTCACGCTGGCCACGGCCGATCGGGATCATCGAGTCCACGGCCTTGAGGCCCGTCTGCATCGGCTCATGCACCGGCTGGCGGTAGACCACGCCGTCGGCCTTGCGCTCCAGCGGACGGAAGCGGTCGGTGACGATCGGGCCCTTGCCGTCGATCGGCTGGCCGAGCGGGTTGACAACACGGCCGAGCATGGCCTTGCCGACGGGCACCTGCAGCACCTTGCCGGTGCGCTTGACCGGGTCGCCTTCCTTCACGCCCGAGTCATCGCCCAGCAGCACGACACCGACGCTCTCCTCCTCGAGGTTGAGCGCCATGCCCATCACGCCGCCGGGAAACTCCAGCATCTCGGAGGCGAGGCAGTTGCTGAGCCCGAAGACACGCGCGATACCGTCGCCCACCTGGACGACCGTACCCTGGTCCTCAAGCTCGAGCCGGCCCTCGTAGCTCTCGATCTGCTTCTTGAGTAATGCAGTTACCTCTTCAGGTCTGATAGCTGACATGGCTTGCTATATCTCCTGTGTTGTCAAACACGCGTTGTCAGGGGATGGCGGCTCCTGCCGCCGGCCCCGCAGATTCCCTCAGGTCGTGGTTCAGGCCCCCGCCAGGCTGCGCCGGTAGTCGAGCATCCGCTCCCTGAGCTGCCCGAGCCGGTGCGCCAGCGTTCCGTCAATCACGAGATGGTCGCCGAGCTGCACCTTCACGCCGCCGAGTACCGCCGGATCCACCTTCTCGGTGACTCCGAGGTCCCCGTAGTCGCTGTAGCGCTTCACGCCGTCCACGATGGACTGCTTCTGCTCAGCACTCAGCGGCACGGCGCTGATGATCGTGATCTCCTCCACACCACGGTGCATGTCCGTGAGGTGGTCGAAGTACCGCAGGGTGTCAGGCAGGGCCTGGATGCGGTTCTTGTCGATCATCAGCAGCACCAGCGTGAGCAGGGTGTCGTCAATCCGGCCGCGCAGCTGGGAGCGGATCAGCTCCTTCTTGGAGGCGCTGGGCACCTGCGGCGAGGTGAGGAAGTCCCGGATCTGCCGATCCTTGAAGACATCCTCCAGCACCTGGGCCTGGGCGTCGACCGCCTCCATCGTGCCACGCTCGAGGGTCATCTCGAACAGGGCCGTGGCGTACCGTTTGGCAACAGCTCCGAGCATGCTAGTTGAGCTCCTTCATCTCATGGATGAAGCCGCTTACCAGCCTGTCGTGCCTGTCGCGGTCCAGGTCCTCCTTCATCACGCGCTGCGCGATGCGGAAGGAAAGGTCGATCGCAGCGTTGTTGAGCTCGGCAAGTGCCTTCTCCTTCTCACGCTGGATGTCTTCCTGGGTGCGGGCCAGCAGCTTCTCACGCTGGTCCTCCGCACTGGCACGGATCTCGGCGGCGACGGCCTGGCCCTTGTCGATCGCTTCCTGCATGCGGGCCTGGGCCTCGGCGTTGACCTCCGCCATGCGCTTCTCGTACTCAGCCTGCTGGCTGGCGAGCTGCGCACGCGCGGCTTCGATCTCCGCAAAGGCGCCCTCGATGCTGTCGCGGCGCTCGTCGATGATCGCCGGGACAGCGGTCCACAGCGGTTTCTTGAGCACGCCCATCAGCACCAGGAAGCCCAGCAGGCTGGCGATGAATGTTGGCCAGTTGATCAGGTTTTCCAAAACCTACTCCTATGCCGCGGGAATCTTGCCCTGCAGAACGAAGGCGATGACGAGCGAATAGATCGTCAGGGCCTCGATGAATGCAGCACCGATGAGCATTGCGGTCTGCAGCTTGCCGATCGCCTCGGGCTGACGGCCCATGGCTTCCATAGCACCCTTGACGGCCAGACCGATTCCGATACCGGAACCGAAGGCCGCAAGGCCCAGACCGATAGGAATACCCCATCCTAACGCAGCACCACTATCCATTTGAACAACTCCTGAAACGAGATTAGGTTAATTAGGCGTGGGCCCCGGCATGCTCATGGTGGTCGTCATGATGATGCTCGTGGGGTTCCCACATCAGAATGTAAACAGCACTCAGCAGGCTGAAGATCAGAGCCTGGATCGCACCCAGCAGCAGTCCCAGGAACAGGAACGGTGCATGGGTGGGGAAGTAGGGGATCAGTCCGCCGAACACGCCGAGCAGCACATCCTTGCCGAGGACGTTGCCGTACAGTCGCAGCGCGAGGCTGGCGGGCTGGATGAACAGCTCCATGATGTGGATCACGGTGAACAGCACCGCGAGGATCGGGGCCAGCACATAGGCCAGGCCGCCCATTTCCTTAGGGCTCGGCAGTGAGCCGGGGAAGTGCGCCAGCCAGCCGGCGGGGCTCTTCATTATCGCCGTGCCATGCACGTAGAAGAACACGATGGCCGCCATCGCCAGGTTGAAGGACAGGTTGGCGGTGGGGGCCTTGCCCAGCCAGAGCAGGCCGAAGGTATTGCAGCAGAGGATGTAGATGAACAGCGTGCCGATCAGCGGCAGGTGCTTCCTGACACTGTCACGGCCGACGATCCCAGCGAAGAAGTCCTCAAGGAAGGTGTAGATGATCTCGGTGAACATCGCCTTGCCGTTGAGCTTCTGGCCCTTCTCGGCCTTGACCTTGAGCTGGCGGGAAGCGCCGATGAAGAAGGCGCAGAGCGCGATCACGACCACCAGTCCGAAGATGATGGTCTCGAAGGCGGTGAAGTGGTCGCCGTTGGAATCGTCGAGGCCGAGACCCTTGGCGAAGTGGTCCACCTGCATCACGGTGCCGGTGAAGGGATTCTTCTGGCTGGCGTACTCGGGCTTGGTCTCCACGAGATAGGCATAGTTGTGGACCACGCCGAGCAGGTTGGGAAGCTCCGGCACCTTGGGCCCGTGGTGATGCTCAGCCTCATGCCCGGCGCCGTGATCGGCGTCATGCCCGCCGGCATGCTCATCCGTATGAGCACCGGCATGTGCATCCGCGGCATGGCTGGAGTCATCGGCGCCCTGGGCGGAGTGCAGCGCATCGTCGTGCACATCGTGCGCGTCGGACTGGCCGGATTCAGCGTGTGACTGCCACATGGCAAGCATGTCAGTTACCTTCCTCAACTTCATGGTCAGACGGTCGGTCGAGCAGCCCGCGAATGACAAGCACTGCGGGGAAGGCCACGAGACCGGCAACCAGCCCACCCATATCCGTGAAATCAGCTGACAACAGCCACAGCAGGATGAGGTAGGACGCCGGAATTTTAGCACAGACCAGTATCAGCACCAATAGCGTGGAGCCGTTTTTCTGTGCAGTCATGGACGAAATCAGCAGGCTAAGCAGGGCAAGGTTGAAGGCCGCCCAGAGACAGGCCAGAAGGAAGCTGGCTCCCAGGGACTCATTGCCGGCCAGCGCCAGACCACTCCCGCAGACCAGCCCAAGCAGGGCCAGGTCCCGCACGCAGCGCAGGGTCAGTCTGGTACTCAGCATTTCCGGTCCTGGCAATCACCTGTTCAGGCTCGCCATCATGCGGATCACCATCGCAAACGAGGCAATCGTGCACAGCACGATCAGCGTGGGCAGCCAGAAGGCCGTGTGCATCCGCTGATCGAGCCAGCTGCCGAGCAGCCAGCCTGTCAGCGGGCCGCTGGCCAGATAGGTGGGGATCACGAAGGCATAGGACATGCCCTTGACGCTGCTCAGGCGCTCGGATTCCGAGCGCTTCTCTTTCCGTGATTCCTGGTCGCTGGCTTGATGACGCCTGTACTTGAAGCGGAAGTCCACTTCGTGATTATAGTGAGTGCGCCACCCTCCATGGCTGGTTCGCACCTGCGCTAATATACCACATTGAGACCGGATTTCGTGCAATGATTCACAATAAATCCGTGATTTCCCGGAAGAAACAGCCCCTATTCATCGCGAAAAACCGTTATCACCGCAATAACAGTGTGTTCATCGTGCGCATGTTCACGATTTCGGACTACCAGTCAGCGCGATAAGGCGCGTCATCCTCATCATCTTCCGGCGGCGGAGCGCTGGGAATCCCGCCAAAGATCTCATCGAGGTTGCTGGGCGGCAGGCTGCGCGCCTCGCCGGAATCACCCGCAGCCGAAGCCTGCATTACATCCGGGACCTGGTAGTCGTTGGGATCGCTGACCATCGGCGGCTCGTAGGGGGCGGGCTGTTCCTCGTCCTCGAGCGTATCCTCGATCACTGCCGGCTCCAGTTCGGGCTCCGGTTCCAGTGCTTCCCAGCCACGGGCTGCCTCGGTATGGCCATTGCCGTTCCAGCCTGAGCCTTCATCCGCAGCGGCGGGCGACCAGTCCGTGCTCTCCGGCTCAACACTTGGCTGACGCTGCTCGACGATGCCGGGCAGCGGAGTGTCGTCATATTCATCAATGACCGGAGCTGCTTCCAGTGTGGACTGGAGCTCCGCGATGGGATCATCCAGTTCCTCAAGCTCGGCATTCAGCCATGCTGCAGTGGAAGCTTCCTCATCCTCTGCATCTTCCAGATCAGCCTCTTCCTCCGCTGCGTCCGCTGCATCAAGCTCCCAGAGGTCCACGGCGGCATCCTCCACCTCCGCTTCAGCCGCAGCATTCAGCTCATCAACGGAAGGGGGATAGCCACCGATTTCGGCGAATGCGCCTGCGGCGTCGAGCCCGGCCGGCTCCTCCACCGCATCTTCTTCCTCTTCATCATCGTCACTGCCGTACTCATCATCGCGCCAGACACCGAGGTCCATCTCATCCATGGACGTATCCCCGGCACTCTGCCAGGCGGGCTGCTCAGCGGCTTCCCGCTCGGCCTCCATATGCTGGATTTCATCCATCAGGTCGGCATCCTCATCCATGTCGCGGTCGGCGGCATGGGAATGCATCGCGTCGTGCATACCGGCAGCGGGCTGCTCACCCGCCCCAGCTAAAGGGGGCGCATCACTCGCCTCGTCCAGCACGCGGCTGAAGTCCGTGTGGTCGGCATCCCGCTCGGAGTCCACGCTGCGGCTGCTGCGGATGCGCGGCTGCTCAGGTTCGTAGATCCATTTATCAGCGCTCTCAGTGGCCTGCACTTCCGGTTCGGCCTGGCCTGTTTCGTCCAGCAGCTGGTCGAGATCCGCAGCCGGGGGATGGACTGCAGCGGCGGCCTGGGCTGCGGCGGAGGCCAGCGGGGCCAGCTGGCTGGCGGCTTCAGCGCTGTCCTGGCCCACGAGTGAAGGGTTGCCCTTCTCGAGGCGGTGCAGGAAGCCTGCCAGCAGGCCGTGGAAGGCGTATTCGAATTCCTCGCGTTCGGCGCGCAGGCGGGCCAGTTCATTACGCAGGTCCTGGCAGTCCGCCTCGGCCCGGGCCCGGATCATCCCGGCCTCCTCGCGGGCATTGGCAACGATGTCCTCCCCGGTCTTCTGAGCGGTCATCATGCTGGTCTGGATCAGCCCTTCCTTGCCACGCAGCTCAGCCAGGGAATCCTCCAGCTCGGAGATCCGCCGTCTGAAGCCCGCCGATTCCTGGATATGGCCTTCCAGGGCCTGGACCACGAGGGCGCGGAACTGCTCCACGGCATTGCGGTCATAACCGCGGAACCCGGAGGGGAACTCGTACTTCTCTGCATCCAGCGGGGTCAGACCCATCGCTACACCTCAGGTGGAATCAGATACTCATGATCAGGGCGCTGAAGATCCACAGCACGAATATCGCAACCATCGGCGATAAATCAAACATTCCGACCCGCAGGTTGAGCTGGCGGAACAGGTTCACATACGGCTCCACCACGCTCGCCAGCATCTGGAACCACTTCTGGTAACGCCACTGCGGGAAGAAGCTGCCGAATGACCAGACAATGATCATGTAGGAGTACAGCCGGATGGCCAGGATCATTGCGTCTTGGATCGGATTCATGCGCACTCCGGTGCCCGCCTCCAGGGCAGGGGCACCATATAGATTCTACTCTCTGGCTCAGACGTCGAAGTAGTCGTGAACTGTTTCAGTTTCCGCGGCGCTGCCGGCTTCTCCCGGAGCCAGACCGCTCTCGGCCTGGCGGGTCAGTTCCTCAGCCTGCTTGCCGAGCACTTCCTTCACGGCCAGGGCCGGATCCGAGCGGTAGCGGGCGGCGACCTGCTGGTCGGCCTCAAGACTGTGGCGGATCAGGTCCACGACGTGCACGCGGTATTCCTTCGCCAGGCTGAGCAGGATCTCGCGGGCCAGGGCCGCATCCGGCTGGGCTACATGGCGCATCACGAGGCAGGCGCTGTACCAGACATCGCGGAATACGCAGTACTTGAGGATGATCCCGAGCTTGCGCGGGCTGATGCGTTTCGGCACCGGCAGGCCGTTGAAGACGGCGTGGATGAAGTCGATGTAGTCCGCCACGGCATCCTCGCGGCTGGCACCGTCCTTCTCCTCGGTGCTGGTGCCGTAGCTGAGCTTCTTGTTGGCACCGGTGAACTTGACCGTGGCCTTCTGCTCGATGTGTCCGGCGTACTCCGCCATGAAGCTGTCGGCAATGCGCTCGCCGCGGTAGTTGAAGATGTCACCGCGCGCCAGGAACAGGCCCATGATGCGCAGCGCGGCGATGTCGATGCCGCTGAGTGCCAGCTCGCTGCCGGGGCGCGGGGCCTCGGTCTGTACGAAGCTCACGATGAAGCGGTCGTCCATCCATTTGAGCATCCCCACGCCGGGTTCAATGAACACCGCGGGGATCACGGGCTGGCCCTCGGAGTCCTGCGGGAAGCAGTTGACGTGCAGGCGCAGCATGGCCTGCATGCTGTCATGCAGGGCTGCGACCGTCAGCAGGTTGTCACGCAGCGGATCCTGGCAACGCTCCAGCTGCTCATTGAGCAGCACGCGTGCCGGGGACCATGTGCTGCGCTTGGCGTCATTCAGCAGGGTCTGGTTGACGAAGCCGGCTGTGGCGTTCCAGTCCGACTCCACGCTGCGCCGGGCATTGTCATCGAGCTTTGGCTTCGGCAACAGGCTCTGGCGGGCGGCCTGCGGGGCCAGGTCCGGGCTGCCCTGCTCCATCCCCCGGGCCAGGCTGGCAGCGGCGGCGATTGCCTCCAGCAGCCGCACCTGGGCCTGGGCCAGGCTGGAGCTGGCTGAGTCGAACTGCTCGGTCAGTCGCTTGAGCCGCTGCACGGAGTCATGCTCCGGTGGACGGCCGGTCAGCGTGATCTGCGCCAGGCCGCTGAGTGCGAGGCCGTCCTGGCTGACACGCTTCATTTCATTGGCGGGATGCAGCAGGCCCTGCATCACCGGGCCGAGATTCTCGCTGGCCAGTACCTCCACCAGGCCGCGTGTGCGCAGACCAACCTCCTGCTGCAGCTGGCGGCACTGCGCATAGGCCTGCTCGAGCCGGGCCGGGTCGGGCTGTGCCGCTGCCGCAGGGGTGGACTGGGCAGGAGCGAGGGGCAGGCTGAGGGCCTCGCCGGAGTAGCGCCCGCTGCGGTTGGCATCGAAGGGCTTCAGCTGCTGCGTGGCGAGGATGTGCATGCGCACGAGCGGGCTCATGATCCAGGGCACGGCGGGCTGCGCGGGACCGAAGCCCTCCAGCAGGGCAGCGTGCAGGGCCGGTTCGAGCAGTGGCACGTCGAGGGTCTCACCCTTGCCATCGCGCACGGTCACGCTGTCCGCCAGTACGCCGCTGAAGATGAACAGCTGCTGCTGCGGATTGAGCAGGGCGCTGCGTTCCTTCAGCAGGAACTTCAGCAGTTCCAGCCAGGCACTGCGCAGGCGCGTGGGGGCATCCGCCGCTGCGGAGCCCTGGCGCTGTTCGGCCAGTTCGACGAAGGCCTCGCCGAACTTCGCCGCGATCTCACGCGGCACTCCCTCCAGCAGCAGCTTGAAGTGCTGGTTGTTGCTTGCAGAATCGGACATCTTTCCCAAAGCCTAACCGCGACTGCGCGCGACTTCATATAGATATTGGATAAATCAGGGATCAGGGACCGGGGACCAGAAGAAGGGATCGGGGATCGGGGACCTGGGACCAGAGGTGCGGCTCGGGTCGCAGAACAAGTAGCGGCGACACTCCTGTCGCCGGGAGGACCGTGAACAGTAAACAGTGATCAATAAACGGCAGCGGCGGCACTCCCGTCGCCGGGAGGACCGTGAACAGGAAACAGTGAAGCGTTTGAGCCGCGCAGCCGCGCGGGCAGCAGCGTGATCGCCACAATGGTTCTATTGGCGCAGAGCCGCAGAGGATCTGAAGAGAGTCGCTGAGAAGCATACGGGTAGCCTGGCGTTTACGCCCGGAATACATGGCAAGGAGTCAGGATCAAACACAGAGTCACAGAGCACACAGAGTTTTTTTGTATCTGGCCAACTGGAAGCACCTGCAGCCAGGCAGCTGTCCCTCCTGGACGCAATTGATTTGCGCAGCTGCGACCCCGTGATGTTATTCATCATCGGATTTCTCTGCGCCCTCTGTGACTCTGTGTTTGAACAGGACCGCCACTCCGATCGATGCGCCCCTAGCCCCCGCTGCCGAGTGCCGCCAGGCCCAGCAGGCCGGCCAGGCCGTAATTGCCCTTACGAGCGTTCTGCTGCTGCCACTGCGGGAAGAGCCAGTCCGGCAGGCTGCGCAGACTGCGCAGCAGGCTCGCCAGTTCATTCGAACCCTTCAGGGCCTGAATCTGTTCACTGAGCCGCGCACGCAGCAGTGAGGCCAGTTTTTCCGGGGTGAGGGCCTCCGCCAGTGCCATGCTGCGGCGCAGGGTGCGCAGCCGGCCAGCGGGATCGGCAAGGATCGCCCGGGCCTCCTCACGGTCGAAGCCATTGTCCAGCAGCTGCTCTTCCGAAAGATTGCCGCTGCCCAGCAGGCACCACAGCAGGGCCCGCACACAGGGATCGGCAAACAGACGCTCATTGATGTCAGATTCCTTCATACTCAGCTCCAACTTGTCTGGATCTGAAAGTCTATCCTCACTGAATCAAATGACAAGTAATTCCAATGTTAATACAAATGCGTATTTGCAGCTGTCCGGGCAATGAACGAAAAAAAGGGCGCCCCCGAAGGGGCGCCCTGCTCAGATGCGTAATCTGTTTCAGACTTCCGAACTAGGCATCCGGAGAATCGTTCAGATCGACGAGTGTCTCAACATGGCCATCGGTCCAGCCGGATGCAAACACCGTCAGTGAACCTGGCAGCCAGGTCGTGTTCGAACCAGTATCGAACACCGTCGGGGTGACAAGCCACAGACTCGTATCATTCTGGAAAGCAACGTTCGTGAAACTGTACTTTCCATCCGCACCGGATGTAGCGGTGTCGAGAATGTTTCCGTCGAAGTCCTTCAGGCGAACTTCAATGCCGGCAAGAGGACTCTTGGGCGGCGGAGGATTGCCCGGAATCGGCGGACTGTCGAACAGGTAGACAGTACCGTTGAATGTGGCGAATCCATCACCACCGCCACCACCGCCGACCTGGATCAGCACGGTGTCCTGAGCCATGGCGCCATCACTGACACGCTCCACGGTCAGGGTCGCGGTGTAGTTGCCATCCGCCGTATAGACATGCGGCTGGTTCGGCGGGGTCGTACCCTGGTCCCAGGTGTCGTCGGCAGAGGCATCACCGTAGCTCAGGGTGTAGTTGTAAACACCAGGAGCCGCGTCAGAGCTGGAGCCGGCGGCATTGAAGGTCACGTTCAGGGGAGCCGCGCCACTGGTGACGCTGGCACTGAGGTTGGCATTCGGACCGGTGACCACGGCGGTTCCCATGGCCACGGCGTAGGCCTCACTCATCACGCCGGAAAGCGCGATCTCCTGGTTCGTACCGGTACCGAGCGCACCACTCCAGACGTAGAAGTAATGCTGGGTGCCGTCCGTAGTGATCATCGTGCCGAGTGTGACAGCGCTCTCGGTGCTGTCAGCCGGGTTGACGACTTCAATCGAAAGGTTGCCGCTGAGACGGTTCATGTCGAAGCTGATCGTGGTGCTGGTCGGATCCACCTCGAAGGGGGTCACCACCGGGACCAGGCCGCTGGCCGGGCTGGAGGTGAAGGGATCCACGTAGTTGGCCTGAACCACCCAGAACAGGTAGGTCTTGTTGCCGACCTTGCCGGGGATCTGCGGAGGCAGCAGGTCACGGCCGTTGAACTGCATCGTACCGTCGGGCACGAGGCCGTCCTCAGGCTGGATGCTCAGCTTGTGCGTGGAGCAGATCAGCGGATCGATGGACACGAAGGCATTGCTGCTGGCCGTGATCACTTCGATCTTGCCGCTCAGGTCCTTGGCGGTGCTGGCCGGCAGGTCGAACTCGATCGCGGTGGCGGTCCAGTCCAGGTTGTTGCCGGTGGAACCATCGACCACCACCTCATTGGCGGTGCCCTTGGCAAGCGTCAGCGTGCCGGGGGTATCGCCGAAGTTCAGACCGACGAGGCGGATGCGGGAGCCGTTGCCGCCGGCGTCAACATAACGGTAACCCAGCGGACGGTTGGTCGCACCCTCGGGGCCGAAGGCCTTCAGGTCACGACGGTAGACATTGAGCTTGCTGCCGCCCTCGATGTGATCGGTGCGGTCGGAAGCGAACCAGGTGCTGGAGCCGAAGCTGAACTGCTTGTAGCTTTCCTCACCGGCATTGTCGTAGTACATGAACAGGTTCGGGGAATCCTGGCCGAACTGGTTCCAGTCGGAGGTACCCATGCCGGTGATCACCGGCTCATTCGGGCCGACAACCAGCACCTTGCTGTTCACATCGACAACCACGCTGTCGTTGGTGTCCTTGTCCGTGATCAGAACCTGGCCCTGGAAGGTGCCCTTCTTGTCATAGACATAGGTGAAGGGGCTGGAGTTCTGGACTGCGCCCTTGATGCTCTGGTCGGTGGCGTCGGGGATCAGCTGGTAGCTGTAGTTGCCGCTGCCGCCCACCACGGAGACGCTGTAGCTGAACTGGGTCAGACCCTGCACACCGGCGGTCGGAGTGACATCCGCGAAGCCGGTCAGGTCGGAGGTGATCTTCACCAGGAAGGGCTCGCTGGAAAGACCGGCGTCATTGCTGACGACGACGGCGACATTGCCGTCACCGTCGGGGGTGACGCTGCCCAGCGCGGGGATCAGGATCTCGTTGTCAACCCAGCCGGCCTGGCTGCCGTTGCTGTCAGCCACGGTCTGGGACTTGCCGCCCACGGTCAGCTCGCCCGTGCCCTGCTGGAAGCCGAAGTTGCTGCCACGCACGGTGATGCTGCCGCCGATGCGGACGTTGTTGGGGCTGACACCGGTGATCACCGGCTTGTTGCCAACCTCGAAGGGAGTCACGAACTCATCGAACTCGCCGCCCACGGTCACGCGGATGCTGCCGGTGGCTGCGCCTTCGGGGATGCGCACGCTGATGCTGCTGTCGCTCCAGAAGACGATCTCCATCTGGCGGCCGTTGATGGTCACGACGCTGCCGTCGGGGGTATCGCCGAAGCCGCTGCCGGTGATCGTGATCAGGTCACCCACGCCGCCGCTGAGCGGGTCGATGCCGCCGATGCTCGGCGGGTTGGCGGAACTGTCCGGAGCCAGCGAGTTGAAGGGCTTGCTGTTGGACTGGTTCTCACCGACCTGGATGTAGACCAGGGCGTTGTTGGCGGCGGTGGCGGGCACGAAGACCGTCACGGCGCTGTCAGTCCACTGCGGGACGTCCACACCGCCGACGTTGACGACGGAGACCTCAGCCTTCACGTAGTTGCCACCCTGGCTGACTGCGCTGCTGGAGCTGAAGTAGACACCGCTCGTGCCTTCGCTGGAGCCGAAGCCGGAACCGATCAGGGTCACCTTGTCCTGGCCACGGCGGCCGAAGTCGGGACTGATGGCGTTGATGATCGGAGTGGTCGACGGGGCGTTGGGGATGAAGAGCTGGGCATTGCTGCCGCTCTCACTGTTGAGCCCGCCCACGGTCACGACCACAATGCCGGATGTCATGCCTGAGCTGACCACGGCGTTGATGCTCGTGCTCGTCCAGGAACTGATCTGGAAATCGATCCCGTTGAGGCGAACGCTGCTGCCGGACTGTGAAGTACCGAAGTTGGAACCGCTGATCACGACCTCGTCACCGATGTTCGCACTGCTGCGACTCAGGTTCGAGATCGAGGGACGCGGTCCCATGTTGTCGTTGTTGGTTCCACCGCCGCCGCCGCAGCTCCCTAGCAGGAACAGCAGGCACAGCAACGAAACCTTCCATATCAGGTTTCCTTGTCCGAATGCCCTCATACGGATTTCGCCTCCTTATTTGAACCGGAGTGGAAGTCTCCCATAAACCATGATTTTAAACGAAATCACGGCCTATGGGCAAGCCCGTCAGATCACAGTTGACCTGAAGGGGACCCACATTACTACCGAAAATGATAACTTGATGCAATTCCGGCGTCACTGAACACCTGAAGCGCATTTTGGACTACACACTTCAGGATATCGGTGTTTCCTTACGAATTGCAACACTTGCATACCTGATTAGTATTCCCGGAGGGGACCCAATCGCAAACCGCCGGAGCGGCTGGCGCTATTGCGCTTCCTCAGATCCGGAGAGGCTGCCGCAGACCACCAGCGCCAGGCCGGAAGGATCCATGAATTCCGCAGCAGCCGCGTTGACCTGCTCGAGGCTCACGGCGTTGATCAGCTCCTCGTAGGCGGAGATGTAGTCCACGCCCTTGCCGAGGTAGACGCTGTCGGTGAGCATCCCGGCCACGGCACCATTGGTGGACAGCCGCACCGGGAAGTTGCCGGTCAGGTAGCTCTTGGCCAGCGCCAGTTCATCCTCGCTGATGCCCTCTGTGGAAATGCGCTGCAGTTCCTCGGTCGTGGCATTGATTGCCGCGTCCACATTGGCGGGGTTGACCTGCACCATCGCGGCCCAGGGGCCCTCGGCCACGCCGTTGCTGAAGAAGGAATAGGCGCCGTAGGTCAGGCCGTCCTTGAGGCGCAGGCGGTTGTTGAGGCGGCTGGAGAAGTCTCCGCCCATGATGAAGTTCGCCACGAGCCGGGCCGGCCAGTCGGCATTGGCCTTGCTGCAGCCGGGGCCGATCCACAGCAGGCTGACATTGCTCTTGTCCGCCATCTCGAGATCGGTACGTCCCTCCGGGACAGCCTGGAACTCAGCGCTGCGGGCGATCAGCTCGCTGCGCGCGCTGGCGGCGGAGTTCGTCCAGTCGCCGAAGCGCTCGCGGACCATGGCCTCGGCCTCGGCCTCGTCGATGTCGCCGACGATGCTCAGCACCATCCCGCCGGGTCCGACATTTGCGCCGTACCAGGCCTGCAGATCAGCCACGCTGGTGGCCTCGACATCCGCGCTGCGACCCTCGATGCGGCCGCTGAAGGGATGATCCGCGCCGTAGAGCAGGGCCCGCCCGGCGGCGAAGGCCTCGTCGAAGGTGTCATTCTCGCTGGCATAGATCGAGGTCATGACCTGCTGGCGGGTCAGCTCCAGTTCCTCGGCCGGGAAGGAGGGCTCGCGCAGCTGCTCGGCGAGCATGTCCAGCAGCAGGCCGAAGTCCTCAGTGAGGCTGCGCCCGCTGAAGCTGAAGCTCTCGCGCGCGGAGCCGAAGCCGAGGCTGATCCCGCTGTCCTCCATGATCTCCGCCAGCTCGGCCTTGCTGTGGCTGGCCGTGCCGCTGGAGAGCATGCTGACGACGAGATTGCCGAGCCCGCGGCGGTCCTGCGGGTCATTGATGCTGCCGGCGGGCAGCACGCCGCTGAGGCTGACCGTGGCATTGGCACGGCTCTCGCGCAGCACGAGCGTGATGCCGTTGTCAAGCTGCACGACACTGGCACCGTGGCCGCCGGCGCTCTGCAGGGAGAGCTCAGGAGCGAACTGCGTGCGGTAGTGCGGGGCCAGCACTTCCGGGCGGAAGGCGGGCGGGGCCAGTTCATCCGCGCCGGGGCCGCCGAGCATCGGTGCTTCGGGACGGATCGCCTCGAGCACACCGACGGTGCGGTTGTCATCCACGAGATACTGGCTGGCAACGCGCATGATGTCCTCGTTGCTGACGGCCTCGATCCCGGGCAGGTAGCCGTCCACGTCGCGCCAGCTGCTCATCAGCTCGAAGTCCACCAGCGAGCGGGCCTCGCTCTCGATGCTGTCCTTCTCGAACACGAAGGCCACGCGGGCCTGCTTCTTGGCGCGGGCCAGCTCGGCCTCCGTCACGCCGTCCGTCTTGATGCGCTCGATCTCCGCGTAGAGCACCTGCTCCAGCTCCGCGGTGTCGGCACCGGGATTGGCAACGAGGAAGGCCATGAACAGGAAGGGGTCCTGGTAGCCGAAGGCCGAGCTCTCGGCCTGGGCCCCGGCGGCCATCCCGCTGTCAACGAGCGCCTTGTACAGGCGGCTGGTGCGGCCGCTGCCGAGGATGTTCCCCAGCACGACCAGCGGGTAGGCATCGGGATGCTCGCTCTGGGGCACGTGCCAGCCGGCCATCAGGTAATCGAGCTGGCCGGCCAGGCGCAGCTTGAAGCGGCGCTCGCCGAGCTGCTGGGGCTCCTGCGGCAGGCGCGGATGCTCGACGCCGGCGGCGGGGATGGAACCGAAGTGGTGCTGGATGCGCGCGAACATCTCGTCGGCATCGAAGTCTCCCACGGCGACGATGAAGGCGTTGTCAGGGTGGTACCAGGTGTCGTAGTACTCCTTGATCTGCGCGGTGCGGATGCCCTCCACGTCGTCAACCCAGCCGATGGTCGGGATCCCGTAGGGATGGGCCTTGAAGGAGTTGGCAAGCAGCTCCTCGTAGAGCCGGCCCGTGGGGTTGTCCTCGCGCTGCTCCAGCTCATTGCGCACGACCTGCATCTCGAACTCGTGGTCCTCGGGCAGGCAGCTCAGGTTGCGCATGCGGTCCGCCTCGAGCTCGAGTGCGATCTCCACCTCATGC
This sequence comes from bacterium, assembly GCA_020440605.1. GTDB lineage: Bacteria > 4484-113 > 4484-113 > 4484-113 > JAFGCY01 > JAHEFU01. Next base: position 33,936 of record JAGRNT010000024.1, on the reverse strand, counting down.
GCGGCGATCGTCTCGTAGTAGACCGTCTGGTCCAGCCAGGTGTAGGCGTTGTTGTCAGCGCCGACGGCCTTGAGGCGGCGGTCGAACTCCCCGAGCGGGAAGTTCTCCGTGGTCTTGAACATCAGATGCTCGAGCAGGTGCGAGATCCCGGTGATCCCGGGGCGCTCGTACTTGCTGCCGACGCGGTAGACCACGTTCAGGTTGACGACCGGGGCGTTGTGGTTCTCCTTGAGCAGCACCAGCAGGCCGTTGTCCAGGCGGTATTCGCGGACCTCGTCCGCATAGCTGACAGTTGACATGAGAATGAATGCTCCAATACAGGCGAGGAAGGTCCTCATGGTATCCACCTTATGAATAGTGCTCAGTGGTCAGTTGTCAGTGGTCGGGAAGGAAGCAGTCTGCAGAAGCAGAAACAGCCGGAATCCCATTCATGAATTCCTGCAGACCGACCTGCTTCTCATTCTGATTCCCATTCTGCTGCTGACCACTGACTACAGACCACTGCACACTGATTAAGGTGCATATTCTATCGGCTGGAATCCCCTGCTCTGCTACAATCCGCGCGTGGACAAGCCCGCGCTGCCTGAGAAGCTGAACTGGACCTTCAACCCCTGGAAGCAGGGCCTCGGTGGCTGGCGCAGGCCGCAGCTGGCCCTGCCGCTCAGCCTGCTGCTGGCTGCCCTGCTGAGCTGGAGCGTGACGGTCCCGAACGTGCCGCAGGAGTATGAGCAGCAGCTCGTGAGCGCCGCTGAGGAGCTGGGGGCCGCGCCCTTTGCAATGATCGGCGAGCGGCAATACACCCGCGAGCAGATCTCCGCCGAGCTGGAACAGATCCGCACGGCACGCGAGCAGTTTCCGCGGCAGTGGCTGCAGTGGGGCCTGATCAGCACGCTGCTGCTGCTGGGGATGAATGCCGCGCTGTACCTGCCGACGGCCTATGAGCTGAACGCGCAGGGCGTGAAGGTCAGCTTCATGGGCCTGCCCAGCCTGCGGCGCTGGGAACATTACCGCAACTACTACGCACATGAACGGCTGGTGCATCTGAGCACCCTGCCGCGCCCGAGTGCGCTGGACCCCTTCCGCGGGCATTCGCTGATGTTCGGGCCGGACAACCGCGAGGATGTGCTGGGCTTCATCGCGGCACATGTGCGGAAGAGGGAACAGGGTGAGTGAACAGTAAACAGTGGTCAGTGGGCTGTAGGCAGAAGGCAGGGGGCAGAAGGCAGGAGGACCGGCGCGGCCCCGCCGCGATTGGGAGAGGAAAAAGCAATTATCCATACAGTTCCATTTCAAGGCTACGTTTCCTAACCGAAGCAACTTCAGCTCCCATTCGCCGCAGGGCGGCGCCGGTCCTTGATTGTTGCGATCATTCCTGCCAATGATCCTTGGTCTCCTTCTGCTACACCCTACAACCCAGCTCCTATGTCCTCCCCGGTCCCCGGTCCCTGATACACTCTTCCGATGCCGAACATGAAGTGCAGTTTCGCCAGGCTCAGGGGAGTCGGCGAGGGGCAGCTGCAGGCACTGGCCAAGCGCCTCAGTGAAGTCAATTTCGTGAAGAACCCCGGGATGCAGGTCGTGGGCATCGACCGCGAATTCCCGCAGGTCTCCTTTGAACTGGTCGTGCGCACGGAGCGCGAGGGCCGGCGCTACGACGATGAGGAAGGCAAACTGATCGTCGAGAAGCGCTACGACGACCGCGTGCTGTTCTGCACCTTCGATGCGCGCCGCGAGCTGATGTACACGCCGCAGGGCAAGCGCGAGCTCGGGCTGTTCACCGAGGTGCTGAAGCAGTGCGGCAGCGGCGGGGGCACCGAGCTGATCGAGCTCGAGGTGGACGTCGTGGGCTGGACCCGCGAGATGCTGAAGATGTACGACACGGCGCAACTCGGGCTGGCGAGCTTCGACCACTTCTTCGTCGAGCCGAAGATGATCGGCAAGTTCCAGGCCAAGACCGTGGACAACCAGCTCAATCTGGACGCGCTGACCAGCCAGCCGGGACGGATCCGCTCCATCCGGCTGTCCTTCTTCTATGAGGGCACGCGCCGCACGGCGGAGGTGCGCCGCGACGGGGTGCTCAGTGTCTCCTCAGGCGATGAGGAGGATCTGGAGCACTTCTTCGGGGAGCAGCTCAGGCTCGTGCAGAACTTCGTGAGCGTGCCCGAGGGCGAATAGCCCGCCCGGCGCCGGGAACTCCGTATAATAAGGAGTGGTCAGTATCACGGCCCGGGTCTTCCGGGAAGCGGGACGTGCCACTGCATCCTGCACCGGCTGCGGCATCTGCGTAAGCAGGGCTCTGCGTGCCGGTCGAGACGGCTGAAGCCAGCTGGTATCCATTGCAAGCGGGTACTATATGGGTGGACCGTACAAGTAATCTGAACGAAAGCATGAAGGGGAGATACACATGAAGCGTATCTATCTCGTAATGGCCGCGATCCTCGTGAGCCTGCTGGCCTTCGGCTGCGGAGGCGGCGGGAGCCAGGTCGCGGACCCGAACACGCCGGCTGGCGGGAATGGGGACGGTAGCAGCCTCGAACTGACTGGACCCTCTGAGGTGCTCGGTTCCAAGGATGTCAGCATCAGAGATGGCCAGCTGAACATCACCTCCGCGGTACCCGAACAGGAACTGCAGGCTGTGCTTGACAAATACGGTTACAGCATTGATTTCCAGAATGGCAACAGCGCACGCATCAACATCGGCGCTGGAACGGATCCCAAAGTTGCCGCCCTGGAACTGAAGAAGGAATATGCAATCGCAAGTGCTGCTCCGGTATCCATCCTGAACACGCAGAAGCCTGTGTATGATCTGGAAACTTTCCGTACCAGCTCCTTCACACCACAGCAGCCCTTTGCTGGCGATACGGCAACCGGTCTGTTTCCTGATGGCGGCGGCGGAGTCGGATTCTTCTTCTTCCCCGGCCAGGGCATGGCTCACAGTGCCAATGGCTTCGAAGGCGCCTGGGACGTTGCCTTCAGCGACAACGTGATTGCCAATCCGGTCACCATCGCCATCATCGATGCCGGATTCTGGGATTACAGTGCGGTGGATCGGCCTGACCTTGACGAGCTGAACTCTCTGGATGCAGTGAATTCAGGTTTCGTGGCTGACAATGGAACCTTCACCGCCGGTCTGGATGCTGCGGAATGGGAACTGGACGTGAACAACGTTCCGTTCCGCGACACCGGCGACATTCTGCTCGGCATGCTTGCCAGCAATCCCCTCAGCATCGGCAGCCTGTTTGGCAACATTGATCTTGACGACCCTGCTGATGGCATCCAGGATGATGAATTCTGGAACGAGGGAGTGATGGGCTGCGCGCCCTTCTCGACCTTCATGCTGATCAAGACGGGCCAGCTCAATGTTGATACCTGGTCCTTCAGTGATAATCACATTGCGGAGTCAATTGACCACGCAGTGGCAGCAGGAGCCAACATCATCCTGCTGGGCATGGCATCCAATGGCGCGGTTTCCGGAAACATCAGCACGGCCCTGCAGAATGCCCGGGACAACGATGTACTCGTGATCGGTCCCGCCGGTGACGTCAGCAACAGTGCAGACTTCACCAATGACATCTTCACCGACACCGCAGTGGACATCACGGTGACCCCGTTCACTCCGGCATCCGACCCCAACTGCATCAGCGTTGCCGCAACCGGCGGAAACCGCATCGGCAATCTGGGCGGAATTGATGTGGACAATGACAACAACCCCGACTTCAACAACCTCGGCATCGGCTATGCAACCCCCTGGGGTGCACCGTTTGACCAGACCTTTGGTGAAGTTGCGATCTGGAGCAACACGGGTGCGGATATCGCTGCCTGCGGTATGGGAATCGGCTATGGTTACCACCCGTACCTGACTGGTGTTGGCGACGTGCGCATTGCCGGTTACAACTATGCTTTCACCACCGGCCGCTTTGACACTGCTTATGCAGCTGCATATGTTGCCGGAGCAGCTGCTATTTCCTTCCAGGCTCTGACTGCTGCAAATGGAGGCACTGAGCCTTCTGATGATGATGTTCTGCAGGCAATAATGGACAATACCAATGGCATCGTTGACCTACTTGGTCTTGTTGACAACCCGCTTACTCCAGACCCCGGTGATGGAGGCCTGCTCAATGCCAGTGCGGCCGCCAATGCAATCGCCGGCGGCGGTGTGAGCGGTCCCGCGATGAGCGTGAGCATTCCCGCCGCGCAGCTCGTGCCCGCCACCCTGCTGACGACCTACCAGCTGGCCCCGACCGTCAGCGGCGGCACCGGCCCCTTCGACCTCAGCATCGACTGGGGTGACGGCAGCGCCCCGGTGGTCGTCAACAACTGGGCCAACCAGGATCCCGTGGCGCTCACCGGCGGCTGGGACACGCTCGGCCTGAAGACCGTGATCATCACCGTCACCGAACAGGGCGGCGAGATGCGCAGCGGCAACCGCACCGTGGAGATTCCCGTGTTCAACGCGATCACGAGCAACCTGACGGTGATGGGCCCGATCGATCCGGGTGACCCGGGCCAGGGCGAGAAGCTCTTCACCCCGGCCCAGCCGATCCAGGACGCGGTGACCTACACCTTCAGCGCCAACATCGCCAATGTCTTCAACGGCAGCGTGAACGGCACCCCCAACAACCCGCAGTTCGGCTGGGACTTCGACGGTGACAACGTGATTGACAAGCCCGGCACCACGGTGGAGCATGCCTTCATCAGCACCGGCAGCTTCACGGTCAAGTTCATCGTGACCCAGGATGTGCTGCCCGACTTCGAGGTGTCGCGCATCGTACTGGTTAACTAGGGATTAGCGGCGACATGCTGTCGCCTGATCTTGTGCAATGAAAGCCCCGGCTACGGCCGGGGTTTTTTAATCAAACTGCTTCATCCATTTGTATTCACTGATTCCATGCCAGCGACGCTGCGGATTACTCATTACGTATTCAGAACAACTGGCAACCGCTGAGTTGTCAAACAGAATCCTTGTGTAGCTGGCCTTCTGCCAGAGCTTGCCGGACCTACCACGCATTCTGTTTATATGGATTGCTGTGTATCGCTTGATGCTCTTTAGCTGATCAGAAAGGTCATTTCCTGCGAGCATTACCAGAACAATGTGCACATGGTTGTCCATGACGACATATGCCCGCAATTTGTATCTTTCCCCGTGAAAATACTCTATCGCCCTGCAGACCAGATCACGCTCCGGGCCATTCAACCGACCAGATCCCAGATCGAGCCGCCAGGTCACGAAATAGCATGCTTCGGCCTTCCGCCATTGCGGAAGCCTGTTGTTCTTAATTTCAACATTATTGTCATGTTTGGACATATCATATATTAACGTATGTATAGATTATTTGGAAGTTGAAGATCAGGCGACAGCATGTCGCCGCTAAGCCGTTCACACGTGTCACTTCCTCCCCTGATCCCTGACCCCCGGTCCCTGCTGCCTTTCCCCTATAATTTCCCCATGTCCCCAACCCCGATTGACCAGGCGCGCGTCGAGGCCGCCGTGCGTGAACTGATCGCCGCCATCGGCGAGGACCCGGGCCGCGATGGCCTGAAGGGCACGCCGGACCGCGTGGCGCGCATGTACACGGAGATCTTCTCCGGGATGCACGAGGACCCGGGGATCCACCTCGAGACCCAGTTCGACCAGGAGTTCCGCGAGCTCGTGCTGTTCCGCGACGTGAAGTTCTTCTCGATGTGCGAGCACCACCTGATGCCCTTCTTCGGCTGGGCGCACATCGCCTACATCCCCGACGGGCGGATCACCGGGCTTTCCAAGGTGGTGCGCAGCTTCAAGGCGCTGGCCGCGCGGCCGCAGGTGCAGGAGCGCCTGACCGGCGAAATGGCGGACCTGCTGATGGAGAAGCTCAACCCGATGGGCTGCGCCGTGGTCGTGGAGGCCCGCCACATGTGCATGGAGATGCGCGGCGTGCGGGCGCCGGGCAGCCTGATCACCACGAGCGCGCTGCGCGGCCTGATCAAGGAGCGCGAGGCCACGCGCAATGAACTGTTCACGCTGATCGCCGGGGGCCGCTCGTGAGCGTGGTGCTCAGCGGAAACTGGCAACTGGCCGGCGGACGGCTGCTGGACTGCTCGCGGCCGCGGGTGATGGCGATCATCAACGCCACGCCGGACAGCTTCCACCCCGGCAGCCGGCTGGCAACGGAATCCGGCGAGCGCCGCGCCCAGCTCAGCATGGTGCTGGAGCAGGGCCCGGACATCCTCGACGTGGGCGGGCAGAGCACGCGCCCGGGCAGTGCGCGGGTCGGCGCGGCCGAGGAATTGCGGCGCGTGGTCCCGGTGATCGAGGAACTGCGCCGCCTGGATGCGGCGGTGCCGATCACGATTGACACCTACCACGCTGAGGTGGCGCGCGCCGCGCTGGCGGCCGGGGCGGATGCCGTGAATGACATCTCCGCCGGAGCGCTGGACCCGCAGCTGACGGAGCTCGTGGCGTGCTGCGACTGCGGCTACGTGCTGATGCACATGCAGGGCACGCCGGAGACGATGCAGCAGGAACCCAGTTATGACAACTGCCATCAGGAGATCCGCGGCTTCTTCGAGCGCGAGCTGGCGCGGCTGGAACGGGCCGGGATCGCCCGCGAGCGCGTGGTGCTGGACCCGGGGATCGGCTTCGGCAAGCGCATGGGTGACAACCTGGACCTGATCACCTGGGCCCGCAGCTTCCTCGATCTGGGGCGGCCGCTGCTCTACGGCGTGAGCCTGAAGCGCTTCATCGGCGAACTGAGCGGGGAGCAGGAAACGGAGCGGCGCGTGAGCGGGACGCTCGGGGTGATCTGGGAGCTCCTGAACCAGGGCGTGATGATCCATCGCGTGCATGATGCGGCGACGGCACGGCAGATGATCAATGTCTGGATGGGACTGCGGGGGATCAGTGGGGAGTAGTCAGTGGTCAGTAGGCAGTGGGCAGTTGGCAGTTGGCAGTAGGCAGTAGGCAGTTGGCAGAATTACCTGCTGTAGCGGCGCCTACAAAGCGCCGGACTCGCATCTGAGTGGTAGTGAGTTATTAGTAGTGAGTTATTAGTTCTTAGTTGTCAGAAAGTAGTTGGTAGTTGGCAATAGGCAGAAGGCAGGAGGCAGAAATACCTGCTGTAGCGGCGCCTTCTAGGCGCCGTCCCCGGACGCCAGTCCGTGTAGAAAGTTGTCAGTTGTCAGTTCTTAGTTCTTAGTATCAATGCCCGGGCCGTGGTTGGCAGCAAGAGCGAGACGGAAAATCATAGCCTGAATTCACCTGCTTCGTCTGGTTTCCAGCTGTGCCCTGGCGTCAATCGTGGCATGAACGACATTCAGCATCCTGCCGACTTCATCAAGCAGTTTCTGACATTCCTGCAGCTGTTGCCTATTGCCATATTCCAGTTCCTCTGCCATGACCAGCAGGGTGTCCACCTCCCTCGTAGATCCGATCGCCATTGCAAGGAAGTGAGCATAGTCCCGGGCGGTTTTCCTGCCATTTCCCTCAGCGATATTGGCAGCAATCGAAATGCTGGCCCTGCGAAGCTGGCTGGTCAGACCGTAGGTCTCGCTGCGGGGGAAAGCGGAGCTGTAATGATAAGCACACAAGGCTAACTGGATGGACCTCTGCCATACATGTAAATCGCGGTGGGATAATATGCGCCTGTTACTACTCATACATTTGTATAGTACTATATTTCCATTAAAAGTCAAATGCAATCCAACATGAGTAATGTCTCGCTGGTGGATGTAACAAACTAAAAACTAATCAACTAATAACAAGCAACTCAGGAGTTTCCCTGGAACCTTTTCCGCGCATGGTGGTCTTACTTAGCGATGACATTGAATGGTGTCGTCGACCAGTAATTATTCCCCCTACAGCGGCCTCCGGGTAACCGGAGGTTTTTTTTGCCCGGAATGCGGGTGCTGAGCATACTGGCGCAGCAGCGCATAGCCGGCCAGGGCTAGCTGCCCGCACTTTCATAGCGCCTGAAGCCCCGGTTGTAGACATGGCTCACCGCCAGACCGAGCAGGCCCAGCACCAGCGGCAGTTCCCAGAGCAGGCCGGGGCGGCGCGCATGCTCGAGCATGTAGTCCGCCGGATAGGCCGCGGTGTAGGCGAAGGGGATCACGAAGGTGAAGAAGCTGCGCACACCGGCGGGGTAGATCCGCATCGGGTAGCGCACGGCCTCGCCGAACTCGAACATCAGGCCGTTGTAGCCGTTGCGGTCCTTGATCCAGAAGGCCAGCGCTGCGCTCAGCAAATGCATGGCCCCGAGGATGCAGCCGCCGGCCAGGCCCAGCAGGCTCGCCAGCAGCAGGCTGCCCGGCCCGAGCGGCAGGCCGCAGTGCAGCATGGCCCAGATGATCAGCACATAGCCCTTGAGGAGCACGCTCAGGTCCTGGAAGTTGACATTCTCGGAAAGCAGCTGCCAGAGCGGGGGCAGCGGGCGGATCAGTACGCGGTCGAGGTTGGCCTCCACGATATAGCTGTCCGCCAGGCTGTTGGCGGTTCGCAGGAAGAGCACGGAGAGCCAGCCCCAGCTCAGCTCCGCCAGGCCCCAGATCAGCACGATCTGCGGCAGGCTGTAGCCGCGGATGTCCGGCACATGCTGGAAGATCGTCCAGAAGAAGAACAGCTGGATCACGCTGTAGAGCATGTTGGCAGCGGTTTCCGAGATGAAGTCCCAGGGGTAGGCCATGTCGGTCTTGAGGCGCTGCAGGGCGAAGTGCCAGCCCAGGCTGAGGATCTCGAGGCTGTGGCTGAGGCGGGCGGGCATGGCGCATTCACTTTACCCGCGGCGGGCCCGGGGCATGCGCATTCCCGGTGAAATCCGCGCACGCAGGCTGGCGGCGGGCCGCAGCAGATGGGATAATTCGCGCATGCAGTTCGCATGCGAGATCATCATCAGCCCCAGAAGCGACATCCTCGACCCCGAGGGCGACGCCATCGGCCGCAGCCTGGCCCGCCTGCACTTCGAGGGTGCAAGCGAGGTGCGCGTCGGCAAGTACATGACGCTGCAGCTTGAGGCGGACAGCGCGGATGCGGCACGCGCGCGCATCAATGAAATGTGCAAGGCGCTGCTGGTGAACCCGATCACCGAGGATTACGAAGTGAGTGTGAACCAGCTGTGAAGGCCGCCGTCGTCATCTTCCCGGGATCGAACTGCGACCACGACGCCCTGCATGCCTGTGACAAGGTAATGGGCTGGACGACGGTCCCGGTCTGGCATGAAAGCGCGAGCCTGAGTGGCGCGGACCTGGTGATCCTGCCCGGCGGCTTCAGCTATGGCGACTACCTGCGCTGCGGGGCGATCGCCGGACGCAGCCCGGTGATGGAGGCCGTGAAGAAGCATGCCGCGAACGGCGGGCTGACGCTTGGGATCTGCAACGGTTTCCAGATCCTGATCGAGGCCGGACTGCTGCCGGGGGCGCTCCTGCGCAACAGCTGCATGGAGTTCCGCTGCCGGATGGTGCAGCTGCGCGTGGAGAGCACTGACAGCAGCTTCACGCGGGCGATGCAGCAGCGCGAGGTGCTGACGGTGCCGATCGCGCACGGCGATGGCAACTACTTCGCCACTGAGCAGCAGCTCGCCCAGCTCAATGAGCAGGACCGCATCCCCTTCCGCTACTGCAATGCGGCGGGCGAGATCACGGCGGATGCCAACCCCAACGGCGCACTGGAGAACATCGCCGGCGTGCTCAGCGAGGGCCGTAATGTGCTCGGGATGATGCCGCATCCGGAACGGGCCAGCGAGTCGCTCGTCGGCAGCGCGGACGGACGGCGGCTGTTCGAGAGCCTGGCCCAGGCCTATGCGGACGTGGGCTGGTAGGCAACAGGGGCGAGGGACCCGGGATCACTGGTGAGTGGGCAGTGGGCAGTGGTCAGTAAGCAGTAAGCAGTGGAAGAAGTTCCAATAGATTAGTTCTCTTTCCACGAGACTCATCAATGCCGGCTCGGAAAGTGCCAACGCTGTCGCTACACAGTTGCCAATATACTCATCACTTCTTCAGTGCAGCCAGGAACTCTGCTTCAGTCGATCCTGATGCCCTGATCAGCGCTTTCAACAGGCCGCGACCAAGCTCCTTGTGATTGGGTATGCTCAAGGTCGCTTCCTGACCAGGCTTGTCCAGGATCATATGGCTGCCTGTAGAGTGCCTGTATTCCCAGCCTAGTCGTACAAAAGCCTTACGTGCAACTAGTCCGGAGATCAGCGGAAGGCGGGGCATATCAAACTTCTATCTCAAGTTTTTCGACTGCTCCGTTGTCAGCCTTGATCTCTAAGTTTCCCTGCTCCCGCATCAGCCGGACATGAATCCAGCCTTTAATCGCATCCCGGATGTTGCCCAGTGCTTCCTCGCGGGTGCGCCCCTGGCTGAGGCAACCGGGCAGAGTCGGGACTTCAGCCAGGATCCAGCCATCCTCGTCAGTGGAAAGCATCACAGTGAACTTCATGATGCTTCATTATAACCAAACAGTGAACCGTGACGGGGGCTGCGCAAACACGCCTCCATCACTGGCCGATCACCGCCACGCGGCCCAGTTCGTCCACGGCGTAGAGCGTGCCGTCCGGGCCGACCGAGAGCTCCTGGCGGAAAGTCGAGTAGGTGTCGATCTCATACAGCAGGTTGCCACCGAGATCCGAGCAGTGCAGGATTCCGTCCGTTGTCAGCCAGGCCACCAGCCCGCTGCCGTCGCAGACCGGCTGCGACTCCGCCCGGCCCTCGCCGTCGAACAGCAGCTGCGGAGTGTGGTCGGCACCCACCTGGTCCACGAGGTAGAGCTCGCCGGCCGTCGTCACGCAGGCCAGGCTGCCGAGTGAGTTGAGCGCGGGCGTGGCATCCAGCCCGCCGGGCAGGTTCTCGCTCCAGGCCAGTGAGCCGTCACTGATGTCAATTGCCACGATCCCGTCCGCCGTGCCGTAGAGCAGCAGGCCGGAGTGCAGCAGCAGGCCCGTCGTGGGCACGGGGTGGCTCTCCTCCCAGACGTCCTGGCCCTGCTCATTGAGCTTGTGCACCATGCCGCTTTCGGTGACGACATAGGCCTGGGCGTCGTCATCGGCAACCGGCACCGCAGCCGCCGCGCTGTCCAGCGGGGCGCTCCAGAGCTCGGCACCGGTGGCCTCGGTCAGGCAGAACATGCGGTGCGTGCTGTCCACGCTGTTCGTACTGCAGAGCAGCAGGCGGCGGAAGCTGAAGCTCGGCGCGCCGATCACTTCGTTGTCAAAGAACTCATCCCAGGCCAGCTTGCCATCTTCCTCATAGACCGCCACTCCGCAGGTGGAGTCGGTGCCGGAGATGGAGCGCAGCCCGTCGGCAACGCGGTTGGCCTCGAACTCCGGGATGTCCGGGCGGAAGGTCACGGCGAGGCGGCGGCGGTTCTCCGTGGGGCTGAGCGGAATCACCGTCAGCACCGATGAGGTGGCGCGCACGCCGCTGGCGCTGAGCGGTCCCTCGAGCACGGTCTGCGGGGCATCCGTCAGCTGCAGCTGGCCATCCAGGTTGTTCACCAGCCGGCCCAGCAGCTGGGCGTTACCGGACTGCATCGCGATGTTCAGACGGGCCTCATTCAGGCGCTCACCGCGGTCCAGCTCCACGGCGCCGTCGGCGTTGTCAAGCGCACTGAGCCGCGGCGTGCTGATCAGGCTGACCAGCCCGTCGCTGCCGAAGGCCGGGTTGAAGTCGATGCGCACGTCATCCAGCCGCTGCATGTCGAGCACGGGGTTCACGCTCCAGCGCTGGGTGAGGATGTTGTCAAAGGAACGCAGGCTGCCGTCGCCGAACAGCGCTGCAATCGTTGCACCGCTGTCCAGCAGGCGCAGCACGGGCTGGTCGACGGTCTGGCTGTCGGTTTCGCTGTCAGTTGCCGTGCTCCAGTCCACGATGCTCCAGGAGCCGGAATCGTCGTTGGCAATCAGCAGGCGGTCCAGGCCGGCGTCGGCGATGAAGCTGCCCCAGACGCCGGACGCTGGCACTGCGGCGGCATCCATGCTGCCATCCGGCAGCCAGGACTGCAGGCTGGCACCGTCGAGATTGGCCCAGACGCGCTCGTCGGTGCTCACGGCCAGCCAGGGGCTGATGCCCGCGGAGGTCTGGTGTGTGAGCGGATTGAGCCCGGCGAGATCCACGGAAACCAGCATGTCGTCAGCGCCGCCCGTGCCCTTCAGCACCACGAAGACACGCAGGCCGCTGGAGACGATGTTGCCTGGAGCCGGAGCCGCGAAATCATGCGTGAAGGCCTGCTGCACTCCGCTGCCGTTGACGAGGTGCAGGCCGAAGACGAGCCCGGCGCTGGTCACACCGGCGATGTTCTCCGTCGAGGCATCCTTGAAGAAGCTCACCGGACGGGAGAGGATGCGGCCGATCTGCTGTTCGGCGATCAGCTCACCGGCGCTGCTGATGAAGCTGTAGCCCCTGTCATGCAGGGCCAGCACGCCGAATTCACCGCCGTAGAAGCGCACATCGTTCACGCGCCAGCCGATGTCATATTGCCAGAGCAGGGCGCCGCTGTCATTGAACTTGAGCAGGCGGCCGTCGGCTGTGCCGACGTAGAAGTTGTCATTTTCATCGTATGCCGGCAGGCTGCTGAAGCCGTCACTGAACCCGCCTGTGTTGTAGAGCACGGTGGAATGCGTGCCGAAGTAGGTGTCACTGAGCGAGGTATGCCCCGTGTCACCACCGGACATCGGCCAGCCGATGCTTTCACCCGGCGGCTTGGTCTCGTAGCTGGCAATCCCCAGCTCGCGCACGCCGTTGGCCTCGAAGTAGGGGCGGATCCCGTAGGAGTCGCCGGGGTTGAGGCTGTCGATGCGCACCTCGAAGTAGACCTGCTTGATTTCCGTCGGCAGGCTGATGGCGCTGGGGACCTTGGCCGTGATCGGCGTGCCCTCACTGAAGAGGATCTCCGCCACGGGCGTGTAGCTGCCGAGGAACTGCGGCGTGGTGGTGTGCTCAACGATGTAGCCGGTCACGGCGTTGCCGAAGTGCACACCGATCGGGGTGATGTCCGCGAGATTGACCTCGCCGTTGTGGTCGCCATCGGCGGCACCCTTCGTGAACCAGCCGTTGCTGGCGGCCGTGGCCTGGAAGCCGACGCCGACGGGGGTGAGATCGGAGATCGTCACCTGGCCGTTCTGGTCATAATCGCCGGTGTTCTGGTAGTACCAGCCGACATTCACGCCGCCGTCGCCGCTGTCCTCCGTGCCGATCTGCGTGACGCGGTTGCCCAGCTCGCGCGGTGCCATGCTGATCTCGCGCGTGCGGCCGGCATCACTGCGCACCTGCTCCAGCTCCGTGAGCATGCTCTGCCAGAGCGCGGGGTCCACGCCCTCGGGGACTTCAGGCGCAGCCGTGGATCCCGGCAGGGAGGGGTTGCCACCGCCACCGCAGGCGGCGAGGAACAGGCTCAGGGCCAGCACGCAGAGCATGCAGGCCAGGTGGCGCAGCTGGATCATGTCAAACTCCGGCAGGAAAAGTACATCAGCTCGCTGTAATTCTAACAGCGGTGCGCCCGCTGGGCCAGCTGTGATTACAGCAAAAAGGGACAGCCCGCAGGCCGTCCCTCGATTGCTCATTGATCTTTCAGTTACAGGTCCGGCTCGCCCTCGTCAGCCCTTGTGCTTGGCGAACTTCTCGGCCACCTTGTCCCAGTTGACGACGTTCCACCAGGCGGCGATGTAGTCGGGACGGCGGTTCTGGTAGTTCAGGTAGTAGGCGTGCTCCCAGACATCGAGGCCGAGAATCGGCTTGTGGCCGATCATGTGCGGACTGTCCTGGTTGGCGGTGCTGCCCACGTGCAGCTTGCCCGAGGCATCCAGCCCGAGCCAGGCCCAGCCGCTGCCGAAACGGTTCGCAGCCTGGTTGGCGAAGGCCTCCTTGAAGCCGTCGAAGGAGCCGAAGACGGAGTTGATGCCGTCCAGCAGATCCCCACTCGGAGCTCCCCCGCCACCGGGCTTCATGGTCTTCCAGAACAGGCTGTGGTTGGCATGCCCGCCGGCGTTGTTGATCACGGCCTGGCGGATGTCCTCGGGGACGTCCTTGATGTTCTTCAGCAGCTCCCAGACGCTCTTCTCCTGCAGCTCGGGATGGCCTTCGAGCGCGGAGTTCAGCTTGGCAACATATCCCGCATGGTGCTTGCCATGATGGATCTCCATCGTGCGGGCATCGATGTAGGGCTCAAGGGCGTCGAAAGCGTAGGGCAGATCGGGCAGTACGTGTGTCATGTTCATCCTCCACCTGACTATTTGCAGCGCTGCTCAATCAGAGGCGGCGGCTGCGGGCAGGCTTAATACTATCACCGCAGCCCGGCGCTTGTTTCAACGCCTGATCCTGCGGGCTCAGCCTGCCGGCTGCTGCGGCAGGGCGAGGCGCATGCGCTGGCGGGCGGTGTCAACCTCCGGCCAGTCGCGCTCGATCAGTTGCATGAGCTCGGCCAGCATGGCATGGATCTCGCCCACCGCCTGCTCAGGCGGGGAGCTGAACAGGGCATTGATGCGATGCTCCACATCGCGCGGGCCGAGCCTGAACTTCGCCGCATACTGCCCGAGTCGCTTGAACTCGCCGTAGTGATAGACGGAGTTCACTGCGCAGAGCAGGTGCAGCAGGTGATTGGCCTCCTCCACGAGGATCTGCTGGTAGTGCAGGATGTCGCCGCGCTGCCAGGCCATCTGCAGCGGGACCCAGGCCGGGAAGAAGTTCAGATGCGCCTGCAGCATCCTCACGCCCAGCCCGCGGGGATAGTCCTGGACCTGCTGGCGGATCCAGTCCGCTGTCACCGGGCCATACAGCACGCTGGCATCCATGATGCCGCTCGCGGCCTTCTGCAGCGGGGATTCGTGGTTGTGCTCGACGAGGATGTCCTGCATCCATTCCCGCCAGGGCTCAAGCGCGGCCATGCCGAAATCGTGCTTGACGCCGTCAATAGAAAAGGAGATCGCGCAGCCACCTTCGGCGGGATCTCCGAAGAAGAAGATCCAGTCCCCGCCGGCAAGTGCGGCCCGGAATGCTTCAAGCTGTTCACGCCCCGGCATTTCATCAAAGTACACGGCCATGTCGACGTCACTGGCGGCATCGGCCTGGCCACTGGCAACCGAGCCCGTCAGCAGTACGCAGCGCAGGCCCGGCAGTTTCGACAATTCAGCGACACAGCGTCCGGCGGAGGCCAGACGTGATTGATTGTGGATGTTCGTCATGCAGGAATGTACAGCGCTGCCGGGAACAGGGTTTCAGACGAGTGCGAGGTATCACGGGGTAGTGCTATAAGTAGCACTGGCCGGGATGCACCCGGCATGGGGAGAAGCATGATCAGCACACAGCGCAGACTGTCCGTGGCCCTGCTGGGCCTGCTGCTGGCCGTTCTCGCGGCCTGCCGTGAAAGCGCGCCGGCCGGCGCCGCCGAAGAGTACACCGGCTTTGAGAACCAGAGCGCGCCGAAGCAGGCCCTGGTGGCCGGACAGACGGAGGATCCGCGCCTGCGCGGAATCAGCCTGCCGCCGGGCTTCCGGATCGAGCTGTATGCCGAAAACGTCACGAGTGCGCGCTGCCTGAAGCTCAGCCCGGACGGGACGCTGTTCGTGGGCAGCCGCGGCACGGACCATGTCTATGCCCTGCGCGACACGGATGGCGACTTCGTTGCCGATGAACAGTTCACAATCGGCAGCGGCCTCAGGATGCCGGTCGGGGTGGAGTTCCGAGATGGCGACCTGTACGTCGCGGAGGTCAGCCGGGTCTGGCGCTATGACGGGATCGAGTCGCGGCTGGCCAATCCGCCGGATCCGGTGCTGATCGAGCGCTACCCCAGTGACGAACACCACGGCTGGAAGTACATCCGCTTCGGACCGGACGGACGGCTGTATGTGCCGGTCGGAGCGCCCTGCAATGTCTGCACGCGTGACAACCCGATCTATGCATCCATCACGAGCATCGGCCCTGACGGCGGCGGGCGGCAGATCGTGGCCCAGGGGGTGCGCAATACCGTGGGCTTCGACTGGAATCCGCTGAACGGCGAACTGTGGTTCACTGACAACGGCCGGGACATGCTCGGTGACAACATGCCGCCGGACGAGCTGAACCGCATCCCGGCGGGCAGCGCTGTGGACGGGGCGGCCCCGCACTTCGGCTTCCCCTTCTACCATGCCGGCGAGATCAAGGACCCGGAGTTCAGCGAGGGCAAGGGCCGCGATGCCTACATCGCGCCGATGCAGAAGCTCGGGCCGCATGTGGCGGCGCTCGGTGTGCGCTTCAACACGGGCTCGATGTTCCCGCAGGAGTACCAAAACCAGCTGTTCATCGCCGAGCACGGCAGCTGGAACCGCTCCAGCAAGATCGGCTATCGCGTGATGCTCGTCAGGCTGGATGCGGACGGAAGTGCCGCCTCCTATGAACCCTTCGCCGAGGGCTGGCTGGACGGCAACGGCAAGGTCAGCGGGCGGCCCGTGGCGATCGAGTTCCTGCCAGACGGCAGCATGCTGCTCAGTGATGACTACGCCAACTGCATCTACCGCATCAGCTACGGCGGCTGATTGCACCTGTTGTCAGAAATCCGGTTAAGGCAGGCTTCAGCCACGGTTGAATTCCGGTTGACAACGCCGCTTGCGGAGCGATCCGGCAACATCTGACCGGTGGTCGGCGTTAGCATTTCCAGCGGAAAACCGCACGGAGAATGGAAATGCCAACGAACACCACGCCCGAGCTGACGGAACTCTGGAAGCATGACGACCCGGCTGCCAGCCAGAACTCCTTCATGGAGCTGATGCCGGCCGCCGAGGCCGCAGCTGACAATGCCTACACCGTGGGCCTGCTCAGCCAGATCGCCCGTGCCCAGGGCCTGCAGCGCAACTACGAGGCCGCCAATGCCAGCCTGGACCGCGCCAAGAAGCTGCTGGACAGCGGCGAGCCGCAGCTGATGCAGGCCGCGCTGGTGAGCTACCTGCTGGAGCGCGGACGGATCTACCGCGCCAGCGGCTACGAGGACCGGGCGGAGGACTACTTCCTCGAGGCCTATGAGATGGCGCTGGACTGCTCCGAGACGGCGATGGCGATCGATGCCGCGCACATGCTCGGCCTGACGCTCACCGGCAACGAGAGCACCGACTGGTTCGAGCGCGCACTCAAGCATTCCGGAACCGGGCTGAATGCACAGGCCCGGCGCTGGGAGGCCCCGCTCTGCGAACTGCTGGGACGGATCCATGCCGAGGACGGCCGGGAGGAGGATGCCCGCCGCCTGTTCGGGGAAGCTGCGCAGCTGCGCCACAGCCTCGGCCTGGCCGTGGGCGGCGAGCTGAAGTGCAGCGGCGTGGCCTGCGCCTGCCCGGAGAGCCTGACGGACGGCAGCCTGCTCGTGCTCTGATCCGCCCTGCCCCGCGCATAGCCTATAATCCGCGCATGCCGGACCGGTGCTGCACCGCTCCGGCGGATCCCGGGCGCATGAGCCCTGATGCGGAGTAGCCGATGGATTGCCAACGCAGCTGCGGGACGGCCCTGTCCCTCCTGAGGAACATCCTGCTGTGCCTGCCCTTGTGTCTGGCAACGGCGGCGCTTGCTCCGGCTGAGGCCCGGGAAGCGGATATGCTTGCGGAGGACACGATGGACAGCCAGGCCCTGCCGGATTTCACGACGCTCTGGAACTTCAGCGACCCCGCCGGAACGCGGGCACAGTTCGAGGAACTGCTGCCGGCGGCGGAGGGCGGCGCTGACAGCCTCTACCTGATCGAGCTGCTGACGCAGATCGCGCGCACCCATGGCCTGGAGAAGGATTTTGACAACGCACACCTGACCCTCAACCGGGCCCAGGAGCTGCTGCAGGCCGGTGACGAGGCAGCACTGAGGCGCGGCTGGATGCGCTACTGGCTGGAGCGCGGGCGGGCCTTCAACTCCGCCGGCAGCCCGCAGGTGGCGCGTCCGCTCTTCCTCGAGGCCTGGCTGGCCGGACAGGACGGTGGCAACGACAGCCTGACAATCGATGCCGCACACATGCTGGGGATCGTCACACAGGGCGATGAATCACTGGAGTGGAATGAGAAGGCCCTGGCGCTGGCGGCATCCAGCAGCGATCCGAAGGCCGCGCAGTGGGCCGGGAGCCTCTACAACAACATCGGCTGGACCTACATGGACAATCACCAGCCGCAGCTGGCGCTGGAGAAGTTCGAGGCCGGCGCGCAGTTCCGCGATGCCAACAATCATCCAGAGGAGCCGCGGATGATCGCGCACTGGAGCGTGGCCCGCGCACTCAGGGAGCTGGGCCGCAATCCGGAGGCGCTCACGAAGCTGCAGTATGTGGCTGACAAGTTCCCCGGGCACAGTGCCGACTGCTTCTGGCATGAGGAAATGGGCGAGAACACACTCGCCACGGCTGGCCTGGAGGCCGCGCGCCCGCATTTCGAGAATGCCCTGCCGCTCCTGAAGGAGCAGGCCTGGGTCGCGGAGAGCTATCCGGGCCGCATCGAGCGCATCGAGACAATGCTGGCAACGGGCCTGCCGCTGCTGGAGATCGGCAGCCGGGCCCTGCAGTTCTCGCTGCCGAACCAGGATGGCCGGGAGGTCAGCCTGGCGGAAGCGCTGGAGGGCGGACCGGTGGTGCTGGCCTTCTACCCGAAGGATCACACCGGCGGCTGCACGCTGGAGCTGGCGGAGTACAACCGCCGCGAGGGCGAATTCGCAGCGTTCAATGCGCGGGTGTTCGGCATCAGCGGCGACAGCACGGAAAGCCATGAGGAATTCTGCGCCGCCCAGGGCTACCGCCTCGACCTGCTGGCGGATACTGACAACGCGGTGCGCGGAGCCTATGGCGCGGCCACGGCGGACGGGCGGATCGGCCGCGTGAGCTACGTTGTCAGCAGCGACGGCTACATCAGGGGCTTCTGCGCCAGCTCATCCGAGATGGAGGCGCACGCCGCCGCAGCACTGGAGATCCTCGGAAGGATGAGCGGGGATACGGCGGGCGAATGATCCATATCCTTCAGCACCATGACTGCGAAGGTCCGGCTTATCTGGCAACGCTCCTGCAGGAGCGCGGGCTTGAATGGCAGTGCGTGCGCGCCGACCGTGGCTTGCTGCCCGGTGAGATGGAGCAGTGCAGCGGGCTGGTGATTCTCGGCGGACCGCAGAGTGTCAACCGCACGGACCGCTTCCCCTGGATGCGGCGCGAGATCGAGTTCGTGCGTCTGGCGATCGACCGCGGCCTGCCCGTGCTCGGGATCTGCCTCGGGGCACAGGTCGTGGCGGCGGCCTGCGGGATGCAGGTTGTCAACTGTGACTACAGGGAAATTGGCTGGTTCCCGGTGCAGCGCAGCGGGGCCGGGGCTGAGAGCGCGTATTTTGCCAATGTGCCGGAGCAGTTCACATGCTTCCACTGGCACGGCGAGCAGATCCTGCCGCATGAGGACCTGCCGGCGCTGGCCGCGACGGAAGTCACGCCCTGCCAGGCGCTGGCACCGCAGCCGCGGGTGCTGGCCCTGCAGTTCCACCTCGAGGTGACGGAGGAAGCGATCCGCGGCATGGCCTCAGCCTTCAGTGATGAACTGGCGGATGAGATGATAGGGCTGGACAGCCTGCTGTGGGATCTGCCGCAGCAGCTTGCGGAGAGCCAGCGGCTGGCCCGGGCCGTGATCGGCCCCTGGCTTGATGTGGTTGCCGCCGGAAACTGAACGGCCGCAGCCTGACAGGAGGAAGCGCATGAAACTGCTGCAGCCGGGCACCGAAGCCCCGCAATTCAGCCTGCCCAACCAGCATGGCAGCCAGGTCAGCCTGGCGGAGTTCCAGGGCAGCCAGCCCGTGGTGCTGATCTACTATCCGAAGGATGCAACCGGCGGTTGAACGGCGGAACTGGCTGAGTTCAGCCGCCGTCAGGCAGAATTTGACGAGCATGAGGCAGTGCTGCTGGGGATCAGCGGCGACAGCGTGGAAAGCCACCTGGCCTTCGCCACTGATCAGGGCTACCAATTCAACCTGCTTGCAGATACTGACAACAGCGTGCGCCGGGATTACGGGGCGCAGGAGCTGGCGGGAATCCCCGGCCGGGTGACATACGTGATCGACCGGGAAGGGAAGATCGCGGGTTACTGCAACAGCGCGATTGACATGAAGCTGCATGCCGAGCGTGCGCTGGAGATCCTGCGGGAACTGCCGGCAGCGGACTGAGCAGGCTCAGGCCTTGTCGGGATCCTTGTTGCGCTCCGGCTCAGGCTGGGCTTCATCGCCGGATCCGGACTCGCCCTCCCCTTCAGCCTGTTGCTCGCCGCTCTGCACATGCAGCACGGCCTTGCCGGTCAGCGGGTCGATCACCATCCGCCCTTCCTTGAGTTCGCGGTCGCGCACGAGCATCGCCTCATTCACGAGCCCGAGCTCCGCATCCTGGTAGCTCAGCAGGAACTTCCCGCCGCGGCGGCGCATCGCCATCAGCTCCATGCTGCGCTCGTCACGGGTCCAGCGTGCGAAGAACTGGCTCTCGGCGGTGTTGCCGGCAGCCTCGGAGGTATTGCCGTTCGTGTCGAAGAGCTTGCTGATGGCCTTCTCCATGTCCCTGCCTTCCATTTCGCTGCGCTTCTCGACGTAGATGCAGCGGCCTTCGTAGAAGCGCACGACATACTGCACTTCCTCATGGTGGCGGCAGGCGATTTCCCAGGTGCTGCGCGTGGCCACGTCGTAGGCGATCTCCCAGTCCTTGGCATGCTTCTCACCGTAGAGCAGCTCGGCGGCATCCTTCTGGCTCATGCCGAACTGGAAGGCCTTGTCGTTCAGGAATTCGGTGTCCGCGATGGCCAGGCCGGGACTCAGCAGCAGCATGAGCAGGGCGGCCAGGGCCGGCAGCAGCATAGCGGGCAGACCATATTTCATTGGGAATCCCTCCACGGCAAGTGTAACCGAGTGCCGGGAGCGGCGTTGCAGCGAGGCAGGCCGGGAGATAATATGGACCGGATATAGGCAAAACGGGCGAAAAATGCTAAATTATGTGTTCGATTGGGCCCGTAGGGGCCGGATATTGTATTCGGGGCGTTAACCTCTAGCGTTATCGCACTGTGGTTGAGAGCCGCCAGATCCATTCAGAGCGGCGGTGAAACAACATTTGGAGGGTTTTACGATGCGGATTCTTCTTGCAGCATTGAGCCTGATCGTGCTGATCTGCAGTGCGGCCGCTGCTCCGGCGGAGCTCGAGGGAACAATCGATGCCCACTTTGCATCCGTGAACGCCCTGGGGGTCAACCCGGTTGACGGCATCCTGTACAGCGCCGGCAAGGATGGCCGCGTGCGTATCTGGGACCCCGACAGCCTTGAGATGATCCTTGAGGTTCAGGCCTGCCTGACCGGCGTTAACGACATCGCGGTGAGCAATGACGGTTCGCTTGTGGCCACGGCCGGCAACGACGGCTTCATCCAGGTCTGGGATGCCCTGACCGCCGAGCTTGAGCTGGCCTTCCCGGCCCACGACGGCCCGGTGAACACGGTGACCTTCGACGTCAACGATGAGTTCCTCTACAGCGGCGGCGAGGATGGCTTCGTGCGCAGCTGGGAAGTCGAGGGCGAGGATGACATCTTCGTGCTCAACTGGGAGGCCTTCTCCCATGTCAACGGCGTGAACGACCTGCTCGTCAACAGCGAGGCTGAGTTCATGTTCAGCGGCGGCGCCGACGGCTCCATCGCCTTCTTCGACACCCTCGCGGGCCGTCTGGAGAACAGCGTGCAGGCCTTCGAGAATGCCGAGGTGCTGTGCCTGAGCTTCTCCAAGGGTGAGTCCTGCCTGGTGGCGGGCGGTACCAACGGTGAGTTCCGCGCCTGGGACGCCGCGACCGGCACGCAGACCTGCGAGGTCCGCGCCCACGCCGGCAATGTCAACACCATCTACAGCGCCAACGGCCTCGTGGTCACCGGCGGTGAGGATGGCCACATTCGCCTGTGGAACGACCACGGCCAGATGGTCGGCGACTTCCAGGCCCACGTGCTGGGCGTCAAGGCCTTCACCGTCAGCGATGACACCATCTTCACCGGTGGTGCTGACTACAAGGTCCGCGTCTGGGGTTCCAACTTCTAGAATCCGCAATTCAGGAAGATATCAATCGAGGCCAGCCTGCGGGCTGGCCTTTTTGTTTTCTGCTTCAGCTAAAGCTTCAGCAGTCTGACCCTGCGGCTGCGCATTCGCGCATCCGGGTCGGGTTGAAGTTACGGGAGATTGGAAGATGCAGCGTGCAAGAGGAGCGGAACTTGTTTCGCGACGGTTTGCAGACCGTCGAGTGCTTGCGCGAGACGGCAAGAGAATCTGGTCTGGCGCTGGCCGGCGAATTCATCGCCGGCGGTCGCGCTGAATTTACATGAGAATGGATGATCTGCGTGCAATCAGCGAGGAGCTATGCTCTGAGCTGGATTGCAGACCTGCGAATCCTTGCATGAGCGGGAAGGGTAATGAAGCTTATCTCGAGCGGGTATCAGTTCGCCAGCACTTGCAGCCAGTGCATGGAATATAAAATGAATATATATTCAGATATTGACAAATTTGATTGAACCCGTTACAATCTTACTGACCAGAGGGCATGGCAAGTTCGGCCAAACTGCAGCTGCCTTGTTGGTTACAAAGATAACAACATGCCAGAAGCCAAAACACTGCTGAGACAGGAACTGGAAACCTATGCGAGGCATAAGCCGGAACTGCTTGCGAGACACGAGGGAAAATTCGTTCTGATTATTGCCGACAGGATCCTCGGCGTTTTTGAAGACAGGCAATCGGCCTCCAATGCGGGCTATCAGCAATGTATGGATGCTCCCTTCCTCGTACATCAGGTTTTGCCAATGGACCAGAAGGTGGACATGCCACTGATATCCGTCGAGTAGATTCAGGGCACTGCTAGCAGATGAGATATGTGATGGACGGCAAGGGACCGATCCTCACTGCGTACATCGGCCTGCCTGCTCAGCTCAGGAAATTGCGACTGTCATCCGGCGCTGTCGCTGCTATGCCTCGCGCCGTCACGGCATTGCTTGACACCGGTTCCAGCATGAGTGTGATTGACATCGACATCATGCACGAGCTCAGAATGCATGCAGAGGACATGCTCACGGTCAGCAGCCTGCATGCCCCGCTTGAGTTGCCCTTGTTCAACCTTCACCTGCAGATTCCTCAGCTACATGGGGCTTATGACACCGAGATCGGAATGATCGGGGCACGCATTTCCGGAAGTCAGGGAATCCAGTGTCTGATCGGACGTGATGTCCTTCAGGAATGCGTGTTCACCTATGATGGAATCAAACGCAGCTTCATGCTGAATTTCAGCAGCGCTGCCAGCTGACATGGACCGGAAAACAATGCGCGGCAAACAAAATTCAACTCCATCTGCCCAGCTTACATTCCCATGCAGCCTGCAATAGCGCCCGGCGCATGGCGGTACAATATCCATCGGTGACATTCGAGAAGGAGAAAACCGTGGGACGTGACATGATCACACGTTTCGCCCGCACCTACCGCTGCTGCAGCGCCAAGGTCCTGCAGACCAAGCTCCTCGCCTCCACCCCTACCTGATTCCCCGCGGCCCGGCCCGCATTTCCCACGTTTCCGCCCTGCAATCACGGCATGTCCGTGACATTTCGTTTGATGTTCCCAGGAGACAACAATGGGTGATTCAGTAGCAACAAAGATCCTCAGGCAGCATCTCGTCGATGGCGAGATCGCCCCCGGCAATGAGATCGGGATCCGCATCGACCAGACCCTGCACCAGGATGCCACCGGCACGATGGTGATGCTGGAGCTGGAGGCGATGGGCCTCGATCGCGTGAAGACGGAACTGTCCGTCACCTACGTCGACCACAACATGCTGCAAAGCGACTTCCGCAATGCGGATGACCATCGCTACCTGCAGAGCGTGGCCCAGAAGCTCGGCATCCACTACAGCCGTCCCGGCAACGGGATCTGCCACCAGGTGCACCTCGAGCGCTTCGGCGCGCCGGGCCGCACCCTGCTCGGCAGCGACTCGCATACGCCGACCGGCGGCGGGCTCGGGATGATCGCAATCGGCGCCGGCGGACTGGACGTGGCCGTGGCAGCCGGCGGCGGAGCCTACTACCTGCCCTGCCCGAAGATCATCGGCGTCAGGCTGACCGGCAAGCTGCAGCCCTGGGTGGCCAGCAAGGACATCATCCTCGAAATGCTCAGGCGCCTGACCGTGAAGGGCGGCTTCGGCAAGATCTTTGAATACCACGGCCCGGGCATCGAATGCCTGGACGTGCCGGCCCGCAGCACGGTCTGCAACATGGGTGCGGAGCTCGGTGCCACCACCAGCCTGTTCCCGAGTGACTGGCAGACGAAGAAGTACCTCGAAGCAATGGGCCGCGGTGAGGTCTGGCAGGAACTGATGCCCGACACCGACGCCGGGTATGACGAGCTGATCGAGATCAACCTCGACGAACTGGAGCCGCTGATCGCCAAGCCGAGCAACCCGGACCTCGTGGTCCCGGTGCGCGAGGTGGCCGGTACAAAGCTGCACCAGGTCTGCGTCGGCAGCTGCACCAACTCCAGCTACCACGACCTGGCGATCTGCGCCAATGTGCTGAAGGACAACATCGTCGCTGACAACGTCAGCATGACGCTCACCCCCGGCAGCCGCAACGTGTTCAACGAAATCGCCGCCAACGGCATGCTGGCGGACATCATCGCGGCCGGGGCGCGCATCCTCGAAAGCGCCTGCGGGCCCTGCATCGGCATGGGCCAGGCCCCGCCGAGCCAGGGTGTCAGCCTGCGCACCTTCAACCGTAACTTCCTCGGCCGCAGCGGCACCAAGGACGCCTACGTCTACCTCTGCAGCCCGGAAGTGGCGGCCGTCAGCGCGCTGCGCGGCGAGATCACCGACCCGCGCGACTGGGGCGAGTACCCGGCGGTCGAGATGCCGGAGCAGTACCTGGTTGACGACCGGATGATCATCGACCCGCCGGCGGATGCCAGCGCGGTCGTGGTGGAGCGCGGCCCGAACATCGTGCCGCTGGAGGACTTCACCGCCACCCCGGACGGGATCGAGGCCGAGGTGATCCTCAAGACCGCTGACAACATCTCCACCGACCACATCATGCCGGCCGGTGCGAAGGTCCTGCCCTACCGCTCGAACATCCCCGAGATCAGCAAGTTCACCTTCGGCGTGGTTGACAGCGAGTTCCACGACCGCGCGATGGCGATGAAGGAGAACGGCGGCAGCATCATCATCGGCGGAAGCAACTACGGCCAGGGCTCGTCGCGCGAGCATGCGGCGATCGCCCCGCGCTACCTCGGTGTGAAGGCGGTGATCGTGAAGGACTTCGCGCGCATCCACTGGAACAACCTGATCAACTTCGGCATCGTGCCGCTGCAGTTCGCCGATCCGGCGGACTATGACAACGTGGCCCAGGGCGACCGGCTCGCGATCCGCGACCTGCACAGCCAGATCCGCAATGGTAGCGAGGTCAGGGTTGACAACCTGACGAAGGGCACGAGCTTCAGCGCCACGCATTCGCTCAGCGGCCGCCAGGTGCATGTGCTGCTGGCCGGCGGGCTGATCAACACCGTGAAGGAAGCAAGCTAGCAGGCCAGATGCAAGTCTGGCATCCGACAGCAATGAGCAATGAAGAGTGAGCAATGAGTCGCGCAGGCAGCGAGGTGATCTCCGCCTGGTTTTGGCTCATTGCTCCTTGCTCATTCCTCATTGCAGTCCGGCGGCTGGAAGCCGCCGCTACGGAATCAGCCACGCAGCTGCGCTACGCAGCTCCATTACTTATAATGACCACTCACAACGACCAGGGAGAAGAGCACCATGGGACTGACAGTTGCCCAGAAGATACTGAAGGAGCATCTCGTCGAGGGCGAGATGCTGATCGGCCAGGAAATCGGCATCCGGATTGACCAGTGCCTGCAGCAGGACGCCACAGGCACGATGGTGATGCTGGAGCTGGAGGCGATGGGCCTGCCGCAGGTGAAGACGGATGTCAGCGTGCAGTACGTCGATCACAACCTCGTGCAGAATGACTACAAGAATGCCGACGACCACCTGTTCCTGCTGAGCGCCGCGCAGCGCTTCGGCCACTGGTACAGCCGCCCCGGCAACGGCATCAGCCACCCGGTGCACTACGAACGCTTCGGCAAGCCGGGGGCCACGATGCTCGGCAGCGACAGCCATACCCCGGCTGCCGGCGGGATGGGCATGATCGCGATCGGGGCCGGCGGCATTGACGTCGCGATGGCCAACGCGGGCGAACCCTTCTTCTTCAAGATGCCGAAGATCTGGGGCGTGAAGCTGACCGGCGAACTGCCGGACTGGGTCTCCAGCAAGGACATCATCCTCGAGATGCTGCGCCGCCACGACGTAAAGGGCGGGCTGGGCTGCATCATCGAATACTACGGCCCCGGCGTTGACACACTCAGCGCGATGGACCGCCACGTGATCTGCAACATGGGCGCGGAGCTCGGTGCCACCACAAGTGTGTTTGCCAGCGACGGCGTGACGAAGGAGTTCCTGCGCCAGATGGGCCGTGAGGCTGACTGGAAGGAACTGCTGCCGGATGCCGACGCAGTGTACGACCGTGAGGAGCATATCGAGCTCAGTGAGCTGGAACCGCTGATCGCGATGCCGACCTCCCCCGGCAATGTGAAGAAGGTCAGCGAGGTTGCCGGCGAGAAGATCTACCAGAGCTACATCGGCAGCAGTGCCAACCCGGAGTACCGTGCATTCGCGATGGCCAGTGAGGTTGTCAAGGAAAGGAGCGTGGCACCCCACGTCTCCTTCGATGTCAACCCGGCCAGCCGCCAGATCCTCGAGAACATCGTCTACGACGGCTACATGACGGCGCTGATCCACAGCGGCGCGCGCATCCACCAGGCCGGCTGCAACGGCTGCATCGGCATGGGCCAGGCCCCGGCCACGCATGAGATCAGCGTGCGCACCGTGCCGCGCAACTTCCCGGGCCGCAGTGGCACGAAGGAGGACAAGGTCTGCCTCGTCTCTCCGGAGACCGCCGTTGCCAGCGCCGTGACCGGTGTGATCACCGACCCGCGCACACTCGGCATGCCTTACCCGAAGATCAAGGACCCCGAGAACCCGCGCCTGAACACCGAGCAGCTGCTGGCGCCGCTGCCGCTGGAGGAAGCGCTGAAAGTCGAGCTGCGCAAGGGCCCGAACGTCAAGAGCCTGCCGCTGTTAGACGAGGTGCCTGACAACATCGAGGTCAAGGTGCTGCTGAAGGTCGGTGACAACATCACCACTGACCACATCTCACCGGCCGGCAGCCGCGTGCTGCCCTTCCGCTCGAACATCCCGGCGATCGCCGAGTTCAGCTATGAGCTGATCGACCCGGACTACCCGAAGAACGCACTGGCGATCAAGGAGCAGGGCGGGCATGCGATCGTCGGTGGCTTCAACTACGGCCAGGGTTCATCGCGCGAGCATGCCGCACTGGCCCCGCGCTACCTCGGCCTGCGCCTCGTGCTGGTGAAGGACTTCGCCCGCATCCACTGGCAGAACCTGATCAACTTCGGCATCCTGCCGCTGCAGTTTGACAACGAGGCGGACTATGACGCGCTGGACAACGGCGACGTGCTGCGCATCGAGAACCTGCACCAGCAGGTGACCGATGGCCCGGCGGTGACGGTCAGGAACGTCACCAAGGGCACGGAGATCCCGGCGCACCACACGCTCTCGCAGCGCCAGATGGAAGTGCTGCTGAAGGGTGGCCTGATCAACTGGGTCAAGGCCAAAAACCAGTAGCGGC
This sequence comes from bacterium, assembly GCA_020440605.1. Taxonomy (GTDB): domain Bacteria; phylum 4484-113; class 4484-113; order 4484-113; family JAFGCY01; genus JAHEFU01. The sequence goes on along the minus strand of JAGRNT010000024.1, from coordinate 6,270 downwards.
GGCTTCCAGCCGCCGGATCAGTGGTCCGTAGTCAGTGTTTAGTAGCGGCGACACTCATGTCGCCGACGGAGGCCAGAGTTTACTCTGGCAACAGTGTGGCGGTTGGAGTTTGGAGTGCGGAGGTCCGGAGCAATCCGGACAACGAAGGTCAACCGTTAGGTTGACAAGGAAGTCAGAGGCCACTCTGACCAAACGAACCTAGTTGACAATAATCTGAAATCACAAGGGACGGTGGCAACACCGTCCCTTATTAGTAATTAGGATCTGGGTTGTCGGGTCTAGCGGAGGGGATCAGGGTAGCGGCGCGGCCCTGCCGCGACGCTTGGGCGTGGCTGCCGAATGGAGATATGGTCAGCGCTTCAATTCTCATCCGGAATTTCTCTCGACTTATTGTGCCGTTGCCAGTTCGTTCCAGTGTGCCAGCATTTCAGCTGTTTCCTCATCCCAGTTAACCTGTAGCTGATCCTTTCCTGAGGGCCAGAGTAATGCCCGATAGGGTACTTCAGCCAGGCAACCCCCATCTCTGGTGAAGTACAGGTAATACGAGCCATCTGCAAACTTCCGCACTTCTCGGACACAGATCAGGTCGGGCATCTTGCCCTTGGATTGGTCCTGTGAAATTTCCCTTGTCATGCGGTATTCCTCCAGCTGGCTCACGGGTCGAACATCCAGATGCCCTTGCCTGAGTGCTGCAATCAGCGTGTCATCAGGATCCTCCACGGGATGCTCTGCGTCCGCCTTGTACATTCCGACCCTGGTGGTATAGGAGATGAAGGTCGGGTAGTTCTTGTCATCACTGACAACCTCCGTCAATGCAGCCATCAGAATGGTTTGGATTTCCTCTGCGGGGAGATTGTCCGTTCGCTTCTCGAAGGACTGCAATTCATAGACACTGCCTTCCTGCTGGCCACGCTTCCGCTGGGCAATCGAATACTCGCTGCGCACGAATGGCAGTGCGATTGCCACAATCAGCAGCATCAGCAACAGATGGCGCCACTTGAAACCATGGAAGAACCAGTGCATGATCTGATTTTAACTGAATGGCACGAAGCCGGTGCAGTATCCAGAGTTCCCAGCCGCCGGCCGGTTTGACATCCCCGCCCTATGGCGATCACACCTGCGGTGTGATCACCCCACCCGGGATGTCCGGCGGCTGATGAGGATATGGGAGCTGGGGTGTAGGGTGTAGCAGAAGGAGATAGGGTAGCGGCGTCGCCTTGCGACGCTCGGAGGAACTGTCGCAATACGAGCATTGCACCCGTGCTTGGCAACTCGCCCTGCCACGCGTCATGTATTGCGCACGAAGCTTTTTCACGCGTGCTGGTCCCGCAAGGCGGGACCGCTACCAGTCTGCCTGTTGCGCTCTGATTTCCGTCCAGCCGACGGCGGAGGTGTGGCGCAAGCCGCACAATCCCCGCACGCCGTGATCCGTGAACCGAATTCCTCTTGCCGTCACAGCACACTTTGATCAGGCCATCAATCCCGCAATGTAAGTCCACAGCAAGCGCGGCAACATGAATGCTCCATAGATCAAGCTTGCAAGCAGAAAGGCTATCAGGCATCCGCCTGCGATAAAGGATGTCCGGGAAGGTTTCGGCTCTGAATGCCCGTAATACTCAGGGTTCTCAAAGATGATCAGAAACAGGGACTCGCCATTCCTAACAAGATCGAGGCCGGACTCCTGCTCTGCTTCCTCCGGCAACTCGTCAATGAAATCAAGAAACATGCTGTCTATTACGCGCACGAAATCCAGTTCGTTGCCATGAACCTGCAACTCGAAGACTTTTTCAATTGCAATCGTTCTTTCGCGCGTTACCTGGTAATTGTGCCCGTCCATGAATTCCTTCAGGGCAGGAAGCTGCCGGCGTTTCCAGAGACGCAGTTCAGTCCCCGGCAACTGCAATGTGTACTTGTCACAACGGATGGTCTCACTGCGCATTCGATGAGGTATTTCCGGATGGAAGGAAAAGTCTCCATCGTAAGCCAGCCTCAAGTCGTCAATCTTTACAGGATTGCTGTGTGCCAGCAGATTGTCAGGAATACTCATGATGGTCAAAGACTATCAGATTTCCGGTTGGCGGTATCAAGCCGAATTTGATGTGGTTTCGCTAAGCCGCAGGAGATCGCGTGGAGGGAATCTTAGGAGCTGCGACTTTAGTCGCATAATCCGTAAGTAATGAGCCGTGAACCGTAGCGGCGCGGCTAATGTATTGTGCGACATCAAGTGTCGCACCTCCCGTTGCCTGACTTGAGTCTGGCGACCATCGCCTGGCTTGCGCCAGGCCTCCGGCGGCTGCCAGCCGCCGCTACGGATTCTGACCGCTGACTACTGACCACTGATTGTCAGACTGAAGTCTGACCTCCTACTTCTTCTTCGGCACATACATATCCGTCACCGTGCCGAGGAAGACCTCTGCGGCGAAGCCGACGGATTCGGCGAGCGTCGGATGCGCATGGATCGTCTCCGCGATGTCCTCCGCATGCGCCCCCATCTCGATGGCCAGCGCCGCTTCCGCGATCAGGTCGCCCGCGCCGACGCCGACGATGCTGCAGCCGAGGATGCGCCCCGTGGCGTTGTCAAAGATCATCTTCGTCAGCCCTTCCATGCGGTCCAGCGCGATGGCCTTGCCGCTGGCGGCCCAGGGGAACTTGCCGACGCCGTAGTCGAGGCCCTGCTCCCTGGCCTCCTCCTCGGTCAGGCCGGCCCAGGCCAGTTCCGGATCGGTGAACACCACGGCCGGGATGCAGCGCTTGTCCCAGACGGAGTGGTGCCCGGCGATCACCTCGGCGGCGACGCGGCCCTCGTGGCTGGCCTTGTGTGCCAGCATCGGCTGCCCGGCGATGTCACCGATGGCGAAGATATGCGGCACATTCGTGCGCATCTGATTGTCAATCCTGATGAAGCCGCCCTCGCCGACTTCCACGCCGGCCTTCTCGATGCCGATCAGGTCGCTGTTGCTGCGGCGGCCGATGCTTACGAGCACCCTGCCATACTCACCTGTGAATGCACCTTCACTGCCCTCGAAGTCCACCCTGACCGACTTGCCGGTGTCCTTGATGCCGGTCACCTTTGTTGACAACATGATTCTTCCGAACTGGCCCTTCAGGCGCTTCTCCAGCGGGCGCACCGCGTCGCGGTCGGCCCCGCTGAGGATGTGGTCCTGCAGCTCCACCACGTCCACCCTGCTGCCCAGCGCGGCATACACACTGCCGAGCTCCAGGCCGATGTAGCCGCCGCCGATCACGAGCAGGCTGTCCGGGATCTCCTCAATCTCCAGCGCCGTCGTGCTATCCAGCACCTTCTCGCTGCCGATTTCGAGGAAGGGCAGGCGCAGGATGCGGCTGCCGGCGGCGATGATGCAGTGTCTGAACTCAATCGTGTCGCCACTCTTCTTCAGCGTGACGGAGTTTGGCGATGCGAACTCGGCGTAGTCGGAGATGAACTCGCAGCCGCGCTGCTTCGCCATGCCTTTCAGGCCGCCGGTCAGACGGTTTACCACGCTGTCCTTGAACTGGCGCAGCTTGAGCTTGTCAATCTGCGGGCTGCCGTAGCTCACGCCGTGCTTCGCGAGCTCGGCGGCCTCGGTGATGTGTGCGGCGATGTGCAGGTAGGCCTTGCTCGGGATGCAGCCCACGCGCAGGCAGACGCCGCCGGGGACCTCATTCTCATCCACGAGGATGGTGTTCAGACCGAGGTCGGAGGCACGGAAGGCCGCGGTATAGCCGCCGGGCCCGGCGCCGATCACGAGCAGGTCGCAATGTTTAGTTGCCATGGTCATTCGTTCCTCATTCCAGGATCTAGGAGCTAGGTTGTAGGGTGTAGCACACCAGGATCTGGGACCTCGGTTGTAGGGGGTAGCACTCCAGTATCCAGGATTCAGGTTGTAGCAGAGGGATTGAGTCTGATATCCATCTGCTAAACCCGAATTCTCCAATCCTTGTTTGCTACACCTAAGTTTCTAGTTCCTTTACCCTCGTTTGCTACGCCCTACAACCCAGCTCCGATATCCTTCTACAGACTCCTACCCACCCAGGAGAAGACCCTCAGGGTCTTCAAGTGATTTCTTAAGGCTGTCCACGAAGCGTGCGGCGCTGGCGCCATCGATCACGCGGTGGTCATAACTCACGCCGATGGGCATGATCAGACGCGGCACGATCTGCCCGTTGACAACCGCCGGTTCGAGGCGGCTCTGGCCGATGCCGAGGATGCTGACCTGCGGCCAGGCCACGATCGGCGTGAACTCCAGTCCGCCGATCCCGCCCTGGTTGGAGATCGTGAAGGTGGAGCCGCTCAGCAGGTCCGGGTCGATCTTGCCACTGCGGGCATCGTCGGCGGTCGCCTTGAGCTGCCGGCCCAGTTCGTAGATGTCCATGTGGTCGGCATCGCGCAGCGAGGGCACGAGCAGCCCGCGCTCGGTGTCAACCGCCATGCCGATGTGGTAGTAGTCCTTCCAGATGATCTCGTCCGTTGCCAGATCCAGCGAGCAGTTGAACTGCGGGTAGCGCTTGAGCGCGGTCAGCACGGCCTTGATCACGAACACGGTCATGGTCAGCGCGCTGCCCAGTTCCTTCGCCTGCTCCTTGTGGCGGCCGCGGAACTCCTCCATCTCCGTGATGTCGATGCGCTCGAACTGCGTGATGCGCGGCACCTGCGACCAGGAGACGGCCATCGCATCCGCCGTCAGACGGCGGACCTTGCTCATCTTCTCGCGGCGCACCGGACCCCACCTGCCGAAGTCCGGCAGGCCGGGAACCGCCACGCCCGTTGCCATTCCGGCAGCTGCGGGGGTAGCAGCCGCTGCAGCACCGCCGGCGGCGAACTGCTGTACATCCTCAACCGTGATCCGGCCATGCTTCCCACTGCCCGGCACATTGCCGAGCGTCACGCCCAGCTCGCGGGCGGTACGGCGCGCGGCCGGACCGGCGGGCAGCAGGGCGTTGTCAGCTCCACTGGCAACCACAGCCGCGGGGGCGGCAGCGACCGGTGCAGTTGCCACCGGAGCAGGGGTAGCCGCTGCAGGCGCGGGAGTCGCAGCCGGAGCCGGGTCCTCCTGCAGCTCCGCCGTGTTGACGGTGGAACTGGCTGCGGCACCGGCGGACGCGACCGTGAACAGCACGGTGCCGACGGGCACGCTCTGGCCTTCCGCAATGTGCACCTGCTCCACCGTGCCGCTGGCGGTGCTCGGCACCTCGACCACGGCCTTGTCCGTCTCCAGCTCCACGAGGATCTGGTTCTCTTCGATCGTGTCGCCAACGGCGACGAGAATCTTCAGCACATCGCCGGCGGCGATGCCATCACCCATTTCGGGCAGTCTGATCTCTGTTGACATTTCCTGATTCCCTCCCGCCTAGAGCTTCCAGGCCGGATCGCGCTCGACATCGATGCCGTACTTCTTCAGCGCATCCCTGACGGCCTTCAGATCCACGCTGCCTTCCTCGCGCAGGGCATTGAGCGCGGTGACAACCACGCTGGCCGCGTCCACCTCGAAGAAGCCGCGCAGGGCCTCGCGGGATTCACTGCGGCCGAAGCCGTCGGTGCCGAGCGAATGCATCCGCCCGGGGATCCAGCGGTCGACGAGATCCGGCAGGGCCGCCATGTAGTCACTGGCGGCGACCACCGGGCCGGTGTACTTCTCAAGCTGCTTCGTGATGTAGGCCTGCTTCGGCGCCTTGTCCGGATGCAGCCTGTTCCAGCGCTCGGTCTCCATGCCGTCGCGGCGCAGTTCGTTGTAGCTCGTGATGCTCCAGACGTCGCTCGTGATGTCGAAGTCCTCGGCGAGCATCGTCTGGGCCTTCAGCACCTCGCGCAGGATCGTGCCGCTGCCGAACAGGGTGATGTGCGGGCGGCCCTTCTTCGGGCGCATCGGGCTGAACTTGTACATGCCGCGGCGGATGCCCTCCTCGACGCCCTTCGGCATCTCGGGCTGCTGGTAGTTCTCGTTCATCACGGTGACGTAGTAGAACACGTCCTCGCGCTCCTGGTACATGCGGCGGATGCCGTCCTGCATGATCACGGCCAGCTCGAAGGCGAAGGCCGGATCGTAGGAGACGCAGCTCGGGACCGTGCTGGCAACGAGGTGGCTGTGGCCGTCCTCATGCTGCAGGCCCTCACCGTTGAGGGTCGTGCGCCCGCTGGTGCCGCCGAACAGGAAGCCCTTGCAGCGCATGTCGGCAGCGGCCCAGATCAGGTCGCCGATGCGCTGGAAGCCGAACATCGAGTAGTAGATGTACATCGGGATCGTGTTCACGCCGAGGCTCGTATAGGCCGTG
>JAGRNT010000023.1 GCA_020440605.1 bacterium | reverse complement strand
GTGAAACTTCGTATGTGAAATCGACATGCCCGGGAGTGTCGATCAGGTTCATCTCGTAATTGTTGCCGTCCTGGCTCTGGAAGCCGAGCCGCACAGCCTGAAGCTTGATCGTGATGCCGCGCTCGCGTTCCAGATCCATCCGGTCCAGGACCTGATCCTTCATCTTGCGCTCCTCCACGGCACCGCAGACATCGATGAAGCGATCGGCAAGCGTCGACTTGCCGTGGTCGATGTGCGCGATGATGCAGAAATTGCGAATTAGATTTAGGTCGGTCATGGTCGCAGGGATGATATCAAATAATACAGGGATTGCCGCCTTCCGGACTTCACTGCCGGCGGAATATCATCTGGGATTGAAGGACCGGGAATTGCAGCCGATTCCTGTTGTGATAACATTTTGATAGTGGCTTTGGTTAACCTCAGGGCAACTGAAATGCAACGGAGGCAACACTTTGGAGATCACGACAAAGGCACGCAATGCGGAAATCAATGACGACCTCGAACTCTACGCCAACCGGAAGATAGAGAAACTCTCCAAGTACAACAACAGACTGCAGAACGCCACCATCGTGTTTGAGGATGGGGCGAGCAAGGACAACACCCGCAGCCACCGCGTGGAAGTGGTGGTCAACGTTCCCGGCCAGACCCTCGTCAGCGAGGATGAGGCCGAGAGCTTCTACATCGCAGTGGATGGCGCTGCCGACAAGATGAAGCGCCAGCTGCGCAAACTCAAGACCAGGAGGGTCGGCAAGCAGCGCGATGCCGAGAAGTTCAGCGTGGCGGCCTCGGAGGCTGCCGCTGAGCATGAAGTCGTGCTCGATGACAACCCCGAGCCCGCAACCGGAGAGAAGCACATAGTCATCCGGACCTTCCCGCTCAAGCCCATGAACACGCGTGAAGCCGCCAGGGTGCTTGAAAGCAACGGCCACAACTTCCTCGTCTTCATCAACGAGCAGGGATCGGCCAACTGCCTCTACAAGCGTGACGACGGGCACTATGGCCTGCTCGCACCGGAGAATACCGTCGACGGATAAGGCCTGCCCTGAATCCGGACAGCGCTGATGGCAGATGTATAATCTGCGCATGATTGTCATCTGCCCCCAGTGCCAGGCTGAGAATGAGGACGTTGCCCGCTTCTGCAACCAGTGCGGTCAGGCCCTCGACAACTCCCTGCCTGAGAACCGGCCCATAGCCGCAGCACCCAAGCCTTCCGCGGAAACCGTATCTTCGCCAGCAGGCATCAACTGGACTGCGCTCATCGTCCTGGCCCTCGTGCTCGGTGCAGGCTGGTTCATGTTCGGCATGAAGCACGACAACACCGCTGGCGCTGGAATGTCAGGCGGTGCTGCACCGATGATGGAGCAGATCCTCAAGCAGGTGGGCGATCTCAAGGCCCGGCTGGCCGAAGATCCGGGTGATGTCGCAACCATCACGGAGATGTACGAGCTCTACGGACAGGTCAACAAGACCGCGGAAGTGACCCCCTACACGCAGGCTGCTCTGGAGCACATCATTGCCAATGGCTCGAGCATGGAGAAATCCGAACTGGGGGACAAGCTGCTGGCACTCTTCATCGCTGCATATGAACACCAGGATGATCAGGTCTGTGTGGAGATCCTCACCGCCTATCACGAGGTATTCCCTGAGAATGTCAGGATTCTCAAGGTGCTCGGTGACCTCAGCTATGACAGCATGCAGTGGGAGCAGGCCATTGATTACTACGGTCAGTACACTGCAGCCGCAGTTCTGGATGATGACCGCGACAATTTCCTGAACGCCATGACTGACATGGGCAGCTGCTACATCCAGCTGGCGGGTGACTTGAACCCGAATCGTGAGCACCTCAACAGTGCTGCTGCCAAATTTCGCGAGGTGCTGAGCCTGCAGCCGGACTTCTGGCAGGCACACTACAACCTCGGCGTGACGCATGGCAAGCTCGAGGACCAGGACACGGCCATCAGCGAATGGGAATGGTGCCGCGACAATACCGACAGCGATATGGAGAAATGGCGCGCGGAATACGCCATCGCCGAGATCCGTGGCGAGGAACTGCCCCCGATGCCCAGCAGTCCGCATGGTGAAGGCTTCGGCTCAATGGACAGCGTGCATGGTGAAGGCGGGATGATGAACCCCCACGGAGAAGGTGGCATGGTCAATCCGCACGGTGAAGGGGGCGGTATGGCCCCGCCATTGGATGGCAACAACCTGCCGCCCAATCCCCACAGCGAGGAGTTCCTGCAGGAACACAGCGAGACTGAGGGATCCGCTTCAGAATCCTCCGAAGGCAGCGCTGGATAGGCAGGCACTGGCCCTATAATCCCTGCCATGCAGGTACTTGGTGTGATCCCGGCGCGCTATGCGTCCACCCGTTTTCCAGGCAAGCCGCTTGCCGACATCGCAGGCATGAGCATGGTCCAGCGTGTCTGGACCCAGGTCAGCCGCTGCAGCACCCTCACGGATGCCGTGGTCGCCACGGAGGATCAGCGCATCATCGATCATGTTGAGTCCTTCGGCGGCAGGGCAATCATGACCAGTGCCGAGCATGCCAGCGGCACTGATCGCATCGGCGAGGTAGCCGAGGCCTATCCGCAGATGGACTACCTGCTGAATATCCAGGGCGACGAACCGCTGCTGGACCCGCAGGCGATTGACGACCTGGTGCGGGCCACGCTTGAGAAGCGTTGGGCCATGAGCACACTCGTCCACCCCCTGGGCGGTGATCCCGACCACCCAGATGTTGGCAATCCCAACTGCGTCAAGGCTGTGATGGCCCGCGATGGGCAGGCGCTCTACTTCTCGCGTTCGCCGATCCCCTACCCCCGCGACGCCTCAGCCGCGCGCTACTTCAAGCACATCGGCATCTACATGTATGACCGTGCCACGCTCGCAAGGCTCTGCAGCCTGGAGCGCACACCGCTGGAAGCCAGCGAAAGCCTGGAGCAGCTGCGCGCGATGGAGAACGGCGTGAGCATCTACGCCATTGAGACCAGCTACAACCCGGTGGCGGTCGATGTGCCGGATGATGTGCTGCGTGCAGTCGAAAGACTGGGCTGATGCTGCGCGGGCCCGTGTCCCGCATTAGAATATATACGTGGTCAAGATCAGCAGCAGGCAGGGAATCGAGCGCACCAGACGCAGCGTCAAGGCGCACAGCCGTGGACATCAGCCGCATATGTTCGCAGTGCTGGAGACGGACCATCCCCCCGCTGAGGAATTCGTGATCCTTGTGCAGGACAGCGATGCGGAGCCGAGCAACAAGTACGAGTTCCGCAGTCTCGTGACATTTGAGGAGCGCCAGGCCGTGCTTGGTGTGATCAGCCCGCGTTCGCAATCCAGCGCCCTGCGCCACAGCAGCATCCAGGTCAAGCGCGGCCGGCTCGGCAGCAAGCCAGCTGAGACGCTGCTGATCCTCAACCGCCTGCAGCACGGCTTCCTTGACAATCCCGGGCCCGTGCTGAAGGGCACCCTGCGCAGCGTGGGCCGCGCCCTGGACCAGATCCGCTGCAGCGGCAGGCCGCACAATCTGCACTGGTGGCTGGCCATGGAACTCGCGATGAAGGGCTGGGTGCGGCGCAGCAGTGTCAGTGGACTGGCGGAGGATCTTGGCCTCCCCGTTCCAGAGTTCGGTTCTGAAGTGATCCCTGCGGACGGGCTGTATATCTGGACTGAGTTCCTGGACCGCACGCTGGACGATCTCGAAAAGCAGCTTGACGCCCCCCGCAACCGCAATCCCTTCAACGACAGGCTGGTGGCAACGACCATCACGAATCTGCTCGGTATCCGCGATCCCGGTATCAGTGCAGTGCTGATCGGTCGCTTCGCCCAGCGTCACAACTGCGAGGTCCTGCCGGATGTGCAGGTGCTGAGCTGCAGCCTGCCAGGCCGCTTCGTTTCTGAGCTGTCCCCTGAGGATGAGGCCACTGGACAGGAAATCGTGTCTCTGTACGATGCCGGCGAGGGTGTGACCCGCCATGCGCTGGAACAGAAGTATCCCTCACAGCTCAATGTGATTGCCAACCTCTTCCTCAGCGGCCGGCTGGTAGCCAGCCCGGAGGGATTCATCTTCACCCGTGAGCAGCTGATCAGCTATCGCGACAGCCTGATTGCCGCGGGAGAGGACCTCGCGCATCCCTCGGTACGCGCCATCAAGGATGAACTGGGGCTGGGCCGCAAGGCGGCGGAAGCTCTGCAGGGGCTGTTCGCTGATCTGTTCCGCGACGGTTTCATTCCGCCTCAGCTGGAGCTGGGCGCGTGAGCGGTGCTGTACGGCCATTGCTTGAGGTTGCCAATCTCAGCAAGTACTTTCCCGTCAGCGCTAGCTCATTCGGGGGCAGCCGCCAGAGCATCCGGGCCGTGCATGACGTGACCTTCAGGCTTGGTCGTGGTGAGACCCTGGGACTTGTCGGTGAAAGCGGCTGCGGCAAGAGTACCACTGCCAGGCTGGTTCTCCGGCTGGTGGAACCAAGCTCAGGCAGCATCCTGCTGGATGGCGATGAGGTGATGGAGTACAACCCTGCAAAGCTCAAGCAGGCCCGGCGCCGGATGCAGATCGTCTTCCAGGATCCGATGGGCTCACTTAACCCCCGGCGCACCGTTGGTCAGAGCATTGCCGAACCACTGGAAGTCAATGGCTGGAAGCGTTCCGATATAGACCAGCGCATCCGCGAACTGCTGCATGATGTTGAATTGCCGGAGAGCTATGCCCAGCGCTATCCCCATGAATTCAGCGGTGGCCAGCGCCAGCGCGTGGCAATTGCCAGGGCTCTGGCGCTGAAGCCTGATCTCGTGATTGCCGACGAACCGGTCAGCGCTCTGGATGCCTCGATCCAGAGCCAGATCCTCAACCTGCTGGAACGCCTCAAGCAGGAACATGGACTGGCCTATCTCTTCATTTCACATGATCTGTCGGTTGTCAGGCATATCTGCGACCGCGTGGCCGTGATGTACCTCGGGGAAATCGTGGAGCAGGGTCCGACGGCTGCGGTATATGACAACCCGCAGCATCCATATACCCGGGCTCTCCTGAATGCGATTCCCGTACCGGGCAGCAACCCGAGAGCAGTCGAGCCACTTGAGGGTAATCTGCCCAGTGCAATCGATCCGCCCAGCGGCTGCGCCTTCGCCAGTCGCTGCCGGCATGCCATGCCACGCTGCACCGGGACTCAGCCTCCGATGTTCAATGTCGGAGCAGAGCATGATTCCCGCTGCTGGTTAAACGAAGACGGCAATCCTCCGTCCTGATACACGCATGAACAGGCTCCCATTGATCCTGCGAATCTACTGCATCCTGGCAATCCTGCTGCTGGGCTGGTACGGCTGGCATGTCAGCCGCCAGGTGCGCATGTTCCGCCTGGAAGCCACGCGCCTGCAGGAGGACATCACTCCACTGACAACGGAAGAGGCCAAGGCTGAGGAAACCTACAACCGGCTGGAAGGCAAGCAGCGGCGTGAACGCGGCGGATACAGCGGCGAGGAAGCTGTGTTGGCCAGCGTCGCCGTAATGGATGCCAAGGCGCAGTATGAGCAGCTGCATGCCGAACTTCAGGAAATGGAAGAGCAGCACCTCGCACTGGAAACCACGGCAGCAGCCCTGCAGCTGCGCATCGTGCCGGTGCTGGCCATCGCACTTCTGCACCTGTTCGGCTTCTTCATGATCCGCGTTGAATCAGCGCGCGAACCTTCCTGAGCTACTGGCCGTTCCTGTCCAGTGCGTCCAGGTTCAGAAGGGTGTTGCCATCCGTGACCACGAGCTTTATGTCGTCATTCAGTTTGTCGATTGACAGCCACTTGAGGTAGTTCGGATTCTGCACCAGCGCTTCATTGAGAACCTTGATCTTTTCCGCCTGAGCGGAAGCCTCGATCAGTACCTGCTGCTTCTCCTGCTCGGCCTTCTCCAGTACGTATTTCATCCGCTCAGCATCCTGCTGGGCGGCCTTTTTCTCGTTGATCTTCTCGGTCACCGCATCAGGCAGCTTGATGTTGCGGACCAGCACCTCATTGAGAAGCATGTTGTTGTCCGCGAGGACAATCTCGAGCCTGTCACCCAGTTCCTGCGTAATCGATTCACGTTCCGTGCTGTAGGCAGCCGTGGCCTCGTGCAGGGCGAACACGCTGCGGATCGCCTCGCGCACTGAGGGACGGATGATCTTCTCGCGATAATTGCTGCCGATCTTGTAATGCAGTTCATTGAGATTCTTGTCATCAAGGCTGAACAGCACCGTCAGATCGATATCCATCTCAAGTCCGTCGCTGGAGCGGACGGTGATCGCATCATCCTGCTGGCGGTCACCTTCGCCCTGCGTGGCTGACATCGTGTATTCCTGGATCTGCACGTCATAGACCTTGCGCTCGTATACGCCAGGCATCACCAGAGTCCAGCCCGGTTCCAGCGGCTTGGCGGTGAACTGCTTGCTGAAACGGTTGAAAAGCACCATGCGCTTGCCGACGTCCACCGTGACGACACTGCTGCCGAGGAACGCGGCCAGTACCACGAGCAGCACCAGACCCGTCACCATGTTGCGCATGCGAGCCAGTTCGGACTGACTGAATCCGCCTTCGCTCATCTTCCTTGCATAGCTCCCGAGTATGATCGCGCCGATCACGATGGCGATCATCGTTATGAAGGGACCCATCTTCCACCTCAGCTAGTCAATTGATGCGGCTAGGATACCATTGCGTTCTCAGCCGGGCTCAGAGCTGATCCTCTTCTGATCAAGGATCACCCTGGCCTGAGCCCTGACTCTGTGGAACTTGCGGCGGATGAAAACAGTTCCTGCAAAGCGCTCCTGAAACCCATCTTCATTCAGTTCCAACAGTTCCGAAGCAGCAATTGCATGCGTATTCCGGGGCTCGAAGCGCTCTATCCGGGACTGCAGTGGATCATCGTTGTACGGACAGACCTGCTGGCAGGTGTCGCAGCCGAACATCCATTGCTGCAGGTCAACACTGCCGTCAACCTCTTCCTTGCATTCCGTGGTCAGGTAGCTGATGCAGCGGTCAGCCATCAGGATCCCGGGGCCGGTCAGGGCATCCTGCGGACAGGCAGTCACGCACTTCGTGCATGTGCCGCAGCTGTATTCCACCGGCTCGTCTACAGGCAGCACGGCGCTGCTCAGCAGACAGGCGAGGAAGAAGTAGCTGCCCAGCTCCCGGCTGACAACCAGGCTGTTGCGTCCGCGCATGCCGATTCCGGCTGCAACCGCGAAGGCTTTTTCCGCTAGTGGAGAACTGTCAACGGTTTCGCGCCATGAATGGCCGGGGATCCGCGCATCGAGCCAGCGCCCAAGCTCCCGCAGCCGTGGTCTGAGCACATTGTGATAGTTGTCGCCCCAGGCATAGCGTGCCACCCTACCCTCGCCGTGCCCGCCATAGTCGGCTTCTCCCCTGTAATAGCTGGCCGCCAGCACGATCACGCTGCGACAATCCTGCAATAGGTGCCCGGGGTCATAGCGCTTATGTGGCTCACGGTGGAGGTAATGCATGTCTCCGCCGTAACCGCGTTCCAGCCAAGATTCATGGTGCACGGTTTCGCGCAACACTGCGTCCGGTGATGCCACACGCAGGAGATCGAATCCCAGGGCGCCTGCCTCAGCTGTCAGATCCGCCTTGAGCTGGATTGAATCCATGTGGGTTGTCACGGAGAGGAAGGCACGGGACTATTCAGAATCCGGATCTGCAGCATTCCCTTCGGCTGAACCGTCAGTTTCAGGAGCAGACTGATCCCCATCATCGACCACAGCCTGGCCCGGGGTCACCTGGATTGCAGAAACGTCATCGACCTCAATCCTGGTTGCGGGGCGGGTGTCACTGTCCGGATCGTAGGTACCGTTCGTAACGTCGCGCAGATATGTGTAGATACGTTCGGCGATCTGCTCATTCAACAGGGTTTCATCCCTGTCATTCATGCGCTGCACACTGCCGCGCCAGGCTTCACCGACATACTGAGGGTTCCATTCATCAGTACCGAAATTCTCGTAGTCAAATGCACGGGTGAAACCGCATTCGTGGCACCAGGTGCAGCGATAGATGGTTAGATCACGATTGGGGACACCTGTTGATACATTCACAGGCCCTTTTCGCACACTCTTCGGATATGTGAGGATATCCTTCATTCCGAGATCGCCATCGTTGGAGTAGAGTCGAGCATCATCAACCAGATATTGGCTCTGACCGACCTGCTCCTGCCTGCTGCTGATCAGCGGATTGCAGGAGACCGCCAGGAACAACAGCCCGAAAATCGGGAATCCAGCAAACTTTGCACTGCCTCGCATCGTCATAAGCATATCTCCGGATCAGCCTCATGTGAAACGGAGGCTGAAAGGATTGGATCTCACGAGGAATATAATTGCGCATATGAACATGTCGAGAACCATCAGTGCACTGGCACTCAGCATCCTGGCAGGCCTGCTGCTGGGTTTCGGAATCACGACCATCTCCTCGCGTGCGGCCCGGGCACACACGCTCATGCATGAGCAGATATCCAGTGACATCAGCGCCCTGATTCCGGGCAACATTGATTCGGACAACCACAACCTGGATTTCCAGATCAATGGCCAGGCCAATCCGGGCACAGCACAGTTCAGCGCTCAGTCCACCACCGGTGTCGGTGGCAGTTTCGTGAGTGATGTCTATGACATGGTCTCTCCGGCCGTCGTTCACATCACCAACCGCATCGAACGCCAGGACTTCTTCTTCGGCCCCATCAATGAGGAGGCCACGGGCAGCGGCGTGATCGTGAGCAAGAGCGGCTACATCCTCACCAATTACCATGTGATCCAGAATGCCTCTGACCTGATCGTCTTCACGAACGATGGTCAGTCGTACGGCGCGGAGATCATCGGCGCCGACGCCGGAACTGACCTCGCCCTCATCAAGATTGAAGCGCCGCATGACCTGCCGGTCGCCAAGCTCGGGGATGACACGAAGCTCAGAGTCGGCGAATGGGTGGTGGCAATCGGCAACCCGCGCGGACTGGACTGGACAGTGACCGTCGGCGTCGTCAGCGCGCTCAACCGTGAAATCACGAACCAGCTCACCAACCAGACCCTCTACGGCATGATCCAGACTGACGCCACCATCAACCCTGGCAACTCGGGCGGTCCGCTGCTCAACGCCCGTGGCGAGGTGATCGGCATCAATGACGTGATCGTCTCCAACTCAGGCGGCAGCGAAGGCATCGGTCTGGCCATCCCGGTCTCAACCGCCAAGGATGTCCTTGAGGACCTGATCACCAACGGCCGCGTCAAGCGCCCCTGGCTCGGGATGCGAGTCTATCGCGTCGTGAATGAAGCTCTGGCACGCCAGCACAACCTGCCGGTCGACCACGGCATCATTCCGCGTGAGGTCTATGAAGGCAGTCCTGCCGCCAATGCCGGCATCATCCGCTACTACGTGCAGCGCCGCAGCCGGCAGTTCGGCTACGACATCATCTCGGAGATTGACGGTACGCCGATCACCAATGAGCGTCAGCTGCTGGATATAGTGCGAAACCACGAGCCGGGTGACAAGGTTGATCTCACTGTTTACCGTGTGATTGACGGTGCCTATGAGAAGCTTGAACTCAGCGTGGAGCTGACCGAACTGGATCAGCGCGCCCCACTGCTCGGCATTGTCTGATTATTGATCCGGAATTCATCCGGGTCGAACCGCAGCCTAATTCTCTGACCGATGGTGCAGCCCGCCTGCGGGTATCACTTCCCCGGCGACACCTGCAGCAGGCTTAAGCCCAGTGCCGGTGCGCCGATATAGCCATCAGCAAGAGAGGAGATCCCGCTGGGCGGGAATCAGGCATGGGCTCAATATCGTTCAGTGGACTGGCGAGCGGCACTGACTGGAATTCAGTCATCGACCAGCTCGTTTCACTCGAGCAGCGCTCGGTTGAGACACTGCAGCAGCAGCGCAGCGACATCCTGTTCAAGCAGAGTGCGCTCTCCGATGTGAACCAGCGCCTGCAGTCCCTGGACCGGACCTTCAGCACACTGCGCTTCGAGAGTACCTGGCTGAGCCGCAGCCTCAGCAGTTCCGACAGCGCCCGCGTGAGCGGTGTGGCCCAGAGCGGTGCAGCGCTTGGCAACTACAACATCGAGGTCAACCGCCTTGCCCAGCCCAGCCGTGCGACGAGCGGCCTGGACGAGACTCTCTATACAAAGGTTGCCAATCTTTCCCAGACACAGAACATCGGCATCGCCGGCCTCACACCCTTCTCCGACTTCCAGCCGACGCGCGCCCTGAGCACGACGCTGATCAAGGACACCCTGCAGGCCGGACAGAGCGGAGCGAAGATCACCGCCGGTGACAGCATCAGCATCAGCGGATTGCTGAAGGACGGCTCCGCCGTAAGCGGGACCTTCACATTCAACGAGGATGAGACCGACACCCTCGGCCGCCTGGCCACAGCGGTGGCCCAGGTCTTCCATGGCGAGATCGCCGGCAGCGTCGGCAGCAACGGTGAGCTGACCTTCATCGAGACAAACCCCTCCATTGCCGGTGACGTGGCACTGAACACCACGATTTCCCCGCTGGACCTGATCTTCAATGACAATGACTTCTCCGGCAGCACCCTGGACTTCGGCATCGGCAACAACGTCGCCGGAGCCGGTGCCACCACCCGTCGTCTGGTCGGTACTCAGAGCTTCACCAGCGCTGGAGTCCTCGAACTGAACGATGCCACCGATCTTGCCAGCCTGGACCAGATCACCACCGGCGTGCTGAACATCGGTGACAAGATCCGCATCAGCGGGACCAATGGTGGTGGCTCCACCATCACGCCGGTGGACTTCAGCTACACGGGTGCTGCAGGTGGTCAGACCATCGCAGACCTCGTGAACGCCATCAGCGGAGCTTTCAGCGGAGCCACGGCCACTTATGAGAACGGTCATATCGTACTGACCTCGGACACACCAGGTGTATCAGCGCAGACACTCTCACTCAGCTTCGTCGATGCCGGTGCCACCACCAAGATGTCGCTCGGCACCTTCAGTGTCGCTGAAACGGGCCGTGACGCCGGTGCGCAGATGATCACAACCGGCAGCTTCACTGTTGAGGGAACCGGAGCCCATCTGCTCAGCAACACGGATGGCAAGGCCGGCAGGATCCGCGGCAATGTCTCTCTGCTCGATCCCAGCAATACGCTCAGCAGCTATGGCATCACTGACTTTGATCTGTTCACCATCGACGTTGACAACGCCTCCGGCGGGATTGACCCAGTCACGATCACCGGCCTCAGTGAATACAGCACCCTGCAGGACTTCGTGGATGCAGTCAACCAGCAGGTTCCGGCTGTAACCGCACAGCTTGTTGACGTGGGCGGCAGCTACCGGATTGAACTGCTTGCCAACCAGGGTGGCCGCGACGTACGCTTATATGACGGTGCGGGTGGCATTCTCGGCAGGATCTTCCAGGTTGGGGCCACTGATCTCGACAGTACTACGAATGATCTGAGCATTACATTCGGCAGCACGACCGCCACCAATGACTACACCATGGTGGACTGGTTCACGCCGGACAACGGCGGTCCGATGCAGCGCCGGGTGATCACCGGCGACGAAGGCGGACCCGTATTGGACCTCATCGGCGGCGTGGCCCTGAACGACGGTGGCGGTGGGTTCAATCCCGGCGTCGCCACGGTGCGCACAGGCAACAGCTCCGAGCTCAACACACAGGTTGCCAGCAGCACTTACCTGTTCGGTGCCGACGACATCGGACTTGATCCACCCGTGCGCGTGCCCTTCATTGATCCGACGGTCAGCCTGGCCCAGGCTGGCTTCGCGATCACACCTGAGAACGCCGATACCAATCCGCTGTTCCACACCAACGGCTTCTTCACGATCAACGGTGTCGCGATCAACATCGGAGATGTCAACACCACGACCATCAATGACGTGCTGGGCCGCATCAACTCCAGCGGTGCAGGTGTTTCCGCATTCTTTGACAGCGCCAATTCGCGCTTCTATCTGAAGAACAATGCAACGGGACCGAACGGGATCAGCCTGGGTGGCAATGGTGACACGAGTAACTTCCTGACCCTGGCGGGACTGAACCAGGCTTCGGGAGGCGTGACGATCCAGGGTCGTGTGAAGGGTACGGTGGACACCGATTTGCCTCTGGCCCAGAGCGGCATGTCCCAGAACGTTTCCAGCGGCGTTTTCACCATCAACGGTGTGCGCATCACGGTTGACTCCGGCGTTGACAGTCTCACCGAGCTGATGGAGAAGATCAACCGCTCGGGAGCGGGTGTCAAGGCCAGTTATGACCCGACAGCCGACAGGCTGACACTCACGCAGGTGCTCAGTGAGGATGTGACCGCCGTGCAGATCAAGCTCGGGGATATCTCCGACACCAGCAACTTCCTCGAAGCCGTAAACCTAACGCTTGATACCACCGTTCCCGCGAATGTCGGCAGCATCCGCCAGACCAGTTCCTTCAGTGTCAACGGCGTGAACTATGTCCGCAAGAGCAACGAGGTGGCGGACGTCGTGGACCGCGTCGCCATCAACCTGAACGGCATCACCAACGGTCCGGTTTCCCTGAGCGTGGAGCAGGACAGCGACCGCATGTCGACCGCGATCCTGGATTTCCTCGTGGAATGGAACACCACGATGGAACAGATGAATGCCAAGCCTCTCACCCGCGAGGAGCGCAAGGGTATCCGCGCACTGACGGATGAGGATGCCCAGAACATGACCATCCAGGAGATCGACGAATATCTCAACAATCGCCAGTCGCTGATGATGCGGGACTTCACGGCGAATGACACCACTGTGCGCCAGATCACCCGCAAGATGCAGAACCTGGTGATGGGCGTCGTCAACAACAATGGCTCCTTCGGCAGCCTCAGCACCATCGGTCTGTCCACCAGCGAGGTAGGAGCCGGTGTGGAAGCAGCTTCCGTCAGTCAGTCACGCCTGCTGGCCCCCACCTCCGACCGCGAGCAGCTGCGCCTGCTGATGGAAAGCAATGCCGACCTGCAGGATGCGATCAACAACCACAGTGAGGACCTCTATGAACTGTTCGCGGCAGCCCTGGAAAGCCTGGTGCAGGTCACGGGCAGCAAGAATCTCAGCGGTGGCATGACCGTCACGCAGCAGCTCAGCTTCGAGATAAGCAACGGCAAGGGCAGTACCGTTGTCAATTTCAACGCCGGCAGCTACAGCCAGAACCAGATCATCAACCGCATCAACCAGGGACTGGTCAGCGGCGGACTGCAGAACAGCATGCTGGCGTTCTTCAACAGCCAGAGCCAGCTCAACATCCGCAGTGCCTCCACCACGGAAGCCGCCCGCCTGCAGATCCGCGATCTCTCGCTTGGTTCTGACACGATCCTTGCGGCCTTCGGCTGGACAGCCGGCACCTTCAGCGGAGAGGATCCAGACATTTCCGGCGGCATCGCGATGCGCTCGCGCAGCTACATTGATGGCATCACGGGCGTGGGCGGGATCGTCTTCGAGCGCATCAAGCAGAACGGTTCATTCGACCGCCAGGTCAGTGGCCTGGATGACGCGATTGAGCTTGCGCAGCAGCATGTGAGTAATTACGAGACGCGGCTGCGAAACAAGTTCTCGCGGCTGGAGGTCAATCTCAGCCAGCTGCAGAGCCAGCAGCAGGCCCTGGAAGGCCAGATCAACGCACTCAATGCGGCAACCAACTCCAAGAAGTAAACAATGGCCATCCGGTGCAGCAGGTCTTGCACCGAAGCGTGGTGGTGGTATAATTCGTCTTCCCGTTGGCTGGGTAGCTCAGCTGGTCTAGAGCGCGCGGCTCATAACCGCGAGGTCGAGGGTTCGAGTCCCTCCCCAGCTATTCTAGAGTCTTTCCAGATCCCTGTGCTGCACACTGATGCGGCGCCCCTCCCCCTTCAGTTCCTCCGCCAGATGATTGACCAGGCTTACGCTGCGATGCTTGCCGCCGGTGCAGCCGATGCCCACGACCAGGTTGAACTTGTGCACAGCCGGATAGTGCGGCAGCACCTGCTCAAGGATCTTCTGGATGCTGCCAGCCAGATCCACCGCCTGCTCGTGCTGCATCACGTACTCATACACCGGCCGGTCGTTGCCAGTCAGGTTGCGCAGGCCGGCGACGTAGAACGGGTTGGGAATGATGCGCGTATCGAACAGGAAGTCCGCGTCCGGCGGCACTCCGTACTTGAAGCCGAAGCTCATCAGGGTCACGAGAATGCGCTTGCTCTCACCGTCCTCGGAATACAGTGCGAGCACGCGGTTTCGCAGCTGAGAGGGTGAGAGACTGGAGGTGTCAATCGAGACGGTGGACTGGTCACGCAGGGCTTCCAGCTTCTCACGCTCCATGGCAATGGCTCGTTCGATGCCGCCTTCAGCTCCCAGGGGCGGGACGCGCCGGGCTTCCTTGAAACGGTTGACAAGCACGTCATCATCACAGTCGATGTAGATGATATCGAGTGGCCTGTCATCAGCACTGAGCTTGTCCACCACATCACTCATCTCATCAAACATGGTGCCGCTGCGTACGTCACAGACGATGGCAATTCCCTTCAGTCCTGCCTGGGCCTGCTCACTGAGCTGCAGCAGCATCTCGATCAGCCGGGGCGGAATGTTGTCAAGACAGAAGTATCCAAGATCCTCAAAGCAGCGCAGTGCCGTGCTCTTGCCTGCACCGGACATGCCCGTGACGATCACCAGTCTCGGTTTGGGGTTCTCCATGGGCTGGATTATACACAGCAGTCGAAGCCGCGCGGCAACTGAGAGACTTGTCTCAATTAATTGCGCGGCAGTAGGCTGATTTCCCTGGTCGGGGATTCTCAGGCTGCCGGCATTTCGTGACCAGAACAACGAATAGCGCACGAGACTGCATGAAAACTGGTGAAACGCGAAATTATTCAGAAAGCTTGGTGGCAGAGGTGCTTGACATTTACCTGTTCTGTGGAATAATACGTGCAGACGGGTGTCTCATTCTGACCCAATGAAGAAGTTGAGGGACATCGCTCAGGGGGTTGAGAACTCGTCTCCAAACCAGCTTATCCCCTTACTGTCCCCCCCTTGGAGGCCGACGCAGATCGGCCTCCTTTTTCATTTTCTGGCAACGGCCTCCTGCAGTCGGCTGAGTAGCCCGTCTGGATCATGCAGGATCCTGAATCCTTCTCTGACAACTGCAACCGTACCACTGTCTGGAGGCAAGGCTGCCCAGCCGGGATCAGTGATGCCGAACTCAATCTCCAGCCCCCCGGCGTAGTGGACTCTCAGGCTGCGTAATCTGCCGTATTCCTCAATCCGGCATTCCAGTTCCTGCCCGGCACAGCTGATCCAGTCCTGGTTGGCAAACCAGTCGGATGGCTTCTGCACCAGGATGACAAGATCAATGTCGGATTGTGGATTGGCCGTACCCCTGGCATGCGAGCCGACAAGTGCAATGGCCAGCACCGTGCCCTGGTCCCGCAGTCTGGAGACAACAGCCCGCAGGGTTTCCTCCACTGCGGACTCACTCAGTGAGCGTCCTCCACAGCTGCTGTTCCCGCTTCAGCTGCCTGCTCAGGCGCCGGCATGTCGAGGCTGTGTTCGATCCGGCTCCAATACTCCTTGAAGTTGAACTTGGGCGAGTTCTCCGCATCATGGCACTGCTTGCAGGTATCTTCACTGCCGCGGATGATGCCTTTGTCATTGCGGCCATCGATCGCGAATTCATCTGTGGGAATCTGCTCAATCTGCTCCAGTGTCCGACCAGCAGCCGTTTCCATCATGTAGATCACGTGATACTCGCCGGGGCCGTGGCAGGATTCACAGCTGACCATGGCCAGCTCCTCCTGCTTGTCAATCTTGTTCCAGCCGCCGTGCGGGGAGATGTACAGGGTGGTATGACAGCTCAGACACTTGCTGTCCCGGTCCGCGTTCTTCTGCTCCGGGTCTTCCTTGGCACGCTGCACCAGGGACTCAAAGGCCAGCTGGTGCTTAGTGAGCAGCATGCTTTCATAGATGTTCTGGTGGCAGGTGCGGCAGGTGAACTGACCCATCACCGCCGGCCGCTGCTTAACGGTCTGACTCGCCAGTTTCTCGTTTTCGTACTTCTCGATCTCAGGCCAGATGTCGTTGATCAGGCCCAGCACTGTCTCGTCACCCTTGACCTTGCTGCCAACGGCGAGCTGGCGGGCTGCTACGGTCCGATCGTCATCCGCTGACTGCGGGAAGTTGATGGTGATCTCCACCAGGTCGCGGGCCTTGAGGATCGGTCCCTTCACGAAAAATGGCCAGACGACGCCGTCGCTGCCGGGAGTCTGATTGGGATTGCCCTGATTGAATCCGATCACCAGATCAAGGCCTTCAATATCCGCGATCGGCTTGGGATCGGCGACACCTTCGACACCGTCGGACAGCGTGAAGATCCAGAAGTCCGCTTCCTTGCGGTGGACATCCAGGACCTGCTGGGTGGCCTTGGCCATCGGCATCACATCAAAGCCGTACTTCTCCCCCACCTTCATGCCATCCTCAAGTGTGATCGTCACACCGGGGTCAATTGCGTGAATCACGCCTACCCTGTAGCCCTGTGGCAGCGTCAGAATCCGGTATTTCTGGATGCGCTCATTCAGCTCCCTGCTGTGATCCTCGCCAACCTGGGGCTTGCTGAAGTGCAGGTTGACCGCAGTGATCGGAACGCTGCCTTCGCCTCCTGCGGCCTCGGCCTGCTGGATGTAATCCAGCAGATCCGCCTGGCCGAACAGCAGGTCGGTCTTTCCTAGTCCGATCATGCCGTAGTCAAGCTGAGCCATGCTCTTCAGGACCTGGCGACTGTAAAGCCGGTCGATGAACTCCTCACCGCCCAGCGTACTGCCCAGATCCAGTGCCAGCACCTCGCTGTCACGGCCCTTGGAGCTCTTGGAAGCCTCGTCCCGCTGTTCCTTCAGAACTCGCGCCCTTCGCAATTCCCCACCGTACTGGCCGGAGGCGCAGCCACAGTTGCGTAGGTATCCCATGGTATTTCCACTGACAAGCAGGGTCAGCCTGGCCGGTGGTTCAGCCTTGCGGGCACCACCGCAGGACTGCAGCAGCATGGCGCAGGTCATTAGCAGGCACAGTCCGTGTACTATTCGCATCAGTTCAGAGCTCCACTGGTATCGGACGTCCAATTGTAATGCCTTGTTTGGTGGGACGGCTGCTCAGCGCCAGCAGCTCAACGCCGCAGGCCTGTGCCTCCCGCAGCGCAGCTCCATATGCGGGATCAATGTGATCAGCGGGGCGGAATAGCTCTGCATCCGAGCGCTGGATGAAGAAAAGCTGCAGGGCGCGATCACCGGCCCTGACCATATTGCTCAGTTCCTCGAGGTGTTTGCGGCCGCGTGCGGTGACGGCGTCCGGGAACATGGCAACGCCCTTGTCGACCAGAGTCGTGGCCTTGACCTCCACCCAGCAGCGTTCTAGCATGTCCCTTTCATGCACGCGGCAAAGCAGATCCACACGGCTGGAGTTCCCGTAGGGAACCTCAGGAAGGTATTCCTGGAATCCTGACAGTGCATCGATCTTCCCTGATCTGGCAGCATCCAGGATCATCCTGTTCGGCAGGCCGGTATCGACACAGATCCAGCACTTGCCGGGTTTGACCATCCATAAACTGTGACGGTACTTGCGCTTGCCATCCCCGTGGTCAAGCAGCAGGCAGGGGCTGCCTTCCCGGATGCAGCCAAGCAGGCTGCCCGTATTGGGTACATGCACGGTGATTGTGCTGCCGTCAGCCAGCTGCACATCAGCGAGAAATCGCTTGTAACGGCGCAGGAGAATTGCCTCAAGTGTGGCGGGCTTGCTCACACGACAATTATCGCAGGCCGCCTGCCGGGATCAGCCCTGGCGGATCAGGCACATCTCCAGACTGGGCAGTACGCGCTGCAGACAGCGCTCCCAGCGGTATTCGTCGCGGATCAGTTCACCGGCCAGCTGCGAGGCAGTGGCATATGGCAGTGGATCGTCCAGTACCCGCTGAATCATTTCCGGCAGTTCCGAGGGGTCATCGTACATCAGAGCTTCAACTGAGCTGCCCAGCAGTGAGAGAATGTCAGGATTATGCTGCGTGAGCGTAATGCAGCCGCTGGCCAGACCGTCGCTGACGCGATTGCTCAGGTAGTCGCGGAACTGGCTTTTGTGCATCGGGATGTCGAGTGTGATGCGGCTGTGGTTGTAGACGGTATTGCTTTCCTGCAGGTAGTGGCACGGCCCCCGGTAACAATCTGAGAGCTGGCTGTCCTGCCAGGAGGGATCCCCGAACACAGCCAGCTGGATTCCTGCTGCGCGGACAGCGCTGAGGATGCGCTCGCGGTTGACGCTGTGGCAACCCACGAAGCTGACGTCGTAATTCTGGGTCAGCCTTTCATCATCACTGCGCAGGGGGAACGGCGCATTGTCAGGCACTGAACCGGCAGGGTGGAAGATGCGGGGAGAAGTGCCCAGTGGTGCATGCAGCACCGTCCCATAACCACGCTGCTCCAGCAGCTCCACCATCCGTCGCGAGGAACAGACCATGTAGGTGAATTTCCACTGCGAGGCCTGCACGCTGTCCAGCCGCTCGATCACGCGAGGGTCCCGGGCATTGAGGAACAGCAGGTTGGGGATCTGGCATTCCTCCATCAGGTGGTGCAGTTCCTGGATGCTGCCGTCCTCGAGGATCGCCGACAGTCCGACGGACACGCCGAAGTCGATGTTGTGCTTGCGGAACAGGTCGTTGACATAGAACTGGAAGATTTCGTAGCTGCCGTGGCTGACGTAGCGGGTGTGCTTGTACATGTCGCGGATGCGGTCCATGCTCATCACCACCGGCACATCCTCCAGCTGCTGCAGGCCGTCCATGATCGGCAGCATCGTTTCCGGATGCAGATCGCGGCTGCTGTCGGGAATCAGAACGTTGTAACCGCCCATGCCCTAGCCTCCCTGCTGACCGTTGCCAGTGCCGTTGCCATTGAGCCCGTGACCACCGGCGAACTGGTGCAGGCTTGCATCCTCCATGCTCTCTTCGTCAACTTCCTCAGCCGCATACTCGGTCATGCGCATGCGCTCCATGGCCTCCGTGCGGACTTCCTCATGGTGCTGGCGCATCTCACTCGTCACCACCTCGCCGGTGATCACCCCGCTGGTGTCAGCACCTTCCATGTCGACGGCCTCGAGGTTGACATTCTCCAGCTTGGAGCGGGTCAGCTTCGCATTGCGCATGTTGGTGTCCTCGAAAAAGGCATTGCTCATGTCGCATTCGCTCAGATCCGCTCCCTCCAGGTTGGTGCCGTACATCACGCTGTAGGTTAGATCTGCATGGGAGATGTCGACATTGGCCATTTCCGCACCGCTCAGGGCTGCCAGCCGGAAATAGCCATTGCCAAGATAGGCACCGCTGAAATCGCAGTTGCGCAGGTCGGCCTTGGTCCAGAAGGTGCGCTTGGCATGCACTCCCCTGAAGGAGACACCCTCCGCCTCTGCGGCAGAGAAATCCGCTCCGTCAAGCTTCGCTTCCTCGAAGGTGGAGTTGTAGAGCTTCTGCAGCAGCAGGCTGGTGGTTGTGAGGTCAGCACCGGTGAAATCACACTTGACCGCCTCTCCCTTGCTCATGTTGCTCAGATGCAGGTTGGCTCCGCGCATGTTGCAGGCTCTCAGGCGTGTCATGCGCAGCAGGCAGTCAGAGAGATCCGTGCCCTCCAGGTTGCAGCCGAACAGTTCGCACTGCGATAGATCCATGCGTGACATATCCAGTCCCGACAGGTCCACCTGGTTGAAGCGCTTGCCGTTGATCACGATCCGGGCCTCGGTGCCGGCGAAATGTTCGGCGCGTGCACTGATGAAGGCCTCACGGTCCTTGCACAGCAGTTCATGCCAGTCGATCTTGCTCATAACTCCTCCGTTGCTGGTACATCGGTTGAAGTCGGGCCGGCCTTCAGTGCGTCCCCTTGCGAAGGGATGAATTAATGGTGAATCAGGGATCAATAGGAATCATTTACTGACTGGGCGCAATATAATCCCTGCTGTGAAATACACCCCCGGTTATGAATGGTTCATCACACCCCACTGGCTGCGGCGCTTCGGCCCGCTGCGCCTGGTTGAGGGGTCGCTGCTGGACCGCATAGGGCTGCATTTCTTCACCATCTATGCCGTGCTCGGCGGCGTGATGTCCGGAACCTTCACTCTCAACAGCTTCGTGCTCAAGGAAGCCCTGCACGGCAGTACATTCCAGGTGGCGCTGATCTCCATGCTGGGCAGTGTCTGCCTTCTGCTCGGTATCTTCGGCAGCGAACTGGCGGATGGCCGTGACAAGCGGCCCTTCATCTTCTGGATCGGACTTGTCAGCCGCGGCAGTTTCCTGCTCTACTTCTTCGTGTGGGACGCCTGGAGCTTCATTGCGGTCTCCACCCTGTTCTTCGTGAGCAATGCCCTGCTGATGCCAAGCGTCTTCGCCATGTGGCAGGCCAATGTAAGCCCTGCATCCCGCAACCGGCTATGGGGCCTGACAGTTACGTTGTCAACGATCGTCAGCATGGCCTGCGCCGCCGGATCAGGCTACATCCTCGACCTGAACCAGAACAACTTCAAGTGGCTGTTCGCCGTCAGTGGCCTGATTGGCATGCTGGGCACCCTGATCCTGGCCCAGAGTCCGCTGCGCGGCAAGTACAAACTGGCAGCGGACCTGCCCCGACCGGATTTCCGCAAGCTGCTGATTGAACCGATCCACGGCTTCGTGGCCCTGCTGAAGCGGGACAGGCCCTTCCTGCACTTCGAGAGCGCATTCTTCCTCTATGGCTCGGCGCTGATGCTGATGTTCCCCGTGATGCCCTTCTACCTGAAGGACGTGATCGGCATGAGTTATGCGGAGATCGGCATTGCCCAGGGTCCGCTGGCAATGGCTGGCGTGATCATGCTGTCACCGGTCTGGGGCAAGTTCATGGATGGACGTGGACCGGCTGCACTGTGCAGCGTGATCTTCGCGATCCTGTCAATCTTTCCCCTGAGCCTGATGCTCGGCCTGCACGGATTTGAGCACGGATCACTGATCCTGATCGTCTACTGTGCCTACCTCGTGTTCGGGATCGGCATGAGCGGCATCAACGTCGCCTGGAGCCTGGCACCCGTGACATTCGCCCGTGGCGCGGACGCCAGCCCCTACAGCGGTGCACATGTCACGATCACGGGCATCCGCGGTGCCATCGCACCGATGCTCGGAGCGGTCATGATGAGCATCAGCTATGAGGTGGTGTTCATCAGCAGTGCGACACTGTTCCTGCTGGGCAGTCTCGGTATGATCCTGCATCGCAGGCATTACCGCTACGAAGCAGCTGAGAACTAGAGACTGCGCAGGTAGGCCAGCAGGTCCTTCGTTTCCTTGGCCTTCTGATTGGCACGGCGCAGTGACATGCGATCCGGATGCGTCATGCAGACCATTGCCCGCTCATACAGTGCATCCTCATTTGTCAGCATGTCGCTCTTGTATTTCTTCGCCAGACCCTTGAGCTCAACCACGTTGCCAGCACTGTAGTCCTTCATCGTGATCTTTTCGGATCCCGGCTTGTAGTCAGCACTGTGGCACATTCCGCAGGCCTTGTTCTCAAGCGGTGTCCAGGCATGCGGATCGTTGAAAAGCTCCGCGCCATGCGCGACCGCCTCGTGATCAATTCCGCTTTCCTTGTAATTCTTCACGCTGCCGGTGATCTGTCCCCAGAACACGGCAATCAGGATGCCGATTACAAGGAAAATGATCCAGCCATAATCAGCTTTCATGTCAGTCTCCGTCCTTTAGCTCGGTTGCCCCGAACAGTTCAATCGCATCATCAGCGCTGACTTGCTCCTCCACAGGGGCACCGCCTCCGCCAACCCCGGACCGCGGCTCACCGATTGTAGCACTCCCGCTCCCGGATACGTTTCCGGCAACGGATCCACCCGCGAGCACTTCGACTGTTTCACTGTCACCGGCAATGCGGATTGACAGTCCGGACCCGGCCCCATATGCACTGCGCATCGCGGTGCCGAGCTGCTCGCGATGCTCGGGCTGGAGCGCATAGCGTGCAGCGACCCTGCCCGGGCCATTGTCCTCAAACTCCAGCAGGAGCCTGCCGTCCGCATTAAGTGGGCGGACACCGATGCGGACCAGTGCGTAACTGGTCAGGCTGTTGCGTTCCAGCTCCGCAAGCATTGCCAGCCACTGCCGGTCGGCGGTTTCCTCAAATGGAGCATCAGGCTGCCGCTGGCGCGCATGTTCCTGTTGACGGACGGGAGGACCCTGCTCACCGGCAGGTACTTCCTGCCGGATCTCGGGTAGCTCCTGTACAGCCGCAGCTTCCTGTGTATGGCTGCGTGGCGTTGCAGTCTGACCCTGAGGCCGCTGCAGCTGTGTCGACTGCTGCTGTCTGGCAACCGGTGCAGTCTGGACTGTCTGGGTGTCCGTCTGCAGCAGATCATGGCAACGCAGCAGGCTGAGCTCCACCAGCAGCGCCGGGAAGCTTTCGTGCTTGAGCAGGTTCAGGGCTTCCCACATCACTGCGAGCGCTTCGCGCATCCGCGGATCCGGGTTCTGCAGGTAGTCCTGCTTGATCGTTTCACTGAGCTGCACCATGAAGCGCCCGGCATCCGCGCCCTGCTCAACGAGAGAGCCCCAGATCTCCAGCAGCTCCTCACGACCGCCGTTCCTGATCAGACCCAGCACCCGTCCCGGCAGTTCAGGATTGCCAAGCTGGAACAGTTCCTGCGCAGCCTGCTGCGTGATCTCCTTTTCACAGTAGACTGTCAGCTGATCAAGCAGACTGATGGCGTCACGCGCACTGCCCTCAGCCAGCCGGGCCAGCAGCATCCCCGCCTCCGGTTCCATGCTGAAACCCTCCTCAGCGGCAATCCAGACGAGATGCTTGGCCAGGTCATTCAGCGGGATGCGCTGGAAATCGAAGCGGATGCAGCGCGAAAGGATCGTGATCGGCAGCTTGTGCGGCTCGGTAGTTGCAAACAGGAACTTCACATGCCCGGGCGGCTCCTCAAGCGTCTTCAGCAGGGCATTGAAGCCCTGCGCCGTGACCATGTGCACCTCGTCAATGATGTAGATCTTGAAGGGATACTCGATCGGGGCATATCCGACCTTGTCACGCAGATCGCGGATGTCTTCGACCTTGTTGCGGCTGGCGGCATCGATCTCGATGACGTCAACCGCATTGCCATTGGCAATCGCCTCACAGTTCACGCACTTGCCGCAGCAGTCACCATCCTGCGGATCCAGGCAGCACAATGCCTTGGCAAAGATGCGCGCCACACTGGTCTTGCCCGTTCCACGCGGTCCGCAGAACAGGTAGGCGTGGCTGAGGCGGCCGCGACGGATGGCATTGCGCAGGATCGTGGTGACGGAGCCCTGGCCGACCAGTTCCGCGAAGCGCTGGCTGCGGTATTTCCTGTAGAGAGTCTGCGACATCTGGTAATGCCTATTATAAAACGCTCAGCGGCACTGCTGGACTGCTACAATTCGGACGTGCGCTCTCTGCTGCCCATCCTGGTGACATCCCTGCTGCTGCTGCTGGCTGCCATCGCAGGTGCGCAGGAGGATCCCCTGCAGATCAGCAGCCTTGCTTCAGGCAGCATCACGCCGATCGGTGACCCGCCTGCACCGGGTGAAGCAGTGCGCATCCGGCTGCGTGATACCGCACTGGACCACGTCCTGGAAAACCCGTCAGGCTGGTCTCTGCGCAGCGGTGATCAGGAGATACCGTCCCTGCTGAGGATTTCCGAAGGCAGAGCCGGAACGGAGTGGACTGAACTGGCAATCGTGGATCCCGGCCGGCCGGAAAGCAATGATCGGCTCGTGATTCTTGACAGGGGGGATCCGCCTCTGCCGCTGGATCGGATTCGCTTCAGCTTCAGCGCCACCGAGGTTCTGACGAGTGTGCTGCCCGAAGCCGGTCCGACCCGGGCGGACTTCAGCCAGACCGGCAGGGAACAGGTCGTGATGCAGCAGGTTGGCAGCGAAGGTGTGCTGCGTGTCACCGAACTGGAGTTCTCACCGCTGGACCTGAACCGCTATATCCGCCTGACGATCCGAAAGGGCGGCGGACTTGCCGTTTCCGAGGCCAGCGGCCGCCTTGCGGGAGAACAGCCGGAGGTACACGAGGTACCTGTGGCAATTGGAGCGATGCGTGCCCTGCCCGCCGCCGGCGGAAGCATGTGGCCGCTCGTGCTTTCCAGTAATCACCTGCCACTGCGAAAGCTGAAGATCATCGCGGAAGCACCGGACATGTACCGACGTGTGCGATTTGTGCGGATTGACGACAAGCAGCATGAGATTGGCAGCGAAGCGGAAATGGTCTTCGCCGACGGATTGCAGGTGAATGGTCTCAAGCGCAGCAGTGTCTATCTGGAACTTCCGCCGGGAGGAAGTGGACAGCAGCCGGCGCTGGTCGTGGAGGATGGCTCAGGCAATGCACTGCCGATCCGCAGCCTCCAGGCCTATGCAGCGGAAGCCTGGATCTGTTTCGTCTGGCCGGAAGGAGCAGCACCGGTTCTCAGCGGCATGCCCGCCGAACTGGCAACTGTTCCCACCCTGGATGATGCAGGCAGGCTCGCCGGAACCTTCAGCAGTGTACTGCTCCCTGATACTGAAGCGCTCGTCGCTGAACGGCCTGATCAGGCCTCCCGCACCAATTCCAGCAAGGGACTGCTTGCTGAACTGGAGCTGGACAGATACATCCCTCAGTTCACTTTCGACGGTGCCTGGTTCATCCCGCTGGGACTGGCGCTGGTTGCCATCGGATTTGTGCTGCTGCTGACTGCCCGGCTGCGAGATATCAGACGGTAGGGTCCAGATCCCTGGGATTCTGGATCTCAATCGTCTTGAAGTCACCGTGCATGATGTCCGCCCATTTCTTCTTCGTTGTCTTCAGTACGGCGAGACTGCAGGTCTTGAGCACCGTGTCATAGCTGTCCGTCAGTTCGTCCACCAGATTCTCCAGTGCGGGATTGTGTCCGACGAGCAGAACCGTTGCCACGGAATCATCCAGACCCATAAGTATTTCCAGCAGATCCGGTGAATAGGCACCATACATGGTTTCGTTTTCCTCAAGCGGAGGATCACCGCAGCGGCTGGCGACATTCCTGGCGGTCTTCAATGCGCGGCTGGCCTGACTGCTGATCACCAGATCAGGCTTCAGCCCCTTCTGGGAGATGTGGTCTCCCATGACGAGAGAGTTGCTCTCACCTCTGGCGGTGAGCTCCCTGTCAAAGTCAGTCTTCTCCACGCTCTCAGCCGGCTCGGCCTTGCCGTGCCTGAGAACGAGCAACGTCTTTGCCATCAATCACCTCTCAGTTTTTCCGCCACGGGCGGCTCAACGGTTCTCCCTTAGAATAGTCAGCGTGATAATCGCCTATCTAGCGATTTTAGCATTCTACGGCTGGCTGATGATCAGCCGCCGGCTGACAGCCACGATCGCCATACCACTCTGCGCAATCTCGATAGCCCTGCTGGCGATGTTCCCCATGCTGACCGGCGCAGGTCCCCTCGCCTACGGCAACGCCATTCTCACTCAGGTACTGCAGCCGGGAATCAGCCTGCTGGCCAACTGGGTCTTCGCCGTTATCCTCGGCGCTGTGATTGCCGCCCAGCTGCGGATCAGTGGGGCGGCGGAAAGACTGGTGCGCTACACGGCTGAATATGCCGGTGAAGACCGCTTCAGGCTCGGTCTGAGCATGCTCGTGATCATTGCCGTGCTGTTCACGACGCTTGGCGGACTGGGTGCCGTGATCCTCGTCGCATCAATCTGTCTGCCGGTGCTCTTCAGTCTGGGCATCGAGCGCAGGGTTGCAGGCGGAATCTTCCTGCTGGGACTGAGTCTCGGCGGCGCTCTCAATCCTACGAACTGGCAGGGTTACCAGCAGATTCTCACCGGGGAGCAGATCCCGGAGAGCCTGCGTCTGGAACTGACGGATGTCATCCGCTTCGGCGTGGTAATGGCTTTGCTCTTCCTGCTTGTAAGCATCGCCTATCTGCTGCGTACACTCAGCTCACGCCGGGATGGACTGCGCAATCTCGGCGGGCTGCTCCTCGTGATCAGCGTCTGCGGACTGGCAGCCTGGGGAATTGCATCATCCGTTACCGCAACGGGAATATTCCTGGGCACTCTGCACTACCTGCTCGCCACTCTGTTGCTGATCCTGATCGGTCTGATGCTGCTGCGGCTTGTCCTGATTCCATTCACTGCGAATCCTCTTGCCTGGACGGGCCGGACGGATAACTGGCTGGCAGCGGCCAGCCTGCTGCTGCCGATCCTGCTGCTGCTCTGGTCAGCGGCGATCAAAGCCGTCTATGAATTCCGTACCCGTGACATAGCCGTCGACGCACTCCCCCCAGCACCGATCAATGTGGACATCCTGGCGGCCCTGACACTGGGCATCATCTTCTGCGCGCTGAGTACTGTGACCCGGCGCGGCAAGGCTCTGAATCAGCTGATGCAGGCCCTGTTCGAAGGAGTGCAGATGGCAGCACCGGCGGTAATCCTGCTGATCGGTATCGGCATCCTGCTCAAGGCCACGCGTCTGGAGGCAGTGACCGCAGTGTTTGAGCCGTTGTTTGCGGCCCTGCCGGTCTCCTCACCCTTTGCCTTCGTTCTGACCTTCTTCCTGCTGAGTCCGCTGGCGCTTTACCGCGGACCGCTCAACCTGTATGGGATGGGGATCACGATCATGGGTATATTAACTGGAGCAGGAGTGCTGCATGGCAGCCTGATCATGGCCGCATTCTTCTCCGTGGGAATGCTGCAGGGCGTCTGTGATCCGACGAACACTCACAACGTCTGGATCGCGAACTTCTGCAAGGTGCCCGTCAATGAGCTGACGCGCCTGCTTTTTCCCTGGGTTTCCATTATAGTCTTACTGGGCCTCATCGCAGGGGCCGTGATGTTCCGGGCGGACTTTCCCAGCCTGACTGGACTGCCCGGTCTATAGGTGGACAAGATGAAGAAGCTGCTGTTCAGAATCATGGCGCTCGTGGCCCTGCTGGCCCTTGCTTCCTGCGCAGGATCGACTGCGCCAAAGGACCTAGGCCCCGACAGCCGCGATGGTCTGAATGACCTGGATTTTGAGCTCGTTACGGATCCGGACAGCAGCATCCAGAGCAGCCAGGTTGAAGGCTGGCTCACGTCCACGGGAGATGCGCAGAACGCACGGGACTTCAGTTCTGCCGCGAGCCAGACCCAGGGCATCAACCTCAATGACCTGCAGTTTCTGCAGGGAATGTACTTTGAACCGCAGAGCCCTCCGGGCAGCGGATTCAGCGGACGTCTGAGCGTGCGCATGCAGAATGGCGCCTTTGCCAACAACACCTTCGACAATGTCCTGCTCTTCCTGTTCTGGGTGAACCCGGACACCCGCGAACTCAGCCTGCTGGACAGCTCCCGCGGCCGCCAGGGCAACTGGTTCGACTTTGACATCAATGCACTCGGACACATGCTGATTGCCGAGAACACCACGATTCCCCGGCCCAGTGAAAGCTTCCGGGTCAGCCCATTTGCTGACCAGGCCGCAACCACTACCGGCGTGAACATCAACTTCTTCGCGATTCCCGAGAACGGCGTCGAGCCGATCAGCTACACCTGGAACATGGGTGATGGCACGACCCTCACCGGAGAATCGGTGATCCACAGTTACCAGAGCCCCGGCAGTTACAACGTCACGCTGGACGCAGTGGATGGCGCCGGCAAGGTCGCCCCGACCATCAGCACACCGATTGACATCAGCAGTTCCGCGCCGCCGCTGGAGAACCTCGATGGCCAGTCCATCCCCAGCACGGGTGACGAGCTGACCTACACCTTCAGCGCCACAGTGACCGGCGGACGTGCGCCGTACACCTACGAATGGGACTTCGACGGGGACGGCAGTACGGACAGCACCAGCCCGCCGCCGGTCGACTTCACCTTTGAGGATTACGGCTTCTATGTCGGTACCCTGAAGATCACCGACGCCAACGGTGACACGATCACGACTGAAATCGTCAGCGATGCCCGCAAGCTTGGTCTCAGCGTGGATACCAGCAGCAATGATCTTGGCAAGCCCTTCGGCTTCACACTTGACCCGCAGGGCCTGGATGTCAGTGACGACATCCTCGTGGACATGGATGACGGCAACACCCTCACGAACCCCGGTCTGAGCTTCACCTACACCTACAGCCTCGCTGGCACATACGTCGTGCGAGCCAGAGCTGAGCGGACCTTCGAAGGAACTGTGTACACGGTGGAGAGTGCTCCGCTGAGCCTGCAGGTGTTTGACAATCCTCGACCGGTGATAACCGGATTCACACCGGATGAAGGACCGGTCGGAAGTACAGTGATCATCACCGGCCTGCAGTTCGGCACTCGTGAGGATGGCGACACCGTGCTTCTAAATGGAGTCCCGATGACGGTCCTGGACTGGTCAGATACTCTGATCACGATTGAGATTGCCCAGGGAGCCACGGATGGCAGTTTCATCGTCCGCAAGGACCGCGACAGCGACCCCAGCGATCCCTTCAACGTCATCCCCGGTTCACCCGGTAATCCCGGGGGTCAGCAGACCTGATCTCCCGCCAGCCTGCATGTACGGCTGTGCTAGAATCAGCCCGGGCCGCGGTGTATTCCGCTGCTACAAAACTGAGCGAAGTGGAAACACATGAATGTTCTGCGCACTCTCTCCCTGCCGGCCGGTGCTCTGTTGATCAGCCTGACCGCCACGGCCTGTGGCGGCGGTGGTCAGCTTCCCGTTGCTTATAACCCCGAAGTTCTTCCCATGCTGGAACTGAAGGTCTACGACGAGAGTTTCCTCGGAGCTGACAGCAACGCAGACTTCAGCATTCGCAGCAGCTCGCGCGGGGAGTTCGTGGAAAGTGTGCTCAGCGTCAGTGATGCTGACAACCTCCGTGCTCTCTGCATTGAGATCAGTTATGATTCCAGCCTCTACACACCCGTTGGCATCAGGCGCAGCGGACGTCTCGAGAAGCAGCTTCCGGATGAGAACCTGCTTGAACTCTCCAAGCTCAGCATGCCCGGAACAGTGCACTATGCACACATGCAGCCGTTCGACAGCCACGGGATTGACGGCGATGCCGAGCTTCTGACCGTCAGCTTCCGCCGCCAGGCCATGTCCGGCGAACGGATTGCCAGCGCTCCTCCCAAGGCCGCTCACAGCGTGCCGGAACTGCAGGGCAGCATCACCACGGGCAAGCTCGAGTGGTTCTACCGCAACCGCGGCGACTACGACCAGAACGGCGAGGTCAACGTCGCCGACATCACCCAGCTCGGGGTGAAGCTCAACACCGTCAGCCCCGTGCCTGGAGAACCCTTCGACATCGCAGACGTTGAGTGGCAGGTCGATGGCGACGAGAATGGCAACATCAACATCAGTGACATCACCCCGCTCGGTGCCAATATCGGCAACAGCGTGAGCGGCGGCTACAACATCTACACCTCTGATCTGGAAAGCGACTATCCCGCCACGGGCGGTGCCAACGGTCCCGGCAGCACTCTGCTTGGCAACCTGGGCGGCACACCGCCGCTCTCCGAGGCCCTGAACTTCGCCAGCAAGAGCACGCAGCACCTCAGCTTCGAATTTGCACTCGGTGATCCCCTGCCGGGCAAGTATTACTGGGTCCGCCCCACTGACGGTTCCTCAGAAGGCATCCCGAGTACGATGGCCGGGCCACTGAGCGTGGAGAACATCCCGCTACCTGTTATCGACAGCATCAGCGATCTGGAAGTCGTAGTCGGTGACACCATCGTCATAACGGGCACTGGATTCGGAATCAAGGACGGCAGCGACGAGATCACCCTGAATGACCTGCCGCTGGAGGTTGTGACCTGGACCAACACCCAGATCACGGCGAAGATCCCAGTAGGTGCCGGTGATGGACCGCTGGTCGTGACGACGTTGCGCACTTCCGATCCAAGTGCGGACAGTCTCAATGTGGTTCCGGCGGCTCCGGGCCAGCCCGACGGCAACACGGTCTAGGACCATGCCCCTGCCCAGTCCCGCTGCAAGGCGCGAACAGGCATGACCCTGTTTGCGCTGGCAATCGGCCCGACCCTGCTGCTGATGCACTTCTTCTATGTTCGCGACCTGCATGAGCGGGAAAGCCTCAGCCGCGTGGTCCAGGTGTTCTTCCTCGGCATGCTCTCGGTGATTCCCGCGATAGCCCTGGAATCGATTTATCAGATGCCTCCGGAAGCCGGTCTGGCCGGTGTTGCCATTAATGCCTTCCTGCTGGTGGCACTGCCGGAGGAAGTCAGCAAGCTCTGGCTCTTCAGGCTCTACGTCGAGAAGCACAAAAGCTACGACGAGGTCTACGACGGCATCATCTACATGGTTGCCATCAGCCTCGGCTTTGCCACTCTTGAGAACATCGCCTACGTATTCTTCAGTGGGTCAGACGGTCTGGCGGTGGCCGTTCTGCGCGCGATCCTGGCCGTCCCCGGGCATACGCTCTGGGCCGTGATGATGGGCTACTACCTCGGTCTGGCACGCTTCGGCAATACCGGGCGCCCGCCGCGCCTGCTGGTTTACACCGGCCTGCTGCTGGCGACCTTGTGGCATGGTGCCTATGACTATTTCGCCTTCGCCGTGGAGCTCGTGCCGGAATCACAGAGTTTTGCAATGCTGTCCGGATGCCTGGTGATCATCATCATCAACTGGGTGATTGCACTTGTGATGGTCAGCCGTGCGCAGAAGCTCAGCAGCTTCCGCCGCCCGAGCCCGATCCAGAATCCACTGCAGGCCCTGCGCGGCAACTACTTCTACTGCCACTACTGCGGACGCGCCAACCTGCGCGTGAATGAGTTCTGCACGGGCTGCGGCCGCGAGCTGAGATCAGGCAGGAATGGCAGTTAGCTCCCGCTAGCTGTTGCGCCTCAGTTTCAGCATCCCGCCGTCCTCGAAGGAGTGCTCGCTGTAATCCTTCAGCGGCTTGCGGGACGGACGCTTCAGCACTTCTCCCTCAAGGTCGTATTCACTGCCGTGACAGGGGCAGACGAAGCGGTCTGCGCCCGGAGTGAACTCGATGGTGCACTTGAGATGGGTGCAGGTAGCCCCCTTGATGATCCAGCGGCCGGTGTCCTCATTGATCTTGACCCAACGCACGAAGATCTTCTCGTCCCCCTGCTCATTGCCGAGGCTGTCGAGGAAGACAGCCTTGACCAGCACCGGCTCCTTCTCATTCAGGTCCTTGACCTTGCCAAGCACGGCGATCCACTCACCCTTGGCAGCGGCGTCGATCTCCTTCTGGCTGGGCTGCTTGTCCTTCGGCTCGTCATCCTTGCCTGGTTCCTGAGCCAGGGCAGTCGAGCTGCGCGCAATGTCAAGCAGGCTCGCGCCGGCCACCAGCAGTCCCGCCTTCTGCAGGAAATCACGTCTGTCACTGTTCATTGCTACCCTCTCGTCGTGGATTGCACATCCCACGACCCATTCCCAGTCTAGCCCGGCGCATCGCCGCGCTGCTTGCGCATCCAGCGCAGTCCTGCCCAGATGAATTCCGAAAGGTCTCCATCGAGCGTCTTCTGTGTATTGCTCGTTTCCATACCCGTGCGCAGATCCTTGATCATCTGATAGGGATGCAGCACGTAGTTGCGGATCTGGTTCCCCCAGGCGATGTCGGCCTGCACACCGCGCAGATCCTCCACACGCTCCTTGTGCAGTTCCAGCATCAGGGCCACCAGCTTGCTCTTGAGCTGCAGCATCGCCACGTCACGGTTCTGATGCTGGCTGCGCTGGTTCTGGCAGGAAACCACGATTCCCGTCGGTACATGAGTCAGACGCACGGCCGAGTTGGTCTTGTTCACATGCTGGCCACCGGCTCCGGATGAACGGAACACATCCATGCGGATATCGTCCTCGTTGATCTCGACTTCAAGGTTTGCCGGAATTTCCGGAATCACACCGACATTCGCGAAGCTCGTGTGCCGTTTGTGGGCATTGTCAAATGGCGAAATGCGTACCAGGCGGTGCACTCCGTTTTCGACCTTCATGTAGCCGAAGGCATGCCGGCCGCTGACCCGGAAGTTGATCATCTGCACGCCCGCCTCCTCGGCACGGCGCTCATCCAGCACATCGATCTCCAGGCGCTCAGCCCGGGCCCACATGCTGTACATCCTGAAAAGGATTTCCGCGAAGTCAGCCGAATCAACGCCACCTGCGCCAGCCTGGATGGTGACGATGGCGGGCTGGTTGTCGTATTCGCCGTCAAGCAGGGATTCGATTTCGAGCCGGTCAAGCTTCCTTGTCAGACCGCGCAGCTCCTCAACCAGTTCCTGGTATTCCGCGCTGCCTTCCTCAATCGCCTCTTCCTGATAGATCTCCCAGAGACCGTTAAGGTCCTCCAGAGACTGCGTGGCATCGTCGAAGGCATCCACCACGCCGCTGAGAGAACTGATCTCCTGGCTTACCTCAGCGGAAGACTTGTGATCATCCCAGAAACCCGGCTCCTCACGGCGCGCGCTCAGCTCTGCGAGGCGCGTCCTGCGTGAATCAACGTCAAAGATACCTCCGCATTTCTGCGATGAGATCGGAGTTCTTTGCCAGTTCCTGGCGGATTTCATGAGGTTGCATGACCGTAATTATATCCAATCAACCGGCACCGCTCTGTATACTCTCGCTTGCAGTGCGTGAACTCCGGCAATTCATCACACTTTTCCGACAACCGGCCCAGATCTGGTCCCCTGAAGGCCAGGTGCTGCTGTCGAATGCATCCTTCAACAGCCTGTTCGGCCTGGAACCCGGCTTTGACTGGGAGCCACTGGGATTCCGCTTCAGTGATGATCCGCAGATCAGGGCGGCAGGCGCTGACCAACTCATCAGCAATGCTCTCAATGGCCGCTATGTTGATATTCAGGGACTGCAGTACGTGCCAGAGCGCAATCCGCATTTCAGCTCCGGCAGCTCTGACGCCCTGAAGCTGTTCCTGAACCTCCAGCCGATCATGGGCGTGGAACAGCTCGAGTGCATCATCTGCGTCGTCTCGGACTACATGGCTGGCGGGGAGCTGATGGAGCAGCAGCTGATCCGCAGCCAGAAGATGGAAAATCTCGAGACCCTGGCCAATGGCGTGGCTCATGAGTTCAACAACCTGCTGACCGGAATCAAGGGCATGACCAGCCTGATCATGGACGAAGCCGAGCAGGAGTCGGAGATCCACAGCTTCGCCAAGGCGATCGACGTCAGCATCGAGCGCGGTGCACACCTGATCGAGCAGCTGCTCAGCTACAGCCGCGAAATGCCCTATATGCTGAAGCGCAGCGACGTTGCCAGCTACTTCCGGGATTCCCTGCCGATGTTGCAGCTCCAGCTGAGCAAGCGCATCCATCTGGAGATGCGCATCCTCAGCCAGGCCAATGTGATGCTGGACCGGCACCGTCTGGATCAGGCGATAGCCAGCCTGCTCGTCAATGCGCGCAATGCCATGGGCAAGAACGGCCAGATCATTCTCACGGTCAGCCACCTCTCACCGATCGGCGACGGCCAGCCCGTGCTCGACATGAGCTGGGTCTGCATCAGCATCGAGGACAGCGGTCCGGGGATTCCTCCCGAGATCCGCGAGCGCATCTTTGAGCCATTCTTCACGACCAGCCGCAATGCCAGTGCGACTGGGCTGGGGCTGAGTGTCGCGAGCAAGATCGTCAAGCTGCATAACGGTCTGCTACAGGTTGCGGACTCAGAGGAACTCGGTGGAGCAGCGATGCGGATCTTCCTGCCAACCGTCAGCGAAGGCTGAACAGGTTCAGCGCAGCATCCGCAGCCCTGCTGGCACACAGCGCAAGCTGACTTCCCTTTTGCCCCAGTCGTAGCATTCGCCGTCCGCTGCCAGCACTGCCACGGGATCCTCGCTGGCAACTCTGAACTCCGGCACCTGGCGGTACTCCACCATGCTGCTGCCGATGTGCTGGCCCTTGATCGCAGCCGGCATCAGGCGGATCATGTCGAACTTGGATGTCTCACGGATCAGCAGCATGTCAATCAGGCCGTCGTCAATCCGCGCATCCGGGGCAATCTTCGTGCCACCGCCGATCAGTGCACTGTTCATCCCGAGGATCCAGTAGAAGTGTCCGCTCTCACTGAACTCCCCGGCCGTGATCCGCTGCTGGCTGGTCCGCATCTTCGCCAGGGCCAGCAGGAACAGCAGGTTGTAATTGCTGCGGATGATGCCGCGGCGGCGCTCGCGTTCCTGCAGTGTTTCAGTATCAATCCCGAAACCGGCACTGTTCATGTAACGGATGTCGCCAATCAGGCCGTAGTCTGTCTCCCGGGCTTCAAGGTCCTGCAGATGCGCCACGCGCTTTTCCAGTGATGCGGGGAAACCGATGAATGTGGCGAAGTCGTTGCCTGTGCCGGAGGGCAGGATCGCCAGGACCTGGCGCTGCAGGTCCACATGCTGCAGCACCCGGTTCAGCGTGCCATCTCCGCCGATCACCAGCACCAGCTCATGCGTGGAATGGCTGTTGGTGACGATGCGCCGCATGTCATCCAGACTGTCCGGGCAGATGATCTGCACACCGGGCAGGACCTGTGGCAGCAGTTCCCGGTAGCGCTCGAGCTGCATCAGCTGGGTGTGCGAAAGAATGGCGAGACACTGCGCCGTCCCGAACTGCCGGTTGTTGCTGAGCTTCGACAAGCCTTCCACCTGGTGTAATGTAATTGCTGATTATGACATCAGGCCACCCGCAGCAGATCCGCACCGGCATGCTCCGCGTTGCCAGACTGCTGTGCATCGGGCTGATCTGCAGCCTGCTGGGTCTGATCCTGATGGGCAATGCGGCTCGGGCCTACAACGTCTACCAGGACCTGTTCGTGATGCTCAGTGCCCGCCCGCTCGGTATGGGTGGCGCGGCTGCCGCTGTCAGCGACCCGAGCTCCGTTTTCACCAACCCGGCAGCCCTGGCGGGATACCGTGGCCTGAGGCTGATGCACAACCACAGCGCCCGGCACTTCCCCGGCAGTACGGAGGGCGGCCAGAGCGAATGGGATCAGCTGGACGGAGACAGCCAGGCGCTGGTGATCGGCCTGCCTGTTGGAACCTACGCGCATGGCTTCACCTTCAGTGGTGAAATGGGCTACGACTTCCGCGGTCACCCGCAGGATGGTGCCCTCGGCTACCCCCGTGAACAGTACTGGGGCACGCAGAGCGTGGACGCCTTCGCCACCTCAGCCGCCCTGCCCCTGCGCGGCGGGATTGCCCTGCGCCGCGAGTTCAGTCGCTTCACTCCGGCTGAGGATGACGACTACGGGATTGCCTGGCTGCGACTGGGTGAAGGCCAGCAGACCGGGATCATGGCGCGGGTCTGGCCCGGTCTGGATTACGGCCGGAGCGAACTGAAGATGGATTACGACTGGACCCTGCTTGAAGCTGACGGATCACGCAATGCCTATGCGGAGTTCACCAGCCGCCTGAAGCAGCAGCGCAGTGGCTGGGCCCTGCACCCCACGGCCTGGCTCTGTCTGGCCAGTGATGAAGTGCAGGAGAATTACATCCTGGAGAATGACAAGGGACAGACGCTTGACAAGCTGCCCGGGCTGGGCGTGATCCACACCGGCAACGCGAAGCGCAGGCGATTGCTGAACGGCATCGAACTGCAGATTGGCAACGGCCTTGCCCTGCGGCGGGGCAGCTTTGATGGCCGGCCGACGCTCGGGATGAGCCTGCAGCTGCCCTTCCTGCGTGGCAACTACGCCGAGGTCGAGGACCTGCTGCCGGAGATCGTCGGCAGCGGACAAAGCTTCAAGGACATCCACATCTACGGCTTCGAGACCGATCTGTTCTGATCCTCAGGCTCAGGATGCTCCCCGCAGGAACAGACGCCGCGGCCCCAGGGATGCTCCATGCGCTCATATGAGATCACGACAGGATAGCCATCCGGGTCGTAGATGAAGAAGTAGTAGCGGCCCTCTTCCGGATTGGGAGCTGCGCTCAGGCGCTGGCGCTTCCGATAGAAGTGTTCATACAGCTCTTCCAGCTCCTCCATGCTGTCAACGACCCAGCCGAAGTAGTGCTGCGGATCCGACGGCGGAGTGCCGAGGCTGATCGTCAGCATCAGGTTGCAGCGCGTCAGCCAGGCGATGTCCTTCAAGCCGTGGTCATAGAAGAATCCCAGCACGGTCGTGTAGAAGTCGATGCTCGTCTTCATGTCCGAAACCGCAAGGTGGATGTGCATGCTGCCGACTGGCCTGACGGGTCTGTTTGCCACGCCAGTATTCTAGCGGCAGCGCTTCAGCCACCCAGTAATGCCCAGAGTCCGACCGCTGCGCAGTAGATGCTGAAGTAGTAGAGACGGCGGCGACGCAGCAGCACCAGCAGGAAGCGGATCGCCAGTACGCCGCAGACTGCGGCACTGACGAACCCGGCCAGCAATGCCGGCAGCGGCACATTCCCGCTGGCGGTATCAGCCGCCATGTCCGGCAAGCTCAGCACCACGGCACCGAGGATTGCCGGCACACTCAGCAGGAAGGAAAAACGCGCAGCCCTGCCATAGTCGAGCCCATACAACAGCATGCTGCTGATAGTGCTGCCGCTGCGGCTGATGCCGGGCAGTACTGCACAGGCCTGTGCCACTCCCGCAGCCAGTGCCCTGCCCCAGCCCGGTGTTGCCAGCGGATCCGGACCCGGAACCGCGCCGAGTCTTTTCTCCATGAGCTCCGCGAGCAGCAGCAGCGAGGCGGTGACCAGCAGGCAGATCCCCACATAGTGCACCGCCTGCGGACCGTCCACCAGAGCTTCAATGCGGTCCTTGAAGGGCAGAGCCAGGGCGGCAGTAACGATGGTGGCAAGCAGCAATGCTCCGATGTAATTCCAGCGCTTCTCCCGCAGCAGGTCCAGCAGATCTCGGCCATAGACCACCAGTACGCTGATCAGCGTTGCCAGATGCAGCACGATCTCCGTGGTCACGCCCTGCGGATTCATCCCCAGGATCTGCTGGGCCAGCACGAGGTGGCCGCTGGAACTGACGGGCAGGAATTCCGTCAGGCCCTGGATGATGCCGAGAATGATGTAGTCGAGGATTTCCAACGGGGGGCATTCTAGCACCGCCGCGGATCGCTCGGCCTATAATGGCGGCATGCCTGACAGCCACCCCCACGCCGCCCAGTTTGTCGCGCACATGCAGGCTACGCAGCAGAATTATGTGCAGCGCAATCTCGAGGGCTACCTCGCCGGATTCAGCGATGAGTACTTCTCGGTGCAGCTCAATACGCACTGGGGTGAGGACAAGCAGCAGCTTGCTGAAAAGATGGTCAAGGACATGCAGAAGTTTGAGCTGCTGGACATGCAGCTCAACGTGATCAGGGACTGGTATGCCGGGAACACGGGCTTCGGCCATCTGGAGTATCTGACCCGCCTGCGCTTCGTGGACAGCGGGCG
Organism: bacterium; assembly: GCA_020440605.1. GTDB lineage: Bacteria > 4484-113 > 4484-113 > 4484-113 > JAFGCY01 > JAHEFU01. The sequence goes on along the minus strand of JAGRNT010000023.1, from coordinate 15,650 downwards.
TGTGCTGATCGACAAGCGCCAGAACCTGATTGTCGGCCGCCATCTCGGAGAGGGCAGCTGGGAGCTGATCTCCAAGATCGTGATCACGGCTGCGAACTATTTCGAAAGTGAATCAACCCCGGATATCTGATGCATGCCATCCCGCATTTAGATCGCTTTGAGCTCTAGCGGGATATGCTCTGTTAATGGACCGGAAACTCAAGATCGGGATCACCTGCTATCCCACCTTCGGCGGCAGCGGCGTGGTCGCCACTGAGCTCGGCATCGCGCTCGCCAACTCCGGGCACGAGGTGCATTTCATCACGAACCGCCTGCCGGTCCGCCTGCAGAAGAGCCTCGATGCCGACATCTCCTTCCACGGCGTAAATGTGCTGAACTATGCTCTGTTTCCGCACGAGCCCTACACTCTGGCACTGGCCAGCAAGATGGCCCAGGTGGTCGATTCCTACAACCTCGACCTGCTGCATGTGCATTACGCAATCCCGCATGCCGTCAGCGCGCATCTTGCCAAGGAAATGCTGGACGGCCGTTTCAAGGTGGTGACGACCCTGCACGGCACGGACATCACGCTTGTCGGAAATGACCCGAGCCTGCATCCGATCACGCGTTTCGCGATCAACAACAATGACGCGGTAACCGCCGTGTCATCCTGGCTGCGGGATGAGACGATCCGTGAGTTCAATCCGAACATCGATATCGATGTAATTGAGAACAGCGTTGACATCGAGCAGTTCAGCCCCGAGGTCGGTCGGGAATGGGCCGGCCGCCACTACTGCGAGGAAGGCCTGCCGAATCTGATCCATGTTTCCAACTTCCGCCCCGTGAAGCGGGCCCCAGATGTCGTACACGTCTTTGCGAAGGTCCTGGAGCAGGAACCGGCACGGCTGCTGATGGTCGGAGACGGTCCGGACCTGCCGACGGCGATGCAGGCCGCGAAGGAGCTCGGTGTCAGTGACAAGGTCAGCTTCCTTGGCAACCGTGAGGATGTCAACTTCCTGATGGCCTCCAGCTGCATCATGCTGATGCCCAGCCAGAGTGAGAGCTTCGGGCTCGCCGCGCTTGAGGCCATGGCCTGCGAGTGCGCCGTGATCGCCTCCCGCACAGGTGGACTGCCGGATCTGGTGCGCGATGGCATTGATGGCTACATCTGCGAGCAGGGTGACATCGAGGGCATGGCCGGCCGCGTGGTCAGCCTGCTGAGGGATCCCGCAAGATTAACGCAAATGAAACAGGCCGCCCGCAGCCGCGCGGTAGATTCTTACAGGGTGGAAATCATCATGGAGAAGTACCTGGCCCTCTATGACCGGGTGCTCAGCCAGCAGAGGAACACAGCGCTTGTCTAGCGGACAGCTATTCGGAGTGATTGACAACTGCCTGCATGGACTCGGTGAGAAGCTGGACATGCTTGGGCAGCTGTTCCGTGCGCATCCCGCCACGGATTCCGTGATCCAGCCCCTGGAGAGCATGCAGCACCGCGTCGCGCTCGAGGACCGCATGATCCGTCTGCGGCTAGGCATCGACATCCCCCGCCCCAACCGCATCAAGGACTACAGCCCCGAGCTGATGGGCGGGATTCCCGAGGAGGAACTTGCGGAAAGGATCATCCGCGACCTGCGGGCCTGCCAGGAGTACTGCCGTACGCTGGAGGAGTACTTCAAGTTCTTCAACCTTGAGAATGTTGCCCAGTTCTACAAGCTGATGCGCTTCGACTTCTACGAATTCGAGCGCAAATGTGTCTCACTCACCGGACGCCAGACCAGCGTGCTGAAACTCAGGGATGAAGTTGCGACGGACGTCCCGGAAGCAGCCGGTCGCTTCCGCCGGGCGATTTCCCAGCATCCCCTGTACTTCATTCTCGATGCATCGATCTGCAGCAACCGCGACCCCGTGCGTGTCGCCTACGATGCAGTCGGTGGCGGAGTCAAGGTCCTGCAGACCCGCTTCAAGTCTCTCGGCAACCGCAAATATCTCGATCTGGCGCGTAAGCTGCGCGGGATCTGCCGCGAGAAGGACTGCCTGCTGATCATCAATGACCGCGTGGACATCGCGCTGATGAGCGGTGCGGACGGTGTGCATGTCGGGGCGGAGGACTTCACCGTGCAGGAGATCCGCCAGATCGGTGCCAGCCTGATTGTGGGCCGCAGCGCCCGAACGATTCCGGATGCAGTCCAGGCACAGGCTGATGGCGCCGACTATATCGGCAGTGGAGCCGTGTTCGCTTCCTCCACCAAGCAGAGCGCACCGGTGATCGGCCTCAAGGGACTCGAGAAGATCGTGCGCGCCGTGACCATCCCGGTCGTCGGCATCGGCGGGATCAATGAAGAGAACTGCGCTGCAGTCGTCAACACGGGAGCGGCCGGTTTCTGCAGCATCGGTCCCTTCCGCGCCCGACGCAGTGTGCGCAATCTGGCAGCGGACTTCAAGCGTTACAATCGTGGCATGCTCAAGGGGCAGCACCACTGATGATCAGCATCGTTGTCAACGGCCGCAGGCTGGAACTGGAGTCCGGCCTCAGCGGGCTGGAGCTGCTTGAGCAGCTGGACCGCAACAGCCACACGCTCGTGATCGAACACAACGGGAAGATCATCCCCCTGCTTGAGTTCCATCAGGCCCGGGTTGACGACGGAGACGTGCTGGAGCTCGTCACTCTTGTGGGAGGCGGCTGAGCGGGTCATAGACCCCATTGCGGTGGATGTAGTCCGCCACGCTGTCCGGCACCATGTAGCGCACGGGCCGCTCCTGCCTCAGCCGTGCGCGGATATCCGAACTGCTGATGTCAACGGGGTTGATGTTCACGTACTCCCAGTTGACGCTGAACTCCTGCAGTTCTTCAGGCAGGCCCTTGGAGAAGTCATGCGCGCTGCGCCTGGCGTAGATCACAAGCCGGCAGAGCTGCATGAAGATCTGCGCATCCTTCCAGCGATGCAGCTGCTGGGCACTGTCAGCGCCGAGGATGAAGTACAGCTCCGCCTCCGGGTGATTCTCACGGAAGCGCATCACCGTGTCAACGGAATAGGTAGTCCCGCCGCGGCGCAGGTCATGCGCGTCGACATAGAAGCGGTTGTCATCTTCAATCGCAGAGCGCAGCATGCTGAGGCGCTGGGCATCGGTGGCGGAATCCTCCGGCGCATCCTTCAGCGGATTGCCGGCGCAGGGCACAAAGGCCACGCGTGAGAGTCGGCAGCGGTACCAGGCTTCCTGGGCTACAAGCAGATGGCCGATGTGCAGCGGGTTGAAACTGCCCCCGAAGATTCCGATGCTTTCAGCTGACGACTCCACCCGTCAATTGTCCCATAAACAGCTCATATGCCTCAGCCTTGCCTTCCACCCGCAGCATGCGCTTCTCAGGCTGGCTGCCGCTCTCCACATCAAGCGTCAGGCTGTCCAGGGGCAGCTCACGCGTTGCTGCAAGGAATACGCTCTCAAGCTGGCGGTAGCTCTGGCGCATCAAGCGCTCAGCGAGACCTTCCCAGGCTGCTTCCACGTCATCACCGAAGGGCTGCAGGTTGATGAACAGGTGCCGGGCCCAGTAGGCGTGGTGCAGCTGCTCCTGCTCAATCTCGCCGTCGTCAAACAGCACCACCGGCAGGTAGGCCACATCAAACATCTCATACAGCCCGCGGATCCGCAGCCAGCGCGGTTTGCGCTGGAACAGCTCATACTCGATCTCGTCGTGCTGCTTGTCGAGGATCAGAGGCAGCAGCAGATCTTCCTCGAGCACTGTTTCATGCGGCTCGATCAACATGCTCTCGGCGTAGATCCGCCAGCGCAGCGTGATCGAGTGCTCCTCGCCGGCCTCGCCATCCTGGGCGATGCGCGGCGTGCGCCGGCTGCCCGTGGCATACTTCGGGTTGCCGCGTCCGCCCTTGCCCCCCTGGGCTACCAGCAGGCGTGACTCACTGCTGGTCACATGCCCGATCTCCACTCCGGTGCGGCTGTCATAGGCAAGGGTGCCAAGCGGCACGGTGATCTCGAAATCGCTGGCATCACTGCCCTTCTTCAGGCCGCCTGCGCCGTGCACACCATTCTGGGCACTGAGATCGGCATACTCGAGTGCAGCCAGGTTGTCCGAGTTCTTGCTGCCCACGAGATAGATGCTGCCGCCGTTGCCGCCATCACCGCCGTCCGGACCGCCGAAGGCCTCATACTTGCGGCTGTCGAAGTGCACGGCACCATCCCCGCCCTTGCCGGCGCGGACCCTTACGGTCAGACTGTCTGTGAATCTCTCTGCCATGGCTCCCGCCCGAAATGAAAAAGGCGCAGCACCCGATGGATACTGCGCCGGTATTTCAGGTTGTGCTGCTTCAGCTGTTCGGCGTCACGAAGACGGTACGGCGGCCGCGGTGCATCTTGAAGCCCACGGTGCCTTCCACGAGGCTGAAGAGGGTGAAGTCGCGGCCCATGCCAACGTTGTCGCCGGGCACGATCTTCATGCCGACCTGGCGCACGATGATGCTACCGCCGTTGCAGGCCTGACCGCCGTAGAGCTTGACGCCCCGGTACTTCGGCTTGCTGTCACGACCGTTCTTACTGCTGCCTAATCCCTTTTTATGTGCCATTGCTTAACCCTTGATGTCCGTCACGCGGAGATAGCTGATGTTGTCACGGTGTCCCTTGCGGGAGTACTGACGCTTCTTGCTCTGGTAGGTACCGACGTAGATCTTCGGGCTGCGGCAGTGGCGCACGATCTCGAAGGTCACGCTGGCACCGTCAAGCGCCGGCTGGCCCACGCTGATCTTGTCGCCCTCGTAGGTGGCAAGCACGCGCTCGGCATTGATGCTGCCGCCGGCTTCACCGGGAACCTGCACCGTGCGGATGGTCTGACCCTTCTCCACGCGGTACTGTTTGCCCTTGATCTCAACGATTGCAATCATGATATTCCTCTTTCTGCCCCGGGCCGTCCTGCGGCCGCAAAGGCGGGAACGAATAAGATAGCATATATCCTCAGTGAGTCAATAGTCTAACGTGAAAGGGCCGGTCGTGCAGCAGGAATCGAGAATTCTGATCAGTGGAGCCTCAGGCTTCATCGGGTCACATCTTGTCCCCTATCTCGAGGAACGGGGGCACAGTGTCTACCGTCTCGTACGCAGCCAGCCTGCCACCAGCAACGAGGTAGGCTGGAAGCCCGGTACACGGCTCGACCCCTCCATGCTGCCTGAAGGCATAACCGCCATCATCAACCTGAGCGGCAGCTCCATCGCCGTCCCCTTCAACGAGAAGAACAAGCGCAGCATCCTCTTCAGCCGTACCAGCAGCACGGAAACCCTCGTGCAGCTTGCACTGGAGCTGACTCCTCAACCCCTGAGCTTCATCTCCGCCTCCGGTATCGGGATCTACGGCGACCGTGGATCCGAACTGCTGACAGAAGACAGCACGGCTGCACGAGACTTCGTGGCCGATGTCTGTGTGCGCTGGGAAGCGGCACTTGCACCACTCGCGGAAAGCAGGATCCGCACTGTGATCCTGCGCACCGGGATGGTGCTGCATCCGGACGGCGGAGCGCTTGAGAAGATGCTGCCTGCCTTCGAGAAGGGGCTCGGGGCCGTGCTGGGAGATGGCCGCCAGTACATGAGCTGGATCAGCATGCGCGACTACCTGCGCATCGTGCGCTTCGCGCTGGACAACCAGAAGCTCAGCGGCCCGCTCAACGTGATTTCGCCGCAGCCCGTAAGCAACAGGGAATTCAGCCAGGCCCTGGCCCAGGCCCTCGGCCGGAGCCTGCATTTCGCGGCACCGGCCTGGACCCTGACATTCGCCATGGGCGAGATGGCGAAACTGCTGCTGCTGGCCAGCCAGCGTGTTGATCCGGCAGCCCTGCGCAAGGCCGGCTTTGACTGGAAGGATCGCAGCCTCGACCGCGCCCTGGCGGAATTCTTCTCCCGCTGAATCAGGCGGAAAGCTGCGGCGGGTGCAGGCCCTGTGTTAGCTTATTGCAGCAGTCCCGCTCCGGGACCAGGGAAACTTCATGAATCTGCAGCAGCTATTCGAGACACTTGATCAGTACACTTCGCGCATCCCATTGGATGTGCTGGATGATGCCCTGCGCCGCACGCAGGTCAGCTGCGACTGCGTCAGCGAGCAGCTGCATTTCGACGAGAACTTCTACCAGCGCAACCTGCTGCACGACGGACCGGCCTACCAGGCGTTGGTGATCTGCTGGCTCAACGGCCAGCGCAGCCTGATCCACGACCACATCGGTTCAAGCTGTGGCGTCAAGGTGCTGCGCGGTACAGCCAGTGAAACGACCTTCGGCTGGAGCGACAACCGCATGATCTACCCCGTCCGCACGGTGGAACTGGCCCAGGGTACGGTCTGTGCCAGCCAGGATAAGGACATCCACCAGATCAGCAACCTGCAGGCCGGCGGTTCCGACCTCGTCACGCTGCATATCTACAGCCCGCGGCTCGTGAAGATGGGCGTCTACAGCCTGACAGAATCACGCGTCGTGCGCGAGGACGAATCCCCGGTGCGCAGCAACTGAATGCTCAGCCGGCGCGGTTGAGCAGCAGCGCCGCAAATTCGCAGTGCACGGTCCAGGGGAACAGGTCCGCGACCTCCAGCTTCTCCAGCCGCCAGCCACTGTCGAGCCTTGCCATATCCCGGCAGAAGGCCGCACCATCGCAGCCGATCAGCACCAATGCCCCGGCTCCCTGATCACAGAGCGCCTTGCAGGCAGTGCGGCTCAGCCCGCTGCGCGGCGGATCGAGAATGATCAGGTCGTTGGGGCGGCTCTGCATGCGCTCAATGTAGCTGTCCACCTCGCGCTGGAAGCAGCGTGCGGACTGCCCGCTCAGATTGGCAACCGCACTCGTGATGCTGGCCTCCGAGCTGTCCACCACGCTGAAGGAACTGAAGCTGTCACAGAGCAGACGGCTGAACAGTCCGCAGCCGCCATAGAGGTCATGCAGGCGATCTCCCGAAAGCTGCCAGCGCCCGAACAGCGCCCGGAACCAGCGGATCGCCGCTCCACCGCTGGTCTGGAAGAAGCCCGAGGACAGATTGACAATCGGTGCACCATCCCTCAGCAGGAACGACATCTTCCCTTCGGAATCCTGCCAGCTGTCGGCAGTGAGCTCCCAGAAGCGTCGTGGGTCTGATTCATGCCAGGCGATGACCGGCTCCTCCGGATTGCCGCAGACCAGCTCCCAGCGGCCCTCCAGTGCCGGCAGGTCCCCATTGGCGATCCCCGCTCGCAAATGCCCGATTGATGCTGACAGGCCCGGCCGCGCGGCCATGCATTTTCCGATTTCCACTAACTCATGGCTGCCCCTCGCGTGGTAGCCGAGCCTGCCATCCGCGAGGTGGAGCTGAATCACATTGCGCAGGGTGTTGTCATCAGCAGCGCTCCATTCCCAGTCCTGCTCCGGGCCAAGCTGCTTGGCGAGCAGGTCGGCAACCATCAGGCGCTTGAGTTCCGTCCCGCGCAGCGGTGCCCCCTGCAGGTCACAGCCACCACAGGCCGCCGCCCAGGGGCAGAGCGGAGTGATCCGCTGCGGATCCGCTTCCAGGATCTCCAGTACCCGGCCCTCCGCATGCCGCGCTTTCCATTCGATCTCCGCCCTGACCAGCTCACCGGGGAACAGCGCCAGAGTGTGGCGCAGCAGGATGATCCGGCCATCCGCATGCCGCGCGATCCCGACCCCGCCCCAGCCCAGGCGCTCGATGCGTCCCTCAAACAGCTCCGTCGCCACAGTGCGGTCCTCACTCAAAGTCTGAACTCCCCGCTGGCAACTTCCAGCGCTTCACCGGCGATGCGGATTCGCGGGCTGTCAGCATCACCCTCAGCGCTGAACCAGATCCTTGAAGGACGATGGATGCTGTATCCCTGGTCCAGGCCATGGAAGCCAGCATTGCCACTGTCCAGCCTGCCCACCCGCTGCAGATAGGCCGCCAGGCAGCAGGCGCTGCTGCCCGTGGCCGGATCCTCCGGCACGCCGTGCAGCGGGGCGAACATCCTGGTGCTGAAACTCCCGTCCCCGGCATAGCCTCCGGGGCAGACCACCGTGATCTGATCCGTGCCATGCCTGGCTGCAAGATCCTTCAGGGCCGTGTTGTCATACTGTGCTGCTTCAAGTGCTGCGCGATCTCTGAGCGGGATGATGCAATAGGTCGGGCCAACATCCAGCAGTCCGACCGGGAGGCTGTCGTCAAGCTGTGCAGTGTCCAGGCTGACCAGCCGCGCGGCCAGTTCCCTGTCGTCCAGACTGCCATGCCAGTTGACCGGCGGACTGTCAAAGGCCACCAGCCTGCGCTCGCCATGCACGACGCGCTCAATCCTGACAACATCGCGCATCAGTTCAAACTCTATGCCTTCCGCATCCGCTTCAAGTTCACTGAAGATGAAGTCTGCAGTCCCCACCACGGGATGCCCGGCAAAGATCATCTCGCGCTCCGGGGTGAAGATCCGCACGTTGTAGCGGCCATTGCCTCCGCCGCAGATGAAGGTGCACTCCGAGAGGTTCATCTCGCGGGTGAGCTGCTGCATCAGCTCCGTGCTGAGCTGCGCGGCATCCGGGAAGATCCCCAGTGGATTGCCTCCCAGCGCCCTGTCAGTGAATACGTCCCATTGCCTGAATCCGATTCTCACATCACACCTCAACCCCGTGCCTAGCGCATCTTAGCACCAGCCATGCCTCCGTCTGGCAACTGTGCGGCTGCTACAATATGCGCACTTCACTGATGCCGCATCCCAGGCCGCCTGCGCGGCCTTACTCGCCGGGAACCTGCATCAATGCTTGCTTCCCGGGCAGCGCCGTCAGTGTGCCATCCCGCAACGGAGAAGCACCTGCATGCCCGGCATGATCCATCACAGTTCCCGGCTGGAACTCAGCCAGTCCGCGCTCAAGCACAATCTGGACTTCCTGCGCCGCACAATCGGCGACCATCCGCAGATCTGTGTCGTCGTCAAGGCCAATGCCTATGGCCACGGCGTGGAGCAGTTCGTACCGATGGCCGAGGCCTGTGGGGTCCGGCGCTTCGCCGTGGCCTCCAGTGGCGAGGCCCAGAGCGTGCACGCCTGCCTGACAACGGACAGCAGCGTGATGATAATGGGCATCATGCATGACAGCAATCTTGAGTGGGTGATCGAGCATGGCATCGAGTTCTATGTGTTCAGTCTCAGGCGTATTGAAAACGTCGCGCGCATGGCCGCCAGCATGGGCCGCCAGGCCAGTATCCACCTGGAGATTGAAACCGGTGGCAACCGCACGGGGCTCGAGCAGGCCAAGCTGCGCGAAGCACTGACGATCATCAACCGCGAACGCCGGCATCTGAAGCTTGTGGGCTTCTGCACGCATCTGGCCGGGGCTGAATCACTCTCTGCACGCTTCCGGATTGACAAACAGGTGGAGTCATTCTTCCGGGTCCGCAAACCGCTCCTGAGGCGTGCCAACCAGCCGCTGTACCACGTTGCCAGCAGTGCAGCGGCCATGGTCCGCCCCGAAGTGCGGCTGGATCTCGTGCGCATCGGCACTGCGGTCTACGGCCTCTACCCCAGTCCGGACGTACACAACCTGATGCTACTCGGCGCCAAACGCAGTGAGGATGTACGTCTGCGCCGCGTGATCTCCTGGAAGACCAATGTGATGCAGGTGCGCGAGGTGGACCGCGATGAATTCGTGGGCTACGGCACCTACTTCCAGGCCCCACGTGACTCACGGATCGCCGTGATCCCGATCGGCTATGGCAACGGCTACCCGCGTGAGATGAGCAATCGCGGCAATGTGCTGATCCGTGGCCGGCGCGCGCCCATCGTGGGCCTGGTGAACATGAACATGTGTTTCGCGGATGTCACGAACATCCCGGGTGTGGATGACGGGGACGAGGTGGTGCTGGTCGGGCGTCAGAAGAAGCAGGAAATCACCATCGCGTCGTTCTCGGAATTCAGCAGCGCCCTGAACACGGAATTCCTCAGCCGCCTGCCGGCGGACATTCCGCGGCACGTGGTGAAGTAACTGCTGTGACGGACTATCCAGATCTTCGTTCACTCAGCTAGTTTCGCATCCCTTCGCAGACTGAGATTGACGATGAAGTAGCTTCGGCCTGCCATGAAGGGGGTAACTTCCGTCTCTTCGATCTCATATACTCCAATCAAATCGGATGGCACGAATGCGAAGCGATAATCCAATAGTTCATGGTTGTCTTCCGATGAAATGAATATGCTGTGATTTCTGTATTCTGAGATGCATTCCCTTACCCGGAATGGAGTATCAAACTTTATTTCTTCCCATGAATTCATGAAGTAGTTGTCCGCTACCTCAGCCTGTCTGAATTGTCCGTTGCCAATACAACCGATGACGGAATCTCCCTCTATTGTCAGAACTACTTCCGGCGCGCTGTCAAGGTGTTCATGGCGGATCTGCTTTCCATCCTTGTTATAGAAGGATGTTCCCATCAATTCCGCCGGAATGTTGCCCGCGAGTAGGACCGGTCTATTTGAAGCAAGAGGATCTTCCAAAGGGGGATACTGTCCATAACTCAAGGACCCCAGATTCTCTATCGCAATTGTCGTAGTAGATCCGGAATTCTCTTCATGGCAACTGAACTGGTTGTTTGTCCATCTGGAAATCAGGGGACCGGAAAAGCTGCGATAATCGCTCACTGCCTGCTTATTACAGGTGATGCATATGGTCAACATCGAGAAAACTAGCAAGAAGAGTACTGCCTGCCTCACATGAACCACCCCAGCTGAGAAAACCGGAGAGAGAGGGAATCGAACCCCCCACGGACAGTTTTATCTGCCCGCCACTGGTTTTGAAGACCAGACGGGACACCAGCCCCGATCCTCTCCAGGAGAGTTATAGCGCATGCTGCGCTGCCTGAGTATGTTCTGTTCAGGCCAGGCGGCGGAAGTCGCCATCGCGCTTCAGCAGCCCGCTGTTCTCGAAGTACTGCAGCAGCGGAATGCCGTACTTGCGCGAGGTGCCGACGAGCTGGTTGAAGTCGCTGACAGTCATCTGCGCACCGTCGGCAAGCTGCTCCCTGAGCCGGCCCTCGATGCTGTTCACGAGCGTGGCATCGAAGTACACGGCCCCCGGCAGCAGTGCCAGTTCGCCGTCCTCGACCAGCAGTTTGCAGAGCATCAGCAGCCGCTTCTTGTCAACGGGGACGTCCTTGACGACCTCATCAGGCTGGTCCGGCTTGATGCTGGCCAGCATCCGGCTGCGCAGTTCCTTCAGCGCCTCATTGTCCTTCGCCGTCAGCTTGACCGCGCGGCCCGGCAGGGCGAAGGTCCCGCCCTGCTTCAGCAAGCGGCCATCCTGCACGGCAGCATTCAGCGCCTGCTCCACCAGCTCCACCGGCAGGGCTCCGCTGCCGGCGGTGATGCCGTTGGCAAAGGCCTGGGCCGGCATACCCTTCAGGGTCAGCGGGTTCTCATCGTGGAAGCCCTCCAGCATCTTCAGGCTGCGCTGTACGATCCGCTCGCGGTTCTCAGGCGTTGTCAGCAGCTGTGAGCGGCCACTGCCATGCACCAGCAGGCCGCGCTGCCGAGCGCTATGCATTGCGGCTTCCAGGCTCGTGTCATCCACCAGCAGCAGCGGCAGCAGCTCAGCGCGTTGTGCGCCATACTGCGCCTTGGCAACCTCATGCAGCAGCCGCGACTCCAGACTTTCCTCGCGCAGCTCCTCCAGCTTCTCCGCGGCCTCACCACGGCGGCGGCGGTGCTTCATCGGATGCGGATCGAGCACCACGCCTCCGCCGATCGTCTGCCTGCCGGTGCTTGCACGCAGGATGAAGCGGTCCCCGGCGGCGATTGCCAGGGCCTCCCCCACCCGGAGCTGCACCATCGCCGTGCTGCCCGGTAGGGCGGACTCGCTGTCCAGCGGATGCACCTTGGCACTCAGTTCCACGGTGCCGATATGCAGCTCGACCTCGCTGCCACGCCTGAGCGGGGCGAAGCCGCCTTCCAGCAGCTCGATCTCCGCATCCAGCATGAAGCTGCTTTCCAGTGCGTCGCGTTCAGCCAGCACTTCACCGCGCGAGATCTCATCATGGCTGATCCCGGCCAGGTTGATCGCCGCGCGCATCCCGGCCCCGACGGACTGCACATCCGCCCCGTGCACCTGGATTCCACGCACACGCACACGCTTGCCGGCGGGGTAGATGCTCATTTCATCGTCAACACTGACGCTGCCACTGACCGTTGTCCCGGTCACCACCGTGCCAGCGCCGTGGATGCTGAAAGCCCGGTCAATCGCCATGCGGAAGCGGCCCTCTGTGGCCCGCCGCGGCACCTGCATGGCAATCCCGCGGATCCTCTCCTTCAGCTCATCGATGCCGAAGCCCGTAATGCTGCTCACCGGCACGATCGGGCAGCCCTCCAGGAAGCTGCCGCTGACAACCTCACGGATGTCCTCGATTGCCAGTTCCCGGATCTCCTCCTCAACCATGTCAACCTTGGTGAGGGCCACGAGGCCGTGGCGCACACCGAGCAACCTGGCAATGTGCAGGTGCTCCGTGGTCTGGGGCATCACGCCGTCGTCAGCAGCGATCACCAGCAGCAGCAGGTCGATGCCCGTGGCCCCGGCCACCATGTTGCTGATGAAGCGTGCATGGCCGGGAACGTCGATGATCCCGATCCGCAGCTCCTCGCCCAGCTCCAGATGGGCGAAGCCGAGGTTGATCGTGATCCCGCGGCGCTTCTCCTCCTCGAGGGTGTCGGTGTCCACGCCGGTCAGGGCGCGCACGAGCGAGGTCTTGCCGTGGTCAATATGCCCGGAGGTGCCCAGCACCAGATAGCGCTGTTCAGGCATCCAGCTCACCGAAGACCGCGGCAATCCGCTCGTTGTCACCCTCCAGCAGGCTGGCGACATTGAGCAGCAGGCGGCCCTGGCTGACATACCCGATCACCGGCAGGCTGGCCGCGCGCAGCTTCGCATCAATCTGCTCCGCGCTGAGATGCGGTGCTTCCACGCTCACCACCTGCGAGGGAAACTCCTGGTCCGGCAGCGTGCCACCACCGACACTCGCAGTCCCCTTGCCGATTTCGAAGGTCCAGTCCGGCCGCTGGGCCGCCAGTCTGGCGCGCAGATCGGCCGCCAGCAGGTTCAGTTCATCGGCATCGCGGCTGAGCTGCGTTGCCAGGATACTTACCGGGCCCTGCCCGCTGTTGCGCAGGTACTGTGTGACAGTCGCACCGAGTGCCGCGATTCCCAGCTTGTCGAGCCGCAGCACGCGCCACAGCGCATTCCTGCGGATGCGTTCCACCCAGTCACGGCTGCCGAGGATGATCCCGGCCTGCGGTCCACCCAGCAGCTTGTCGCCGGAGATGCAGACGATGTCCGCACCATCCGCCAGGCACTGCAGCACTTCAGGCTCGTCCAGTTCACCGAGACCCTGCTGACGCACGTAGCCGCTGCCGAGATCCACGAGCACCGGCAGTGCGCTTCTGCTCCCCAGCTCAACGAGTTCGGCAACGCTGGCCTCCTCTGTGAAGCCGCGGATGCGGTAGTTGCTGGCATGGGTCTTCAGCAGCAGGCCGCTGTTTTCACAGACGGCGTTCTCATAGTCCTTGATCCGCGTGCGGTTGGTCGTGCCGACCTCGCGCAGCCGGCAGCCCGCCGCCGGAATCACGTCCGGGACGCGGTAGCTGCCGCCAATTTCCACGAGCTCTCCGCGGCTGGTGATCACTTCCTGGCCACGGGCCATGGTGTTGAGCGCAATCATCACGGCGGCGGCGCAGTTGTTGACAACGGTCGCATCCTCGCAGCCGAACAGCGCGCAGAGCTGTCGCGCCAGCTGGCGGTCACGCTTGCCGCGCCTGCCGGTTTCCAGGTCGAACTCCAGGCTGGAATAACCGGCAGCCGCCTCACTGATAGCCCGGCAGGTCTCGCTCGTCAGGGCGGCGCGTCCGAGATTCGTATGCAGCAGGATCCCCGTAGCATTGATTACGGCCCGCACGGCCGGTGCGCACAGTTCATTCAGGCGATCACCGAGCAGGCGCGCCACGGTGTGCTCATCGGTTTCACCCGCATAGCGGCCATCGAGCAGTGACTGGCGGATCTCGCCGATCAGGGCCCGGGCCTGGTTTACCACCACGCTGCGCTGGTATGACGCCAGCAGCTGAGCACCCTCCGGGCTGCTGAGCACTGCTTCGAGATGCGGCAGTTCCCGCAGTCTGAGATTCACATCATTCATGTCGGTCTATCCGTGGACGCTGATCCGCCGGGGACGGCCACCCCGTACGCGTCCGATGATCGCGGTTGTCAGATTGTAGCCGGAAGCCGCGATCCGCTGGCGGAATTCCTCTGCGCGGGCCTGCGGCAGCGATACCAGCAGGCCGCCACTGGTCTGGGCGTCGTTGAGGATCATGCGCCAGTGCTCACTGCCGGGGGTGTAGTCCACGAAGCTGTCCGTGAATTCGGCATTGCGCTTCGTGCCGCCGCAGATATTGCCGGCATCGGCCAGCTCCCGTGTCCGTCCGATCAGCGGCACGGCAGCAGCATCAATCTCGATACCCAGTTCCGAAGTGGACAGCATGTCGGAGGCATGGCCCAGCAGTCCGAAACCAGTGATATCCGTCGAAGCATGCGCGCCGCAGTCATGCAGCAGCTCCGAGGCGATCCGGTTGAGTGTGCACATTGATGCCACGCAGCCGGCCAGATCATTCTCAGTCGCATTGCCGGCATTGTAGGCATGCACAACCACCGCCGTACCGATGGGCTTGGTCAGCACCAGCACGTCGCCATCCTGCACCATCGTATTGCGCAGCAGCCGCTCCGGATGCACGACACCGGTCACGCTCAGACCGAACATCACCACATCGTTGAGGATGGTATGCCCGCCGCTGATCACTGCCCCGGCCTCCTCCACGAGCTCGCGCGCGCCGTCCATCATGTCCACCAGCGCCCCCTGGTCCTCACCGCGCGGTGCGGCCAGCAGGTTCAGGGCCGTGACCGGCCTGGCACCCATTGCATAGATATCGGATATGGCATTCGCGGCGGAGATCCGTCCGAAGGCCCGTGCATCCGAGATCATCGGCGGGAAGAAGTCGGTGGACTGCACGATCGCCAGATCCTCGCGCAGGCGAAACACGCCCGCGTCCGAGCCATGCAGTGGCCCGACCAGCAGGTCGCTGTGCTCCATCACCGGCAGCTGGGACATCATCTCCGCGAGGTCACACGGACCCATCTTGGCGGCTCAACCACCGGCGGCACGGGCGACGGATTTAAGTTCCCTGGACATGTGGCCTCCTTTAATGATTCGCTACCGGGCACGATAACCTCTGTGCGGGTGCTACCCTGACGGCTCCTATTTATACACAGAGGAAGATGTAAAGTAGTTAAGATGGCGATTTATCTCGATCACGCAGCCAGCACGCCCGTGCATCCCGAGGCCGCAGCCGCCATGCAGGAAGTCCACGTGGACCCGCTCCTGATGGCGAACCCCTCAAGTGCGCATGCTGCGGGCCAGGCTGTAAAGGTCCGGCTGGAGGAATACCGCCGGCGCGTGGCCGAGCGCTTCGCCTGTGAGCCGGCCAGTGTGATCTTCAACAGCGGTGGCACCGAAGGCGATAACCATGCCCTGCTGGGGATGCTCGGCAATGCTCCGGCAGGGAAACATCTGCTGATAAGTGCCATTGAGCACGAGGCTGTCTGGGAAACGGCACAGGCCCTTGCACAGACTGGGCTTCGACTGAGCATCTCCCCGGT
>JAGRNT010000022.1:19844-55429 GCA_020440605.1 bacterium | reverse complement strand
CTCCGGCGTGAGCGTGGGCATGGTCTCCACGGCGCTACCGCTGCTGGTGATCTGCGTTGCCATCATGGTGGCCTACGGCGCTCCGGGCGGCTTCAGCGGCAACCCCAACATGGGCCTGTTCGGGATCGCGATCGCCGCGGTCGGCATGCTCTCCACGCTGGGCGTGACGCTGGCCGTCGATGCCTACGGCCCGGTGGCTGACAACGCCGGCGGTATCGCCGAGCAGGCCGGCCTGCCGCCTGAGGTGCGCGAGCGCACCGATGAGCTGGACAGCGTCGGCAACACCACCGCCGCGATCGGCAAGGGCTTCGCGATCGGCTCCGCCGCCCTGACCGCCGTGGCCTTCTTCAGCGCCTACAGCGCCAAGTCCAACATCTCGAGCATTGACCTGAACAGCCCGGTCGTGATGATCTGCGTGCTGATCGGCGCGATGCTGCCCTTCCTGTTCAGCGCGCTGACGATGACCGCCGTGGGCCATGCCGCCCAGCAGATGGTCAACGAGGTGCGCCGCCAGTTCAACACCATCGAGGGCCTGCGTGAGGGCCGCGAGGGTGTGGTCGGCGACTACAAGACCTGCATCGCGATCTCCACCCAGGCCTCCCTGCAGAAGATGGTGCTGCCCGGCCTGCTGGCCATCGCCAGCCCGATCGCCATCGGCCTGCTGTTCCGCTTCATCAGCGGCCAGGGTGCCGAGGCCGTGGGCGGCCTGCTGGCCGGTGCGCTGGCGAGCGGCGTGATGATCGCGCTGTTCATGTCCAACTCCGGCGGTGCCTGGGACAACGCCAAGAAGTTCATCGAGCAGAAGGGTCTGATCGAGGAGATCAAGAAGGAATACGGCGAGGCCAACTGGGTTGCCAAGACCATCGAGAACTTCAACCCGACCGAGAAGGAGAAGCTGGCTGCCTACAAGGCGCAGAACCCCGGCAGCGAGGCCGAGGAGCAGTTCGTGATCAGCCAGATCATCAAGGGCAGCGACCCGCACAAGGCCGCCGTCGTCGGCGACACCGTGGGCGACCCCTTCAAGGACACCTCGGGCCCGAGCCTCAACATCCTCATCAAGCTGATGAGCATCGTGGCGCTCGTGTTCGCCGGCCTGTTCGCCAGCGGCGCCGTCTAGGCGGACTTCCATCTGAATCTGACAACGGCCCGGGAAACCGGGCCGTTTCCATTTCCGGGGTCATGCCAGCGGGCAACCTGCGCTAGACTGGAATCCGCGGATCAGGACAAGGGAGATGTATGGAGACATTCCAGCAGCAGCAGGACTTCTTCCGGCAGCACTGGCCGGCCCTGCGCCAGAAGCTCGAGAGCGGCGGCGCTGAGGCCGCGGTGGCCTGGATAGACTTCAGCTTCCAGGATGAGCTGGAACGCCGAGTGCTGTTCCTCTTCGCCCGCCAGGGCATGGTGATGGGCGAATGGGCCGGGCGCAGCCTGGACCACTGCATCGAATTCGCCGACGCCGCGATCACCGAATGTCTGAGCCAGTCCGCCCGGGCAGCCGACGAGGAGACCCGCAACCGGCGGCTGGACAGTGCCAACGTTGCCAGCTACAACCTCTCCGCCGATCTCGCATGGTGCTGGGGTGACGACTTCCCACGCGCCCAGCGCCACTACGAACGCGGGCTGAAGGCCGCCCAGGACAGCCTCAAGTGGCGTCGCCAGCTCGGCAAGCCCGCCTGGCCGCAGAGCATGGCCTGCTGGGCCGAGGGTGTGCACCGCCTCGCGCTTGATGATGGCAACGGTGCCGTACAGGCCCTGCAACGCGCACTGGACCTGGCGGTGCAGGACGCTGCATTGCAGGGACTGAGTGCTGATCCGGGGCCTGCCTGCTCAGGCAGGGTACTCCTGAACCTCGGCTGGCTGGAACTGGCCAGGCAGCAGGCCGGGGATGAAGCGGCGGCGGCCCGTCTGGAAAGCGTGCTCGACTACCTCGCCTCCCAGGAGGAGAACCCGGATGAGCACATGAGCGCTGATGCCAAGTTCTATCGCCAGCAGCTGCTCGACGCGCGGCGCATCCTTGCGGCAGGCATCCCGCAGGGCGGCTGATCAGCCCCCCAGTTCATCCAGCGCCCGCTGCGCCGCATTGCGCGCACTGTCCGGCATGCTGTTGTCAGCGGCGATCTCGCGCAGGCGCGCGAGAGCCGGCTCGGCATAGCGTCCCATCAGCCGCAGGCAGTGCGCCGCCACCGCCAGCGCATCCTCGTTGTCACGGCTGAGCACGTCCAGCAGCACATCTCGGCTGGGCTGGATTTCACCCGAGATCGTGTACATCGTGGATGCGGCCAGCGCCAGCTCGAAGTCGTCATTCCCGCTCAGCAGCAGGTTGATGTCATCGAGGGCCACACGTGCATCCGCACCGAACTCGCGCAGGCGGTTGAGGATCACCAGCCGTTCATCGGGACTGGCCTCGCCCAGCAGGGAACCATACATCTCGGCCGCCATGCCGGGGTCATCGGCCAGCACGGACATCACCTCCACGCTGGCCTGGCGGATCACTGACTCCTGGCTGAGCAGCAGGCGGCTGATATCCGGCAGCAGCTCACGCCCGGCCTGGCCCATGTCCTGGGCCACGCCGAGCCCTTCGAGGATCCGGGCGCTGTCGCCGCTTTCCAGTTCACCCTCGACGATGCGCACCAGATCACCAGCATCACCACTGATCTGCCAGATCGCCTCCGCCGCATTCAGGGCGTGGTAGGGATCATCCAGCAGGGCCCGCACCTGCGGCAGGGCCGGACTTGCCTTGGAGCCGATTGCACCGAGCGCCGCGAGCGGGGCCCAGACGTTGTTCGTTGCCATTTCCGAACTGTAGGGAGCCAGATACCAGAGCTTGCGCCCGAGGGTCTCGGCCAGTTTGCCAACGGCCGGAGCGGCCCGTTCGCCGAAGCGCGCCAGTGTGAAGGCCGCGTTGACACGCACCACCGGGTCCTCATCTTCCAGCATGGCCGTGAGCTTCGTCACGAGTGTCGTATCCTGCGGGCTGAGCCGCACCGCGGTGCTGATCGCCGCACTGCGCACCTGCGGCTCGGGATCGTCCAGCAGCGTCCGGACCGCCTTTGCCGCCCGCTCGGGGCGGCTGCCCTCGATCATCTCCAGTGTGAACAGCGCCGTGGCCCGCACCCCGGGATCACTGTGCTTGAGCTGGGCCTCGAGCCCGGGTACGGCGGCGGCGGCATCATTCGGATACCACACGAGCGCGCGGCTGGCCGCCTTGGCAACATCGGCATCGGGATCCGCCAGCAACTCGGTGAGCTGCGGAAGCGCGGTCTCTGCCCGGCCGCAGAGTCCGTAGGCCCGGGCTCCGACCTGCCTGCCGTAGGGTGTCTTATGATGTGTGAGCTGACTGAACACGGATTGCCAGTTGTCAGTGACGCGCATGATGCTCTGCACCACGACATCGGTGATGTCCGGATTGGTGAGCTGGTCCACGAGATCCGGCAGGGCCTCCGCTGCAGCCTTGCCCATCAGGCCCAGCGCCAGCGCGCTGCCGTAGCTGAGCTCGGCATCATGGTCCTGCAGCAGCTCGCGCAGCTCTGGCATGTGCTCACTGCCATGCGCGGCGAACCAGTTGCCGGCCTCGATGCGCTTGTGCTCGGACTGGTTGCTGAGCTGGCGCAGCTGCTCACGCAGCTCGCTTTCGGCCTGTGCCGGGAGCGCCTGCAGGCAGAGGGCCAGCAAGAGCAGGCTGAAGGTGATGATCCTGTGCGGCATGCATTTCATGACGCATGGATTCTATCCGCTGCTCGCTTCGGTCGTGGAATCCGGGATATTCGGCGGGGTATCCCTGTGCAGGCGGCGACGCAGCCAGGCAGCGCGTACGGCCCAGGGATCACTGCAGCTCAGGTAGCCGATGCGCTCCATGCTGCGTACCAGTACTGACAGCAGGCGGCGCTCCAGGGGATTGCGGGTCACATTCTCCGTGTCCAGCCGCCCGGCGAGGCGGCTGAGACCTACCGGGTCCAGCGCATCCGTGGAGGGAGTCTCCAGCGTGAGTGCCTGCTCAGGTTGCAGGCCACTGTCGAGAGCCTCTCCTGCATGCAGCTCCCGCCCGTCTGCCAGGCTCCAGACATGCTCAGATGGACTGGCAACGGCTGGGCCATCGATCAGCATCCGCCAGAGCTGCGGATCGTCATCACCGGGCAGGGGCGGGACCGGGCTGCCATCGAGGCTGGCCACGAAGATGATGCCTTCGCTGCGGCGCGGAACTGGATCCGCCAGCCAGCGCAGGTGTGCTTCGGCTTCCACCGGATCAAGCTGCGCTGCCAGCCGGCGCAGGCTGCGGCGGAACTGCGGGGCACTGGCGCTTGGCCCGCTGAACACGGAATGCAGGTCCGCACTGCAGAGCCAGTTCAGCTCGCCGTGCGCCTCGGAAAGATCACGCAGGCGCAGGCGGATCCACTGCTCCGGGCGGCTCATGCAGATCTCCTGCGTGGTGATCACGATGTAGCGGCGGGCCACGCGTGCCATTTCGCGGATCACCTGCAGCGGATTCTCCAGATGCTCGAAGACCTCGCTCAGCAGCACTGTGTCAACGCTGTTGTCAGGCAGGGGAATCCCCTGCAACGGGCTGGCAACGGCCGGCTGGCCGTGGATTTCGGCGGCGCGGCGGCAGGCCTCCAGCGAGAGGTCGATGCAGAGCGTGGGGCAGCCCTGGCGCAGGCGCAGCAGGTTGGCAATGTAGCCCTCCGCGGCACCGAGGTCCGCCAGGCTCTGGGGCTGCAGCGCATCCAGCCAGCGCAGCAGGCGGTAGCTGCGCGCCAGGCGCAGCGGCCGGCCCGTTTCACTGTTGCCAAACAGGCCATGCAGCGGCTGGTGCGGGAAGTAGGAGCCGTCCTCCGCGCGCGCGAAACGCTGCTCGAGGAATGAGCGTGCATGCGCGGTCAGCCAGCCGCTGTGCAAGGTACGTCTCCGGGTTGCCAGCCAGACCCTGGCGGCCCGACCCAACCACGGGAGCCGCCCTCAGTTTGCAACCGCCCTGATTCTAGGGCACGAGCACGATCTTGCCAAAGTGCCCGCCCTGCTCCAGCAGCACATGCGCCTGCACGGCGTCGGCCAGCGGCAGGACGCGGTCCACCACGGGGCGCAGCCGGCCGTCGTTCACGAGCGGCATGAGCTCGTACATCTCCCCCATCGAGCCCATGAAGCTGCCGTAGAGCGTGAGGTGCTTGGCGAACAGCATCTGGATGTCCAGTTCGGCGCGTCCGCCGGTGGTCACGCCGCAGGTCACGAGCCGTCCGCCGCGCTTCAGGGCCTTGACGCACTGTCCGAACACGGCGGCGCCGACATGCTCCACCACCACATCCACGCCGCGTCCGCCGGTGATTGCATAGACCTGCTTGTGCAGCGTGCCCTCATGCTCGTAGTGGTCGATCACCTCATCCGCCCCGAGGTCCAGTGCGCGCCGGGCATTGGCACTGCCCCCCGCGGTGGCAATCACCAGGCCTGCGCCCCGGGCCTTCGCCACCTGGATCGCGGCCGTGCCCACCCCGCTGTTGGCACCCATTACGAGTACACTTTCCCCGGGCTGCAGAGCAGCTCTGCGCATCCCGAGCATATGCCAGGCGGTGAGGAAGGTCAGCGGAAAGGCCGCGGCCTCTTCCCAGCTCAGACGCTCCGGGCGCGGCATCAGGTTGGCAGCGGGCACGCTCAGATACTCCGCATAGCCGCCATCGGAGAACAGGCCGACGATGTCATAGTCAGCGGCGACGTTGTCATCGCCGCGGCTGCGCTCCGGTCCCGGTGCTCCCGGCAGGCCCGGAGCCACGACGCAGTGCATGCCCTCGGAAAGCCCGCGCACCTCGCTGCCCCAGGCCACGACTTCCCCCGCCACGTCGCAGCCGAGGATGTGCGGCAGCGGAATCGTCCAGCCGCGCGGGCCGATGCGCGTGGCGACATCCAGGCGGTTCATGGCGCAGGCGCGTACGCGCATCAGTGCATCATTGGGGCCGATCGCGGGGACGGGTGCCTCCTCGTAGCGCAGCACCTCGGGACCGCCGTGCTCATGGAAGCGCACGGCCTGCATCGTCTGGGGAATAGGCATGCCCTAATTGTATGGTGCGCAGGGCGGACTGCAGTTCAGTCCGTGGAATCCGGCAGGGCAGCGCTGTTCGCCCTGTTCTCCAGCAGCTTGCGCAGGGTGGCAAGCCGCTCCTCCAGATGCAGGATCTCGGCGGAAACCAGATCCTCGCGCACGATGGAACGCTTGGCGAGATTCTCGCTGTAGAGCCGGATCGCGCGTTCGGCATCCTGCAGGGAACTGAAGCGGGGAATCTCAGTACCGCTTTCCAGCGAGCCCATCTGCGGGGTGAAGCTCTGGCCCTCGGAGTCGATCACCTGCGGGATCCGCGTGGAGCGTTCATCGAGCATCAGCGAGGGATGGCAGGTCCATGCGATGAACTCGGTATGTCCGTCCACGAACTCGCGCGCCTGTATGTAAGGGGAACCAACCGTTGCCGGGTCCCGCGGGAAGTCATCACTTCCCTGTCCCTTGCCCTTCAGAAAGTTCAGCATCGATCTGTCTACCCGTCAAAAGCTACCGGATACCTGAGTATAACCCGGGCGCACGGCAAGCTCTACCCAATGATCTCAATTACAGCCGGCAACCAAGGGCATCAGGAGCCTCCGCCAGGCGCTCCCTGCCCTTCCTGGCACCCATCCTGGATGCGATGCATGTCCGCAGCACCCCATCTCATCCTCCCAGCTCTGCGTCTGGTGTCAGTTTGACCAGCGCCGGCGCGGATTGTTCCGGGAAATTGCGGAAATCTCAGGGAGTTTTCGGAGCCGGATCCCCCAGCTGCGAGCGGTCGAGGTAGCAGACCCCGGCCATCAGCTCCGTGGCGGGAATCTTGCCGAGCATATCGCCGTAGTGCTGCTTGACCGTGGGCAGGTCGATGCGGTTCAGGAAGGAGCTGTAGGCCAGGTAACTCACGAGGAAGCGCGGGTCGGAGACGCAGGGCGGCAGGTAGCGTGGCGGCTCCAGCACCCCGGCATTGGCCAGCAGCCCTAGCGCGGGCAGGTCCTCGAGGTCCAGCTTGCCGCAGAACAGCAGGCCGATGCAGTCGATCCGGCCGCTGGCAACGGCGATGCGCAGGAAGTTGTGGACCTGCAGCAGCCCGTGGATGTAGGTGCAGTCCTTGGTGAAGGGGGCGTGGCCATTCACGAGCCCGCCGCGCACCACTCGCCGGCAGCATTCAAAGGCCTGCTCAGGGGTGTCCGTGCGCTCCCTGAAGTAGGCGAAGAGCTGCATGAAGTCCGCGCCGTCCATGCTCATCTTGATCGCGATCGTGCGCTCGGCGAGGCGCTGGAAGCGGTCCGGGTCCATCGCCGCGCTCATGAACTCGGTGAACACCGCCAGGCCCTCCTGGGTGCGGGTCGTGCCTGCATGCGCACTGGCGAGGATCGGGAAGCGCTGCTGGGCCACGCCGTTGAGCGTGGTACCGATGTGCACGAAGGCCTCGTGGTTGACGAGCTGCTCCACGTCCTGGTCGGTGAAGCGTGCGCCGCGGCGGATGCGGATGTAGCGTGCGCCGGCCAGGGCCTTGCTGGAAAGCTGGTCCACCAGCTCCACCGCCGGGGCGTTGTCACCGAACTGCACGGCGATGCGCCGCTCGATCTCCTCCGCGAGCTGCTCGGCGGGCACGAGCCGCGGCACGATCCCGAAGCTGGCCGGACTCTGGTTGAAGCCGAAGAGGATTTCGTCGATCAGCTCCGCCAGTTCGAAGGCCGTGCGCTGGCCGTCCTGCAGCGGCGTGACCGGCGTGCCGTAGAGCGCCGCACTGTGCTCATGGAACTCCGGCGTGCCGATCGCGCCGAGCATCCGGGCCGCGGTGGCAATGCTCCAGGCCACGCGCCTGAGCCAGTCATGCACGGGGCTGTCGCCCTCCAGCAGGTGGTCGATGGCGGCCAGATCGCTGATCACGGGCCGGGGGTCGAACACGGGGTACTCGGGCTCGGGCGGTTGCTGCATCCCGCCGTCGATGAAATTGCGGGCCAGCTCCTGTGGCCAGGCCAGCGAGCGCAGGATGCGCACCGGGCGCTCGGCCTCACGCAGGCGGGTGGCCGCCTCGGAGAGATGCCCGAGCTGTGTCTCGCTGAATTCCCGCATGTGGGATAAGCATAGCGCGGATGCGGGGGGCCAGCGGAGGCCTGATGTAAGTCAGGCCAGGGAGCTTCGGCGGCTGACTGCCGCCGCTCCTGCGAGCTGAATGCTCGCGCTCCGGCTCATTCTGCTTCTGATTCAGGCAGCTTCCAACAGGTTGTCAGAATGAATTCTGATCTCTGTTGCCCGACTGACATCGGGCCACCCTTGCGGAAGCAAGCTTCCGCCTCCTAGCTGAACTCGCCGGCCTCGATCAGCAGCAGGTACTTCGTCAGCAGCTGGCTGCAGACATCCACGGCCTCATCCTCCGGGAACATCCGCGCATACTCCTCGAGGTTCTCCAGCTCGAGCTGCACGAGGTAGCCGTTCTGGGCATGGCGCATCGCGATCTGGTAGTTGAGCACCGCGGCCTCGGTCTCGCCGCGCACCGCCTCATAGAAGCCCATCGCCGAGCGGCTGTGCCAGTCGTCCTGGCCCTCCTCGATCATCCCGCCGATGATCTCCGCCGCCTCATCGAAGCGGCTCTGGGCCGCGGTCTGGTTCCCGCGGCGGCGGTTGAGCGTTGCCAGCAGGAAGCGGCTGAAGTGGTCCGCCGTGGCCCCGCCGAGTGCGGCCTGCAGATGGTAGTCGGCGGTCTCGAATTCCCCGCGCCGCAGGTAGACCTGCCCGAGGCCCTGGTGGATGAATTCATGCTCGCCGCCGAGGCGCTGGTACTCCTCGAAGTCCACAAGCGCCTGCTCCAGCTCGCCGCGGCGCAGGCGGGCGCAGCCCCGGTACCACAGCGAGAGCTCCTGCGCATCGGGCATCGTCAGGTCGTCGTCAAAATCCGCAATCGCCTCATCCAGGCGGCTCATCAGGAACAGGCAGAGCCCGCGGTCGAAGAACAGGCTGCCCGCCAGCGGCCGGCCCTCGCAGGCATTGAAATCCTCCAGTGCGCGGTCGAACTCGCAGAGGTCGCGCAGCAGCACGGCGCGCTCGAAGCGCACCTCCCACATGCCCTCGAACTCATAGCCGAGCAGCAGGTCGCAGGTCTCCACGGCCTCCTCGAAGCGCCCCAGCCGCCCGAGGCACTGGGCGATGCCCGTCAGCGCCGTGACCGACATCGGCTCCCGCGCCAGCAGTGAGCTGTACTGCGACAGCGCTTCCTCATACATTCCGGCGTTGAACAGCAGCAGCCCGCGGATCTCCCAGAGCCAGCCCTCATCCGGGTTGCGGCGCTCGATGTAGAGCATGTCGTCGTCAACGAGATCCGCCGCCCCCAGCCCGATCAGCAGCTCCACACGGTTGCGGCGCGCCTCCAGATCGTCGGGGTCCATCGCCACCATCCAGTTCTCCACCTCGTAGTGCTGCTCGTCGAACAGCTCATCCATGGGTGGACCCTGGGACAGCAGCGCCACCGCCAGGCGGCGGAAGGCCAGCGCGCATTCGCGGCGCAGCAGAGCGGGCTGGGTGGTGTCGCGCACCAGCTCATACAGGCTCTGGTGGTCATGCTGCTCCTGCAGGTGCAGGGCCAGCTGGCGGATCAGGTTGACACAGCTCGCGGGGTCCAGCGCGGGCTCGGCGATCTGCTCGAGCAGCATGCGCGCGAACTCGTCGCCCGGCAATGCCTGCCGGCTGCCCTTCCTGCGTCTGCCGCTGCGCCTGCCGAGTGGTGCCAAATCCCGATCACTCTGGCTGCTTGACCGCAGCCTCCTCAAAGATGTACTTGCCGAGCCGCGCGCCGCTGGGCGGCTCGATCGGGTACTCGCCGTTGAAGTAGGCGAGGTTGAAGTCCTCCCGCGGCAGGCCCGTGGCCCGCACCAGTCCCTCAATGCTGAGGTAGTGCAGGCTGTCAACGCCGATCTTCTCGCGGATCTGCTCCACGCTGAGCTTGTTGGCAATCAGCTCCCCGGGATCGCCGAAGTCGATGCCGTAGTAGTCCGGGAACTTGATCGGCGGACTGGAGATGCGCATGTGGATCTCCTTCGCGCCGGCCTCGTATAGCATCTGCGGGATCTTCCGCGTCGTGCTGCCGCGCACGATGCTGTCGTCAATCAGCACGATGCGCTTGCCCTTGACGGTCTGTCCGAGCGGGCTGTACTTCATGCGCACGCCGCTGTCGCGCATGCTCTGCATCGGCTGGATGAAGGTCCGCGCCACGTAGCGGTTCTTGACGAGGCCCTCGCGCACGGGGATCCCGCTCGCCGCCGAGAAGCCCTCGGCCGCGGGCCGCCCGCTCTCGGGCACGCCGATCACCATGTCGGCCTCGACCGGCGCTTCCTCGAACAGGTTCTTGCCCATCCTGAAGCGCATCTTGTAGACCTCACGGCCCCTCAGCAGGCTGTCCGGGCGCGCGAAGTAGAAGTACTCGAAGATGCATTCCTTGCGCGGTTCCTTGCGGGCGATCTCCCAGCTCGTGATGCCATTGGCATCGAGCCTGACAACTTCACCCGGTTCGACCTCGCGCACGTACTCGGCGTCGATCAGCGGGAAGGCGCAGCTTTCGCTGGCAACCACGAAGCCCTTGTCGATCTTACCCAGGCAGAGCGGGCGCACGCCCCAGGGGTCGCGCATCGCATACACCGCATGGCTCGTGAGCACCACGAGGCTGAAGGCCCCGCGCGCCATCTCCCCGACCTTGAGCAGTGCATCCTCCATCGTGCCGTGCTTGTAGAACTCCTGCAGCAGCAGGCCCATCATCTCGGTGTCGCTGGTGGTCTCGGGCGTGATCCCGTACTGCTCGTCCAGCAGCTGGGCCAGCTCGCGCGCATTGACGAGGTTGCCGTTGTGCGCGAGCGCCAGTGCGCGGTTGCGCTGGAAGTGCTTCTTGAAGACCAGCGGCTGGGCATTGCACTTCACGCTGCCGCCGGTGGTGGAGTAGCGGTTGTGGCCGATCGCGGCCTTGCCCTTCAGCAGGTCCAGCACGTCCTCGTTGTAGACCTGGTTGACGAGGCCCATCTCCTTGTGGCAGGTGATGTGCTCCCCGTTGACAACCGCGATCCCGCTGGACTCCTGCCCGCGGTGCTGCAGGGCGAAGAGGCCGAAGTATGTGGCACGGCTGACATCACGCTCGGGGGCGTAGATGCCGAAGACACCGCACTTCTCACGTGCTTCATGCATATCAGTCACCTGACAGTGCCGCCTGCAGACCGTACCGGCGACAGGTCGCCAGCACCTCCCAGTCACAGCCAAACCATTCCTCGTCGCCGCCCTTCACTGTAAGGCGGCCATTGCCACTGCGTCCCAGCGGCGTGAGCGGCACGTTGTGGTGCAGTGCCGCGGTGCGGATCCAGCTCTTGCGCTCCGGGCTCACCGCCAGCAGCCATCTGTTGCCATCCTCGGCGAACAGTGTGGCCAGCCGGTTGTGATCCTCCATATCATACCCCTCCGCCAGCAGCGGGGCCACGTCGATCTCCGCCCCCTCCAGCATCTCAGTCAGCGCGACCAGGAGCCCGCCGTCGGAGATATCATGGCAGGCCCGCACCGCGCCCTCGCCCGCCGCCTGCAGGATGAAGTTCATGCAGGCCCGGAACTGGTTGTAGTCCGGCTCCTCCAGCATCCCGCTGCGCAGCCGCGCGATGTCGAACATCAGCAGGCTGCCGTCCAGCCGGCCGTGTGCGCTGCCCAGCACGAACAGCTCCAGGCCCTCCTCGGAGGCGCGGCTGGGCACGGCCCGTTCGGCCTGCTCCAGCAGCCCGACCATCCCGATCACGGGCGTGGGGAGGATCCCGCGGCCAGCGCTTTCGTTGTAGAGGCTGACATTGCCACCGGTGACGGGCAGCTCGAGTTGGCGCAGGGCATCACTGATCCCGCCGATGCTCTCCACGAACTGCCACATCCGGTCCGGCTTCTCCGGGTTGCCGAAATTCAGGTTGTTGGTGATCCCGAGCGGCTCGGCGCCCGTTGCCAGGATGTTGCGCGCCGCTTCCAGCACGCACTGCGCGGCACCGATGCGCGGGTCGAGCGCCACCAGCCGGCCGTTGCCGTCGGTGCACATCGCGATTCCCTGGCCGGTTTCCTTGATGCGGATCACGGCACTGTCGCTGCCCTGCGGTCCCTGCAGGGTGTTGGTGCGCACGCTCCAGTCGTAGCGCTGGTAGACGGGCCACTTGTCGGCGACGCTCGGATGCATCAGCACGCGGCGCAGGATGTCCTCGAAGTCGCTGCCCGGCTCCGGCAGGCTCTGCCCGGCCAGTTCGCGGACAACCGGCTGGGTGCTGATGCGCTCCAGCGCGGCGGCGATGTCGTGGTCATCCAGCAGATGGCGGTTCGTCCAGCTCGCCGGGGCCTCATGCGGGCGGTTGTACTCCGGGCCCTCATCCGCCAACGGGCGGTTGGGCAGCTCCGCCACCACCTCGCCGTTGTGCAGGACCTCAATCTTCTGATCCTCGATGATCTCCCCGCAGTCCACGGCGGTCAGGCCCCAGCGCGAGAAGACCTCGCGGAAGCTGTCCTCCGTGCCCTTTTCGACGATGATCATCATCCGCTCCTGGCTTTCCGAGAGCATCATTTCGTAGGCGCTCAGGTCCTTGGCGCGCTGCGGCACGGCGTCGAGATCGAGCCGCATCCCGGTGCCACTCTTGGCGGTCATCTCCACGCTGGAGCAGGTCAGGCCGGCGGCGCCGAAGTCCTGGATGCCGATCAGGCCGGGCATCCCGAGGATCTCGAGCGTGGCCTCCAGCAGCAGCTTCTCCATGAAGGGGTCGCCCACCTGCACGGCGGGGCGGCTCTCGGCCACATCCGCAGCCAGCTCCACGCTGGAGAAGGTCGCGCCCTGTACGCCGTCACGCCCGGTGCGCGCCCCGACGATCATCGCCACATTCCCGGCTCCGTCGGCGCGGGCCTTGTGGATCCGGTCCTTCCTGACGACGCCGACGCACATCGCGTTGACGAGGCAGTTGCTGGAATAGCTCGGGTCAAACACCAGCTCGCCGCCGATGGTCGGGATCCCGATGCAGTTGCCGTAGTGGGCGATGCCCTCCACGACGCCGTTGACAAGAAAGCGGTTGCGCGCCGCCTGGCGCTCGCTCACACCCGGGCAGTAGGGCAGCTCGCGGGCCTCAGCGTCGTCAGTGTCGTCATCCAGCCAGGGCACGCCGTAGCGCCAGACCTGGCTGACGTACTTGTAGTCACTGACCTGCGCCACCTTCTGGCGCGTGACGGGGGCGAACTCCAGCAGGTGGATCGCCTCCATCAGCTCACTGCCGCTGTGGCGAGGATGCAGCATCACGAAGCTGTCCCAGGGGGCCTTGCCATGGGTGAGCGGGGCCACGACCTCGGCCAGCTGCTCCTTGAGCGCCGTGACCGCGGCCTCGGCATGCTCCTCATGCCCGTCCTCGATGTAGAGCGCGAGCTGGATCTGGTCCGGCAGCACGCAGTAGGCCAGCACATGCACCCTGCCCTGGTGCATCTCGCGGATGGCCTTTACCGCCGCGCGCGCCTCGGGGCCGCGCTCGAAGAGCTGCTGGCGCATCGTCGTCATCCAGGAGACGGTGCAGACGAAGGGCACGGGGCTGTTGCCCCAGGGGATGTTCAGCTTCTCGCCGCCGCCGTCTCCGGCTTCCTGCGGCGCTGCCGCACCGGCCTTCTCAGCTTCAGGGTCGCCGACCGGCTCCAGCGGATAGGGGTTGCCGAAGCGCAGGCTGTCCAGCAGCGCCAACGGGCGGGCACCCATCGCGAAGATGTCGCGGATGATCCCGCCCACGCCGGTCGCAGCCCCCTGGAAGGGTTCGACCGCGCTCGGGTGGTTATGTGATTCGATCTTGAAGACGAGGGCGTAGTCATTGCCGAGGTCCAGCACACCGGCCTGCTCACCCGGTCCCTGCAGTACGCGCCTGCCGGTGACTGGGAAGGTCTTCAGGTGCATCTTGGAGGACTTGTAGCAGCAGTGCTCGCTCCACATCGCGCCGATGATGCCCATCTCCACGATGTTCGGCAGCCGGCCGAGCTTGCGGCAGGCTTCCGCATACTCCTCGGGCTTGAGCCCGACGGTGGCGAGCAGGTCGTCCGTCGGGGGATTGGGGACGGTGGTGTCTTTGAGCTTCTCGGCCATGGATCCTCGCGCCGAGATTATATCCCTTGTAGGTAGATATTGGTCTAACGCGGCCCGATGCGGCCTGCCGGAGGTCGAGCGCGAGCTCGGCGCGGTATCCCGGCGCAAGCCGGAAAGGCAAGATCAACCACTAAGGGCACGATGTCCACTAAGCTGATTTTCAGATCACAAAGCACTTCTTCGTGATCATTCAAGTCTTCGTGTCCTTCGTGGCTTCGTGGTGAAAATTCCCAAATGGCATCCCGCGGCGCAAGCCGCTGATTGGCTGAAGAAATGCTTTAACGCTAAGGCGCGAAGACGCTAAGGAAAGAAGGAGACGGAGCCACTTTGCGGGGGCGCAGCCGCAGCTGCGCTGCTTGCATCAGGCAATGAGCACTCAGCAATGCGCAATGATCCAGACATGAAGTCCGCGCAACCCCTCTCAGTCGTCGCCGGGCGACGCCGCTACCCTGCTTTCCGCTCTCTGCTTTCTGCGACTAAAGTCGCAGCTCCAAGTCGCGGCTCCTGACCACTGACCACAGACCACTGACCACAGACCACTGACCACTGCCTACTCAGCCTCTTCCACCGCAGGCATCTCCACCACGATCCGAAAGCCCGTCATCGCGTCCTCCGTGCCGCCGTCCAGGCCCTCGCGCGCCGCGCTGCGGGCATCCTCCACGCCGCTGGCCCAGCTCCCGCCGCGCACCACATGCTTCGCGGAATCGATCCCCACCTGGTTGGCACTGCCGTCCGGCGCGGCATTGGAGTAGTTCTCGCTGTAGACATCGCTGCACCATTCGGCGACGTTGCCATGCATGTCATGCAGGCCGAAGGCGTTCGCCTGGAAGCCGGCCACGCGTCCCGCCAGGCTGCGGCCGTCACCGCGCGGAGCCGGGTCCTCCACATCGCCGAGCAGCTCCGCGGTTTCCGCCTCCGCCAGGTTGGCATATTTCACGCTTTCAGCGCGTGCATCACCCCAGCAGTAGGCCGACTCATTGCCGCCGCGGCAGGCATACTCCCATTCGGCCTCGGTGGGCAGGCGCACGATCAGGCCGCAGGCCTCGCTCAGCCACACGCAGTAGGCCTCGGCCTCGGCATAGCTGACCCCCACGGCCGGGCTGCGCCCGTCGTTGACAAGCGTGGCATCGCCGCCCGTTGCCAGATCCGCCGGCAGGCCGGCAAGCACGGCCGTGCTGTCATGCTCGGGGCGGAACTGGCGGAAGTGCTCATTCGTGGTTTCGTGGACGGCGATGAAGAAGGGCTCGCTGATCGTCACCTCATGCGCCGGCTGCTCGTTGTCAGGCACGCCGTGGCGCGCGGAGCTGTCGGGGGTGCTGCCCATCGTGAAGCTGCCCGCCTCGACGCGTTTCAGCTCAAGCGGGAAGGGGCTGTTGAGCTGCAGGCTGAGCAGCCTGCCGTTCAGGTCCCAGCCCACATTGTGGCGGCTGCAGCCGCCGCTGGCCATGAGCAGGGCCGTGGCCGCTGCGATCGTTACGCCTGTGTATGCGCGCATGACTTCCCCACTGTGCTGGATTTCCCACTCCGCCAGTTGGGACGCGTGGCTGCTTCCCAATGTTGCGGCTGCGCGCAAAAAGCGTTTCACATTTCCAGGCACGCATTGAGAATGCGCGCGCTCTGTGGGGATGGCGTGTGAAACAGGCGGGGGAGCGGTGATATCTCCGACTACAGCCGTGGGTCCACCGGGTCGCTTTCCAGGGCGAGCACGGCGAAGATGCATTCCCTGACGGCTCTGCTAGAATCGCACTAACGTGGACAGGTCCATACATGACATCCTTGAGCCTGAGGCGCGGCAACGTTATCTCACTAATCTGATCGCTCATTGCAACAAGGAGCTTGAACATTTCGTTAGCATCGATATCAGTCATGAACTGAAAGTGCGGACAGTTGTGCCGGAATCACGGCACAGTAAGCCTGGTCAGCAGGAGTCTTCGGACTGGAATGAGACGCCGGAATGGAATGAGTCGCCGGACTGGAATGAGTCGCCGGACTGGAATGAGTCGCTGCGCTCCGAGGAGGGGCTAGCCCAGCTACCTAATCAGCAACGAACTGAAACTTTGGATGTGATCGAGGGCCTGCAAAAGTTCGCGCTAGAGCATGTGCTGTTATCCGGACGGCCTGGCAGCGGCAAGTCAATTGCCTTGCTGAAGTTCACGCTGAAGAGCGCAACAGCCGCGCTGGCGGACGCGGCCCAGCCGCTTCCCGTACTGCTGATTCTACGCGGATTGCGGGAGACTGCGGAAGCTGAAATAAGCGCTGCATTGATGCGATTCAAACTGGATGTGAACGAAGGGCAACTGAAACAGCTTCTGCTCTATGATCGCCTGCTGATTATTGCCGACGGCATCAACGAGATTCCGAGCGCGGATACCCGCTCTGATTTCGAAAAATTCGTGAGGAACAAGCTGAGCAGCGCGTCCTTCGTTGCCAGCACTCGCGATATCCAGCTTGGTGGCAATCTCGGCATCCAGAAGCAATTGACGATGCAGACGCTAAATCCGGAACAGGTTGAGGATTTCGTAAAGCAGTACGCCCCTGCTGCGGCAGACACTTTGCTGAACGACCTCAAGGGCCGCATGGCGGAACTGACGAAAACACCCTTGTTTCTGGCAATGCTTTGCCAACATGCACAAGTGAAAGGCACTGCACCAGAGAACGCCGGGCTGTTTTTCCGAGAATACATAACAGGCTATGATAAGCAAAAACGCTATAAAGAGCAGATCGGTCATATTCAGTTTGGCAGCGAGTGGCGGGCATTCCTGACGGAGCTCGGTTATGTCATGCTTGCGCTGCCTGGCCGGGATATCAAGCTGCAATTGCCACTTGCTGATGCGAGGATAGTGGCCTGCCGCGTGCTCAAAGAGGCGGACAAGTCACATGACGGCAGTGCCGGGGAATCTATGATTACGGAGATTTGCAACTTCCATTTGCTGGTAAAAGTTGGTAGTGATGTTGAATCCATTACAGAGAGTCTGGAATTCAGTCACCATCTATTCCAGGAATACTTCGCCTCTGAGTTCCTGCTGGCAAGGCTCAGCTCAAAGGGCGAGCCTGGACAAGCTAAACCAATTGACGATAACGAGTTGAAGTGGCATCATCTCAACCTGCTCAAATGGACGGAATGCCTGCTGCTCACAATGGATCTCTTGGAGAAGGAGCCGGAACATGCCCGTATTGTCAGCGACCGTGTTGTCAATCTAACCTCCGAGCTTGACTCAGTACTCTGTTCAAAGTTGCTCGGGCGCGCCCCGACCGGATTGCAGGAGACTTACCTGCCCCAGCTTGAAGCAGCCAGCGGGAGCAAAAAGCAGTACATTGTCAACCTCGGTCAATTGGCCAGCGATAAAGCTGCCGAGACACTACTGGATTTGTTCAGGGATAAGGAGCTGGAATCAGACCTCCGCTGGAGCGCCGTAGACGCCTTTGGTAGCATTGGTAGCGAAATGGCTGTCGATATCCTGCTACAGGTCTTGAGTGATAAACATGAAAATTCATCGGTCCGCAACCGCGCAGTACTGACTCTTGGCAGAATTGGCAGCGACAGGTCTGTCGATACTTTGCTTCAGACGTTCAGGGATAAGGATGTTGGTGAATGGGTCCGCAGCAGCGCGGCAGAGGCGCTCGGGAGCATTGGCAGCGACAGGGCAGTTGATGATCTAATCGCGGTCCTCAGGGATAGTGATGAATATAAATCAGTTCCCAACAGTGCGGCAAAGGCCCTCGGCAGCATTGGCAGTGACATGGCTGTTGATGATCTAATCGCGGTCCTCAAGAATAATAATGTCGATGAACGGCTCCGCAGCAGCGTGGCACTGGCCCTTGGCAACATAGGAAATGACAGGGCTGTCGATAGCCTGATGCAGACCCTCAATGATAGTCATGAATCGGTCCGCAGTAGCGCAACAGAAGCCCTTGGCAACATTGGCAGCAACAAGGCAGTTGATTCAACGCAACAGGTCCTTAGGGATAAGCATGAAGTTGTAATAGCACGCCAGCACTCGGCAATAGTCCTTGGCTGCATTGGCAATGACAGGGCTTTCGATACGCTGCTACAGGTCGTCAATGATGTGGATATGGATGAAGTGTTACGCACGACCGCTGCACTAATCCTCGGGTTTAATGGAAGCGAATTGGCGGTTCCCAATGTGCTGGATCTACTCAGGGATAATCTTGAATCGGTCCGCAGCCTCGCGGTACTGTGCCTCGGTTGCATTGCCAGCAACAGGACTGTCGATCCCTTGTTACAGGCTCTCAGCGACAGTCATGAATCGGTCCGCAGTAGCGCAGCAGAGGCCCTTGGCAGCATTGGTAATGAAATGGCGGTGCCTGACCTCAATTATCTAACCAGGGATAAGCATGAGTATAAATCTGTCCGCATTAGCGCGGCAGAGGCTCTTGGCAGCATTGGCAATGAAATGGCGGTGCCTGACCTGATTTATCTAGCCAGGGATAAGCATGAGTATAAATCTGTCCGCATTAGCGCAGCGAAGGCCCTTGGCAGCATTGGCAATGAAATGGCGGTGCCTGACCTGATTTATCTAACCAAGGATAAGAATGAAGAAACATCGGTCCGCT
Source organism: bacterium (assembly GCA_020440605.1). Lineage (GTDB taxonomy): Bacteria > 4484-113 > 4484-113 > 4484-113 > JAFGCY01 > JAHEFU01. Next base: position 36,731 of record JAGRNT010000022.1, on the reverse strand, counting down.
GGAGCGCGGCATTAGCCCTTGGCAGCATTGGCAGCGACAGAGCTGTTGATGATCTACTCGCGGTCCTCCGGGACAATGATGTCGGTGAATGGCTACGCAGCAGCGTGGTACTGGCCCTTGGCAACATTGGAAGCGATAGCGCATTGGCGGGGCTGCTGGAACATGCTCCGGATGAGCGCCATGCTATTACAGCGGCGCAGACCAAAGTCAAGCTCTACCGCATTCCGGAGCAGGCCGCTGAGTATGGCGAAGCTGGCAATGCCTCAGCGATAACCCTCGTCATCTTCATTCACGGGATGATCTCACAGTCCGATGAAGTCTGGGCCGATTTCATAAGCCACATTAATGACAATGCAACTCTTGAAGAGTCATTCAGGTTCGAGACTTATGACTATCCCACAGGGCTTGCCGGTGTTGGTGGTCTTGTATATCCCTTAAGGCTGCTTGGCACTCTCTTACCATGGCCTTGGTTGAGAAAGCAGATTGCAAGCAAATTCCATGCCCGCCTTCCGTTCATTGAGGATATTGCGGATGGACTACACCAGCGAATTGAAGATTGGATTGCTGACGCGGATGACATAGTACTGGTCGGTTACAGCATGGGGGGCATTGTCGCCAGACAGTATATTCTGGACAGATTTAACGATCCCAACTTTAGGGTAGCGAAGCTGATCATGTATGCAACTCCTAACAACGGATCACACCTGGCCAGGCTGCCGTGGCTCTCTCTGATCAACAGACAGGGCTGGCAACTTTCCTGTAACTCGATTCTACTGAAGTTGCTTAATCGGGGCTGGAAGAACAACAATGTTGAATCCCGCGTCAGAACCATGAATGTCTACGGAGGGCAGGACCTGGTTGTCACGGAGAAGAGCGCACTGCAGTATTGGGGAAATGACTCACCTTATCGGACACTGCTTGACCGCGATCATTGGGATATTGTTCTAGCAAAGACGGCTGAAGATGATAGCTTCCTGATCCTCAAGAAGTTCCTCCTCGAGAATTGATCCCCACTGCAACCTTCCCCCTTGTCAGGCCATGGGCCTGACCTCCTAGCGTTCCTCCAGCCAGCTGTAGATCAGGTAGTAGCGCAGCACGCGCTTGATGAAGCCCTCGTTCTCCTCATTGGGCACGAGTTCGCTGATCAGCACCGGGTTGTCACCGTAGCGCCCGGTCCACTTCTGGTAGTTGCCGGCACCCTTGTTGTGGGCGATGATCACGCCGCGGATGTTGTCCTGGCCGAGCTGGTCATAGAGGCTGCGCAGGTTGGCAGCGCCGAGCCGCACGTTCTGCTGCGGGTCGCGCAGCCGGTTCAGGTCCACGCCGAGTGAGTAGCGGCTGTTGAGCCACTTCGCCGACTCCGGCATCAGCTGCATCAGGCCCTCGGCCCCCGCCCAGGAGATGTCATCCGGCTTGAAGTTGCTTTCCTTCTTGATCACGGCGTAGATCAGCGCCGGAGCCACGCGGAATTCCTTCGCGGCCGGCAGCACCACGTCGTCAAATGGCCGCGGATAGGCCCGGGCCAGCACGTAGTCCAGCAGTGCCGCCTCACGCAGCACCCCGCTCTCGAGGATCTCCGTGGCCCGCCACTGCACGCTCGGCAGGTCCTGCAGCGCGGCAGCGTTGTCAATCCGGAACAGGCAGAGCAGCTGGCTGTCCGCCGGGCCGTCGGTGTCGTAGCATTCCTGGGCGTTCGTCGTCAGGCCCATCCCCGCGAAGTACTCGCCGGCAATCTCGGGCAGCTCCAGCAGCTCCGCCGTGCCGACAGTCTCCGGCAGGATCTCCGGGCGGGAAGTGATTTCGTAGTAGTTCCAGTGGCGCAGCTGGATCGCATCCGTATGGCGGTTGGCCGCCGCCAGCTCACCCTCGGCGCGGGCGATCCAGGCCAGCCAGAAGTTGGCAACGGTCGCCAGCTCCGTGCCGCGCTCGCCGTCCATCATCCCGCCGCTGCCGGCAAGCTGCAGCACGCGCTCGCAGAGCTGCTTCGCCCGCGTGCGGCTCTGGGCGTGGATCAGGAGCGGCACCAGCTCCTCGAAGGCGCGCGGGAAGGAATCCGCGGCGGTGTCCCCGTCCATCACATGCTGCAGGTACGTGATCGCGCTATCCACATTGAGCGGATCCTGCACGCGCTTCAGCACCAGGTAGCACTGCCACCAGGCCTCGCTGCTGCGCGGACCGTTGAGCACCGCGCTGCTGCGCAGCTGCTCAAGCGCGCCGTTCCAGTCACTGCCGCCCCTCAGCAGCATGCCGTTCTCGAGGTAGATCTCGCTCAGCGCGGCATCGGACATCCCGCGCAGGTTGGCATCCAGCAGCAGGGACTGCATCGCGCTGCGGTCCTTGCCGCCGCGGTAGCAGAGGGCCTCGCCGACGCGCAGTTCCTCCCAGGCCCCGCGCTCACTCACATGCGGGCGCAGCGCCCGGAGCAGCGCAGCGGCATCCGCCGTCCGTTCGTTGGCAACTGCCCAGTCCGCCAGTGCGCGAACCCGCAGCGCGTCGATCCCGAGCTGCAGCTCACCCTGGGGGTTCATCAGCGGCCTGAGCGGCTCCGTGGCCGGTTGCCAGTCCGGACTGGACTGGCTGCCCTGGTTGCTGAAGCCGGCCAGCACCTCAGCCAGTGCGCGCAGGGCCAGCTCGCCGGCCCCCTTGCCACCGCTGCCCGCCGGGTCATCCACGAGTGCGCCGGCCGCAAGCTCCCAGGCTGCGCCGGGGTCGCCCGTGGCCAGCAGCCTGTCCCCGAGCGCCGTGGCCGACTTCTGCCGGGCCCAGGCCTCACGCAGCGGGGGCAGCTCCTCATAGAGTTTCCGGGCCTGCTCCAGCCCGTCCGTGCCGCTGTAGTCGTCGGCCACGCACCAGTCGATGATGTTGTAGATTGCCCGCCCATGCAGCAGGCTGCCGCTGCGCTTGGCCTGCTCCTCATCGCTGACGACTTCCTCCAGCAGCTTCTGCACCTGCTGCTTCTGCTCCTCGTCACCACCGTAGCGGTAGGCCCGTGCCAGGTAATAGCGGTGCCAGCCGCGCAGGGCCTCGGGCAGCTCGCCGGTACGGATCGCCATCAGCTCATTGCGCGCACTCATCCAGTCGCCGGAGAGTGCATGGCGGTAACCCTCGAGGTAGCAGAGCACCTCCCAGGCCGGTGTCTCCAGGAACTGCTGGGCCTCCGGCTCGGCGGTGATGTCGAGGATCGTGCCGTCCACGGACTGCTTGAGGCTGCGCAGGGCCAGCGCGCGCAGGTCGGCGGCAGCCTGGCTGTCCACGCCGTAGAGTTCGCTTAAGTACCAGGCGCGGCCGATGTTGCCTTCCTGGGCCAGCGCATCCACATATGCCGCCAGCGCTTCATGATCCTCCGGCTGGGCGGCACTCTGCTGGCGCAGATCCTCCACGGCGCTGAACTGCTTGCCGTAGCGCAGCTTCTGCGCGGGGGACAGGAGCTTCTCCCAGAACACGCCGACCGCCACCGCAAGCAGCAGGGCCGCGATGATGATCACGCTGAAGATGATCTTGAGGATCTTCACGATTAGAGGCTTATCGGCGCTGGCAGGGCCGGGGTTGAGCCGGCTACCTTGTGAGCAGCCAGTCCACGAGCTTGTTGAGGTCGTCATCACTCATTGCGAAGGGCGGCATTTCGATCGTGTACTTCGGATCGTGGCTCAGGCGCTTGCCGCTGTCCTCATACTTGGAGGGGTCCTTGATGTACTTCGTCAGCTCCGCCTTGTCCCATTCGGCGGCGATGTTGCTGAGGCCCGGAGCCAGCGCCCCACCCGCGAAGTCCTCGCCATGGCACATCGTGCAGTTGGCGGTCTTGTAGATCGCGCTGGCATCCTCCACCGCAGCGGGAGCATCCCCGCAGGGGTTCTCAGCGCCCGCAGGCGGCAGGCTGTGGCTGCTGCCGGAACTCACCGCCGGGTCAGCGGCGGGGGCAGCGGCCTGCTGGTTGTTCCCGGCATCGTCGCCGCTCGGGCAGGCAGTGAGGAACAGGACGCCTGCGGCCAGCAGCGCGCCAAGGCTGATCAGGTTGATATGCGCTCTCATGCGGGCAATTATAGGGCAATACCACTGCGCGCTGTCCGGATTGCACAGCGGCATGATCCGCCTGAGCGACGGCGGCTCCTGGCTCAGCGGGTGCGCTTCATGGACATCGTGGCCGGGAAGGCACCGGCATTGACCATGTCATAGGCACCGCTGGCAGAGCCGTTCACCTTGTGGAGATTCAGGCTCATGTTGTTGCCGCTCCCGGCGAACTTGAAGCCCATCAGCAGTTGTTTGCCGTTGAAGTTGACATCGATTTCCAGATAGTCGTCGGCAGTCTGGGCCCAGGTACCAGTGTGCTTGCCATCGCTCCAGTTGCCGTCCTCAGCGAAATCCATGTAGCCGCCATTGCGGCCTTCATCCAGCACCATCCACTTTCCGGCCACTCCCTCGCCTTCCACGGGACCGGCACAGGACGCAAGGAACAGGCTGAGCAACATCACGGGCAGGAAGCGTTTCGGCAGCAGTCCAGACGGAAAAAACATGGCGACCTTCCACTGTATGGAATCCGCGGGCTCATTTCCCGCGCATACGGATCTTAGCCGATGCGGTAGCGCTGTACGGCCGGGTTGACACCCGTGGCCTGGCCGCCCTCCCAGACATAGAAGCCCGTGCCGCTCTTCACGCCGAGCTGGCCGGCCTCCACGAGGCGCTTCAGGAGCGGGCTGGCCTTGTAGGCGCTGCCGAACTCCTCCTCCAGCACATTGCAGATGAACAGGATCACATCCAGGCCGACGAAGTCCGCAGTGACCAGCGGGCCCATCTTGTGCCCGAGGCAGAGTGTGCACTTGTCCGCCTCGTCCGGAGCCATCACACCTTCCTCCACAACCCGGATCGCCTCATTCACGAAGGGCACCCACATGCGGTTGATGCCGAAGCCGGCCTTGTCCTCCGCCGGGATCTCCACCTTGCCCATGTCCTGGCAGAGCCCGACAACCCTGTTGTACGTGTCGTCATCGGTGAGCAGGCCGCGGATGATCTCCACCCCGAGCTGGATCGGCACCGGGTTCATGAAGTGCATGCCCATGAACTTGGCCGGATCGCTCACACCGGCCGCCAGGCGGGTGATGCTGATGGAGCTGGTGTTCGAGGCGATGATCCCGCCGTAGCCCTTTTCCTTGAGCGTGCCGAAGATCTGCAGTTTGATATCCTCGCGCTCGACGGCCGCCTCAATGATGATGTCGCAGTCCAGCAGGGAGGCAAGATCGGTGCTGGCGCTGAGCCGGCCCCAGGCCGCGTCACGATCAGCCTGGCTCAGGCCCCGCTCACCGCCGCTCTTCTCGAAGCTGGCAACCATCCGGTCGAGGTTCTTGCCGATGATCCCCATCCCGCGGTCGACATTCTCCTGCGAGATGTCCACCACCTTCGTTGTGAAACCGCTCTGGGCCGCCACCTGGGCGATGCCGTTGCCCATCGTGCCGATGCCGATCACGCCGACGCTCTTGAAACCGCTCTTGCTCATGATGCCTTCCCTTGATCCTTCCCTGATGTTGGGGCTCCCCCCGGAGCCGCTGCGAGTTTATCAGACGTGGGCAAGTATAATCGGAGCATGAATAGTGATGCTGACCGAATTACCCTGGAGAGAGCAGGTGAACTGATGCAGACTGCTCTCCAGGCATTGATTGACCTTGGCGGAACCGCGAAGCGCAGTGAAGTCTTCAAGTCCGTCGAACCACGGCTGGAATTCAATGAGTATGAGAGATCACTGAACGATTCCGGCTATCCGCGCTGGCGTACCAGCATTGGCTGGTGGTCCACCGATGTCGCCAAAGCAGGCTGGATTCTCAAGAAGAACGGGAAATGGCATATCACAAATGAGGGACAGGCCGCATTGGCGCTTGAGCCAGGCGAGTTCATCCGCCAAGCCGCTGACGCTTATCGCAAACAACTGGACAATTCAGCTCCTGATACGACCGAAGTGGCAACTGTTACTGAGGAGGAGGTTGCAACCGAGGAATTCGAGGATGCCGACGAAAAATCCCGCAGCAGCATTGCACAGCACATCACGAGAATGAACCCATATGAGTTCCAGGACATGGTCGCAGAACTGCTTCTGGCAATGGGCTACCATGTCGCAGAGGTTTCTCCTGCTGGTCGGGATGGCGGAATAGATGTGATTGCCTACAGTGATCCGCTCGGTGGCAAGCCCCCGCGTTTCATGGTACAGGTGAAGCAGAAGCCGGATACAAAAACGCCCCCCAAGGAAATCCGCGAACTGGTCGGCCTCCTCAACGCAAAGGATGAGATCGGTCTGTTCGTTGCCACTGGTGGCTTTACCTACGAAGCGAAAATGGAAGCACGCCGCGCCAGCGTCCATGTTGAGCTGATTGATCTTGACAAGTTCATCAATCTCTGGCTTGAGTACTATGACAAGCTAAGGGAAACCGGTAAACGATTCCTGCCACTGGTCAAGGTCTTTTTCATTGCACCCGAAAACACCTGACGCATTCCGCTTGGCAACGACGGGGACGGAAGGGCTCTGTCACCGCTCCCTCCGTCCCCCTGATGATCCGGGGATCGTCAGATCAGGGCTCAGCCCTTGCCGGCCCTGTAGGCGGCGGCACCGACCAGCACGCCCCGCAGGAACACCCCGGCCAGCACCGGCAGGGCCTCGTAGCCGGTCTCAGCAGCAGCGCTTTCGCCGCAGCTCACCTTGACATCGACCTTGCAGGAGTCCAGCCAGCCCTCATCACTGAGCAGCGTCTGCACGAGCTGGCGCGGGGAATGGACGTGCTCCCTGGAGAAGACATAGCCCGGCAGGCGCAGCTGCGGCTCGGCAGCCAGCTCCAGCCCGTCCCAGCCCGGCTGGAAGTTCTCGCGCGTGGCCACGGTTGCCAGGTGCGCGATCCCGGCGCCGACGGCGACACCGAGTACCGCGGCGGGCAGGACCTCCCCGCTGCCGGCCGTCGCCTCGAAGCGTCCCACCTGCAGTGCGTTGCCGAAGTCCGGGAAACGCCGCAGGAAGTCGGGCACGCAGCCGCCAGCCACCACTTCCATGTCCGTGCGCTGCGCATCCTCGATCATGCTGATCAGCTCGGACTGCATCGGTCCGAAGACCAGCGAGATGACCTCGCTGCGGGTCCCCATCTTCCCCTGCAGCCAGGCGCGGATGTGGTTGATGTTGATGCCCTCGTTGATGAAGTAGCGCTGCCCATCGCCGTTAAGCAGGTCCCCGCCGGCATGGTGCAGGGCCACGATCCGCCAGTCCTGGTCGAAGACCGGGGAGCCGGATGAGCCGGGTTCGGTATCCGTCGTGTACTGCACGTAATGCCGGTGCACGCTGGCAACCTTGTTGTCGGTCAGACCGATCTGCTTGTAGCTGCCCAGCGGATGCTGGATGATCGAGACGTAGTCATTGGTGAAGGTCTGCGCGGACTCCTCGAGGTCGATGAAGCCGAAGCGCTGCCCCGGGGCGCCTTCCACGCTGACGACGGTGCAGTCCAGCTCCCTGTCCGAGTGGTAGACGGTGCGGCTCAGCTGGAAGCGGGTGACGCGCGAGCTGCCGCCGTTCCAGGTGCGCTCGTAGTTAAACTCCACATAGCTCTTCGCCAGATCGGTATCGTCGTTGATGACGTGGTGGTTGGTCATCAGCAGGCCCTCGCCGATCAGGAAGCCGGTGCCGTAGCCTTTCTCACCCGTGTTGCTGGTCACGCAGATGCGGCAGACCGCCCGGGCCACCTCGAGTCCGCGGTTGAGCCAGCAGATGTTCAGCAGGTTGTCCAGACCGATGATCTTCTCAAGCGAGATCGGCCTGAAGCCGTTGTCAGGCTGCCACCTGATATCCTGGCGGTCTGCCCTGACTTCCGTCACGGTTCCGTTGATGCTCATATATGCCTCCACTGAATTGGATTCACCGAAGTTTTACTGAATCCGCTTCAGAGCAGGCTCAGGCATTCCTCAGGATTCCATCATTTCCGGGAAGGCATAAAGTCGAGGCCTAATCCGCGATCCCCGGGTCCTCCATCGAGACCCATTCGAACACCACGCGGCCATCCGTCTCGTAGGACAGTTCGCGCTCGGTGCTGGCCCACTGCGCAAAGGTCGCGCGCTGCTCCTTGCCGGTGTAGCCCGGGCCGTAGGGGTCCTCGTCCAGCGGGAAGCCGTCACCGCCGATGGCAACGAAGTCCGTCGTCAGGAATGTGTAGTTCGCATCCGGGTCAATCGCCACATACTCGCCGTCCCGCAGCACCAGGGCTTCCGCCAGCACCATGTCGACATAGCGCAGGCGCAGGCCGCTGACCTGCGGGAAGCCGCCGTCACCGTACTGCAGTCCTGCATATTCCATCAGTTCCAGCAGCTTCCAGCCCGGCAGCTCCAGCTTCATCAGGAAGTTGTCATAGGGCAGCACGCTGTAGAGGTCGCCGAAGTTGACCTCGCCTGCGTTCAGGCCGGCGCGGAAGTTGCCGCCGTTGAAGTAGGCCACGTCGGCCTCGGTGGCGAGGCGCATGCTGTCGGCGACCATGTTCGCCAGCGCATTCTCGCGCACGCGGATCTCGTCCACGGGGAAGTCCTGCATCGCCGTGCAGACCACGCGGCCCATCTCCTTCGAGAAGCGTGCATCGTAGTCTGCGATGAAGGCCTTCAGGCCGTCATCCTCCGGCAGGTCCGGGCTCATCGGCACGTATTCGTTGTCAAACTCACGCAGCTGGAAGCGTTCATCCGCACTGTCACGCTCGAAGTCCAGCTTCAGCACGCCGATCTGCTTGCCCCACTCCCAGCTCTGGGTCACCACCACGTCGCCCACGCGCGTCGGCTCATCGAGCTTCGTATGCGTATGCCCGCCCACGATCACGTCCAGCTCGGGCACGGCCTCCGCCATCGCCAGGTCGCGGCCGTAGCCCTGGTGGCCCACGGCGATCACGATGTCCACGCCGATGCTGCGCATGTACTGCGCCAGGGCGCGCACGATCGGCACCGGGTCATGCACGTCCACGCTGTCCGCGACGCGCGGGTTGGTTTCGCCCAGCAGGGTCTCGGTGGTCAGCCCGATCACACCGATGCGGTAGTCGCCGCGGCGGAAGATGTGGAAGGGCTCGGAGACCGGCACGCCGCGCTCGCGGTCGATCACGTTGCAGCTCAGCATCGGGAAGTTGGCATCCGGCATCCGCCCGCGGATCAGGTCGTAGCCGAAGTCGAACTCGTGGTTGCCGAGGCACATCGCGTCATAGCCCATCTGGTTCATGGACTCGATGTCGAGGAAACCCGTTAGCAGGTTGCTCATCGGCGTACCCTGGAACACGTCGCCGGCATCCAGCACCATCCAGTAGTAGTCGGTGTCGGCGCGGGCGGTCTGGATCGCCACGCGGCGGCGGGCCATGCCGCCCCAGCCCTCCTCGCCGTTGTGGCGGAAGGGCAGGATGTGCCCGTGGCTGTCATTGCTGCTGACGATGCCGAGCCTCAGCTCCTCGGCGGCACTGCTGCCGATCAGGGCCAGCGCGGCCAGCAGGCCGAGGATCAGGGTTGCGAGAATCCGGTTGCGCATCTGCATCTCCGAAGCGCATGCCAGGCATGCGGGGGTTTCAGTGCAGGGATTCTAGCGCGTGTTGCGGGGCACTGGAAAGCACGCAGGGCCGGACGGAATCTCCGCCCGGCCCCGCAGGTGTGTGTATTGCTGCCGTCAGTTGAGGGTGACCCAGGCGTAGTGGGTGTCAGTATCGCCCGCGTCATCGGTGACGCGCACGCCGACCCAGTAGTCTCCGGGTTCAGTGAAGCCGACCTCGGCGCGGCTCAGGCCGCCGGTATCGGTCTCGAAGCTGCCGTTGCCATCGAGGTCCCACTCGAATCCGACGAGCTCACCGTCGAGGTCGTAGCTCGGTCCGGCATCAACGCTCTTCTTGTCAGAGCCGCTGCTGCCGCCGTTGATGATGATGATCACCACCTGCAGGTCGGCATGCGGGGGCTGGTTGGGACTGCCCTGCGCGGAGGCTGCGGCACAGCAGAGCATGGACAGGATCAGGGCGCTTAAGCCCATTGTCAGGAACTTCTTCATTGCATATCTCCCAGAAACATTGATTCGGCCCGTCTTTCCGGGCGGCCCGTGTGGGCGTGCTGCGGCTGCAGTGCATCCGCGTCTCGAAGGCATCCGGCGCGCTCACGGACGGCGGGTTCGCGGGGTCCGCCGTTGTCAGTCAGTAACTCATCTCCCGGCTTCCTGCCGGTTTCTGAATCCCGGTACAAAACCAATCTGGCTGTATGTTACCCGGACAGGCGCGCGCGCGGATTAGAGCGGGGTTAACTGCCGCTCAAAACCCGGTTAGGGATTCAGTGATTCAGTTCCTCAGTTGCCAATCTCACCCAGCAGGAAGCTGATCGCGGCCTCCAGCTGGTTGTCAACCCCATTGGCAAGCTGCTCGGGGTCGATCGGCACCATGATGTCCGGCACGCAGCCGTTGCCCTCCATGTCCGTGCCGTCGTACTTCATGTTGAGGAAGCCCGGCATCCGCAGGAAACTGCCGTCCACGAGGCCGTAGCCGCCGGTGGAGATCACGTTGCCGCCGGTGGTCTCTCCGATCACCGTGGCGATCCTGTGGTCCTTCATGATGTGCGCGAAGATCTCCGCGTTGCTGTAGCTGTGCGGGTTGATCAGCACCACGATCGGGCCCTCCCACATCAGCTGGCGCGCGGCCTCCTTGCGCTCCGCACCGGGCAGCTGGCGCCAGTAGGCGGCCTGGCGGGTCAGCATCTCCATGATTTCCACACTCGTGCTGCCGCCGCCGTTGAAGCGCACGTCGATGATCAGCGCATCCTTGTCGAAGCTGTCAGCGTACAGCTCCTTCCTGAACTGCACGAGGCTCGAGAGGTTCATGCCGCGGATGTGCTGGTAGGCGATCCGCCCGCCACTCCCGTCCTCCACGGTGCTGCGGTTGTCCCGCACCCAGTCCTGGTAGGCCAGGCCACGCGCGCCGCCGATCGGCTTCAGGTCCACCGTGCGCGTTTCAGCGGCATCCTCGGCGAGAGCCGTGCGCGCAGCGTCGCCATTCTGCACTTCCAGCCGCAGCGGCTCACCGGAGAGGTTGTTCAGCATCAGCGCGCGGTTGCTGGCTGCGGAAATCAGCTCGCCATTGATGGAGAGGATCACGTCGCCGGGGTAGAGCCGGCTGCCGTCGCGGTCCGCCGGGCCGTCCGTCAGTACGTCCAGCACGCGCCATCCAGGTCCACTGAAGGCGTCGTCATACTTCACGGCGAGGCTGGCCGTGCTGTCGGCCGGAGCCTCACGCTCGTTGCCACGCACGGTGTAGCCCATGTGCGAGGCCCCGAGCTCGTCAATCATCTCGCGATAGAGCGTGCCGAACTCGGTGTAGGTCCCGATCTCCTGCACGCGCGGGCGGTAGCGCTTCAGCACGTCATCCCAGTCCACGCCCATCATCTCCGGGTCGTAGAAGTAGTTCTTCAGTGCCCGCCAGCCCTCTACGAGCATCTGGTCCCAGCGCTCGTACTGGTCAATGGTCTGCGTGCAGCTGCTGGCCACCCGGCCTCCGCCGCTGGACTTGCTGCCGCGCAGGTCGAGATAGCTGATGTTGCCACCTTCGCTGAAGTAGATGCGCTTGCCGTCCTTCGTGAACTGCGGGCTGCCCTTGCGGCCGCTGTCCAGCCGCGCGATCTCTCGCTTCTCGAGCTCGTAGGTCCACCATTCGATGTCGCCATCGTGGCGCGTGGAATAGATCAGGAAACTGCCGTCAGGTGAGAACAGCGGGGAGCGCGCCCCGCCCTCGTTGCGGCGGATCGGGTAGGCCCGCTCATCGATGCGCTCCAGCCTGATCACCACTTCCGGAATGTCCTTGCCGTCCTTGTCCTTGCTATCCTTCCCGTCCTTGTCCTTGCTGCCCTTGTCAGCTTCCCTGTCAGCGGCGGGCTTGTCCGCATCCTTGTCCTCGGCATCCTTGCCTTCAGCCTGCTCGATCGGCTCCGGCTCGGGCATGTCCTCCTCGAACAGCAGCTCGAGGTCGTACTCCTCCTGCTCGGGGTTGAGCTCGATCAGCATCACCTCGCTGCCGGCGGACAGTCCCGGGTAGTAGGGCATGTAGACATCGCCGTAGCCCTCACCCTCGCCGAAGGCCAGCCACTTGCCGTCCGGGCTCCACTGCGGGGTGGAGTTGCCCTCGGGGCTGCGTGAGATGTTGATCGGCTCACGGTCCTCGAGGTTCATGATGTAGGCGTTGTCAACTCCATCGTAGTAGCCCTCCACGAAGCTGATCCACTTGCCGTCCGGGCTCCACTCGAAGCCCAGCCCGCTGGTGATCCCGAAGATCCGCCCGCTGTGCACGACCTGCTGGCTGCCGCTGTCAACGTCATGCAGCATCAGGCTGAACTTGTCGCTGTACCACATCACCTGGTTGCCGGCGGGGGAGGCATCGGGTCCGGACTCATCACCCGGGGTGTCCGTCAGCTGCGTCTCCTCGAGGGTCTCGAGGTCGAGCATGTAGACATCGAACTGCTCATCGCGGTCCGAGAGATAGACGAGGTGCTTGCTGTCCGGCAGCCAGTCAATGCTCATCTCGCGCGCCGCCGTCTCCACGACGTGGAAGGCCTGGGAGAGGTCCTGGTCCGGCTTCTCCTCATCCTTGTAGCTGTCGGGGTTCTTCAGGATGTAGATGTCGCCGCTGACGACGAGTGCGAAGTAGTTGCCGTTCGGGGAGAGCCGGTACTCACTCACGTCGCCGCGGAAGGTGCGCTCCTCCACCATCTCGCGCATCGGATCGTCGGCGAAGCTCACGCTGATGCGCTCCGGGCTGCCCCCGGCTGCTGGGATCACGTAGAGCTGGCCCATCTTCTCGTAGATGATCTCGTCGCCATCCGCGCTAAGGCGCGGCCAGCGCGGTCCGTTCTTGCGCAGCTCGGTGAGCTGCCTGAGCCCGCTGCCGTCGGCTTTCATCACCCAGAGATTCTCATGCCCGTCACGGTCACTCACGAAGTAGATCAGGCTGCCGTCCGGGCTGGGCTGCGGCCAGCAGTCCTTGCCGTCGTAGTCGGTGAGCTGTGTATGCTTCCCGCTGGCCGGGTCATACATATAGATGTCGTAGGCGTATGTGCCGTGGTAGTTCTTGCGCGACCAGCTGCCCGGTTCACGGCAATAGACGATGCGACCGGTATCGCCCAGGTAGCGGCCGAATACATGCCCGTCGTGGTCCTCGTTGCTCACGCGCTGCGCGGTACTGCCGTCCAGCGGGACCTCGAACATCGAGAGATCCCAGAGCTGCTCGTAGACCGCGAACTCCAGCAGGCCGCTGCCATCCGGGTTCCAGTCCGTGAGGTAGTTGCTGGTGCTGTCCCAGGTCAGGCGCGTCGGGGGGCCGCCCTCGACCGGCATCGTGAAGATGTCCCAGTTGCCGAAGCGGTCGGAGTTGAAGGCGATGGTGCTGCCGTCCGGTGAGAGCAGCGGCCCTGTGTCATAGGCCACGTTGGCACTCAGGCGCCGGGCCGGAGCGCTGCCGTCACGCGGCGCACTCCAGATGTCTCCCCAGCACGAGAAGAACACGGTCCGGCCGTCGGGGCTGATCTCCGGGCGGGACATGCTGCGGGCCTCGCGCTCAGCGGAGGCCGGGCCGGCAATGCACAGGTACAGTGCAGCGATCACGAGCATTCTGCAGGTCTTCATCTACTGGTCCGGATTGTGAGGGTCTTGCGGTGATACCGCAGTATCAATGATCTCACAGGGTCTCATTCCGCCACAAGTCCGGCCCCGCGGAGTCCATGACGAGAAGGCCCGTAAACTCCGGGTGAAGCGCGTTTAAGAGCCGGAAAAATGTGCTGACTGTTTCCCCTGTTCTGTTAACATTCGGGCACATACAGAGTGAGAGCGGGTGAGTTTTGGCTTTCCGTGGTTTGACTTGCACAGATATGCTGGGGAGCGAGAAGCTCCTTTCGTTCACCTTGCCTCCTTATTGTTCAATTCAAATCCGTAAGGTGGAGAAATGAAGTATCCCAGACATACGGCAGTCTTGCTTCTGGCAATTGCTGCACTGATTGCGGGCCTGGTCTCCTGCGGCGGCGGATCCACGCTGGACGCTGCCGCGGAGCTTTCCCCGGTGGAGTCATTCATCGGGGTCAGCGAGGGCGATTTCAGGGCCGTCAGGTACAACGACCGCGGCTACCGTGACAGCTCTCTCAACTCCAGCATTGATCTGCGGAGCTTCAATGAGGGCGGCCGGACCGTTGTGGAGATCGACATCGCGGACGAGAGCGTGCTCAGCGGCGTGGCCCTTGAGCTGCACTTCGATGCAGCGCGTCTGAGCCCCGTCTCCGCCAGCTTCAGCGGACTGATGGAGGCCGATGTCGAGCTGGCCTCCTTCAATCAGCCCGGCGTCGTGGCCCTCGGCCAGGTCGATGCTGACAACACGGCCATGCTCTCCGGCGGCTTCGCCCGTGTGGAGTTCGAGGCCGGCCCGCAGCGCGCGCAGAGCGCCGCCGGTGATGCCCACAGCAACCCGGTGATCTTCGCCTACGGCGAGGGCAGCTCCACGCTGTCCAGCCCGGCGAGCACCTTCCAGTTCGGCAACTCCGCCGTGACTGACTCGGCCCCCGCTGACTACATGTTCTGGGGCGCCTTCGCCGGTGGCGACGGCAACCAGGACGGCGAGTCCAACATCGGCGACATCACCCCGCTCGGCATCCTGCTGGGCCGGACCGTCGGCGATTCCGACTACAGCGGTGCCAAGGCCGACTACGACTACAACACCAGCGTCAACATCTCCGACATCACGCCGCTGGCGGTGCACCTCGGTGAGAGCACTGCTGCGGTCGAGATCCTGCTCGGCGACAGTGACAACTTCGATGGCAGCGAGACCGTCGTCGCCACGCACAGCTGGTCCAGCGCCACTGCTCCCTCCGCCTCCACGGGCACGAGCACGACGGACTGGAGCGGCGTGTGGGCGCACTGGACCGGCGAGATCAGCCTGGCCGACGTGCAGGCCGCCGACACTGACATGGACGGCAGCGTCTACCTCGCGGCCCGCACCAGCGGCAGCGGAGCCAGTGGACCGCTCAGCGTCAGCCCGACGCCCCTGACCTATGCGGCCCAGACCGTCAACGGCGTGGAGATCACCGACTTCGACGTGATGATCACTGACGAGTCCTCCACCGAGCAGACCGCGACCGGCGGCACCTTCAACTGGCCCGCCAACAGCAGCTACGACTTCGAGGTGACCGGCATCCACGGTGCCTGGGACCAGGACGGCGACGGCAGCCCCGAGACCGCCTTCACCCCGGACAACCTCGCCGGTCTCTCCCAGACTGACTATGACAACGCGCTGGCCGCGGTGATCAGCGCCCTGAGCTGGGAATCCAGCCTGGCCGGTGACAGCAGCTTCAACGATTTCCACAGCACCTGGGGCAGCGTGATCAACTTCACCCCGAACACCAGCGGTGCCAGCGGCGTGGTGTTCCCGGATGACGACCCGGACAGCACGAGCTTCACCACCCCCGAGGGCAGCTTCGGAATCGTGCTGGCCCAGGACGGCGACTTCGTGCCGAACGCGGTCAGCAAGAGCTGGAACGTCGACGTCTCCGCCGATGCCGAAGCCGGGATCATCCAGAGCATGACGACGAGCTCCGGCATGTGGGGCAATGGCAACCACGTGCTCGACTCCTCGATCTCCACCACGCTGCAGGGTGCCTTCTTCTGGGGCAGCGCCGGCGAGCCGGCCAACCTTGACAACGTCAGCCTGGTGCTCTACGACTTCAACGACCCGGCCGAGAGCATCGTCTTCGACTACAGCGCCAGCGAGCCCGCCGGCGGCGGTGAGTTCGCGATCCGCGACCCGGAGACTGCTGGTGGCCCCTACGGCTTCACGGCCCTGACCCAGCTCAACGTCACCCCCGACCACGTCTACGGCCTGCACATGAACGTGAACGGCACCTGGACGAGCGTCAACAAGCCCGGCGAGTTCCTCGAGGCCACCCCGGCCCCGCTGCCGGTCGAGCTTGAGACCTTCCCGAAGGGCAACGATCTCGGTGATGACACCACGATGCTCTACATCTTCAGCAACTCGGCCAACATCCGCCGCAACGACCACGTGGTCTTCGACCTCGTGGAGAAGACCGCGAGCCCGGTGGACTTCGCCGGCTTCAGCGACATGCTGGTCAACGGCGGCACCGAGTTCCCGATCGGCCAGGAGGCCGAGACCAATGCGCTGACCCCGGTCGTGCGCTTCATGCAGGACACGGCCGGCCAGGACGTGCCCTTCAACGCCCCCGATCTCGGCGTGATCAACCTGAACGCCGCCAACCCGCGCACCGGGCGCATCGACCTGGACATCCAGGCGCTGAACACCGGCAGCTACGGCTTCCAGGTCTTCGACCGCAACCAGAACCCGATCGGCTACGGCGACATCGTGATCAATGAGTTCATCTTCGACAGCGCCCTCAACGGCGTGGACTGGGGCGTGAACATCACCGATGACGGCACCCGCGGCAACCTGCAGCTCTCCGCCCGTGACTTCAGCAGCAAGGTGCTCAATGGCAACAACATCGCCAGCGCCACCCCGGACGTGCTGTGGTTCGAATTCAGCGGCACACATGCCGATGAGGCGATGCTGCGCTTCGGCGCCGGCAATCACGAGCGCGAGCTGAACCTGGTGGCCTCCGGCCTCGGCAGCCTCGGCTTCAACGTGCTGGCGATCTACGTGCCAGACAACACCGACTGGCAGAAGATCGGCGCGGGTCCGGAGTGGACCGGCACGCTGGTGCCTGGCAATACCTTCGAGCTGACCCTGTTCCAGGGTGGCGACAGCTACACCTGGGACCAGCCCGGCGACCTGCTGACGGTGATCGGCGGCAACCCGAACGATTAGAACGGAGGTCCGGAGCAATCCGGACAAGCGGAGGTGCGACACTTGTTGTCGCACAAGCGGAGGCCAAGCTGTT
>JAGRNT010000022.1:0-19746 GCA_020440605.1 bacterium | reverse complement strand
TAGCTTGGCGACGCCAGGCAGAACTGCCTGACCTCCAACACGGAGGCCGGATGTAAGTCTGGCTGGGAGGCCCGGAGCAATCCGGGCCTTCTCCTTTTCTGGCAACGTCATCCGGTTTCGCCGGGTCGCGCTGAACGGACACGAGGCGGGAGGTCCGGAGCAATCCGGACAAGCGGAGGTGCGACACTTGTTGTCGCACAAGCGGGAAGTTGGAAATCAATCTGACAACACCGGCTCCACTGAGGGGGAGGGCTACGGCCCTCCCCTTTTGCATTTGAGCAAGCAGAGGAGCAGCAACGATCCTGGCCACCGCTCCATCTCTCATCCTCCCCCTTCGTTCCCCGCTCTTTTCTCCCTGCCGAATCCAGCGTTACAATTGCTATCCATGCTGGTGCGCGACCACAAACGAGAGGCCCTGCGCTGGGCCAAGTTCCCGGCCACGATCCTGTTCGTGACCGGCTTCGTGTGGCTGCTCAACTCCTTCTTCGAGTTCGACCAGGGCGCGCTCTACAACCAGACCAAGACCGGGCTCGGCTCCTTCCTGGTGCTGCTGAACCTTGTGTTCGTGCCGATGGCCTGCTTCCTGGCCGGGCTCGGGATCCTCTACGTGAAGCGCTGGGCGATCTGGCTGGCCGGTATCACGCCGCTCGTGCCCTGGGTGCAGGTCGTGATCGACAAGTTCTCGCGCATCGACCAGAAGTTCAGCGCCTACCGCAACGGCGGCACGATGGACGACTTCCAGAGCGGGGTGATGACGGCGCTGGCCGTGATCGCCGTGAGCGGGATCTACGTGATGATCGTGATCCACCTGCGGCGCTGCTCGCGGCACCTGTTCATGAGCGAGCAGTGGATCCGCGGCAACCTGCTGCCCGAGGCCGGCCCGCGCCGCAACCTGAGCATCGAGACCGCGAAGAGCGAGGTCGAGGCCGGTGACTTCTGCATGATGATGCCCGACATCGAGGCCGACGAGAGCGTCTAGCCCGCGATGCGGCGCAGGTCGGCGGCGAAGACCTGCAGCGCGCTCAGCTCCGCGTCCTTCGAGCTGGCCCCCGCGTACATCCCGCCCTTGAGGTCCTGCTCGAGCCGGGCCAGCAGCTCGATGCTGCGCCTGAACGCCGGGTCGGGATAGCGGCGCTGGAACTGCTGCAGGCTGCGCGCGAAGAAGGGCGGGTAGACGTTGCCACCGCGCCTGAGCGTGCGCATCGCCGTGAAGCGGCGCTTCAGTTCATTCACCAGCCGGAAGGTGTCCCCGCTGCTGCGGAACCAGTCCAAAAGCAGGGTTTGGGCCTGGGGATGGCACTGCATCACGCTGTCGGCCATTTCATAGAAGCGCGCGGCGGGGCTGCCCTGCACGGTCTCGCGCAGCAGTTCATCCGTGACCCGCCCGCCGCCGTCCAGCGCCAGCGCCAGCTTGGCCAGTTCCGCATCCGCGAGCGCCAGCTGGTCCGTGGAGAGCAGCAGCAGGCGCTGGGCCTGGGCGTTGCCAAGTTCCAGGCCGTAGTGCTCCCGGGCCCGGTTCATCAGCCAGCGCACGCCGTTCTCACCCTCGCCCTGGCGGCGCAGGTCCAGCGGCTTCGTGCCCTTCTGCCAGAGCTGGGCGGCCTGGGTCTTCAGGCGCCGGTCCTCGTCGCTGCGCTTCTCCGGGTCGCTGAAGAGTTGCGTGCAGATCAGCGTGGTCTCCGCCGGCAGCTTGGCGAGGATCTCCGCGATGCGCTCGCTTTCGCGCTTGGTGGGCTTCATCTCGAGAATGTCAACGTAGATGAAGCACTTCTCGGAGGCGAACAGGTCCGCGCTGCCCAGCTGGTTGAAGACAGTGTCGGCATTCAGCTCGGAGGCGTAGTGGCGCGAGGGTTCGACGCCCGCCGGCAGCAGGCCGGCCACGGCCTCGTCGAGCAGCAGCGGGTCACGCGCGATCAGCAGGTGCGCCGGCATCGCCTAGTCGGTGTAGGGCGGCCAGACGGGCTTGCGCTTCTCGAAGTGGGCTGCGAAACCCTCCTGGCGGTCGGGCGTGCCCCAGCAGTAGCTGAAGACCTCCACCTCATAGTCCAGGCCGTCGCGCAGGGACATCTCCGTGCCGACGTTCATCGCGCGCTTGGCGGCGGCCAGCGCCCGGCTGCTCTTGGTCAGCAGCTTGGCGAGCATCTTCTGTGCGGCGGGCAGCAGCTCGGCGTAGCTGTCGACCACCTCGTCGATCAGGCCCCATTCCATGCCGGTGCGGCCCGTGATCGGCTCGCCGCTGTACATCATCCAGCGCGCCTTCTGCGGGCCGATCAGGCGCGGCAGGCGCTGTGTCCCGCCCCAGCCCGGGATCATCCCGAGGTTGATCTCCGGCTGCCCGAGCCGCGCGGATGCGGTGGCGATGCGGAAATCCGTGGCCTGGGCCAGTTCCAGCCCGCCGCCCAGCGCGAAGCCGGCCACACAGCTGACGGACATGCAGCGCAGGGAGTTGAGCATCTGGAACACGTCGCTGCCGAGCTTCACGAAACGGTGCGCCCCGGCATCGTCAACCTTGCCGAGGTCGCCGTCGATGTCGGCACCGGTGGAGAAGACCTTCTCGTAGCCGCTGATGATCACGAGCCCGCGCCAGCGCGGATGGCTCAGCTCCGGCACGACGATGTCGCGCAGCTGCTCCAGCAGGACCGTGTTGATCTGGTTGCGGTTGTTGTCCGGGCGCTGCATGGTGAGCGTCATCACGCCGGTCTCGCTGTCCAGTTCCTGCCGGAAGTACTGCTCCGTGCTCATTGATCGGGTCTCCAGGGGGGTCTTGCTGACCCGGAACTGATTTTACAGGATGGCTCCGCGAGGCAGGGTCGGGACGCCGTGAAACCGGCGATATAATCACCGGATGCCACATGTGATCTCCGTGGCCAACCAGAAAGGCGGAGTAGGAAAAACCACGTCATCCATCAACCTCGCGGCGGCGCTCGCCGCGGAGGGACGGCGCGTGCTGCTGATCGACCTCGACCCCCAGGCCAATGCCTCGGCGGGTGTCGGCGTCGAGGCCGCGCAGGGGAACTCGATCTACAACGTGCTGATGGACGGCCTGCCGATGTCGGCGGTGCTGCGCGCCAGCGAATTCGAGCGCCTGGATGTCGCACCCTCGCACATCGACCTTTCCGCCGCCGAGCTGGAACTCGTCAGCGCGCTGGCCCGTGAGTATGCGCTCAGGCGTGCGCTGGACCGCGCCGAGCTGCCGCATGACTACGTGATCATCGACTGCCCGCCGAGCCTCGGGCTGCTGACGCTCAATGCGCTGGTGGCCTCCAGCCACGTGGTGATCCCCGTGCAGTGCGAGTTCTACGCCCTGGCCGGGCTGGCCAAGCTGACGGACACCATCGGCCGCATCCGCTCCGCGCTCAACCAGCAGCTGGACGTGGCCGGGGCATTGCTTACAATGTATGATTCACGGACCAACCTCAGCCGCGATGTGGTGGAGGAGGTCCGCAGCAATTTCCCGGGCCATGTCTTCCAGACACTCGTGCCCCGTTCGGTCAGGCTGGCGGAGGCACCGAGCCACGCCGCGCCGATCACGGTGCATGATCCGGAGGGCAGCGGGGCGCAGGCCTACCGGGCCGTGGCACGGGAACTGATTGACAGGATGGAAGGCACGCAATGAGCAGGAAGCGCGGACTGGGCAAGGGCCTGGCGGAACTGATACCGGCGGCGGGACCGCTGAAGGACGGCGAGCAGATCATGGAACTGCGCATCGCGCAGATCGATGCCAACCCCTTCCAGCCGCGCCGTGAGTTCGACCAGGAGGAGCTCAACGAACTGCGGGCCAGCATCCGCAGCCAGGGCCTGCTGCAGCCGGTGACGGTGCGCAGCGCTGACAACGGCCGCTACCAGCTCGTGACCGGGGAGCGCCGCCTGCGCGCCTGCCGCGACCTCGGGCAGAACACGATCCAGGCGATCGTGCGTGACTTCTCCGACCGCCAGCTGCAGGAACTCTCGCTCGTCGAGAACCTGATCCGCGCGGACCTGAACGAGATTGAGGTCGCGGAAGCGCTGGAGAACCTGCAGAACCGCTATGCCTACACCACGAGCCAGCTCGCCGAGGTGATCGGCAAGAGCCGCCCGGCGGTGAGCAACACCCTGCGCCTGCTGGAGCTCAGTGACAAGGTCAAGCAGCTCGTGCGTGACGGGCGGATCAGCGCCGGACACGGCCGCTCGATCCTCAGCTTCCCGGGTGAGCAGCGCGAGGAGATCGCCGAAAGCTGCGCACGCGAGGGCTGGAGCGTGCGTGAACTGGAGCGCCGCGCGGCCGAGGCTGCCAACCGCGAGCCGATCCGCCGCCCGCGCCGCAAGCAGAGCGTGAAGAGCAGCGAGCCGAGCCGCCTCAAGCAGGCCGAAGCGCGGCTGATGGAGCATCTGGGCACGCGCGTGCGCCTGGCGGAGTCCGCCGGTAACGGCAGCATCACGATCAGCTACCACGGCGACGAGGACCTCGAACGCCTGTTGTCAATCCTGCTATCCGACACCGACCCGCTGTAAGGGAGGTCGAAGCTTGCTTCGGCAACCGGAGCTACCCGCTTCAGCGGTAGTGGAGCCCCGATGTCAGTCGGGCCATGGAGCTACCCGCTTCAGCGGTAGTGGAGCCCGTTGCCATTCGCACATCCCAGCTCAGCTGTAAAGCTGACAGGGAGGTCATCCGTCAGGATGACAACGAGCTCGCGGAGAAGTTCACCACAGAGCACGCAGTGAGCACGAAGCTGTTCCCCGTGATCATCTGGGCCCTGGCGATCTTCACAGCTTCGCATTGATTCTGACAACTTCCCCCATGGCGTGTGCAATCAAATCCTCAAGGCAATGCCGGAGGCCGCGCAGCAGCGCGAGGCACGAGCGCTGAAGGCCCGCCGCGGACCGATTTGGCAATAGTCATTTGCCGAGTCCCTGCGTGGTTATGCCCGGCTCATGAATTCCGGCTGCTGGAAGCCGTCGCCGGCTGCACCACCCTCGCAATCCGCCCATTTCACACAGCCCGCGGCCGAGTTGCACGGCTCCCCTGTTCACGCATCACAGCTCCCAGCCTGCTATCGCCAGGCCAGTGGTTCGGCCTCCAGCCCTTCACGCCGATTCCATCTGGACTTCAGGTCGAATTTCCGGGCGGCGGGGTATTAATAGGTATGCCGCCGAAAAAGAACACGACATCAAAGAAGACCGCGCCGAAGAAGCCGCTCAGGGATGACAAGGGCACGGGCGAATCCGTGAATGACGAGCTGATCGAGGAAGAGGTCCAGGAGGAGCAGCCCGAGCAGCTCGTGGCCGCCGCCGAAGCCGGTGCATCCGATGCATCCACTGCCGGACGCAGCGCTGGCAACAACGGCGG
Source organism: bacterium (assembly GCA_020440605.1). Taxonomy (GTDB): domain Bacteria; phylum 4484-113; class 4484-113; order 4484-113; family JAFGCY01; genus JAHEFU01. The sequence continues at coordinate 14,420 of JAGRNT010000022.1, read as the reverse complement.
GGCGATCATCACCGACTACGAGGCCACGATCCCGATCGTGATCCCGCCCGGTGCGCGCAGCCCCGTTGACGACATCATCGAGGTGCTGCACCGCGAGGTGATCGGCCAGGACCGTGCCATCGACGCCATCGCCCGCGCGCTGCTGCGTTCGCGCGAGGGTTTCCGCACCCCCGGGAGGCCGATCTCCACGATGTTCTTCGCCGGCCCGACCGGCGTCGGCAAGACCGAGACAGTGCGCGCACTCGCCAAGGCCCTGCACAATGACTGGCGCGCGATCCTCAAGGTGGACTGCTCCGAGTACAGCGAGCCGCATGCCATCGCCCGCCTGATCGGAGCGCCGCCGGGCTACATCGGCTCCGACCTCCCGGCGATCCTCGCCAAGGAGAATGTCGAGGGCGTGCCCAACCGCCTGATCCTCTTCGATGAGATCGAGAAGGCGCACTTCCGCCTGCACAACCTGCTGCTGCAGATCATGGATGAGGGCCGCATCACGCTGGCGCGCCGCACGAAGGACGAGCCGGGCGAGGTCAGCTTCGAGGACTGCATCGTGATCATGACCTCCAATGTCGGTGCAGGTGACATCGAGAAGATCCTGCGCCAGAACCGCATCGGCTTCCGCAACACTGACAACATCGCCGAGGTGCGCAACGACCAGCAGATCTACATGGCGGCCAAGGAGGCGATGAAGAACGTCTTCTCGCCGGAGTTCCGCAACCGCCTGACGGAGTTCATCGTGTTCCGCGCGCTGGACCGCCCGAGCCTCTACCGCATCCTGCGCAAGCTGCTGAATATCTCCGCCGAACGCTTCGCCGGGCTGGGCTTCAAGCTGCAGCTCAGTGATGAGGTGCGCGACTGGCTGGTGGACCGCGGCATGGACAGTGAGCTCGGCGTACGCCCGCTGGTGCGCGCCGTGGAGAAGTACATCGACACCAAGGTCGCCGAGCTGCATGCCTACGGGCTGATCCACGAGGGCGACCTGCTCGAGGCCCGCATCCAGGAGACGGGCGAGCTGGCCAGCGACGGGATCACCCCCAAGAGCGAGATCGTGTTCTACCGCACCCCGCGCAGCAATGAGCAGGGTGGGAAGAAGCGCAACCTGCCGAAGAAGAACCAGCGCACGGAAATCATCCTGAGGTACTAGGAGGCCAGGCTGTCAGCCTGGCGAGGACCTGGGATCTCGGTTGTAGGGTGTAGCGGAGCTACGCGCTTTAGCGGTAGTGGAGACGCACAGCTCGCCAGTTACTTCATCACGGTCACTTCAAGGCTGTAACCTGGATAGTTCTTGAAGCCTGCACCGGTGCTGACCATGTTCCGATCGGAGTGGAAGAGCTGGACGCTGGTTTTCCCATCGGCGGATTCCCAGTCAACCACATGCCTGCCTTCGGAATCTGATTCGCGGATCTGGCTGTACTGCGTCATGTCAAGGCAGGATTCAACATGCTGCTTCACATCCGCAAATGTCCCATCAGTTCTGAACCCAACTGCCCAGAGCCGGCCGGAATCATCTCCGACTTCAGCCTGCTCCACCGTGCTTTCCATCCCGCTGACGCCCATGGATGCTCCCAGTGGATTTGCCGTGGCGCCGGGTGGCAGGGTGAGATTCGCCAGCGGCCATGATGCCGGCAGCTCCGGATCCTGACCAGGAGCAGCTGACTTGCCGGTGCCTGCGGGGCAGCCACTGCATAGCACCGCAACCAGCAATAACAGCAGGGCGGAACGGCACAGGCCAGGCAGATTCAGCATGTGTAAAGGCTAGCACGAATACAGGCTCCGGAGCTGCGTGACGGAGGCCAAGCCCTTGGCTTGGCGAGTGCCATGCATACAGCCTGGCCTCCAGCTGCAGCTGCGCCAGCTCAATCGACAAAGCCGGCGAAGACTTGCTTCGCGGCTCCAGCGGCGAGGGCGCCGCTGCTACTGTTTTCTGATGTCCTGCTGCTGGAAGCAGCCGCTACTGATCACTAAGAACCAACAACTTCTTCCACTTCTTCCACTTCCCCCACTTCTTCCACTATCCAGACTATTCAAACAGCCAGCGAAGCCTTGCTTCGCGGCTCCCCCATGCGCTTTTTTCCCCGATCACTCGGTAGAATCTACCGCGTTGAAAGATCCGGGTCGGCTGTGAGCGGGGACTTGTGAAGAAACCGGGAACCTGATCCGTGCGGCGTAGTCTCACATAAGGTGTTAGTGGCGCATATGGCAGATGCATACCTGGCTTACAACTCCCCCGAGGTGAGTGAGCTGATCGTGCGCTGCCAGAAGGGTGACCACCGGGCCTTTGATGAGCTCGTGTCGAAGTACCAGCGCTACGTCTTCAACCTCGTCTACCAGCACCTCGGTGACATCGACGAGATCGAGGACGTGGCCCAGGAGATCTTCGTACGGATCTACAAGTTCATCGGCAAGTACAAGGGCAATGCCAGCCTTGAGAGCTGGATCTACAAGATCGTGCTCAACTACTGCCGGACCCATGCCCGCAGGCGTTCCAGCTTCAGCCGGATGTTCGTGTCCGCCCCGAAGCAGGCCCCCAGCGAGGAGAAGAACTTCGAGATCCTCGATACCCTGCCCGACGCCACCTACGACCCCGCAAAAACGGTGGAGCAGCGCAAGCTGGTCCAGGACATCATGGAGGCCGTGCGGGGACTGCCGGAGATCTACCGGACGATTCTCATCATGCGTGAGATCAACGAACTCAGCTACGAGGAGGTGGCTGAGATCCTCGGCATTTCCATCGGCACCGTGAAGTCACGGATCAGTCGTGCCCGCGATCTTGTAAGGCAGAAGGTGAACATAGCGTGAATCGAGCAAAGGCAAAACGATGGCTCAATGAGTACCTTGACGGTGAGATCGGTCTCGCCGACAAGGCCGAATTCGAGCGGATGCTGGCCCAGGACCCCGAGCTGCGCCGCGAGTATGAGCAGCTCAGGCGGATCGGCCTGCTGATGTCCAGCGGCCCCGAGGTCGAGGTGCATCCCCATGCATTCCGCGCGAAGCTGATGGAGCGGATCGAGCCACAGCAGCGCTTCAACTTCACCCCGCAGCGGGCCTTCGCCGGTTCGATGCTGGTGGCCCTGCTGGTGGTCGGCCTGGCCTTCGGCCAGTACATCTACAGCGGTGCCGTGGGCAAGCGTCCCGGCAATGTGGGCGTGGCCTACACCGGCAGCGTGGCCAGCACCAGCGAAATCCTGATCAACGCCTCCTCCAGCCAGTTCCTGAACAGCACCCTGCAGCGTGCCGAGCGCAATGAGAGCCGCTATGCAGTACAGCTGGTCGAGCAGCTTGACCGCCAGCTCGGGATCTATGAGGGCGCAGCCTGCTCCAGGGGGAGCAACGGCTACACCTATCACTTCCCCGCCGGCCTGCCGACTGAACTGAGCATCCGTGCCGACGCGGCCAGCCTGGCTGAGATCCAGGCGATCGCGGCGAGCTATCCCGGCAGCGGCAGTGCCAGTGTGGAACTGGCCGACGGCAGCAGCCTGGCCCTCAATGAGTATGCCGTGCTGCATCCACAGGGCCGTGTGGAACTGCTGATCCGCTTCAGCCGTCCCTGAATCATGTAAATCAATCTTCCGGAACCTGTTCTGGTCCGGAATCCACAGCAATTATCGCCCCGGGTTTCCGGGGCATTTTTTTGCCTGGAATCCTGAGCCAGGCCGGCACTGGTAAGTCAGAGGGGGGAAGGGACGCCGGCGTCATAGCGTCAACCTCACGCTGCCTGTAGTGGAAGTCAGGCGCATCCCTTCCCATACAGGCAGACCGCCGGAACTGCCCCGGCGTAACACTTTTTCATGCGGATTCGTGGACCGCAGGCGATCCTGTTCAGGGATTCCGGAAGTGGCTCAGCCGCCGTGGGCCAGGCTGACAGTCAGCTCATCCGTGAACTGGGAGAGCTCGGATGTCGAGCCATCCGGCCAGCTGACGCTGAGCTTCACGGGCTGCGTACCTTCCGGAATGCCGAAGTGCTGCGGGCCCACATAGCTGGAGAGGTAGGTATGTCCGGCCAGCACCTCGCGCTGCAGCACACGGCCATCCGACAGTTCCAGCCTGAGCTTCGCACCCACACCGGCCGGGTTGCCAGCCGGTCCGGTGAGATTCACCAGCAGGCCCCGGCCCGCTGACTGCTGCGGCTGGCCCATGGCCAGTTGCGGCTTGCCGTTGCTGACACTCATAAGGATGTCGAGACAGCCGTCGCTGTTCCAGTCCGCCGCCACCGCACCGCGGCCCTCGGCATTGAGCAGGATCCCGCTCTCGAGATGCTCCATGCTGCGGAAGCCGCCCGCTCCGTCGCCCATGAGCAGGCAGCCGTAGCCCGTAAGCCAACGCGTCTCCTCCGGCTGGGTGTTGCGGAAGTTCTGGTTGAGCCAGGCATCCAGATTGCCGTCGTTGTCAAAGTCACCAACCGCCATGCCGAGCACGATGCTGTACTGTGCCTCCACGGGCAGGGCCTGCATCCCGAAGCCGGCGCTGCCGTCATTGAGGAACACGCAGCTGCGCACCTCCTCCGCGCTGTAGCGCTCCGCAGCCTGGTCCACCGGTCCGTAGATCTCCTCCAGCGAGGCGTTGGCAAACTCGGTCCAGGTCGGGAATTTCTGGGGCACGGTGCTGATCGCATAGCCGCTGCAGGAGCGCCCGCGACCCGGCAGCAGCGTGCCGTCACTGCCGAACTTGACCTCCACCAGGTCACGCGTGCCATTGCCGTCGAAGTCATCGGCGATGATCAGGTAGGGCTTCTGTGAGCTGGGATGGTACTTCGTGTTCAGGCCGTAGCTGCCGGCCAGCAGGTCCACGTCGCCATCGTTGTCAAAGTCTCCGCAGGCCAGCGACTGCCAGGTTCCGCTCGGACTGATGCTGCCCTGGCGCGTCAGGCCGCCATCGCCGGCCGCCCACCATTCGATCCCGCCGAACTCCAGCGCCAGCACCAGGTCCTGGCGGCCGTCGCCGTTGAGGTCCGTGAACAGCGCATCGGCAACCGGGCCGACCTCGGCCAGACCCGGGGCCACACGGCCGGTGGCCAGGCTGTACTGCCCGCTGCCGTCATTGATGAGGATCTGTGAGACTCCCGGCCGCAGGTATTCACCCGGCTTCTGCCGTGCGGCGATGAAGATGTCGAGATCGCCGTCGTTGTCAATATCACTGGCCACCGCACTCCCCGAGGAACTGGGCTCGACCTGCATCCCGGCCAGCTTGAAGCCCTCCGCGCGGTTGTAGTGCAGGCGATCGATGTACTCAGTGCTGCCGGGCGCTGCCTCATTCCCGCCGCTGCTCAGGAGCAGGTCCGGCCGGCCGTCGCCATCCGCCTCGAGGAACAGCACGCCCATGCTCTCCGGACGTTCATCCACGCTGCGATCCAGCAGCGGTGAGGCTTCCAGCTTGCCGCCGCGCCCGAGGTAGAGCTTGCCGGCCTGGCCCGCCGGTCCGGCGAAGTAGGCATCCAGCTGGCCGTCGGCATTGATGTCCGCCACGCCAAGCCCCGTTCCGAGCGTGCTGCGGCGTACGGGCAGCAGCGGCTCGGCAGCGAACTCGGCCTCGAAGGTGTCCGCTTCCACCTGGTTCCAGCCCAGCTCCTGCTGGCTGAACAGCGTCGGCTGATCATCGCTCACTGACAGATCAGTGAGCTGGCTGCCCTGGCTGATCACGTAGTGCCGGTTCACCTCCAGGTCGCGCAGGACCTCGGCGCGGTTGCCGGGCCAGCGGATCCAGAGGGCGTCGATCTTCTCATGCTCACCGAGTCCGAGATGGATCCGGCTGCTCTCCGTCGAGGCATAGCCCCGCGCGAGGATCACGTCCTGCATGAACACCTCGCCACCGCAGTGCGCCTCCACGCGGGCACCGACCGCCTCCGGGTTCAGACCCGGCTGGCGCAGGTCGATCAGCACGCGACTGCCGTTGGCAAGGTCGTTGCGGTAGACCCCGGCCTCGGCATTGGTGTTGTTGACGATTAAGTCCAGATCTCCGTCGCCATCATAGTCCTGCAGGCTGCAGCCGCAGGAGATCGCGTCGTCGTGGATGCCCCAGTTGTCCGGGGCCTTGCCGTAGTGCAGCGGCTCATCCGCCGTGAAGATGATGTCATCGGTGGCGAAGGGCCCCAGCGAGACGATGTAGTCCTCGATCTCCTGCTGGCTGCGGCCGGCCTGGATCATGGACTTGATGTGATTGCGCTCATCGACCTCGATCGCCCGGCTGATGTAGCCGTTCGTTGCCAGGATCTCGTGTACGCCGTCACTGTTGAGGTCGGCGATGCGCATGCTCCAGGTCCAGTCCGTGCTCTTCACGCCCAGCAGCGCGGCGGCCTCGGTCATCCAGCCGCCGCCGCGGTTGAGCATGGCCGTGTTGCGCATGTTCTGGTGCGGTTCGAAGGTCGCCAGCTCCTTGCGCCACTCATACATGTCACCGCTCTGCTTCTTGCCGTCCTTGTAGCCGGAGGGAGACATGTCGCCGACGACGTAGTCCATCCAGCCATTGCGGTCCAGATCGCCGGCGTCGCTGCCCATCCCGAAGAAGGAGTTGATCCGGCACATCTCCTGTCCGTGCTCAACGAGCCGGCCGTTGCCATCATTGAGGTAGTACCAGTCCGGTGTGTCGAAATCGCCGCTGACCTCCAGGTCGGTCCAGCCGTCATTGTTGAAGTCGCAGGCCAGGGCGTTGAGCGACCAGCCCAGGGGTTTCACACCCAGTTCGGAGGCACGGTCCTCGAAGGCCCCGCTGCCGTTGTTGATGAAGAGCTGGTCCGAGTCCGGCCTGAAGCGCGCCTTGAACACCGGGTCCATGTAGAACTTGTCGGCGTCAGCGCCACCGAGGCTGACCTCACCCGTCTGCTCATCAAAGATGTAGTTGATGTCCGGTTTCTCGCCGCGCACCGTCTCCAGCAGCCCGTTGCCGTGGCGGCCCAGGCGGTTGTTGGCGTTGTAGATGTCGAGATCGCCGTCATTGTCAACATCGAAGACCGCGCTGACGATCGTGCTGCTTCCGCTGTCCAGTCCGAAGGCCGCCGCATTCTCACTGAAGCGGCCATCCTCACCGGCGATGAACAGCCTGTTGGCACCGCCACGGACCGCGACATACAGGTCCAGCCGCCCATCGGCGTTGATGTCGAGGAACACGGCACTCTCGGCCAGCTCGCCGCTCAGGCGCAGCTCCGTGCCGCATTCATCGGTCACGTCAGTGAACTTCATTCCACCATCATTGCGGAACAGCAGGTTGTCATTGGAGATGCCGCAGAGGTAGATGTCAATGTCGCCGTCACCGTCGTAGTCCGCAGCGGCCATCCCCGCCTGGCTGCCGATGTCGTCGACGATCATGTCATTGTCAAGCGCCTCACTGACGAAGCTGATTCCGGATTCCCCGCTGTCCAGCCTGGTGAAGCCGCCGGCGGACTCACCATCCGCGAGTGGGCTGTCCGTGAGCTGTGCATCGCTGGCTGGATATCCGGCAAAGGGGATGTCCGCTGCAGGTGAATTCGTGCCTCCGGCCCTGACATCCTGCACTCCGTCAGAATCTGTCCGATTGCCATCCGCGCAGGACAGGCAGAGCAGAAGAACGCCCAGGCATCCGATGAGGTAATTGCGGCCCATATGCTTCCTCAGCAAGCTGTGGAATTACGCCATGGAGGAAGTCTGCAGGAGCCGGAGGAGACTGCGGCCCGCGGGGCTTCGACCCGGCACCTGCCTCAGGGAGCAGTTTCCCCTCGGGCACCGGTGGGCCATGCAGTCAGGCTTGAAGAGGGGAATCCCGTGCCAGCAATTCCCTGTTGACGCAATCTGCATCCCGCATCGGCCCATGCGGTTTCAGGTATCTTAATTGTACTGCCAGACCGGGTTTGGCGCTACTCTGAGCTTGCCTGATCAGCTTCCGTGGGCCAGACTCACGTTCAGATCATCCCCGAATTTTCCCAGTTCGGATGACGTGCCATCCGGCCAGTTCACGCTGAGCTTCACTGGCTGGGTTCCTTCCGGAATGCCGAAATGCACCGGTCCCACGTAGCTGGAGAGATACGTATGTCCGGCCAGCACTTCGCGCTGCAGCAGGCGGCCATCGGAAAGTTCCAGGACCAGCTTCGCTCCCACGCCTGACGGATTGCCAGCTGGTCCCGAGAGCTCAACGAGCAGGCCGCGTCCGGCACTCGCTTCCGGCCGGCCCAGCGCGAGCTGCGGTTTGCCGCTGCTGACACTCATCAGGATGTCCAGGCTGCCGTCAGCGTTCCAGTCCGCCGCCACCGCGCCGCGGCCCTCGGCATTCAGCAGGATCCCGGAATCCAGATGTTCCAGATTCCGGAAGCCACCCGCTCCGTCGCCCAGGAGCAGGCAACCGTAGCCCGTTACCCAGCGGGTTTCCTCCGGCTGCGTATTGCGGTAGTTCTGGTTCAGCCAGGCGTCCAGATTGCCGTCGTTGTCAAAGTCACCAACCGCCATGCCGAGCACGATGCTGCACTGCGCCTCCATGGGCAGGGCCTGCATCCCGAAGCCGCCGCTGCCGTCATTGAGGAACACGCAGCTGCGCACCTCCTCCGCGCTGTAGCGCTCGGCGGCCTGGTCCACGGGACCGTAGATCTCCTCCAGTGTGGCGTCCGCGAACATCTCCCAGGTCGGGAACTTCTGCGGGATAGTGGAGATCGCATAGCCGCTGCAGGAGCGTCCGCGGCCCGGCAGCAGCGTGCCGTCGCTGCCGAACTTGACCTCCACGAGATCGCGCATGCCGTTGCCGTCGAAGTCATCGGCGATGATCAGGTAGGGCTTCTGTGAGCTGGGGTGGTACTTCGTGTTCAGGCCGTAGTTGCCCGCCAGCAGGTCCACATCGCCGTCGTTGTCAAAGTCACCACAGGCCAGCGACTGCCAGGTTCCGTTGGGGCTGATGCTGCCCTGACGGATCAGCACGCCATCCGCGGCAGCCCACCATTCGATGCCGCCGAACTCCAGCGCCAGCACCAGGTCCTGGCGGCCATCCCCGTTGAGGTCCGTGAACAGCGCATCGGCCACCGGGCCGGCTTCTGCCAGGCCCGGGGCAATCCTGCCCGTCGCCAGGCTGTACTGCCCGCCGCCCTCATTCAGGAGGATGTGCGAGGTCTCGGGCCGCAGGTATTCCCCGGGCTTCTGGCGCCCGGCGATGAAGATGTCCAGATCTCCGTCGTTGTCAATATCACTGGCCACGGCGCTGCCACCCGAACTGGGAGGCAGGCTCATGTTGGCGAGACTGAAACCGTCCACGCCGTTGAGCAGCAGGCGGTCGATGTAGTAGTTGCTGCCCTGCGGCTCCTCATTCCCACCGCTGCTCAGGAGCAGATCCGGCCGGCCGTCGCCGTCGGCCTCGAGGAACAGCACGCCCATGTTCTCCTGGCGCGGATCGGTGACCCGGTCCAGCATCGGGCTGCCTGCCAGCTGCCCGCCCGGATGACCGAGGAACAGCTTGCCGGCCTGCTGGGCCGGCCCGGCGAAGTACACATCCAGCAGTCCGTCAGCGTTGACATCCGCCACACCGAGGCCGGTGCCCAGCGTGCTGCGGCGCACCGGCAGCAGCGGCTCGGCAGCGAACTCGGCATCGAAGGTGTCCTGTTCCTCCTGTTCCCAGTTCAGTTCCTGCTGGCTGAAGAGCGGATCACGCGGAGCGGGTTCGGAGACATCGGTGAGCCGGCTGCCCCGGGTGATCACATGGTGCATGTTGACATCCAGGTCACGCAGCACCTCGGCCTGGTTGCCGGGCCAGCGGATCCACAGTTCATCGATCTTCTCCGCATCGCCGAGACCGAGGTGGATCCGGCTGCTTTCCGTCGAGGCATAGCCGCGCGCGAGAATCACGTCCTGGACATAGCGCTGCCCAGCGCAGACGGCCTCAACCCGCGCCCCGACCGCCTCGCTGTTCGGACCGTCCTGGCGCAGGTCGATCAGCACCTGGCTGCCAGCCGGCAGGTCGTTGCGGTAGACCCCGAGATCGGCATTGGTGTTGTTGACGATGAAGTCCAGGTCACCGTCCCCGTCCATGTCCTGCAGCACGCAGCCGCAGGAGATCGCGCCATCGTGCACGCCCCAGTTGTCCGGAGCCTTGCCGTAATGCAGCGGTTCATCCGCCGTGAAGATGAAGTCGTCGGTAAGCAGGGCGGGAGTGCTCAGCCAGTAGTCCTCGATCTCCTGCTGGCTCGCGCCTTCCAGCCGCATGTCCTTGATCCGGCGCTGCACATCGTATTCAATCGAGGAGTTGAGATAGCCGTTGGTTGCCAGGATCTCCAGCAGGCCGTCACTGTTCAGATCCGCCAGGCGCACGCTCCAGGTCCAGTCCGTGCTCTTGACCCCCAGCAGGGCCGCGGCCTCCGTCATCCAGCCGTCCCCGCGGTTGAGCATCACAGTGTTGCGCATGTTGGGCTGCGGGTTGAAGTAGGAGAGCTCGTAGCGTGAGATGTTCATGTCGCCGCTCTGCTTCTTGCCGTCCTTGTAGCTGCTGGCCGACATGTCGCCGACCATGTAGTCCATCCAGCCGTCGCGGTTGAGATCACCGGCATCGCTGCCCATCCCGAAGAAGCTGTTGACGCGCAGCATCGTGCGGCCCATTTCCTTCATGTAGCCGCGCCCGTTGTTGAGGTAGTACCAGTCCGGGGTGTCGAAGTCCCCGCTGACCTGCAGGTCGATGAAACCGTCGTTGTTGAAGTCACAGGCCAGCGCGTTGAGTGACCAGCCGTTGGGCACGATCCCGATGTCTGAAGCCTGGTTGACATAGCCACCATTGCCGTCGTTGATGAGGAATTCATCGCTGTCGGGCTTCAGCCGGATCTTGCCGGAGTTGTCCATGTAGTGGGTCTGGCTGGACTCGTCATCAAGCACCCGTTCCCCGGTCTCGGGATTGAAGAAGAAACCGAAGTAGCGCCTGTTGCCACGCTCCTCCTCGACCATCCCGTCCTCGTTGCGGCCCTTGCGGTTGTTGGCGTTGTAGATGTCGAGGTCGCCGTCATTGTCAAAATCGAAGACCGCACTGACGATCGTGCTGCGCTCGCTGTCCAGCCCGAACTCGGACGCCTGCTCCGCGAAGCTGCCGTCCCCGCCGTTGATGAACAGCCGGTTGCGTCCCCCGCGCACCGCCACATAGAGGTCCAGCCAGCCGTCAGCGTTGATGTCCGTGAACACCGCGCTTCCCGCCAGCTCACCGCTGATGCGCAGCTCCGGGCTGGCCTGATCGGTGACGTCGGTGAACCTCCAGCCGCCGTCATTGCGGTAAAGCAGGTTGTCATTCTCGACCCCGCAGAGGTAGAGGTCGATGTCGCCATCCCCGTCATAGTCCGCCGCGGCCAGTCCGGCCTGGGAGCCCACGTCGTCCAGCAGCAGCTCACGGCTGGTGGCCACGCCGCTGAAGCTGATTCCCGTCGCATCCCCTTCCAGCTTCGTGAAGCCGCTCCCGCTGATGCCTGCCGCCAGTTCCCGGCTTTCAAGTCCGGCATCACTCTCGGGATACCGCGCATACAGGGCGCCTGCGACGTCCTGCGTCTCGTGCCCCGCGGACGTGCTGCCTGCACTGTGTGGTGCCTGGGTGGCCTGCCGGCATGAACTGCTGAACAATGCGATCAACAGCGCGGGAAGAAACAGCTTGCGTGTCATAGATTCCTCTCGGGCCCGCCGGATCGCAGGGATCCGGTCCAGGAGATTTCTATTCAGGTGGCAGGAGATCCTGCATGCTCAGATTTCAGCCAAGTGCATTCTAACACAGCAGCCGCAGGGATTACTGCTGGGGGAACTGCCTGTCGGATGTGATCCCGAAGCGTGAGAATGCCATCACCATGTCGCCATTCTGGGTGTAGACCGCATAGTCACAGGCGGTGAACCCATTGACGTCCACAGGCGCGGGATCCGCTCCCTGCTCCAGCAGGAATTCAACCAGGCGGGTATTGCCGTTGGAAGCAGCGCTGATCAGCGGTGTCTGGCCGGAGCGCTCCTCTATCTGGTTTATGTCCAGACCGCGTTCCACCAGATCCACCACCATTTCATGCGGATAATCCGGATACATCCCGAACTCAAACAGCAGATTGCGGTTGCCTCTGTAGCTGGCCAGCGGATCGGCTCCATGCTGTACCAGGAAATCGACGATATCCCATTTGCCCCGGAAGGCCGCAGCCCCCACGGGCATGCCACCCATCGGCTCCGTCTGGTTGACATCCACACCGAGCTCCACGAGTCGTCGGACGATTTCCAGATGACCCGCCAGACAGGCATTCATCAATGTGCCCTGGCCGGAGCGGTCAGCCACATCAAGGTCCGGGAAGCGCTCGTAGACGAACTCGAACATCTCAGGGCTGCCGGATTCGATTGCATCCAGCAGGATCGGCCGCGACTGGCTGCCTCCGGCCGGATCGGCACCATTGTCCAGCAGCAGCTGGAGTACTTCCACATTCCCGCCTCCCACAGCGAAGTCCACAGGCGTGGCGCGGAAGCGCGGATCCTCATAGTTCACATCCGCGCCATGCTCAATGAAGAGCTGCATATGCTGCAGCTTCTGCTTGTAGGCTGCGGCCTGCAGTGGCGAAACGCCTGCCAGGTTGGGGGTATCGACGGGCATGCCGGCCTGCAGGAACAGGGCGCAGAGCTCCAGCGGGTCCATCTCAATCGCCTCATGGAAATTCTCCGCCTCGAACGGCACGTCAAGCTCCTCGAGCTTGGCACGAGCCTCATCCTCACTCAGGGCTTCGATTTCCTCGATGCTCATTTGGGGGTCAATGTAGGCCCGCCAGGTCATCTGCTGATCCGGGACCGTGTCCCCGTCAGACGCAGCAGCCGCATTCCGTCCGCTGTCCGCGCTTTCGTCGCTCCCGTCCGGAGGAACAGAGGAAGTGGTGGAGGCAGTGCCTTCTGCGGTGTCGGCACTCCGTTCAGCGGGACAGCCAGCCAGCAGGCCCAGCAGGATGGCGGATATGAGGAGACGGATCGCGGGGTGGATCGGGGGCATGTTGTTCAGACGGCCTTTCTATTTCATTTATTCATGAAAAAGCCCCCGGGGACAGGCCCCGGGGGCAATCGATTCAGTCGATCAGGCTCGGGGCAGCTTAGCTACCGACCGGCGGGAAGTTGCCGTCGGTGACGTAGATGCCGTCCAGGTGAGAACCACTCCACCAGTTGATTGAGGAATCAGCAGTGAAGCGGAAGTGGACATAGGTCGTGCCGGAGGGAGCTCCACCCAGCTGCCAGTGCTGCTGAGTGCTGGAGTTCACGCCGAAACCGTCGATGGTGTGACCGATCTCCTGGAAGCCGTTGCTCCAGGTCGTCTGGGTCGCACTCGCGGCAGCACCGTTGGAGGCACCGTGATAGAAGTGCTCCCAGGTCTGATCCTCCATGTCGAGGCAGACACGGTAGTGCAGCCACGGGGTACCACTGCTGACGTTGAAACCGGGGCTACGCAGGCCGGCCTGGGCGTTGTTCTGGTACTCCAGACCCGTGCCGTCGCTGCAGTGCCACATCTGACCACCCCACTCGCCGATGACGGCCGGGCTGGAGAAGATGTTGTTGAACGGACCGGAGTAACCGTCCCACTGCGGAGCGATGAACCACTGGGTGGCGTTGACGTTGCTGCGGGTCCAGCCAGCGGCCAGGGCGTCGTTCGTGTTGGCGTAAGCCGACATGTTGTCGCCGAAGTAGAAGGCCGGGAACAGCGGCACCTGGTCAGGCCAGAAGAAGCTGTCGGTGTCGGTGTTGGCATCCGTCACCATCAGGGCGAAGGTGTAGTTGCCGTCGCCGCCCGCGGGGGTCGGATCAACGGAAACGGTCTCGCCCCACTTGCCGGCGGCCGGGTAGGTACCGACGGGCTGGGTGTTGCCACTCGCACCGAAGGTCACGAAGTTGTAGTTCCAGTCGAGATCCACGTCGTAGGGACCCACGCCGAAGGCGATCTCGAAGAACAGGTCGACATCGTAGGGACCGGCACCGGCGACGGTGTCAGTCGGGTCTTCCTCGTCCTCATCATCGAAGATGCTGACGGGGTAGTTCGGGTCACCTTCGTCGACCATGTAGCAGCCACCCTCGATGAAGGTGTCGCCATCGGGCCAGAAGTTCGGGTAACCGTTCAGGTCATCGAAGTAATCGTCGTAGGCGTCCACGTCGGTGAAGAAGCGGACACGGACCGGGAACTTGTCAGCGGCTTCGCCGAACACGCCGTTGCGGTTCATGTCGCCGTTGAAGCCAAGCACGGTGCCGTAGTCGAAGTCCACGGTACGGCCCTCACCGGGGGTGGTAAAGGAGTAATCGCTGCGCAGGTAACCCCACAGGTCACGGCCGGCCTCGATGTCGTGGTCCTCGATGAACTCCTCCCAGAGGATGCCGCCTTCGGTGTAGTAACCGACTGCAGCACCACCGCCATCGTACTTCACGCTCTTGTGACCGGGGAACATCGCCCAGGCCAGGTAGGCCGGGGAACCGCCGTACAGCGTGCCCTGGGCCCAGTGCGCGATCGCCTCGGTGGCA
>JAGRNT010000021.1 GCA_020440605.1 bacterium | reverse complement strand
CAACGGCTTCACCTACGTGGAGTACTACCTGGCGCGCGGGATGGACATCAACGAGTTCGCGCCGAACCTGAGCTTCTTCTTCTCGAACGGCATGGACCCGGAGTATACGGTAATCGGCCGGGTTGCCAGAAGGATCTGGTCCACGGCGATGCGTGACAAGTACGGCGCGGATGCCCGCAGCCAGATGCTGAAGTATCACATCCAGACCAGCGGGCGCAGCCTGCATGCGATGGAGATGGAGTTCAACGACATCCGCACCACCCTGCAGGCCTTGCTCGCGATCTATGACAACGCCCAGAGCCTGCATACCAACGCCTTCGACGAGGCGATCACCACCCCGACGCGCGAAAGCGTGCGCCGCGCGATGGCGATCCAGCTGATCATCAACCGTGAGTTCGGCAAGGTGTTCTGTGAGAACAGCACCCAGGGCAGCTTCCTCGTGGAGGAGCTGACTGATCTCGTGGAAGCCGAGGTGCTGAAGGAGTTCGACCGCATTTCGGAGCGCGGCGGCGTGCTCGGGGCGATGGAGCGCCAGTACCAGCGCGGCGAGATCCAGGATGACAGCCTGAAGTATGAGCGCATGAAGCATGACGGCTCGCTGCCGATCGTCGGCGTGAACACCTTCATTGACAACAGCAAGGACTACGCCAGCGAGCAGGATGTGGAGCTGAGCCGCGCCAGCACCGAGGAGAAGCAGCAGTGCCTCTCGCGCCTGGCGGGCTTCCATGAACACTACGCCGACAAGGCCCCGGCCGCGCTGGAGAAGCTGCGCCGGGTCGCGCTTGAGAATGGCAATGTGTTCGCGGAACTGCTGGACTGCGTGCAGTATTGCTCACTCGGCCAGATCACGAATGCCCTGTTCGAGGTCGGCGGGGAGTATAGAAGGAATCTGTAGGAAGGTTGGAGTTGGGAGGTTGGAGTCTGGAGTATAGCTCTAAGAACTACAAGGCCCTGTTGCTCTCAGACCGACACTCCGTTTATCAATGCGGTGAGATTCCGAGGTTATAGACCCGACGGACTTCATCCGAATATTCGATGCCATCAACTGTCGCAGTGTAGCCAAAATGCGCAGCCACCGGCAGCCGCTGTTCCAGTTCCACTAGATTGGAAAAACCTTGCGGGTTGCCATCCTTGAACTGCGGAAGCAGCGGAATGGCAAACAACTGCTGCATTGCGGCTTCAAGCTGGACCCGGTCAACCCGGATGATCACTTCCAGGTCCTGAATTTCCCAGTGTTCAGCTTTCTGCGTGAACCTGAATTCATAATCCGAAGCGGTGATGTCCTCACTTTCGTCAACCGGGATGCGCGAATCATGCTCTGCGATTCCGGTAAGCGGATCCAGTTCGAGCGGGTAATGCACGTAGTACGGCATGCATTGAACCTTGAAATCCACTGGCGGGGCCGGGATATGCATGATCCCGGTGGCAGATCCTCTCTTTACAGTGTTGTCGTACTGGTAGCCATCGAAGGGCTTGGTGCTGTACTGCTCAATGTAGGGGAAAGTGGCAACCTGGAAGCTGCTGGTCTGCATGATGCTGTCGAGGAATATATCAGGATTGAATGGATATTCTTCCGCGTCCTGCTGGGCTGTCAAACGATCCTGATCGGCAATGCTTTGCAGCAGTGTCCTGTTGAATACGAGGTCCTCAACCAGCCAGACGGTCCCGCTTGTCTCCCTGTAAGCCAATGAGCTGCCGGAACCACAAGCTGAAAACACAAGGCAAAGCAGCAGCGTGAATCTCACCAAACACTTACGTCCCATGTTGTTCTTATTCCCCTTCATGCAGGAATCTTAGCAAGAAGCGATTCACAGTAGGGGTACCAATGCTTCCATTTTTGGCGAGAACCAGTAGGTGTCGATCTTGGAGAGAATGTGTAGCTCCAAGACCAACATGGCCCTGATGCTCTTAGACCGACACACCAATGCGACCGGTCACACCATGTCGTGGCGGGCAATTGCCCAAATGGCAGCCTGGCCTACAAAGCCGATCATCCTGACCCGCATCCATAGAAAAGTGGCATGCAGGTGATGGGGCCCGCATGCCGTGTTGGTAGTGGGAGATGGGAGATGGCTTATCCCATCAGCACTTGGATTGGATTGGCTATATCAGAACAGGTCGCCAGGCAGTCCTGCATCAAGTACCTCGACGCTGATGGCGGTCCAGTTTTCACCGCTGCCGATTGCCTCCACCTTGAGTTCGTCACCGATACCCAGTGCCGAGAGGCCGGCCAGCAGGCTGCCGGAAGCACTGAACTGGGTGGCGGAATTGACTATGACCTTTCGGCCATCAAGGGTGATGCTGCCTTCAGACTTGGCCTGCAGCTGCCCACTGAACTCGACCACCATCATCACTGAGTCCTCAACCAGCGGATCCGCAGGCATCTGCTCGGTCCAGACTTCAATCGATATGGCGATGCTGGCGCTGCCCTCCTGGCGGGCGCTGAGCATTGCCATTTCGCCGACCATTGCAGCATCAATGCTGTCCACGCCTTCACCGTCCACGTGGATTTCCGTGCCTGCATCAATCAGGAAGCGCTTGCCTTCAATCCTGACGAAGCCGCTGCCGGCTGCCTCGATCTCACCGCTGTGGTTGCTGATCACCAGCACGTCCTGCAGCAGCTCCTCAATATCAATTGGCTCGAGATCCACTGCCTCAGGCTCAGCCGGGTCCACGGATACTGCGGCACTGGCAGCCACGATCACTTCCGCATGCCAGGCACTGCCGTCCCATTCCGCCTGCACACGGGCAAAGCCCGATGCATCGATCGCTGAAGTGTCGATTGCCATGCCGGCATCACTGAACACCATCGTCTCGCCGTCAATCGCGAAGCGGCGGCCATCGATGGTGATGGTGTCTGACGTAAGGCCATCGATCGCGCCGCTCACGTCAATCCGGCTGTCGCCTGCCGAAATGTTGATGGAGCCATCCACCTGTCCGTCACCATCGACGTCCGCGCGGATCAGCTCATCGTCCAGGCTGCCATCGCCATCGACATCGACAACGATGCTGCCTTCGCTGAGAAGCAGGCGCTGGTTGACCTCGCTGCGCAGGCTGCCTTCCGCACTGAGGCGGCTGTTTACATCAATGCCCTCCAGCTTGCCATCAGCATCCATGTCGAATCCACTGAGGCTGCTTACGAGCAGGTTGCCGCCGCTGCTGAGCTGCACTGCTGAACTGAACTGCACCATCTCGGCACTGCCATCGGAATCGAAATCGATGTTGCTGGCCAGCTGCTGCTTCAGTTCATAGCTTCCCGGTTCGAGACCGCTGAAGCTGAAGCTGCCATCCGCTGCGACATTGCCGCTGGCAACCACGTTGCCATTGCCGGACTGATAGAGCACCACTGCTGCCCGCTGCACGCTCACCCCTCCTGGGGAACCGCCAGCCATGATGTCCGCGCCGGTCTCAATCCGGCCGTCCAGTGAAGCACTGCCGCGCTGCAGCCCGGGATCGTCAAGTGAGCCGGATGCACCGCCTCCTCCGCAGGATGCAAGTGCAGCCGCACAGATGCCCAGTGCGGTGATGGTGATTGTCAGCCGGGTACATTTGCCTGTTTCCATGAGGAACCTCCAGATGTTGTCCTCGTTGGTGCACCGTGGGCACACGGAAGCCTGGGCAAGCCCAGCCTGAATCCATTCATTCCCTGTCAGTAGCCGGTCGCCCTGACCGGTGCATTTCCAACAATCCTTGAGACAAGCGCGAATTATTTAAGTTCCGTTAAATTTGCAAGTACTGCTGATATAGCTTTTGATGATATATCAAGTATACGGTGTTATTACCTTTGTCAATCAGGTATTCCAATATTTGTAGACTTCTGGAAAGAACGTCCAGGAAAACCCGGGAATTCGAAGCCAAGCTTCCAGATTGCAAGAGATTGAGGTCAGCTGCGGCTTTCATCTACAGCTTATGTAACCATTTCGTGTACCGGGCGTCCCAAGTACTATCGGCGGAAAGGAACCGTGGGATTGCTGTTCGCATATTGATCAGTACTATTTATTCATCATAATGATATATAAGGCTTAATGTACTCACTGCCAGATTCACATATCCCACTAAGATTACTAAGGAACAATCAACCCAGACCATTCAAGGACCGGGAAAGTAGTACCCTGGCTCACGCACAAGGCGCAAAGAGTTGCAGACGGGTCCTGTTCCTATAATGTACGAATGAGCAGTAAACGGTTATTTACTCATGCGTTGCTGTCACTGGCAGTGTTGCTGGCTTCCTGCAACAAGGCAGCTGAAGACAAGCAGCAGGCTTCTGCACCAGTGCCGATCCCGAAACCAGAAGTCGTCGTGCGCGAGGAACTTGATCCGCGGGAACTGCATACGCTTGCGGGACATTCCGAGTGGGTGGACCTTGTGGCCTTCACGCCGGACTCCGGCACGCTGGCAACGATGTGCAGCCGCGACCAGACCATCCGGCTCTGGAGCGTTGAAACAGGAGAGGAACTACACGTTCTCACGGGACATTCCGAGTTCATCTGGAACATTTCCATTTCGCCGCATGGCCGGTACCTGGCCAGTGGCAGCAAGGATGACACTGCCCGTATCTGGGACATGGCCAGTGGTGAGCAGCTGCACGAACTGAAGGCACACGGGGACAACGTGCGCTGGGTGGACTTCTCCCCTGATGGAAGCCTGCTGGCAACGGCCAGCGCTGACAGTGACATCCGGCTGTGGGAAGTGACCAGCGGCCGATGCCGGCAGACCCTGTCCGGCAACCAGTATGGAGTGACCTTCGTGGATTTCTCGTCAGACGGCAAGCTGCTGCTCAGTGGCGGGCTGGACAAGATCGGCCGGGTCTGGAACGTTGGCGATGGCAGCCTGCTCCAGCAGCTGGATGCGCATAAGGACCAGGTCTACACTGGCATGTTCACTCCGGATGGCAAGCATGCCGTGACGGCAGGAGATGACAAGCGTGGGTACCTGTGGGACCCGATGACGGGAGAAAAGCTGAAGACCTACGGTGGTGCAACTGACGTCATCTTCGGAATGGCAATCAGTCCCGATTCGCAGTGGGCCGTGCTGGTGAGCAAGGAACGGAGCATCAATATGTGGCCGATCTCAAAAGGCCAGAGCGAGCCACATAAGCTAGAGCATCGCAATGTCGTAGGCAGTGCCTGTTTCACCCCGGATGGGAATTACCTTGCAACGGGAAGCATGGACCATACGGTGCGGATCTGGAGCGTGCCCGATCTTGTGGAGAAGCACAGCCTTGATTCATGCAAGGACATCATCACCTCTGTGGCGATCAGTCCGGATGGGCGTTTCCTGGCGGCTGGCTGCGCCGACCATACCGCCCGCATCTGGCAACTGGCTGACTAGCTGGCAGTGAGCCTGCGCAGCTCCGGTGGTGCTCTCAAGAGCCACAAGGCCTTGTCGGTCTGAGACCGACACTCCCCCAGAAAAAGCAGAACCCCGGCCCTTTCCCGCCCTCACGTCGGAAAAGTCGCCGGGGTCCTTGGCTTACAAGTCAGACAGGCGGGGGCATCGCTGCCGCCCTTCCTGCGGCCTCCCGGGTCCATACTCCCGGAAGTCCTGAGTCTGACGGGATCATCTCAGTTGTGGCCACCGTCTGCGAGCTCCGGCAACCACGACATATGAGACCCCCGCAGGTAACTTTTGTTCCCGCTGATTTAAGCGGAATTTAATTTACCGGCAAGCCCGTCGCACAGGGCTCAGGCGTCGCCCGATCCCTGGTCATCCGTACCGTCATCTCCGCCGCCGTCGTTCCCGGAATCGTCATCACCCGAGTCATCGTCGCCGGAGTCGTCATCATCATCGTCGTCGTCCCGGTCCTTGTCCTTACCCTTGCCCTTGTTGTCATCATCACGCACGCCGGTGGTCTTGACCTGCAGAGCCGTCCACTCCTCACCGTTCCAGAGTGCACGCACATGCACGTTCGTGCCTTCCTTGAACAGCTCCATGTCGGGGTTGCGGTTGCCGTGGTCCTTGAAGTGCGTGGCATCCGTGATGTTGAAGAGGATGCCGTTCACCACGAGCTCAGTCTCGCTGATGCTCTCGATGGGGCCCTTGATGATTCCGCCACGCAGGCTGTGGTCACGGCCATGCGCATCCTCGGGCAGGCCGTCGCCATCGAGATCGCGCAGCTTCGGCTCATCCATGCAGTGGCCGTCGCCGTCGTCATCGATGCGCACGCTGCCATCGCCGGGCTCGATCAGGCGGGTGTCGGGCTCGCCGTTGACATCGGAGTCGATCTGCACGGCGTCGGGGCTGCCGTCATCGTTGAGATCCGGGAAGCTCACGCTGCCGTCGAAGGTATTGCCCTGGCCGCCGACCACCGTGACCGGTACCAGCAGCTCGAGCTCATTGCCGCCGTCCTGGCCAAGCAGGAAGTCACTCGTGAATTCCAGCTTGAGCAGGTTCTCACCTTCCTGCAGGTTGCTGAAGTTGAAGTTGCCGCCGTTGGTCATGGTCGTGGCCTGCAGCTCACCGCTGCCCGCGTCAATCACGCTCAGGCGGCCGTTCAGGCCGCTCAGGGCACTCGTGCCACGCACGCCGCTGTCGATGCTCAGGTGTCCGCTGAGCGTGGTGGACTGCTGCTGGGGCAGGCCGGAATCAGCGGCACCGCCGCCACCACAGGAAGCCAGGCTGAGGCTGGCCACAAGCAGGGCCAGGGTCAGTAGAGCATTGCGCATCGTTTCCACCTCCACGTATTGCCGCCCGGGGGCGGTCCCATGGGCAGTCAGACTCGTGTGATGGCCCTGGGTTCGCAGAGTTTAACCTGCCCTTAACGAATATGCAAGATTTAACAATTCAGGACAGATAACTGACAAGGAGTTGAGATTGAGCGGCCATGCGGGTGGCGGAGGATTATGCCGGCTCAGTAAAGCCAGGGTTCACCCTCGGGACGGGTCTTCCAGCGCTTGTGGCCCCAGAGCCACTGGGTGGGATCCTGGCTGATGGCCAGCTCATAGGCATCATTCACGCGCTGCAGCACGTCAAGCTGGGCCTGGGCGCGATCCTCTGCGATACCGCTGAGATCCACCTGGCGGATGTGCAGCTTGTGCCGTCCCGGCGCGATGCGGCGGCTGAAAACGAGGAACATCGGCGCTCCGCTGCGCACCGCGAGCACGCCGGGGCCGGGTACGGTGCTGGCCGGGATTCCGCAGAAGGGCACGAACACACCGGTGGTGCCGCCGTTGATGTCGGCCACCAGGCCGAGGATGTCGCCGTCACGCAGGGCCTTGAGGATCGCGCTGTTGGCCTGCTTGCCGGCATAGATGTTCTGCACGCCGAATTTGGCGCGCCAGGGGAAGGCGATGTTCGTGAAGAAGGGATCGCTCTGCTTCTTGCCGACGGCATGCATCACGCGCACATTGCAGGTGATCCAGGCGGCCACGACCTCCCAGTTGCCATAGTGCATGCCGATTGCGATCACGCCCTCACCCCTGTCCGCCGCCTCGCGGAAGGCCTCCAGGCCCTCCACTTCCTCGATCATCGCAAGCACGGTTTCCTTCGACTTGCAGCCGAACATGATGAATTCCATCACGTGGCAGCCGATGTTCCAGGCGGCATCGCGGCCGATGCGCCAGGCTTCGCTGCGGCTCTTTTGCTCCCCGAAGAACAGCTCGACATTGCGCATGCTCGTCTTGCGCCAGCGCGGGAAGATGTACCAGAGGAGCACGCCGAGGTTGCCGCCGAAGGCGATCGCCGCGCGCTGCGGCATGACCCGGGCGACGAAGATCATCAGGTACACCACGAGGTGCGCCGGCAGGTTTCGTACTGTGTAGATCCAGCTGGGGAGGGCCACGCATCAATTGTAGTGGCGGGCATGCCATATACTCGGTGCAATGGCAGCTCCCGCCATCCCTGAGCGCAGCCCCGTCCCCGCCTGGATCGGCCTGCTGTGTGCGCTGATCGTGATCATCCCCTATTACGGCATGGCGATCCTCTCCGGGATCGCAATTCAGCGCGAGGGCCTGACCGAGCTGCCGGGCCTGACGGATACCCTGCTGCAGGCCCTGCTGATCACTGCCGTGTTCTGCGGCCTGACCTGGGCGCTGTTGCGCTTCATCTGCCGTGAGGAGATCGGGAGCCTCAATCCGGGACGCACGAGCTTCGGAGTTGACCTGCTGCACGCCGTGAACATGAGTGCCCTGCTGCTGCTGGCGCAGATTGCTGTGGGGATTGCCACGGGCGTGCAGGCCACGCAGGAGGGCGGCTTCAACACCCTGCTGGCGGATAATCTGCACTCCAGCCCGCTGGCCCTGTTTGTCTGGGCCGGACCGGTCGCCTGGCTGCAGGCCGGACTGACCGAGGAATTCACGCGGGCCTTCATCCTCACGCGGCTCTGGAAGATGTGGCCGGCACGCCATGCGCAGTTCATTTCACTGGTGGCGATGAGCGCTCTGTTCGGGATGGGCCATTACTACCAGGGCGTTAACGGCGTGATCGGCACGGCGCTGATCGGGCTGGTGTTCGGCTTCCACTACATGCGCTTCGGCAGCCTGCGCGCGATCATCCTCGGGCATGGGCTGTATGACACGATCGTGATGCTTCTGCTGTGGTGGGGTTCGAAGTTAGCGATGTAGCATTCCGCGGGCCTGCGGAATGTATAATCGGTCTGCGGCTTCCGGCCGTGAGGAAAGGCATCGCTAATGAGACTCTGGGGCATCCGGCTGCTGGCGGCAGCCATGATCTCGCTGACCTGCGTCGGCGCCGCTACTGCGGCACCGGACCGCTTTGACAACCAGATCCCGGACGCCGTCCCGGACCCTGAGAACACCGCCAACATCAGTTTCGGGCTGCTGAATGTCAACACCGAGGGCCCGGTCACCTCTGAACGCAGCGCGCACCAGCTCCTGCGCTTCGGCTACCAGTTCAGCGAGAAGCTGCATGCCAGCTTCCACTTCAACAACCATGACCTCTCCGGCGGGATCGGCCTGACCAATCCCGTCTTCAGCGATCTCGACAGCGCCAAGAGCTACGGCCTGCGCCTCGAGATGAACCTGCTCAATGAGCCGGCCAAGCCGGCCGGACCTGACAACAACCCGGCCTGGACTCCGGGCAGCGCTTTCATGATCGGCTTCGAGGGCAACATCTACGACCTCGACCGCAGCGGGATCGGCGAGCAGGAAACGGAGCTGGGGGCCTTCCTCTCCTACTCCACGGACCTCACTGAGGAGATGCGCGGACATACCTACTTCAGCACCAACCGTCTGACGGGTGACAACTCGAGCGGCAGCAAGAACCGCGTCGGCGCCGGACTGGACTACCTCCTGCAGGGCGGCGAGCGCCCGCTGGTGCTGATGGCCAACGGACTGATCGACATCTACAACTTCCGCCAGCCGCAGTTCAATGCCAGCCGCATCTCGCGCTTCGATCTGGGCGTGCGCTACCAGATGTCGCGGGAGTGGAATGCCCAGCTCGGCTGGTCGACCTTCAATGACAGCGAACAGGACAGCTCGGGAAGCGGGCTGTTCGCCGGAATCAACTGGCGCAACATCAAGGACCCCTGCCACTGCGGCAGCTGCACGACCTGCACCAATGGCCAGCCCCAGCCCGCAGAGGGAGAGCAGCCGCCGGCCCAGGCGCTCGTTGACAATCAGCGTGAGGAGGCCGCGGCCCGCCTGGCCTGGAACCCGCAGGATGTGGAGGAGCCGCCGCTGATGGCGCTCTCCTACCCCGAGCAGTACGACCGTGGCGGTCTGGAGCAGGGCCTGCGCGGTGAGAGTGCTCCGGCGGAGCATTCCGGGCGGATGGCGGCATCGGCCACCCAGGACACCGCGGCCGACAACCTGCCGGCCGGCAGCGCGGCACCCGCCGTGGAGATCGCCCTGGCGGACCAGTCAGCCAGCCCCGCCTCTGAGGGCGATGATTCTGACAACGGCATCGAGATCCCGGTCTTCCCGGACCCCGAGCCGCATCTGGAGGCCCGTGCCGACCTGATGGTGCGTCCCGTATCCTCCGCCCAGGGCCTGCCCGAGGACAGCGTGATCAATGACATCGAGGGCCTGGACAACGCGCTCGTTGACAATGCGGATCACGCTATGGAGAGCGGCAACACCGAAGAAGCTGACAACGCAGCGGATGTGCAGGGCTTCATGCCCCAGGCCACTCCGGCGGATGCCCTGCTGAGCCGCGCACCCACACGCAGCAATGCCGGCAACGCGGCCGGTGACGGGATCGCCGATGCCTGCTCGCGTTTCCTCTACCTGCGGCTCGCGGCGGTACCGCGCCGCCTGCTGGCCAGCCGCTGAGTACGGTGCGCCCGTTCATTGCAGCCGCCTGCCTGCTGGTCTGCCTGCTGCTGGGTGAGGCATTCAGCCAGGAAGCGCCTGATCAGACGGACTGGGCCGACTGCCTGAGCTGCCATGCTGAGATTGCCAGCGGGCTTCCGGCACTTGCTCCACTGCGTCCGCGTCCGAATGAACTGAGCCCCAGCGCCAGCTGCGAAAGCTGCCATGAGCGCGGGATCCCGGCCTTCTTCGCCGGTGACTGGAGCCACCCCGTGCGCAGTGTGGGTGAGCACATCGGCTGCGCCAGCTGCCATCCGGCGGTGCCGCATGATGCACAGCATCCACCGCCGGTGCCGGAGGGTGACTACCGCGTGGAGGGCTGCTACGAATGCCATCCGGCGATGGCGAAGCATGAGGGCCTGCTCAGCCGGCACATGGGGGCGGGACTGACACGCTGCATCGACTGCCATCCGCCGCATGCCCCGCTGCGCGCGCTGCTGCCGGACCCGTTGCTGACAGCGAGCCAGCGCGACCTGCGCGGCGGCTACTACAGCTACCAGCGCAGCAATGCACTGTGCATGGACTGCCACAGCGGCTTCGATCTGTTCACGGAACTCGACGAGGGCTTCGTGACGCTCAACACGGAGAACTACCACAGCCTGCACGTGCAGCGCCAGGGAATCGGTTGCATCGAATGCCATGATCCGCATGCAGCGAATGAGCATGCGCTGATCCGTGAGAGCCTGCTGACCGGTGAGCTGCTGCAGTACATCCCGGACGGGCGGGGAGCGAACTGCACGGTGACCTGCCACGGGGCGCGGCATGATGCCCTGCCCTACGTCAATGCAACGCGCTGATCAGGGCTCGAGCCTGAAACGCAGGCCGCGCAGCGCGATCGCGATGTCGTTATCACTGAGCGGGCGGCGCTGCAGCTCATAGCGCAGCCCGGCGCTCTGGCTGACGGCGGCGGCGGGGTTGTCAATGTAGCTCATCGACACGAGGCTCAGGCCCTGGATGTCGAGGCTCTGCACGCTGCCCAGCCCCAGTTCGAAGTTCATGCGCTTCACGCCGCTGTCATTGAGATTCGCCATGCGGTTCTCGTAGATCACGCGATGCTCGCCGCGCGGCAACGGCATGCACATGATGTGCTTGCTCATGATCCGCTCCTCGGTCTCCTTGTCACGGTAGACCCGCTTGCGGAACAGGCTGTCGGCATCGAAGTGCACGTAGACCGTGCCCGAGTCGTGCATCTCCCAGGGGTTGTCATCGGCATCCCAGAAGTAGAGCCGAGATGCGCTGTACTGCCTGAGCGGCACGCCGTCGATCGTGATCTCCGCGTTGTGGAAGCGGTTGCCATTTATCTTGTCGAGAATCTCGCCGGTGAAGACCTCGTCCTCATAGGCCGGGGCGTAACTGGGGGCGAACCACATCAGGAAGCCGCCATCCACCGGGCTCTGGATGTCCATGCGCTGCGGAGCCGGGCCGAACACGAGGTCGAAGCCCTCGGCATCGCTGGTAGCTTTCGTGAAGATCTCCTCCCACTTGTAGATGCCGGAGCTGATCTGCAGCTCACGCATGTCCTCCGCGCGCAGGGCATAGCCCCCACCCCTGCCGTCACTGCCGATGATCATCCCGAGCAGCTCGAAGTTCTCATCGACGAGGATCCCGCCGGCACTGCCCGGATCAACGTAGCCGCTGAAGTGGATGTAACTGTACTCCTGGCGGATCTCGGCGGTGAACCAGTTCTGCTCGAAGATCCGCGGGAAGTTCACATCGAGCACCATTCCGTCGGAGACAGCCTGCTCGAGATAGGATGCATGGGCGAAGATCGAGATCGGTGTGTCGGGAGACAGTCCCTTGGTGTCAGCGTAGACGAGGCTTTCATATTCAACGCCGTAAAGGGCATCGGAGTAGATCACCGCGGTGTTCATGTCCCTGGCCAGGGTTTCGAAGCGCGTCATCTCCACCACGCCGAAGTCGGCATGCATGATGCGGATGCGCTCGGCATCGGCAATGGCATGAAAGGGCACCATCACGTAGCCGCGGCTGAAGCGGTAGCCGGTCACGCGGCGGGTGGTGCCGAAGCGGGTGTCGACCACGACCTGCACGATCGAGGACAGGGCCTTGCGGGCACCGACCTTTGGATTGATCGCCTCTGCCCGTGAGGTGGGCAGGAAGCTGAGCAGGCAGGCGGCCAGCAGGCCGCAGCACAAGGCGCGCAGAAAGGTCATCGGTTTCTCCCGACAATGCCCGGCTGGATGAATCCCCCGCCAGATTGCATCAGATTTCAAGGTGGGCAGGACGGGTCCACTCCGTTTCTGCCACTTCCAAGATATCACAGGACCATCCGTTCCGGGCAGGATATGAAGGACCGGATGCAATCCTGCTTGACTAAAAACACTCGTGATAATTGCGAATATGTGGCTTATCAAATAATCATGCAATTCAGCCGGTATTCACTCTGAGCCCTTTGCACATGCGGGTTCTTCTGTCTATTCTTGACAGATTTCAGACAAATGTGATATAATAAATGTTCGGTTAACGACGATTATTTATCGAGGTGTTCCTTGTCCACTCCTGCCGCGGGTTCCGGCTCCGCTAAATCCAGCGCTGGCCAGCAGGCCTTCGACAAACTGTCCCATAAGTACTTCGACTGGCTGATGCGCCAGTATCCGGGTTTTGCCACGTACATGGGTATCCATGACTACGACAGCAAGCTCACCAATTATGCACCGCGGGCGATCGAGATGCGCCGCGAGAAGATCAAGGAATTCCACGACTCCTTCAAGGCGATTCCCGTGCGTGAGCTGGACGCCGACAGCAAGATCGAGCGCCAGCTGATGGTGGACACCCTCTACATCCAGATGCAGAAGGACAAGAACTGGGCCCGCGAGGACCGCGATCCCGGCCTGTACCTGGATGATGCCGTCTACTCCTGCTACGCGATCACCGTGCGTGACTGTGGTGACGCCGAGGAAGCCGCGCAGAAGATGACCGAGCGCCTGCTGGGGATCCCCAAGCTGCTGGGCCAGGCCAAGAAGCTGGTCAGCCGCCCGACACGCATCAACTGCGAGACGGCGATCATGGCCGGCGGCGGGGCGATCAACTTCTTCAAGGACACCGTTGCCAAGTTCGCCAAGCGCGTCAAGGAAGCCAGCACGCGCCAGAACATGCGCGTGGCCACGCAGATCGCCGAGGACGCCGTCAATGACTACCTGAAGTGGATCGAGGAGGAGATGCTCCCCCTCTCCACGAATGAATTCGCAATCGGCGAGGACCTGTTCAACCTGATCCTCAAGCGTGAACACCAGCTCGAGATGGATTCCGAGGAACTGCTGGACCTGGGACGCCGTGAGTACCGCCGCACCATCAAGGAGCTGGAGGACACCGCGCGCCGCGTGAGCAGTGAGCTGAGCTGGGAGGAACTGATCGACCGGCTCAAGCTGCAGCATCCGACGAACAGTGAGCTCGTGCAGTACTACGCCGACGAGATGAAGCGCGCCAAGCGCTTCGTGATCGAGAACCGGCTCGTTGACATCCCTGAGGGTGAGAAGATCGACGTGGTGCCCACGCCGGACTTCGCCCGGCCTGTGATCCCATACGCCGCCTACGTGCCGCCCGCTCCCTATGACGGGGAGCAGCGCGGAATCTTCTGGGTGACCCCCGTTGACAAGGACAAGAGCATCGAGGAGATGGAGGAGCAGCTGCGCGGCCATGCCACGCATGGCATCGTCGTCACCGCGCTGCATGAGGCCTATCCGGGCCACCACCTGCAGATGACGCTGGCCAACCAGCTCAGGCACCGCCCGCTGCGCGTGCTGCTCTCCACGAGCGTGTTCGTGGAGGGCTGGGCCCTGTACTGCGAGGAGATGATGTGGCAGCAGGGATTCTATGATGACCTGCGCAGCCGCCTGCTGCAGCTGAAGGACCAGCTCTGGCGCGCCTGCCGCGTGATCCTCGACGTGCATCTGCACCGCGGGGAATGGGACTTCGAGAAGGGCATCCGCTTCCTCGTCCACAAAGCCCGTCTGGAACGGGTGAATGCCGAGGCCGAGGTGCGCCGTTACTGCCAGTCACCGACGCAGCCGATGAGCTACATCGTCGGCAAGATGCAGGTGCTGGACATCCTCGACGACTACAAGAAGCTGCGTGGCAACGCCTTCAACATCCGCCAGTTCCACAATGAGCTGATCCGCCACGGCAGCCTGCCGCTGAAGCAGATCCGCCTGCTGATGAACCTAGATGGCAAGCAGCAGCCCGAGCCCGAGCCTGCGGCACCTGCGCGCAAGTCGGTTCCGGCAAAGAAGCCGGCGGCGGCGGCTGGCAGCAAGCCCGCTTCGGCGGCAAAGACCCCGGCGAAGAAGACGGCCAGCAGCAGCGCAGGCACTGCCAAGTCTGCACCTGAGGCTGCGGCGAAGAAGCCTGCCGCCACGAAGACCGGCACGGCCGCCAGGAAGCCTGCGTCGAAGAGCAGCACTGCCGCGAAGCCGGCCAGCAGTAAGCCCGCAGCCAAGCCTGCGGCGAAGAACAGCACTGCCAAACCGGCTGCTTCAGCAACAAGGAAGCCGACTGCCGCCAAGCCCGCCGCGAAGAGTACGACGGCCAAACCCGCCGCAAGCACGGCGAAGAAAACCACTGCCGCCAGGCCGGCAGCAAAGAGGACGACCTCCAAGCCGGCAACCCACAGCACTGCAGCCAAGACTGCTGCCAAACCCGCTGCGAAGTCTGCGGCGACCAAACCCGCAGCAAAGACTGCTCCTGCCAAGCCGGCAGCAAAGAGCACGGCTGCCAAGCCTGCCAGCCGCAGCACCGCCGCCAAGCCTGCCAGTGGCAAGCCAGCTCCGAAGAGTACAGCTGCCAAGCCGGCGGCCAAGAGCACTGCCGCCAAGACTACGCGCAAGCCAGCCGCCAAGAAGAAGTAAATCAGGGACCAGGGATCAGTTGGAGGCCAGGCTGTAAGCCTGGCAACAGTGCGGAGGCCAGATGTCAGTCTGGCAATAGTGCGAGTAGTCTGAATAGTCTTGATTGGTGAAGTAGTTCAGGTAACAGGGACCAGGGATCAGACGCGCAGGCATCGACATGCAGCGCAATGGGGGAGTTACTCGCGCACGGGAGGATTCGAACCCCCGACCTTCTGATCCGTAGTCAGATGCTCTAATCCACTGAGCTACGTGCGCAAGGGGAGAGTAAGTGTACCACCAAAAGCCTGGATGTCAAGCGGGTGGACTGCTGCAGCGATGCGCCAGATCAGTATTCGGGATTCCCGGCCAGACTGAACCCCGGGGCCCCCTGCCCGCGTCATACAGCTCGTATCCCCCGGCCCGGGAAGCTGTGTAAACAGTCCGTGAAAACACAGGTGTTTCTGTGGTCGCGTCGGGTATTCTTTGATGCGATGGACATAAGCAATGTAATTGGCATCCTCGGCATCTCCGGCCTGCTGATCTGGATCTTCAAATCCATGGCCAGCAGCCCCGGTGGCGGCGGATGCGGTCATTGAGGCTGATCAGACGCGGCCGGTCGGCCGCAAATGTGATGACTATTCAAGGCAGACAGCCGGATGGGCACTGAGGCGCTCGTCGCCCTGCTGCTGCTGGCCGCCGTAATGGCCTTCATGGCCTTCGGCAAGGGCGGCTGCGGCCTTTGAGGCTGAGATCCCGGGACCGGTCGGTCCCCTGCCCTGAACATTTCCCGGAGATAAGCAAGTGAGTCTCAGGTCGATAATTACAATCGTGCTGGCGGTCGGAGCCGCAGCTTACCTGGCGGTGAGCGGTGGCTTCTGCCTGACCTGACTCTGATGCCTGCGCCGGTCGGCGCAACAGAGCAAGAGTGGAGCCGGGCCTGACCCGGGATGCATATGGAATTTTTCTTCAATGCACTGGCAGTCGTAGCAGTCTTCGGGCTGATCGTGTTCATCCATGAATGGGGCCACATGATGGCTGCCAAGCGCGCCGGTGTGGCCGTGCCGACCTTCGCGATCGGTATGGGCCCGAGCCTCTTCCGTTTCACACTCGGTGAGACCGAATACCACCTCTGCCTGTTTCCGCTCGGCGGCTTCGTGAAGATTGAAGGAATGGTGGATGACGGGCACATGCCCGCTGCCGATCCACAGCCGATCCGCGCCATCGGTGAGGAGGACAAGCCACTCGATCCGGAGACCATCTCCGAAATGGAGAAGAAGCGCCGTAAGTACTGGAAGCACTGGCAGGACATCAACGGCTGGGAGAAGGCCTCGATCCTGATTGCGGGCCCGGTGATGAACATCCTCGCCGCGCTGCTGACGATCTTCGTGATGGGGCAGATCGGCTTCCAGGTAAATGAGGTGATGATCAACGGCGTGGAGGAAGGCATGCCGGCCCAGGAGTCCGGGATGCAGGCGGGGGACATCATCCGCAGCATCAACGGTACTGTCGTTGAGGATTCGCAGCAGTTCATCCATGCGGTGCAGGCCAGTGGTGGCGAGCAGCTCAGCATCGGCGTTGTACGACAGGGCCAGGAGATCGAGATCGCAGCCATGCCGCGCACGCGTGACAACTTCAACGAAGGCAAGCTCAGCCTCGGCGTGGTACTCACTGAAGTGATGAAGAGCAGCAATGTGGTGGCGCTCGTCCCGGCCCGCAGCAGCGGCTACAGCGCCGGCCTGCGTGTGGGCGACCGCGTGGTGGAACTGAACGGCGAGCCGGTCACGAATGGCCTTGATGTGCTGCTGGCAATGGCGCCATTCAATGAAGCGAACTACGAAGCCCAGGACTACTACGGGCATCCGCTGGATGAGGAAGGTTACCCGCTCAATGAACAGGGTGAGCGTTTCCGGATCTCTGCGGAGGGCCTGCTGCTGGGCACCGACGGCCAGCCGCTGAAGAGCGAGATCACCGGTGAGCCGATGGAGGCCGACATCTTCGGGCCGCTGAATCTGAAGGTTGAGCGCGAGGGCGAGATCAAGGCGGTGACCCTGCCGGCGGCGACGACGATGGTCAGCGGCGGGCTGAACTTCCGCCCGGACCTGGTGCGCCTGCCCTTCGGCCGCGCCGTGTCCCGCAGCCTGGACGAGGCGAAGTACAGCATGCTCGGGATCCTCGACGGGATGCGCGCGATCTTCACGAAGGAAGGCTCGAAGAGCGTGGGCGGCCCGATCATGATCTTCAACCTGATCGGCCAGAGCGCCTCGAGCGACATCTACACCTTCCTGATGATGTTCATGGTGATCAACATCAACCTCGGAATCCTTAACCTGATGCCCTTCCCCCTGCTGGACGGCGGACGGCTGGTGTTCGTGGCGCTGAAGGGCATCGGCCTCAACATCTCCGAGCACAGCGAGGCCACGGTGCACTTCGTCGGCTCACTGATCCTGATCGGCTTCATCCTCTACGTGAGCTTCTTTGACGTACTGGCGCTGATCCCACGCAGCGGCGGCGGCTAGGCCTAGTAGATACGCAGGTAACTGAGGCAGGGAACATCCTCATCCCAGAGTGAGGTGTCATAGTAGGCCAGCCCTGCGACGTCGCTGCCTGATGACAGGCTCAGGAATGAGGCATTGAAGTTGCCACTGCCCTTGATCTTCAGTGGTGCAGCCCAGCCGGCTCCGGTGCTGTCACCGGACTCCGCAGCGTAGAGTGCTCCCTTGTCACTGCGGTAATAGGCGATGTGCGGCCGTCCGTCCACGATGGCCAGACTGGTCCACTCAGCGCTGCCAAGCGTGCTCAGATCGACAGGCTCATACCAGTTGTCACCGGCGGCATCAGCGGCGCGTATGTAGGAGACCCCGCCGCTGTGGACATAGGCAATCGCCGGCTTGCCATCCACGAGCTGCAGGCTGGCATACTTGCCGGTGTAGTCCCGTCCGTCCACCTCCACAGGCTGCTGCCAGCTCGCGCCGCTGCTGTCCTGGGCGCGAACGTACATCAGGTGCAGGCCGTCGCCACCGTAGTAGCTGACGGCGGGGCGTCCGCCGGCCACGACCATTTTGCAGTAATGCCCGCTGCTGCCGGAGTCCACGATCACGGATGGTTCGCCCCAGCTGTCGCCCTTCGCATCGTTGGCGCGCACGTAGCCGAGATCATTGCCGGTTGAGTCCTTGTAGGCGATCGCGGGATGGCCATCAACCACGGCCAGCGAATTGAAGCTGCCGACGTCACCGATTGTGGCAACCGGCTGCGGGCTGCCCCAGCTCAGTCCTGCGGCATCATTGGCACGCACATAACTGAGGTCGCCATTCGTCACGTCGTAGTAGGAGATTGCCGGGAAGCCGTCCACGATGGCGAGGCTGGTGGCGCGCCCGACATTGCCAGTGGCATCAACCACGATGCGCTGGCCCCAAGTCCGGCCCTCTCCGTCACTGGATCGCACGAAGCAGAGATCGCCATCGTCCTCAGCGTAGTAGCTGATCGCCGGAACTCCGTCAATCCACAACAGGGAACTGTCGGACCCGACCAGGCCTTCGCTGTCGATGTGCAGCGCATCGCTGTAGCCGCGCACGAGGATATCCACGCTGTCTGTGTCCATCGCGCCGTCGTCGTCCGTGACGCGCAGCACCGGACTGTAGTAGCCGGGCTCGGTATAGATCCAGGAGACGGTGGAGGGATCATCGTCATCGTCCAGCAGCACCTCGTCCCAGTTGCCGTCGCCATCGAAGTCGTATTCGTAGCTGACGATGCTGCCATCCGGATCAGCGCTGAGCGTGGCGTCGAAGTCGTAGTAGTGGATGATGCCATCATGCAGTGCGGCACTGAGGGCGGCCATGGGGGGCTGGTTCTGCCCTCCCCCGCCTCCACCATTGCCGCCACCGCCGCCGTTGCCACCGCCGCCGCCGTTGCCAGGGTCATCATCGCTTTGGAACAGCAGGCCGTTGACGGTCACGTCGTTTCCGGCCGGGGCCAGTACGGCGACGAACACTGTGTCTGACGGGGAGATGTAACGGGCATCATCATTGGCGAGCTCGCAGTCATCAGCGTATGGTCCGTGGAATTCCCAGCGGCCGCTGTCGTAATCCGCCAGCGCGATGTAGGCACTGCTGCCTGCACCGTTACTCATGTCAATGCTGACACTGAGCGGGACCTGGCCCTGCAGGTCGAAGCCGTAGCAGGACCACTGCAGCTCTGCCTCCGGACCGCCTGCATTCAGCCAGAGTGCCGGAGGCATTTCCAGCACGTTGGCGGAGCAGAAGGCATAGGCTGAGCCGTTGACCTGCTTCTCCGGCTTCTGGGAGGCACTGCGTCCGTCCGGCAGTTCCGGAAGAGCTGCCTGCTCCAGTCCGAGCGGCAGCGCGGCAGAACTCAATTCCGTTTGCAGACCGGACTGGCCGGCTGTGCAGGACGCCGCCAGCAGCGCAACGAAGGGCAGCAGCAGGACCTGGCTGGCCCGTCTTGTCTTGTTAACCATGGTGTGCCTCGCAGTTCTCAAACCGGGGGTTTTACCCGGTGCCGGGAAGCGCTAAACCGCGGCAGCGAAGCGCAAGGCTGCGGGTCTGTATAATATGCAGTCCTTCGGGCAGTAGCGCAGTCCGGTTAGCGTACCTGCTTTGGGAGCAGGGGGTCGTGAGTTCGAATCTCACCTGCCCGATACCAGGAACTAGGACCTCGGTTGTAGGGGGAAGCAATCGAGGGTGTGGGGACTCGATTGCAGAGAGTAGCTGAATAAGCGCATGTGAGCATCCTGTCCACTCGACTATTTCCGCTACCCCCAACAACCTAGATCCGATAACCTAGCCAGGCTGACAGCCTGGCCTGCGCTACACCCTACAACCCAGCTCCTAGATCCTCATTCTTCTCCACACTCTCTCCATACGCGCACAGCACTTCGCTGACAATTGCTGGCTACCATTCCAGCATCACAGATGTGAGGAGCGTGGTATGAAGATCAAGGCAGTTAGCATGATGCTCTGGGCACTGATGCTCAGTATCCTGGTGGCCGGCAGCGCCGCCGCCGACCATCACATGGGACATGGTTCCAGTGACAGCAAGGACAGCAAGTCCATGGACATCGTTGACACCGCGGCCAAGGCCGGCACCTTCAACACCCTGCTGGCCGCCGCCAAGGCCGCCGGGCTGGTGGATGCCCTCAAGGGCGACGGCCCGCTGACGGTGTTCGCCCCCACGGATGAGGCCTTCGCGGCCCTGCCCGAGGGGACGGTGGAGAGCCTGCTCAAGCCCGAGAACAAGGAGCAGCTGAAGCAGGTGCTGCTGTACCACGTCGTGAGCGGTAAGGTCATGGCAGAGCAGGCCGTCAAGCTGGAGAGCGCTCCGACCCTGGCCGGCGTGGACCTGACCCTGATGGTCAAGGACGGCACGCTGATGATTGACAACGCGAGTGTCGTCGCCGCCGACGTGATGGCCTCCAACGGAGTGATCCACGTGATCGACGCCGTGCTGATCCCCGCTGCCGACGGCGGCAAGACCGCCACCAAGGCCGCCAGCGGCAGCCGCTCCGGTGGCAGCTGCAGCGGTCACTAGGCATCCCGCAACGGAGTTCCGCCCGCGCCGTCCCATCTCCGGTGCGGGCGGGCTCCCCACATTGTTCCTGGGACGTGAACTATCATGGACAGCATACTGATCAGCATCAGCGGCGGTGAAACGGAAGTGAATGGCAACCGCAGGATCCTCGTGATCGAGGACGAAGCAGACATCAAGCGCGTGATCGAGCTCAACCTGGCGGCCGAGGGCTACAGCGTGAGCGTGGCGGCTGACGGTCTGAGCGGAATGGAGAAGATCCGCGGCGAGCTCCCGGACCTCGTGATGCTCGACCTGATGCTGCCTGGGCGTGACGGGCTCGACATCTGCCGCGAGATGAAGGCAGACCCCTCCCTGAGCCACATTCCCGTGCTGATCGTGTCCGCCCGCGGTGAGGAGCAGGACGTGATCATCGGGCTGGGGCTCGGAGCCGATGACTACATCTGCAAGCCCTTCAGGGTGGGAGAACTGATGGCGCGGGTGCGCGCCGCCTTCCGGCGTCACGAGGCTGCGCAGGGTGGCCGCAGCCCGAAGCTGCTGCGCTTTGGCAGCGTAGCGCTGGATACGGAAGCCCGCAAGCTGCTGATTGACGACAATGAGGTGCACACCACGGCGACGGAATTCCGGCTGCTGAAGGCCCTGCTCGAGAATCCCGGCAAGGCATTCTCCCGTGAGCTGCTGACGGACATCGCCATCGGAGATGAGGTGTATGTCAACGAGCGCACGATCGACAGCCACGTGAGTGCGGTGCGCGCCAAGCTCGGCGATGCCAAGAGCTGGATCCGCACGGTCTGGGGCGTGGGCTACCGCTTCGAGCCGGACAGCGACTAGGCGATCCACTGGGCTACAATCCAACAGCCATGCCACTGAGCCATTTCAACCTGAGCTTCGAGCGCGTGATGGATGAGATCAGCGAGGGGATCACCGTCAGCGATCCGACCCAGCCTGACAACCCGCTCGTCTACGTCAATTCAGCGTTCTGCAAGCTGACCGGCTACAGCGCGGCGGATGTGCTGGGGCGCAACTGCCGCTTCCTGCAGGGTGAGCGGACTGACCCGGCGGTGATCGACCTGCTGCGCACTGCACTGCATGAGAGCAAGGCCTGTGTGGTGGAACTGCTCAACTACCGGCGTGACGGCAGTGAATTCTGGAACAGCCTGAGTATCAGCCCGGTCAGCGATGTGGATGGCAACATCGTCTACTTCATGGGCGTGCAGACCGACATCACCATGCGCCGCCAGCTTGAGGAACGGCAACGCCAGTTCGTGGGCGACATGGCGCATGAGCTGAAGACGCCGCTGGCAGCGATCCTCGGGCTGACCGAGACACTGAAGCGCCAGCCGGGACTGGGTGACGGCCTGCGTGATGAAATCTACACATCCCTCCTCAAGCAGTCAGAGCGCCTGCACAAGACGGTGAACGACATCCTTGACATCTCCCGCCTGAACTCCCTTGCCAGCATCCAGAGCCGGCAGCTGGTGGATATGGATGGACTGCTGGCGGAGATAGTCGAGAGTTTCCAGGCCCAGGCGGCGATTGCCAGGATCGGGATCGAGGTCAGTGTCAGCCCCGGGGACTATGAGGTGATGGGTGATCCCTGGGCACTGGGTTCGCTCGTGAGCAATCTGCTCAGCAATGCACTGAAGTACTCTCCGCAGGGCAGTAGCGTGCGCGTGGAGCTGAAGCCCGACAGCGGCCAGGTGCTGAGCCTGAGCGTGGCCGACGATGGCCCGGGGATTCCCGCAGAGCACAAGCGCCATATCTTCGAGCGCTTCTACCGGGTGGAACCGAGCCGCAGCCGTGAGCTGGGGGGCACCGGGCTGGGACTGGCCATCGTGCAGGAAGTGGCCACGCGACACGGCGGGCATGTGCTCCTGGACAGCGAACCGGACCAGGGCAGCACCTTCACTGTCAAGCTGCCCCTGCATGCCGGCGCTGAACAATAATCCAGTCTCAATACTGAACCGTAATTTAACTCCCAGGCGAGCCGCCCAGTAATAATATCTATCTACGTGGGATGATCAGCCTCCCACTACTTGAATTGTTAATTGGACAATGCGGCTCCCTGATGATGCGGACACGTAACCTGCTGCTGCTGACTGCCGTGCCGGTGCTGCTCTGCGCAGCCGGAGCCTGGCTGCTGCAGCTCACCTACAACGAGGTCAAGGACCGTACGATCGCCGACTACAGCTCCCGCCAGATGTTGCTGCTGGAGCAGTCCGCGATCGCCGTGGAGAACTTCTTCCGCAGCAACGAACTGGAACTGCGCAGTCTGTCCCGGATCTCGGACATGGCACAGGGCAGCGTGGACTGCCAGCAGATGCTGGACAGTTATCTGGAGATCCATTGCGAACAGATCACACGCATCGCCCGCCTCGACATGGAAGGCAATGTGCTGTACGAGGCCGGCATCGGGCAGCGACGCTGGCAGGGCAGCCCGCTGGAGGAGGAGCACTGGCGCAATCCCGAGAGCGCGGAAATGCAGGTCAGTGAAGTGTTCTACAACGAACTGGATGAAGCCGTGCTGCTGATGCAGGTCCCGGTCCGCAGTGCTGACAGCGTGATCGGCATGCTGGCGATAGAACTGCCCTTCACCACGATCACCAGGGACTTCATTCACGGTGCAGGCATCAGCAATGCGATGTACCCCCTCGTTGTCAGCGATCAACTGCTGGAGCTGTACTGCCCCAGTGAAGTGATGCTTGGCGAAGAGGAAGAGGACGAGCGGGAAATCTGCTCCCTGGAGGAATGCGCTGCTGACAACCCATCGCTGCTGGCCTATGGCCGGATGATCGCCTCCAGGCCGCAGGGCAGCGGCAGCTATGTGCTGGACCTGAGCAGCATCGGGGGCGGAGCGGACAGTGTGATGATCGCCGCGCACCAGCAGGTCAGCCTGCCCGGGTCCGGCTGGTCGATCAGCATCGCCACCCCGCGTGATGAGATCCTGCAGGGCCTCGCGCATTACACGCAGCTGCAGTGGACGGTGCTGTCCATCGGAGCGCTGATCCTCGGCGGCTTCCTGCTGATCATGCTGCGCAGCTGGAACCTGATGCGCGAGCGTGAACTGCTGGAACGCTCCGACCGCGAACTGCGCGACAGCCGCCAGCGCGCGATGGATGCACTGCAGCGCTATGAGCAGGTTGTCAGCATGATCCCGGACATCTTCTGGCGCGTGGAAGTTGACAAGGCCGGGAATCTGCGCAGTGCCTTCCTCAGTCCGGCGGCGGCGGAGATCCTCGGCCTTGAAGGTGAGGCGGACAGCAACGGACTGGCAACGCTGATGCAGATGGTGCTGCCCGAGGACATGCCCGCGCTCACACGGATGCTGATGCCGGTTGAGCAGAAGGACAGCAGCGGTCAGGTTGAATTCCGCATCCGCCGGGCCGACGGGCGCATCATCTGGCTGCGCACTTCCTCCTCGGCCGAACCGCGGCCCGACGGCAGCGTGCTGCTGGCCGGAATCAGCCAGGACATCACGGCGATCAAGCAGGCGGAGGGAGAACGCGAGGAGCTGGAGGAAAAGCTGCGCCAGAGCATGAAGCTCGAGGCGATCGGCAACCTGGCGGGCGGAATCGCCCACGACTTCAACAACATCCTGCTGAGCATCAGCGGCAATACGCACATGGCGCTGCAGCATGCCGGTGAGGACAGCCAGGCGGGGCACCACCTGCAGCAGGTGGAACTGGCAACGGAGCGCGCGGCCCAGCTGGTGAACCAGATCCTGACCTTCGCACGGCGCAATGACCGGCAGCGCAGCAGCCAGGACGTGAGCGTGCTGCTCGGGGAATCGATGAAGCTGCTCAGGCCCACGATCCCCTCCAGCGTGGAGATCATCACCCGGCTGCGCAGTGAACACAGCAGCGTGCTGGCGGACCCGATCGAGATCCAGCAGATCCTGATGAACCTCTGCAGCAATGCAGCGCAGGCGATGGAACCCCGCGGCGGCCGGCTGGAGATCGAGCTGGCGATGCTGCCCCGTGAGCAGGCCCGGGCACTGGCAACTGGCAGCGAACTTGACAACGAGCAGGGCTACCTGCAGATCAGCGTGAGCGACACAGGCCCGGGCATGAGCGAGGAACTGCAGTCGAAGGTCTTCGACCCCTTTTTCACCACCAAGGAAGCCGGTCAGGGTACCGGGCTGGGACTGGCCGTGGTGCACGGCATCGCGCGGACGCTGGGTGGCGAGGTGCTGCTGGAAAGCACAGCGGGCCAGGGCAGCACCTTCCGTGTGCTGCTGCCGCTCAGCGAGGAAGAGCAGCCGCAGCCGGCCGCGAGCGGCAGGAGCGGGATGCCGCGTGGCACGGAGCGGCTGATGCTGGTTGACGACGAACCGGCGATCCTGATGATGCTGGAGAAGGTGCTGCAGCTGCTCGGTTATGCCACGGAGAGCTTCAGCAGTGGCAACCAGGCGCTGGAGGCCTTCCGGCATGATCCCGATGCCTATGAGCTCGTGATCACGGACCAGACGATGCCGCACGGTACCGGCGACCGGCTGATCCAGGGTATCCGCGAACTGCGGCCGCAGCAGCGCGTGATTCTCTGCACCGGCTTCAGCAACACCGTGGACGCGCAGCAGGCGGAGCACCTCGGAGTGCAGGTCTTCCTGCGCAAGCCCTTCACTCCGGCGCAACTGGCCCAGGCCGTGCGCAGCACGCTGGATGGCAATGCGGGCATTGCCGCCGAGCAGGAGACGGAGTCGGCCAGGCGGGAACAGTGATGAGTGGGCAGTTGGCAGTAGGCAGTAGGCAGTTGGCAGTGGGCAGTGGGCAGTGGGCAGTGGGCAGTGGGCAGTGGGCAGTGGGCAGAGAAGAAAGTTGTTAGTTGTTAGTTCTTGGTTCTTAGTTGGCAGCAGGAACTGTAGTTCGGGTTGTTGCCAATTGTCTGCACTGGTAAAACATGCTTGTGTCCAAACTGAACTTCAGTTAATGCAGATCGATATATGCACTGAACCTGGAATATTCCTCGCTCTGTTCACTAAGTACTAAGAACTCACAACTAAGAACTCATTCTGACCACTGACCACTGATTACTGACTACTGCCTACTGCCCACTGATTACTGCTTATGTCTTCCCTCGTAGATCGCGCGCACGATGTCGGACAGCTCCGGCTCCTGCAGCTGCAGGTCGTCAACCTCGAACTGCTCCATCAGCCGGCCCAGCACATCCTTCGCCCGGTGCTGGACGCGGTCGAAGCTGAGCTGGTACTGCGAGAGATTGAGGCGGCGCACGCGCAGCTGGCTGCCGTCATCCATCAGGCTGGAGAGCGCGGCCATGAACTGTAGCGCACCGGGTTCGGCGAGTACGCTGTCAACAGGGGGAGCAGAGTTTGCCCCGTTTGCCAATCCATGGGATTGGCCTCCTGCCAGACCATGGGTCTGGCCTCCATCTCCGGTCTGGCCTCCGTCATTAGCCTGGCCTCCATCGTCGTTGGCTTCGCCGCCGCTCTTGACCTCCTCGATGGTGGAGGCGGCCTTCATCCCGATTGCCCCGAATGAAAGCGGCAGGTCCGATGCCGGCAGCGGCTTGCCGCTGTACTCCGGCAGGTAGTCACGGTGGAAGCTGACGATGATCCGCCGGCGACGGCCGAAGCGCTCCTTGATCTCATCCTGCGCGCCGTCGAACAGGATCTTCCCCTCGTCAATGATGATCAGGCGCGGGCAGAGCTCCTCGATGTCCACCATGTCATGCGTGGTGAGGATGATCGTGCTCTCCTCCTCCGTGTTGATGTACTGGATGAAGCGGCGGATGCGCTCCTTGATGGCAACGTCGAGCCCGATCGTCGGTTCGTCCAGGAACAGCAGCGGCGGATTGTGCAGCAGGCTCGCGCAGAGGTCGCACTTCATGCGCTGCCCGAGGCTGAGCTTGCGCACCGGCTGGTGCAGCTGGCCGGAGATGTCGAGCACGTCGACATACTGGTCGAGGCGGCGGCGGTACTCCTCCTGCGGGATGCGGTAGATCTTCTGCAGCAGATGGAAGGCCTCGATCACCGCGAGGTCCCACCAGAGCTGGGTGCGCTGGCCGAAGACCACGCCGATCTGGCGCGCGTGCTGGTAGCGCTGCTGCTGCGGGCTGAGGCCGTTTACCTGCATCGTGCCGCTGGTGGGGGTGAGGATCCCGGTCAGCATCTTGATCGTGGTGGACTTGCCGGCCCCGTTGGAACCGATGTAGCCGACCACCTCACCGGGCTGGATGTCAAAGGAGATGGCGTCCACCGCGCGGATGTGGCGGTAGCGGCGCTTGAAGATGTCCTTGATGGCGCCGCCGATGCCCTCGCGGCGGTCGAAGTTCACATAGACCTTGGAGAGCTCCCTGACATGGATGATCGGCGCGGAGGACATGGGGGATTGATGTTAGCAGGGGGAAGTGTCTCTACCCTCCAACCACAATGCTAGTTCGCTGCGGAGTCATCCGCATCCCTGCCCACACCAACGGAGAGAAGCTGGTCTTCAGCGGAGTGTTCGGATTCACCCTTTGGTTCCACTGCGGTGAAGCGCATTGTCATCCCATTCTTGGGAAAGGCATACAGCACAGTGTCCGTCGTCGCATCTTCCTGTGCGACTGCACGCTTGCCTTGATTGCTTTTGCACTGGTCATACAGATAATCAGTGAGATCCTGCGGATCACATTTGAATAAATCAGAGAAGGAAAACGGATCGCCCTGGCAGTTGATGGAGCCATCCTGGAAAATCACCAGAATGTTCCGTTCACCGAACTTGCGTTCATATACCGTGGCCTGTTCTTCGAAACTTGTGTTCTGATCCATAGTGAAGCTGTAGCGCTCCACAAAGTCCTTCTCGACTTCCTCACCTAGCAAGCCGATGAATTCCATTACCTTTGCATCTATTTCGTCGATGCTGATTTTGTCATCTGGGACTTTGGATGGTGTTTGAGCAGAAGTGGATGTTGCCTGACTCTGAAGCGTGTTGCTCTCAGGTTTCTCATCGCAAGAGTTTACGATGCATAACAGGAAGCAGAAGACTGCAATTGTCCTTATATAGATCATTCCCTTCCCCCGAAGTAATATCCTGATTCACTCGAATCCACAACTGCACTGCATTTGATGGATACCAGTTATGCGGCATGGGAATCACATCCATGTTGCCAATACCAATCATCGATTGTAACACATGGCTGCCAGCTCAGCAGAAGCTGCTAATATCTCCACATGGATGAAAGCAATATCGACGGCAAGGAAGTCGTCCCCAGTGTGCAGTGCTGCCGCTGCAGGCGGCAGATCGCGCTGGGATCGAAGCGCGCGGGCGACACGCTCAGCTGCCCGTTCTGTGACACCCTGAACCTGATCCGCGAGCGCGTGATCCTCGTCTGCGAGCCCCTCGAGCAGGCCTGATGGGCACGAAGGACTTCGGCGGGCTGGGCGAGGATCTCGCCGTGCGCCTGATGGAGTCCCAGGGGATGGAGATCCTCGAGCGCAACCTGCACATCGGCAAAATGGGGGAGCTGGACATCGTTGCCATGGACGGCGAGACGCTGGTGTTCTGCGAGGTGAAGTGCAAGCATGAGAACCAGGAGCTGGGGGGCTTCCAGGCGATCAACTACGCCAAGCAGCAGCAGGTCAAGCGCCTGGCGCGAGCCTACCTCGTGAGCTTCGAGGGAGAGTTCCGCTACTGCCGCTTCGACGCCGTGGAGGTGGTGGTTGACAGCGAGGGCCGGA
The DNA here is from genome assembly GCA_020440605.1 of bacterium. Classification (GTDB taxonomy): domain Bacteria; phylum 4484-113; class 4484-113; order 4484-113; family JAFGCY01; genus JAHEFU01. The sequence goes on along the minus strand of JAGRNT010000021.1, from coordinate 35,555 downwards.
CGGAGCCTGTTGTCAACCAGCTGAAGGATGCGTGGCGCTAGGAGGCCAGACCCATGGTCTGGCAGGATGCCAATCCCATGGATTGGCAAATGCCAACGGTTCACGGTCAACAGTTCCTGGTTCTCGTCTTACTCCCGCGGTCCATGGGACCGCACTCCTGCCAGTGCATGGTAATGGCCAACTGTCAGGCTGTAGGATCGCATTCCTGTCAGTGCATGGCACTGGCCTCCTGTCAGGCCGTGGGAAGGTACTCCTGCCAGTGCATGGGACTGGCCTCCTGTCAGGCCGTGGGAAGGTACTCCTGCCAGTGCATGGCACTGGCCTCCTGTCAGGCCGTGGGAAGGTACTCCTGCCAGTGCATGGCACTGGCCTCCTGTCAGGCCGTGGGCCTGACCTCCCTCTCCCATTCCGCTAGAATAGTGTTGCCGTACACATATCCCCGCGGGGCACGGATGGCGCGGGCGGCGAGGAGGAAGGCATGCTCGAACTGCGCGGACCTGTGATCGAACAGGACAAGTTCCATCTCTACGAGGCGGTCGACACCAGCGTGGACCCGCCGATCTATTCCTGCGTGTACCTCTACACCGGCAACATGGAAACCGGCTGGCCGGCGCTGGGCGGAACGCGCTGGGTGCGGCGGCCCTTCAGCGAGTTCGAGCAGGCGGCCGAGCATGTGCGCGGCACCGCCCGCGAGCTGGCAATCAGCATGACCATCAAGAACTCCATCCTGCGCAGCGCGGACCGCCAGGAGGGCGCGCGCGGGCTGTTCCAGTGGAACGGCGGCAAGGGCGTTATCTGGAGCCCGGAGGAGACGCTCACGCCCTACCGCCTGATGTGCCACGGCCGGCTGATTGAATACATCGGCGGGCACTACATCGGATCCAAGGACCAGGGCGTAGGCACGAGCCAGCTGCGCTGGATCGAGAAGGCGACGAAGTTCACGATCGGGCTCGGTTGCGGCAAGGATACCGGCGAGGGCACCGCCGCCGGGACCGTGGCCGGGATCTGGCGCTCGGCGATCGAGGAAGAGATGATTGAGGACACGGGCCTCAGCCCCGCCGAGCTGCTGGTGAATGCCCCGGGCGGGCTGAATGTGCTGCGCAACAATCTGCTCAGCGGTCTGTCGATCCTCGTGGTCGGCGCCGGCAAGGTCGGCCTGCCACTGCTGAAGTACTTAAGCGACCTGGGCGCGGAGCTGTACGTGTTCGACCCGCAGCTCAACAAGCTCGGTGTGTACGAGTTCTACATCTGGCTCAAGCGCCTCGGCGCGGCGATCGGCACCGAGCACCGCGACCTGCTGGAGGCACTTGGCAACGGCGGGCGGCTGTTCGCCTCCGAGGAGGAAGCGCTGACGAGCGGAGCCTACAACGTGCTGTCGCCGAACGGCGGACCGACGGAATGGCTGTCGCTTTCGATGCGTGACAGCGGCGATACACGCTGCCGGGCGGAGATCCTGGCGGAGACTCGCAGGAAGGATGGCAAGCTGCGTCTGATCGCGGGGGCCGGGAATGACCAGCTGCCGGCCACGGCCGGCAAGCAGGCGGCGCGTGACGTGGCGCTCGGTGCGCTGGATGAGGCGGGGATCACCTTCGTGCCGGATCCGATCATCAGCCCAGGTGGAGTGATCGCGGTCAGCCATGAACTGGCGGAAAGCTGGGATGCGGCCGAGGTGGTGCGCGACTGCACGCGGCTCGTCAACCGTAGCGTGAAGGACTGCTACAGCGCGGCGCGCCAGAGCGGCACGCTCAACTCAAGCGCGATGTATGCAGCCTTCAAGCGGCTCAGTGGTGTAGAATAACGCTCCCGATTTGCATGTTCCCGGATCAGGGGTAAGATGTAGATCCACGCGGGCCGCAATAGGCCCGGATTGACAGGCCACAACTGGACGGAGGAGTGGCAGAGTGGTTGAATGCGGCAGTCTCGAAAACTGTTTCACGGCAACGTGACGGGGGTTCGAATCCCTCCTCCTCCGGATTAATCAGTGAACAGTAGTCAGTGGGCAGTGGGCAGTGGGCAGTGGTAGCGGTGTCGCCCTGCGACACCTGTCAGGGCATGCTGCAATTGTAAATCAATCACTTGACAGTTCAGTGAACTATGGAGTTCTGGCAACTTCCCTGCATCCACTCCAATGCGTTGCGGGGCGACGCCGCTACTGATCACGCTTCACTTTTGACTCATTACGGCTCGTACTCATCCGTGGCGTCCATGGCGTCCAGCAGGTAGTAGAACTTCGTCAGCAGTTTCTCCAACGCCTGCAGGAAGTCCTCGTCGGCCTTGCCCTCGCGTCGTGCGGCATTGATCAGCATCCTGAATTCCAGCAGCAGCGGATCTCCGTCGATCAGCAGCTCCTGCTGCCCGTTGCCAGATTCACTGCGCTTGTCAGGCTGCCTGCCTGTTGAAGCATCCGGAGGATTGTTGCCAGCGGATGGTTGCTGCCGGGCGGCAGAGCCGGCATTGCCGGAGGGATCACGCGGCTGCTGTTCTTCCTGCTGCTGTTCGCGACGCAGTTCCGCATCACGCTCGCTGCGCTGTTCCAGTTCCTTCTCAGTGGTGACGGAGGACTGCCCGGCGCGGGTGCTGCCGGATTCAAGCTCGCCGCGCAGCACTACCTCGAGTTCCAGCTCACGGCGGTCCAGGAGGCTCCACATCAGGCCGTGCGCTTCGCGGCTCTGGAAGCTGGGCTCTGGCTCGGCGTTGAGATACTCAAGTGCAGCGGGATAGCGCAGCGAAACGTCGAAGTCCAGCCAGTTGCCAAGATAGTCCAGCGGGGCGATCTTCAGGCGCAGGCGGTCGCCATCGCAGCGCAGCAGCTCCGCCGAGGCATAACGCAGCTCGGCATGGCCCTCATGCACGGGGGCATCCAGCACGCCCAGCTCCTTGGTACCGGTGTCGTAGCTGAGGTGCTGCAGGGCGTGGATCCCGTCCCACTGCTGCTGGATACTGACGTAGCCGTCGGCGGCGATCTCGATTGTCAGATGCGCGCGGGCATCGGCGGCCAGCGCCGGAGTGGCGAGCAGGCTTAAGGCGAGACAGATGAGCAGGATGCGCAGCATACAGAGGTTATATCGAAAAGGGATGGGAAATGAGTAAGGAGGCAAATCAATTAGTGGTGCTAGAGTTGCGCAATGCTGATAGTCACATACGAGCTGCTTGGGGAAGCTGCTGATGACTCTGCCCTGTGCGAGGAGCTGCAGGGTGCAAGCGGTATTCAGGTAGCTGAATGCTGCTGGATCATCCCGGGAACGAAGTCGGCGACAGACTGGACGAACAAGCTGGCCGATCTGATTGACGAGGATCGCGATCGCCTGATGGTGGCGGTTGTCGATTCATTTGCGGAAATCGGTTGGGTCAATGCGATCTGTGGAGACCCTGCACTTGGCAATGCCATCAGGAATGAGCGGGAAAATACGGATTAGCCGAACATTCTTAGAATTCCGATGTGGGGCGGATAAAGAAGTGGTCAGAGGTGAGGAGTGTAGCTCTCAGAGCAACACTCCGCGCCAGACCTCCGTCACTCCTCGAAGCAGCGGCCGCCGGACTGGCAGGGCACGAAGCACTGGCCGGGCCGCAGCTCGTTGCCGGCGAGCCAGCTCGCACTGGGCATGCGCTTCTTGTTGTCAGGCTGCAGTTCGCGGATCGCCAGGTTGCCGCTCCCGGTGGCCACCCAGATGCACTTGCGGCTGACGGCGACGACCTGCCCCGGCTTCGGCGGCGCAGGCACCGCGTCGAGCAGATCCAGCGGCACGGGGTCCAGGCTGACCTTCCAGATCTTCAGCCGCCGCCCGTCATCGAGCAGGGAATAAGCGCCGAGATCCGGGTCCCAGGCGCGCACGAAGGCTTCCAGCTCTGCAGCGCTGCGCGTCCAGTCAATCTCCGTATCGCTGCGATCGAAGGTCCGGCAGTAGCTGGCCTGGCTGTGCTGCTGGGGACTGAGCTGCACTTCTCCTGCCGTGATCGCATCGAGGGCTTCCGCTGCCATTTCCCCGCCGAGCACGCCGAGCTGCAGCTCCAGCTCGCCGTAGCTGATGCCGGGAGAGATGCCGTGGGCTCTGCGCAGCAGGATGTCGCCGTCATCCAGGCGCGGGGTCATCTTCATGATGCAGCAAGCGGTGGACTCCAGCCCGAGCAGCAGGGCCGTGCGCACCGGTGAGGCACCGCGCAGGCGTGGCAGGTCCGAGGGGTGGACGTTGAGCGGCCAGTCCGTCAGCCTGAGCAGGCTCTTCGGAATGATCTTGCCGTAGGAAATGACGAGCAGCGCATCGGGCCGGAGCGCGGCCAGCTCGCTGCGCAGTTCACGGTTGTTGGCGAGACGTTCCGGCTTGAAGACCGGGATATTGTGCGGCATCGCATCCAGGCAGACCGGAGTGGGCCGGCATTCCATGCGCCGGCCGCTCGGGGTATCGGGCTGGGTGACGACGCCCACCACTTCGTGCCTGCTCGCCAGCAGCCGGCTGAGCACGGCGCAGCTGATAGACGAACTGCCGAAGAAGATCACTCTCACGAGCGGCTATTATCCCCGCTTCCCCGGGATTATCGCGCTCAGCTCTCCGGGTTGAAGGCGCTGTACTGCGAGTAGCGCGGCTTTTCGCTCGGTTCCTCGGGCTCCTCTTGCATCCGGCGCACGCGCTCCTCACCGGTGTCGCCACTGGCGGTATGGGGCGCGGGCGCATTGCTGGCCTCGCCCATGCGCTTCTGCACATCCGCAGCCTGCTGGGCGAAGCCCTGTACGACCTGCTGGGCTCCGGCCCCGTAGCGGCGCAGCATGTGGTAGAGCTCTCGGGCTTCCTCCACGGTGCGGGCCACATCCACGTAGACCTTGCTGCGGTCGATGCCGTACTGCTCGCACTTCTCGAGGATCACGCGCTCGGGCGCGAATTCGATGAAGGCCTGCATGATGATCAGCGAGACGATGATATCGTCAAGCAGGCCGATGCCGGTGATGGCATCCGGCTCCACATCCAGCGGCGAGAACTTGTAGACCACTCCGCTCGTGGCGGCGATCTTCAGCCACAGCGAGACCCGGGGGTCCAGGTAGAGCGCCATGAACAGGCGCGCCGTGTGGTTGAGCTTCATCAGGCCGGTGATGCTGTCCAGATTGAGTTTGCCGCGGGACTGACTCACGCACACATTGTAACTGTTTGACCGGCAGCCCTGTTTATCCAGCCAGCCCCGCCATCGATATGCAGACTGCAGGCCATAGAATCATGGGACCCGAAATGCCAGGCAATACCGGACAGTACTTCCGCAACGGAGCCGCCGCCGCGGGCGGCGTGGTGCTCGTGCTGGTCTGCGTCTACGTGCTGTACCTGCTGCGCAATGTGGCGATGATCGTACTGATCGCGGGTCTGCTGGCCTATGTGGTGAACTGGCTGGTGAGCAAGCTGGCGACGCGTATGCCGCGTATTGCCGCAGTCTGGGTCAGTATGTCGGTATTCATGCTGATCATGTTCGGCGTGCTGGGCACCACCCTGCCCGTGATCTCGCGCCAGACCGTGGAGTTCACCGGCAGCCTCGGCTCGATGATCGAAAGCCTGGATTCACAGCTCAGCCGCTGGAACCTGCCTTATATCGATATCGGCGAGAACACGATCGGCAGCTACCTCGACAACATCGGCAATGAGTGGCAGAAGAGCACGCCGCAGATCATCAGCGCCACCCAGAACCTGCTGTCCGGCACGGCCAGCCTGCTGGCGACGATCCTGATCATCCCGCTGATCACGCTCTACCTGCTGCTGGACGGCGAGCGGCTGCGGGCGGGCTTCATCGCCTCCTTCCCGGAGCGCAACCGCCAGACCATCGACCGCGTAATGGCGGCGATCAGCCGCAGCCTCGGCAGCTACATCTACAGCCGGCTGGTGCTCGGACTGTTCGTGGGCACGATGACCGTGATCATCCTCGGGATGTTCGGGATCCGCTTCGCCCTGCTGCTGGGGATGCTGGCCTTCTTCGGGGAGTTCGTGCCGGTGATCGGCCCCTGGCTGGCCTACCTGCCCACGGCGCTGATCGTGATGACCGGCGAACCGAGCACGGCCTTCATCACGCTCGTGGTGGTTTCGCTGTTCTACCTCGTGGTGCAGATGATCGAGAACTACATCATCGTGCCGAAGCTGATGGCGGATACGATGGACATGCACCCGCTGACGGTAATCCTCGCGATCCTGATCGGCGGCACGCTCGGCGGAATCCCCGGGCTGTTCGTGAGCATCCCCGTGGCGGCGATGATCAAGGTGCTCTTGAAGATCTTCTACTTCCGCACGGCCGAGCCCGGAATCGAGGTCCCGGAGGAACTGGGGATGGAACGCGAGCTGGCGGCGGCGGCGGACACCACCGAAGCGCTCTAGCTGCCGACGCGGCCCTCCATCGGCGAACTGGCGCTGGCATAGCGCTTCCTGGCAATCCGCCCGGCGAGGTAGGCATTGCGCCCGGCCTCAATCCCCTGCGCCATGGCCGTTGCCATCCGCACCGGATCCTGCGCAAGCGCGATCGCGGTGTTGATCAGGCAGGCGTCGGCACCGAGCTCCATTGCCAGCGCGGCATCCGAGGGGGCACCGATTCCGGCGTCGACGATGATCGGGACCTTGCCACCGAGCTCCTCGATGATGAACTGCAGGCCGCCGAAGTCCGGCAGGCCCTGGCCGCTGCCGATCGGTGAGGCCAGCGGCATCACGGTGTCGGCCCCGGCCTCGAACAGTCGGCGGGCCACGATCGGGTCCTGGCTGGTGTAGGGCAGCACCACGAAGCCTTCGTCCTTGAGGATCTTCGTGCCTTCAACCGTGGCACTGACATCCGGCAGCAGGGTCTTCTCGTCACCCAGCACCTCGAGCTTGATCCAGTTGGTGCCGGTGGCCGCTCGTGCCAGCCGCGCGGTGCGCAGCGCACTTTCCAGATCGAAGCAGCCGGCGGTGTTGGGCAGGAGCTGGATGCGCGAGAGGTCCATGTAGTCGATGAAGTTCTTCTCGCTGCGCTGCTCGTCAAGATCGATGCGGCGCACGGCCACGGTCACGCACTCGGTGGCTCCGGCCGCGAAGGCCGCGACCATGGTATCCGGATCGGGGAACTTGCCCGTGCCCATGAACAGGCGGCTTGAGAAGGTGCGCCCGGCGATCACGAGCGGGTTGTCAGCAGCGGTCTGTGCCATCAGGAATCCTCCGGTTGATTGCCACCGGAAGATTAACACAGGGCAGGCAGCGTTCCAGTGACAGCGCAGGCCGCATTGCCTATACTTGATGCAGTAAATCAGACCGGGACGCATTGACAGGGACGGCTGGCGTCCGGGGGAAAGGGACATGGCACGCAATATGCCGGAAAGCGGGCAGACACAGGCATGCCCGGAATGTGGGGGAATGATGGAGTTCCGACTCGGGATGTGGGACTGCCGGAGCTGCGGACACAGCTTTGAGCCGGACCAGCCGGTCGAGATCGAACTTGCCGATCCCAGTGAGAGCATCAAGCGCGCGAAGCTGATCACACGTGATGAGCCTGCGGATTCCATGCCGGCCATGAGTGGGGGTCTGCCGGGTGGCCGGGCTCCGGGACGGCACAAGATGCCCTACCCGCTCGGTTCCAGACTGGCCTGCATCGCCGGACAGATAGTGGTGATCCTCGCCAGCCATGCCTATGTCGTCACTCACGGTGAGATGGCGGCCTGGATCGGCACCGGCACGATCCTCACGCGGGTGGCGATCCAGCTTCTGTATGCGGCGGTCGTGAGCGTCGGCCTGATCTGGCGGGAACCGCCGATCAAATACCTCACGCTGGCCCTGCAGATCCCGGTGTTCATCATGCTGGTGATGATGACGATCATCCGCTACGGGCTGGTGGGCCAGCCGGACTTCACGCGCCATCACTTCATTCCGGAGATGGATGGCTGGTACTGGGCGATGCTGATGCTGCTGCACACCGCGCTGATGTTCGCGATCTACGCAGTGATCCACCGCGATCTGGAAGCAAGGGCAATCTCCAGCGGCCGGGCCTGAGGATGACACGCATGACAATCACAGGGGGAAATCATGGCTGATACACGCAACTGTCCGAAGTGCGACACACTGATGGACTACCGCCTCGGGGAGTATGAATGCCCGTCATGTGGGCATACGGAAGGCTCCGCGCAGTCCGTGGGCGGAGTGCAGAGCGGCCGCGGCCTGAGCGGGCCGGGTTTCCAGCAGCCTCCGCCTCCCCCGCCGGGAGGCAATGTGCCGGGCATGCCCGGTTCACGCATGGGCTACCAGGGCAGTCCGCTGGAGCCGGGTTACGGTGGCGGCGGTGCCGGAGCCGGATTCGACAGCCTTGAAAGCGAGAAGAATCTCTACATCTACATCCGTGTCGGGCTCTGGGCCCTGCTGCTGATCGCCATGATCGTGATCTCCGCCACCGGGGCGGGGATGATGGCCGGAACCGGTGTGGGCGGCATGATGTGGGCGGCGGTGCTGGTGATCCTGCTCTATGCACTGGTTGACATCGGCCTGCTGTTCTTCATTCTGAAGAGTGACCAGACCTGGGCCAAGTACTGCTGCATGGGCTGCATGGGCCTGCGCCTGATCGGCATCATCTTCAGCTTCTTCGCTCCGGACCTCGCGATGCAGCAGCAGCCGGCGGTGATGCCGATGGGTGTTGAGGTTGCCCTGAATGCGGTGCAGATCCTGTTTGACATCTGGTTCTTCTCGATCCTCTACAGGGATACGCAGCAGCAGTACTGAACAGCACAGGCAGTGAGGATATAATCAGCGCATGGCACTTCTCTCGCAGGAACTTGATGACTACATCGTGGGCCAGACACGGCTCTGCGACCCGATCCTCACCGAAATGGAAGAGCGCGCCGAGCGCGACGGCTTCCCGATCATCGGCCCCGCGGTCGGCCCCTGGCTGTACTTCTTCACGCGGCTGATGAAGGCCAGCCATGTGTTCGAGATGGGCAGCGGCTACGGTTACAGCACCTGGTTCTTCGCGAAGGCCATCAAGGACAACGGCGGCGGGACGGTCACGCATACGGTCTGGGATGAGAATCTGAGCCGTGATGCGCGGGTGTTCCTCGAGCGCGCCGGCCTGGCGGACCAGTGCGACTTCCAGGTGAGCGAGGCGGTGCTGGCCCTGAGCGGCGCCAGCCAGGGGATCGACATCATCTTCTGCGACATTGACAAGGAGATGTACCCCAACGCGCTCGACGTGGTGGAGAGCAAGCTCAAGCCGGGCGGGCTGTTCATCTGTGACAACCTGCTGTGGAACGGCAAGGTGCTGGAGCCGACGGCGGAGGGCGATGAGGCCACGGCCGGGGTGAAGGAGATCACACGCATGCTGCGTGAGTCGCCGCGCTGGGACTTCCTCGTGACCCCGCTGCGCGACGGCGTGGGCTTCGCACGATTCAACGGATGAGTTGACAATCTGAGTGCGGTGGGACGGCAATGGACAAGCAGCATGGCAACCAGGAAGCATGGCCGGGAAGGCAGCAAGCAGTACTGGATGTTGACTGGATGGACAACTGGCTGAACGTCCGATCAGGTGGACCCGCCCGGATGCTCGGTCCTGATGCGCAGCTGGCCCGCGAGCTGCTGCTGGAGAAGTTCCCGGCAGCGGCGGGTTATGTCAACATCGCCAGTCTCGGCAATGGCCAGCAGCGGGAACTGGCAGCCTGGATGCAGCGCCTCAGCCAAAGCCGGGTCAGGCAGTACATTGCCGCGGGACCTGCTGCACTGCCGGAAGTGGCAACACGGATGCACTGGCTGCCGGGACTGTTTTCCCTGGCGGAGCATCCACGCAGCCGTCCGCAACTGATCGCCCATCTGGCGAAGTACCTGGAATGCTACAGCGGGGAGGAAGCCCGGGCGGGACTGTTCGTGCAGCTGCGTGCCTTCACGCTTGTCGGAGCTGCGCTGCTGTCCTGCGGGATAGGCTACGCGGTGCGCCGCTTCAGTGCAGCACAGCCGGCGATCACGGTGGACTACAGCGGGATGCTGCAGATGTACATCCTCGCCGGCGGGGCGATCATTGCCATCATGCTGCTGCGCCTGCGCTTCTGGTTCTGGAACAGTGAAGCGCTGCTGCGGCACCTGGCGCTGTATCTATACCTGCGGGAATGTGATGAGGCGGAGGCACTGGCAGCGCAGGGAGGCAGTGATGCTGGCCGCTAAACCTGCATACCGCGAACCAGACCTGAATGCGATGCTCGGCTCTGAGCTGCGCGCACGGGTCGGCCGCATCAGCAATCAACAGGCACGGCATATTGCGGTCGGTCTCTGGCAGATCCTCGAAGGACAGGTCACCAGTGGCAGGTCCAGCCCGCCCCAGCTGCCAGACAACTGGAGCCTGCACCAGCTGGCAATAGGAGGCGGGACACAGCTGCTGCTGCTGCTGGACAAGCTCCAGTCTGTTGATTTCGGGGACATGGTTGTCATGGGCCCGGAATACATGGACGGCTTTCTTGATAAAATGCATCCGTTCTACCGCCTGATTGTCAGCCCGCCTCCGGTGAAGAGCAGTTTTGACATAGCGAAGCGGCTGTATGACTACATGGAGTTTTACACCAACCCAGGCCAGAGCTTTCCGCAGGAGTTCTTGAACAAGATACACATAGTGCTTCTGTACGCCTTCACAGCACTGGCAGGACTGGCGGAAAGGATGTTCAATACGAATGGCGACATCGACAGTGTGTTGCTGTATGGTTTCCTGCTTGCTGCGGGCCTCATGCTGCTGTTGTCACATTTCCACAGCCGGATGCGTCGGGTTCGCATCATCGCACTCTACATCTCCTTCACGGACGAGTTCATTGACGACGAACGGCAGTATGACGATCCGGCGATTGTGGACACAGGCTGGTGATGGCAATGCACTCAGGTAAGCCCGCATATGACCTGACGCTGCTCAGGCACATGACGATCGGAGAACTCAGGGAGCGTATCGGGCGGATCAGCAACCAGCAGGCGCGGCACATCGCCGTCGGACTGTGGCAGGAGCTGGCGGGCTGCTGGCGCGGGATGGATGCGCGGCAGCTCAGGGACGGGGCCACGGTCGTGCAGGCCCTGGGCTGGCGACCCCAGGCGCTGGTGGAACTTGTCAACGTACTGCGCGGGATGGACTTCGGGCAGGTGATCATGGAGGGGCCGGAAGGGATGGATGAGTTCCTTGAACGCCTGCATCCGCTGTGGCGGATATTCATGCCGCCGCCGCGCCTGCGCCGCAGCTTTGACAACGCCAAGCGCCTGTCGCGCTTCCTCGAGTTCTATGTCAATCCGGATCGCAGCATGCCGGCGGGCGTGCTCAACTGGCTGAAACTGATCGGCGGGCTGCTTGTGGGGCTGGCAATGCTCTACGGTGGGATGCTGTACCTGAAGACCCAGCACCAGCCGCCTCCCTGGAAGCTGGCGCTGGCCGGACTGCCCGCGATCATCGTGATCATTGCCGCCGGACGTGAGTTCCAGGCCTACTTCCGCCGCCGCGTACTGGCAATCTACATCTCATTCACCGACGAATTCATGGATGACGAGAAGCAGTATGACGGGCGGCTGCCACGCGGCCCGGGCTGGTGATGGAAGTCATGAGCAAACATGTTTATTCTACAGACCAGCTTAGAACGATGGACATAGACCATCTATACAAGAGGTTACTACTTCTTGATAACAACTTGGCCTGGCGATTGGCAGCTGAGTTGTTCATCGCCGCATTCGGAATCAAGCACACAGATCGCAGCGTTTCCGAACTTGCATACATTGCAAAGCAATTGTGGAATGGTACTGATGCGGACTCAATGTCCCTGATGTCCATGACACCAGCCGGAATGAATCTGCTGCGCATCGACAGCGTAAGGAGAAATGTCAACAGGCTAGCGCAGGTTCCGCTCAATAACTACGTAACTGCCAACCCACAGGAGATCATTGCAGGAATCAAATCGGGCAATCCCCTCTCCAGGCTCATGCCTCCTTTAACAAGGCTTGAGAACTCCACTGACCTCGTTGAGTTCCTGCTTGACAACATGAAATCCATCATGCCACCGCAAAAGGGAACCCAAACTGCAGTGCACATAATTTCCAGGTTGATTACGGCGATGACAACTGCAGTTCTCCTGTGTGCACTCGCTGGGTATCTTGCACCCACATCGATGACAATCTATCCGTTCATGTCTTCCATTATGTTCCTCGCGATTGCGACATCCCTGTTCGTTGCAGCAGGTTTCGACTTACCTGCTTCCAGATCAGCCTCAGCTTTGGCCCTCTACATCTCGTTCACAGACGAGTTCATGGATGACGAGAAGCAGTATGACGACCCGGCGATTGTGGACAAGGGCTGGTGAGCGGCGCGTGCGACAATCGAAGCGTGACTGATTCCGCCGGGCTGCGCCATGAGGGCAAGCCCTCCTACAGCATGTCTGACCTGCAGCGCATCACCGCCGGTGAACTGCGCGGCCGGCTGGCGCGGATTGACAACCCGCATGCCCGGGCGATTGCGGAGCGGCTCTGGAAGGCCGTGGAGCGCCAGTTCACAAACCAGTACGGGCAGCTGATGCTGAAGGACCACCACACATTGCGGCGCATGGCGGCGGGCGGAGTGCAGCAGCGGCTGCTGACCCGGCTGGAGGAACTGCGGCGGCTGGACATCGGCGACATCGTGGCGGAAGGCCCCTCGCGCATGCAGCAGGCTCTGGAAAGCCTGCACCCCTTCGTGCGCTTCCTGCATCCACCGCTGAGCCTGAAGCATTCCGCGGAGAGCGCCGAGCATCTGCTGCGTTACCTGGAATTTCATGAGAATCCCGGGCAGACCGTGCCGGAGTCCTTCCGGCGCAGCTGGCTGTTCGTGAGTGGGATGTTCGCCTTTCTGATCATGCCGATGCTGATCCTGGTGATGTGGATTGATTTTGTGCGGGAGCAGCGCTGGCTGGTGATCGTTGTCATGTTCATCGCGATCACCGGGGTGTTGCTGTCCGCGATCCAGCTGGCGGGCTTCGGCAGACTGCGCACCCTCTCCCTGTATGTTTCCTTCACGGATGAGTTCATCGGCATGGATGGGGAGCGGGACGCTGATAGCGGAGAGCCGGGAGCAGAGCGGGCATGACGGGCAAGCCGGGCTACGACATGCAGCGCCTGCAGGAACTGAGCGTGGCTGAAATGCGTGCCCGCCTGGAGCGGATTGACAATCCCGCGGCGCTGGCAATCGCCACCCGGCTCTGGAAGCAGCTGGAATGGAAATTCAGCAACCAGTACGGCCAGACCCTGATCCGCGATGACTACAAGCTGCGCCGCATCGCCGCCAGCCGGGCCCCGCTGCTGATCAGGCGGCTGGAGGCCCTGCGCCATGTGGATATCGGAGACTTCATTGTCGAGGGTCCCGAGCGGATGGCAATGGCGCTGGACAACCTGCATCCGCTGGTGCGCCTGCTGCGGCCGCCTCAGCGCATGAAGCAGGTCAGTGATGCGGCGAGCTGGCTGCTGCATAACCTGGAGTTCATCGAGAACCCGCGACGGCGCTTCCCGGAGAGCTTCGTTCGCAGCTGGCTGTTCGGTATCGGCCTCAGCCTGTCCTTCATCCTGCCCGTGCTGCTGGTGCTGATCGCCGCTCCGCGTGTTGCCAACAAGGCCGTGCTGCTGCTGCCCTGCTTTGTGATTCTCGTGGGCGGGATGCTCATCTCGGTGGTCCAGCTGCATGACTTCGGCGTGGTGCGCAGCCTGGCGGCATATCTCTCCTTCACCGATGAATTCGTGAATCTGGACAGCGAGCAGGAAGCTGAGAGCGGGAAGCAGGAAAAGGAATCTCATTGACAGCTTCAGATTTCCTTATTCCGTTTTTGACTGGTTTGAATTCCCATATGTGTTATTGCCTGCAGCAAGCTGCATAGCTACTTTCGAAAATGCACAGAAAGTGGCAAACATGACAAGCCGGGGGACGCATAGCGGTATCATTTGCCAGTGACTGACGACGGCATTCGCATGGATCCGCATTACTCGGCTGATGAGCTGGAAGTGATCACCGTGCGCGAACTGAAGGACCGGATCCCGCGGCTGCGTACCGCCCGCGCCCAGCAGGTGGCGCATGAACTCTGGCGCCAGGCCGACAAGGTGTTCACTACCAGCAGCCCCCTGCCCCGGCGCTTCCTGCTGGATGAGCGCAGCATCGCCCAGGTGGCGGGGCCGCTCGGGCGTCCGCTGCTGCTTGAGATGCTGATGAAGCTGCGCAATGTTCGCTATGAACGGCTGCTGGACCACATCGGCCGCTCGGACAGCGGGCGCGAGCTGCCGGATCAGCTGCGGCGGATGCGCGGCAAGGGGCGGCACCTGAACCTGGACATCGCCTGGTACATGCACCTGCAGATGGAAAGCATCATGGCCGGCAAGCCGGAAACCCCATTCCACGTGCAGCGCAACCTGGTCTGCGCCCTGATCCTGGTGGCGGTGGGCTTCATTGCCTACAGCCTGCGGATGTGGCTGCTGATGCAGTTCCACCAGGCGACCTGGACCGTGCCCGCGATGCTGCTTGCGGTGGGGATCATCTACGGGGTCTGGTACCGGCTGACCTACTGGGTGATTGCCAAGATGCGCGTGCTGGCGCTGTTCATGGCCTTCACGGATGAGTTCGTGGAGGAGTAGCGCAGGCCAGCCATGGGGGAGACAGCAATCAGTGGAAAGCGGCGCTACGACCAGGATGCACTGAAGCAGATACGGGTCAAGGACCTGCATGCCCGGCTGCTGCAGATTGACAACGACATCGCCCGTCAGTTCGCCTCGGATCTGTGGCACAGGATGATCAGCGGCGGGACGATTCCCACGGCCGTGATCGGAGGGAATGCAAACGACATCATCCTGCGGAAGCTCTTCGGAATGCACAGCGGCAGTGGACTGCGGCTGCTTGAGCGGCTGCGGGGAGTGCGGATGGCAGAACTTCTGCTTGCAGATCGCACGCTGCTGCTTGAAGCGCTGGGCAGCATGCACTGGAGCTGGTCGCTGCTCAGCGGCGTCCCGCGCGGTCTGGAACGCGGCACACGACTTGATTTCCTCATCCATTATCTTGAATGCCTGCCGGACAGAGGCTGGCGATTGCCCTGGCAATGGATGAACGTCAGCATCAGGGTGCTGGCCATCATGCTCATGCTGGGTTTGTCTTCCGCAGTGCTATCACTGGCCATGTCCATACCCGGTAGTGGCCTTGTGTTCGGCATACTGATTGCCCAACTGTTCGTGAATCTCCCCGGTGCATTGCTGAACAGATATGGAAGAATCCGGCTGCTTGTTCTCTACATCTCATTCACGGATGAATTCGTGGAGGCGTGAGGCGGGCGGCGCAGCTTCCATTCCGGCGCGGCATGCGGCAGAATGTGAGAGGAAATGGAGATTGAGGGGGAAAAGTCTGATAGCGGGCTGAAGCCGGGATACGGCAGGCGGGAGCTTGGCCGGATCACCACGGCGATGCTGCGCAACCGCCTGTCGAGAATTGACAACAGGACTGCGCATGCCCTCGCCAGGGAGCTGCTGGGGCAGTGCCTGAGCAGCGGTCCGAGCAGCTGGGCACTGAGCACCCTCGCTGAATTCGTGGAGGAGCGGCCTGTTGAGCTGTCGGCCGATGGACATATCCTGCGTCTCGCGACTTCGGCACGTGAATCCCTGAGTCTGAAAATCCTCTGCCCGCAGCCGGGCTACCTGCTGGGGATGCTGGAGAAGCTGCGGCATGTGTCCTTCCGGGACATGGTGCTGCTGGATCCGCAGCAGCTGCAGGAGGAGATTGAATCGGCCAACCCGCTCGTGCGCCTGCTGCTGCCGCTTAAACGCCTGAATGATTCGAGGCACATCGCGGAATATCTCGCTGACAACATTGACCGCCTGCCCCGTCCGCACCGGGGGATACCTTTCAGACTGCAGAAGCTGCTCAATATCTGGTCCCCGCTGGCGGGCATCCTCCTGATTCCGCTGTTCAGCTTCTGGCTCAGCATCGGGAACGTGACGAAACTCGCCTTGGTTCCCGCCACCCTGCTCTATCTGATCTGCCTGCTGTGCTACCAGAGCTTCATGACGGGCCTGATCCGCCGCCGGCACTTCCAGCGCACCCTGGCACTGTACATCTCATTCACGGACGAGTTCGTGGAGCAGACATGAAGCCTGCACTATCGGGAAAGTTGGAATGGACTGCTGCCATGCTCGATGAGATCACTGATGTAGATCTCGTTGACCGGATTGCGCAGATCGACAATGAGCTTGCGCTGGAAGTGGCGCAGGCGCTGCTGACGCAGTCGAGTTTGGCAAGGACCATGTCGAACAGCGCTTATCTGAAGTGGTTCAGGACCCGCGACGGGAAGCTGATTCCCGGGGCCGAAATGTTCGAGGAGACAGCCATTCAGCCTGTCAGCCTGAGGAAACTGGCTGGATTTCACAGCAGACTGTTGATACAGCTGCTGCAGGGTCTTCGAACAGTCTGTTTCCGGGACCTGATAGCCGATGGCCCTGAAGCACTCGCAGAGCGACTGGCTGAGCGTCCTCCCGTGATCAGGCTGTTGTTCGGTACACCCGCCCTGAAATCCTCGAGGGATATTCCGGCTGTCCTGATAAATGAGTTTGAATTCCTGTCCGGCAATCGGCACGCAGTGTTTATCTACACGATAGCGAAACTGTATCCAGCCCTGCCGACATTGACGACCTTCGGACCGACAGTGCCATTCATGTTTCACTCCCCACCGCTGATCAAGCCGATGCTGATTGTGGCAACACCGATCGTTCTCGCCGGAATCTACCTGCAATACTGGATCATGACTTACCTGGTCCTGCGTACACTCGCCCTATACATCTCCTTCACGGATGAGTTTGTCGGAGATGATGCGGCATGACTGAACTGGAGCGCGGCCGGACGGCAGGCCAGGCGGGCATTGGCAACTACCAGCTGGACAGCTCTGATCCTGAGCTGGAGCAGCCGAACTACCTGCCGCCCAAGCCCGGCTACCTGAAGTCCGAGCTCGGAGAGTTGACATTCAGGGACCTGCAGGCCAGGCGGGACCGGCTTGACAACCAGTTCGCGCGCGATCTGCTCGGCAAGCTCTGGAAGCAAGTCGAGGACAGCGGACTGCTGAAGGATCAGAGCTTCTTCCAGAACCGCAATCCCGTCCGGCTGAGCGAGGTCATGGAAAGCAATATTCCGCGCCTGCAGGACCTGCTGAAACGCCTGCGGGGAGAGCACCTCGGGGTGCTGTTGCTGGGGCATGAGGAGGAGGTGCTGACGCGCCTGAATGCCCTGCATCCACTGCAGCGCATGCTGATGCCCGCCAGGATGCCGGTTGACAATACCGGGCGCGTCAGGCTGCTCATTGACTACGCCGAGAACATCACGGCACCCTTCCACCGGACCAGCCATGCCTTCCGCCGCGCCGGACTGATCACGCTGCTGGTTTGTGTTTCGCTGGCAATGATCCTGATACCCGTACTGGTAGGCGACGACTTCCATTTCTCAACCGTATTCAGCCAGTTTCCGACCTGGTACATCCTGTCAATCACCGCCTTCAGGCGCAATCACACGGGCCTACGGGCCCTGGCGCTATACATATCACTCTCTGATGAATTCGCCTGTGATGATCACGATGCGGAACCGCAAGCCGAGGACAGTCTGCCGTGAGCGATCTCGAGCGCAATGAACGCAGTGACGGGCTGGCGGGAGAGCGGCGGGATGAGCGCGGGGAAATGTCGGCGGAAATCCCGGGCTCAGGCGGTATGGAAGTTGTCAATACGCCTTTATTGCCGATTGAGATCAATCTGTACGACCGCCCGGGCTTGATCTCGGACCAGCGGGCAGCCCAGGTCAGCCATCAGATCCTCAGCTACCTGCAGAGTCGCAGCCCGGAGCTGCTGAAGCTGCGCTGGCCCCTGGGCAGTACTGAGCCGAAACGTCAGCAGATCGGCTACTGGCATATGCAGATCCCTGACTGGTGCAAGGAGCTGCTGACGGAACTGCGTGAAGTGGACTTCGATGCCCTGCTGGCAGTACCCTCGCAGCAACTGCATTTCGAGCTGGACAGGACCCATGAACGAGGCCGGATCGGACTGAGCCATATCTGGCAGGTGCAGGACAAGCATGCCCGTGTGCTGATGCAGTGCGTGATGTCGCTGAATCCCGCGGGCCAGAGCCGCCTGCCCGGTCTGACATGGAATCTGAATCTCCTCAGCATTGTTTCGACCGTGCTGCTCGTTCTTACAATCCTGGTGTTCAGCAGTATTTCCAGCCTGGGTATCGTCTGGCTGCTTCCCATAGTTATCGCAGTGCTGGCAACAACCAACATCACAAGTCTGCAAGGGGACTCAGTAACCCCAAGGGCGATCCTCGCACTGTACCTGGCCTTCACCGAGTACTACCTCAAGCGGGAGCTGCCCTGGATTGTCAGCGCGCAAGCCGCGGAGCGGCAGGACCTGGATCAGGATGGAGTGACATTCAGCACGCTGCAAGGCGATCCGCGCAGCATTGACAAGCACCATTATGAGAATGCGGACCTAGACAGGATCGATTCCCGGATGCTGCAGCAGCGCCTCTACCGGATTGACAACCCCCTGGCACGCGAGATCGCTGAGGATCTGTTCAGCAGACTGCGACGGACATTCCGTTCGGTGGACTTCCTGTCAACCGACCCGAAGTACCGCCCCAGCCTGCGCATGCTCTGCGGCAATGAGGCCAACGGACTGCTCAGGCAGCTCAGGCGGATGCAGGAGCAGCGTCTCAGCGGGCTGATCATGGAGGGGCCGGAGTTCGTGGAGCGGATCCTTGCCAACCTGCATCCGCTGCAGCGCCTGCTCTGGCCGCCGCCGCGGCCGGAGAGCTCGAAGCAGCTGAGCCGGATCCTCGTTGAATATGTGGAGTTCATCGGCAATGAGAAGCGCCGCTTCAGCTGGCGCTTCGGGACGATCCTGAACGTTGTCCTGACACTAATCTCCGCCCTGCTGCTGCTGTATGTCTCGACGGACTTCATGCGCTGGATCCTGTTCCTGCTCTTCGGGCCGGCCTTCATGTTCCTGATGTGGGGCGTGCATGCCTTCAACCAGAATGCCGAGCAGCGCCTGCTGGCGCTGTATATCTCCTTCACGGATGAACTGGTGCAGCATGAGCTGGAGCAGCACCCCGAGGAGGCTGAAGATGCGGGCTGAGGCTCAGAATCGGGCAGCAGCAGGCAAGCCACAGTACACTCCCCGCAGCCTGTCCCGCCTGACGGCACTGGACCTGCATGCCAGGCTGGAACGGATTGACAATCCCCTTGCTCACGAAGTCGCCGCTGAACTGTGGACGAGAATTCTACGCATGAGCATGGTGCCCCGCGAGGTGATTGACAGGCAGGAGCCCGGACTGCACGTCAGACGGATGGCGGGCGGCAACACTGGCCGGCTGCTGAGACTGCTGGATGAGCTGCGGCATGCCAGTCTGGCCGAGGCGATCGTTGCCGATTCCAGTGGTTTGCGCGAACTGCTGGGTGAAGGCAGCCTGCTGCAGCGCCTGGGCGGTCCGCTGCCCGTACTGGACAGCACGGATAAGCGGGTTGAGTTCCTGCTGCGCTTCCTTGAGTGCCTGAAGCGTCCCCCCTGGAAGACGGACTGGCAGAGCATGGAGCGTCTGCGCGGTCTGGCGCACCTGGTCCTCAACCTGGGCTTCTTTGTCAGTTTAGCCATGGGCGGAAGCCGCACCGTCCTGCCAGGCCTGGCGGCAGCTGCCCTGCTGATCATTGGACTGTTAGTGTGGAAATTCCTCTATGAGCGGGTACGGCTGCTGGCGCTGTACATCTCATTCACCGATGAGTTCGTGGAACCGGAAGCGGTACTGTCCGGCACGGTGTAGTCACATGCAGGCTGAGCAGGCTGCCGGCGGCAAGCCGGATTACACCATGGATGCACTGCGTGAGCTTGACAACCTGGACCTGCAGCGGCGCGTGGAGCGGATTGACAACCGCATGGCGCAGCGCATCGCCCGACAGCTCTGGGAGGAATTCCACCGGATGTGGTCGGTGGACCACCCCGAGGGCACGCAGCAGTACCGCAGCCTGCAGTTCACACACCGGCGCGAGCTGCTGATCCTGCATGCGGAACTGCAGCGCCTGCGTGGCTGCAGTTTCGGGGCAATGGTGCTGGAGGCACCGCAGCTGCTGCGTGAGCGCTGGGATGAACTTCCGGCACTGCTGCGGCTGCTGCTACGACCGCCGGCGGGGCTCAACAGCGAGCAGGCCGGACGCGACCTGCTGGACTATTCCGAGCTGCTGACGGGACAGTCACATGGCATCCCGGGCGTGCTGGTGCGCAGCGCCCTGCGCTGGGGCTCGATCCTCTGCCTGGTGGTGATTCCGCTGCTGGCCCTGCTGGCCAGCCGCTGGAATGGCAACTGGCTCATCCTCATGGTGGCACCGGGCATCCTCTATACATTCGCCTACATGGCGGGAATCTACCGGGTGGAGAGCCGGCAGTACATGCTGGCGCTGGCGCTGTTCATTTCCTTCACGGATGAATTCGTGGAGAGGCATCAGGATGGGGAGTGGGATTATCCGGAGGCGACAGTGGAGTGAGCTGCAGTTGGATGAAGGACTCGGGAATGAAATGGCCAATCAGAGCAGTGCCTGGCTGACACCTGGCCTCCGTGCCGGCTCGCGCCGGGATACCGCGCCGGGCTTGCGCCCGACCTCCCTGCATCCCCTATTCTGTATGTGATGTTCATGAGGATGCATCGTAAGCGGGCTGACCTGATCCACATCGTGGTGGAGATCCACAGCAATTACTGGCGCGAGGCCCCACCGGATGGCCCGGGCATGTCCGGGGTGGAGCAGCCGCTCAGTGCGGCACTGCTGGAGGACGGGATCGGCGAGTTCCTCGGCAGCCGCTGGGTGGATGCCGAAGCCGGCTATGAAATGGATTTCGTGGTGCTGCCCCAGAGCGTGGTGGCCGCGGTGGGGATCCTGCGCGCGGAACTGAAGAAGCTCGGCGCTCCAACTGACACGCTGGTGCGCGTGCTGGGCGGCCAGGCGGCGGAATATCCCGTCTATGGCGATACGACCATGGATACGGATGACAACGCGGATGCAAACGATCCTGCATGAAGCGATATCACTGAAGGTACGGGCCTCCCGATGAAGCGAGATCCACCGCGCAGCAGGCTCCGTGAGCAGTTTCGGTGGCAGCCCGCGCACGCAGGAGATCGGGTTCGAGGATGCCACGGCAATCAGGGTGCTGTGGCTGTACTGGCCGGTGAGCAGGACGCGCCAGCTATTCCGGGATGTTCCGCTGGATACGCTCGTGAGCGTCAGTGAAGATGCGGATCAATGGGAAGGGCTGGAGCTGCATCCCATCTCATTTGAATAATTCACATGATATAGTCAGGCTGTTCGCCGAGATGAACGGGCCGGTGAACTGAGCAAACTGGGCGTCAGCAGGCCTTCCAGCCACCTGTCACCCTTACTTCAATACACTCTCATCAATTCCTAAAGACGAGCGATTGCGTCTATTCGACAGCGTTGCTGACGAAAAGCAGGGTTCCAGTCACAGGCTGAAAATCAGCTCGGGCCGACGGCGGACTGGCTGAAACTGACGGGCCTTTTCACGGGAGCAATCCCGTGACAATTGAATCGCGCGGCGGGCCGGCCGCGGAATGCGGAGGCCCGAATCCATTGAGAGTACCAGTATCTGCCACTTGCCATGGCATCGCGCATTCATTGTTCCGAAAGACGGTTCGCCTGCTGCCATGCATGCTGACGGCCATGCTGGTGATGACCGCATGCAGCAGGATTCATAGCAGTGAAAGTGCCGACAGCGCTGAACAGGACTCCCATGTACATGACTTCAGTGCCGCAAGCACTGAGGCACTGCTTGCTGAGTTTGAGGAGATTGCCCTGCGCTACGAAACCGGCCACAGTCCCTTCCTCGGCTTCGGAATGCTTAGGCAATTTGAACTGATTGCCAACAATGATGAGTATCCGGAACAGGAACGGATGAAAGCCCGCCTGGAAATGGTGCGGCAATTGCTCAAGGACGGGAACGAAGACCGCGCACTGGAGGAGATCCAGCGTGTGGATGACTGGCTTGCGGAAGCGGACCTGCAACAGGCATTCAGCAATCCGATGGATGAACGATATGCGCGCAGCAGGATCCTGTGGGTCAAGGCACTGTGCTGGATGCGCAAGGCGGAACGCGAGAACTGCGTCAACCGGCACAACAGTGATTGCTGCATATTTCCGCTGGACGGAGGCGGAGTGCACAGCGTTGACAGACCGGCACTGAATGCGATGCAGTGCTACATTGACTACCTGGAAATTGATCCGGGCAACCGCGGAGCTATCTGGCTGCTGAACCTGTCAGCAATGGCGGCGGACAAATGGCCCGATGGGCTGCCTGAGCAATACAGGCTGCCTGAGGATGCCTTCAGTGATGACGGCGGCATGTCCCGGTTCAGGGATGTCGCCCCGCAGCTGGGCATAGACACCTTCAACCTGTGTGGCGGGACAATCGTTGACGATTTCAGCGGCGATGGACTGTATGACATCGTCACAAGCACGTATGACTTCCGTGGACCGCTGCACTACTATGTAAACGATGGTAAGGGTAAGTTCGAGGAGCGCTCGGAAGAGAGCGGACTGGCACTACAGCTGGGCGGTCTGAACTGCATCGGCAGCGACTATGACAATGACGGCGACCTGGACATATTCGTGCTGCGCGGCGCCTGGCTGATGGATGACGGACTGGTGCGCAATTCGCTGCTGCGCAACAACGGTGACGGCACATTCAGCGACGTGACTGAGTCCTGCGGGATGGACCTGCCGGGACGTCCGACGCAGGCCGCCTGCTGGCATGACTTCAATAATGACGGCTGGCTGGACCTGTTCGTTGCCAATGAAAGCCGTACTGAAATTGAGGAAGGCGGCCCCTCCTACCCCGCCCGTCTATGGGTCAGCAACCGCGACGGCAGTTTCCGCGAACTTGCACAGCAGGCGGGCTGTGCCAACAACGCCTATGGCAAGGGCGTGACCGCTGGTGATTATGACAATGACGGACTGGTGGACATCTACGTTTCCAACACGGGTCGCAACCGCCTGTACCGCAACAGGGGCGAACTCAGCTTCGAGGATGCCAGCCGAGAACTGGACGTGATGAAGCCCTTCGGGCGCAGCTTCGTCCCATGGTTCTTTGATTATGACAACGATGGCCGGCTTGACCTGTTCGTCGCAGCATTTGACGCGACAATCGAGGACCTGGAGGCTGCGGCACTGGGTGAGGAGACCGGATGCACGATGCCGATGCTCTACCACAATGAGGGGGGCAGCTTCCGGCCGGTCACGTTCGGCAGTGGGTTGGACCTGCCTCTGCTGCCGATGGGGGCCAACTTCGGGGACATTGACAATGACGGCTGGCTGGACATGTACCTTGCAACCGGGGATCCGGAGTTCGAATCACTGATGCCGAACATGCTGATGCACAACAATGGGGACGGCAGCTTCGAGGTGGCGACCTTCAGTGCGGGCCTGGGCCACCTGCAGAAGGGACATGGCGTGGCTTTCGCGGACATTGACAACGATGGCGACCAGGACATCTACCACCAGCTCGGTGGCTTCTACCCCGGCGACAAATTCGCCAATGCCTTGTTCCTCAACCCGGGCAATGCCAACCACTGGCTGAAGCTCAGGCTGGAGGGCGTGCAGACCAACCGCCAGGGCAACGGCGTGCGCATCCGCCTGCTGCTGGATACAGCCTCCGGCAGCCGCGAGATCCACCGCGCAGCAGGCTCCCTGAGCAGCTTCGGTGGCAGCCCGCGCACCCAGGAGATCGGGCTCGGGGATGCCACGGCAATCAGGGAGCTGGAGCTGTACTGGCCGGTGAGCGGGACGCGCCAGCTGTTCAGGGATGTGCCGCTGGATGTGCTTATCAGCGTGCGTGAGGATGCCGGGGAATGGGAAGAAATCCAACTCACGCCGATCTCATTTGAATAATCAACATGATATAGTCAGCCAGTTCGCCAAGGTGAACGGGCCGGTGAGCTTATCGGACTGAAGGGAGCAGTGGGCAGGGCCGCCCGCGAGTTCAGCAGTTCGGGGTCTCATTCTCACAACTTCAAGCTGACGAACGCTGAGCAGGTGAAATGGAATTCATCCGTCTGGCGGCACGCAAAAAGCCATGCTTGCTCCTTGTCATTCTTGCCTGCCTGGCATGCATTGGCTGCACTGAGCAGCCTGTACCGGAGGCAGGTGATGTCGCGCGCGAGCAGCCCGTGGAACCGCCAGCGGACTCTGAACAACCCAGGCAGGTTGAACAGGCAGCTATCCCGATCCCGACGAGCAATCCAACGGACGCGGAACTGCGCGCGGAGTTTGCGGAACTGGCACGGAACTTTTCTGCAAGCCAGAATCCCTACCTCGGCCTGAGCGACCTTGGCAAGTACATGGCAGTACTGAATGATCCGGGATCTGACGACATCATCAAGGTGCAGGCGCGGGTCTCGCTTGCCAGCCAGCTTCTCAAGCGCGGAGAGATCGATGCGGCACTGGAACAGGTGGATGAGGTGACGGCCTGGCTTGATGCAGCGCAGGCCGGCGGTGGCTTCCCGAGTGTGGAAGAGGAGCGTATGGCGGTTTCCATCATCCGCGGGATCGAGGGACTGGCCTGGCTGCGCAAGGCGGAGATCGAGAACTGCGTGGAGCGCAACAACGAGGACTGCTGCATCTTTCCGCTTACAGGGGGCGGGGTGCATGACGTGGACAAGCCGGCGCGCAATGCGATGGCGGCCTACGAGAAACTGCTGGAACATGACATGGGCAATCGCCGCTTCATCTGGCTGCTGAACGTGGCGGCGATGGCGGCGGATGAATGGCCTGAGGGCGTGTCCGAGCGCAACCGCCTGCCAGTGGAAAGCTTCAGTGACGACTCCGGAATCCCGCGCTTCGAGAACATCTCCCGGGACCTTGGGCTCGACACCTTCAACCTCTGCGGTGGCGCAATCGTGGACGACTTCACGGGTGACGGCCTCTACGACATCGTCACCAGCAGCCTGGACTTCAACGAGCCGCTGCACTACTTCGTGAATGACGGCAAGGGTGGCTTCGAGGACCGCTCCGATACCTCCGGCCTGTCGGCCCAGTTTGGCGGGCTGAACTGCATCGGCACGGATTATGACAATGATGGCGACCCGGACATCCTCGTGCTGCGCGGCGGCTGGCTGCGCGATGACGGCTGCGTGCGCAACTCGCTGATCCGCAACAATGGCGACGGGAGCTTCACGGATGTGACCGGTACGAGCGGGATGGTGCTGCCGGGCCGGCCCACCCAGGCCGCCTGCTGGCATGACTTCAACAATGACGGCTGGCTGGACCTGTTCGTGGCGCATGAGAGCCGCACGGAGATCGAGCCGGACGGGCCTTCCTACCCGGCGCGGCTGTGGATCAGCAACCGCGATGGCAGCTTCACCGAGCGGGCCCAGGAATTCGGCTGCGCGATGGACGCCTTCGGCAAGGGAGTGAGCGCCGGCGACTATGACAACGACGGGCATGTGGACATCTACGTCTCCAACGTCGGCCCCAACCGGCTGTACCACAACCTCGGCAACGGGAAATTCGAGGAGGTCGCGGCCCAGCAGGGCATGCAGCAGCCGGACGGCCGCAGCTTCGTGCCATGGTTCTTCGACCATGACAACGACGGCCGGCTCGACCTGTTCGTGTCAGCCTATGAGACCTCGATCGAAGACCTGGTGGACCAGGCGCGCGGCCGCAGCATGCGTTGCCCTGCTCCGCGGCTGTACCACAACACCGGCAATGGCTTCACGGATGTGGCGACGGAGAGCGGACTGGCGATCCCCGTGATGCCGATGGGCGCCAACTTCGGGGATATTGACAACGACGGCTGGCTGGACATGTACCTCGCCACCGGTGACCCGGAGTACGAAACCCTGATGCCGAACGTGATGCTGCAGAACGTCGCCGGCAGCGGCTTCCGCAACGCGACATACAGCGGCGGCTTCGGCCACCTGCAGAAGGGTCACGGTGTGGCCTTTGCCGACATTGACAACGATGGCGACCAGGACATCTACAACCAGCTCGGCGGCTTCTACCCCGGCGACAGATTCAGCAATGCCCTGTTCCTCAACCCGGGCAATGCCAACCACTGGCTGAAGATCAGGCTGAGCGGCGTGCAGACCAACCGCCAGGGCTATGGGGTGCGCATCCGCCTGAAGCTGGCCACGCCAAATGGCAGCCGCGAGATCCACCGTGCAGCCGGTTCGGTCAGCAGCTTCGGTGGCAGCCCGCGCATCCAGGAGATCGGGCTCGGGGATGCGACCCTGATCGAGGAGCTGGAACTGTACTGGCCGGTGAGTGGGACGCGCCAGCTGTTCAGGGATGTACCGCTGGATACGCTCGTGAGCGTCAGTGAGGATGCGGACAGCTGGGAAGCGATTGAGCTGCCGGTGATCAGGCTGAAGTAACAGCGGACAGTCTCAGCCGATATAATCTGCGGCGATGGCAGACGAAGAGAAGACACAACAGCAGGGCAAGGGTGACAGCCGCGCGGTGGCGCGTGATGACGACCTGCAGCCGACCTGGACCGACAAGGATGGCAATCTGCACCGCCGGCGGATCCTCACGGGCGACCGCACCACGGGCAAGCTGCACCTCGGGCATTACGTCGGCAGCCTGAAGAACCGCGTGCGCCTGCAGAAGGAGTACGACACTTTCGTGCTGATGGCGGACGTACAGGCCCTGACGACGCACTGGGAGAATCCGAAGATCCTCAAGGAGAGTGTACGTGAGGTGGCGCTGGACTATCTCGCGGTGGGGATCGAGCCCTACACCGGCGGCGTGGATGACGGCACGAAGACCAAGATCGTGATCCAGAGCGCCGTACCGGCCATCGCTGAGCTGACCTGCCTGTATGGCCTGTTCACGCCGATGAGCATCATTCTTGACAACCCGACCACCAAGGCCGAGGCCCAGCAGTATGGCTTCGGCGACGGAGCGGAAAGCAAAACCTTCATTCCGGATCATCAGAAGGACGAATTCGGACAATTGGCATTAATGCTTGCGAATCAGTTTCCTGAACTAGGAACCATGAGTGATGTGTTGGCCGCGGATCTATTGGGAATTGTATCCAGCTTTGCCAATACTGATGATGTTTCGCTCAGACATGAACTGGAAAAGTCTGACTACCAGATTAGTCCAGTAAGAGCCGTTATCCACAATGCCAGAGGGATGAGGGCTACCAGGGATGCCATTATTGCTGCCAAACGTTCATCCGGCATCCGCCAGATGAACTACGGCTTCCTCGGCTATCCCGTCAGCCAGGCCGCGGACATCACCTTCGTGAATGCGCATCTCGTGCCTGTCGGCGTCGACCAGGTGCCGCACATCGAGCTCACGCGCGACATCGTGCAGCGCTTCAACCGCCAGTACGGCAAGCGCCGGCGGATCCTCACCGAGCCCCAGGCACTGGTCGGCAAGGGCGGGACGCTGAAGGGCATCGATGGCAACGCCAAGATGTCGAAGAGCCTCGGCAATGCGATCTACCTCTCGGACAGCCCGGATGAGATGTGGAAGAAGATCAAGCCGGCCCCGACCGACCCGCAGCGCGCGCGCCGCGAGGACCCGGGCCGGCCGGAGGTCTGCAACATCTTCAGCTACCACCAGGTGTTCTGCCAGGCCGCCGAAGAGGGGATCATTGAAAGCGATCTCGGCGTGGCAACGGTAGAGGAAGTGGCCGGGAACTGCCGCGGGGCGAAGTGGGGCTGCGTGGAATGCAAGCAGCAGCTGCACAGGAAGATCACGGCCCTGACGGAGCCGATGCGCGAGCGCCGCAGCTACTGGGAGCAGCACCCCGATGACATGATCGACATCCTCAAGCTGGGCACACAGCGCGGCTGCGAGGAGGGCGAGGCCACGCTTGAGCGCGTCAAGGATGCGATGAGCATCCGCTACTGGAACTGAAAGCCTGCTGCTTCTTTCCCGATAAAATCGCGAAACTGCGCTAGAATTCGATTTCCAGATCAGGAATATCTCTTTGTATATCCAGGAGTGGAAATGAACCTGAAGCAGCAGTTTGACGCGATTGTCGCCGAGTGGGATCTGAACAAGCATCCCTTCTACGAGAGCTGGCGCGCCGGCACCCTGCCCGTGGACACCCTGCGGCGCTATGCCGAGGAATACGGCCAGCTCGTGCGGCTGATGCCCTCCGGCTGGAGCACGCTCGGCAGCCCGGACCTCGTGGCCGAGGAGGAGGAGCACAGCGTGATGTGGGACGACTTCGCGAGCTGCCTCGACACCCGTGTGCTGCCTGCGGCGATGCTGGCCGAGACCGAGGCGATGGTTTCCGAGGTGAGCGGGATGTTCAGCCGCCCGGCCAGTGCGATCGGTGCGCTGTACGCCTTCGAGGTGCAGCAGCCCGCCACCGCCACGAGCAAACTCGACGGCCTGCGTGAGCATTACCCGCAGCTCAGTGCCGAGCTGTACGAGGAGTACTTCAAGGTGCATGCCGTCAATCACCACGAGAGTGAGGCCGTGTACGCACTGGCCCAGCAGCTTGACGAGGCCGGCCAGGCCGAAGCCGTCGCCGCCTGCGAGCGGATGTGCAAGACACTGTGGAACGCCCTGAGCGGCATCCACGGCGAAGACTGCGCGATGGCGTAGTGAGAGAAGTGATTAGTGGTTAGTTCTTAGTTGGTCCCAGAAATGGCAACCACTAAGAACTAATAACTAAGAACTGGATTTGAGTCTTCCAGGGAGGATCCACGGATCCTCCCTTTTTTGTTTTCTACTATTCTGCGTTGGTGAAGCAGAATCCAACATCCATGCTAATCACACTGCTCCTACTGGCAGTGCTGCTAAGCGGCTGTCCGAAGAACCAGCAGAATTCTGCTGGAATTAGTGTGACAAGCACCACGAATGCCAATGTCAACCAATCAGAGTTGGATGATTTCTGTCTTGAAAGTGGAGCAAAGAACCAAAGTGATCTGCTTGTCCTGCTGTATGGCTTTAAGTTGAACAAGGACAGTTCAGATTCAGAGATACCAGGAAAATCTTATCTCGCGGATTTTGCCAGCGAACAGGATCGCGAGGATTTCATTGCCAAGGCGTTCGCTCCCACCGGAATGGACCGCTATCGTAAAGACACAAATTTCGGCACAATTGACATTGTTTCCGATGGCATTTCCAAGCGCGCTGTATCCATAAGGAATCTGGCAGCGGAAGAAAACAACGGGAGTCCCGGTTTGTTGCTCAAAAACATGGATTTTCCTGATCAGCAGACACTGAGCAACTTCCTGTCGCAGATGTACAAGGTGCCCTAGCAGTAAGTCTGGCAATACTGGATTTGCTACAGCTTCGTGACCACCACACTCAGCGCCGACACACCCTCCGTGCTGAACAGGATCGTGTTGTCATTCTCGCCTGCACTGTAGCTGCCGGCGGGCTGGCCGTTGACAGTCACGCTGTAGCTGCCCGGTTCGAGGTCTCCGATCAGATGCAGCATCCCGGCCTGCGGCGCATCCACCGTATAGGAACAGGTGCTGCGCAGCACTTCCTCACGCGCGAACACCGCGCAGAGCGGGCCCTGCACGGCACCGGCGTTGTCAGCATCACCGATGTGCTGCAGGTTGGCATCGAAATCCGTGATTGAGCTGTCTCCCATGCGGATCACATTGAGGATGTTCACACTGTCACTTTCCGGCGGGCTGATCTGGGTCTGCCAGAGCCGCATGCTGTCCGGGACCTCGTACTGGTAGTACTCCGCCAGCAGCACATCCTCGTCCACGACGCTGAAGCTGCAGCCGGCCGGCTCCAGGGTGCGGTGCAGCAGGCGCTGGCTGCCGTCCTTGCTGGTCTGGTTGACGGTGTCGCCAACCAGCTGCGGTTCGGTCTCGGCGCGCAGCCGGTAGAGGCACCAGCCGCTATCGGTGGTACGCAGGCGGTCAAAGACCACGACATGATCGCCGCTCCAGACGAAGTGGCGGCGGTAGGTCTCGACGCGCAGGGTCGGCTCCCAGCTGTCCGGGTTGTCATCATAGTTGTCATCCGCCTGCAGCATGGCATAGGCCAGCAGCGGCGTGTCCGAGCAGCGCCAGCGCAGCAGGCTGGCCGGGGCGTCCATCCCCGTGGTCTTCATGTGCCCCTGCTGCGTATCGTTCTCGATTGACAGTGTGTTGTAGGTCTGCGCGCCGCATTCGAAGCTCTTGTAGCCCGGGGCCTCTCGCGTCAGGAACTGGCCGTTGCGCTGCAGCGAGAAGTGCCCGCTGTCAGGCTGCATGTGGTCGCAGGGCACACTACCCTGCCCGCTGAACACACCCCAGCTGTCCGCAGGACCCCAGCCGCTGCGGTAGCTGAGCATGTCAACCGGGCCGTATTTCGCCACGAGCGGCAGTCCGGCCTGCAGCGGGTCCGCTGTTGCCAGATTGCCGGAGGCACTGAAGAAGAACTCGCGGAAGGGATCGACATGATAGCCCGGCAGATTGCGCTGCAGGTGCCTGGCCCAGGCGGCCTGGTCCGTATCCCCCACCCGTTCGGCCTCGTCTGCAACGGAGGCGAGGAAGGTGTGGATATAGGCCTGGCCGCTGATCAGGTCGCCGTCCTGCCAGTCACTGCCGCTGTAGGCGTGGTCGCCATCGGGGCTGAGGCTGTAGACGAAGGCGTTAATCTGCCCGCTCCAGAGCTCACTGAAGCCGGGCTCAAGCAGGTTGACATCGTAGCCGCAGGCCGTGCGCAGGGTCTCGGCCCAGTCCTTCAGGCCGTAGAAGTCCGTGCCGGTGCAGTAGAACCAGCCGCTCGGCCAGGGGCCCTGGCCCCAGCCCTGAACCCAGTGGCGCACGCTGGCGGCGTCGGTCCACTCCCGCCAGACACCACTGGCCGGGGGATCGCCGAGCCCGATGGTGAACATTCGCCAGCCGCGCTCGAAAATCTCCGGCGCACGCTCGCTCTCACCCCAGATCGCACAGGCAACCGTTGCCAGGGTGGCGCTGGCCATGCTGATTCGGTCTGTGTCCTGGCTGTTGCCCAGCCCGCCGCCGGACAGCGCCTCCTCCCAGAGCATGTCGGCGAAGGTCTCGAGCTTCGTGATGTAGGCGCTGCGGCGGGCCTCGGACATGTCCGGATGGTCATGCAGCCAGTCGTAGCCAAGCGCGATGTGGTGGATCTGGCAGTGATAGGGGCAGCAGCTGATCTCCCACTCCAGCGGCGCGTCGTCCAGCAGCTGGAAGGCACGTGCGGCGTACTGCTCGTCGCCGGTGAGCTTGTACATCAGCAGCGGATAGGGAATCGTGTGGTTCAGCCCGGCCCAGTAGAGCTCATTCTGATACTGCTGGGCGCGGATGTTGAAGAGCTGCCATTCCGGGGTGTTGGCATTCATCGCCGCGGTCAGGCCAGCGAGGCGTTCATCGGTGAGCCAGAGCCGCGGATGCGGTCCGTCGGGGAGGTAGTCATTGCCGATGGATTGCAGGCGGAGTTCGCTGAGCACAGCGGCGGGCGGGTCCTGCACGACGACGGCAATGAGCAGCTGGCCGCTGAGCGGCTCCGTGCAGGCACTCAGGCCAGGGACCGTGGCCATTGTCACATTGTCAGGGCGTTGCCAGACCCAGCGCGCCTGGCTCCAGTCGGCGAAGCCGAGGTAGAGGCTGCCGGGCTGCGGAGCGGTCTGCCAGTCCAGGCTGAGCTGCGGCAGCGCGCTTTCCCCGGGTTGCAGGGCGTAGACGGCCCAGCTGCAACGCTGTGCTGCATTGAGCGGCGGATCCGCCACGTTGAAACTGGCAGTGCCCTGCCCCGCGTCAATGCTCAGACGCTGGCTGCCCAGTTCCGTTGCGTGGTCATCCCCACTGCGGCTGAGGAGCTCCGCTGCACTAAGATAGCGGTCGAGCTGATCGGCCGCCGGGAAATCGATGCCGAGCAGTGCTGCTGAATCATTGCCAGCAGCCGGCTCAGGCAGGTTGTTGCCGGAGTCGCGGCGACCACAGGCATAAAGCAGGCAGCCAAGCAGACAGAGTGCCACAAGCAGAGTGAGAGAGCGCGGGGAATGTCCAGACATGTCAATATAATATGCGCTCAGGACTGACATGGGAATCCATAAACGGCAATTTGACGAAAAAAGTGTAAGGCAGATTCATTCAAATAGAGTATGCCTGTGCTTCCAGCCTGCGCTGATCAGGTTTCTCGGATTAGCTGGCAGGAGCCACACTCTGATTTGGATTGATCAGTTCTGCGCGATGTAGAGCAGTTCGCCGCTGTCCCTGTCCTGCCCGAGGATTGCCAGCTTGCCGTTGATCTCCTCCACTTCGAGGAAGTTCCAGCTGATGTCCTCGCCAAGTTCGATGAGCGTGGGCGGACCGAGCTGTGTTGCCAGTTCGTCCTGGGCGGCGATGTAATAGACACCGAGTATTCCCTGGAAGAAGTAGACGGGCCTGCCGTCAACGATTGCCAGGGTCCGCCAGTCACTGTCCTGACGATTATCATCGGACAGGATCAGTGAATAGTCTGAATCAAGTGCGTCCAGATGATGCTCGGCTGCGGAATACTGCCATGTTCCATTGTTGCTTTCCAGGGTTTCGAACATCAGCGTGTGCGGGTACTGGAAGGATGAACCGGCTGACTCCTCCCTGACGAAACAGAGAAGCCTGCCATCCGGTGAGGCAGCCAGAACCCTCCTGTACTGGCTTTCGGCGTCGCCGAATTCCAGCACATCACCCCAGGCAGGTACCAGCTGGTCAGCGGAGGACATCAGCCTTATCGTGTCCGTGGGGCCATTGTACTTGAGCAGCAGAAGTTCCTCGCTGTTGCCAATCAGCAGCGGACCACAGGAACCGGTCATGAACTGCAGTTGATCCGCCAGCACTGAGACCTGCATGAACATTGATGGCAACACCTGGCTTTCACGCTGGAAGATGATGTCCTGGTTCCACCAGTCAACCTGCGGCAACCAGAGCCTTCCATCCACCAGTGATGCTGTGGACTTAATGCCCAGCTCACCGGATGTTCCGGCGATGAACCCGCTGCCAGTACTGTCAACACCCTCGTAGGCTGTCAGGTCCGCCGTGTAGAGCACCGTGGACAGACCCAGCCCTGACTGCATGCAAACAAGGGGCTTGCCATCACGCTCATTCAGCTCCAGACCGAGAATCCAGAGTTCCTTTCCCATGGCAAGCTCGTTGGCATCCACGACCAGCCGGCCAATGTCCCATGACTGGCCGGCGGCATCAAGAGCCGGGTGATACAGGACCTGGTTTGTGCTGCTGTCCGGGTTGTGGATGCGAAGAATGGCGGGTTGGCCGGCAACTGACTCAAGATCCACCTGGCCCGTATCGCCATTTACCTTACCCATCAGTATGCCAGTGCGGCTAAGCGTCCAGCCCGTATCATGCACAACGTTGCTTGCAGCTACTTCAACCGTCTCCACCAAATTGACAACGTATTTGAAACGGTCCTTCATTTCCAGCTCAATCGTATAGGTCCCGGCATCAGGCAGAATATGATTCTGTGACTTCTCGCTGAAGATACTGGTGCTTCTGTCCCGCAACACGCGGCCACTTTCATCCGTGATCCGAAATCTGTAGCTGATGCTGTCTGGCAACTCGTCCGTGGAGGCACTGAAATCGACACTGAGCATCAGTGGTGCCGTATCACCACTGAGAGTAATGTCCATATCCGGTACCGGCGGCTGGTTGGCGGGAATGCTGATTGTCCTGCTCTGGGATTCCTGAATCTCAGACAAGAGATTGACCGGCACGACTCTGATCTCCCAGTCGTGAACTACATCCAGGGCCAGCTGATAGAAACAGATGCCATGACCCGGCGGGCCTGTGAAGGGGTAATGGAAGAACCCGACCTGGTCCTCATATGGGTTCAGTGAATCGTCAATACCGGCGTGAGGCCGACGAACGCTGAGGCTGCTCGATGGCTCATGCGGATCAGGCAGGTACTGCTCCGGGCCGGAATTCCTGGAGGTGTAGATCCTGAATCCGTCGATGGCCTCCATCCAGTGCTGTGCAATGACCGTGATGTCTGATGCATTGACTACACCGTCGAAATTGCCATCAACACGCCCTGCGGCAATCGACTCATACTCCGGCAGAGGGCGGTACAGGTCATCTGAAACTACGTCCTCCAAGTAGTGGACTTCAGTACCCAGGAATCTGGCAACGGGAACAAGGTCGGCCGCATTCACGATGCCGTTTGCGTCATAGTCACCAAGCAGCATTTCATAGATGAACAGCTGCCTGTTCCAGGGATCCTCGTATGCTGGGCCGGTCGCCTGAGTCAGTTCATACTCAAAAAAGCGGATGCCATTCCCCTCCCCGCTGGGAGCCTGAGTCTGGGTGGCAGAAATGTCCTTGCCGGCTGCACTCAGATCGCGTACAAGCATTGCATTGAGCATTTCAAGCAGGGCTGGATCCGGCTCCTGCTCAGGGAGCACAATGGCAGGAAGGCTGTCAGGTTCAGGAGCGGCAGAAGCCAGCGGGGAAGCGAGGTCTGGATTTCCCATGGATGCTTCAAGCTGCGCTGCCACTGTCCCGCTCTGTTCTGAGTCGAGCGTAGCGTTCCCTCCACCGCCACAGCCGGCACCAAGCAGCAACACTCCAAGCACGGCGGCGGCCAGTTGTCCCTGTTTCCCCAGATACATATGAAGCTCCTGATATCAGCGAGATCAGCCCTGATTAGATGCTAGAACGAACGCCTGCATAGGACAACGGACACTAGTAAGGAAAGTCAGCGGAGACACTTCGGCTTCGGGCACTGGCATTGGAAGCACCTGCAGCTTGCGCAGTACAGCCTCGCCTTCATGTCTGAATACTCCCGGCAGGATGCGATAAACCCGCAACCCTGTTGATAAATTGGGTACGGCACCCGGCGCAGGCCTGATCCTGACTGGATTTCCTGCATTTCCCGCAATTTGCTGGTAATTTCTCTATTACCCCTTGACGCTCGGGACGGATGTGCTACAATCTCAGTCCCTTGGAATCAGGGGGGTGCGTCAGCGACGACGCCTCCGGAAGTTCCGGGATGGGTCACGGGACCCGCAGTACATTGAAAATTGTTTTCTGGTGGTCGTTCGAAGGTTCCCAAGACCTTCGGACGTGGCAACTCAAACGAGAATACATTTTGTGTATCTCGCACAAGATCGCAATCATTAGTATCAATTAATTCATTTCAACCAGTGGATGCGTTCCACGAACAAGTCTGCAAAGTTGAGGTGAGACGTTCAAGATACTAAGGGCACATGGTGAATGCCTTGGTGCTGGAAGTCGATGAAGGACGTGGTCAGCTGCGATAAGCTTCGGGTAGGTGCGACAACCTTTGATCCGGAGATTTCCGAATGGGGAAACCCGGCTGGAGTCATATCCAGTCATCTCATACCCAAGTTGCTTGCATATTAAGTATGAGAGGAGAAGTCGGCGAACTGAAACATCTAAGTAGCCGGACAAGAGAAAGAAAATTCGATTCCCTGAGTAGTGGCGAGCGAAACGGGAACAGCCCAAACCGTCGGTCCTCGGATCGGCGGGGTTGTAGGATCTGGTATAAAGACCTAGTAGGGATAATAGAATCATCTGGAAAGATGAGCCATAGAAGGTGACAGCCCTGTATGTGAAATCCTGAAAGGTCCGACCGGACACCTGAGTAGCACGGGACACGT
>JAGRNT010000020.1 GCA_020440605.1 bacterium | reverse complement strand
CTCGTTGACAAGATCGTCCCGAACGCTCTGGATGAAGCAGGCATGCGGCTGCGGATGGCTGTAGGCATCCTCGGAGGCACGCAGTTCGCCGCTGTCGGGGTCGACATAGTAATGGCCCTGGCTGGGGCCGTTGATGTCATAGGCCCAGTACAGGCCGGTATTGAACCACTGCGGACTGTTGGGAGCGGCCATCTGAGTGAGCATCGACCAGGCCAGTTCATCCCGGAAGGCCTCGGCATCCTCAGTGGTGTCGAAGTAGCCATAGCGCTGGCCCCAGTCGGTCCAGCAGCCGGCCAGGCGGTTGATCACCTGGGCTGCGCTTTTCTCGGGACCAAGTACCGGACTGCCATCTGCATCCAGCAGCGGATTGCCATTTGCATCACTCTGGGGAACCCCCGCCTTGCGGAAGTACTTGGAGACCATGATGTCCGTTGCCAGCTGGCTCCAGCCCGCCGGAATCTGAGCATCCTTCATCTCGAAGACGATGCTGCCGTCAGGGTTGTAGATCACGCTGTTGCGGCTGCTCCATTCGATCTGCTCGTAAGGAGACTTTCCCTGCTCAGTAAACCTTCTTTCGATACGCATGCACGACCTCTGGTGCTGATACTCATCCCGTCCGGTGGATCACACCCAACCCTCGACCGGCCCGAATCCGCCTGCCTGCATGCTGGACATCAGTTCAAAGCTGGTTCCGCGGGCACGAAACCCGTGGTGGCACACCGGCCATCAGCCCATCCTCGCAGCCAATACCTCAATCAACCGAACCGTCCAGCAATCCGGCAGCCTTCGCGCAGACAAACATAGCACTTCCATGTACAGCTTTCAAGAGATTGCGGGGATAACTTTGTGGATAACCCTTCGAAAGGGGTTGATTCGCACTTTCATCCGTTAAGTTCCGCCTCTCATGTATCAACAGACTTGTCGACACCATGGATTCTAACCCCAACATGCGTATAGTGTCAAGCTTGCAGGAAAATTGCTGATTCAGTGGAAATCTGATTCAGGAGTATTTCCCGTGGATATCACTGCAATCGAATGTTTGAAGGACTTTTCCGGAAGGGCAGGCAGTTGATCAGGTTTCGCTGGCGAGAATACGCGCGAAGCTACGCACCCCGCTGATGTTGCGGGCCACGGGACCGAGTTCCAGCTGTGCCAGGGCACCCGAGAGATAGAGCCCGCTGCTCCATTCGCAGTTTCCGTTGACAACCGGCCAGCCCTGGGAACTGCGGGGCAGGTCCAGGACCTTGCTGATCCGGTCGAGCAATGGCCCTGATGGTGGCTCCGTGCTGAAGCCTGTTGCAAGAATCACGCGGTCCGTTGACAGAATATCCTCACCCAGATCCAGCTGCAGCTCTCCGCCATTCCTGAGGATTCCCAGCAGACTGCCGTGCTTGATCGCCAGCCGGCCCTGCATGCTGCATGCCAGCAGGCTGGCTGCAGTATCCCCGGGGAAGGAGCCGCGGATGCGGGCTCCGCCGACGATGCGCTGGCGTTCCTCCATGTCGGCAATGGCGCGCAGGCGTTCCAGCAGGCGCGGCCCGTTCCAGCCCGGATCGCTGTCAAACCAGCTCAGCACCGGCATCCTGTCCGTCAGGATCAGCACTTCATTGTCAGCTGCACTCACCAGGCTGATCGCCAGCTGGGCCGCACTGACCCCGCTGCCGATGATCGCCACTCTTTCGCCCGGGCGGATCATTGCAGGGCTGAAGCGCGGGTCATACATGTGCATGATCCGTTCATCATTCAACGGCTGGCCATCCGGCAGGGCAGGGTAGTGCAGAGGCTGGCTGTTGCCGAGTGCAAGGATCACGCTTCTGGATCGCAACTCTCCGGCGCTGCTACTTACACAGTAGCCGGAAGGCAGCCTTGTGATGCCTGTAACCTGACCCTGGATCCGCAGCTCCGCGAGGCGGTGGGTTTCGAGCACATGTTTCGCATGCGCATTCCAAAGTTCCAGTGATGGCCGCAGGTAGGGCTGCAGGAATTCCCGCTGCCAGTTGCGGCTGCGGGCCCGGGCGAAGTCCAGCAGCTCGTTGGTGCTGAGGCCGATATGGTGCGCGGCCGGGGAACGCAGAAATCGCATCCCGCAGGCCTGGGTCGTCTGCTGCCAGCGCGCCAATGGATCCGGGTGAGGATCAATCACCCGCAGGCTGTCCCGGGCCACCCCCATCCGTGCGGTCAGCACATGCGAGAGGTAGCTGCCCTGTACGCCCCCGCCGACTATCAGCCATTCCAGCACGGCCCAAATATATATGTAGCTGGAACGTCGACCGTGCATTCCGGGTTCCCATTCAGGTTTCACCAGGGAAATTTTTCCCTTTTCACCCCTTACTGACCTATATCTCCCTGATTGACCCTGATAGGCGAAATCGTGCTGAAGCCTGATCCAGACTGGGCTGCGCTCTATTGAAGGCCAGCAGGGAGCATTCACCAACACCCATACCCCGATTTGTCGTCCGCAGGAATTTCAGAAAAAACCGTTTAATACCTAAACGTAAACTAAGTAAATTCCCTAATTTGCCCTTGTTTGAAGTAGCCAAACTCGATATTATGCTCTTGCTGAAAGGGAATTCCCTGAAAAGGGAAGTAAATCCCTCCAGTGACCTGAATTTGAAAGGGGCTCAGGTGAACCTGGTAGGAACGGAATCGGTAGGCGGCCAGTCGCTGTTCGGACAGCACGAGGCTTCTGTCGACTCCAAGGGACGAGTCAGTCTTGCCAGGAACCTGCGCCAGCAATTCGGGGATGAGGCCGTAGTCCTCAAATGGGACCGTCACCTGAAGGTGATGACTCCCGAGAACTTTGAAAAAGTGGTCGGGACGGTGATGAGCCGTCTCTCCTTCAGTTCGGGCAAGGGTGCCGGGAACTTCTTCGATCCCAAGATGCAGCGGGATCGCAGGGCCTTCTTCGGCAACAAGTTCGAGCTGAGCCTTGACAGCCAGGGCCGCATGGCACTGCCGAAGAACCTGCGTGTGGCGATGAACCTCTACGAGGACGTCGTCTGGGTGGGTTGCGGTGAGTACGTGGAACTCTGGTCGCTCAAGGATTACGAAGCTGACTGTGCGCGTTGGGAGGAGTCGGGTGGTTTTGAACAGCTGTTCAATGGCCCGGCTCCTCCTGAAAATTCCCCCGCGCCTGATGACAACGGAGACAGCGGACCTGATGGGGATTAGGCCGCAGGCGGAGGACCGCTGATGGAAGTCCGCCACAGACCAGTACTTTTACAGCAAGTCATTGAGAGCCTCGCCCTGGAGCCAGGGCTGGTCTACATCGATGGAACCATGGGCTCGGCGGGCCACTACAGCGCGGTGGCAAGCCGATTGGTTCCGGATGGGATCGCGATCGGCATCGACAGGGATCAATCGGCGATCGAAAGAGCAGGGGCCGTGATCGCGGGGATGGAGCTTGACGGAGTCAGGCTGCACCTCGTGCATGGTGAGATAGCAGAGCTAGAGAGGGTTGTACACGAAGTGGGATTACGGCACGCCGACAGGGTGCTGTTCGATCTCGGCCTGAGCTCCGACCAGCTTGACGATCCAGGGCGAGGTTTCAGTTTTCTCAGGGATGGTCCGCTGGACATGCGCCAGGACCGCCGGAGCACGCTGACGGCTGAACAGGTTGTCAACGACTATCCGCCGGAGGAACTGGAGCGGATTCTCCGTGAATACGGGGAGGAGCGCTTCAGCAGGCGGATCGTCGCGGCGATCACCGACAGGCGCAGGGGCGGACGGATCTCGGGAACGCTGGAACTGGCCTCGCTCATCGAGCAGGCCATGCCTGGCAGGCGCGGCAAGTCGCATCCGGCGACCCGCAGCTTCCAGGCGCTGAGGATGGAAGTCGGCGGAGAGGTCCGCCAGATTGAAGAGGGAATCAGGCAGGCCGTGGAACTGCTCAGCCACTCTGGCAGGCTGGCGGTGATCACCTTCCACAGCCTGGAGGAGCGCATTGTCAAGCGGACACTGCGACCCTACGGCCGTCACGGCGGCAGGGGGGACTGGCAGGTGAACATGCTGGGCAAGGTGATCGAGCCTGACGAGGAGGAGGTGCAAGGGAATCCGCGCAGCCGTTCGGCCAAGCTGCGGATTTACGAGAAGCGCCTGCTTTCAGGTGTTGCCAGGTAATTGAGGAGCGAGACCGATGGCGGTTCCCAAGCTTGACCCGCGGTTCACAACTGACCGGGTCTACGGTTACGGAGAATACAGGATTCTGAGCGCTGCGTTCGGCGAGCGCCGGCACAACGGCTTCAGGGCCTGGCAGCGCAGGCTGGCCAAGGGCCGGGCCGTGCGCCTGATGGGCTTCAAGCTGCTGGTGGCGACGGGTGTGCTCGCGGCCGTGATCGGGCTGGCGGCGATGGCTGCGTTTGACAGCGACACCATGAAGCTGTCCTACGAGGATCAGCAGCTCAGCCAGGGACTGGGAACCAAGATCGAGCAGCAGATGGAGGAGGCCCGCCAGGACCTGATCCAGAGTGAGAACGAACTGCTGGCGGGTGACAACAAGCCTGCCGCCCTGGTGAACTATGAACCGGCGACCGAGTACATCGTGCTCACCAACATCAGCCAGGCCTCTGGCAAGATGCTGGTGGAGGAGCTGTACCCGCTCAGCCGTGAAATGATCAAGATCGCGCCCTGATCAGAGGGCAACTATATTGACAACTGCGGAGACCGATGATGAACGAGCACCGTTGGCAGAAGCTCCAGCGAGTCCACAACAGGATATTCTTCTCCGCCTTCCTCCTCGGGGCTGCCTATCTGGCAGCCCACCTTTATTTTCTGCAGAATGACCCGCGCATAACCGGCTACTACAGCCGGGCAGTGCATGACCGCTGGGAGGGACGCGAGAGCCCCGAAGGCCGGCGCGGCGACATTCTCTACCGTGACGGCAGTGTGCTGGCCACGACCCGGCGCCTGACCCGCGTCGTGCTGGACATGCAGCTTATCCGTGACGGTGGCGAGGAGGCCGTCGAGGGTATCGTCAGTATGCTCTCGGAATACAATGGTGGCAACGACATCGAGCTGCGTCGCCGGATGCAGGCCTCCCGCAGCCGCGGGCTGGAGATCCTCAGTGGTCTGCCCGCCGCCGCCGCACGCGAGATTGACGAACGCGACTTCCGTGGTGTGACCACGCTCTACTACCTGGAGCGCTACTACCCCTGTTCTGACAACGGAGCGCCGGCCACGGTCGGCTTCTTCTCCAGCCGCCGTGAACACCAGCTCGGGCTGGAGGCCGCCTGGCACAATGAGCTGCGCGGCTTCTCCGGCAGCCGCGAATTCATGCGCGACGGATCCCAGAACCGCCTGCCGGGTTCGCTGCAGACCGTCTCCGAGGAAATCCCCGGGCGCAGCCTGCGCACCACTCTCGATCCCGCGATCCAGCTGATCTGCGAGGAGGAGCTGCAGGCCGGGATGGAAGAACACAATCCGGACTGGGGCGTCGCCATCGTGATGGATCCCTTCAATGGCCAGGTGCTGGCCATGAGCAGTGCCCCGGACTTCGATCCCAACGACTTCGTGGCGGGCCGGATGTTCGACGAACAGGGCCGGCTCGTCAGCCAGCAGAACCCGGCGGTGCACTATCTGGTCGAACCGGGCAGTACCGCCAAGCCGCTGCTGGCAGCCTATGCCACGGATCGTGGCTGGATCTCTGAGAACCAGCGCTTCATCTGCAACCAGCGCATCAATATCGGCCGCTACTGGATCACCGAGGCTGAGGCCACGCACTACATCGGCGACTCCAGCGGCGTGCCCGTGGCGGACATCATCCGTGAAAGCAGCAACGTCGGCATGGCGCGGATCGCCATGAAGCTCGGACAGGAGCGCGTGATGGAGGCCTTCAGCAGCTACGGCCTGTTCTCCCGCACCGGTGTCGAACTGCCGCTGGAGGGCAGCGGCCGCCGCCCCAACAGCTGGCTGGATGAGGAGCAGAAGTGGCCCACCGTCTCACTTGCCAACTCCGGCTTCGGCCAGGGTTTTTCCATGACTCCCCTGCAGCTGGCCAGTGCCTACTGCGTGATCGCCAACGGCGGCTATGAGGTCAAGCCCACGCTCAAGCTTGAGCTGGAGGAGGCCGAGCCGGAAGGCGGCATGCAGCTGATTGATGCCCTGAATGACCGTGTCTATGACCTGGACAGTGGCCAGCGCAAGGTGCTCAGTGAGCAGGGTTGCCGCCGGGCCCAGCAGTGGCTGGCCGATGTCGTTGTCAGTGGCACCGGCAAGAAGGCGATCCCCGAGCGCTACATGAAGTCGCTGGCCAGCAAGCGTGATCTGAAGAGTGGCAATCCCCGCTTCCTGCCCGCCGGCAAGACCGGCACGGGACAGATCGCGGCGAAGGACGGCCGCGGATACGAGGAACATGCCTACCTGGCGAGCTTCGCGGGCTACTTCCCCGTGAAGGATCCACAGTATGTGATCGTGGTGATGTATGCGCACCCGCGCCGGGGGCAGTACTACGGCGGCAGCGTGGCCGGACCGGTTTTCGCACGGATCGCGGACCGCATCAGCTACCTGTCATTCGGCGAGAGAGCAGAGGTACCCAATGAGACTTGATGACCTGCTGGAGGGAATGGAATCCCTGGACCACCTGAACCTGTTCGGCGACATGGAAGTTGACCGCGTGGTCAGCGACAGCAGGAAAGTGGTGCCCGGCAGCGTGTTCGTTGCCATTCCCGGGACGCAGTACGACGGCCACCGCTTCATCTCCCAGGCCCTTGCGGCGGGAGCTTCGGTTGTGGTGCAGAGTGCACCCCTGGATCCGGATGCGACCGGTTCATTCGTGCGTGTAGCCGACAGCCGCCACGCCTATGCGGAACTGAATGCCAGGCTGTTCGGCGATCCCAGCAGCAAACTGCGCGTGATCGGTGTAACCGGAACCAACGGCAAGACCAGTACGGCTCTCCTGATCGGCCACCTGCTCAACAGCGTCGGTCAGCGAGCCGCCGTGCTCGGTACCCTCGGACTGTTGCGTCCGGGCCAGTCTGAGTTCCTCAGCGGTTCCCTGACAACTCCCGATGCGGCGGAGATCCAGCAGATGCTTGCCAACCTTGTCCGTGAAGGTGCCACACATCTGGTGATGGAAGTCAGCAGCCACGCGCTGCAGCAGCACCGCGTTGCCGGAATCCGCTTCGCCGGTGGTGTGTTCACCAATCTCAGCCAGGACCACTTTGACTACCACGGCAGCATGCAGGAATACGCGGATGCCAAGGAGATCCTGTTCGCGGACTATCTGGCACCGCAGGGCGGATATGCCGTGATCAACATGGATGACGAAACGGGGCGGGGCTATGCCGCACGCTTCGGCGGCCTGCTGCTCAAGTACGGCACTGAGCGCGTCTGCAACCTCGTGATCACTGATCCGCAGGCGGATGCCGGCGGTGTGTCATGGAAACTCGTGCTCAAGAACGGAATCTGGCCCCCGAGCCTTAGTGAGGATGCCAACCTGGCCTGCCTGCACTGCGGCCTGGCGGGTGACTTCCAGATCCACAACTGCACCGCCGCCGCCGGCGTGGCGCTGCTGGAAGGCCTGGATCTGCCGCAGATCCGCGCGGGTCTGGCTTCCTTTAGCAATGTCCCGGGACGGCTGCAGCGGGTCGGCAACCCGCAGGGCGTGAATGTCTACGTGGACTATGCCCATACTCCGGATGCGGTTGACAATGTCGTCCGCGCCCTCGGACGGCTGGTGCCCGAAGGCAGGCGGCTGATCACCGTCGTGGGCTGCGGCGGGGACCGTGACCGCAGCAAGCGTCCGCAGATGGGGGCGATCGCCCAGCGCGGCAGTGCGCTGTCGATCTTCACCAGTGACAACCCGCGCACGGAGGATCCAGCCGCGATCCTGGATGAGATCATTGCAGGACTGGATCCGCAGGGGGCGGCCTGGCTGCGGGTCGAGGACCGCCGCGAAGCGATCCGTCGCGCGCTTGCAGAGTCCAGTGCCGGCGACATCGTGCTGATCGCGGGCAAGGGCCACGAGGACTATCAGATCCTGCGCGACCGCACCATCCACTTCTCCGATGTGGAAGAGGTCGAGCGTTATTTCGCGGAAAGTACGGACAGCAGCTCATAACTGCTGCACTCCGGAGAAATCTGCATTAAAATATAGGCCTGCCGGACAACCAAACCGCTACTCATTTTTGTTCCATATCCACGGTAGCGGACATCGGTGTCCAATAGGATGCACGCTCCGGCAGCGCCCGGGACCGCCCGGAACACTTGGTACTTGAGGTATTCGACAAATGGCTAATGAATCGACCTTCGCCATCGGCGAACTGCTGCCTGCGAT
Organism: bacterium; assembly: GCA_020440605.1. Classification (GTDB taxonomy): domain Bacteria; phylum 4484-113; class 4484-113; order 4484-113; family JAFGCY01; genus JAHEFU01. The sequence goes on along the minus strand of JAGRNT010000020.1, from coordinate 59,894 downwards.
CGGCGGCAGACTGCTGCATGGCAATCCGGACATCCGCTTCGGCAACTATTGCATCGACAGCCGCTACGTGGACCACCGCACGCTGTTCGTGCCGCTGATGGGCCAGAGCCGCGACGGCCACCAGTTCATCATCGACAGCATCGGCAAGGGGGCCGTGGCCTGCTTCGTGCGCACCGGCCACCATCAGATCCATGAGATCCTCAGCTGGCTGCGCAGCCAGGTGCAGCGCGGCTTCCTGGAGTTCGAGGATGTCTGCGTGATCGAGGTCAGGCACACACTCGTATCTCTGCAGAAGATGGCGGAATGGTTCCGCCGACAGTTCGACACGAAAGTGATCGGCATCACGGGCAGCGTCGGCAAGACCGGCACCAAGGAAATGCTGATCCAGCTGCTGTCCAAGCGCTTCCAGACCGTCGGTACTGAAAAGAACTTCAACAACGAAATCGGAGTTCCGCTGGCCCTGAGCCGCATCAATGCCTACACGGAGATGACCGTCGTGGAAATGGCAATGCGCGCGCGCGGCGAGATCAGCCTGCTTTCACGGATCTCGCATCCGAACATCGCCCTGATCACAAACACCTCGGGCAGCCATGTCGGCCGGCTCGGTTCCTTTGAGGAAGTCTACAAGGCCAAGGGTGAGATCGTGGACGGCCTGGTTCCCGGCGGCACCGTGGTGCTCAACCGCCGCGATGAGAATCTGTTCGGGATCCTCAACGAGATCAGCTCGCGCAAGGCCAGCCGGGATGAATATGAACTGATGTTCTTCGATGCCTCAGAGGCCTACAGAAACTGCGGAATCCCGCCCTTCATCACACGCAATGACAACTTCGAGCTCCCGCTGGACCTGCCGGAAGCGGATGTCTGGCTGGAGGATGTCGAGCTGCTCGGCATCGACGGCAGCCGCTTCATGCTCTGCACCCGCGAGGGCAAGGTCCAGGTGCAGCTGCAGATGCTGGGTCGTGGCGCGATCGAGAACCTCACCGCCGCTGCCGCCGCTGGCCTGAGCATGGGTCTCACGCTTGATGACATCGCCGAGGCTGCGCCTGAGCTGCTGCCGGCCCCGCAGCGCCTGAACCTCTTCCAGCTCGGCCAGGACCTGTTCCTTGTTGACGACTGCTACAACAGTTCGCCGGCCAGCGTGCGCGACAGTCTGGAGCTGCTGCTCAACATTGACGACAGCTTCGAGAAGATCCTCGTGATCGGCGACATGCTGGAACTCGGCAAGTATGAGACGCTGCTGCACCGCCAGTGCGCACTGACAACGCTCAACCTGCCGCTGAAGCAGGTCTATGCGATCGGCCCGCGCATGAACGCCTTCAATGAGGTTGAGGGTATGGACGACGTTGAGCTGTTCTACATCGAGGGCCGCAGTGAGCTCGAGGCCTCGATGGGCTTCCGTCCCGAGGACCGCAGCTTCGGAGCTCCCATGCACGGCGAGCGCAGCAACCGGGAATTCGGGGCACCGATGCGCGGTGGACGCGGTGCGCAGCAGAACAACGACACCCGTCAGCGCGGAGACACCGTGATCCTCGACGACCGCGCCGCCAGCAAGCTCAGCGCTCTGCTGCTCAGTGCGATCAACCGCAATGACAAACCCAAGGTGGTGATGGTCAAGGGCAGCCGCGCCCTGCACCTCGAGCGCGTAGTCAATGACCTGCTCAACGGCACGGCGGTCTGAGCATGCAGTTCCCGCTGACAGTGGCTGGCATCGGTTCAGTTGCAGTCGGCCTGGTGCTGTTCTTCCTCTACCGCAGAATCGTCGGCGGCAGAATGAACCAGGCCTTCCGCGAGGCCGGACCCGAAAGTCACAAGCAGAAGGGCAAGGTGCCGACCGGTGCCGGTCTTGTGTTTGTGCTGTGCATGCTGCTGCTTGGCTCATTCCTCGTGATTGAGCCTGCATCCCGCTCAGTCGCCTATGTCTGTTTTGCCTCAGTCCTGATGGGCCTGCTCGGCTTCATTGACGACAGGTCCAAGGTGCTTGGTGGATCAGCCGGACTCAAGGCGCGCTTCAAGCTGCCGGCAATGATCCTCACCGGGCTGTTGCTGTTGTACCTGATCCGCGACAGTCTGTTGCACCTGCCGGGGTCACATGACGCCACCGGCCTGCTTCCCGGCGCACAGCTCAGCTTCGCCGCCGGACTTCCGGTGTGGCTCTATTACCTGCTCGGACTGTTCATCTGGCTTGGTGCCATGAACGGCAGCAATTTCACTGACGGGCTTGACGGCCTGCTCGGCACGAGCTCTCTGGCCAGCTACCTGGCGATGCTCGTGGTGCTGCCCATGTTCTCCGTATCAAATGCACTGTTGTTGCCGGTTGCGGTCTGCATCGGGCTGCTGATCGCCTTTCTGAGCTACAACTGGAAACCGGCGTCGATCTACATGGGTGACAGCGGGTCACTGTGCATCGGCGCACTGGCCGCCGGCATCTGGTTCTTCAGTGGAGAGTGGCTCTACCTCGGTCTGTTTGCCTTCATCTGGGTGGTGGAAGTGCTGAGTGTGATGCTGCAGGTGGTTTACTTCAAACGTACCGGCGGAAAACGCATCTTCCTGATGACGCCGATCCACCACCACTTCGAGCTGGCCGGCTGGAAGGAGACCACCGTCGTCTATGTATTCGCTGCCCTTCAGCTCTGGGGTTGCCTCAGTGCCTGGCTCTGGCTGCGCCTGGGCCTGCTGCCCGGACTGCTCAGTTCACTGTTGCTCATCCTGACTTTCATCTGCCTTGTGCTGCGTTACCGCACGCGTGTTGCATAATCTCCTCACCCCAAATCAACGGACACGGAATTGAACGACTGGCTCGGACAGAAGGTTGGCATCTACGGACTCGGCAAGACGGGCCGGGCCTGCGTCGAGTACCTCGCCCCACGCATGGTGCGGCCGCTGGTCTTCGTTGACAACACGCCCCCAGAGTCACTATCCGAACTGCAGCAGCAGGCCGAGGACCGCTATGACATCATCGCAGGGGAGGGTGCTGAGGATTCGGCGGCGACCTTAGATACCCTGATCGTCAGTCCCGGTGTGCCGCTCAGCAACAGCAATGTCAGTGCCGCGCTGGCCGCCGGTGTCAATGTGATTTCCGAACTGGAATTCGCCTCGCGCTACTGCGAGGGCTACCTGATCGGCATCACCGGCACCAACGGCAAGAGCACGACGACCGTGATGCTCGGCCATATCCTCTCCGCGCTCGGCCCCTGTCATGTGCTTGGCAACATCGGCAGCCCACTGCTGGCCAGCCTCGATGAGATCCAGCCCAATGAATTCGTGGCGCTGGAGGTTTCCAGCTACCAGCTGGAGGCCATCGACGCCTTCGCGCCGCGCATCGCCATCTACACCAACCTGACACCTGACCACCTTGACCGCCACGGCACAGTGGAGGAATATGCCCGCATCAAGCGGCGCATGGTAGACAACATGCAGGAGGGGGACTTCGTGATCACGAATGCCATGACCCCCGAGTTCCATCCGGATGTGTTCAAGCGTCCGGACCTGCATTTCCTGCAGTACCGCTCCACGCCCGGCAACCGCCTGCGTGGCGCCTGGCTTGCCAACGACCGCATCATCTGCGACCTGGGCAGCGAGGGCGCGGAGATCCCGCTGGACTGCATCCGGATTCCAGGGCTGCACAACGTGGAGAACGCCATGGCGGCGATCCTCGCGGCGCTCGTGGTCGGGGCCACGCGCGAAACGATCATCGAGCGGCTCTCCAGCTTCCAGGGCTATGAGCACCGCATTGAGCTCTGCCGCGAAGCCGGCGGAATCCGCTTCTACAACGACAGCAAGGCAACCAACCCCGAGGCTACGATCATCGCGCTCAGGGCAATGCAGGGTCCGCTGGCAATCATCCTCGGCGGGCGCGACAAGAACACTGACCTGTCCGTGATGGTTGAGCTGCTGAAGCAGAAGGCCCAGCATGCGATTCTGTATGGCGAAGCTGCCGACAGATTCGAGCAGGAACTGCGCGCGGCGGGTTATAATGGATTTTCGAGGGTTGAGAACGTCGAACAGGCCGTGCAGGAGGGTGTACGGCAACTGGCGGGCGAGGGTGGAACACTGCTGTTGTCACCGGCCTGCGCCAGCTTCGACCAGTACCCCGGATTCGACGTGCGTGGCGAGCATTTCAAGCAGATAGTCGCTTCGCTTGATCTCGGCTGAGCACGTCACCGGGTTTTGAGGTGAACAGTGGGATCTGGGACGATCACGTCTCCCGTGGCACTCAGCGCCACGCCGCGCATCCGTGCGCTGCATGGCAGCGTGCGCAATCTGGCAATCGTGCTGACCCTGCTCGTGCTGAGCGGGGCGGCGATGGTCTATTCGACAACGGTCTACTCCAACATCGCCGCTGGCAACGCCCCCTATGGCGACTTCATCCGCCACATGATGATGCTCGGCATCGGTGTGATCCTAAGCCTGGCTGGGATCGCGGCCTATGTGGCCTTCTCACCGGTCAGGCGCTGGGCAAAATTCGTGATTCCGGTGCTGTTCCTCACCTCGCTTGCACTGGTGATCCTCGTCAAGTTCTCCGGGATGGGTGCCAGTGCCAACGGCGCCACCAGGGCGATAAGCATCTTCGGAATCACCTTCCAGTCCTCTGAACTGCTCAAGCTGACCCTGATCCTCTACCTGGCGCAGCTGCTGTGCTGGTGGCGGCGTCAGCCTTCCGAATTGCAGCAGGCCCGGGAGCAGGGGCGCAGCCTCAGCCGCAGGCGACCGAACTGGCCGCACGTTCCGGCGCTGTGCTTCGCGGCGATCGCCGCAGCCGCTGGTTTCACCGTGATCCAGCCGGATCTCGGCAGTACCGCGATCATCGTCGCCGCCAGTGCGATCACGCTCGTGATCGCCGGCATCCAGCGCACCCAGCTGCTGATCCTCGCCGGATCCCTGGTGCTGCTCGGTCTGTCCATTTTCTACGTGGCCCCGCACTTCGTGCCATATGTGAGCCAGCGCCTTGAGACCTTCCGCAACCCAATGGAAAACGACGACGCGGCAGCCTTCCAGATCACGCAGTCCATGGGTGCAATCATCGACGGCGGCATGACCGGCCGGGGTTACCTGCGGAGCGAGCAGAAGCTCAACCGATTGCCCTATGCCCGCACCGATTTCGTGTTTCCGGTGATCGTCGAGGAGCTTGGCCTGCTGGGCGGAATCTTCGTGCTCGGGCTGTTCCTTGCGCTGGCCTGGTTTGCCCAGGAACTGTCCAGCCGCTGCCGTGATCCCTTCCATCGCACCGTGGCAGCCGCCATTGGATTCACGATTTGCCTGCAGGCTATGGTCAACATCGCCGTGACCACAAACGTGGTTCCCAACAGTGGACTGACCCTGCCGTTCTTCTCCGTGGGAGGCACCAGTCTGATCGTGAGCATGGTCAGCGTTTCACTGATCATCGCCATCGGCCTGGCTGAGATCCGCCAGATCAGCCGTGAAAGCCGCCTCAGCACCAGCCAGGAGCGCCGCACCAGCACCGGCGCACTGCGCAGCGATGTGGGTTAAGTGTGAATTATCCGTCTGAGCGGCCGATAATCGGTTGTTCGATTCGCTATTCACGAGTATAATCACCCCGTCCTGAATTCAGTAGTAAAAGGGGTGGGAATCGTAATTGCAGTTACGATTTACCCCGGGACCTAACCGGAATGGCTAAGTACGGGGTCAAGGTGCAAATCTGCACCGGCCCGTATTTGCTTTCTGGCCGAGGATTGGCATGAACTTATCCGAGTACGTGGGAATATTCATATTCTTTGCCATGATGCTGGGAGTCAGCGCTCTGCTGATTCTCGTCAGCCATCGCTTCGCGATCACCGTCAAGTCCGATACCTACGACTGGTCGCGTCCCTACGAATGCGGCATGCCCAACGAGGGCTTCAAGCTGGACCGCTACCCGATCCACTACTACCTCGTCGGCATCCTGTTCGTGATCTTCGATGTGGAAACCATCTTCCTCGTACCCTGGGCCGTTACGGCGCAGGAGTTCCGTGAGATGGGAGCCAATGCCTATTGGCTGGGGATCATGGCCCCCTTCTTCATCGTGCTGGTGATCGGCTACATGTACGACCTCAGAAGCGGCATCTTCGACTGGGGACATGAGGGTCCGCCGCCCCCCAAGGAGCTCAGGCAATGACGAATCCCGAGACGAGGCTGATCAACGCGCCGACCAATGCGGATGCGCGGCCCTACATTGACAACTGGAGCCCGGGAGACAGCTCGATCCTGCTTACCAAGCTGGATTGGATCGTGCGCGTGGCCCAGACCAACAGCCTCTGGCCGATGGCCTTCGGTCTGGCCTGCTGCGCCATTGAGATGATGGCCTCCAGTGCCGCGCGCTTCGACCAGAGCCGCTTCGGCAGCGAGGTGTTCCGCGCCAGTCCGCGCCAGGCTGATCTGATGATCGTGCCTGGCCGCCTGAGCTGGAAGATGGCTCCCGTGATCCGCGAGCTCTACGAGCAGATGCCGCATCCCAAGTGGGTGATCAGTATGGGCGCCTGCGCCAGCTGCGGCGGTGTGTTCCAGACCTACAGCATCGTGCCCGGCGTGGACCACATCATCCCCGTTGATCTCTATATCCCCGGCTGCCCGCCGCGCCCGGAAGCGCTGCAGGACGGTCTGATCAAGCTGCAGAACAAGATCCGTACCGGTCGCGCCATGAATCCCAAGGCCGAGCCCTCGGGCCGGATGGACGGCAAGTAATGGCTGAACTGAGAACCGCCGAGGAATTGCTGGAAATCACCGGCCGCCTGCTGGGAGCGAAGCTGCTCGACAGCTCAACCGCCGCCGGTGACCTCTCAATCCTCGTTCCCGCACAGGACATCCGCTCCGTGCTGCTGACCCTGCGTGACAGCGAAGAGACCCAGCTCAACCTGATGAGCTCCATGACCGCCGTGGACTACGCCCCGCAGGAGCCGCGCTTTGAGCTCGTCTACGAGATGTACAGCGTGGACCTGCATGACCGCGTGCGCGTGCGCTGCCGCCTGGATGACACCGGCAGCGAATCCGAGCTGCCCCGGGTTGACAGCATGGCCAACGACTTCGCCGCCGCCAACTGGCATGAGCGTGAGGTCTACGACCTGTTCGGAATCAATTTCGTCGGTCATCCGGAGCAGCGCCGCATCCTGCTGCCCGAGCAGTGGGATGGGCACCCTTTGCGGCGTGACTATCCCTTTGACGGCAAGCCGGCCTGGAAGCTCGGCGCAACAGTGGCCGAGCCGGAAGCGCGGTTCGACATCCTGGAAAGCTAGGGGGCAGCTATGTCGATGGACCTGCAGAACATGACAATTGAGCAGAATGAGCCCGGCAAGCTGATGACCATCAACATGGGTCCCCAGCATCCGAGTACGCATGGCGTACTCAGGCTCGTACTGGAGCTGGATGGCGAGCGTGTGATGAAGTGCACGCCGCACATCGGCTATCTGCACACCGGTATTGAGAAGCTCAGCGAGCATCACAACTACACCCAGAACATCACCCACTACTGCCGGATGGACTATCTGGCTCCGATGAACAATGAGCTGGCCTACTGCCTGGCGGTTGAGAAGCTGATCGGAGGCGAGATCCCGGCACGTGCCAGCTATATCCGCGTGATCATGCACGAGATCTCACGCTGCATGAGCCACCTGCTCTGGATCGCCACCCACGCCCTGGACATCGGAGCCAGCACGGCGTTCATGTACGGCACCGCGGAGCGTGAAAAGCTGCTGGACATCTACGAATTCGTCGGTGGCCAGCGCATGATGACGAGCTACATCCGCATCGGTGGCTGCAAGTCCGACGTGCCGGAGGGCTTCGATGAGATGGTGCGCGGCTGGGCGGAGGGCTTCGGAAAGGAGATCGATCGCCTGCACGGCCTGCTCACCAAGAACCCGATCTGGCTGGAGCGCACCAAGGGCATCGGACCGATGTCCCGCGAGCGCACCATCAGCTACGGCCTGATGGGAGCGCTGCTGCGCGCTGTCGGAGTACGCCAGGACCTGCGCAAGGACAGGCCCTACTGTCGCTACGAGGAGTTCGACTTCGACATCCCCGTCGAACAGGAAGGCGATGTCTACGCCCGCTACCTGGTGCGCATGGAGGAGTTCTACCAGTCCCGCCGCATCGTGCTGCAGGCCCTGGACAAGCTGAAGGAGACCGAGCCCGAGACCCACATGTGGGAGCTCAGGGAATTCACCCCGCCCAAGCGCGCCGACATCTACAAGGACATCGAACGCAACATCCACCACTTCAAGTACTGGACGGAGGGCATCAAGCCGCCGGCCGGTGAGGCCTATGCCTCCATCGAGAGTGGCAAGGGCGAGCTGGGCTTCTATGTCGTCAGCGATGGCAGCGCCAAGCCCGTGCGTGTCAAGGTGCGTGGCGCGAGCTTCGTCAACCTTGCTGCGCTGCCGGAGATGTGCGAGGGCGAGCTGATTGCCGACGTGGTGGCCGTGATCGGTGCGATTGACATCGTGCTCGGGGAGGTCGACCGCTGATGCACCTCCGTGCCTACCTCGGCAAGCTCGTGTTCATCCGCCTGCGTGACAAGCGCTGGACGGAGAGCTTCGGCCTGCCGACGGACATGTTCCTGAGCAAGGTGGTGGCGGTGGACCCCACGGGGATCTGGCTGGAGTGGAAACGCTACCCGCTGATGAACCGCGCCACCGGCCAGAAGAAATTCTTCGAGGGAGACCTGTTCATCCCCAATGACAACATCGCCGCGATCTTCGCGAGCGAGACGTTCCAGCAGGACATCGAGGCCCAGCAGGAAGCTGCGCGCCTTGCCAATGCGGAACCGGCGGGGGAGGGCTGAGCCATGCCAGAGCTGCATACAAGAGACATCAATCCGGCAGAACTGCCAAAGCAGATCACCGACTTCGTGAAGGGGATTGCCACGCAGTATCCCAACACCAAGGCGATGCTGATCCCGACCCTGATCGAGGCCCAGAAGTACTACGGCCATGTCAGCGACGAAGTGGCAATGGCGATCGGCAGGCTGCTGAAGGTGCCCTACGGCGAAGTGGAGGCGGTCATCGATTTCTACACGATGATCCTGCAGAAGCCCACCGGTGAGTACATCGTCGGCCTCTGCGACACCTGGAACTGCGAGTGGGGCGGGGCCGCCGCGCTCAAGGAGCACTTCATTGCCAAGTACGGCAAGGGCGTTGGCGAGATCACTGATGATGGCAAGTTCACCCTGCTGATGGTGGAATGCCTGTGCGACTGCCACAATCCGCCGAGCCTGCAGTTCCTGCAGCGCGGTGAGCATTTCACCCCGACCTGGAGCAACAACCTGACCGTCGAGCTGTTCGACGCGATCCTTGACGACCTCGCCGCCGGCAGGGCCGATGCCCTGCGCGAGCGCTTCGTGCGCATGGAGAGGAAGCAGAACGCACCTGACGACCGCAACTGGGTCTGGCTGGTGACGACGCGCAACCAGTACCCCTGCGTACTGGAGGGCAGCGGCGACGCCATGAAGGTGATCGACGGCTTCGGCAAGTTCGGCGATCTGAAGAATGACAACCCGGCGCTCCATGCGGAGATCGCCGCTGCTGCAAAGGAGCTCTGACAGATACATGGCAAAGGGAAATCCCATCCTGATGAACGGTATCCGCCACGAGTGCATCACGCCCGTCTCCGCGCTCGACAACGAGATCGGCATCCGTTCACTGGCTGACTACGAAAGCAAGGCGCGTTATGTGCCGGACGGCAAGCCCGGCGGCTACCGCGCGATCCAGCACGTGCTCAACAACATGAGCCCCGAGCAGGTGATCGACGAGGTCAAGGCCTCCGGCCTGCGCGGCAAGGGCGGCGCCGGCTTCCCAACCGGGCTCAAGTGGAGCTTCGTGCCCAAGGACCATCTGGGCCCGAAGTACCTCGCCATCAACGGCGACGAGGGCGAGCCCGGCACCTTCAAGGACCGCTACATCATGGAGGACTGCCCGCACCGCCTGATCGAGGGCGCGATGATCGCGATGCATGCGATCGGGGCGGAGCAGACCTACTGCTACATCCGCGGTGAGTTCTACGACAGCCTGCGTCTGCTGGACGAGGCGGTCAAGGAATGCTATGCCAAGGGTTATCTCGGTGACAACGTGTTCGGGACCGGCAGGCGCATGCACTTCCAGGTGCATACCGGCGCCGGGGCCTACATCTGCGGTGAGGAGACCAGCATGCTGTCCTCGATCGAGGGCAGCCGCGGCCACCCGAAGATGAAGCCCCCCTTCCCGGCGATCGAGGGCGTATTCCGCAAGCCCACGATCATCAACAATGTGGAGTCCATCGCCTGCGCCCCGGCCATCATCGATGCCGGCGCCGGCTGGTTCACCGCCCGCGGCACCGAGAAGAGCCCCGGTGTGAAGATCGTCAGCGTCAGCGGCTGCGTGCGCAACCCCGGCTGGTGGGAGATCGAGTACGGCACGCCGATCGGCGTGATCGTCAACGAACTGGCCGGTGGACTTCTGCCGGGTCGCAAGCTGAAGGGCCTGATCCCCGGCGGTTCCAGCTGCCCGGTGATCAAGGGCGAGGCCGCCTTCGACGTGCCCTTCGACTACGAGGGCTGCGTGGCCGGCGGTTCGATGCTCGGCAGTGCGGCGATGATCGTGCTTGACGACAGCATCGACATGGTCGGCGTGATGCGCAACTTCAGCAAGTTCTACGCACATGAGTCCTGCGGCAAGTGCACACCCTGCCGCGAGGGCACACGCTGGATGCTGCAGATCCACCAGCGCATCCTCGACGGCGGCGGCACGATGGAGGACCTCGACCTGTTGATTGACATCATCAACGGCATCGAGGCCAAGAGCTTCTGCCCACTGGGAGACGCCGCCGCCTGGCCCGTGCGCAGCGCGGTGGAGCGCTTCCCCGAGGACTACATCGCCTGGATCGAGAAGAGCAGCCGCTTCAATGCACTCAAGGCAGATGGCAACGGTTCCGCATCCCCGGCCGGCTCTGAAGAGACCGCCGGGGTGGAGGCCAACTGATGGCGATCAGGGCAATTGAATACGTGACGATCGAGGTTGACGGCAAGCCCGTCAGCCTGCGCAAGGACAAGCCGATCCTCTGGGGCCTGCGTGACAAGGGCTATGACATCCCGTACTTCTGCGCGCACAAGTGGCTCGATCCGCTCGGTGCCTGCCGGATGTGCATGGTCAAGGTCAGCTGGAACGGCCGGCCGATGCCGAAGCTGCAGATCTCCTGCGCGATGCTGCCGGGCGAGGGCATGAGCGTCGAGACCAACATCGAGGAAGTGCTGACAGCACGCCGCGAGCAGCTGGAATTCCACCTGATCAACCACCCGCTGGAATGCCCGGTCTGCGACAAGGGCGGCGAGTGCATGCTGCAGGACCAGACCTACGAACATGGCTGCGGCGAGGGGCGCTACACCGAGAACAAGAAGGTGCGCCCCGACCGCCAGATGAATGCCTACATCCAGATCAACTACAAGCGCTGCATCCACTGCAAGCGCTGCGTGGGCTTCACCGATGAAATTGACAACAGCCACCTGCTGAAGATGGTCAGCCGCGGAGCGGAGAGCTGGATCGAGTCCTATCCGACCTCCGACGACCTGCCGTACTTCAGTGGCAATGTGATCGACATCTGCCCCGTGGGGGCCCTGACCGCTTCGAACTACCGCTTCACGATGGGACGCCCCTGGGAGCAGGAGCTGACGGCGAGCGTCGCCAGCCTCGACAGCACGGGCGTGAACATCTGGCTCAACGGCCGCCTCGGGCATGTCGCCCGCATCATCCCGCGTGAGAATGAGGGCGTCGACACCGGCATGCTGGACGACGCCACGCGCTTCTCCTGGGAGGCGATTGACGATCCCGCCCGGCTGCGCAAGGCCCTGATCCACGATGAGGGCGAGACCCGCCGGGTCAAGCTGGCGATGGCCGAGGCGCTCTGTGCGGAGCAGCTCGGAGCCGTGCTCAGTGAGCATCCGGCTGACAGCGTCGGCCTGATTGCCGGTGGCAACCGCAGCACCGAGGAATACATGTCGCTCAGGCACTTCGCCACGCGCGTGCTGGATTCCCGCTGGTACTCCTTCGGTGAGGACCTTGCCGGCCCGGAGGGCATGAGCGACGTGGTACTCGAGGCCCTGCTCGCCGGCAACACAAGCATTGAACACATCCTCAGCGCCTCGACGATCCTCACGATCGGCAGCGACCTCTGGGAAGAGGCACCCGTGCTCGGGCTGCGTGCCAACGTGGAGGTGCGCAAGCGCCACCGCCGCCTCGTGAACCTGCGCAGCCACGGCAGCTCCGCTGACGACTTCGCTGAGTACATCGACTACGGCTATGGCAACCTGCTGCGCACCGTGCGCGCTGCGGTGAATGCCCTCAATGGCAATGGCGAGACCACTCCTGAAGGGGAGCGCCTGGCTGAGAGCCTGCGCAGCGTCGGCGATGACTGTGCGATCCTCTACGGCAGCGAGGTCTGGAAGGACGCCGCCGCCCGCGAGCTGATCGTCGCCATCCAGGACCTGCGCGAGGCCGTGCGCCGTGCCAACGATGGCTGCAGCGTCTACACGAACCCCGTCTACCCCGCAGCCAATTCCGCGGGAGCCCTGCTGGCCAACTGGTTCACCAAGTTCGGCCGCCCCGCCAGCGCCAAGGAAAGCTGCGGCGGTGTCGGCAGGGTGCTGCAGGCTGCGGCTGATGGCCAGCTGCAGGCGCTCGTGATCTGCGATTACGATCTGCTCAGCAGCTACCCGGACCGGGCACTGGTGGAGAAGGCACTTGCCAGGGTCAAACTCGCGATCTATCTCGGCAGCTTCGAGAACCCCACGAGCCAGCGCTGCCGCTTCCACATGCCGCTCGGAACCTGGGCGCATATCGACGGCAGCGTCGTCAGCCTGGAGTGGCGGGTGCAGAAGCGCCGCCGCGGGCAGATCGACAGCGTGGCCCCCTCGCTAACCGAGCTTGTCAACGGACTCTCCGGCGAACTCGGCCGCGGCTTCCTCGGCACCACCGAGGACATGTACGGCCAGCTGCGCCACAACATCGAATTCTGGCCCCGCGATGAATTCACGGACTTCCCCTACAAGGGCGTGCTGGTCACGCCGCGGGCCAGGCTCAGTGCCAGCCGCAGCCCCGTGAAGGACCTGCCGGCGGAGCGCAGTGCCGGGGCAGGGGAGCTCGTGCTGATTCCGAAGAGCTTCCTCTACAACGACCGTGACCTGCTTGCCAACAGTCCCGTGTTCGCCAGAGTGGCAATGCCCTTCCATGCATTCATGAACACGGCCGACATGCAGGCCCAGGGAATCAGCGACGGAGACAGCGTCGCCCTCGGCAATGTCCAGCTGACAGCCCGGGGGCGTGACTGGGTGCGCAGCGGCAGCGTCGTCGTCAACGACTTCTGCCACAGTGCCCCTGCGAACGGGATGGGCGCAGCGGGCTTCACGAGCCTCAGCATCCGCAAGGCCAGCCTGGCCGGGAGTCAGTCCTGATGGCAGAGATCTTCACTCCTGAGATTGTCAACCTGCTGGTGCGTGGCGGCCTGCTGATCTTCGTGCTGCTCACGACCTTCGCCTACCTGACCTACACGGAGCGCCGCGTGCTCTCCTTCTTCCAGTGGCGGCTCGGCCCCAACCGCGTCGGTCCGCTGGGCCTGCTGCAGCCGCTGGCTGACGGCGTGAAGACCGCGCTCAAGCAGGAGATGGTACCGCGCAAGGCCGACAAGGTGCTGTACTTCCTCGCGCCGACGCTGACCCTCAGCGCGAGCTTCACGACCTTCGCACTGATCCCCGTCGGCGAGCGTGTGCAGATGAGCAGCGTGCCCGTTGCCATCCTGTTCTTCCTCGGCCTGTCCAGCATGGCCGCCTACGGCCTGATCCTCGCCGGCTGGTCCTCGCAGAGCAAGTACCCCTTCCTCGGCAGCCTGCGCACCTGCGCCCAGGTGATCAGTTACGAGCTCGCGCTCGGGCTCTGCCTGCTGGTGCCGATCCTGATCACCGGCAGCCTCAACATCAACGACTTCGGCAACATGTACCGCGCCGAGAACTGGAACTGGATCTACCTGATCGTGCTGCTGCCGACCACGGTGCTGTTCCTGATCTCCAGCCTCGCCGAAACCGGCCGTACGCCCTTCGACCTGCCTGAGTGTGAGGCTGAGATCGTCGCCGGCTATCACACTGAATACAGCTCGATGAAGTACGCGATGTTCCCGATGGGTGAGTACATCGCGATGGTTGCCATGAGTGCGATGGTCGTACACATGCTGCTCGGCGGCTACCACCTTGACCTCGGCTTCGTCGACCTGACCTACTGGGCCGGTGACTGGAAACTCGGCCCGCCGGAGAGCTGGGGCTGGGGTGCCTATGGCGATGCACTGTCCCTGACAGCACATGGCTTCGCCACGACCATGACCTTCATCGTCAAGCTCTGTGCGCTGATCTTCACCTTCATGTGGATCCGCGCCACCTTCCCGCGCCTGCGTTATGACCAGCTGATGCGCTTCGGCTGGAAGTGGCTGCTGCCCGCAACTCTCGTGCTGATCTTCGTCACCGCCGCTCTGGTTGGATACTTTGGGCCCGTGCATGGTACCGGTGCTGACACCGCCGCACAGGCCGCAATGGAGGTAACCCTCAATGCTCGGCATTGAAAAGGCCGGACCGCTGCTCAGCGGCCTGAGCATCACATTCCGCGAATTCCTCGGAGCCTTCGGCGGCCGGACCACGGTCACGATCTCCTATCCGGAGCAGAAGCGCCAGGTGGCGGACCGCTTCCGCGGCCTGCACCGCCTCGAGCGCTATGAGGCCGGACCCTACAAGGGCCTCGAGAAGTGCATCGGCTGTGCCCTGTGTGCCGCGGCCTGTCCCGCCGAAGTCATCACCGTCGTGGCAGGTGAGAACACTCCCGAGGAGCGCTACAGCCCCGGCGAGCGCTACGCGGTGGTCTATGACATGGATATGCTGCGCTGCATCTTCTGCGGCCTGTGCACGGAGGCCTGCCCCACGGAGGCCATCGTCATGAAGCATGACTACGAACTGGCTGACGACAGCCGCCGTGAGCCGAACAAGTTCATGTACCACAAGGAAGACCTTCTCGACAGGGAGTACTACTGGTGATGGATGGTCAGCTCTTAGCATGGTGGATGCTGGCGATCGTCGGCTCACTGAGCGCCGTGATGATGGTGCTCTCACGCAACCCGGTGCACTCCGTGCTGTACCTCGTCGCCAACTTCCTCACGCTGGTCGGGATCTACTTCCTGCTCAGCGCGCCGATGATGGCCGTCGTGCAGTTCGTGGTCTACGCCGGCGCGATCATGATCCTCTTCCTCTTCGTGGTGATGTTCTTCATGTCACCCGAGGCCCGGCGCTGGCTCAGGCCGGAGATCAAGAGCCAGTGGGTGTTCGGCACCCTGCTGACCGTGATGCTCCTGACCGTGGTCTACATCGCGCTGTCAACGGCCGGCCGCGTCGCCGACCCGGACATCGTGATGGGCACACCGACCATCGCCACCAGCGACCGCACTGCTGATCCGCGCCAGGAGCTCGGGCATCCGGCCGGGCTGGGCACGCGGATGTTCAGCTACCACGCGCTGCCCTTCGAGATCGCCGGCCTGCTGCTGCTGGCCGCGCTGCTCGGCGCGGTGCTCGTCGCCCGCGATGAGCGCAGCGAGGGCCGCACGCATCTCGTACATGAGTTCGAGAAGGCCGAGGAAGGCGTGGCCGAGGAGGTGCGGGCATGACCGACATGGTTGCCAACAGTGTCTGGCTCGCCGGACTGCTCTTCGCGATCGGCACGCTGGGCGTGATGATCCACCGCCACCCGGTGATCATCTTCATGTGCATCGAGCTGATGCTCAACGCCGCCAATCTCTCGCTGGTGGCCTTCAACCGCCAGCACTTCAGCCATGCCTGGCGGACCATGGACGGGCAGATCTACGCCTTCCTGATCATCGTGATCGCCGCGGCCGAGGTGGCCGTCGGACTGGCCATCATCGTGGCCCTGTTCAAGCACAGGACCCGCGTTGACATCGACGAAATCAACTTCCTGAGGAGGTAATCAATGTTCGGTTTTGCATGGTTGATGATTGCCTTCCCGCTTGTCGGCGCCGCCGTCAACGGCTTCTTCGGGAAGAAGATCAACAATAGGAAATTCAGTGGCTGGTTCGGCACTGCGATGCTGGCCGGCAGCTTCATCACGGCCCTTGCCGTGTTCTTCACCTACCAGGCGCAGAACTTCACGGGAGCGGACCGCTTCCAGGAAGTGCCGGGCTGGACCTGGATCGCCATCCAGGGACTTTCCGAGAAGTACCTGCAGATTGACTTCTCACTGCTGATCGACCCCCTCAGCGTGACGATGATGCTCTTCATCACGGGCATCTCGATGCTGATCCACATGTATTCCACCGAGTACATGTCCCATGATGAGGGCCTGCCGCGCTTCTTCACCTACCTGAACCTGTTCGTGGCGATGATGCTGATCCTGATCCTCGGGGCCAACATCCCGATGATGTTCGTGGGCTGGGAGGGCGTCGGTCTCTGCAGCTACCTGCTGATTGGCTTCTGGTACCGCAACATGGAGAATGCCAAGTGCGGCATGAAGGCCTTCATCACGAACCGCGTCGGCGACTTCGGGATCCTGATCGGCCTGTTCATGATCTTCCAGAACTTTGACAACTGGTTCCGCCTGCAGGGCATGGGTGACGCCAGCGCGCTGAACTTCAGGGACATCCTGCTCAACGCCGGACCGGTGCTGCAGGGCATGAACCCCGCTGACGTGCTGTTCATCGCGCTGTTCCTGTTCCTCGGGGCCTGTGGCAAGAGTGCCCAGTTCCCGCTGCACATCTGGCTGCCGGACGCCATGGCAGGCCCGACCCCGGTCTCGGCCCTGATCCACGCGGCCACGATGGTCACATCCGGCATCTACATGGTGACCCGCCTCAATCCGATCTTCAGCGGCAACGAGACCGCCGGATTCGTGGTGGCCTGCATCGGTGCCGGCACGGCCTTCATGGCGGCGACGATTGCACTGACGCAGAACGACATCAAGAAGGTGCTGGCTTACTCAACCGTCTCGCAGCTGGGCTACATGTTCCTGGCCTGCGGAGTCGGTGCCTACTGGGTTGCCATCTTCCACGTGATCACCCACGCCTTCTTCAAGGCCTGCCTGTTCCTCGGTTCCGGCTCGGTGATCCACGGCATGCATGAGGAGCAGGACACCCGCCACATGGGCGGGCTCGCCAAGTACATGCCGGTGACCTACTGGACCTTCGTGATCAGCACCTTCGCCATCGCCGGCATCTTCCCGCTGGCGGGCTTCTTCTCCAAGGACGAGATCCTCTGGCAGGTTGCCATCTGGCAGTCGAAGTTCGGCAATGCACCGGCCATGCTCTACGTCCTGGCGCTGGTCACCGCGATCATGACGGCCTTCTACATGGGCCGCGTGACCTGGAAGACCTTCCTCGGTAAGCCGCGCTGGACCGCGGAGTTTGTCAAGAAGCACCACCATCCGCATGAAAGCGCCTGGCCGATGACCCTGCCGCTGATGGTGCTCGCGAGCATGGCCGTGATCAGCGGCGCGATCCTCTTCACTCCAGGCTGGATGACGGGCGGTGAACCGCGTGAGCCCCTGGCGCATTTCCTCGATGTCAGTGCCCATGGCCCCGAGGGCCAGCGCCTGAGCGCCGGCGAGGAGCATGCCGCGGCTGCACATGGTGAACATGAACTGGCCGCGGCCGCACATGGTGCGGATACCCACGAAGCTGATGCTGAGCATGGCGAGGAGCACTCCGCCCACCATGAGCCCTTCATGCTGATCGGTGGCAGTGTGACGAGCACTGAAATCACGATGGCCTTCGGCAGCGTGCTGCTGGCACTCGTGATGCTCTTCCTCTCGCACCGCCGCTACACCGGTGACTATGATCCAAAGAAGAAGGCGGCCCAGAAGGCCTTCGGCCCGCTCTACGCCTTCAGCCAGAACAAGTGGTACATCGACGAGTTCTACAACAACCTGCTGGTGCGGCCGGGAGTCTGGCTCTCCAGCAAGGCCTGGCAGATCTTCGATGTCAGGTTCATCGACGGCATCGTCAACGGCGTTGCCAAGCTGCTGGGCGGGGCCGGCGAACTGATACGCCCCGTGCAGACCGGCTTCGTCCGTAACTACATGCTCTACCTGCTGGCTGGAGCGGTGATGTTCATGCTGATAAACATGTGGTCATACCTTGTGGGAGGTGCCAGCTAGGATGCAGACCCTGCTGCTGATCGTCACCTTCCTGCCAATGCTCGCCGGACTGGGCCTGCTCCTCATTCCGAACCGCGAGGAATCGCTGCCGACCGTGCGCACCACCGCGCTCTGGAGCAGCGTCGCCACCTTCGTGCTCAGCCTCTTCCTGCTGCCCTCCTTCCAGTCGGAGGCGGGCCTGCAGTTCGCGCTGAACGTGCCCTGGATCCCCCAGTGGGGCGTAAACTTCCACATCGCCGTGGACGGCATCAGCATCTGGCTGGTGCTGCTCAATACGCTGCTCTTCCCGCTGGCGATCCTCACCAGCTTCCAGAGCGTGCGCCTGCGCGAGAAGATGTACTACATCCTGCTCCTGCTGCTCGAGACCGCCGTTACCGGCGTGTTCCTGGCCCAGGACATCATCCTGTTCTACGTCTTCTTCGAGGCCACCCTGATCCCGATGTACTTCCTGATCGGCATCTGGGGCGGGGCCAAGCGGCTGTATGCCACCACCAAGTTCGTGCTCTACACGATGGTCGGCTCGCTCCTGATGCTCGGCGCCATCATCGGGCTCTACGTCAAGGCCAGCGCGGCCGGGCTCAATACCTTCGACATCCCCACGCTGGTGGCGGCGGTTGGCAACGGTACGCTCGTGCTGGAGGACCAGTTCCAGTTCTGGGCCTTCCTGGCCTTCTTCCTGGCCTTCGCCATCAAGGTTCCGCTCTTTCCGCTGCATACCTGGCTACCGGATGCGCATACCGAGGCCCCCACGGCGGGATCAATCATCCTGGCCGGTGTGCTGCTGAAGATGGGTACCTACGGTTTCATCCGCATGGCGATCCCGCTCTTCCCCAAGGCACCCTATATCCAGTTCGGCCCCGTCGGACTGGCTGACCTGCAGAGCATCATCATGGCGCTCAGTGTCGTTGGCATCATCTACGGCGCTCTCGTGGCCGCGGTGCAGGTTGACGTCAAGCGCCTGGTGGCCTACAGCTCGGTGGCCCACATGGGCTTCATCATGCTCGGCCTGTTCAGCTTCAACCAGATCGCCGTGGACGGTGCGATCCTGCAGATGGTCAACCACGGCATCTCCACCGGCGCACTGTTCATGCTCGTGGGCTTCATCTATGAGCGCCGCCATACCCGCCTGATTGACAACTTCGGCGGGCTGGCCGCCGTGATGCCGGTCTACTACACATACTTCCTGATCATCATGCTCTCGAGTGTCGGCCTGCCGGCGCTCAACGGCTTCGTTGGAGAGTTCCTGATTCTGCTCGGCAGTTTCCAGGAGGACTGGCTGATGACCCTGATCGCCACGCTCGGCGTGATCCTTGCTGCGGTCTACCTGCTGTTCATGTTCCGGCGGATGTTCTTCGGTGAGATCACCAACGCGGAGAACCGCAACCTGAAGGACCTGAACATGCAGGAGCTAGTGGCGATCACCCCGCTGGCCGTGCTCACGCTCGTGATCGGCCTGTTCCCCTCGCTGATGTTCCGTTTCATCACGCCCTCCAGCGAGGCCTTCGTGGAAATCGCCACCAGCCATGACGAGGATGCCTTCGAGACCGCCATGCAGGACATCCACATTGACGACGGCCAGGGCGGCCTGCTCTCCGTCAGCATCCCGGGAGGTGCCAAGTGATCCTCGCGCTGCAGTCCGTAGTGGATGCCACCCATCTCCAGCCCCTTGACCGCAATCTGGTGATCGCGCTGGCTCCGGTGATGATCCTCACCGTCACGATCCTCGTGCTGCTGCTGGTCGACTACTTCGGCCGCCGCCAGCCCGGACCGGAGGGCGGTATCAGCCTTGGCAACGCCTCGGGGATCAGCCTCGCCGGCACCGTGCTGGCTCTGCTCGGCACGCTCGGCACCTGGGGCTGGGTCAATACCAACCCCGATGGGCCGTCAGTTGGCCTCTTCCCCTCGCTGATCAACGCCGCCAGCAACGGCTTCGCACCGTCCTTCGTGGTGGACCATTTCTTCCTGTTCGTCTGCCTGCTGGTCTGTGTGGTCGTTGTCATCACCATCCTGAACTTCATTCCCTTCCTGAAGCGCAAGGAGCGCTACCACGCTGAGCTCTTCCCCCTGCTGCTGCTGAGTGCCACCGGAATGATGCTGATCGCCGGCAGCCGCGACCTGATCACGACCTTCATGTCGCTGGAGCTGCTGTCCCTGCCGCTCTACGTGATGTGCGGGCTGAATGACAAGAGCCGCCTCAACAAGGAAAGCTCGCTGAAGTACTTCCTGATGGGAGCCTTCGCCAGCGGCTTCTTCGTGTTCGGAGCCTCGCTGATCTACGGCGTGGCCGGCCATCTCAATTATCTGGCAATCAAGCTCGCGGCCTCCGACGCCGCACTGTCCAGCTCCGGCGTGAACGTCGATCCCGTACTGCTGATCGGCATCGGACTCGTCGGTGTCGGCATCGCCTTCAAGCTCGGCATGGTGCCCTTCCACGCCTGGGTCCCGGATGTCTACCAGGGTGCGCCGACCCCCGTCACGGCCTTTATGGCCACGGGCGTCAAGGTCGCGATGTTCGCCTCCGCCACGCGCATCGTGGTGGAATGCCTGCCCGGCCTGCAGCCGGAACTCTGGCGGGATGCCCTGGTGCTCTTCGCCTGTCTCTCGATGCTCGTCGGCAATCTGTTCGCCCTGCATCAGATGAGCGCCAAGCGCCTGCTGGCCTTCTCCGCGATTGCGCATACGGGCTATCTCGCACTCGGGATGGTAAGCGGCAGCCCCGCCAGCGGCAGCGCCGTGCTGTTCTACCTCGCCGGCTACACGCTGGCCAGCCTCGGAGCCTTCCTGCTGATCACCTGGTTCGCACCGGACGGGCAGGATGATGTCTTCCTTGACCAGATGCATGAGCTCTGGCAGAAGACGCCCAAGGCCGCGATCTGCCTGACGATCCTGCTCCTGAGCATGGGCGGCTTCCCGCTCACCGCCGGCTTCTTCGGCAAGTTCGTGGTCTTCCGTGAGGCCTGGCAGGCCGGTCTGAGCGGTGTGGTGATCTTCGCGCTGCTCAACTCCGCGCTGAGCTTCTACTACTACCTGCGCTTCGTGGTGGCGATGTACATGACCCCCGCGGTGCCGGGTGAGGCCAGCCTCAATCCGCAGGCCATGCCGGGCAGCTACGTGTTCAGCACGGTGCTGACGGTCGGCCTGACGATCGTGCTCGGGGTGCTGCCGCAGTTGCTGCTGGGAGCGCTGGATCTCACGCGCCTCGGCGGCTGAGCTGCATCCGCCTGACTAGAGTTCGCGGCCCTCGCCGTCCAGCAGCGAGCGGCGCAGCATGTCCGTGCAGCGCTGGCCGGTGCGCTCCGTGATGATCTTCACGAGACTCAGCACGTTCAGCACGCGCTCGGAATTGTCTGCGTGGATCTCCAGCCGACCTTCGGCCTGCTCCCAGCCCAGCACCGCCAGCTTCTGGTCACTCTGGCGCCCCTTGTGGTTGGTGAAGGGCAGCTCCGCGCTGTCCATCACGGCTGCCACATCCGCCTCCGCTCCCTCGAAGCGCAGGCTGTAGCGGCACTGCTTCACGGCCTTGCTGATGTTCGCTGCATCCTCCGGCAGCACCGCCAGTTCCATGGCGAATCTGCGGGGCTCGCTGTTCTCGCGCAGCCGCGCCAGGTTCTCCGCCAGCTCGGCCGCGCCCCAGTTGATGCCGTCCTGCATCTCGATGTCCAGCAGTTCGTTGTCAGCGCGCACTCCGAGCGACAGGGCCGGGCCGAAGCTGACCTTGGGCTTGGGGCTGAAGCCCTCGCTGTAGGCATGCGGCAGGCGGATCCGGCGGAACTGGCGGAACACGAAGCGCAGCAGGTCGCGGTGCGAGATGTACATCAGCACCTCGTCCTTCGCATAGCGGAAGCGCAGGCGCTGGCGTTGCCTTGGTTCAGTCATTCCAGCCCGGCTCCCCCGGCACCCAGTTGCTGCGGGCATCGAACTCGCGCGCGGGAATCCCGGCCTCAAGCCTGAGCTTCAGCAGCCAGGCCATCATCTCAGCGTTGTCAAGGCAGTGCCGTGGATGCGGGACCCGCAGTTCCACGCCCATTCTTCCTGCACGCTCCGCAAAGGCCGCGCGGATGAAGCCGTTGATGGCAACCCCGCCGGAGACCGTCAGCAGGCTGACCTTGTATTCCTCCACAGCACGCTCCAGCTTGAACCAGAGCGACTCCACCACGGAGCTGAACAGCGCCGCCACCAGCGAGGCCTGCCAGTTGTCAGCGAGGGCAGGGTGGTCCGCCCGCTCCTGGATCTGCTTGCGCACCGCAGTCTTGAGCCCGCTGTAGCTGAAGTTGTAGCCATACTTGCGCGAGCGCATAGGCACCGGCAGCTCGAACTGGCCGCTGTACTCCGCCAGCTCAGTCATGCCGGGATACTCCCGCGCCAGCCGCTCCAGCCGGGCCCCGCCGGGATAGCCCAGTCCGAGCATCGCGCTCACCTTGTCCAGCAGTTCGCCCACGGCATCATCCTGGGTCTGGCCCAGCAGCTCAATCTCCTCCACGCCGCGCACGAGGAACAGCTCGGTATGCCCGCCGCTGACCAGCAGCGCCACATGCGGGAAGGGAATCTCGGAAAGGCTCAGGCCCGGCTCACTGCCCTGGCCCATGAAGGGGCTGAAGATATGCCCCTGCAGGTGGTTCAGGCCATGCAGGGCGATGCCGTAGTGCGCGGCCAGCCCGCGGCAGAAGTTCACCCCGGCCAGCAGGCAGCCCGGCAGGCCCGGTCCGCTGGTCACGCCGATGTGCTCAATCCCCGCGCGCAGCTCCGGCTCAATGTGCTGCCAGAGCTGGGGCAGGTCGGAGAGGTGCGTGCGCGCCGCCAGTTCGGGCACGCAGCCGCCGTAGGGCGCATGCAGTTCCACCTGGCTGGACAGCAGCGAGGCCCTGATCAGACCCGCACTGTCGCACAATGCAATCCCCGTTTCGTCAAAACTTGTCTCAACCGCACAGAGCACGCGGATATTCTAGATGCAGGAACCCGCAGGATAACTCTGCGCCGTCCAGGGAAGGATGGGCTACGTACTGACACGATGTTTCTGGATCACGCTGCTGGCGCTCGCGGCCTGGCAGCTGATGCGCATCCAGTGATCCCTCTCAGCCCTGCTAAACTCTCCATGTGCACACTCTCCGGCAGCTCAGTCTCGCAGTCCTGACGGCGTTCATCCTGCTGCTGCACTGCTCACCGGCCGGAGCCGAGAAGCGTGCCAGCTCCGGGCTGGACGGCGGCATCGCCAGCGATGGCATGCCGCTTGGCATCACCTCCGACAAGGCGATGAGCTATCTCTGGGACGGCACACCTCGCAGCCCCGTCGCCAATGCCGTGCTCTCCGACATCTTCGCGGACCGCTACTGCACTGAGCTGGAGGAAGTGAACACACTGCTCAGCCTCGATGAGGAAAACCGCCGCCGGGTCTTCCTCACTCCCGAGCCTGTACGCGGAGGCGGCGAGCGCCTGCTGGCCTGCACCATGCGCCGTGAGAGCGAATTCCTGACCGGCATCATGTCCTGGCCCGATCTCAAGCCCGTCGCGGAGATATCACTCGACCGCATGCTGCTCGATCTCTACGGCACACGCATCGAGGATCCCACGGACTGCGAGCTGCAGCTGCGCAGCGTGGCCCGCAATCCGGATGGCGATCTCGTGCTGCTCGTGCTGCTGCAGGCCGGCAATACCTGGACCACCGAGTTCGGTGTCTGGACGGAGAAGGACTGGCTGCCCCTGCAGCTTCCGCAGTTCTTTGATCCAGCCGGCCGCCTGACCGCCTTTTCCGAAACAGCGGAATGGACAGCCCTGGATCGCATCCACTTCGGTCCGGACGGCGAAATGCTGCTGTGCACCGCCGATGGTGTCATGGCCTTCTACGAAGCTGATCCCCGCACGGGAGCCTACATCCTCCGCCAGGAATACACGGAGTGGGACCTGCGCCAGCAGCATGGCGTGGCTGTACGCAGCCTGATCATTCCTGTACTGCTGGCCATGGTCTCAGTCCTGATCTGCACCGCGATGATCGCCTGGCTGGTGATGGACCGCAGGCGCCGCCGGGCAGCATGACGTATCATTCTTGACATGGAAATCTCCAACAGCCTGCTGTGGCTGCTCTTCCTGCTCTTCGACCTCTGTATGGTCGTCGTTGTCTACCGTCTGTTCGGCAGGGTGGGGCTCTACGGTTACATCGTGATGGCGATCATCACCGCCAATGTGCAGGTGGTCAAGCTCGTCAACATCTTCGGGCTGGAGACCACACTCGGCAACATCATGTACGGCTCGATCTTCCTCTGTACGGACATCCTCAATGAGGTGCACGGTAAGAAGGAGGCCAACCGCGCGGTCTGGATGGGCTTCATGGCGATGGTGCTGATGACCCTCTACATGCAGATCGGCCTGAAGTTCGCACCCAGCCAGTTCGATGAAGGACAGTCCGGGGCGATGTCCACGATCTTCGGCTTCCTCCCGCGCATCACCATCGGCTCGCTGCTGGCCTATCTGGCCAGCCAGCTGCTGGACGTGACCCTGTTTGCGAAGCTCAAGCAGCGCACTGAAGGCCGGCTGCTCTGGCTGCGCAACAATGCTTCCACCCTGGTCAGCCAGGCGGTGGATACCACGATCTTCGTATTCGTGGCACTCGGCCCGATCGACTTCTTCTTCGGCACCGCGCTCGTGAGTGATCCGGCCGTGCTCGGCTCCATCTGGGCCAGTTCCTACATCATGAAACTGATCGTCGCCCTGGCGGATACCCCATTCCTGTATTTCGCCCGTGGCCTCTCCCGCACACGTCCCGCCCTGGAAGGGTAGAATAGGGGTGAAGGCCCACCCGGGCCACGGGAGTGATATGTATCGGCTGAAAATCCTTGCGGCGCTGCTGCTGCCCGTCCTGCTGTCCGCCTGCTCCGGCAGTGCCCCCGGCTCGCTTGAGTCCCGAGGTCCGCTCAGCCGCGGCAATGAGGTTCAGAGCGGGCATCCCAGCGAACGTGGCCAGGTCCAGCCCGAGTCGGAGCGCAGTGCACCCGCAAGCATCACGCCCGTCAGCGCTGAATTCGCGCGCCGGATGCGCATGCCTGATGAATCCTTGCTCGAGGACCTGGAACTGCCGGCGGATGAACTGCTGGGTAAACTGCCCAGTGTGACTCAGACAAGCAGCCTGAACGGCAGCCAGCACTTCAAGTTCAGTCCCGGCAAGGCCAGCAATGTCGGCAATGCCAAGCGCCTGAACAGTGCAACGGGCACAGCCTGGGTGATGTACCGCTTCCAGGGCCTGAACTTCCACCGCGATCCGGCCACAGTCAAGCTCATGACTTCCAACGAAGGCTTCAGCGGCGCTGAGGCCGGATATGTGCTGGCCATCGCCAACTATGAACAGAACCGCTGGCAGGTACTGGGCAGCACCCAGGTGGCCAGCCAGTACATCCGCGGCCTGAATGTCGGTGACGCCTACCGCAGCCCGGCCCAGAATGTCTACATCGCCGTGATCCTGCCCGCAGCCCAGAGTCTGGACGTGGAATCCATCGAGCTGGTCTACGATGAGGTCAACTGGCTGAATGTCGAGATTGACAGTGAAGCCGGCTGGACCCCGGGGCTGGGCTTCCTCCCCAATGGCAACATCTTCATCGCCTATGGGGACTTCAATGTCGGCCTGCCACTCGCGGCGGTGCTGGACCGTGCACTGGATCCCGGCAAGCCATCGAACTGGGTCGTGGGCGAGATGAACAGCAATGGCCAGGGCGTCGGCCTCGGCCAGGATATCGTGATCGGGCCCGGTGGCACCCCGCGCGTAAGCCTGGCCTACACGGCCATCGGCAGCAGCAGTTACAACACGCTGATGGGCTTCACGGCCTACTACAATGAGGGCACATCCAACGAGGCCGGCTTCTGGAACTATGAACTGGGCAGTGGCTTCGAGATAAAGGAACTGGCCGGCAGCTCCAGCACTGACTACAACTCCGCGGCAGGCACTTACGGTTTTGCCAACCACTTCTACAACTACACTGATTCCTCGAAGGATGGTTCAGCACGCTACCGGCAGTTCACGCTCAACGAGACTGATCCCCAGGACAACATTGATGCCGCAGGCGGCCTGACCGCCGGTGGTTACTGGTTCCCGCGCGTCCGCTTCGCACCTGGCGATCCGCTGCTCTACTTTGCCAACAACGGCGGCTTCCTGACCTATGAATCCGCTCCGAACACCCTGACTGACATCTATTCCGACGCCAGCAGCCATGACATCGGCAGCCTGGCGGTCAATCCCGCAGCAGCTGCGTCTGATGAACTGTTCGGCTTCATCTACAAGTTCTTTGAAACCGATGTCAACGGACCGGAGATCCTGCGCTACGTGCCGCTGCTGGAGGACCTGAACCTCAAGGCGGGCGGAATCCAGCAGGTTGACAACTTCGCCAGCGGGGCAACGGATTTCCTCGCGGACTTCAACCAGGTGGAGTTCACCTCCGACGGCCGGCCCGTGATCGCCTACACGCGCGACACCGCCGGCAACATCACGATCTGGTATGCCTACTGGGACGGAGCCGCCTGGCAGCGCGAGCAGGTCAGCAGCCAGGCCATCAGCAAGTACACCCCGAACCTGAGGATCTGGCTGGATCTGGCCCTTGATGACAACGATATCGCGGGCATCACCTGGAATCGCGCGCTTGATGATGATGACAGCCGCCTGATGTTCGCGATCCGAGAAAGCTGAGCCGGCCTAGCCCATGATCTGGCGGATCTCGTCCATCAGCTGCTTCTGCCAGCGGCTGAAGCTCTCGGGGCGCGTCGTCTCGATATAAATCCGCACCACCGGTTCCGTGCCGCTGGCCCTGAGCATCACCCAGCTGCCGTCGTCCAGCACGTACTTGTAGCCGTCGATGGTGATCCGCTTAACGACCTTGTGCCCGCCGAAGCGCGGCTCATTGCCAGCCTCCAGCGAGCCGAACAGCCGCTGCTTCTGTGCCTCGCTCAGGTGCAGGTCATGGCGGTTGAAGCTTCTGTGCCCATGGCGGTTCTCGAAGTCCTCCAGCAGGTCCACCAGCCGTTCGCCGCTGGTTGCCAGCATCTCGATCGTCAGCAGCGCACCGAGCGTGCCATCCTTCTCCGGGACATGCCCGCTGATGCTGATTCCGCCGGATTCCTCGCCGCCGATCATCGCACCCTTCAGGAGCTCCTGGCCCACGTACTTGAATCCGACCTTGACCTCCACCATCTCCCGGCCATGCTCCGCTGCCACGCTGTCGAGCTGGTGGCTGGTGCAGACCGTGCGCGCGAAATGCCCCTGGCCGTTCTTGTAGCGGACCATGTAATCAGCGATCAGCGGCAGCAGGTCATTGGCGGTGAAGAAGTTGCCCTTGCGGTCCATGATCCCGACGCGGTCGGCATCGCCGTCATTGCCGATCAGCAGGCGGCAGTCGTGCTCCTCCAGCAATGGCAGGCGGTCCTTGAGATGCGCGTGAGAGGGGTCGGGCAGGCTCCCTCCGAAATAGACATCGCGCTCTGAGTTGATGCTGATCACCTCGAGTCCGTGTTCACGCAGCATCTCATCCAGATAGCCCGCTCCGCAGCCGTGCATCGAGTCGTAGAGCACGCGCCCGTGCCAGGAGGAGAATGCGTTGGCATTCACGATGCTGCGCAGGCGCTCGAAGTATGTCTCCTTGAGATTGATCCGCTCCCCGTTGAACACTCCCGTGTAGGAGGGTGCGATCCAGTGCGGGATCAGCTTGCCGATCAGCTCCGTCAGGCGGTCCGTGGTCTCAGGCATGGCCGGGCCGGCGAAATCCGGGATGAACTTCAGGCCCTGGTAGCGCCAGTGGTTATGGCTGGCCGTGAACATCGCAGCGCCGGCCGCATTGTGGGCCTGCACGCCGACCGCCAGACAGGGGGTTGGGCAGTAGTCATCGCTGAGCAGCACCGGCTGGCCGTGCGCCGCCACCGTTGAAGCGAAGTGCGCCGCGTACTGTTCCGCCGCGAAGCGCCGGTCGAAGCCCACCAGCAGGGGCCGGTCCCGCAGGTTCTGCTCGTCCAGGTACTGCGCGATCGCCGTCGCCACCAGGGCGACGTTGTCAAAGGTGAAGCCGTCGGCGATGACACTGCGCCAGCCGTCGGTCCCGAACTTGATTGCGTCCATGGCCATGCCGGACTATTCTCGCAGATGCAGAGCCCTACAGCCAGTCGCTGCGGCGGATTGCCCCGCGCTGCCGGCCATGCAGATCCGCGAGCGCAGTATCCGCCAGGTCGAGCATCGCGTTGAGCTGCGCGCGGTCGTAGGCCCCGTCCTCATTCGTGGCCTGGATCTCGGCATAGCCGCCGCTGCTCAGACCCACCACGTTGGCGTCCACCTCTGCATCACGGTCCTCGACATAGTTCAGGTCACAGACCGCCGTGCCATTCACCACACCCACGCTGACCGCGGCCACGAGGTGCGTGAGAATGTCCGGGAAGCGGCGGAAGCGCTCGCTGTGGTCATCAATCAGGTTGGCCAGGGCGACCATCGCGCCGGTGATGCTCGCCGTACGCGTGCCGCCGTCAGCCACGATCACGTCACAGTCGATGTGGAAGGTCAGCTGGCCCAGGCCCTGCAGGTTGACAGCCGTGCGCAGGCTGCGTCCGATCAGGCGCTGGATCTCCTGGGTACGGCCACTGAGCTGCAGGCGCTCGCGGCGCTGGCGCGGTTCGCTGGCCGTCGGCAGCATCTGATATTCCGCGGTCAGCCAGGCACTGCCGCTGCCCACCAGCCAGGGTGGAACACGGTCCTCGATGCTGGCATAGCACAGCACCTGCGTGGCACCGTACTTCACCAGCACGTCATTGCGGCGGAAGCTGTCCGGCTGCAGTTCGACATCCCTCATCTGCGCGGGCCCGCGCCCGTCCAGTCTAGACATTGTGTTCCTCGTAGGCATTGACTATGTAGAGCTTGATGTATTCCTTCGCATCGCGACCGATTGCCATTTCCGCGAAATGCGAGAATGCTTCATTCGGATGCGAGGAGTAGAGCTTCAGCTCCCCGCGCCTGGCACCCTCCGCTGCCGGCGGCAGGCTCGCCACCAGCCGCTCAGCCAGACATTCCGCCGGATCAACCAGTGTCATCTCGCTGTCCAGCTCACGCAGGTAGCGCTCGATCCAGCGGTAGTGCGAGCAGGCCAGTACGATGCTGTTGAAGCCCTCCTCCAGCAGCGGATTCACATACTCCTGCACGGCTGTACGCAGATCGTATTCACTCCAGGGGAAGGACTCGATCAGCGGTACGAGCTTCGGTGCCGCCATGCTGCGCAGCGGCAGGCCGGGGAAGGCCTCCTCCAGCTTGCGCTCGTAGTAGCGGCTGTTGATCGTGGCCTGGGTCCCGAGGATCGCCAGATTCTGCGGCTGGTGATGCTGCAGCTTCAGCCATTCCACTGTGCTGCCAACGAGGTCGAAGCTGGTCACGCCGAAGCTCTTGAGCTCACCGCTGCCCATCAGGATGTTGCATGAATTGCAGCCCACGGCCATGGTGTCCACGCCCATGTCGATCAGGAACTGCACCATGTTCTGGCACATCCCGTGCAGCTGCTCCGGGGGCCGGCTGCCATTCGGCGCATTCAGGGAATCGCCGAAGTAGATGATGTTCAGGTCCGGGCGCCTGGCATGCAGGGCCTTAAGCACGGTGAACCCGCCCACGCCGCTGTCGAAGATCCCCACCGAGTTGGTGCGGGACTGGGCATGCTCGGAATCCTGTTGTTTGGTCTGTTCGTTGTTGATGATCTGGCGCATGATGGCGAAGGATGCATTATATCCCCGAGCACAGCGCATGCAAAATCACCGCATCCAGTCAGGGTTGATGGACTCCAGTCCCTAGCATCAGCCGTGAGAATCAGGCCTGCACGTTAATTGAATTTTGATAAAGCTTGTGCAAAATGCTGATCTCTCGGGTATAACTCAGTTGTAAGGGGCACCTGTGGGTTAGCGGTTCCGGAGCCTGCCATGGGTTCCCCTTACCGGTTTCTACCCCTGACACTTCCACCATACCATCTCAGCGACGCCTGTCTGCGCCTGGCTTGATTCCCTGCTAACCGCCGAGATAGGCTTCCTTGATCTTCGGGTCATTGAGCAGTTCCTGCCCCGTGCCCTGAATTTTCAGCTCCCCATGCTCCAGACAGTAGGCCCGATGGCTGATACGCAGGGCCTGGAAGGCATTCTGCTCCACCATCAGGATGGTCTTGCCTTCACTGTTGAGGATCTGCACCTTCTCGAAGATCTCCTGCACGAGGTTCGGCGCCAGCCCGAGGCTTGGCTCATCCAGCAGCAGCAGGTCCGGGTTCTGCATGATCGCCCGGCTGATCGCCACCATCTGCTGTTCGCCGCCGGACAGCGTGCCGGCGATCTGCTTAAGACGTTCCTTCACGCGCGGGAAGAGCTGGAAGATCTCATCCAGCAACTCCTGCTTCAGGCCCTTGTCGGTGGTGATCAGCCCGCCGATATCGAGGTTCTCCTTCACCGTCAGGTTCAGGAACAGCCGGCGGCCCTCGGGGCTGAGGCTCAGGCCCTTGCGCACGATCTGGAAGGCATGCAGGTTGGCAATGTCCTCATCGAGGAACATGATCCGGCCCTGCTGGCATTTCACGAGACCCATGATCGTGTTCATCGTCGTGGACTTACCGGCGCCGTTGGCACCGATCAGGGTCACGATCTCCCCGGACTTCACCGAGAAGCTGATCCCGCGCAGGGCCCGCACCGCACCGTAGGCAACGTGCAGGTCCTCAACGGCGAGGATCATCCGGCCTGAATCAACGTGATGATTGCCGCTCTGGTCGGTCATGACTCGTCATCCTGCTTGCCGAGATATGCCTCGATCACCTTCGGGTCATTCTGCACATGGCTGGGCGGCCCCTCACTGATCTTCGCCCCGTACTCAATGGCAACGATGTGCTCGCAGATCCCCATCACCAGCTTCATGTCATGCTCGATCAGCAGCACGCCGCAGCCGGTCTCAGCCATGATGCTGCGCACCTTCTCCATCAGGGTGTCGGTCTCGCTTTCATTCAGGCCCGCCGCCGGTTCGTCCAGCAGCAGGATCTTCGGGCGCAGGGCATAGGCGCGCGCGATCTCCAGATACTTCTGCAGGCCGTAGGGCAGGGAGTCCGCCCGGTCATCGGCCACATGGCTGAGCTCGAAGAACTCCAGTATCCCCCGGGCCTGCTCCTCCAGCTCGCGCTCCATGCGGCGGCATTTCGGCGTGCGCAGCATCGCATCGAACATCGAATAGCGGTAGCGCCGCGATAGGGCCACGCGCACGTTGTCAAGCACGCTCATCGAGCTGAACAGGCGGATGTTCTGGAAGGTTCGCGCGATACCCAGCCGGCTGATGCGGTGCGTCGGCAGGTGGTTGATCGCCTCGCCGTTGAGCCGCACCTCGCCGCTGGTGGGCGGGAAGACAGCGAGGATTGCGTTGAACACGGTGGTCTTGCCGGCGCCGTTGGGACCGATCAGGCCCACGATCTGCCCGGGATTGACCTGGAAGGACAGTTCGTTGACCGCCTTCAGGCCGCCGAACACCACGCTGACGTTGTCAACCTCAAGCATCCGGCGCTCCCGACTCCTTCCTGCGCAGCCAGGGCAGGCGGATGATGTCGCTCAGTTCACTGGTGCCGAAGATGCCGCCAGGCTTGAACAGCATGAACAGAATCAGCACGAGGGAGTAGAGCACCATGCGCCACTCACCGACTCCGCGCAGCACCTCAGGCAGCACGGAGATTGAGATCGCTCCGACGAAGCTGCCGGTCATGGATCCCATTCCACCCAGAACGACCATCAGCAGCACGTCCACACTCTTCAGGAAGCCGAACTCAATCGGCTTGATCAGCGGCAGGGTATGCGCCAGCAACGCTCCGGCCAGGCCTGCAAAGGCACAGCCCAGCATGAAGTTCTGCAGCTTCAGCCAGAAGACGTTGATCCCGAGGTTCGTGGCTGCGATCTCATTCTCACGGATGGCAATCACACCCCGGCCCGGCACGCTGTTGAGGAAGTTGCGGATCAGCTGGTTCACCCCGAGTACGATCAGCCCGAAGATCAGGAAGATCAGCCACTGGCCGCGCTCGAGGCTCTGCGGCTGCATCGCACTGCTGAACTGGAAGATGTCCAGCACGTAGCCGGCGATGCCCGGCTTGGCACTGGCGGATGCGGTGCCCTTGGTGCCCGACAGGTTGGCAATGATCAGCACTACAAAGCCAGCCCAGACGATGTAGCGCCAGAAGTTCCCGCCGAAGCGCTTCTGCAGTGCCCCATTCAGGAAATTGCCAAATGCGATCACGCCCCAGACACTGAGCGCCAGGAACACGATGCTGAACACGATCGTGAACAGCAGGTTGAAGATGCCGTTGTGCGGTCCCGCTGGTACCGGCAGATAGTCATACATGTTGTGGATGTTCTGCATCCCGGTCGGCCCGCCGAAGGTCTTCTCCGGCAAGGCCAGCAGTACTATCCGGATGATTTCAGCGAAGCCCAGCGTGGCGATTGCCAGATAATCTCCGCCCAGCCGCAGGCAGGGATAGCCCACTATCGCCGCCGCGATCACGCAGCAGACGATGCTCAGCAGCACGCCGGCGAACAGCGGCAGTCCGAGTGCGGTGGTGGCCACGCCGCTGGCATAGGCCCCGATCGCGAGGAAGCCGGCATGCCCGAGGGAGAACTGTCCGTTGTAGCCGAGGATCAGGTTCAGGGACAGGGTGAAGATCACATTGATCATCACGAGGAAGATCACGAATTCCCAGTAAGGATTGATCATACCTTCTCCCTCGTCGTGCGCCCGAAGATGCCGGTGGGCTTGAACAGCAGCACGAGGATCAGGATCGCAAAGGCCATGGCGTCGGCCAGCTTGCCCGCGCCTGCACCCTTCACGAGGCCCTCGCTGATACCCATGATCAGGCCGCCCACGGCCGCCCCGGGAATGCTGCCGATTCCGCCCACGACCGCGGCCACGAAGGCCTTGAGCCCGGGCAGGATCCCCATCAGCGGGTCGATCTGCTGGTTGTAGAGACCGACGATATTGCCGGCCACCGCCGCACAGGCTCCGCCAATGGCGAAGGTCAGGGCGATCACCTTGTCGGTGTCCACACCCATCAGCTTGGCGGCATTCATGTCATACGACAGCGCACGCATGCTCACGCCGAACATGCTGCGGTTGATCAGCTGGTTCAGGGCCCAGAGCAGCACTGCCGTGACCACCACGATCACCACATTGAACCAGGGCACGCGGATGTTCTCACCGGCGGCGTTCTTCACCGGCAGGTGGAAAGCCAGGGCCTGGCCGGCATCATCACTGAAGATCGGCTTTACCTGGTAGTCCGCCACGGCCGCTCGGGCCCAGGAGACCACGGTCTTCTTCTCATTGCTGTCAAAGCTGTAGCCGATGCTGGCCAGCTGCTGCGGGCTGCCCGCCGCCAGTTCATCCTTCGGCAGTTCCACGAAGCCGAACTGCTCATCTGGCGTGATCGTCAGCACCGGGCTCCACTCCGAGCTGCCCGCCGCACTGACCACCCGTATGCGGGCGTAGGTGGTTTCCGCGAACTTCTCCGGGGCATAGCTTTCCTGGCTGCGGTCGAAGATCTCCTGCTGGCCCGCATTGCGGAATTCCGCATTGTCAGCGAACTGCAGCTGGTAGACCTCCAGCTTGCGCGGTTCATAGCTCTTGGGGTTGGCACCGAAGGCGATGATCCCGCCGTTCTCCAGCAGGAAGCTTACGCCCACCGCCGTGATCAGCGCGGCAATACGGCTGCTCTTGCGTAGTGGCCGGTAGGCCAGCCGCTCCATCAGCACCGCCAGTCCGGCGCAGAGTGCCGCCGAGACGATCACCGAGATTACGAAGCACCAGATCAGGTCCACTCCCTGGGTGAAGTTCAGCCAGCGCACCGTGAAGCGCAGCAGGTAGAAGCCGCTGAAGGCGCCCAGCATGTAGATGTCGCCATGCGCGAAGTTGATCAGCTTGATCACGCCGTAGACGAGGGTGTAACCCAGCGCGATCAGTGCATAGACGCTGCCGAGGATCAGGCCGATCAGCAGGTTCTCGATCAGCGAGCCGAAGGTGAAGCCGCTGCCACCTTCCCCGGCCGCCGCAGCCACCACCGGTGCCAGCACGACGAGCAGCAGGAACCACCAGCGGAAGCGCGCAGCCTTTTCGATGTATCCGTACAGATCCATGAAAGTTTGACTATTTTAGCCAAATACGCCCTCAGCGTTAAGGGGGGCTTGAATGCTGGGCTCAGCGGCTGTATTGCAGCAGCTCCGTCAGCGAGCTGATCGTGATGTCCGGTTCGTCCACATGATAGCGGGACTGCTGCACTGCATAGTGGCCCTGCAGGATGCGCACGGTCGTCATTCCCAGGCGGTTGGCCGGCCAGATGTCATTGTCCAGCCGGTCACCGATCATCGCCGCCTGATGGGCCTCGACCCCCAGTGCTTCCAGACTGAGCAGGAACAGCCGCGGGTCCGGTTTGTGCAGGCCATGGGCCCCGCTCATGGAGATATGCTCGAAGTAACCATGGATGCCGTGGAACTCCATCCAGCGGTCGGCACTGGCGAAGTTGTTGCTGATCACCGCCAGCCTGTGCCTGCCGGCCAGCTCAGCCAGGGTCTCATGCACACCCGGCAGCAGCGGGTTGAGCCGCCGGAATTCCTCGGGCTCATTCAGGCGGGGCAGCATCCGCTCCACCATCTCGCGGATGATGGCGCGGTAGCTGGGTTCATCCCGCCCGCAGAGCTGCCAGACCAGCACGCGCGTCAGGGTGGGGGAGAAGCTGCGCACGACTTCATCCGCCATCCGCCTGAGCTCCGCCATGTCACTGGCAATCCCACGAGCTGCCAGAATCCCGAGCAGGATCTCCCACTGCAGTTCCAGCGCCGGCCGGTCATCCCAGAGCGTCGAGCCCAGATCAAAGCACAGCGTATTCGGCAAGCGGTCGCGCAGCTTCACAGCCATCCTCCGCTGCGCAGTGCGGTCGGCAACTCACGCATGTCAGTGATCGTCAGGTCCGGCATATCCGTTTCATAGCGTGGTTCCTGGATGTCATAGGGATGTACCTGCAGCCAGACTGCGCTCAGCCCCAGCACCTTCGCCGGGTGCACATCGTTGTCAATCCGGTCGCCGATCATCACGCAGTCCGCTGCCTCCAGCCCCATGCTCTCCAGGGTCCAGGCGATGATGCGTGGATCAGGCTTGTGGAAGCCACGCTCATCACAGAGTGCCAGCTCCTCGAAGTGCCGCATGAGGCCCATGCGCTGCATCACGCCGCGCACCCGGCTGCCATGCATGCTGACCACCCCAAGCCGCGCTGCCTGCGCCAGTTCATCCAGCACATCATGGATCCCGGGCCAGAGCGGGTACAGCCGCGCCAGTATGTCGTCATCCTCCAGCATGTCCCAGATCCGCTGCGATGCTTCTTCCCTGATTCTTGCAGCCAGCTCAGCATCCCGTCCGCTGTACTTCCAGACCAGGGCGCGGTTCAGGCTCGGTGTATAGCGCCGGATCAGCTCCGCACTGTCACGGATGAAGTCATCAACTGTGCAGGGGAATCCGGCTTCAGTGAGTAACTCCGTGCAGATCCGCCAGTATTCCAGCTCCGCCGGCCAGTCATCCCAGAGCGTGCCGCCGAGGTCGAACAGCAGGCCCTGCCTCATACGTTCAGGCGGCCGTTGTCATCGATGACCTCACTGAGCCTGCGGGCCTTGGTGATGTCCCTGCGGAAGTCCGCGAGCTTGTCCTGATCGCGCAGCACGGCGCTCGGGTGGTAAGTCGGCAGCACCACGAAACCGTCACGCACAACATGCTGGCCGCGGATCTGCGTGATCCTCAGGCCGGGCTTGATCAAGAGCGCCATGCTGTAACGCCCGAGCGTCACGATAAGGCGCGGGCGAATCGTCACGAGCTGTGCGATCAGCCAGGCGCGGCAGGCCTGGATCTCCTCATCGGCGGGGTCGCGGTTGTCAGGCGGGCGGCACTTCAGCACGTTGGCAATGAAGACCTCGTCCTCCCGCCAGCCGGCCTCGCGGATCGTCTGGCGCAGCAGCTGGCCGCTCCTGCCCACGAAGGGCCGGCCCTGGGCATCCTCATCACGGCCCGGGGCCTCGCCCACGAACACCACACGTGCATCGGGGCTGCCCTCGCCGGGTACGGCCTGCGTACGGCCCTCGCACAGCGGACAGGCCGTGCATTCACGGATCCGTCCCGCCAGCCGCTCGAGCAGTTCACGCTTGCCTTCCGCCACGGGAACAGTTTAGCACCGCAGCCAGCAGCATTCGCGCCGGATCCGACCGCCTGTCAGTCTGGGCCGGTTGTCAGCAATCCCGGGATTTAACGCAAAGCTGTCTGCAGTCAGCTTGCGGGGCACCGATATAAGCTGTACATTCAGGATAGTTCAGGGAGGAACTATGAGAGACAACGGCAAGGGCGCATCAGACAAGGGGACGGCAGGACTGCCGCTCCGGGCCCGCTGCCTTCCCCCTGTATCCCGGATCACGGAACCGTGCCTGCGTGTGCGGACCGTCAACTGAGCCAACCATCCACTTATCTCCCCAACCGGGCCCGGCGAAAGCCGGGCCTTTTTTCGTTGTCAGTTCCCGTTGCTGCTGATCGTGTTGTCAACCACGGCATAGCCGGTGATCAGGGTCGACATCGTGCTGAGGATCTCCCCGAATTCGAAGCTCTTGCCCTTCGGCGGCACGTAGATCACGTCGCCCGGCTGCAGGAAGATATCCGTGCAGAGCGGGAAGCCCTTGTGGATCTCCTTGAAGTTCACGCGGATCACTTCCGGCGCAATGCCGGGGTTGAGCCTGTCGCGGTTCTGGCGGATGATCGCGATCCAGGCCAGGTGGGCCTCCTCGGTCTCACCACCGGCCTCGGCGAGGTAGTCCAGCACGTTCTCGTCGTCGCGGAATCCGAAGGCACCGGCCGCCTTGACCTCGCCGAGCACGAAGATCCGGTTCTCGCGCGGTACGATCGAGATTATGTCCCTGTTGTGCAGCTCGAAGTCCTCGATCAGTGACATCTCCTCCAGCACCGGGTGCAGGTTGACGATCAGCCGCTCCGGGTTTCCCCAGTCGTCGAAGCGATAGATCACGGAATTCACGAGATCCGCCGTGTAATCCAGAGTGCCGGCCAGGCGCAGCATGTCGCCGAGCGTCTCTCCGGGCAGCAGCTCGAACTGGCCCTCATTCGTGGTCCCCGTGAGGGTCACGTACTGTTCCGGGCTCGGGATGTAGATCACATCGCGGTCATGCAGGCTGAGGTTGTAGCGGGACAGTTCACCTTCAGTCGTCAGCAGCAGCGGATCGATCACGCTTACGGTCGTGGCCGGATCCTGCTTGCGCTGCTCCACCCACTGGCGCCAGTTGGTGTATTCCGGCAGACCCGCGGATTCCCTGCGGGCCACGGCGTTTGATGGCAGGGTCAGGATCGCCTGGCCCTCCGCTGCGAACAGGGTCTCCGGGGCGGGATTGCTGATCCGCCCGAAGTCGAAGCCGCCGCGCAGCAGATGCAGCCTGCGATAAAGCGTCTCCTTGTCGAGGGCCATCTCGCTGACCACGTCAATCAGGCTGGAACCGTTGTCAAGCTGATGGATCCGCCCCGGGAAGTCGGGGCCGAACACGAAGACCTCGAAGCGCCCGCGGCTCAGGAGCTGCAGGGAGATGTTCGGCTCGCGGTAGTACTCCTGGTAGGCATTGGTGATCGCCACACTGGCCTCATTGATCATCATTCCGCCCAGGTCCAGGCGGCCCACCAGCGGCAGGGTGACACTGCCTTCGTTGTCAAGCTGGACGCGCTCGTCACTCTGGCTCACACCGTCGAACATCTTCACGAGGATGAAATCCCCGGCATCCAGCACGTAGTTGCGCACATTGAGCAGGGGGTTGTCATCGGGCAGGCCAGGCTGGGGCAGATCGAAGGGGGGGCTGTCCTCGGCATCCTCCGCAAAGCACAGCCCGGCCAGCGCCGGCAGCACCAACAGCAGAAGCAGCAGTCCGCGGATCCCGTTCATTGCCTTCCTCATCCTCCGCCTCAGCCGGAGGGAAGCTGTATTTTAGCGCCTTTCGCCCCTACAGTCCCGTGTTGAGCGGTGCGCCGTTGTTGCGAAGGCTCTCACAGCCCAGTTCGATCAGCTTGACGTTGGCATAGCCCTGGCGTCCGCTGGAGCGTGGCGTGCGTCCCGTCCTGATGCAGTCGATGAATTCCTGGCATTCCGCCTTGAGCGGCTCGGTGGGCTTCACGAAGGGCATGTGCACGTCGCCGGAACGGATGCTCAGGAAACTGGCATTGCCCGGTTCGAGGTGCTTCGTCCAGTCCACGCCCTTCTCATGCACCTGCAGCTTGTAGCGCGGGTCCATGTCATCAAACACCACCATCTTCTCGCTGCCCACCACCTTGATCAGGCGTACCTTCTCCGGGTCCAGCCAGCTTGAGGTGATGCTCGCCATGCTGTGGTCAGCGAACTTC
This sequence comes from bacterium, assembly GCA_020440605.1. Classification (GTDB taxonomy): domain Bacteria; phylum 4484-113; class 4484-113; order 4484-113; family JAFGCY01; genus JAHEFU01. Next base: position 21,335 of record JAGRNT010000020.1, on the reverse strand, counting down.
AGGGTCAGGTGGGTCACATCCTCGATCCCGAGGTCGCGCTGCACGAAGGACTGGCCGGTGGCGCTGACACTCACGGGATCATCGTTCAGCAGGTACTGCACGATCGAGATGTCATGCGGGGCCATGCTCCACATCACGTTCTCATGGCGGCGGATCACACCTAGGTTGCAGCGGGTCGCGGAGATGTAGTAGACCTGTCCCAGCTCGCCGCTTTCGATCATCCCGCGGATAAACTCCACTGCGGGGTGGTAAAGCAGGATATGCCCCACCATCAGCACGAGATTGCGGCTCTCTGCGGCTTCGCACAGTTCCAGAGCCTGTGCGCTGCTTTCGCAGAGCGGCTTCTCGATGTGGCAGTGCACCCCGGCCTCAAGCATCTTCAGCCCGGCTTCATGGTGCACCTGGGTATGCGTGGCAATCACGCAGCCATCGAGTCCCATCCCGGCCAGCTCATCCACGGAGCTCGTGGTTCGCACCGCCGGGTAATCGCCCTTGATCCGTTCCAGCCGGCCCTCATCCAGGTCACAGACGGCACTCAGTACACCCAGTGATGCCAGGTTGCGCACGTAGTTTGCGCCCCAGTTGCCGGCGCCTATCAGGCCGATCTTCAGTTGCTCGCTCATGATTCGCTCCGTCAGCGGCTGGCGTGCCGCTCCACGTACGCCGGGAAGCGCCGCAGAGTCTCGGCCTCGGTCCCGGCATCCATCTTTGTATTGTGCGTCGTGTCCTCCCCCACATCGTAGCCCTCGCCGGCGATCGCCATTTCCACGCTGCGCGGGATCATGTCGATCTGCATCTCATACAGGCGCTCCTGGAAGTCGAAGGGGGTGTCGTCCTTCCAGATCGGCATCTGCTCCACGAACATGATCCGCCCGGCGTCCACACGTGGGTCGATCAGATGGGCCGTCACGGCCTGCGGAATGTCGTTGTGGACGCTCCACATCATCGCGTCCAGGCCGCGCGTCTGGGGGATCAGTCCGGGGTGGTAGTTGATCACACCGTATCTGAAGGCATCAATCACATGCTTCTTCAGGATGCGCGCCCCGGCGATCACCGCCAGCTCGATGCCGTGCTCCTGCACAGCCCTGACCACGCGTTTGCTGTTGTGCGGCAGCACCACATAGGCGATGCCGAGCTTCTCCGCGATGGCGCGGGGATGCATCTCGCCCCGGTGGCGGACCTTGGTGCGCACACTGGCGGGTGGGATGTTCAGCTTGACGGGGTCGGCGGCGATGATCAGGTCAGGAGTCAGGCCCTCGACATGCATCTTGAAGATGAAGTCCTGGGTCTTCCGGTGCGGGAAGTTGTAGGCAAACAGTGCTGATTTGACTTTGGCGCTCAATGCGGATTCCTGAATCCTTGACTGATATCTGCTTGCCGGTCCGGCTGCACGGCCGTGAAACCATGGGCTGGGCTGGCGGGCTAGGATTCTAGCACCGAAAGATAATCTATGGAACAGCCGGGCCGCCTGAAAAGCCCCCGGTAAATGTATTGTGCCGGATTTCGCGATATAATCTCCGTTTCCCAATCCGGCCCCGTGCCGTTTCCACAGGTAATTCAATGGACTACGTAAAGCAGTTAACTGACGGCAGCAAGAAGTTCGGCATCATCGGCCAGGGCTATGTCGGCCTGCCGCTCGCGGAGGCCTTCGCCGAAGCGGGGATGCACGTGATCGGATTTGATATCGACCTCGCCAAGGTGGAGTCCATCAACCGCGGCGAGTCCTATATCGGCGACGTCAAGAGCGAGAACCTCAAGCCGCTGGTGGACAAGGGCCTGATCGAAGGCACCGCCGACTTCAGCCGCCTGAAGGACTGCTCGGTGATCAGCATCTGCGTGCCGACTCCGCTCTCCAAGTCCAAGGACCCCGATGTCACCTACATCGAGGCCGCGCTGGCGGAGATCATCCGCTACCTGCAGCCGGGCCAGGTGATCGTGCTGGAGAGCACCACCTACCCGGGAACCACCGACGAGCTGGCCCTGCCGCTGCTGGAGGAGACCGGCATGAAGTGCGGCGTGGACTTCCACCTGGCCTTCAGCCCCGAGCGCGTCGATCCCGGCAATGAGCGCTACACCGTCAAGAACACCCCGAAGATCATCGGCGGCGTGACCGCGGAATGCACGCGCATCGCCACCGAGGTCTATGACCACGCCCTTGAGCATGTGCATCCCGTCAGCAGCACCCGGGCCGCCGAGCTCGTGAAGCTGCTGGAGAATTCCTTCCGCGCGATCAACATCGGCTTCATCAACGAGATGGCGATGATCTGCGAGAAGCTGGACGTGGATGTCTGGGAGGTGATTGAAGCCTCCAAGACCAAGCCCTTCGGCTTCATGCCCTTCTATCCCGGCCCCGGTCTCGGCGGCCACTGCATCCCGATCGACCCGCTCTACCTCAAGTGGAAGCTCACGAGCCTCGACTTCAAGGCCCAGTTCATCGACCTCGCCGACAGCATCAACTCCGGCATGCCGTACTACGTCGTGACCCGCGTGATGGAGCAGCTCAATGAGCACGGCAAGGCGCTCAAGGGCTGCCGCGTGCTGATCATGGGCATGGCCTACAAGGAGAACATTGACGACGTGCGCGAGTCACCCGCGCTGGACGTCGCCAAGCTGCTGTTCGAGAAGGGCGCGGACGTTGTGTACCACGATGCGCATGTCCCGCGCTGCCGCGTCGAGGAGCACACCCTCGAGAGCAGTGCGCTCAGCGAGGAGCTGGTTCAGAGCGCGGACCTGGTGTTCATCGCCACCGGACACGGAGGGATCGACTACCAGTGGGTGGTTGACAATGCCCAGCTGGTCTTCGACACCAAGAACATGACCGGCCATCTCGAGCGCACCGCCGGCAAGGTTGCCAAGCTCTGATTCAGGGGTCTACTCGCAGGGCGGCAGCACTGACAGGTTGAGCCTGTTCGTCGTCAGGTTGCTGTCCCTGTAAAGCAGCATCAGCTCGTCTCCCACGACGCACAGCGTCGCCAGTTCACTGACGCTCAGCGCTCCGCCCACCGCCGGCACATCGCCTTTCTGCGTGTATCTCTGGTCATCAGAACCTATACGTTCGGAGTTGCCGAAGAAGTACGGCGCACCGTTGAGCGCGGCATTCCAGGCAAAGTAGCGCCGATTGTTGTGTACCACCATGCTCAGCCCCGTTGCCGTGAGGTCATCACCGAAATACAGATTGCTCAGTCCGGAGCCATTGGTTTCAAAGTCGCTGCTGAAACTGACGTAGCTTGAGTACATTCTCGAATCCTCGGCACCGTCCTGCGGCAGGATGGCCTGGATCCGCACGTCGTCGGAATCCTCATAGACCACCAGGTCCGAGTAGCTCAGCACCAGTGATGTATTGTCGCTGTTCCAGTCCGCCAGCTCATCGGGCTGCAGCTCAGTGCTGAAGTGGATCATGGGTCCGGCAGCGCTGCGCTGGGCCACGACCACCGGCCTGTCACGATAGGCAAGTCCATCAAACAGCGGATCATAGGGCTCGTTGGTCACCTGGCTGGCGGTCCAGTCCGCAGGCCCGGGTGACTTGTCCGTGCTCTGTGCATAGAAGAGCTGCTCCCCGGTACCGGAGTCACTACTGAAGAACAGGCCCAGCCTGTCACTCAGTTCAATCAGGCGCAGCCGCAAGGCCGTGCTGCTGCCTCCGGCGATCAGCTGTACATCCCAGTCCAGAGTGCCGGTGGGAACAGGGGTGGTGGCCAGCGCCAGATATGTGCCACGGCCTTCCAGCGCAGCGTCATCCGCATTGTGGAAAGCCAGCATCGGCCGTCCTTCAATGACGGCAAGATCCGTGCGGACGTCCACATCCGCCTCGCAGACGACATGCGAACCGGCATCCGGACCACTTACCCGGTGGAACAGCAGTTCACCATTTGTTCCGTCGCTGTAGCTGACGCAGGCCACGCCATGGATGTCGGCAATGTCAGCATGATAAGCCTCGGGGTCATCGCGTGAAATCAGGGTGGCGGGTTCCCACTCGGAGGTGCAGCCGGCGATCTTCTCACTCGGGAAACTCGGACCGTTGGGTCCCTCCACCACGACATGATAGAGGTGCTCGCCGGGGCCGGGCGCATTGTCAACGAATGCCTTGCCGAAGATCCCCGGAGCACTGAAGTCCGCAATCTTCACGTCATCCCGGAAGATCGAGAAGTCCTCGTAGGCAATGTCAGTGAAGAAGTAGAATCTGATCTGGTCACTGTAAACCTGGTAACTTGCTCCAAGCGAGATCGGATGCGGCGTACGCCGTTCGCCGCTCATCACTGCGGAGAACTCGCTGCGTTCCTCGCCGAGCTTGGCTCTTGCCCTGTAAAGGTAAGGCTTTCCGTATAGACTGCCCTTGGCTGGCGGCTGGTTCTCCGTGTGGTTGAGCAGGCCGTTTCCACCGGTGTTAGCCGTGAACAGCAGTGCCCAGGCATCCTCCGGTTCCTCCTCGAGCTTGTAGAAGATCTCAATCTCTGCCGCATGGGCCACGCCTGACCAGTTGACAACGATGCGATCCTCATGTGTTCCGTTCGTGACGGAAGTGATCTGCGGGACAAGCAGATCAGTCTGTCCGGAATAGCTGATGAAGTCCACGCCGAAGTCCGCGTTGTCAGTCAGCAGCGCGATCAGGGCCATGCCATCCGGACTGGCCGCGCCGACTGGGTCAAAGCGATCCAGGATGTCAACGACCATTTCACTGTCGTCAATCTGGATCGTGCTGAAGTTCCAGCGTCCGGCCTCATAGTCGGAGACGCCCAGGTACAGTTTGGTATCGGCCGTCAGCTGGTTGAGCGCCAGACTCATCGATGTCAGGTTGCTCGTCGGCCCCAGGCCAGGCAGTCCGTAGATCACCCAGTGCAGGGCTTCGCCGTTGCGCTCAACCAGCAGGTCGTCACCCTGAATCTGGACAGTGCCCGGGCCATGTGAGGCAAACTCGCTGCCTTCAATGCTGTCATTGAGGTTGAAGCTGCTCTGTCGTTCCAGTCTGGCCAGTTCCTCAGCACTGAACTGAGGAGGGAAATCAGGCAATGTAAACTCTGTCAGGCTCACATTTGCAGATGCGTCGCTGTTCCGTATTGCCAGAGCTGAGTCGGCACTGCCACTGCCACAGGATGTTGCCAGTGCGAGCAGCAGGTAGATGCATGTATTCCGGATTGTCCCGGAGAGGGACGGGGTCTTTTCCTTGCTTCCCATGGGTTCATGGTACCCGTGTTCCGTAGCGGTGAATCAGCAGCAATGACTACTTCATTTTGATCTTCAGTCCAGCAGCTTGTACATCCTGATCTCAAGCGGGGCATATCCCAGCCGCGCATACAGCGACTGTGCCCGAGGATTGTCCTGCCAGACGGAGAGGTCAATGTTGCGGATTCCACGCTCACGGGCACAGGCTTCCACGGCCTGCAACAATGAGCTGCCCACGCCCCGGCCGGACATGTCCGGTGTGACTTCAAGGAACTCAATCGTCAGGTAGGGGCTGTGCAGCAGTTCATCCTCATATGGCTGCACTGCCGCCGTGAGGAATCCGCAGAACTGCCCGTCGATCTCCGCGATCAGCACTAGGCTGTCCTCATCGGCGAGCTGTTCCCGGAACATTTCCGTATCCTCGAGCAGATCCCGCTCCATCAGGAATTTCTCTCCGAGACCTTCTGGAATGAACCGGGAAAGACGCTCCCGGGAGTGGTAGTGCAGTGCTGCAATTGCCGAAAGGTCAGCTTCAGCCGCATTCCTGACAACTATCTCCATGGCGGGGCTCCTGTTCAGTTGTACTGGCGAATGCCCTGCAGCAGGCTGTCAACCTCATGCAGGTGCGCATCATTGCCATCGCTGAACAGCAGCATGCTCAGCGGACGCTGGCGCAGTTCCAGACCCGGGTCATCCTTGAGCATGCCTGTCAGGTAGGTGCGGTTCACGCGGCGCACCGCCTGCTCTACATCCACTGCGGGGCGGATGTTTTCCTCGTAAAAGTCCAGCCGCCCGCGGTACTCCATCTGCCCGTCGAACAGGAAGCAGTGTCCGATGTTCATCGTATGGGTCAGCTTCTGGCAGGCGCGGTCAGGCAGCTGGTACATGCTGCGAGCCGCCAGATCCATCAGCAGGTGATTGATGCTGTGCATGCTGAAGGGCTGCGGATTTGACTCGAATTCCTCCCAGAGTGAGCGGATCAGCTTCTCACGCTGCTCCCATGGAATCAGCGGCACGCCCTTTTCCTGCAGGATCGAGCGATAACGGGACAGCAGCGTCGCGTCATCATCCGGGGCATCGAAGGCTGCCAGCCGCACCGGCGTGGATGCCGAAGGCAGGCTGCGAGTGTACTTGCGTGCGCTTTCGAGTTCAAAGCCCAGCCCGCTGCCCTGGCGGATCGTGACAAATCCATCCTCCTGGGCGGCTTCAGCCAGGTCTCGGAAGCGGTGGTACTGCGGAGGCAGCGCCGTATACTTCGGATCAAGCTGGCGCATCATGTTGTTGACGCTCGTGCCATTGGGGACCACGCCCTTGCGTTCCAGTGCCACCACGGCCCGCAGCATCAGGTCGAAGAGCAGGTGCTCCTCACTGAGGCCGGGCTCCTCATTGCCGCTCGGGGCGGGAGTCGCCGCTGCAGCACTGCTGTCAACATCATCCAGCTCGCCTACGAGCTTGTCATAGTAGAGGAACTGGTCGCAGACCTTGTCCAGATACTGGCTGGTGGTGCGGCGCAGTCCGATTCCAATCACACGCATCCCGTAGCGCTTGAGCTTCTGCACCAGCGGGACGAAGTCACGGTCACCACCGACGATCACGAAGCAGTGCGGCGCACTGCCGATCAGTGCCATTTCCAGGGCATCGCAGGCGATCTGCATGTCGCCTGTGTTCTTTTCGTAGCTGGTTGCCAGCATGCTCATCTCGATCACGTTCGAGAGGAAGTCCTGCTGGTATGGCTTCATGTGTGCCTGGCTCCAGTCCCCATACGCCCGGGCGAAGCTGACCACACCTTCCTCGCGCACGCTGTCCATCACCAACTCCATGCGCAGCGGCAGACCGGCCTGCTGTGCGCTGATGATCAGATTCTCCGCATCAATGAACACGGCGATGCGGTCATTTTCTGGGCGGGAGGGAGGCATGTGACTAGTATAACTGCCAAGCGCTGACAATATTTCAATTGTTTTGTTGCCAGTCCTGAATATCTATTCCCTTAGTCGACAAAAAAGGGGAGCCCGCAGGCTCCCCCTTCCAGACTCGGATTGAATTCCGCCTTAACCAGCCGCAGCAGTATTGCCAACCAGTTCGATCACTGCATTGGCGACTTCCTCGCGCTGCTCAGCGACCAGCTCCGGATAGATCGGGATGCTGAAGATCTCCCTCGCGGCCTTCTCGGAGACGGGCAGGTCGCCCTCGCGGCCGCCCAGTTCGCTGTAGCATTCCTGCAGGTGCAGCGGGACGGGGTAATAGATCTCGCAACCGATGCCACGCTCCTTCAGCCCGGCCATCACCTCATCGCGACGGCCGTTGGTGATCAGGATGCTGTACTGGTTGTAGATGCTCCAGTTGTGCTCGAGGATCTTCGGGGTCGTGATGTGCGGATTGCCTGCGAAGCGCTGGTCATAGTCCATCGCATTCGCGCGGCGGCCCTCATGCCAGGCTTCGAGGTACTTCAGCTTCACGCTCAGCACCGCGGCCTGCATCGTATCCAGGCGTGAATTGAGGCCGATCAGCTTGTGGTAGTACTTCGGCTGCGCGCCGTGGTTGCGCAGGATGCGCATCCGCTCGGCCAGCGCGTCATCATTGGTGACGCACATGCCGCCGTCACCCATCGCTCCGAGGTTCTTGCTCGGGAAGAAGCTGAAGGTGGCGATGTCACCGCCGGTCTGGCCCACGCGGCGGCCATGGTACTTGGCGCCGATGCTCTGCGCCGCATCCTCGACGACCTTGATCCCGCGGGCCTTGCAGACCGTCATGATCGGGTCCATGTCGGCAACCTGGCCGTACAGGTGCACGGGGATCGCCGCCTTGGTGCGGCTGGTTGCCAGCCTATCGATCTCCTCAGCAGTGATGTTGAAGGTCTCGGGGTCGATATCTGCAAAGACCGGGGTTGCACCTACGCGGGACACTGCTCCGGCGGTTGCGAAGAAGGTGTGCGTGGGCAGGATCACCTCGTCACCGGGGCCGACCTCCAGCGCCATCAGGGCCAGCACCAGTGCATCGGAACCGCTGGCGCAGCCCACGCCGTGGCGGGTGCCGCAGTAGGCCGCGACCTCGTCCTCGAGGGTCTTGACCTGCGGGCCCATGATGAAATACTGGCTGTCATAGACCGGCTCCAGCGCGGCCTTGACCTCGTCTGCGATCTGCTTCCATTGTGCATGCAGATCAAGAAGGGGGACTCCCATGATTTACCTCTTGGAATCGTAGATAAGGATTCGAAAGCACATTATAACTTTCTCAGGCAGGCCCCCGCCCGTCCCGGATCAGCTGCATCGCTGAAAACACAACTGCCCCGGCCCACCAGCTGGCAGGTCCGGGGCAGCATGCTTCCGGGTTATTCAGAGAGGCTGCAGCTCTAGCCCAGCAGGCGCTCCATCACTTCCGCGTGATGGGCTTCATCCGCAGCCTGTTCCTCCATGCGCACCTTCAGCTCAGCCAGGCCCTCCCTGTCAGCCAGCTCCGCCAGCTTCAGGTAGCCCTCGACATCAATCTTCTCCTGGGCGATGTCGTACTTCAGCATCTCGGTCACCTCATCCGCCGGAGGGGTCAGGTCGGGGTTCAGTTCGGGCGTACCCCCGAGCATTACGATCTTGTCCGCGAGGTAGGTGGCGTGGCCCAGTTCGTCCGCAACCTCTGCGGAATACAGCTCACGCACGGGGGCATTCACGATGCCCTTGATCTTGGCCGCGCTGAGCATGTAGCGCAGGAAGGTGGAAACTTCGCGGTTGAGGGCATGGTTCAGGCCCTTCATCAGTTCCTCTCTGTTACTCGACATCTGTGCACTGCTCATGGCGATCTCCTTTCATTATGTAGTCCCGGTTTCGCAACCTGTCCTTACTTACCCTGATCAATACTGAATGCATGTACTATTTCGCAAAAAATCGATAAATATCGAAAGATCTTATTAATAATAAGATTTACTGCCCGGTTTCAGCAGGCTCCGCCAATATTTACAGACTGTTCCGCCTGTCCACTTTGCTAGAATATCGGTTCGAGGAAAGGACCTGCGATCCTGCAGGCGATGGGGCATGAAACAGGAAGAGCGGAACAGATGGGATCACTCCAACGATCCGGAGTACGGCCAGCGGTTGCTTGGCTGGATTTTCCGCAGCCATGTCTGGCAACTCGTCGCCTCGTTGTTCCTCGGAGCCCTGGTCTTCCTGATCGCCTCCTTGTTCATGCCGCCGCGCTTCGGCACTTCCGCCACCTTGATGGTCAACAAGGGTGGGGGAGGAGGTGCCAGCCTGCTCTCCGGTCTGAGCCTGCTGGGCGGTGCGCCTGCTGCCCTCTCCGATGAGATCCTGACCCTGATCAGCCGCGAGATCGGCTGGCAGGTGATTGATGAGCTCGGGCTGCAGGTTGACATCTTCGACCCCCAGGGGCCCGATGCACCAAAGGAAAGAGTGATGGGCAGGCTCGGCCGAGGCCAGAGCCAGAAGCAGCCCCGCGAGGAGATCTACAGCCGCCTGCGCCTGAGCGACGTGCAGGTCAGCCCTGACATGCTCAACACGCAGGAGATGTGGATTAGCGCGGATGCGGATGGCAACTGGAAGCTCGGTGATCAGAGCGGTGCCAACGGCGAACCGGTTGTGGGCAAGCACATCAGCTTCACGCCGCATTTCGGCGGCAGCCACAAGGCCGGCTACCGCTACCTGCTGAAGGTCCGCCCGGACCATGAGGCCTGGAACAGCTACAAGGAATCCCTGACCGTCGGTCCGGCTGCGCCGGAATCGAGTGTGCTGAGCGTGCGCTTCACGAGCTACAACCCGCTGCTGGCCAAGCAGGCCGTCGACAGCATCGTCGCCAAATACCTGGAGCTTTCCCGTTCCAAGACCTACGACGAGTACGACAAGATGCTGGACTTCATCGACGAGCAGTCCGGCAATGCCGGCGAGCGCATTGCGACCCTCGTGCAGGAGATCCAGGATATCCAGGACGAGACGGGGCTGTTCAGCCCGATCGCCCAGGGCGAGATCACGGTGCAGCGCATGTCACAGATCGCCACAGCGCGCACCCAGAACCGCATCGCCATTCGCCAGATTGACAACGTGCTTTCCGCCATGGAATCCGCCACCCCGCAGGAACTGAGCGAGATAATCCAGGCACCGGCCACCCCGCTCGAACTGGAGAACTCGCTCGTGCTGAAGCTCAGCCAGCAGGTCACTTCGCTGGAAAACCATCTGGCAACCAAGACCGAGAGTCACCCCGACATCCTGAACCTGCGCGGCCAGATCGGTGTGACCATCGAGCAGATCCGCACGAGCCTCAGGAGCAACCGCGAGGCCCTCAACCTGGCGGAAAGCGAGCTGGGCGGCGATTATGGCCGGCTCAATAGCGAATTGGCGGCGATGCCCGCTGCCAACAGCGACATGAACATCCTCAACGCGGAGCTCAAGAGCCTGCGTGACATCCTCGAGATCCTCGAGAAACAGCGCACCGAGACCGAACTGGCCAAGGTCAATGCCAGCATGGACGTGGCCCTGATGGACAGCGCCGTGATGCCCGCCAAGCGTGAGAAGCCCGCCATCGGCCGCAATACCGCCCTCGGAGGCTTCGCGGGCGTGATGCTCTGCGTACTGGTGCTGCTCTTCCGTGAATCCGGTGGCAACCGTTTCCGCACGCTCAAGGAGATCCGCAGCGAGGTGGGCCTGCCCGTACTCGCCGTGCTGCCCGGTCCACGCCATCGCCGGCGCTGGAAGCCCCAGCAGTCGGACACTGAACTGGCGGCCGGTCTGGCTTCCCTGCTGTTCTCACGCGGGGAACGCATCGGACTGGTCTTCCTCCCCTCGCGTCACATGTCACTTGACCCCGCAGCCTGGCTGCAGAGCCAGAGCGTGCAGCTCATCGACGCCATGCCAGGCAAGGTCCTCGACTCTTCCCCGCTCTCCGCTGAGGGCGGGTTGCCTAGAGCCCAGGCTGACCTGAGCGCTGCCGAGGGTGCCCGCTATCCAGACAAGGTGCTGCCACAGGGCCGGACTGCCGTGCTGCTGGCCTCGCCGCTGCGCTGGAATGTCGAGCAGGAGCTGGCGGCCCGTCTGGACAGCCTCGTGCTCTGTGTGCCCCAGGGAGCCTGCAGCCCTGAGGAACTCGAGAAGGCCCTCGCGGTGCTGGCCCGCCACGGGCTGGACTGCCGCGGGGTGATTGTCAGCAACTGGTCCAGCGCCCGCGACATCTACGGCGCTGATGAACTGAGCTACGTCTCCCTGAGCGGCGCGGCGGGCTGAGCCGATGAGCAGCGGAGCCACAGCGGACAGCGGCAGTGCTCCCGGTCGCCTGGACCTCAGCCGTGACTTCCTGCTGCGCCAGCTCGGTGCGCTGTTCTCCTTCGAAACCACGATCGTGCTCTTCCTGTTCGCCGGGATCTACAAGGAGGATGCGCGCTTCGCCTGGATCCCAGGCGACATCACCGTACTGACCTTCGGCCTGAGCTTCATCTGCGGTGTCTACCTGATCGTGCGCCGCGGGCTGGTGTTCCGCCGTGAGGCGGTGATCATCACCGGTATGGCGATCCTGTTCGTGATCTGGGCCCTGTTGTCATATCTCTGGTCGCCCAGCATCAACTACAGCCTGCGCAAGGTGGCGCTGCTCGGCAGCCTCACGCTCTGGCCACTGGCGGCCTTCGCCCTGATCGTCAGCCACGAGCGCCTGCGGGTGAGGCGCTTCTTCGTGGTGCTTGTGCTGTTCTCGCTGTGGATTGCCACGGAAAGCGCCGTAGCCCTGCTGCTGGCAGCGCGCAGTGGCATCCGCGGCTTCGTCACGACCTCGCTCAGCACCAACTACCTCGGGCTGGGCCGCGTGATCGGCCCCGGCATGCTGGTGCTCGTGGCCTGGTATGTCTACTTCCTGCGCGGCTTCTGGCAACGCCTGTTCGGTGCAGGGGCGATCGGGATGTACAGCATTCTGATGCTCGGCATCGGCAGCCGCGGACCCTTCCTCGCGATGTGCATCGCCTGTCTCTACATCGTGCTCGTCAACCTGCGTCCGGCCCGCAACATCCGCCAGATCACCCTGCGGCTGCTGGTCGGGATGGCGGCCTTCTGCCTCGTCGGCGGCGTGGTGTTCTACTTCGCCACTTCGGGGGCGGAGCTGCCGCGCACCCTGGAGCGCCTGCAGGAGGCGCAGGAGGAGGGCTTCGAAGGCAGCACGCGCTTCGGCGGTTACGCCACGACCTGGAGCCGCGTGGACGAATCTCCGCTCTGGGGCCGCGGCATCGGCAGCTGGCCCGTACTCACGGGCCGCGGTGACATCCGCGCCTACCCCCACAACATCTTCCTGGAAGTCTTCTTCGAGCTGGGAATCATCGGGCTCGTGCTGTTCTTCTGCATGCTGTTCTATGCCTGGCGGCTGATCCCCTCGCGGCGCGTGCTGCAGTCCGAACCATGGATGACGCTCACGATCGCCCAGCTCGGCAGTGCCTTCATCAATGCCAACATCTCCGGGGACCTGAATGACAACAAGCTGTTCTGGGCATTCCTCGGAATGATGGCGGTCTGTGCCCTGCGCCGGCCACTGCCGGCCTCATCCGGCCGCACTGCGGATGCTGCAGTTCCAGCCCTGCCGGCTCAGCCCAGCATCTCCTCATAAAGCGCCAGCAGCTTCCCGGCCTCACGTTCCCAGCTGTACTTCTCCATGGCTGCATTGCGTGCCGCCTCGGACATTGCCTGCCAGCGCTGCGGATCCTCCAGCAGTCCCTGCACGGCCGCAAGTACGGCAGCGTCGTCATCCGGATCCACGCAGATTCCTGCTCCGTTCGCCTCCACGATGCCGCGATACAGCTCGAAGTCACTCGTGACAACCGGCAGGCCGAGCGCCATGTATTCGAAGATCTTGCTCGGGTAGCTGTGTTCGTAGTTAGGGATCCGGCTCAGCAGTGCCAGCCCGATATGGCAGCTGGCAACTATCGGCCAGGCCTCATCGGCACGCATGAATCCGTGGAAGCGCACGCGGCGCAGGCCCAGTTCGCGAACGAGTTCCGCCAGGCGCTGGGCATGCCCGGCATCCACCGGCCCGATCAGCTCCAGCCCAACATCCAGTCCCGCCGCCTGCAGCCCGGCCAGCAGCCTGAGCATCCGCTCACTGCCGCGCAGTTCCGTCAGCCCGCCGATGTAGGCCAGCCCGGGCCGCTCCCGCTCCTGCACCTCCAGTCCCTGCAGGCTGTCCAGGCGCGGCATGTTCAGCACGGTGATGAAGTCCTTCACATACGGGTAGTCCGCTGCATAGCTGTCCTCAGCGAAGATCACGCGTAGACGCCTGAGCCAGCCGCGCATCCGCATCCGCATGTAGCCGCTGACCAGCGGTCGCAGCAGCGGATTGATCCAGCGCTTGGTCAGCACATCCTTGACGATGTTCTCATGCATGTCATAGATCACGCGCCTGCCACCCGCAGCCAGGGCGGCAGCCACCGGCAGCAGCTCCGGGTCGTGGAAATGCAGTATGTCGGGCTGCTCCTCCAGCGCAATCCGGCGTGCCAGGGGCGGCAGTTCGCGCATGCGCTGCATTCTGCTCTGAACCTGCGGCAGAGCCCGGATGCGGATGCCGTCGACGGTCTCGTCCTGCTCATGCTGTGCCACCAGCACCACTTCCCAGCCGCTGTCACGCAGGGATGCGCATTCCTTCATGAAGATCCGGTTGTCAAATGGATTGTGGACGCTTGTCACATGCACGGCGCGGGGCATCTCAGGCTCCCCGGCTGTCCTGTCCCCAGGGCAGCACCGTCATTTCCTTGATTGCCCGGCCGTGCTTGACGGCCTCGAACACCGCGGCGAAATCACCCGCCATGCGCGGCTGGCCGAGATAGCGGATCGCCTCGGAATTGCGCTCGCGTCTGACGCCGCCGTCACGTTGCCAGATCCGGTAGTGCTCCTCGATGAAGGATGCTATCTCCGCAGCGCTTCCCAGCCAGCGCCCGGCGTTGCTCCATTCCAGCAGCGGACCCTGCAGGCCCGCACCCATCCCGAAGCTCAGGACCGGCGCTTCATAGGCCAGGTAGTCATACATCTTGGCAGGCAGGGCATCGCTGTAGACATCGCCATCGAGCTTGATGATCACGAGCATCGCCGCCGTCGCCATGAGCTGCTTCACTTCGCTGTAGGGCTTCTGCCCGTGGATTTCGACCTGTGAAGAGACGGCCTCATAGCCAGGGAAGTCCCTGACAACCCCGCTGTCTCCGCCGATGAACAGCATCCGCAGGTCCCTGGCAAGCTCCGGGATGCGCTCCCTGAGCATCGCCACTGCCTCGAACAGCGGCTGCGGGCTGCGACCGCCGCCCACCAGTGTCCCGGCATGCAGCAGCGTGAACTGCTCCGCGGGCTGCATGGCAACCCGTTCATGCTGCCAGGCCCCGCTCGGGATTTCCACGATCCCCGGACGTTCGGCGGAAGTACGTACCTGCAGCAGCTCCTCAGTGATGCAGCAGGGTGCCGCAGCCGTCACGGCATCCGCCGCCGCCAGTGCCCGGTAGAACCAGTGCCCCGTGCCACGCGGAAAGTGCAGGTAGTGGGGCAGGGGATCGCGCAGGTCGATCACGCAGGGGATCCCCAGCTTTCGCGCGCAGTCCACCGCCACCGGGGCGAGTGTATATGGGCTGCAGGTCACCCACAGCACCTCACTACCGCGCTCCCGGGCCGTTGTCAGAATCGTTTCGCGGATGCTGTAGCTCCAGCCCGCGAATTCATCATGCCATTTGGGCTGCAGGCGCATCAGCAGCTTGATGTTGCTGATCAGCCGCCTGCGGAAGGGCCCGAGCCCTGTGCGGCTGCCATTCGTGAGGCGCTGCTTGAGCGCGGCCTCCGCCGTGCCTTCCTCCTTCACGCTGCGCGTCCAGGAGCGATCCGCTGTCTGGACCACATCCGCCGCTGTGCCGGGCCGCTCAGCCGTGATCACGTCACATGTCCAGCCGTATTCGCCGAGATGCCGGTACAGGCCCTCCGGTCTGTGCTGTGCCACGCCCACGTCATGCGGCGGGAACTTGTATGCCACCAGCAGGGCCCGGCCGCGCGCTTCCGTGGAGGGCTGCGCCGTCTCGGTGAAGATGTAGTTGTCGGATGGAACAGGATGCATGGGCTGCCGTCGCAGCGATTATAGCCCGGGCCGCTCAGTCCGCCGCCGGCTGGCTTGCGTCCACTCCCTCAGTCTGCAGATCGGGATGGCGTTCCAGCTTCACGCTGACCCTGGCCGGATTGCCGACCAGCACCACATGTCCCTTCGGGTAGCTGCGGCCCACCACACTGCCCGCCGCCACCACAGTGTGCGGCCCGAGTGTCACTCCCGGCAGGATCACGGCATTCATGCCGATCCAGCAGCTCTCGCCGATCGTCACATCCTGCGGCGGGTCATGCTCATCCAGGTCGTAGAGCGTGTGGTTGGAAGTGATGATGCCGACGTTCGGGCCGATGTAGCTGCCCCGTCCGATGCGGATCCAGCCGCCATTGTTGTTGTTGTAGTACTGCCCGAAGGACTGGAAGTTGTTCAGGTCATCCGGGTGGAACTCCAGCCGCTCCGGAGCGGTGATCTTGGTCTGCGTGCTTACCGGCCAGGGCACACTGCGGTTCTGCCCGCCGAACTTCTGCTGCCAGAGCGAGCGCCAGGCCCATTTCCAGCCCGTGTCGCGACCCTCGAACCAGCGTCCCTGCAGATAACGTCCGTCAAAGGCCATGCGGCAGGCCGGACGGATGATTGCAAGCTGGATGTTCCTGAGCAGTCCCATGTTGTCACTGCGCCTGCGGCCCTGCGGCAGCGGCGACTTCCCGTGATTTTAGCAGCACAGCCCGGCTGAAGATGCTGAAGTAGACGAGGTAGCAGAGGATCATCACCACGGCGTAGCTGATGATCGTCATATGCGCGCTCCAGCCCAGGTAGTGCGGCACCACCAGCGAGGCGATCACCGCCAGCGTGCGCAGCACATCGCCGCTGAGCTGCCAGTCCTGCTTCTCGAGCACACTCATGATCGGCGAAGTGGAGCTTACGGTGATCTCCGCAATCAGCACCACGGCCATCACCTGGATGTAGAACACGCTGTCCAGCCAGCGTTCGCCGAAGATCCAGTGCACGAGCCAGGGTCCGGCCAGCACGAGGATTCCCGCCGGGATCAGGCTCAGGAGCAGCATGCGCCGCACCGTGGAGAAGTACAGATGCTTCAGCCTGGCCGGGTCCTCATTGAGCAGGCGTGCCGCGCGACCGAGGAAGACCTGGCTGATCGACTCCGAGAGCAGCGCTGCAGGCTGGCGCAGGATGCGCGTGGCGAAGAACAGGAAGCCCGCCTCAGCCAGTCCGAAATACTGCGCGAACAGGAGGTTCGGGATCTGGCGGGGGATCGTCACGAGCAGCGCGCTGGGGCTCGAGTAGAGCGGAAACTTGATATAGCGGGTCCAGAGCCGGCGGAAGTCACCTTCCTTCTTCACTATCCCCCTGCTCGCCTCACGCACGGGACCAAGCAGGCGTCCTATGCCTGTCCACTGCCCGGCGGCGTTGCCGAGGATCAGGCCGAATGAGCCATGCATCAGGAAACCCAGTCCGACCTGCACCAGCACCTGGCTGGCTGCACGCAGGATCCGCGTCGCTGCCAGCTCCCGGTAGATCTCCTTGCGCACAGCCCAGGCGGTCAGGGAGCGGTACAGGCCGAATCCCAGCAGCGTCACCGGGATCAGCCACAGGTACTGAGCCAGTTCCGGCTCATCCTTCCAGCGCGCAATCGGCTCCCGGCACAGCCAGATGATCAGCCCCGCGCCCAGTGAGAACCAGAGTGTGATCCACAGCGATAGCCGCAGCAGGAGTGCTGCATCCTCATCCTGCTCCGGCATCGGGATCGCCTGGTCCATGCGCAGCGAACTGACTGCGTTGAGGATCGTGACCACGGAAATGTACACGCCGAGGATCCCGAAGTCATGTTCCGTATAAAGCCGTGAGAGTATCGGCGCACTGGCCAGCACCAGCACCTGGCCGATCACCGTGCCGCTGGCCAGCAATGCCAGGTTGCGTGCGAAACTGCCCCTGCCGAAGCGGCGGCGGATGCGGTCCATGAAGGAAATGGGAGCCTTGTCCATGCGGCGTGCCGCGACTAGATTACAGGATGCGGGCCTGCTGTGGCCGCTGCTGCAACTCTCAGCCGATCAGCTCCACGAGCTTGGCCACGACCTGCTCACCCGCAGTGCCGTTGCCGAAATTCGTGATCGACTCGCGCTCCTGTGGTCCGGGGGCGTCGAACAGGCGCTTGAGCATTTCATCCTTGACCACACGCCCGCAGTTCGCCATCCCGATCTCATTGATCTCCGGGAAGGTGGTGTATTCCCAGGGGATCACGCAGAAGTGCCCGCTGAAGCAGGCCTCACGCAGCAGGCCGCCGCTGTCGCTGTAGACAAGGTAGCAGTCCTCGACGAGAGCCTGGCTGCGGTTGAAGCCGATCGGGTCAATCACCTTCACTCCCGCGGCCTCCAGTTCACCCGTGCGTCCCAGCCGTTCAATCGCGGCCCGGGTGCGCGGATGCATCGGCAGCACCACGGGCATCAGTTCATTCTGGGCCCCGATCAGCGTGTCGATGATCGCCCCCAGTCGCTCCGGATAATCCGTGTTCTCGGCGCGGTGCACCGTGGAATAGATGTAATGTCCCGGCTTCAGTCCCAGCGTCGCGGCATATCCCAGTTTGCGCTGAGGCAGGAAATGCATGTAGTTGTCGAGCATCGTGTCGCCGACGAAGAACGAATTGTCTGACAGATTCTCCTGCCAGAGGTTGTTCAGCGTGGCGGCGGTGGCCGCGAAGCGCAGATCCGCGATCCGGTCCACGATCACGCGGTTCAGCTCCTCGGCCTGGTGCAGGTTGCCGGTGCGGATTCCCGCCTCGACGTGCGCCAGACGCAGGTGCCGCTGCTGCGCGGCGATACCGCCGGCCAGCGTGGCATTCGTGTCGCCGAACACCACCACCCAGTCCGGCTGCCATTCCCCGAGCGTGTCATAGATCCGCTCGATGCTCGCACCGGTCTGGTAGCCGATGCTGCCGCTGCCGACCTCGAGGTTGTAGTCAGGCTTGCGCAGTTCCAGCTCACGGAAGAACACGTCATTCATGCTGTCGTCATAGTGCTGCCCGGTATGCACCAGGCAGTGCTCAATCTGCGTCTCGCTCCCCGAGGCATTGTGGCGGGCAATGGCCCTGGCCACTGCGGCGACCTTGGGGAACTGGGGACGGGAGCCAACCACGAAAAGCAGCTTCAGTACAGGCATGAGGGCCAAATACTAGCACGCGCGGATTGTGTGGGCAACAGGGAGGCCGGTTGTATACTGGCGTTTGCGTCAGCGCAATTCCCACATGCACATCCTGCTTTTCCACATGTATTACCTGCGCGCCGGTGACTCCGGCAATACGCGCTTCAATGACTTCTGCAGGCTCTGGCTGGAGCAGGACCCGGATCTGCGGATCACTGTCTTCACCGGATCGGTGAACCATTACACGGGGGAACTGCACAGCGAACTGGGGGAGGCTGCCTGTTTCGAGCATCCGGATCTGAGTGCTGGTGAGCATGCCGGGCGCGTCAGGGTGGTGCATGTGCGCCAGCCCGGGACCTACGGCAAGGGCTTCGCCGGCAAGGCCTGGAGCCAGGTGCAATGGTCGCGCAACTGTCAGCGGCTGCTGCGGGACTGGCCGGAGAAGCCGGATGTGATCGTTGCCACCTCGCCGCCGCTCTGGGCAGCGGAACCGCTATTGCCGGCGAAGCGCCGCTGGGGCATCCCCGCCGTCGTGGAGGAACGCGATCTCTGGCCGGAAAGCATCGTGCAGCTCGGCCTGGCCCCGGCCTGGCACCCCGCCGTACGCTACCTGGCATGGCTGGAGCGCAGGCTGGTACGCGGTGCCGATCACTTCGTGGGAGTGGTGCGCACTTCGGTCAACAGCATCGTGGAGCGCGGGCTCAAGCCGCGCGAGCAATGCAGCATGTTCACCAACGGGATCTGGCTGCCGCGCTTTGACGATGTGGATCCTGGAGCGAGGGAGCGCATCAGGGCTGAACTGGGCATCGCCAGCGGGCAGGTAGTCTGCATGTACATCGGACAGATGGGCAGGTTCCAGCGTGTAATGGACATCGTCGACATTGCTGACAGGCTGCGACATCGCGAGGACATCGAGTTCCTCGTGATGGCGGACGGACCGGAGCGTGAGGAGATCGTCGCCGAGGCCGGACGGCGCAATCTGCCCCGGCTGCGCTTCCTGCCGCTTGTCCCTGCCGATGAGGTACCGGCCTGGCTGAGTGTTGCCGACATCGGCATCGGCCTGCTGAACTCCACGGGCAACATCAACTGGAACAGCACCACGAGTGGTGTGATCCCCGGCAAGATGTATGACTATGCCGGTGCCCGGCTGCCTGTTGTCTTCAATGCACATGGCCTGCCGCGTGACATGATCGAGCAGGAGGCGGGCGGCGGGATCTTCGCCTCCACAGTGGAGCAGTTTGATGACTTCTGCGCCGCGATCACACGGCTCGCCGATGATCCGCAGCTCCGCACGGAGATGGGCATGCGCAACTACGAGGGTATGGCGGTCAAGTACAACAAGCAGCGCATGGCCGATGGCTATCTGGCCCTGCTTCGGGATCTCGTCAGCCGCGGCCGGTCCTGATCAGTTCAGGCGTGGGCACGGGAGCCGTCTTCATCGCTGTCGTTGCCGTCAATGTCCGACTTGCTGCCGGCCCGGATCACCAGGTAGCTGACGATGCCGGCAATCGCTGAGGCCGCCAGTACGCCGATCTTCGCATCATCAATATGCTCCTGGCTGTCATAGGCCAGGTTGGCAATGAACAGCGACATCGTGAAGCCGATGCCGCAGGCGATCGCCGTGCCGAAGAACTGCAGCATCGTTACCCGGCGCGGCATGCTTGCCAGGCCGAGCTTGATCGACAGCATCGAGGCTCCGAACACGCCGGTGACCTTGCCCAACAGCAGGCCGAGGAAGGCACCCAGCGATACCGGGTTGGAGAAGATCACCGCCAGGCTGCCATGGATGTGCACTCCGGCGTTGGACAGTGCGAACAGCGGCATGATCACGAAGGACACGAAGGGCTGCAGGGCATGTTCGAAGCGTTCCAGCGGGGCCTGTACCTCCTCGGTCTTAAGCACCATGCTGGAGACGATGTCCTGCTGCTCATGCGTGAGGCGGTCCAGCTGGCCCTTCTTGCCGACCACGAGGAATTTCTTGTAGAGCCGCTCCACATCCTTGCGGAAGTCACGTACGTCGATACGTGAGGTGGCGGGAATCGTCAGTGCGATCAGCACGCCGGCGATCGTCGCATGCACGCCGGACTGCAGTACGGACAGCCAGACCAGCACACCGACTATCGCGTAGGGTTCCGGCCTGATCACGTTCATGCGGTTGAACACCATCAGGATGCCGAGTCCGAGTACGGCCAGTCCCATTGCAATGAAGTTCAGATGGTCCGTGTAGAAGATCGCGATCACCACGACGGCGCCAAGGTCGTCTACGATTGCCAGTGCGGCCAGGAAGACCTTCAGACCAAGCGGCACTCGCTTGCCGAGCAGTGAGAGGATCGTCAGGGCGAAGGCGATGTCCGTGGCGACGGGGACTCCCCAGCCGTGGATGGCGGGGGTACCGTTGTTGAAGGCAGTGTAGATCAGGGCCGGGACCAGCATTCCGCCGGCGGCACCGATGATCGGCAGCGCGGCCTTCTTGGCGTCATTCAGTTCACCGACAAGGAATTCGCGCTTGATCTCCAGCCCGACGACGAAGAAGAAGATCACCATCAGGCCGTCATTGATCCAGGTATGCAGGTCGTAGCGCAGGTTGAGCTGGTCAAAGCCCACCACCAGATGGTGGTGCCACAGGGCGTGGTAGCTCTCGGCGGCGGGGGAGTTGGCCCAGATCAGTGCGACGATCGCACAGAGCAGCAGCAGGATGCCGGAGGCCGACTCCATCTGGAAGAATCGCTGGAAACGTTCGCCGATGCCGATCGGCAGCAGCTGGGGGGTCGAATTCTGCACCGCAGTAATATATCAGCAAGCGTCCGCTTTCCGGGCAGATGCTTTCCCAATCAGGTCGCAGATGAGAGGATAGTTGGATGTCAATGACCGGATCCCTGCTGGACCGTCACAGCATTGCTTGGACGGCGATCATCAACCACGACTTCCTGCGCAATGTGGGGGAGGGGCGCATGGATGAAGAGGGCTTCATCCGCTGGCTGGAGCAG
>JAGRNT010000001.1 GCA_020440605.1 bacterium | reverse complement strand
AACAGGGCGATCGAGGAGGCACCGAGGCTGAAACCGAGGATGTCATAGGACAGCGCATCCTGGATCTCCACGCCGAGGAACTGGGTGAAGACGTAGAACAGGCCGGTGATGCCCAGCAGGCCGAGGCCGACCACGGCCAGGCCGAGCACCGCACCGGAGCTGAAAGCCACGCGCAGGGCGGCCGGCAGGCTCTCGATGGCGGCGTTGGTGGTGCGCGCGTTGGCAAGGGTGGCGGTCCGCATCCCGAGGTAGCCGGCCAGGGCACTGGCACCTGCTCCCAGCGCGAAGCTGATCGCGGTCTTCAGGCCCATGCCCTCCGCCGGGATCACGCTGATGATCACGAAGAGCACCAGCACGAAGATGCCGATCACCTGGTATTCCTTGCTCAGGAAGGCGCTTGCACCTTCGTAGATCGCCTTGCAGAGCCACTGCATGCGCTCATTGCCCGCACTTTTCTTCGCAATCCCTGCATTGATCACGAAGGAGAACACGAGGCTGACTAATGCCACGGCCATGACGGCCAGCACGAATTCCATTCTGCCTTCTCCCGGATTCCCGATACCTGTTCCCTTGTATAGGTAAAAGGTACTTCAAATTATGATGCGGATATTTTAGCGTCTAACCGGAAATAGGCAAGTGCCGCGCCTGCACTGAATCAGCGCTCAATGATGAAGCCGAGGTGCCATTCCGCATGGCGGCAGCTCAGGGCTTCCCACTCCCCGCGGCTCAGCCTGCCGAGCATCAGGTTGGGCTGCAGGCTATCTGCGGCAAGGAAATCAGCAATCTGCTGCTGCAGGATCTCCAGTCCGGCGCCGCTCCGCAGTCCGGCATCCGGCAGGATCTCACTGTTGAGCCGGGCCGGAGCCTCGACGGGCATGCTCAGCCCGCCCGTCAGGAAGCGCCGGCGCAGCATCCCGAACATGAGGCGCATCGGGAATGGGAAACGGTAGGCGGCGGGATGCACAGCCAGGCGCAGGGTCAGGCCCAGGTGTCCGAGCATCTGCCCCAGCGGCATATTGCCAAGGTGTACCAGCCGGGCATCCCCGGGGGCGAGATCCGCACGTACTGTATTGCCGCCCTGCACGAGCTCCGTCAGGCGCTCAGCTTCAGCCAGGATGTCCTCAAAGCTGCTCAGCTGCAGTTTACGGCGCTGGCTGAGGACACTGCGGGGGTCGATGCGGGCAGGCTGGCTGCCATTGTTCTGAGGCATGCAGGGAACTATCCCGCCTTGCGCGCAGCTATCGTGAATGTGTGCAGCACAGCGGAGATATCAGGAGAGCTGCGAATCAGCCTTCCACGTCCGGAATCAGGCCAGTCGTGAATTCCACCGGGTCGAAGTCCAGCAGGTCGTCGATCTGCTCACCCACGCCGATGTAAAGCACGGGGATCTTCAGGCTGTTGACCACGGCAAACAGCGTGCCACCCTTGGCACTGCCATCCAGCTTGTTCATCGCCACGCCGGTTAGCTCACAGGCCTCATTGAACAGCTCGGCCTGGCTCATCGCATTCTGCCCGACCGTGGCGTCCAGCACCAGGATGCGGGTCACGGCAGCGCCCTCGCAGGCCTTGTCAATCGTGCGCGTGACCTTGCTGAGCTCCTGCATCAGGTTGTGCTTTGTCTGCAGCCGGCCGGCGGTGTCCACGATCAGCACGTCCATCCCGCGGGCGGCCGCGGCCTGGGTGGCATCAAAGACCACGGCGGCGGGATCTGCGCCCTGCTGGCCGGTGACGATGTCCACGCCGATGCGCCCTGCCCAGACGCTGAGCTGCTCGGTGGCGGCCGCGCGGAAGGTATCGGCGGCGGCGAGGATCACCTTCAGACCCTCGGCGCGCAGACGGTTGGCGAGTTTGGCGGAGATCGTGGTCTTGCCGCTGCCGTTCACGCCCACGAGCATGATCACATTCAGGCGGTCCGGTACCAGCGGCACCGGTTCACGCACATCGGCGAGCACGCCCTGCAGCACCTCGCGGGCCACGGGCGGCACATCCCGGCGGTAGGCCAGGCCCCGGTCGCGCATTTCACGGCGCATGCGCTCCACCAGCTCGGTGGCCAGCTCCATCCCGACATCGGAAAGCAGCAGGGCATCGAGGATGTCCTCATAATAGGCATCATCCACGAGCTGGCCCGGATCGGAACTGAAGGCCGAGGTGAAGAAGGCCCGGGTACGGTTCAGGGCAGTCCGGAAGCGGCTGCGGCCTGCTGCGGGATCGGCCGGCTGAGGCGGCGCTGCCGGAGCTGCAGCTTCCTCAGGAGCAGCGACGGGCGGATCGGCGGGCAGCTCAGCCGGGGCATCCACCTTGGCCTGCGGCTGCTCGAGCGCAGGCTCCGCCGCCGGTACAGGTGCATCCTCCGGCTTCTTCTTCCGCTTGAACAGGTCCAGCAGTCCCATGCGCGCATATTCTAGCGTCAGCGGGACAAATCCCGGGCAAGGCGTTTGATTCCCCGCCACATGGGTAAGATTTGTGGTTAAGATCTCAAGGAAAGTGACTGATCATGAGTGGCAAGGAATTCACGATGGAAAGCTATGATCCCGGCAGGGAGTTCCAGGAGCAGGTGCGCCGGAGCAGGCAGGAGGCTCAGGGCCCCTCGCAGCTTGAGCGGCTGCTCAATTCCCATGAGCAGGTGCAGGAGGACGCGCGTGGCCCACGCAGCCGTTCCGAGGAGAAGTTCCCCGAGGCCTACCGCGGAGGGAACGAGGAGCACTGGCAGAAGGCCGATGCCCAGCATGAGTATGACGTGATCCGCACCCAGGCCCTGGCCCAGGAGAAGGTCGGCTATGAGGAGGACACCGAGAAGTTCTTCATCGACGATCCGGACCACCCGCGCCGTGAGCCGCTTTCCGAGCATGAGCGCATGCGCGTCTTCGGGAAGAAGGAGCACGCGGTCTCGCTGGAGAGCCTGAACGGCCCGCCGCTGGTCTTCGGCGGCTTCCTGCTCGGCGTGAGCCTGACCATCATCGCCCTGGTCTGGATGGGCCGCCTGGAAGTGGCCAACAGTACCAACTGGTATATCTTCGGCGGGATCGGCGCAGGCATCGGCCTGATGTACGCCGCACAGCTCAGAACCTGACCTGCACTTAACGCTGATCTGAATAAAGCCTGCGGATTACGGGGATATACTTACTGATGGACAGCCTGGATTCGACCGGAATTCAGAAACGCTCCTGAGGTAAGCAATATGAACCGAAGCAGAAATCTCATTCCCGCGCTGATACTGCTACTGGCTGCAGCCCTCGCCGGCTGCGGCGGGCAGGGTGGAAATCTCCCGCAGGCGCCAGCCAGCACGAGCTCAGACGTCGTAGCCCCTCCCGTCAGTTCCGCAACGGGCGGCTCAGCCAGCGACCGTGACATGCTGGCCATGCTTGAGCGCGGTGAGTCCCCCTTCACCTTCGCCCAGCGGGCTCAGCAGAAGATGCAGCAGCAGCTGGAGCAGTCCACTGCGGAGCTGCCGGGCGGCCTGTCCGGGATGGCACAGATGCCCTGGGGCAAGGCGGAACTCTCCGGCAATGGCCAGAAGATCACGAGCGCCCTGCAGGATCTGGACCCGACCGTGGTCTACGCCGACAGCGGTGACATCACCGTCGATGTCTCAAGCATCTCGCTCAGCCCCGGCCCCGGCCAGCTCAGCTGGGCGATGTACCAGCTCAACCTGCCCGACGGTGGCTACCCCGCCGCCCTGCGCATCGGCATCGACACCATCAGCGGCGTGGGCGGCCCCGGCCAGGGCTTCTACATCCTCGTCTCCAACTACACGAGCAAGCGCTGGATGATGTCTGATCTGTTCACCACGAACGGCTTCAAGACCATCGACCTGCCAACCAAGGTGGACCTGGTACCGCAGAACTACCTGAGCCCGATGAACAACCTCTATGTCGCGATTCTCGTGTATGACGGCGTGAGCGTCAGCATGAACGGACTGCAGCAGGACACCAACACCGCGCCGCAGGCACTGATCGTGGAGACCAGCAACACCTACATCCGCCGTACCACCGAGGAGTTCCAGTTCCGCAGCGAGAGCGTGGACAGTGACAACGGCGTGGCGGGCTTCAGCTGGGACCTGAACGAGGATGACATCGAGGATGCCACCTCGATCGTCGTCAACCATACCTACGACACTCCCGGCATCCACCGTGTGAAGATGACGGTGACGGATGAGAACGGCGGGACCGACACGGACACGATGTACGTCTACACCTATGACACTGACGACAGCGTGCTGCCGGATGAGTTCATGGAGGCCCTCAACGAGACGGACCCGGACCCGGTGCCGCCGCCGGACGTTCCGCTGCCGGAGCTGGGCTTCGACGAGACCTTTGAGTTCTTTGCCAACTCGGGACCGGAGGAATGGTGGGAGATCCCTGACACCCAGGACCAGGTGCAGTGGAAGAACTTCACAGACGTGGATGGTTCTCCTGAGCAGAATCTGTATTTTGACATCCGCTCCTGGCTGCCGGCCTATGGCAGCTACTACTACGACGATCATACTGAAATCCTGCCCTACGCTGACTCGCTGGCGAACACGGTCGGCAACTGGGAGAATCTGCAGGGCGTGGTCCAGACGGGGGCCTGGCAGCATGGGATCGGCGTCGTCAATGAAGGCATCACGCTAGACGTGGATGACAGCGACCCGCTGGCCCAGGCCATCAAGCGCCTGATGAATGAATATCCGGACCCGCTGCATGATGCAACCTTCGCGCAGATCCAGGCGGAGGTGGCCGGGGTTCCGGATGATTTCCAGCGCGCCCTGGCCCGGCTGGTCAATGCGATCCGCCAGGCCAAGCCCTACCACGAGGCCTTCATGGACCCGGCGAACAGCGTGATGTTCGGCGAGATCACGGGCCTGACAACCCCGCCGGAGGGCTGGCCGCAGGCCACCTTCAACGATTCCCTGCACATGGTGCTGTATGACCAGCAAGTGGAGTCGAATATTCTTGTCAACACACCCGGCAACGTCTGGCTGCAGAATGGCTATTTCCCCATCAACTTCGATTACGAAGATCTGTTCCAGGGAGCCTCAGTGCTCACGAATGCCATGGATGATTTCCATGCCTTCCTCGACGGCTGGACCCCCGGTGCTTCCTTTGACTTCCAGGTCCGCACCAGCCTCGGTGAGATCCGCGTGACCGGCGACGGTGATGATGTGATCAACCTGCCGGACTGGGACGGGGGCACGGAGAACGGTTTCTACCTGCTGCAGGTGGACATCGGCGGCAATGACGACTACCACTGCCATGCGGGTGGCAACGCCGCACTGGCCAACCCGATCGCGATCTGCATCGACTACGCCGGCGATGATGAATACTTCGCACTTGATGATCCGAATGACGTGGACCGTACGACGGTCCTCAGCAATGACGACACGCACCAGCAGGGCAGCGGCCGGCTGGGCTACGGCCTGCTGCTGGATCTCGAGGGCAACGACAGCTATGACGCCGTGCGGCTCAGCCAGGGCTGCTCCAACTTCGGCGTGGGCATCCTCTGCGACGTGAACGGCAATGACAGCTACGCAGTGGAGGCAATGGGCCAGGGCGCGTCGCTGGTCGGCATCGGTGCGCTGCTGGACCTCGACGGCATGGACAATTATGGCTGCGTGTCAATGGCCCAGGGTTTTGCCAGCATCCGCGGCGTGGGCATCCTCTCCGACCGCGGTGCTGACAACGATACTTATGCAGCGGAAACGGTCGGTGACCCGGGCATGCCGGAGTATGGCGACGGCATTGGGGGAAACCGCAACTTTGCCCAGGGCTGCGCATTTGGCAAGTTGCTCAGCGGAGATGCTTCACCAACGGGTGATCCTGTCGTGGCATCCGCCGGTCTGGGACTGCTCTGCGAGGATGGCGGCACTGACAGCTATTCCGCCGGGGTCTTCGCCCAGGCGGTTTCCTTCTACGAAGGGACGGGCATGATCCTGGAGCTGGGCGGCGATGATACATATTCCGGCGACCGCTTCTGCGGTTCAATTGCCCTGCTGCGGGCCGCATCTTTGCTCTGGGACCACCAGGGCAGTGATCAGTATACATATACCGGGCTCGGAGGCTGTGCCACGGCATCGGACTATGCAGTCGCCTGGCTGCTGGACAACCAGGGCAATGACACCTATGAGGCTGACAACGCCTGCATGGGCAGCGGACTCAAGAACAGTTTCAGCTACATGCTGGACTATGACGGCAATGACAGCTACACGGTCCTCAGTGCACCTGTGCGCAACAGCCTCGGTACGGCCTACTATGACGAATTTGACGACCCGATGGATCAGGATGGTGACCGCGACCTCACGCCCACACTCGGCCTGTTCCTGGACATCCTCGGGGCCGATACCTATAGCCTGCCGGAGTCGATGCTGGACCGTGATGGCAACACGCTGTCGGTGGCGGATGACGAGATCTGGGTGCGTGCCAAGCACACGGTGCTGGAGCCGGGCTGGCACAACTACCAGTACGGCGTCGGTGCCGACGGCAGCTGGATGATGCCCTGATGCTGCGAGCTTCTGCTCAGGCGCTGACTGACAACTGACTGCATCCAAGGCCGGGGATCCGTCCCCGGCCTTCTGCTATCCGGCGCTGACTGTGCTGTCGTCAGTCTCCGCTTCCGCTTCGCCGGCTGCTGCCTCAGTTGGAGCAGTCTTCCGGGCCGGTTCGCCGGAACTGCGCGTCAGGCGTCCCGCCTCCAGCCGCTCAAGCTGATCCGAAGTCAGCGAGCTGCCGTCGAAGGACACTCCTGCCACTTCCATGCGTTTCCAGTCCGGGACCTTATACAGCCACAGCCCGGCCGCGACGATCACGAGCACGATCATGTCCGCCAGACCGGTGGGCGGCACCATATGCGCCTGCGGATCGGAGAAGTAGAACTGGGCCGAGCCCACCACGGCGCTGTAGACCGCGAGGAAGTATGCCGGGACCACGGCGCTGTTGCTGCTGAGGAACAGCCAGAACAGCACGAGCGTGAGGGCCACACCATAGACTGCGGAGACCGGGATTGCCAATGCCGGATTGTGCGTCTCGAACATCGGGTTCTTCACGAAGGCCCCGCTCAGTGAACTGAGCAGTCCGAAGCCCGCCATCACGGCGAGCGTCGTCGGCAGGCCCTTCGTCAGCAGGCGGCGGCCCAGCCAGCCATAGACCGGCAGGAAGCTCAGCACGAACAGCGCCGCCAGGAAAGGTGCACCGAACACGGGACCGAGGTAGGAGCCGAAGCGCCAGAAGTTGAGCATCATCGGGATGGCGTTGTCAGGCAGGGGCTGGCCCTTCTCCGCGGACATGCTCTTGACCGATTCCACGAACCAGCCCATGTCCGGGTCGATGCTCGTGAAGCCGAGCCCCACGGCGATGCCCACGGCGAGCACGGCAACCGCAGCAGCGCCGAGCCATGTCCTGAACAGACTGCCGAAGCTGCCGAGCACGAGGCCGTTGAACGGATTGCCAACCGCTTCACTGGCGCGGTGTGCGATGTAGGCCATTGCAAACATCACGATGCCCATTGCACCGGCTGCATACTGTGCGATCTCCGGCTTGTCAGGCAGCGCGATCGCGGCTCCCAGCACGGCCACCAGCAGCACGGCATACACGGCAATGAAGATGTTCATTCCCTTCTGCATGATTTACTCCCACTCCAGCGCCGGCCAGTGCGCCATCAGATATATGTGAATACGCAGCGCGGGGCTGCCATGTTTCAGCGCAGTACGATGTCGCGCAGGGTCGTATTCAGGTAGAGGTTGCCAGCCAGGCTGCTCAGCGGATCAGCCGTGAAGCGCGCCAGCGGATTGAGCCGGCTTTCCATGCTCACACCCAGCAGTTCCTCCAGCAGGCTCGGGGCCGCCTCAGGCTCGACCGGGAAATCCTGGCCGACATTCGCCATGCGCCGCACCTCGGCCTTGGCTTCCTCCAGCCCGCCGATCTCGTCCACGAGCCCCAGCTCCTTCGCCTTGGTGCCGGTGAAGACCATGCCGGTGGCGGCAGCCCGGACCTGCTCCTCGGTCATCGGGTTCGGCGCACTGGCCCGGCCCTGGATCACGGCCTGCATGAATTCCTCATGCACCTCATCCAGCAGCTCCTGCATCATTTCCTTTTCCTTATCGGTCATCTGCCGCCAGGGGCTGCCGATGTCCTTGAACTCGCCGGCATGCAGGGTCACGTCGTCAACGCCCCACTTGTCAGCCAGCTCCTCCCAGTTCATCAGGCTGAAGACCACGCCGATGCTGCCGGTGAGCGTGGCTCCGTTGGCATAGACCTTGTCGGCTGCGGCGGAGATGTAGTAGCCGCCGCTGGCCGCCACGTCGCCCATGCTCACCACGACGGGTTTGCCGGCATTGCGCACGGCCATCACGCCCCGGTAGATCTCATCGGATGCGGCGGCACTGCCGCCGGGGCTGTTCACACGCAGCAGCACACCCTTGATGTTGCTGTCGCGGGCCGCACTGTGCAGCTGCTCGGCGATGTAGACGGAACTCGCGCCGCTGTCACCGAAGGGCGAGGCGGCGGCTGCACTGCCGGTGATCGCACCCTCCACATTGATGAGCGTGATCCGCTCACCGCTGGGTCCGCTGCTGGTCTTGAACCAGCTCTGGGCAAAGACCTTGCCGGCGACTGCGATGCCTGCGAAGGCCACGAGGAAGATCACAAGTGCCTTGACTGCCTGATTGCGCATGGGTCACCCCTTGGGATAATCACTGTGATTATAGACCCGGCCAGTCCTTCGGAGCCTGGACCGGAACGGCTGCGCAGTAGGACGCAGCATCTGGACGGGTCATGTTCAGCGGGAGCGGATGGGAGCCGGTATCAGTGGAAATCCAGAGTTATCAACAATTTCTCCCCAGATTTATCCACTTTACTACATATGCGTATAGGTTAATGCACAATAAACACTGTTGCATTTCGAAATATACCGTTATAATCCCAGCAATCGCTGAGAGTACTGGATCGGATACGGGACTCAGCGATCTCCCGTATTCACACGAGGTGGTGGTAAACAGATGAAGGCGCGGAATCTTCCTTTGAATGCTGCCATTTCCTTAAACTAGCCTATCCCGTTTTTCCGCCTTTCTATATGAGCCGTACCTTGCCCCGGGTACGGCTTTCATATTTTCTCCGCATTGAATTCCCCTCCCTGAACCGGAATATCACGAGCAGTAATTTGCTGCACTTGATGTCCTGCTGCACAGCACTGCAATACCTATGTACTTTCGCGGTTTATCGCGTGTGTATTATTCACGCACAAAGTGATTTGTCCGCCCCGGGCTGATATTTATTCATCTGTGAATCATTCAATCCGCAATGAATTGAAATGCCGGCATCTACGTGATATATTTGCATTGTCATGAACTGGATACTCAATCCAGCTATTTAATAGGAGTAAGCATGGATCTCAAGGATGTAATCAGCCTCGTTGATCTCGCGGCGCGTTTTGCCAAGGCCAAGGGTATGGATAACCTTGATTACCAGTGGCTCAGGACCGCGCCCGGACGGGGTTCGCGCAAGCGCGAGAAGGTCGGCAACAGCCTCGCGGTGCTGAAGGCCATCCGCGCCTTCAATGACAGCAACAGCAAGGCCATTCAGGTCTACAATGCGAAGGGATATGACGGGACCCCCAAGAAGGTAATGGTGATCGAGAAGGGTGAAATCATCCGCCTGAAGGGATTCCTGCTGCGCGGTGGCAGCCAGAAGCGTGGACGCACCAAGGAGACCACGGAATTCAAGATCATCGGCAAGGCAGAAGTCTGATTTACTCAGACAAGCAGGATCTGAATTGCATAAAGGCCGCTCACAGAGGCGGCCTTTTGCTTATCCGGCCTCGCGGGAGGAATCTCCGCTGCGGGCCAGCAGCTGCTCGAGGATGATTTCCGCACGCTCGATCACTTCCCGGTTGCCGTCATAGCGCACCACTTCCTTGGCGGCATCGAAGCTGAACCAGTAGGCACTGGCGATGCCTTCCTCACGGGTAAAGCGCGTCACGGTGAATTCCCGCACATGCGTATGCATAAGATAGAAATGCACGGTCTTGCGGTGCAGTTCATGCCTGGGAACGGGGGGGAAGGAGTAGTCGATCTTGCCGAGATAGGCCAGCACGTCCAGCTGGCTGACGGGGATCCCGGTTTCCTCGCTGACCTCGCGCCGCGCCGCATCCTCGAAACTCTCGCCGGGATTGACATGGCCCTTGGGCAGCAGCCACTGCGGATGGCGGCCCTTGTCGACCTCAATCAGCACGAGCCGGGCCTGGCCGGACAGTTCATCCAGCACCACTCCACCACAGCAGGTATGGTCCACGAATGAGAGTCCGGGATTGCTGCGGTTATTGCTCATGCTCAGGCATTATAACATTGCAAGATTAAATGTCTGCTGCGGCGGGTACGGCAGATTGAGGCGGCTGAAAATCGTGGACAAAACTGCGTAATTAAGGCCGCACGCAAGCGCGGGCTGACTCGCCATGATTTATAATCTCGGCGATTGACCACAGAGATAAACAGGGGCGGCACCAAACCCCTCGCGCACATCTTGAGGAGGAGCGTGCATGTCGATCATCAAGGAAAAACTGTCTGCACAGATCCCGGCACTGCGAGATGAGATCAAGCAGCTGCTCGCCGAAAACGGCGAGCTGAAGATCTCCGATGTGACCGTGGCCCAGGCCTATGGCGGAATGCGCGGCATCAAGGGCATGATCTGTGACACCTCGGTCGTCGAGCCCGATTCGGGCGTGATCTTCCGGGGCCACCCGCTGCTGGAGGTCACGCACCTGCTGCCGGAGGAGATCTTCTGGCTGCTGCTCACCGGCGAGATCCCGAGCGAGACCGAGCGCAAGAGCCTGCGGGCCGAGTTCGCCTCCCACAATCAGGTGCCGCAGTATGTCTGGGACGTGCTCGACAGCATGCCCGCGGACAGCCACCCGATGACCATGCTCAACACCGCGATCCTCGTGATGCAGCATGAGTCGCAGTTCGCCGCGCGCTACCACCAGATGCACAAGCTGGAGTACTGGGAAGCCGCCCTGGACGATTCACTCTCGATCCTCGGCAAGCTGCCCAACATCGCCGCCGCGATCTACCGCAAGCGTTTCAACAAGGGCGAGCGTCTGACTCCCAATCCCGAGCTGGACTGGGCGGCGAACTACGCCTACATGCTGGGCATGCCCCAGACCGAGGACGCATACAAGATGATGCGCCTCTACCTGATGTCGCACAGCGACCACGAGGGCGGCAATGCCAGCGCCTTCACCTGCCACACCGTGGGCAGCGCGCTCTCCGATCCGTTCTACGCGGTCAGCGCCGGCCTCAACGCCCTGGCCGGTCCGCTGCATGGCCTTGCCAACCAGGAGTGCCTGGGCTTCGTGCTCGACCTCAAGGAGAAGCTGGGCGGCGGCGTTCCCACCAAGGAAGAACTGACCAAGGCCTGCTGGGACCGTCTCAACAGCGGCCAGGTGATTCCGGGTTACGGCCACGCCGTGCTGCGTGTGCCGGATCCGCGCTTCGTGGCCTTCATCAACTTCGGCCGTGAGCACTTCCCGGATGACGAGGTCTTCGCGCTCGTGAACATGCTCTACGAGGTGGTGCCGCAGGTGCTCACCGAGCAAGGCAAGGCCAAGAGCCCCTGGCCGAACGTGGATGCCTCGAGCGGCACGCTGCTCTACCACTACGGCCTGAAGGAATTCGAGTACTACACCGTGGTCTTCAGCGTCAGCCGGGCGATGGGCATGCTGGCGCAGTACGTCCTCAACCGGGCGATCGGTTCGCCGATCACGCGACCGAAGTCGGTCAGCACAGAATGGGTCAAGCAGCAGGTGGCTGCGGCCTCCGCATCGAGCTAGGCGGGATGGGATAAAAACGGACACCACAGGGCCGCCCTTCGGGGTGGCCCTTTTTTGTTGCCGCCTCGCCCAAGGGCTCGTCGGTCTGACGCTGGGGCGAAAGCAAGTTTCGCCCGGTCGCGCTGAAGGAGCGGAGGTCTGGCGCAAGCCAGGCGTGGAGGCCCGGTGCAAACCGGGCAATGGAGGCCAGATGTCAGTCTGGCAAGAGGCAGGAGGCCAGACCCATGGTCTGGCAGGATTGCAGGCCCATGGCCTGCCTGATCGCCAGTGCATAACATACCGGATTCCCAGTGCATAACCTACAGGAGGCCAGACCCATGGTCTGGCAGGATTGCAGGCCCATGGCCTACCGGATTCCCAGTGCATAACCTGCTGGATTGCCAGTGCATAACCTGCCGGAGGCCAGACCCATGGTCTGGCAGGATTGCAGGCCCATGGCCTGCCGGATTGCCAGTGCATGGCACTGACCTCCTGTCATTCCATGGGAATGACCTCCCTGCTTCCCCTCGTTTATGCTTAATCCATGGGAATGACCAAACGGATTCTCAGCATCGCAGCCCTTGCATCAGCCTTCCTCATCGGCCTGATGGCAACGGCGCAGGCCTCGATGTTCGAGCTCGTCAGTGATGCCGATTTCTCATCCTGGGGCATGCGCGATGTGGCCTATCCATTTGAGCCGGGGCAGGGAGGTTACCCCGACTACGGCTGCTTCCCGCTTGGCAACGGCTACGTCTTCTGCCACCTCGGGGTGGACGGGGACTTCTCGCTTCTGCGCGGGCTGACCGGCCCCGGCTACCAGACCCGAGGTGACAACGGCGACTGGCAGGTCTGGCAGGAGGGCAACTGGCCGGACATCGCCCTGTCCTTCAAGGCCACCGCCCCGAAGGGCAGCTTCAATCCGGTGTTCCACCTTGGCGACAAATGGAAGACGCAGTGCATCGAACAGGTGCGTGGTGCGGCGATTGTCAGGGTCAGGCAGACTGCCGACTTCGGCGAGCTGACAATCCTGCAGTATGCCGTGCCGGACATGCCTGTGCTGGTCCGTGAGTACCGCTTCGTGCCGGTTGAGGGCCGGGCCGACCCCGACTGGAACTACTTCCTGCATGTTGCCAGTGAAGCAGCGGAGCAGGAAAGCGACGGCCTGGTGTACCACCAGGGCGGGAACCGGCTGACAATCCAGTGCCAGGGCTTCAGGGAAGTGGATGGCCTGCCGCAGAGCATCGCCGGTGAAATGCAGGATGACGGCAGCTGGCATTGCACAGTTGCCTGCATCGTCAGCAAGGCGGGTGAACCGAGAACCGCGGTGGAGCTGGACAGCGCAGGACTGGCTGATCTGGCAACACGCACTCTTGACTGGTGGCATTCGTTCAGTGCAGCGGACTACCAGCCTGACACTGGCGATCCCGAACTTGATGACCTGCTGGCCCAGCTCCCCGTGATCATCGAGACCCAGCGCGACCACTACAGCGGCAGCTCATCGCCGATGGTCAGCTACCACGGCTGCTGGGTGCGTGACAACAACGGCATCATCCTAACAGACATTGTCAACAAGCGCTATGGCAACGTGATGCGCCTGCTGCGCTACCACCGCGCGGCCTGCGTGTCCTACGGCTCCTGCCCGATGCTCGTGCCGCTGGACCTCGACCTCTCCGGTCTCGATGGCTGGCAGCCCGGTGAGCCGGGCACGGCTGGCGACCTGTCCGGCATTGGGGCCACGGGTTTCGATTGGAGCTCTTTCGGCGTGGAGCATGCCGAGGTCCCGAGCCTGATCGTGCTCCAGCACTACCTGCTCTGGCGCGCGATGATGCAGGATGGACTGCTGGAGGAAGCAACGCAGTTCATGCAGGAAAGCTGGGGCTTCGTCACCCACAACCTGACGGCGATGGAATACTCCACGCTCTACGGCGTGACCTTCCATGGCGACGAAACCTACACCCAGGGCGCGCTGTATTCCACCTATGACCGCGTGGAAAGCGGGCAGATCGGCTGGCCCAATGGCTACATCCCCACGGACTTCTACAGCTTTGACAACACCATCCTGCACCGCGCGGCCGCCGCCGCAGTGGTGGAAATGGCACAGGAAATGGGCCTGACCGGCGGCGTGTATGAGGCGAACCGGATTGTGCGCGAACTGGATGTGGTGATTGACAACCGCTACACGGTGGACGGGCAGCTCGCGGTGGCAATCTCGCCGCTCAATGGGCAGCCCTGGCTGCCGCCCTTCTCCAACATCAGCCTGCGGCCCTACTGGCTCGGGCTGGATTACGGTGTGGATCAGGGACTGCTCTGGTCTAATCTTGGACGTTTCAATATGATGCAGTTTGGTTCTTCAGTCGGGAAAGTATGGCCCCACTCTGCAGGCACAACGCCGTGGAGTGGATATGTGACGGGGCATAGTGCGGGATATCTGCTGTCGGCGACCACTATGAGCGGTCTGCCGTTCGAAGTTGAGCTCAGACTTCGTGGAATGATGCAGACGGCCACGCCTGAGGGGGCCTGGTGTGAGGTGCTAAGCCCTGACGGTGTGCCTGTTGACATCTATGGCAGGACCAACAGAATCCGCCCCTGGGAAAGCGGAGTAAACTATCAGGCAATTGTCAATGCATATGAAGTTCACGGTGAAAGACTGTACAAGGACATGTGGAAGGATATCATAATCATGTGGGATGATCCTGATGATGACGTTGTCACTTACGAGCCTCCCGTTGCCACTGCTCCCCGCAGCACGCAGATCCTCGCCCTGACCCGTGACAACCATTTCCGCGAGCTCTACCCGCTGGACCGACGCATGGCCTACGTCCAGCCCGGCCAGGTCACGATCTGGGACATTGCACTTCCCTTCTCGCCTGATCAGCTCCACCACGCGCTGATGTTCGAGGAAGGCGACGTTGACTACCACATCCCCTTCCTGTTCATCGACCGTGACGTACGGACTGGCCTCGACCGGCGCACCATGAAGGATGAGCGCTTCTGGCAGCAGATTGACGAGGTCCTCGATGAGTACGTGGCTGCCGGTGGCACCGTTGTCACCGGGGACACGCTGGAGCTCGGCCTGGCGGATGATGAGGCCGTCGGCCTGAAACTGCTGGTGGCACTTTACCCGAACACCTTTGCGCACCGCATGAGCGAGGAGGAGATTGCCAGCTTCCGCGCCGAGATCGGCAGATGGATGGACTGGTACCACGCTGTGGCCGGCGACCGGCTGCAGTTCGAGCTGGACTTCCTTGAGCTGCCGCATACGCTTTCGCCCGCGCAGTGCGGACGCGAGCATGGCAACGTGTTCTGGCTGGGCAGCACGGATGTGGAGGCTGACCTGCGCGCCTACGGTGTGCCCGATGACCACTACGACCTCGTGGCCTGCTTCTGGGGCTGGGACCGTGAGCGCCCGCAGCTGCTGTTGAAAGGCGAAGCTGCGCTGCAGGCCTACGGCGGGGCGGCCCAGGGGCCGGCGCCGGACATGGCATTCATGGGACAGAGCGGACGCACTGGCTACTATGGCAGCGCGGTGCTCACGAGCCATCCTGACAATGTCAGCCGCGTGGCGATCCATGAACTGCTGCACAACATTGACGGCCTGTTCCGCACCGCCGGGATGCCCGCTGACTTCCTCGATGCCGACGACATGGCTGCCAACATCGAGCTGATCCTCGCCGAGCAGCCGGGCTGCTTTGAGGACGCAGGCTTCACAGACGAGCAGATCCGCGAGTTGGCGCAACAGGAGATCCGCAAGGAGGCCGGCTTCCCCTGGGAGGCGCAGCTTGTCTATTACGAATGGATGATCAGGCGCACGCCGCGCGAGAGCTATGCCCGCCTGCTGCCATTCTTCGGCGAGCGCGTGAAACAGAGCGGGGCTGCGGCGCTGCTGCCGCCCGGGCTGCGCTTCCCCGAGCAGCGCTGCGTGGCCGCCATTCTGGCGGATGACGAAATCGACTGCCTGCTCGGCCAGGATCTGGAGATCGTTGTTGGCAGTGAGGTACATGGCGACATACCGCCGGGCATCGGCCTGGCCTTGGCAGCCTCCTTCGCCGGGCAGTACCTTGACAGCAAGCCCCTGCCGGATGGCGAGTATCTGCTGCGCATCCCCCGGGACCTGCTTGCTGACGGCGAACTGCTGCTGCAGCTGCGCCTCGATATGGGCACCCTGCCGCGCCAGCGCCTGGACATGCAGTTCTGCCTGCCCCAGCGCAGCGTGCAGCTGCATATGCGCCCGAGCTGGCATGCGGGGCTGGACTGGGATGCTGCCGCCAACGGGCTGACTGTGTCCATCAGCGGCGCGGATGGCAGCTACGACTGGCAACTGCGCACGGCACACCAGCCGAGCCTGATTGAACAGCGTCTGCAGGAGGATGGGCTGCTGGCGGACTACAGCTACAGTGCCGGGGGCCGGATTGTCAATCAGGGAGATGCCGTGCTGGCAATGCCGGCGGAGCAGTATGCCCGTCTGCGCAATGAAACCTTTGAACTGCTCGTGACCTATACCGATGAAGCTGGCAACACAGTCAGCTTCACCCACGCATTCCCCGGCACACAGCGCCTGTGCGACAGACTGCAGGGGATCGACACCACCGCCCTGCCGGACTATGTGGTGAGGGCCTACAGGGAGGGTGAATCGCCGAGGCCCTATCTTGAGGATGGCTCTTTCAAAGCGAGACCAGCAGAACTCACACTTTCCCGAGAAACATCCAATGTGTTTTCTGGCAGAGTCGATGGAGATTCCGATGCAATGCTGCTGCTCACATTTGCATATGACGACGAGTACCTGCACATCTCGGCAGAACTGAAGGATGACTGGACTCCAGGCAATGGCATCTGGGATTCTGACAGGATCAATCTCTGCTTTGATGCCCTCGTTGACAGCGACGATACTGACTACCCTGAAGGTGCGGTTGGTCACACGGCCTGGCAGAAGGATGACTACTGGGTCTTTGCCTGCCCATTTGCTGCGGATGGACCCAGAGTCATGCGACTCGGAGGACAGAAGCCCAGCGGAAATGAGTCGGGATACTATGGACCTGTTGCAGACAGCACGGTAGAGAACTACAACGTGCTTGTTGACTCAACAGGTGCCAGCTTCGAAAAGAATCGAGTGTTCTGGACCATCCCGCTCTCCGAGTTGCCATTCCTGGATGCCAGGCCCGGCAGCTTCTGCGGATTCACGATCTTCTATTCCGACTACGACAAGGTTCTTTCGGAGATGATGTACTTCAATGACTGGGGCGGTGACAACGGCATCGACTGGCGCTTCTGGGATACCGGCCTGCTGTATTTCGAGCCGCCTGCGGATGCAGGGCGGGAGCAGCCATGATCGGCTGGCGGCAGCTCAGTGAATTCTTCATGCGGCACTTCGGCGAGGAGCCGGAGCTCAGCTGCTGCGCGCCGGGCCGCATCAACCTGATCGGTGAGCATATTGACTACGCGGGCGGCGCGGTGCTGCCGCTGTCAATCTCCCCCGGGGTCAGCGTCGCCGTGCGCAGCCTGCCCGCAGGCGGGCTGAGCCTCGTCACCGACGTACTCGGTGAGCCGCAGGTCCACAAGCTCGACAGGGCGACGGCTGCGGATGGTCCTGCGGCCTACGTACTGGAGCTGGCCCGTCTGACCGAGACCGCATCCGCACAGATTGCCATTCTCTCGGATCTGCCGGTCGGGCAGGGGCTCTCCAGCTCGGCGGCGACCGGGATCGCCGTGCAGGGTGCGCTGCTGGCGCTCAAGCCCGATGCGGTGCTGCCCAGTGCCCGGGCCGTCTGCCGTGCTGCCCAGCGCGCCGAGCATCTCGCGCTCGGCACGAGCTGCGGGCTGATGGACCAGTACGCCTCGATGTTCGGCCTCGAGGACAGTGCGCTGCTGATTGACACCTGGAAGGAGAGCCACACGGAGGTGCCGCTCAGTGGCCTCGCCGGGCTGGAGATCGTGGTCGTTGACAGCGGCCAGCCCCGCCAGCTCGCCGCCTCGGAATACAACCGCCGCCATGCGGAAATGGTCGGCGCACTGAATGAGGCCAGACGCCTGAGCGGCGGCTTCGACTGCTTCCGCGAGCGGCCCCCGGAGGAGCTGCTGGCAATCGCGGAGACGATGCCCGACCCGGCCCGGCGGCGGATCCGCCACCTGCTCAGTGAGCAGCGGCGCGTGCATGACTTCGTGGCCGCCCTGCAGGCCGCCGACCAGCCGGCCATGGGCCGCTTGCTGCGGGAGAGCCATGCCAGCCTGCGTGACGACGCTGCGGTCAGCACCACCCAGATTGACATTCTCGTGGAGCTGCTGGACGGCCTGCCCGGCTGCCTCGGAGCCCGGCTGATGGGCGGCGGCTTCGGCGGCAGCCTGCTGGCCCTGTTCACTGCTCCCGTTGACAATGCAGCCCTTGACGATCTGCTGCGGGATTACGCTGCTGCGTGCACGCTGCAGGCTGGCTGGCTGAGCGTCGCTCCTGGACCCGGGGCCTGGCTGAGCGGTGCCGGCAACGGACGGCGCAGCCTGGCGGAGTGGCTCTGATGAAGGGCCTGATCCTCGCCGCCGGCCGCGGCAGCCGCCTCGCCCCGCTCACGGACACGGTCTCCAAGCCGCTGCTGCCCCTGGCCAACCGCCCGCTGATCGACTACCCGCTGCAGCAGCTGCTCACAGCCGGGATCACGGAGATCGGGATCGTTGCCAACCCCGACAACCGCCCCGAGCTGGAGGCCGCACTGGCGCACATTCCGGCACAGCTCGAATACATCATCCAGCCTGAGCCGCTCGGCCTCGCGCATGCCGTGGGCTGCGCCCGGCCGTTCTGCGGGCAGTCCGACTTCGTGCTGCTCTTCGCTGACAATGTCTTCCTCCAGCCGCTGGAGCACGGCCTGCAGGTCTGGCGCGAGCAGCGCCCCGACTGCGTGCTGCACACGCTCGAGGTCGAGGACCCGCGCGCCTTCGGCGTGGCGGTGCTGGACGGGCAGCGCGTGATTGACCTCGAGGAGAAGCCCCGGAATCCGCGCAGCAATCATGCCGTGATCGGGATTGACATCTTCCGGCCATCCATCTTCGCGGCGATTGACAGCATCGCTCCCAGTGCGCGCGGCGAGTATGAAATCACCGACGCGATGATGGAGCTCGTGCGCCGCGCTAGCAATGTGCAGGCCGTGCCACTGCTCGGCCCCTGGTATGACACCGGCACCTTCGCCGACCTGATCCGTGCCCACCACTTCGCAATGGACTGCTGGCAACACTTCGAACTCGCGGAAGGGATCACGCAGCAGCAGAGCCATACCGTATTCGATGTCGACGTACGCCCCGGCACGGAACTGCGTGGCAGCCGCCTGATCGGCCCGGTGCGCGTGGAGCGCGACTGCCGGATCATCGACAGCCGGCTGGAGGAATATGTCTCCGTCGGGGCCGGTGCTGAGCTGCGCGGCTGCCGGCTCACGAATGTACAGGTCATGCCCGGCAGCCGGGCCACGGGTCTGACGCTGCGTGATGCGCTGATCGCCCCGGGGCTCGTGATCACGGCGGAGGGCGAGCGCATCAGCCTGGATGACTGATGCCCCGCTGGGCTGATATGCTCTATGCATGCCTGAGCCCGCAGCCGAGGGAATCCTGCCCGTTCATTGCCGCAATACCGCGGTGAGCTGCCTGAGCTGCCTCGCCGCCGCCTTCCACCTCGACCTGCCCTTTGAGCATGTGGCCGGCCTGAGCGGTGAGGCCTTCCGCCTGCCGCTCTTCGAGCTCGCCGCCCCCGGCAGCTGGACCCGCAGTACCGGCCTGCCGCAGGCCGCCCTGCACTGGTGCGAGATGCTCGGCATCGATGCGGAGATCTGCTGGAGCGAGGCTGCGGCGCAGTCAGCCCCGGCCTGGCTGGACCGCCAGCGCGGCATGATCAGTGACACACTCGCCACCGGCCTGCCGGTGATGTACTGGGACAACCTGGCCTTCGGGCTGATCCTCGCCGAGGATGCACGCGGTTACCAGGTGAGCGGCATCCCTGAGCTGCACATCCCCGCTGGCCTGGAGAGCGCCGGACCGCTGCGCCAGCGCAGCTTCGGCCCGCAGGGCAACCCCGAGGGCAGCTTCCTCCTGCCGTCGGAAGACCTCAGACCGCTGTATGAGGGTGAGCTGCTGTTCATCCATCCGCGCGGGCGAATCAGCCTCGACCCCGACTACCAGCTCAGCCGGGCCCTGCGCCGCGCCGCCGAGGAACTGGGCGGCCTCGTCTGCTGGCCGCGCCAGCTGGACAGCGCCGGGCAGCGCCTGCAGCCGCTGTTTGGCACGAAGGCCCTGGAGCGGCTGGAGCAGGAACTGCGGGGTGGGGAACTGAGCCTGCCGGGCCTGATCGAAGCGCTGCAGAACCTGCTGGAGATGCGCCGCGCGGGGCTGCGCTGGCTCTCGGACGTGGCGGCGGAGGCTGAGGATGACCTGCAGCCGCGCCTGAAGCAGGCCGCGGAATTCATGCGGCGCATCGTGGCCGGGATCCGTCCGCTGGCCGATGACTTCAGCCCGCCCTTCGACCCGCTGCGCCACCAGCGCCGCGAACTGCTGACCCGCACGGCCGAGCAGCTGTATGAGATCCGCCGTACGGAGGAAACCCTGACCCGCCTGCTGCGCGGGATCGCGGGCGATTTCGGTGTTTTTGACTGAACCCGCAATGAACGATGATGTCTGATAAGCGTCAGGCTTGTGTCTGACAAGGAGAGTGCAATGCAAGGTAACTTCTTTCACAGAACGCAGATCTTCATCCTGCTGGCCTTCATGGTCGGGATGTTCGCCGGATCGGTGGTGCAGCCCACGCGCGCCATGGCCGGCTGGGACCTCGGCGACCTGATCAAGGACGGTGCCAAGGGCGCGATCGTCGGCGGCGGCATCGCTTATCTCGTCAAGAAGAACGGCAAGGAGATCGACAGGACGATCAACAAGCTCTACAAGGACAACAACTTCCCGATCGGGGCCGCGACGCGGGTCGTGCCGATCGTGGACGCACTGGGCACGAAGCATGTCGGTGCCGCACAGATCGTCGGCCCGCAGAGCGCGGTGGATGAGGTCTCGAGCGTCGTGCTGCTGGAGACAAGCTTCCTCGACAAAGTCTTCCGCATCAACGGCTACGTCCCGGTCAAGGGCAATGTGGATGACCTGAAGCGCGTGGCGGGCGTGGGCGTGAGCGCCGTGATCGACGTGAAGGTCGCACCCTAGGAGCTTCCCGCTTCAGCGGTAGTAGGAGCTACTCGCTTTAGCGGTAAAAAGTGTCCGTACAAAGCCGGACAAGCTCTCAAAGCCTGATCACCACTAAGCGCACCAAGGACACCAGGTAACAGATGGGATCACGAAGCGGACTTTGTGGATCTTGGTGGTGAATAGCCACTCACCATGTAACCACCGACGCTAACTAGCGTCCTAGAAAAGCAACGAGCGACGGAGTATTGAAACTCCGCCGCCTGCTTTGGGGAAGCAACTTGTTCTACCCTTTCATCTCGGAAGGATAAACAGGCGGATGGCCATGTGCCGTCCGCCGTTGCTGTTTCTGGGACTGGATGTGTATCTGGGTGATTTACCACCAAGTACACAAAGTGCACAAAGTAATGATCCGGAGGCACACAAAGGTCTGGCACCAAGTGCTTTGTGGTCATCCCGAACTTCGTGAGCTTGGTGTACTTCGTGGTGTATAGCCCCGGCTAAAGCCGGAGCTCCGTTCCCCGGCTAAAGCCGGAGCTCCTACCCGATGCGCAGACCGCTGCCCAGGTTGCCGAGCACCGCGATCGCGCTCAGGGCCGCCAGGTAGCTGGTCTTCGGATTCTCCGGGAAGGGCACATTGCGCGATGTGAATTCCACCTCGCCCGCCGCCCCGCGCGCCACGAGCTGGTGGATGTTGCGGTCGATGGCCGGGTCCGCGATCAGGCGCATGCGGGTCCGCTCCGGGCCGATCCCCGCCAGGCTGAGCGCCACCGCAACATTGGTGTTCTTCGGATAGAGCCGGATCACCTCCGCCGCCGTGCCCTCGAACACTACCGTCTCCTCCGTCACCTCCAGCCCCAGCCCGGCCGGTGGCTTGCGGCTGGTCAGCTCCACCGAGTCCAGCCCGGCCTGCCTGAGCGCCAGCACCGCATCCAGCCCGCCCAGTGCTCCACTCGGGACATGCACCGCGGGTTCGCTCGCCGGACGGTCCTCGAAACTGACATCCAAAAGGCCGCCCACGCTCAGCACCACGATGTGCTGCTGCGGGCTGCGGCCAGTCGCCAGCTCACGTGCGCGGCTGATCAGCTCCGGCACCGCACTCGGATGTGCGCATTCCACGAGCACGTCGCACTCACTGCAGAGCTGATCCAGCTCGGCAGCTTCGCCGCCTCCGGCGCATTCCGCCAGCAGCTCCCTGGCCCGCTGCGGATCGCTGTCAACAACATGCCGCAGTTCGTAGTCGAGCCGCCCGTCCGCCACCGCGCGGGCGATGGCCGTGCCGATGCAGCCGGCCCCGAGGATTCCCAGGCTCAGCCTGGCAGTCTGCTGTTGC
This sequence comes from bacterium, assembly GCA_020440605.1. GTDB lineage: Bacteria > 4484-113 > 4484-113 > 4484-113 > JAFGCY01 > JAHEFU01. The sequence goes on along the minus strand of JAGRNT010000001.1, from coordinate 281,455 downwards.
ATGCCCTCACCTCATAAAGGAACGGGACGCCCCGCAGGACGTCCCGGAATCTGATCATGATTGCCGCTGCCGCTGGTTATTCGCCCCAGCTCTCACTGTCGCCGGTCTCCGGGCCACCTTCGGGCATCCCGTCCTCACCGGCCATGTCCTCGGAGGCGTCCATCGTCTTGTCAACTTCCTTGGCCATGAACATCTTCAGGTTCTCCAGCTCCGCGGGCATTTCGTCACCCACGCCGGGAATCGCACTGAAGTCCATGTTGAAGGGCTTGCCATAGGCCACGATGTGGTCACCCGGGTCAGCCTTGCTGGCGGCCTTGCTGATGTCGATCACCATGTAGCCGCCCTCCACGAAGTACATCGTACCGTCCTGGCCGCTGGCATTGCGGAACTCCGTGCTGTCGAAGTCGTCACCGCTGGAACCGCCGAAATAGGTGATCGCGAAGTCCTCGGGGGACATCACCACGCAGTCCATCGCCACCCATTCCTTGGTGTAGCTCTCGGGACTGGCAGCCACCGTAGTGGCGTCGTGATGCTGGGCCGAGGAGCGGATCGTCGCCGCATCCGTGCTCTGGATCTCCATCGCCACCTTCATGGCGTCACCCATGAAGCGGTTGAAGATGTTGCCGACGCTCACCGCAACGATGATGCCGACTACCAGCAGCACACCGCAGCTGATGCCGCAGCAGGCCAGCCAGTTGAATCCCTTCTTCTTCGGCGGCGGTCCGTAGGAGGGGTCCATCGGCTGATAGCCACCTCCAGACATCTGGCTGCCCTGGTCATGCATGCTGTCCATATTCCACTCCCTAAGCTAAGTCGTGCCGCAGCCTCCTGCCGCACACCTATTTTACAGGAAGCGGCGGCGGAAGGTTTCAGGCAGTCCGGCTCCGGATATGCAGAGGCAACCCGCCGTGGCAGGTTGCCAGACATGCAGGCTGTTTGCCGCTCAGCGCTTGATGATGCCGTCGCCGCCGCTGTCGGCGAAGTCCTGCTTCGGCACGTCCAGCTGCTCGACGCCCTTCGAGAGGAAGAACACCACTTCATCCTCCTCGTTCAGGCTGGAACCGAACTCCTTCTGCAGGTCCTCACCGAGCACGGGCAGGTTGAACAGGTCGCCGACGCGCAGCACGAAGACCTTGCCGTGGCCCTGGATATGGTCGCCCTCGCCGAAGTTGCTCCTGCCACCGCTGATGTCAACGAACACGAGCTGGTCGTCAAGCACGTAGCTGCAGTAATCCTCGCCGTTGAAGACCTCACTCGCCATGTTGGAGGAGACGGCGATCGACTGTTCCTTGCTGACCGTTCCGTCGAGCACCACGAAGCGGTCGTCGAGGCCGTGCGGGCTTTCCAGCAGTTCGTGGGCTGATGTGTGGTGGGCTTGCTGGCTGATCTGGGCCAGGGTCAGTTCATCCATGGCCTTCACACCCTCATAGAGACGCTCGGCCTGCTGGATGAGCTTGTTCTCGCGGAACTCGCGCAGCAGCATCGAGCCGATGATCCCGCCGCCGATCAGCAATGCGACGATGACGGCCCTCCAGAGCTTGAAGCCGCCCTGCTTGGCTCCGGTTGCGGCGTTGTCAGAATTCACGGACTGATCCATTACATACTCCAGGCAGATGTTTTGCAGGAAGTGTAACGGTGCCCGCCGGAACTCAGGCGGCAGTTCACCCCGGTTTTACGGGGCCAGTCCGGATTTTACCCGCCGCCGGTGCTGGCGCGGTGCTTGACCATCACGAGCGCGCGTCCGCCGTCCTCGAACCACATCTCGTCCATCAGCGAGCGGATCAGCAGCAGGCCTCGTCCGCTGCTGCGGAACAGCAGCTCCGGCTCCACGTCCTTGAAGTGGTTGTCAAAGTCGAAGCCGCCGCCCTGGTCACGGACCCGCAGGCTCATGCGCTGGTCGCTGATCTGCAGGTTGACCTCGATCTGCTTGTCATTGTTGCCGGGATCATTCATGCGTTCCATCAGGAAGTCGCGCCAGGCCTGCTGGCTGATTTCCAGCAGGCGGCTCTTCTCATCACCGGGGATCCCGAGGTTGCCATGCTCGAAGGCGTTGGTGAGGGCCTCGTACATGCAGACCTTGACGTCATGCAGGTTCTCGTCATTGACCATCCAGCGCGCCTTGAGGTGGCTGAAGACGTAGTTGATCACCGTGTTCAGGAATTCGAAGTCGCTGGGGATCGCCAGCTTGATGTTCTCATCCTCGATGAAGCGGATGATCTCCCGCTGGTCGGCCTCCTCGGCCAGCTTGCGGAAGGTCTTCTCGATGGTCTCGATCACGTCGTTGATGTCGAAGGGCTTCTTGATGAAGTCCTCGGCACCGAGGTGGATGGCCTCGATCGCGTCATCGAGCGTCCCGTAGCCGGTGATGATGATCACGGGGATCGAGGGCTTGAGGCGCTTTAAGTTGCGCAGCAGCTCGATGCCGTTCATCTCGCTCATCATCAGGTCGCTGATCACGAGATCGACATTCTCGCGCTCGAAGATCTCGAGGGCGGGCAGGCCGTCCCCGGCCGTGTGCACGATGAAGTCAGTCGACTGTTCAAGCTTGCGCTTGAGCACATTGCGGATGATTTCCTCATCGTCGACTATCAGGATCGTGCGTTGCATATCGGGTCGAGCGCCAGGCGCTTTTGCAGATTATATCGTCAAGGAATCCCGCCGAATCTGCAATAAAGTGCAAACTGGTAAAATATCAATTGGCCTGGGGGAAAGAACAGGTCAGGAGTGTGGCGCAGGCCATGATCGGAGAAATAGTACTTATCTGCATTGCCGTGGGATCAGCCGCTGTATTCATAAATGTACAGCTCTGGATGCACGATCCGCGCCGGCGTGAATTCAACGCTGAATGGTACCGCCAGTTCGAGAGCTTCCGCCGCTCCCGCTACGACAGCCGTGAGATGCTTGAAAGCGTGGAAGGCTTCAGCGAGCATTTCCACCGCGATCCGCATATCGCGGGTTAGGACATTCCCCCGTCGGGATCCAATCCTGATTTCCGGTAATCCAGCCAACCCTGGAGGATCACCGCCGCTGCGTGTGCATCCAGTTCACGGGGCTTGCCGCGCCCGCCACGCTTGCGTCCGCTGGGGGCCTGGGCTGCGAGATCACTGCTGAAGCGCTCGTCATGGTAGGTCACGGGCCAGCCCAGCTCCGCCTCGATCAGGCTGCCGAGCTGCCTTGCCAGTGCCGCCGACTCGGCTTCACGGCCACGCAGATCGAGCGGCAGACCCATGATCACCCGTTCAACCGGGTAGCTGCTGAGTGCTTCGGCCAGCCTGGCGCAGAAACCGGAAATGGGATTTGTATGTATAATCAGGTACGGGGATGCCAGTGTGCATGACGGATCAGCCAAGGATATACCGGTACGCACGCTTCCCGCATCAAGGCCGATGATGCGCATTTCTGAGTAAAGATTCGATTCGCCTGTTTGCATAGATGCCTGGGAGAAGTTAGCATAGAACAGGGGAATGAGAATAAGCTTGGGAGCTTGTCGTGAAAACTACTCATTCATGGGCCATGCTGGTCATGGTGGTGCTATGCGCCTGTGCGTGCAGCAAGACTGACCAGAACATCACTTCCGCAATCACCGCAGAGGAACTGCCCAGCATCCAGGAAAGTGTTCCGGCGGGTCTGCCCGCCCCCTCCCAGCTCTATCGTTCCGGTTCCGCAGTCACCGGCGTTGATGGCGCGGCCTTCAGTGCTTCCAGCCACGTCAGCGTGAACGGTGATTCCGCCGTGCTTGAATACACGGGCCAGACCAACGGCAAGCCGCCCCGTGCCGAATATTCCTATGCCATTTACATGATGGATGAGGTGAGTGACCTTCCGCCGATCCTTGAGGTCGGGATGCAGGGTGACTTCACCTCCCGCGTGCATACCGCCGTTGCCAACTGGCGCACGGACCGCTGGGAGTTCGGCTTCGGACATGTCTATACATATTCCAACCGCAATTTCCCGCTGCCGGATCTGGAGGAACTGCCAGGCGACTTCGTCTCTCCCGACGGACGTGTGGCGATGGCCTTCATCAAGGTTGACGAGGATGGCCCGTCCTCCATTGACTTCCTGCGCTTCTGGGAACCGGAGGAAGTGCTGAACGTCGTTGCCAGCGAGGGACTCTGGGACGGCATCGAGGTCAGCTGGGAGGTGCCCGGCGGGATTGACTACGTGAACATCGAGCGCCGCTCCCAGGGAGTGGCCCAGTGGGAGCTGCTGAACCCGGAGCCGGTCGCCGCCAACCTGATCACCTACAAGGATGTGACCGCCGAAGGCGGTGTCTACTATGAGTACCGTGTTTCCGGCGGCTACCGCTGGGATACCGTGCTCGGCGACCAGTACTTCTGGACCACAGGCAAGAAGGCCATCGGCCTGCGCAATGTTGACACCGTCAGCCTCGGGATGAACATCGATGAGATGGTCGTGCCCGGCAACAGCTTCAACCGCCTGAGCTTCTACTTCGCGCCGACGAATGATGCCAACGGCCTGCATGCCGTACGCAACACGACATTCCCACCGGGCCTGGACTGGGAACTGTTCGATGAGACATCCACGAACTTCCCCTATCTCTCGATCGTTGATGATGCCGACCTCGGCCCCGGCATCTCGGTCTTCGACCTCAATGAACTGAACAATCCGCTCGTCAATCTCATGTACTCCGACGGTACGGGGATCTACGCCTATGCCGCCCTGCTGGACCAGGAGGGCCATTTCGAATGGCTCAATCCGGGCGTCGTGCGCTCCGGCCAGCAGCACCACGTGCTCGGCACGATCGAGCTGGAGCGCCGCCTGGCCTGCCTGAGCTGGAACAGCTCACTGCAGCGCATCGAGATGACGGAGAGCGTAGACAACGAAGGCACCTTCTGGTGGGAGTACAACGACCTGAGCAAGTGGGCTGTTGCCAGTGAGCGCAAGCCACTGGGCGGAATCCTGGTCTCACCGACCTCGCGCCAGTCCTTCGCATTCCGCGAGAAGGATTCCAACAACATCGTGACCTGTGCCAAGGGCAGTGACGGCTGGATCGAGCAGGTCGTGGACGTCGAGACCAGCGACGTTCCCGTGCTGCAGACCATCAAGATCAACTCGCTGGACATCACCGGCGCGCTGTTCTACCGGGACATGGACAGGAAGCGTATCCGCCTGGTGCGCAGTTTTGACGGCGAGACCTGGCTGACGAACCAGCAGGAGACGCTGGTGCAGGTCAAGGATGCCGATGAGATCGGCGAATTCGTGCACTACATGCTCAACCCGCCGAGCAACTTCAACGTGCTGGCCTATACCCACAACGGCAACCTGAAGTTCCGATTCAGCTCCAAGACCGGCCAGGATGCCTGGACCGAGGAGTTCCTGCTGGATGACAGCGGCAGCTGCCGCAACCTGAGCATCATCCGCGTCGGCACGGACCTGCAGTGGCAGTACTTCACCTTCCTGAGCTATCTGCGGACGGATGAGAACGGTGAGGCCCAGCTGAAGTTCATCGACCTCGTGAGCTTCCTCGAGGCGCATGGCAACATCTGATCAGCAGTCTGAGTTCTGACAACACGAGGCCCGCTCCGGCGGGCCTTTTTGATATTCCATCTCGTGCAAGCACTCGATGGTCTGGCGCTGCGGACACGCCTTCGCGTGTCCGGGTCGCGCTGGAGGGAAGGAGGCCCGGTGCAAACCGGGCAACGGAGGCCTGATGTCAGTCAGGCCATCGGAGGTCAGCTGTAAAGCTGACAAGGAGGTCATCCGTCAGGATGACAACGGAGTTCCGGTCCGGAAGCCCGACGCCAGTCAGGCCTGATTTCGGTGTATCGGTCTGAGACCGACAAGGCCCTGTAGCTCTTGAGAGCTACATTCCGTTTTTCTTCCGGCTCATGCGAGCATTCGCCGGTCTGGCGCTGGGGCGAAAGCAGGTTTCGCCCGGTCGCGCGGAAGTTACATTGTTTCCCAGGAAAATGCAGCGAGCAATCAGCGAGAGGCTCAGCCTTGAGCTGTATTGCAGACCCGCGAATGTTTGCATGAGCGGGAGAAGGAATGCAGACCCGCGAGTGCTTTCACGAGCGGGAAGCAGAATCCGGTCTGGCGCTGCCGGAGCATCGCTGTCAACAGCTTACTGGCAATTGCTTACTCAGGCGGTCCATGGGACCGCATACCTGTCAGGCCATTGGCCTGAGCTCCCACTGACTACTGCCCACTGATTACTGTTTACTGATTACTGTTTACTGTCCCACTGACCACTGTTGTCAGACCTTCACCATGAAGCGCTCGCCCTGCTTCAGGCTCAGGCAGACGGCGCTGAGCAGGTCGGCGATCCTGTCCAGATCGCCGAGGTGCACGGTCTCCGCCGGGCTGTGCATGTAGCGCTGCGGTAGGCTGACAACGGCCGTCGGGATCCCGCTGCGGGTCACGAAGATCGAGTCGGCATCCGTGCCCGTATAGCGCGGCGCGGCCTCATGCTGCAGCCCGATGCGGGCCTTGCGCGCCACTTCCTCGATGCGCCGGTTCAGCTCCGGGTGGCAGGCGCTGCCGTGTGCCAGCACGGGGCCGTTGCCGACGCGCATGTCGCCCCAGCGCTTCTTCTCCGCCTGCGGATGGTCCACACTCTGGGTCACGTCCACTGCAATCGCACAGTCCGGATCAGCCTCGTAGGCCGCCATTCCGGCCCCCAGGCAGCCGACCTCCTCCTGCACCGCAGCCACGGCCGTGATCCTGGCGTTCAGCTTCTTCCCGCTCTGCTTCGCACGGCGCAGGGCCTCGATCCCGGACCAGATCCCGATGCGGTTGTCCAGGGCGCGGCCGCAGACGAGCCCGTTCTGCAGTTCGTCGAGGCCGTAGTCCAGCACGATCGGATCGCCGACGCGCACATGCTTCTGGGCCTCGGCCTTCGAGCGCGCGCCGATGTCAACATAGACGTTGACACCGAACTGATAGCGCTTCAGCTCCTGCCCGCCCTGGGCCTCACGCTGCAGGTGCGGAGGCAGGCTGCCGATCAGGCCCGGCAGTTCACCGCCCTGGCCCAGCACCCTGACGCGCATGCTCGGGAGGATCTTGGCGTCATAGCCGCCGATGGTGCTGACCCAAAGGAAGCCGTCGTCGTCTATGTAGCTGACCATCAGTCCGATCTCGTCGGCATGCCCGTCCAGCATGATGTGCGGGTCACCCTTCGGGTTGAGCACGGCGAAGCCGTTGCCATAAGCATCGGTGTACACCTCATCCGCGAACTGCTTCGCGTAATCCAGCCAGGTGCGCACCACGGGGGCCTCGAAACCCGAGGGGCCGTAGCTGTTGACGAGGGCGGTCAGGAAATCACGGGAGGACTGGTCCATGCCCATATTCTAGCGCGTCCGCCGTCCGCTCCTCAGTCCGGCAGCTGCTCGTAACTCGGCAGCCGGAAGATCTCCCCGAGGCTGGCATAGCGCCCCCCGCCCAGCCGGGCCAGTGGCTTCAGGCGGTGCGGGTCGATGGTACCGCGAGCGTCCAGCAGGGTATCGCGGATATGCAGCATCAGCACATCCACGAGCACCATAGTGCTGCCGGTGTCACCGAGTTCGATCAGCTGACGCAGCCGGCATTCCATCGCCACCGGGGCCTCGGCCACGAAGGGCGCACTGACCACGCTGCCCCGCGCGGGAGTCAGGCCCGTGGCCGCGAATTCATCCTCGCCATAGGGCAGTTCGGCACTGCTTTCATGCAGCCTGTCGCCGAGGCTCAGGTCCGCGATGCTGACCGTCAGCTCACCCGTACGGCGGATGTTTGCGAGGGAATCCTTGCTGGGCTTGCTCTCCGTCGGCGAGAAGCCGATCCCCAGCACCGGCGGGCTGGCGCTCAGGCAGTTGAAGAAGCTGAAGGGGGCCAGGTTGTGCCCGCCCTCCACATTGTCCGTACCCACCCAGGCGATCGGGCGGGGCACCACGGCGCTGATCAGCAGGAAGTAGCGCCGCGCCGGTGAGAGGGTCTGCGGATCGATCTGCATCACAACCTCCGTGTTAAAATAGCGGGAACTCACATTGTCCCATGAGTACAGGCTCCATGAGCAATCCCGAACAGGTCACCAACAGCCCGACGGCCTCGATCAGCCCCTCCGAACTGGATGCGGCCCTTGCGCTCGTCAACCGGGTGATCCGCAACATCGAGCTCGCGATCCTCGGCAAGCGCGACGTGATCGAGCTGGTGCTGATCGGGATGTTCTCCGACGGACATGTGCTGCTGGAGGACGTGCCCGGCGTCGGCAAGACGATCCTCGCCCGCGCGCTGGCCCGCAGTGTCAAGGCCGAGTTCAAGCGCATCCAGTTCACGCCGGACCTGTTGCCGGCGGATGTCACCGGTGCCAACACCTATGACCAGAAGGAGAACCGCTTTTCCTTCCGCCCCGGCCCGGTGTTTGCCAACATCCTGCTCGCCGACGAGATCAACCGCACCAGCCCGCGCACCCAGTCCTCACTGCTGGAGGCGATGGAGGAGCGCCAGGTGACTGTGGACGGCGTGACCTACCCGGTGCCGCGTCCCTTCTTCGTGATCGCCACCCAGAACCCGGTGGAGCAGCAGGGCACCTACGACCTGCCGGAGGCCCAGCTCGACCGCTTCATCCTGCGCGTCAAGATCGGCTATCCGAGCATCGACCACGAGGCGGAGATCCTCGAGGCCCAGCGCCGCACGCATCCGATCGAGGAGCTGGAGCCGATCTGCGGCCCCGACGAGATCCTCTCGATCCAGCAGCTCGTGCGCCGCATCGGGGTCAAGCCCAGCCTCAGGCGCTACGTCGCCGAGATCAGCGCGGCCAGCCGTGAGCATCCGGATGTGCTGGTCGGTGTCAGCGTGCGCGGCAGCCAGCGCCTGATGACGGCGGCCCAGGCCTATGCGATGCTCAACCACCGCGACTACATCATCCCGGACGACATCCAGAGCGTGGCGCCGCACTGCCTGGCACACCGCATCCTGCTCAGGCCCGAGGCCAAGCTGGCCGGCGTCGACGAGAAGAGCGTGCTGAAGGCCATCCTGCGCTCGATCAGCGTCCCCGCGCAGTAGGAGCTACCCGCTTCAGCGGTAGTGGAGCTGCTGCGCAAGTCGCACAACTGTTTGATTTACCACGAAGGGCACAGAGATCACAAAGTGGCAATCCAGTTCACAAAGCAAATCTTTGTGTTCAATGCAAAACTTAGTGACCTTCGTGTCTTCGTGGTGAATCTTCCCATCGGAGGTCGAGCGCAAGCTCGGCGCGGTATCCCGGCGCAAGCCGGACGCTGGTTTGATAATCCACGAAGGGCACAAAGTTCGCCAAGTGGCAATCCAGTTCACTAAGCCAACCTTCGTGATCATCTAAGAACTTCGTGTCTTTCGAGTCTTCGTGGTGAATCTTCCCATCTGAGATCCAACACAAACCGATGTGCCAGTCCCGGACCGACAGGGTCATGTAGCTCCTGAAAGCCCCACCCCCACTGCCGCTGAAGCGCACAGCGCTCCCTCCCCCTGCGATACCATTAAAGTAGCTTGCTTTCATCCAAGTTCACAGTGCATTCGGTGGTGTTCCTGTTCCTCACCCTCTTCACGGTCGTCGTGGCCTGGGTCTTCAGGAACCCGTTGCTCGTCTACACCGCCGTGTTCCTCGTGGTCACGAACTTCGTGCTCTACATTTGGGCGCAGTACTCCGTGAACGGGATGCGCGCCGAGCGCCGCCATCCGCCGCATGTGATGGCCGGGCGCGAGGCCGAGATCGAGGTGCTGCTGGAGAACACCCGCAGCACCGCACGCTACGGCACGATGGGATTCGACATCCACGCCAAGCTGGTGCCCGGCAAGGAGTACACCCCGGTGGCCTTCCTCTCGGCCCCGCCCGGTGAGAAGGTGCTCTCCAGCTACCGCGTCACCCCGGCGCGGCGCGGGGTCTACGAGCTCGGTCCGTTCTTCCTCTACGGCGGCGACCCCTTCGGCTTCTACAAATGCTGGCGCAAGCTGCGCGTGCCGACGGAGCTCGTGGTGCTGCCGGACCCGGTGCCCTTCCGCTTCCGCCAACCGCCCTCGGCCTCGATGCTGGCCCAGGACGAGATGGAGACGCAGCCCGTCGCCGGCGAAAGCAGCGAGTTCCTCGGTGTGCGTGAGTACATGTCGGGCGACCCGATGAAGCGCGTGCACTGGATGAGCAGCGCGCGCCACGGCCGGCTGATCACCAAGCAGCATGAGATGAACGTTGCCAGCAGCGTCTCCGTGCTGCTGATCTCCGACGACGCGATGTGGCAGGGCATCGGCCACAACAGCCCGATCGAGTATGCGATCCGCATGGTTGCCAGCCTGGCCTATGCCAGCTGCTTCAACCGCTTCAAGCTGCACTACCTCGCGCTCAAGGGCGGCGAGTTCGAGAGCCAGTCCGGCAACGGCCAGGGCTTCTACCGCGAGCTCTCGATCCGTCTGGCGCGGCTCAGCGGTCGCGGCGCGGTGGACTGGGACCACAACGGAAGGATCGTGCTCGGCTACCTGCCGCGCGGCTCCAGCCTGATCGTGCTGACGATGGACTTAAGCCAGGCCTCTCGCCAGCGCTTCCGCAACATGGCGGCGCGCTACCGCAGCGTGACCGTCGTGACCTTCAACGCCGAGAGCTTCCGCCGCATGCAGCCCGCCGAGCGGCCGGGGCCGCGTCTGAGCTTCGGTGAGGGCTACCTGATCCTCGAGGTCTATTACGGCGACGACCTCGCCGTGACGCTCGAGCAGGTGAATGCCAAGGCCAGCGTGGTGGTGCAGCGATGAGCAGCGGAAACCTCAGGCGCCGCAGCGAGAACCTCGACATGACGATCGCGCTGGACCGCGAGCCGCGCTACCGCATGCTGCTCTACGTGTTCAGCTACCTCGCGGGCCTGACCGCATTGCAGATTCTGCACCTGACCGTTGACAACCTGCCGCTCAATCTGTTCCTGAGCGCGGCGCTGACGACGGCCTTCATGCTCAGCTACTACCTGCAGCCGCGCTGGCGGCCGGCCGCGACCTACATCGTGTCCTTCGCCAGCTTCGGGATCTCGCTCTACTACTTCAATCAGATCCGCCTGGACCCCAACAGCCTCGGCAGCGTGCTCGGCGTGCTGGGCGGGCTGCTGATGGTACTGCTGTCCTTCAAGGCCTTCGCCCCGGGTGACCACCGCTTCATCCTGATGTTCAGCGTGGTGTTCTTGATCTTCTCGAGCGTTGCCAGTTACGACCTCAAGTTCATGCTGCTGCTGCCCGTGTTCCTGACCTTCGCCGGCAGCACGCTCTACATCGCCAACATGATCGACGTCGCCGTGCGCGTGGAGGGCACGACGGGCACGCCCTACCGGCCGCGTGCACGCTCGCGGCTGGACTTCCTCTGGATCCTGCTCAGGGCCGTGTTCGGGATCATCCTGCTCTCCGTCGTCGTGTTCATCCTGATGCCGCAGACCGGCGGCAGTGGCCAGAGCGTGGCGCTCAGTCCCGCCCCGCAGGTGGATGACAACCGCCGTGAGGAGCGCAGCGAGGACCAGGATGCCCAGGACGGGAAGGACGGGCAGGGGGACTCAAAGACCGGGATCAGTGACGACTTCAACCTCGCAGACGGCAGCCGCCTGACGGATGACTTCACCGAGGTCCTCAAGCTGCAGAAGACCAACCGCGCCTACTACCTGCGTGCCAAGGTCTTCGACGTCTACACCGGCAGTGGCTGGGAGGAATCCCGCTTCATGAGCGGGGAGAGCGGTACTGACAACCCGATGTTCCTCGGCAATGACGCCAGTGACAGCAGCAACTTCACCTACGAGTCCTACGCCGTGCCGCTGCTGGACTTCCCCAGCCCCAATGCCTTCCGCAGCCGCAAGAAGAACGGCTGGCTGGAGATCAACGGCGAACAGCTGCGCTATGAGAAGACGGATGAGCGCATGGGGCTGGTCCGCAGCGGCCGCTCGCTCAATGAGAACGAGGACCTGAGCGTCGGCAAGATCCGCTATGAGATCACGCTGATGGAGCCCTTTGACAGCCCGATCTTCCTCTCGATCTTCGAGCCCTTCCGCATCGAGAACATCTCCACCGGCAAGGAATCACACCAGCCCTATGACACCCCGGCATTGTCGATGGGCAGCACTCTCGTTTCCGCCGGCGGGCGCAGCAGCCATCCACGCAACTTCACCTACACGATCCAGTCCCTGGAATACCGGCGCACGGAATCGGAACTGCAGAACGTCGTCACCGATGCCCCGGCCCATATCCAGGCCTGGTACACCCAGCTCCCGCTCCTGCCCCTCGCCGAGGACCAGAAGTCTGAATCGCCTGAGCCCGGTCTGAACTGGAGTCCTGCCGAGCTGGGGCAGGGCAGCCTTGTCGGACCGCTCAGTCCGCCTGAGGCCGTGCTCGAGGATTATGCGCAGCGGCTGGAGGACTGGCGTGCTGAAGCACCTGAGGTTCTGGAAATGAGCAGGGCGGAAGAGCTGAACATCACGCCGGAGAACTACCGGATGATTTCCCGTGAATTCCGCAACTTCGCCCGCCGCTTCGAGACGGACCCGGCCAGCCCTGACATACCGTACAACTCCTGGGAGAAGGTCCAGGCGATCATGCAGTTCTTTGACGATCCCACCAACGGCTTCGTCTACACACGCCAGTTCGAGCCACCACAGGGCAAGCAGGAGATCACCGAAGCCTTCTGCCTGCGCACGAAGCAGGGCTACTGCCGGCACTTCGCTTCCTCGATGGCGGTGCTCTGCCGGTTGAACGGCGTGCCCGCACGGGTTGTCACCGGCTACAGCCCCGGTGAGTACAGCCTCGTGGAGAATGCCTACGTCTACCGGGCCAGCAATGCGCATGCCTGGGTCGAGGTCTACATCGACGGCCACGGCTGGATCGAGGTCGACCCCACGCCCGCCAGCCAGGACTGGTCGAACCAGCCTGAAGCCAGCAAGTGGTTTGCCAACCTGATCGGCTTCCTGCAGGACCTGTTCATCATCGACCCGGCCCGCACCCAGGAGCTGATCCTCGAAGCCATCAAGGATGCCTGGAAGTGGGTGCTGGCGCACTGGCTGCAGAGCCTGCTGCTGGCGCTGATTGCCGCTGCCCTCGCCGGACTGGCAACTCTCGTGAAGCGCGGGCTGTTCAAGCGCCGGCCGCCGCCGCTCACCCCGGAGAATTCCGTGGTGGCGGCCTATCTGCGCATCAGTGCGCTGCTGGACAGGCTCGGTGTGCACCGTGAAGGCGGGATGACCCCGCGGGCCCAGCTGATGCAGGCCTCCTCGCGCTACGGCGGGCTGGCAACGCCGCTCGGCGGGTTGATCCCGGTCTATGAGCGCGCGGCCTACGGGCTTGACGGGCTGGAGGATGGCGACGTGGATGCCGCCAATTCCGCACTGGCGGCGGTGGAGGATTTCGTGCGTGAGGAACTGGCGCGGCGGAGGCAGAGGTGAGCCGCATCGTCTTCAATGCCGATGACTACGGCCTGACCGCCGGCGTCAGCCGCGGGATCCTCGAGGCCAGTGAGGGCGTGGTGCAGAGCACCACCGTAATGGCGAACCTCGTCAGCGAGTCCGACCTGCAGAACCTGATGGCAACGCCGATGACGGCCGGGATCCACCTCAACCTCTCGCTCGGCAAACCGCTCAGTGACAACTACCCGGCGCAGCTGCTTGACGCAGAGGGCCGCTTCCGCAAGGATCTCGCACTGCGCGAGGAAAACTGGCGGGACGCCGAGTTCAGGCGCGCAGCGGCCCTGGAATGGACGGCCCAGTTCGAACTGCTGAAGCGCCGAAACCTGGAAATCTCGCATATCGACAGCCACCACCACACCCATATGCTCGGCCCGCTGTTCCCGATGGCGCTGGAGATGGCAACGTCCTTCGGGCTGCCGCTCAGATGCCGCAGCGAGTACCGCGTGCTGGCGGAGCCGGCCGGTGTGGCGGGCCCTGAGGTGTTCCTCGAGGGCTACTTCGGCGCTGGCAACATCTCGCGGGAGCGCCTGCTGGAAATGCTCGAAGTGTTTCGTGGAAGAGAGGTCGAAGTGATGTGCCATCCGGGCTGTGTCGACCAGGATCTCAGGGTAATCTCTTCCTATGTGGAGGAGCGCGGGACGGAGCTCAAGGTGCTGGCCGATCCCGGGCTGCGCAGTGAACTGGAGAGTGCCGGATGGACAGTAAGCGGCTATACATTGCAGCAACCCTCATCAGCCTGAGCCTGCTGGCGGGCTGCGGCGGAGGCCAGGAAGGCGCGCCGTTGGCAACGGCGGACAGCGCGGCAGGGCAGGGCAGTCTCGATGCTACCTACCTGCGCAGCCAGGCCGGGATCACCATTGACGGCATCGGCTTCCACCGCCTTGACCGCGACATGCAGGTGCTGCCGGACTGGCAGGGCATTGAAGTGCATGGCAGTCTCGCTGCCGGATTCGAGCTCGACTGCGGTTCCGCCACACCGGATGACATCTTCCTCGCAGTCAGCTATGACGACGCTGCCCTGCAGCTGGACAGTGCCCAGCTGACGCCGCAGGCCGTGGATGGCAACCTGCTGCTGGCGATCAACCGCCGGATTGACGATCTGGTGCTCGTCGGCATCACCCGCACGCGGGCCCATGGCACGGCCCGCGAGGCCATGCAGCTCGCCGAGCTGAACTTCACACCCGGCAGCGAAGGGGTCTGGCGCAGTGCCAGCCTCGTCAATGAGGACCCGGGCAGCGCGGTGGAGCTGAGCGTGAGCTCCGTCAATGCCAGCAGCCTGACCCTGGAATGGGATGAGCGCAACATCGGTGACTATGACAACAACGGGCTGGTCAGCATTTCCGACATCACCCCGATCGGCCTGCTGTTCCATGCCACGCTGGCTGAGCATGATCCACCCGGAGAAGTGGTGCTAGTGGACGGCGATGGCAATGGCGAGATCAATCTCGCCGACCTGACGCCGATCGCGCGCAATTTCAACCGCGGCATCACGGGATTCGTGCTGAACAGCTTCGAGGGCCAGACGGATGATCCCGCGGACTTCACTGATATTCCCGAACTGCTGCAGCTGCGCACTAACGTGCTCGGTTCGGCCAGCCCCGCCGAGCGCCGGCAGCGCCTGCACTACGTGAAGTCCATTAGCAAGCCGCCCGTGCAGTTCCTCAGCCTTGCGGTGCGGGCCTTTGAGGATGAATTCAGCTACGGTCCGTTCAGCAATGTTGTCAGCCTGGATCTGGGACCTGTCAACCTGGCCCCCGAGTGGCAGGGGAGTTTCAGCGGCAGCATGCAGGTCACGGGCATCCTGCTGGAGATCCCGCAGGCCCTGGATCCGGAAGGCAGTGCAGTGACCTACCAGCTCTGCTACAAGAGTACAGGCAGTGAACCGGACCCGCCGCATCAGGACTGCTTCAACCTGCCTACGGAACTGACGGCAGGGGCGGGACCCTATACGTACCTGCTGGAGGACCTGCTGCCGGGTGTCAGCTACAGCATCAGGCTGACGGCCACTGATGAATCCGGCCTGGCAGGCAACACCCTGGAGATCTTCGAGCTGATGCCCACACTCGTGCCCGATGCCGCGGAGATCTGGGATGGTGTTTCCGCCGGGATGCAGCGGACCGGTGCAATCCAGGCCGTCGGTCTGAAGGAGCCGCTGCAGGTGGATGCCACGCTGGCCGGGAACCCTGCGGCTGTCGCGATCCGCAATGAGCCGGTTGTCAACCATTTCGGGCAGCTGTTCCACCGGGGAGCGGCCGGCCTGCACCTGTTCAGCTTTGACGGGGGTGCTGCGCTTGACGCGATCTATGGTGACTATGGCGACGGCCCCTTTGCCGGAATGCTGTCCCGCACTGACAGCGGCAGGCTGCTGCTGGCTACGGACGGGACGCAGCTCTACAGGGTGCAGGTTCCCTCGCTTCCGGAAGCGGAGGGGCTGGCCAGCTCCGGCGAGCAACTGCTGCTGGGCACGCTGGCCTTCATCGGCAGGCCTGACGGCGCCGTGCTGCTGCGCAACTTCTTCGGGGGCCAGGAGCTGCTGGCCACGGCCACCGGTTCCGCTTCCCTTTCCCTCTGCAGCGATGGCAACGTGGTGTACCAGCTTTGCGAGGATGGCAAGCTGCGGCGCTTCAGCCAGCCCTTCTTCGAGGATGTGCAGAGCGCCGGCTTGCCACTGCCGCAGGCGGGCAGCAGCCTGGTCCATCTCAGCCAGATTGATGCACTGGCTGTGGCGCTGCCGGATGGCAACTTCACGCTGCGCAGTGCATCCGATCTGTCAGAAATACACACGAGCGATGTGGCGGATGGCAGCTCCTCAACCTGCATGGCTGCGGTGCAATGGACGGACCCGCCGATGCTGCTGCTCGGCGAAGCTGATGCCGGCACGGGCAGGCTGCGGGCCGTGTCGCTGAACGACTGGTCTATCCTCTGGGATGAGGCCGTACAGGTTGAAACGATCTCCGCATCGGCTGACAGGATCTTCATCCGCAATACTGCCGAACTGCAGGTGCGTGATTTCGCGGGGCGTCTGCGCCAGTCGGTTCCGCTGGCCGGCAATGTCAACAGCCAGCCCGTGCTTGATGTGCAGGGACTGGCGGCGGCGCATGGTGCGAGCCTGAGTTTCCTCAGGGAAGCTGCAATGGACCTGCCCCCCGTCTGGCAGGGCACTGAGGGCCTGCGCGAACTGACGGTCGGCGACGGGCAGGTCACGCTCAGCTGGGATCGGGCCGTGGATGAGCATGGCGAGCCGGTGCACTACGCCGTCTACTACGGTTCCGTCTTCCCGCCGGACCCCGACAGCCTGGCAACGAGCGTCATCACTGACATCCAGGACATGGGCAGCACCACGCATGAGTATGTGCTGGACGAGCTTGACAACGGCACGCGCTACTGGTTCATCGTCAGGGCCTATGACGGCTGGTGGGATGACAACCCGGACCTGGAGCACAACCTCAACTGGCTCAGCGCCACCCCGCCCTGGCTCAATGAGGAGCTGCTGCTCGGCAGCGATCTGCCCGCGGGTGAGATCTTCTACATGCGCGGCATCGCCGATCCCTCCGGCACTCTGCATGTCGTCTACAACGACGAGGCTACGGTGCAGCTCACGCACCTGTTCGGAGACACCGGCAACTGGCAGCATGAATCAGCCGGTCTTGCAGGCTGGCCCTCCAGTGCCTTTGACCTCGGCTGGGACGGCGACCTGCTGATCGGCCGTGCCAGCAACTTCCCGCCGCAGCTCAGCCTGCTCATGCGCACTGGCAGCGACAGCTTCAGCGAGATTCCCGTCAGTGGCAGCAACCCGCTGGCCAATCCGCAGCTGGCGCTGGCCGTCGGCACGGAACATGGCCTGGCCTTCACGGAGTTTGACAGCGGCACCCTGCCGCAGGTCAGCGGCTACTACTGGTACACGCATACCGACACCGGCAGCTTCCTGCCCCCGCAGGTGCTCGAGACTCCGCTCAAGCAGTATGGCCGCGATCTCGACCTGGCCTACAACCCACTGGACGGGCTCGATCCCTGGGTCTGCTTCCAGCGCGGAACGGCCACCACTGACAACCGGCTCACACCGATTGACGGCACGCTGCACTTCTGGCGCGACCTGGGCAGCGGACCCCTGGTGGAGGATGTTGACAGCGGGGCCAACCCCGGCGACAGCGATGTCGGCAAGCGTGTGCGGATGCTGCCTGACGGTGACGGCAACCCATTGCTGGCCTACTACGATCTTGACAGCGACCCGCTGCAGCCGCGTGGGCAGCTGAAGACGGCGCACTGGGACGGGGCGCAGTGGAACCTGAGCGTGCTGGAGAACCGAGACCTGTCCTTCCAGGATACAGGCACCTTCCGCCATACCGCGCCGGAGCTGGACCTCGTGCGGAGTGCAACCGGCGATCTGGCAATCGCCGAGCTGCTGCGCGTGAATGTACCGTCCAGTTCCACCCAGCCCCACAGCGTAGGTGTCAGGGCCTGGATTGACAGCGGCACCGGCTTCGAACTGGAGATCCTCACGGAACCACTGTGGATGCTGCCCTCGGACCGCGAACCCTGCGTTGCCATGTACGACGCGGCGGGCATCCTGCACATCTTCGTGGCCACCGCGCAGGAACCACCGGCGGGCGAGGACTACGTGGCGGACACGATCCTGCATCTGTGGCGCGGGGGATAGTGGTCAGTGGTCTTTATTCAGTGGTCAGGACCTGTTGGCAGAATCAGAATCAGCTGAAGGCTGTAGTCTGAACATCGGTCCTGTTCCTGATTCTCATTCTGATTCTGTTTCTTCCACTGACCACTGATGTCTGACATCTGACCACTGACTTCAGACCACTGAACTCGCACTACTGAAAAGCTCTGCCGGAGTGGGGCTCTGCAATACTACGCGCTGAGAAAGTCCTCCACCTCATTTCCCGCCGCACGGAGGATTGCCCGGACGGTTCCTTCCGGAAGGTCGCCACTGTGGCGTGGAGTGCTTACCTTTGTACCGTCCGACCTGCGCCAGATTTCATGACTGCCAGGGCCCTGCCTGTCAAAGAGAAACCCGAGTCTGCGCAGGCGACGGGTCAGCTCACGATAGCTGAATCCAGCCAGTCGGCCCATTACGGCAGACTGACTGGCACGCGCAGCTGGATCGGCTGTGAGGTGTCAGCCAATGCCTGCAGGGCCGGTGGCAGCGGGTCGCCGTGTTCCAGGCAGGATTCCGCGAGTTTCCGGATCAGCCCCTGGGCGGTTTCCACGGCCTGGCTGAGGGTCTGGCCCTGGGCCACCAGACCGGGGACATCCGTGCTGGTAACGAGATAGTAGCCCTCAGGCAGCAGCTCGACCTGCAATGCCACGGTTGTTTCTGATAATGGAGTCGGATCCATGCTGAAAGTATAACCGCGCTGCTGCCTTAACATTGAACTCGAAGACTTCCAGCTCGTTAGCGACGGCTTACCGGCTGAGTGTGGCGGGTAAAAAGCAATGCAGAGTGTGCAATGATCCTGCATGGCATTGAGCCATCTCGAGAGGGTTAGACTCATTGCTCATCACCACTCTGAAGTGCCTGACAACAGCCCCGCCGGAGCGGGGCGGGTAGTGGTCAGATGTCAGACATCAGTGGTCAGTGGAAGAAACAGAATCAGAATGAGAAGCAGGCACGGGACCGATGCTCAGACTACAGTCTTCTGCTGATTCTGATTCTCATTCTGCCAACAGGTCCTGACCACTGCCCACTGAACTCTCACTGCTGAAAAGCCCCGCCGGAGCGGGGCTTTTGTCATTCAATCACTGCCCGGCTCGCGCCGGACCTCCTAGTTGACAATCACGTCCACGAGGTTGCTGACGCGCTTCGTCAGGTCGTAGATCGTCAGGCTCTCGCCGGGGCTGAACTCCGCCACCACGGTGACGCTGTCACCGCTCTGCAGGTCGTCGGAGATCAGCGTGGCACTGCCGCTGTCGAAGCTCGCGCTGCCGGTGTTGCCACCGTCCGGAATCACCGCCCAGGCCACCCAGGGAGTGATGTCCAGCATGCGCGTGATCGTCTCGGTGACGTTGCCGCCGCCGTCGCGCAGCTCCAGCTGGAAGCTGCCGTTGGCAACGAAGCCCACCGGCTCGCCGGAGTTGATCCCGACCGGCCCGGTGCCGCCGCCGCCCAGTGCGATGTCCAGCTCCTCGATGCTCAGCAGCAGGAAGCTCACCTCATCGAATTCCAGGTTGTTGCCCGGGGCATGCGCACGCACCGTCACCAGCCCGCGGTTGCGGAAGCCCATTTGGCCCTTCGTGCCCTCGCTGTCAGCGACCACGGCGCTGTTGGCACCGACGGGCACGGTCCAGATCAGCGACTCTGTGGCGTCGAAGGGATTGCCCGGGTCGGCATCGCTCTCGGCGGTGGCCGTCAGCCCGAGCATCTCGGGCGCGAATTCCTCATTGTTGCCGGCGATCCCGTCCACGCTGGCTTCGGTGATGTAGACGATCGAGCGTCCGCCGTCCACCTCAAGCACCGGCGTGGCCGGCAGGCTGATGCTGACGTTGCTCAGGAGCGGTGCGGCCGTCACGGCCTGCAGGAACAGCACGTTGGTGCTGCGGCTGCCCAGCGCGCCGGCGTTGTCAAAGTACTGCACCGCGAAGAAGGTGTCCTCCGCCAGCGGAGTGCCGGTCCA
This sequence comes from bacterium, assembly GCA_020440605.1. Classification (GTDB taxonomy): domain Bacteria; phylum 4484-113; class 4484-113; order 4484-113; family JAFGCY01; genus JAHEFU01. Next base: position 261,444 of record JAGRNT010000001.1, on the reverse strand, counting down.
GTTCCAGGTCAGCACGCCGTCGGTGGTCTTGGGGCTCGGGAATTCATCGGCGCGGTTGACGCGCTCCAGCTCCGTGAGGCTGCCCTCGCTCGAGCCGCTGAAGATCGCATAGCCCGCCAGGTCCGTGCCGAGGTTGATCCCGAGCGGGGTCAGGTCGGAGATCGTCACGCTGCCATTGCGGTCATAGTCCGCCTTGTCAGCCTGGCTGCCGGGAGCCACGCCCGTCGCGTTGAGCGAGATCCCGAGCGGGGTCAGGTCGGAGAGTGTCACCAGCCCGTTGTTGTCACCGTCGCCGGAGTTGATCTCGCTCCAGCTCAGCTCAGGCTGGCCGGTGTTCTCATTGACGCTGCCGCTCAGCGTGAAGGCGTTGGCAGCACCCGTCGGGGCCTTGGCCACGCTGCGCTGCGGCTCTTCCGCGCCGTCCCGGAAGCTCAGGCGCGCGATGCTCTGGCTGCCGCTCAGGCCGCTGCGCTGGTCGAAGTTCGCCAGCACCATTCCGAACTCGAGCCCATCAGCCAGCGGGGCGGCCAGGAACAGCCGCTCGTCAGAACTCTCACTCGCTTCGGCGGAGCTGAAGCTGTAGCGGCTGCGGTCATACTGCACCGTGCCGTAGATCGCCTTGGCATCCGCGAGGCCCGTGGCCAGGATCTCGAAGCCATACTGCCCGTCCGGGCCGTCCAGCGGCCTGAGCTCGAGGCTGAAGTCCGCGGCGGCGATGCTGTTCCCGCGGTCCACGTCCGCGCTGAACCCGGCCGGGCCGTCCGCCGCCAGTTCCGCGGATCCTCCGCAGGCACCCAGCAGGGCGAGGGTCGTCAGGGCCAGCAGGCTGGCCAGCAGCTTGATGCTCTTCATACGGCTTCCTTGGTATTCAGATTTGCGAGCCGGCACGCGGCCGGCAGGGCTGTCCGCCACCATAGATTATATACCCGCAGGGGCGCGGCCCGTCTCTACTGACCGCTTCCGCCGCCCCGCAGTTCCCGCCAGGCCACCCCGCGCCGCCCTTCCAGCGCCGTATCCCCCGTCACACGCCGGTAGCAGTCCAGCACCGCATCCACCGCGCGCTGCGAGGCCCCGCGGTTGCGCATGGTGACCTCCTGCGCGCGCCGGCCGATGTTGATCCGCCCGTCCACGTCATTCAGGAGCGCCGCCAGCCGGGCCCCGGCATGCTCCGCGTCAGCCTCGATCACCGCATTGTCGCGGCGCAGCATCTCCATCTGCGAGGTGATCCCGAAGGTGCTGGGCCCGACCACCACCGGCTTGCCGAGCACCGTGGCCTCGAGGATGTTGTGCCCGCCCACCTTGCGGTTGTAGCTGCCACCCATCAGCACGGCATCCGCGAAACGGTACATGTCCACCAGCACGCCGTATTTATCCACCACCAGCACGTCCCAGTCACGCTGTCCGCCGCCAGCACCGCCGGACTTGCCCTTCTTCGCCTTGCCCGGCTTCTGCACGGCACTGAGCCGCAAGGCCTTCAGCTTGTGGCGCTCGATCAGCTTCATCACCTCATCCACGCGCTCCACATGCCGGGGCGCGAGGATCAGCCGCGTGCGCGGCAGGTCCAGCCGGGCCTGGGCCAGGCAGTCCAGCGCCAGCTCCTCCTCACCCTGGTGCGTGCTCCCGGCGGTTATCACCGGCTCATCCCCCAGCCCGATCGCGCGCCGCTCCTGAGTCATGCGGCTCTCGCCCCATTCCTCAAGCTCGAAGTCAAACTTGATGTTACCGCTGGAGACGAGCTTCTCCGGCGGGATCGCGAACTTGATGTAGTTCAGCCAGTGCGTCTTGTCCTGCGTCACGATCAGGTCGCACAGCTCGATCAGCTGCTGCAGGATCGCCTTGCGCAGGCCCTGCTTGTTGTGCAGGTAGAGCCGGCCGTTCACGAGGCAGACGGGCACCCCGCGCTCGCGGCAGGCCGCCTGGATATTGGGCCAGAGCTCGGCCTCGGTGGTGATGTAGAGGTCCGGCTGCAGCTTGTCGAGGTAGCGCTTGACGGCCTGCGGCTGGTCCACCAATGGGAAGTAGGTGAGCAGCTCAATCTCGCCCTTCAGCTTCTTCTGAGCCATCTCCTGGCCGCTGTCCGTGGTGGTCATCAGCACCACCTGGCACTGCCCCAGCGCCTCGCGCAGCTCACGGATGAACGACGAGATCGCCACCACCTCGCCGGCGCTGACGGCGTTCACGAGCACGTTCAGGCCGGGCAGCTTCGGGTCGTAGCCCTTCGTCTCGAAATGCCCGAGCCGCTGGCGCACCGTCCCGCGGAAGGGCGGGTAGAGGTAGAGCAGCGGCCAGAGGATCCGCACCAGCAGGTTGTAGAGGGACAGCACTGGAAGATTATATTAGCGGCGGCATGCTGCCTGAAAAAGTGGGGGAAGTGGGGGAAGTGGAAGAAGTGGAAGAAGTGGAAGAAGTGGGAGAAGTGGAAGAAGTGGAAACCAGGTGATTGTTTTATGTTGCCTTTGATTGCTTTATATGATACTATACATTTGTTATAAGGAGTAATCTATGCGTATTGAGTCCCATCGAAACCTACTGGTCTGGCAGAAGGCAATAAAGCTGTCTCTTGGTGCCTACAATTACACCCGCTCATTTCCCCGTGACGAGCAATATGGCCTGACATCCCAGATCCGGCGTGCGTGTGTTTCCATTGCCGCCAATATTGCGGAAGGTAATGGGCGACGGACTGACAGGGACTATGCACACTTCCTGTCGATGGCAATTGGTTCAGCCCGGGAAGTGGATACCCTGTTTGTCATGGCCAGGGAGCTAAGGCTGGGCGATGCAGCGGAACTTGAATACTGCGAGGGGTTGCTGGAGGAAGTTGACCGGATGCTCGGGACCATTCATCACCGCTATTCGGGATAGTGATCCATTTCCGGCTTGATGGTACATGCCGAGAACCAGACTCCGTGGGCTGATTCACTCAGCAGCTGAGGAGGAGATCTCCTGCCTACGCCCCACTTCTCTTACCTCTTCCACTTCCCCCACTTCTTCCACTTCCCCCACTTCTTCCACTTCTTCCACTTCTTCCACTTCTTCCACTTCTTCCACTTCTTCCACTTCTTCTACTTCTTATACTTCTTCTACTTCTTCCACTTCCCCCACTTCTTCTACTGCCCCGCACTGATCATTGACGCCTTGCGCATGTAGTCCTTCTCGCGGCCGATCAGCGTGATGTCACTCGGGTTGACCACGCCCTTGTCCAGCCACTGCGTCTCCTGCCAGGCGCGCACCACGTTGCGCTGGATCACCTCGCGGTCGCCGAAGCGGTAGGCCAGCATGTCGCGCACCTTGACGCGGTAGGGGATCAGCGGCTGGTCGAAGCTGTAGTAGCAGTCCTGCATCCACTCCTCGCGCTCCATCACACTGCGGAACCAGCTGTTGGCCTCGGAGTAGTCGATCCCGAGGATCCCGAGCTGCAGGGTGTAGCGCCCGTACTCATTCTCGTAGTAGTCCACCACGAGGCTGTGCCCGCCGTGATCGGCAAGCTCCGTGCTGTACTTGGAGAGGATCCCCAGCACATGCGGGTAGTTGACCGGCTGGAAGTCCGCCGGCAGCTGCAGGTTGATCTGCTGGGCGTCATCGTAGGGCCGCAGTTCCAGCCCGCTGCTCCAGGCGCCGATCGCCACGAGCGCGATCAGCAGCACGGCCAGGCGGAAGCCGAGGCGCATGTGCGCCGGGTGGCGGCGGGGCTCAGGCCCGCGGCGCAGGCGGTTCTCCAGCTGCAGGCGCGTGACCTGCGGGTCGATCTCCTGCTCCAGCTGCCCGAACACGCCGAAGATCAGCCGTTCGGCCTCACTCTGGGGGTTGCGGTTGAAGTCCTGCTTACTCATTCGTCGTCTCCTGCACTACTGTCCCGTGAGAGAAAGGGAGGGCACCTTCCGGCACCATCGCGGCCAGTCTCTTCCTGGCCCGGTATGCACACTGGATCACTGCACGGGGGCTGACTCTGTGGATGGCGGCCACCTCCTCGGGGGAGAGCTCGCCGGGTCCGAGCAGCAGGAGCGTTTCGCGCTCGCGCGGCTTCAGCCGTCCCAGCAGTTCCCTGGTCAGGGTCAGCTGGTAGCCGAGCTCCGCGGGGTCGTTGCTTACAAGGCGTGTGGCTTCCCAGAAAGAATACGTACCCGCAGGCTCAGCTACCAGTGAGATTTTGCGCAGGCTGTCACGCCGGCGCTGGTTTCGGAATCCGTTCAGGAGGATCGAGAAGAACCATTCCCTGAACTTGCTCCGGTCCCGAAGCTGGTGGAACCGGCTGTAAGCACGGAGCACCGCGTCACTCGTCAGATCCTCGCCGTCGATCAGGCTGCCTGAAATGGCCTGGGCGTAGGCGAGGGCCTTGGGGTAGACGGGCATCAGCAGGTCGAGGAACTCGGACTGACGCGCAACCGTCGCCGCATTGTCCTGACCGCCTGATGAATCTCTGTTGCTCACGATACTGCTGACAGCCTCGGGATGGCTCGGTAACGGAAAATCTGGGAAATTTTCCGGATTCACTGGAAACTGGTACGTAAAAGGTTCTGGGGGCTAGGTGCTGGGGCCTAGGGGAGGTGTCAGGCTGCGCCTGACCTTATCTGATCCGATCTCCCTAGAACCTAGAACCTAGAACCTAGCACCTACATTGTAAGGTGCCGGGGGGCAGGGGGCAAGGGGGGGATGCGTAGCGTGAGCGCCATCAGCTTGTACGAATATATATTCAAAATTGAAAATCTCGAACATGGATATAGTCAGCAATCACCTACAGTGATATCATCTTTGTGCGGAACGCAGGGAGAATTGGAATGAATCGAACAAGACGGCACCACGACTGGCTCGAGAGAATCGCTGAAGCTGGACTATCGGGAGACCGGCAAAAAGTAGAGGTTGTCATTCTATCGGCAATTAGGTCGCTAAAGAAAAGTGACCCAACGTTGTCTGATTCGCTAGGGGCAGTTTATGCTTCCTACGCTGTATCGGGACAAGCACTTCGATCTCACAAGACTCCGCCCCCGCCAGCTGACCAGGAGGAAGGTATGGCGCTTGTTAGAATTCCTAACTACATGTCTTCGGAGCCCCCGATATTACCTGAGACCGCACAGGCAGCAGTTGCATTGTTTATTGAGGAGCGACAAAAAGCAGAAGTTCTACTAAGGGCAGGATATGCTCCTCCTTGCTCATTGCTCGTCACAGGTGCTCCGGGAACAGGCAAAACCATGCTAGCCAGATGGTTGGCAAGTGAACTGGAACTCCCATTGGTAGTGCAAGATTTGGCAACTTCTATATCTAGTTTACTTGGAAAGACAGGCTTGAATCTAAGAAGGACTCTTGATTATGCTCGGTCTCATTCATGCCTGTTGCTGTTAGATGAGTTCGATGCAATTGCCAAACGCCGAGATGACAGCAGTGAGCTCGGTGAGCTGAAGAGAATTGTCAACGTGCTGCTGAAAGAGCTGGAAGATTGGCCACATCACTCAATATTAATGGCAGCAACAAATCATCCTGAGTTGTTAGATCCAGCCATTGAACGGAGATTCCAGGTTTTGCTACGGCTTCCGCTACCTGATCAAGCAGGTCTGTGCGAAATACTAAAAATTAAACTTGGCGGATTTAGTAGTGAAATTCCAGAATTTGTGTATAATGCTTGCAGTTCTGTTCTTGTTGGTGCTTCCGGCTCAGATGTCGAAAGAATTGCAAATTCAGTGGCTAGAAGGCATCTTACTCGTTCCGAGCTATTGATTGATGCTTTGGTAAGTGAGACCTCCAACTGGAAGACTTCGCCAAACAGCGATGGAACTAAAGCCTTGTTGCGTGCATTACGAGAATCAAATAGTAAACTGACTGTAAGAGAGCTTGGCAGGTTGGTTGGGAAGGCTCCATCAACAATTCAGTACCATTTACAAAAGGATTAGTAAATGACAAGCAATAATCGACGACTTATTCTTGGAAATGGAGAGTTGTACGAGCAGTTCGTTGAAAGGAAACCGAAGGGCAGAAGTCCTGCTCCTCCTAGAACATTTGAGGAGGCAATAGCGAATTTGAAAGTTGACATTATAGAAGCCATTAATGACTTTAGTCAAATTCCAAATCAGCTGGTAATCCCAAATGAAGCAGTATTCTGCCTGCGATTACACCCTGATGCAACGGCAAAATCATATGACCCGGTAGCAATATTTTCAGATTCTCCCCAGCTAAAGCGAGTTGGGTCACGGGCATATAAGGTTTTTGTTGATGATGTGGCAAAGAGTGCGAGAATACAAAAGATTAGAAGTGATGCAGGCAATATTGAGACTGCAGGTAGATTGGTTTTCTTGCAGACATCCATTGCTGGCATACGCAGATTTTGTGACGAATTAGATCGACCAGAATCAAAGTTTTCTGCTGCTATGAAATTGGAAATTCAGCGCATTGAGCGTTTTGACCTACTGCAGTCGAATGAAAGAGTGATGGGGTTTTCGCCGGACTGGATTGACGGGCGCGTAGAATTAGTTTTTCATCCTAGCAGCATTGAACTAACTGAATACAAAGGGATTATCTATGGGATGCTATCTGAAGCAGGTATAGATATAGAAGCATGCAGATTTCGAAAGTACTTAAATGGACCAACTTTTGTCTCATGCCCTTTGAATAGAAAAGGAATAGATGTCCTTCAAGATGTCAATCCCTTAAGATCGATGCATCCATTAGATTTTGATGGGATCCCTGATGTTAGGAATCTTGACACTGCCCCAGCTCCCAAGCCCTCAACGTCCACTACGAAGTCTGCCATCAAAGTCGGTATGTTTGATGGAGGACTTGATGTCACATTACCCCATTTGGCAGGTCATGCAGAAGAGGATGCATCATTCTCTGTCTCATCACAACTTCATCCCATGTACATGGCTCATGGTTCAGCTGTTGCTGGAGCAATTCTGTATGGAGAACTAAATTCATATGACGAACTTGATTGCCTCCCTCCTCCGAATGTTTCAGTTGTAAGCTTTAAAGCGCTGCCAACATCTGACACCAATGATATTGATTTATATGAATCAATTGATTTGATTGAAAAGGTTGTGCCTGCTCGGAAAGACATTTGTGTTTACAACATTAGTTTTGGACCAAGGGGGCCGATACTGGACGATTCGATATCAAGATTTACTTACGCACTTGACTATTTATCAGTAGCACATAGAGTACTTTTTGTGGTCGCTGTAGGAAATGATGGTGAACAAATGGGATTTGATAGGATTCAATCACCTTCAGATTCAGTGCATTCAATTGGTGTAGGTGCTTTTTCAAGTGCCAACGGTAAGAGCGAAGTTGCAGCTTATTCGTGCAAGGGTCCTGGACGTGAATGTGGAAAGATCAAGCCAGATGTTGCTGCATTTGGCGGATGCATAGATAACCCATTTCATATGCTGTCTAGCTTGCCAGGAAGAAAGATTCCGAGATGGGGAACTAGTTTTGCTTCACCCTTAGTTGCCTCTATTGGTGCACAGGCAGCTGCAATGTTTGATCGAAGCTCTCCACTGCTAGCTCGTGCACTAATTATTCACACAGCTAAGCACCCAGAAATTTTCCCAGATGGAAAACTTGGACATGGACTAATAAACAGGAACATTAATGAAATGCTAACTTGCAGTGAAAATTCTGTTACAGTAGCTTTTCAAAATGATATCGCCCCACGCACGAGCATTCGACTGCCTGTTCCTTTGCCGATTAATTCCCAGGCAAAGGGGCTTGTTAAGATCACTTGGACAATTGTCGGTTTGCCCTCTGTGGACTGCACTTGCCCTGCAGAATATACGACAAGTTGTATTGAAGATGTTTTCTATCCTAGTTCGACGCGATTTTCTTTTACTTCTCCAGACAAAAAGAAACGAAAAGTGCTCGATACAAATTTATACACTGAAGAAGCCAGCTTGCTAGTTTCTGAGGGATGGACTAAAAGCTTGTTTCCAGTTTCCGATAGCGGGAATCAATACAAGTACGAGCTGGATCGTAGAGCAATTGACTGCAAATGGGAGCCAATTGTGAAGCGTGAAACTCGGAAACGGGTCAAAAGTTTATCTGAACCATTCATCACATTACAGTGTATTGGTAGAGGTTTAACATTGGATAGAATGGGTTACGCAGCTCTAATCACAGTAGATGTGGAAGAATATTCAGGAGATTTGTATACCGATGTAAGAAGTCAGTATCCAGCTCTTTCTCCGATTAGACTTCGAACTGAGGCAGAAACTAGAATTGTAATTTAAGTTGGGATTTGCTTTCACTCACCCCATCCCAACCTCCTCCTCTTTTTCCGCCAGCTCCCGCTCAAGATCCGCGTCAACGAGGCCCAGATCAATTGCGCGGGGCAGGAATTCATTGCGGAATTCGCGCAGCTGGGGTCTAAGCTGCAGCAGCGCCAGGTAGGCGCGGACATCCTCGCGCGTGGCCGTGCCCCGCATCAGCCCATGCATCAGCGCCACGCGCTGCCACTTGGCCTGTCCCATGGTCTGGCCCGGGAATTCGAGGAAGATCTCATAGGCCCGTTCGAGGATCTCCGCGTCGCCATGCTCATAGGCCCAGCGCGCCAGCTGCTGCCAGGCCGGCGCACTCAGGCGCTCCGGCAGGCCCGCCAGCAGTGCGTCGATCTCAGCGCGCGTCAGGGCATCGAAACCGTCGGATGTGCCGTTGCTGCGGATGAAGGCCAGGTACATGCGCCGCACGCCCTCGGCGAAGGCCGAGTCCGCCGGCGGCTCGAAGCGCTCCAGCATCGCCGCGTAGTCCTGGCGGGTGTAGCCCCGGCTGCCCGGGTGCCAGTCCACGCGGCAGTGCATGTAGGCCAGCAGGTAGCCGCAGGCCTCGCGCACCTCGGGGGGCAGATCCGCGGTGGGCAGGGCGGCCACAGCGGCCGCGAGCGCCGTGCGGGCCTCGGGGAAGCGGTGCTCATGCACAGAGCGCAGCACCGGCGTCAGCCAGGCGTTCTCCCATTCGCGGTAGATGGAGAGGGCATTGCCAAACTGCTGCATCGCATCCGCTGTGATTTCCGCCATGCCCAGATGATAGTGGCAGACGGGGCCGGGGAGCAAGAGGGTGTAGGAGCTGGGGTGTAGGGTGTAGCAGGCGAGGGTGTAGGAGCTGGGGTGTGGGGTGTAGCGAGCTCCTACACCCTCGTAGGGCTCTGCCCTACGATTTCGCCGCATCTCCGAGGATGTTGCGCGCGATGATCACCTGCTGGATCTCGCTCGTGCCCTCGCCGATCGTGCAGAGCTTGGCGTCCCGCCAGATCCGCTCCACCTCGAACTCGCGCACATAGCCATAGCCGCCGTGGATCTGGATCGCGTTCGAGCAGACCTCCATCGCCATTTCCGTGGCGAACAGCTTGGCCATGCTCGCCTCCTTGGCGAAGGGCCGCCCCGCATCCTTCAGGAAGGCCGCACGGTAGACCAGCAGGCGCGAGGCCTCGATCCTGGTCGCCATGTCCACGAGGTAGTTCTGGATCGTCTGATGTGCGCCGAGCGGCTTGCCGAAGGTCTCGCGCTGCGTGGCATATTCCAGGCTGCGCTCATACGCGCTCTGCGCCAGGCCCAGCGCCATCGCGGCGATCGCGATGCGCCCGCCTTCCAGCGTCTTCATGAAGGCCCCGAAGCCGTCGTTCCATTCACCGATCAGGTTCTCCGCCGGCACCCGCACATTGTCGAGGAAGACCTGCGCCGTGCTGCTGCCGCGCAGCCCGAGCTTGTCCTCCTCCTTGATCACGCTCACGCCGGCCGTTTCCATCGGCACCACGATCGAGCTGATCCCGCGCCCGCGGCCCTGGGAGGGGTCCGTCTTGCAGGTCGTGACCATGTAGCCGGCATACTTGCCGTTGGTGATCCACATCTTCGTGCCGTTGATCACGAACTCGTCGCCATCACGCACGGCAGTGGTCGTCAGCGAGCCGGCATCCGTGCCGCTGCCCGGCTCGGAGAGCCCGAAGCAGCCGTACTTCTTCCCGCTGCAGAGCTCCGGCAGCCAGCGCTGCTTCTGCTCATCGCTCGCGAGGATCATGATCGGGGTGATGCACAGTCCGGTATGCGCGGTGTAGGTCAGCGCCGTCGAGCCGCAGCCGCGGCCCAGTTCCTCCATCGTGATGATGTATGAGGTGAAGTCCATCCCGGCCCCGCCGAATTCCTCGGGGACGTAGATCCCCAGCAGGTCGAGCTCGGCCAGCTCCTGCATCGCCTCATGCGGGAAGGTGTGGTGCTCGTCAACGCTCACCGCGCGCGGCGCGATGCGGTCGCTGACCAGGCCACGCACGGTCTCCCGCACCATCTCGTGCTCATCCGTGAAGGGAATGAGGAACAGACTGTCACTAGCGCTCATGTTTCCACCGGTCCTGAAGTCCGACTATTCTAGCAAGCTGAATGCACTGTGCGGTACAGAGCGCGGCAGAGCGGCCCCGCTTTGCGGCCCGCCGATGGCAAAAGCGCGTGGTTGCTGGTAAGGTTCTATCCGCAATCAAGCGAGACTCCCATGACAGATCAGACACAACAGAACCCGGCGCAGCAGGAACAGTTCCTCTATGCCTTCAATGACAAGGGCCAGCGCGTGCGCTTCTCCCGCGAGCAGTGGGCCAGGCATGTGATCCCGCAGAACGTGAAGCTGCACTGGAAGGACGCCGACGCGCTGTTCGCGCTGCTGCAGCAGGCGGTGGCGGGCGGCTTCCACGCCGAGGTGGAGGAGGCGGCCTGGCACCTGCAGGAGATCGACCGCAACCTCGAGCGCGGCACGAGCATGCTCGCGCATGTGCTGCTGCGGCTCGGCAAGCTCGATGAATGCGAGGAGCTGATTGACCAGTTCATCGACGTGGCGGGGCCGACGACGAACATGCTCTCCGGCAAGGCCAAGCTCAAGGTGGCGCGTGACCCGCAGGCGGATGTCACGGCGGAGCTGCGCGAAGCGCTGACGCTCAACCCCAACCATGAGAACACCCTGCACTGGTACGCCCTGGACGGGAAGAAGCAGGACGGCGTGGATGGCCTCAAGGCCCGGCTGCGCGAGGCCTGTGAAATGCCCGGGAGCTTCCTGCCGCAGATCCGCCTCGGCGGGGTGCTGCTCGAGGAGGGTGACAACGAGGCCGCGCTCGAGCTCTACGGCTCGATCCTTGAGCTCGCGAAGCGCGATGGCAACATCCTGCTCGGGATCAGCTCTGCGCTGGCGCACTACCACCTCACCGATGAGATGATCGACATGCTCGGCCCGGTCTACAACTTCCAGAAGCACGGGCCCTACGTCGGCATGAACCTGGCGCAGGCCATGACGGATGCCGGGCGCCACAGCGACGCGCGCCAGATCGTCAAGCCGATCCGCGCCCTGAACAACCCGCAGTTCAATGAATACCTGGACACGATGGACAAGCAGGAGGAGCGCCGCATGAAGCCCTGGTGGCAGATGTTCAATGCGGCGGCGGGGATGGAGGATGAGGCCGGGGAAGCCGGCAGCGCTGACAATGCCGAAGGCGGGGAGCAGTGATGGACAACGTACAGCCCGAGCAGGATGACAGGATCACGCTGCGGCTTGGCAACGGCCTGCCGCTCAAGGTGGAGCGCGAGGTCTGGCGTACGGAGATCCTGCCTGACAACCTGAAGGCCGCCTGGGACGAGCCGCCCGTGCTTGCCAACCTGATCATGGATGGCTTCTCGCAGCGGATGTTCCGCGAGGTGCTGGAGGCTGCGAAGCGCCTGCATGAGATTGACACTGACCCGCTGCGCGGGACGGCGCTCTTCAGCCAGAGCCTGATCCACAACGGCGCACCTGACAACGCCGCCCGGATCCTCGATGAGTATGAGAAGCAGCATGGCCAGGCGGCGGTGCTGCTTGTCAACCGCGCGCAGATCGCCGCGCAGAAGGCCGGCAGCGAGGCCGACCCCTCCGTCAGCGAGCTGCTGTGGCAGGCGCTGGAGCTGGAACCGAACATGGAGAATGCGCTGTACTGGTATGCCGGGATCGCCGGCCGCCAGGGTGGCGAGGATGCCTACGTGGATGCGCTGGAGAAGGTCGCGGAACTACCCGGGGCCTACATGGCGCGCGTACGCCTGGCGGAGGTCGACCTGCGTGATGAGGCGAAGGGCAGTGCGCTCCTGACGCTCGCCGAGGCGATCGAGGCCGGCAAGGAGCGTCCGGCGGAATCGCTCCTGGCAGTGACCGGGATCATGGGCCGCGCCGGGCTGGCCGCCGAGATGCTCGAGCTGGCGCTGCCGGTCTATGAGCTGAAGCAGCATGGCCCGAACGTGGGCTTCAACCTGCTGCAGGCGATGGTCGTCACCGGGCAGCGCGCCGAGGCCGGACGGATCATGAGCGAGATCGCCGCGCTGAACCAGCCGCAGCTCAACGGAATGCTGCAGCGCCTGGCGGCCCAGCTCCAGCAGCGCGGCTGATCAGTGGGCAGTAAACAGTAATCAGTAAACAGTAATCAGTAAACAGTGAACAGTAAACAGTGAACAGTAGACAGTAATCACTCTTCACTCTTTACTGTTCACGCTTCACTCTTCACGCTTCACTCTTCACTGTTCACGCTTCACGCTTCACTGACCACTCCTCACCCTGATGAAGCACAGGCCGTCGAAGTTCTTGCGGCCCACCGTCTGCAGCACCGTGGCCTCCAGCCGCCCGTCCTCCGCAGCCATGCGCAGCGCGGCCCGCGTCCCGGCCACGCTCGGGTCCTCATCGCTGCCCGTCGCCACCTGGCCGCCGCGCACCACGTTGTCAATCACGATCAGCGCCCCGGGCCTGCTGTGGGCCACGGCCCAGTTCAGGTAGTTGACATTGTTCAGCTTGTCGGCGTCGATGAAGGCCATGTCAAAGGGCTCGCAGCCCTCAGCCTCCAGTGCTGCCATGCTGTCCAGCGCGGCACCGCGCCGCAGCTCCACGCGCCCGGCGAGTCCCGCGCGCCCGAAATTGGCAAGCGCCACATCAGCGTGGAGGTCGTCAATCTCCAGCGTGACGAGCCTGCCGTCCGCCGGCAGGGCGCGTGCCAGGTGGATCCCGCTGTAACCCGCGAGCGTGCCGACCTCGAGGATGCGCCGCGCGCCGATCGCGCCGGCGAGGATCTGCAGCATGCGCGCCTGCAGCGGGTCGAGGCTGATCCGCGGCAGCCCGGCGTCATCGGCGGCCTGCTGCACCGCGTCCAGCACGGGGTCGGCGGGGGCCAGCAGGCCCTCCATGTAGTCGGTGGAATCGCTCCAGAGCTGTGTATCTGACATGGGGGAATTATAGGATGTAGGACATAGGTTGTAGGGCGTAGTGATTACTCCAATGGCAAGTCGGAGCTGCGCAGCTTGTCTGGGCACAGTGCACTGCCACACTGCGTTACAATCCCTACATGGACAGCATGGGGGATTCGGACAGTAAGCAACTTCAACATGCCTGGGCTAGGCTGCGCCGCAGGCCGATGCTCTGGGGTTGGATCCTGCAGGGACTTGGCATTCTGTCTTCTTTCGTGATCATGCCCGCCCTCAATCACCTCACGAAGCAAGGCCGGGTCAGCGAGGAAGTGTTCGGCAGCCTGATTGGATTCCAGCTGGAATTCAACGTATTTACCTGGTACCTGCTGCTGGGACTCAGCTGCTACCTGGCGCTCGACAGGATCAGATTCCTCGGCGCAGGCGGAGCTGGCACTGACAATCCCGGCGGACAGGCCGGTCTCCTCAGACGGTACCGCGCGGAAATCAGTTCCATATGGCATCTCGTGGGCCTTCTGATCCTGCCATCAATTCTGATCGGTTTGCTGTACTACACACCGATTGGAATCAAGCAGGGCATCGCTTCGTTCGGAGTATTCCATGCCGGTCTGAGTCAGTTCCTGCTGCTTGTTGTCAACTGGCTGAACATTGTCATCCTGGTGCTGATCATGCTCGGCCTGTCACTGCTTGTTGACAGGCTCGGAATCCTGCGCTGCGCGGCACTATGCGTACTGGCGGACCTCTTGATCGGGAAACTGGACAGGTTCATCTCCTTCAGGCTGCAGCTGCTCTCCACGGATCTCACCGGGCACAACACCGTCGCGAATCCCCAAGCGCTTGAACTGGGCGGGCTCTACGCACTGGACATCGGCAGTCTGATTGTCCAGGCCACGCTGATATCGGGATTACTCTGGATGCTTGCTCGGGTGTCCGCTGCGGGAGGTGCTCCGCGGAACTTATCACCGTTGCCAACCGATGCCTGAGCTCCCGAATGCCGCCGGCCAGATCACCCTGGGCGGGGATCTCAATCCGGCCGGCGGCCGTGAGCGTCACGCAGACCAGGAGTCAATCATGTGACATCCCAATCGGAGTTTGCTGACTTCCTGACCGCGTGACTCATTGACTCCCTCGGCGGCAGCAGAACGCCAGTCTCACGCTCCACTGCCAACTGCCCACTCCCTAGATTCCGCCCAGGCTGTAGGCCGTGTCCTCCACCGTCACCGTGTTGCCATCCGTGCTGTAGCTCAGGCCGTGCCAGCGCTGGTTGGCAGCCGCCACGCCGTTCTGCATCACGTACGTCCCGCCCGTGGGACCGGCGACGCTGATCTCCGTCACGCGGATCACGTTCAGTGACAGCACCGGTGCATCCAGCAGGATGCTGTAAGTCCCGGGCCGCACATCCGCCACCGTGATCACGATCCGCCCGCTGCGGGCCCTGCCCTCGCTGTCATACTGCGTGCGGTCCTCCCACAGCGCATGCGGCTCGTTCTCCAGGCTGCCGCGGCTGCCGTAGCTCAGCCAGTAGTTGCCGGTGTCGTTGTCAATTGCCAGATAGGGCTTGTACTCATAGTTCTGGGCCACGGTGTTGCTCTCGTAGCGGCCCTCCCATTCAACGCTGAAGCGCAGCTGGCCCTCGGGCAGCGGTTCCTCACCCTGCAGCAGCCAGAAGCTGCCGGGGTTCTCCAGGTTGTTGGCAACCGTCACCCTGTAGGGCCGGCTGGTCAGGCCGTTCGTGGTCTGCGAGCGCGTGATCACCACGAACTCATTCACACCGGGCTGCAGCGCCAGTGTCAGGCTGAAGTCCCCGCTGACTGCCACGTCCGTGCCCTGCATCGACTGCAGTGGCAGGGAGGTGTTCCAGAAGAGGATTTCGTCCACGAGCAGGTATGTGCTGTCCACATAACCAGTCAGCTGCACCTGCTGCTCCTCGATGCGCTGCCCGGCCTCCGGGCTCGTGATGTTGACACTTGCCGCCTCATAGCCGCCGAAGGGCGGCTCGGCCGTGGCATCCAGCAGGATGTTCTCGAAGTTCTCGTACATCGCGATCGAGCCGTCACCGATCATCCGGAAGGGCGTGGCATCCTCCTCAATGTCGAAGCTCTTCACCGCATGCGGACTGCGGGCATCGACCAGCCGCAGCGTGGAACCCGAATAGCTGATCGCCAGGCAGGGCACGGCTTCCCAGTCCGGTGCCAGCAGGGCCATGGGCACCGGGCCGCCGCTGCGGCGCATTGCCAGTTTGATCTGCTCAAGCGCCGCCGTGCGCGAGGGGTAGGGCACCCGGAGGAAGCGCTCATCAAAGCCGATCAGGAAGGAAGTGCAGGCCCGGCTGGCGATCTTCGCCTGCACCTGCGGATCGTTGAAGCGTGTCGCCAGCGGACCCATGCCTGCGGCGTAGCTGTTGAAGTACCAGGCCGCGAACATCAGCCGCCCGAGGTTGCCACGCTGTTCCTCCTCGCCGGGGGCCGCCGTGCTGAAGTAGTCAACCGCCGGGTCAAAGCCGCTGCTGTAGCGGAAGCGCTCATCCTCGAAGAGGTCGTGCTGGTACTCCCTGACCAGCCAGATCGCCGCCCCGAGCGTCCCGGAGGGTTGCCAGTCAAACTCCGGGGAGGCAGCCGCGCTGTGCGCCGGAGCCGGCGGATAGAGGGTATAGAGCTCCGCCTCGACCCAGCCCTGCTCGAGATCCATGCCCACCGTGTTGAGCTGGACAAGCCGCCCGTCCAGGCGGGCCTGCATCAGTCCGGCCACCACCGCATCCTGCGGGTCGAAATATGCACGTACGATCAGCGGCTGCGCCAGCTCGGTCGCGGTCTCAGCCCTGATGTAGAACAGCTGCCCGCCGAGTGCAGCGCCTGCGAGCTGCACCGTGCCATCAATGCTGCCAACGCTGATCCCGACCTCAGCCGCGAGTGCTCCGGCGGGGATGCTGAACTGCACGGCCCCGAAGCCGGCATCCGGGCCGCTGATGCTGCCCCCCGCCGGGCCGAGCTGGACATTGGCCGTCTCGGTTGCAGCATTCTGCTGCAGCAGTGCCGGTGTGCAGTGCAGCATGCAGTCGCCGGGCTCACCCTCGTTGTCGGTCCGGTCATGCGGGCGCACCTGGTACCAGTTGTGCTCGCGCTGCTGCAGCGTGTAGCGCAGGCGCGCGGCCAGCTGGGCGCGTTCCGGCTCGAACTGCCCGATCAGCTGCCAGGGTCCGGCGGGGTCGTCGGCACCGTAGATGTGGAAGCCGCCCACGCTCGTGCCGTAGTGGATCCCGATCGGGGTCACGTCGGCGATGTTCAGCTCACCGTTGCCATCGCCATCCGCCAGCCGCGCCTGGTGCCACTCCGGGTCACCGAAGCGCGCCCGGTAGTGCAGGCCGATGGGGGTCAGGTCGGAGATGTTGACCTCGCCGTTCAGGTCATAGTCACCGGTGCAGCAGTAGCTCCAGCTCAGCTCCCAGCCCGAGATGTCAGAGCCGCTGAGCAGCAGGTCGTGGATCTCGTTCGAGCTGCCCTCGGGGGCTCGCAGGGTCTCACGCGTGCCGAGCACGCGTTCCAGCTCGGCGCGCAGTTCCGCAAACAGGGTATTGTCAACTCCGGCAGGAGTCTCCGCATTGGCAACTTCCTGCAGTGCGCTGTCGTCGTCAGTCAGCATGATCTCCGGGCCCGGACCTGCGGAGCAGGCGCTCAGCAGGATGGCCAGGATGCAAAGGACCGTCAGAGCCAGCATGTCAGCCTGGAGCATTGCCAGACTGCGGAACAGAGGCAGGGGAGCGGCCGGGGGCCGGATCCTGCCTGGCGGATGCGAAATGTGCATCGCAGACATGGAAAGCCTCCCATGAGACGGATCTCATTAAGTCGTGAATGTATTCACGATATTGTAATCATACCGCCGATCCTCGGTCAGTGTCGGAAATCGTAGGGAAATGGGAGCTGAGGCGGAGGCCCGGTGCAAACCGGGCAACGGAGGCCCGGCTTCAGCCGGGATGCGGAGGCAGGATGTCAGTCCGGCAATGGGCAGGGGGCAGAAGGCAGCAGGGACCGGGGATCGGGATTCGGGTTTCGGGGATCGGGGAGAGGAGGTCCGGCTTTAGCCGGGCTAAAGGCAATAGGCAGAAGGCAGAATGAGAAACCAGTCCTGAGAGTTCCTGCGCAAGCTGTCGACTGATTGATCTGCTTGCAGGAATGGAGGGAACTGGATTCCCGACATCCTGCGCAGAATGTAGACCGGCGATTGCATGCATGAGCCGGCAAGGGAAACCGGTGTGTGGCTCTTCAAGAGCCACAGGGCCCTGTCGGTCTTGAGACCGACACTCCGTTCTCGGCTGTTGTGGAGAAAGTTGTCAGTTGTTAGTTCTGAGTGCTTAGTGTCAGGGACGAGGAGTTGCGGTATCAGACTAGGAACTAAGAACTTACTCACTAACTACTTGGAGTTTCTCCTGGCGTAAACGCCCGGCTACCTTTATTCTTCTCAGTGTCTCCGTTTTCCCTCTGCGGCTCTGCGCCAATAAAACCATTGTGGCAATCACGCTCCTGCACGCGCGGCTGCGCGGCTCAGACGCTTCACTGTTTACTGTTCACGGATCACTGATGTCCGGCGGCTGGAAGCCGCCGCTACAGACAACAGACCACTGACCACTGACTACAGACCACTGATTGCCAGACTGAAGTCTGGCCTCCGCTACGCCCTACAACCCAGCTACCATGTCCTCAGCAGGGGTCCCTGCCAGGCTACTCCCACTCCGGGTAGTCAATCAGCACATCGCGCAGCTTCTTGTACTCGCTGCCCTCGCGCGGCCAGTTGACAAGCGCGGCCCAGCGCGTGTCCTGCGGCGGGGCCAGCAGGTTGTCACCCTTGGCGCTGTCAAAGGCCGGGTTGATCCAGCAGTGCCACCAGGGGAAGTCCGCGCTCTCCTCCGGCCCGAGCTCGCCCGCCGCCACGCTGTCACGCAGGGCCAGCAGCCCGCGCGAGGCATCGGTGGTCCCGCCCTCGCTGCAGTGCCCGGAGGCCGCGCGCCGGTAGAGCAGCCAGGCCAGCGGGTAGTTGCCCTTCTGGCCATGCGTGGCCTGCACCACCCAGGTGAGCATCGCCTCCGCCTCATCCAGGCTGCCATGCTCCAGCAGTGCTATCCCCTGGTGCAGGCGGTGCAGCCAGTGCTCGGGCTCCAGCAGTGCCGCGCGCGAGAAGGCCAGCGCGGCCTCCTCATACTGCCGGCCGGCGGCGAAGGCGCTGCCCAGCTTGAACCAGGCCACGGCGAACTCCAGCGCACCGCTGGCGATGCACTGCTGGTAGCACTGGATCGCGTCCAGCACGCGGCGCTGGTCGAAGAAGGCATCGCCGCGCAGCATGTAGACCACGTCGTCGCTGTGCTGCGTGCCGAGCCCCAGCAGCTCATCGGTGAGCCCGATCAGCGCGGCACTGTCGCCCTGTTCCAGCAGCGCGCGGGCGCGCTCGAAGAGGGCCTGGACCTCCGCTGATTCATCGGCGAAGGGCTGATCATGGGGGTCATGCTGCGGTGTCTGTTCTGTCACGGGACAAGTATATCGGGGCGCCGTGCGGCTCCTGCCGCAACCCGCAAACGCAGTTCACGCTTTATCACCCGCTCCCCTGCTACGATCATTATTCATGCTGGAGTGGGACCGGTAACATCGATATGCATCTCTCTTTCAGGACGCTCATGCACGCACTCACGGCGCGGCCCGGCCTGCGGCTGCCACTCATCATCGCCACCGCGCTCGCCGCGGCCTGCCTGCGGCCCGCCGCTGCCACAGCCGCCAGCCTGACCGCCGTCAACGTCAACCGCAGCGGCTACCACATCGAGGTCGAGCTGGCCTTCGACAGCCGCCCGAAGCAGCTTGCGGAGAGCTTCCGCTACGACCCGGACCGCTACCTGCTGACCATCGAGGGCTGCGGCTCCAGCCTGCCGGCCACGCGCGTCGAGGAGCTGGGCACCATCAACCACAAGCTCCTGACCCGCGTCAGCGTGTTTGCCAACAACGGCAACCTCGCGCTGGGCTTCTACCTCAACCAGTACAGCCGGCCCTTCCTGCGCTACGATGGCAACTCCTGGTTCCTGCGTTTCCCGACCGCGGCGCGCTCCGAGCAGGTCACGCAGCTCGCGGACGGGATCAGCCTCACCGAGAAGAACAGCACCTACCGCGACCGCAACTTCACGCTCTACCTCGTGCGCATCGACCCCTCGCAGGCGGTTGACATCTTCTCCGCCGCCGCCGACCGCTATGACGGCACGACGCGCAAGCGCGCCCCCTCCAGCTTCGCACGGCGCGAGGGCGCGGAGGTAGTTGTCAACGGCGGCTTCTTCGGACGCGCCGGCGAGCACCTCTCCACGCTGATCGAGGACGGCCTGATCCGCGCCACCGGGGTCTACCCCACGCGCCCGATGCTGATCGTCAGCGAGAGCGGGCAGGTTGCCATCGGCCGCTACAACATCGAGACCGCGCTCGTGGGCCCCGAGGCCCGCATCCCGATCTCGGCCAAGAACTACCCCTACGTCAGCGGCAAGGTGATGGTCTACGATGCGCGCTACCCGCTGGACAGCCTGCCCCAGAGCGGGATCTTCTACTTCATGCTGGAGAACGGCGCGATGCGCTACCTCGACACCAGCACCGCCGGGATCACGCTCGGGGCCGGGCAGCTGCTGGTTGCCAGCGACATCATGCCCGAGGTCAACCCGCTGCGCAACATCCGCAAGGGTGACGACGTGAAGCTGCAGACCGTGATCACCGACAAGGCCGGCAACGTGGTGCCCGCGCGCTCCGCGATCGGCGGGGCGCCGATGCTCGTGGAGGGGGGGAAGGTCTACATCACCACGGCGGAGGACAGCGTGCAGGCCGACATCTCGAAGAGCGAGCGCAGCCGCACGGCGGTGGCGCTCACGCCCTCGGGGCAGCTCCTGATCGCCGTTGTCAAGGAGGTCGAGAGCCAGGGCTTCGGCGGGGTGACGCTCGAGGCGCTGGCGCAGATCCTGATCGACGAAGGTGCGGTGGTGGCGATGAACCTCGACGGCGGCGGCAGCTCGGCGATGGTGGTGGCGGGGCAGCTGCTGAACATCGCGGAATCGAGCGAACGCAGCGTGAGCAATGTGCTGGTGGTGAAGAGCCGCGAAGTGATCAAGGGCCTGGCCGAGGAGAAGCAGGGGGCAACGGGCCTGCCGGTGCCGGCGGTGGTGCGGTAGGAGGGGGGAGGTCCGGTGCAAACCGGACAATGTAGCTCCGGCGAAAGCCAGGCGCGGAGCTCCTGCTTCATCCGGGGTGCGGAGGCCTGATGTCAGTCAGGCTAGGATGTCCGGCGTAAGCTCGGCGCGGAGGTCCGGACGCGAGTCAGGCACTAATGTTGGGATGAAGCTGCTCTGGTCCAGCAACCAGTAACTTTCTACCCTCATCTCAGGTGCCGGTAGGGGGGAGACAACAATCTTGCCCACATATTTCTAAACTGAGCAAAGAAACATCTCAGTCTAAAGCATTCAACACCTGATCAATAAACGGTGACCTACCTTTGTTCCAACGTCTATGGAGACTGTCTATATACCAACCAGAATAAAGTAAATATACTTCTCTTTTTGCTCTAGTTAACCCCACATAGAACAGTCTTCTTGATTCCCTGCGTTGGACTTCATTATCACTATAGTAAGGAATTATACCGTTTTCTAATCCCATGATGATTACAACCTGGTACTCTAGTCCCTTGCTACTATGCAGAGTTGATAAATTTAAGTAATCAATGGATCCACCTAATCCACCAAAGTAACCGACTGTGAATGGAGAATAAACTTGACCATCAGACGTAATGAATATAAGGCGATCAACTGCTGTTTGATCATCTCGCAATAGTATCTCGTTATCTAATGCTGACCTTAGACCATTCTCCATGAATCGCATCAACCATACGTTCAATGACAATTCTGCATCTCGATTTAAATATAGAAACCGTACAAGTTCGCTGCCAAGAATGTTTTTTGATTTTTCTCTTGTAATTCTAATGTTAAAATTTTGCCATTTAAAAATTAAATCTATTAAGTCAGGATATCCTGCTCTCCAACCACCGGCACACCAGTTTGCACAATCTTCTAGCCAATATGTCAATGGAGTAGCCTGATAAGGATTATTGTTGTCAACTCGGATATAATTCCAGCCAGTTCTATTAACTCGTGACGCAATAACATCTCCAATACTGGCATTGCGATACAATATAGCAATGTCACCTAAGTTTGTTGCAACGCCACGCGCCAATAGATCAGGAATAATTGACTCACATATCTGATCCGCCTGATGAGAAAGTCCTTGATCATAGTTCATTACAAAAACTGTACCTGGTTCAGCGGTCGTTGAGGTGTACTCTCGCTCTTCTTGGAGAGCCGAAGTAGATGCTCTAATAATTTGACTTCCGCACCTATAGTTTAGTGTTAATCGAATTGTTTCTACTCCCGCTTGGTTGGCGAGATCTAACAAAAGCTGGGGCTCGGCTCCTTGGAAACCATATATTGATTGATCAGGATCCCCGACTGCAATAATTCGTATGTTTGATTCAAAACAAAGAATTCTAACCATTTCATCCAACGCTGTTCCCAAATCCTGATATTCATCAATAAACATTACTGGAAACTTTGCGCTCAACACTGATCTAATCCAAGTATGATTCTTTACTAAATGCAATCCTAGTAGTACTATACCATCAAAATCTATAAGTGAATTTTCATCGAGACGATTCTCGTAATATTCAATAACAGAAACTGCTTGCGGATCATCGTTGATCCAATTCTCGCTAGTTCTATCGGTATGCATTTTCCTATAATCAGAAAATCTTGGGAAAAATCGTTCATTGATATTATAGTGATCCAATGCTTCTTGCTGATATTCTAAACACTCAGATATTGACGCTACTTGTATGGGATAGTCCTTGTTTATTCCGGCAGCTCTTGCAAATGGAATAATGATGTTCGTGTAACAAAAAGAATGTACAGTGCCGATGAATAATCTACTGTCACTGCTAATTCCTAAGCCAGCCAATCTCTGTTTTAACTCCCTTGCACATTCCTTGCTATATGTGATGCAAGCAACTCCTCGGGGGTATTTAACATCTTCATTGAGAACTCTAGCTATTTTAACAGTAAGTGTTTTCGTTTTTCCGCTACCTGGTCCTGCTAGTATGACGCAGTTTCCCTTTGATTCGTATGCTGACCATTGCCCTGGATTTGACCTCAAATCTTCGCGCGCGATTAAATAGGACCTTTGTCTATGAGTTGAAATTTCTTGTGACATAATTAATAGCATCCAATAGATAGTCTGGACATGCTTGTGATTTTCGGTTATTCATTTCTATAGACAATCTCTGAGCAAATCTTCCCTTTCCGATCTCGGATAAGTCCCCAATAAATTGAGAACTGTTTAAGGTGCCTGGATTGTTCCTCCAAGTATTCATCCGATTGATTGCAGCACCGTTTGTATATAATTCTCTTGCTACATTAAAAAATTCTTCCTCTAAGCCTGATTGAAACAAGTCAACCTCGAGAGTATGATTGTTTACAAATACACCAAGCTTGTTAGCAATCCGTATTAGACGGTCATTGTCTATACTTGCAATTCTTTCAGGAGAACCAAAAGCAGGAAGTATTGAATTCCTTAAGCGACTGTAAACAAGCGGATCTGCGTTCTCTCTAGGATCGAAATCAGTAATGACAGAACATGGAATTCCCAGTCCATTCTTCTTGTGCAGGAATTTTAAATAACTGAGAAAGTGTGTGCCAGATACTGAACATACAACGATGCCTAGTTGTTCCAACGATATGTTGTGTAATTCTGCGATAACAGGCATCAGATATTTTTCGGCTTCTCCTTCAACCAGGATAACGCCTCGGCAGAATAAAATTTCCCCTCTGTTTACATCAAGATACCGTTCGATATCTGCAGTTTCTTCATCATTGAGAGACAATGATGCGGTCGAAACTGCTTTTGTTTGGTTTTCTGAATTGTCATATCTGAGTTGCAAGAAATTTGCAATTGGAGTTACGCTTGCAATATGTGGAGAATGGGTAGTAAGTAGAATAACAGAACTTCTCATTTGCTCGTCATCATCAGTAGTGATTTGATTTGCAAGAAAATGTCTGAACACTAGTCGTTGTAAATTAGGATGTAGGTGAGCTTCAGGTTCCTCAATTGCGATAGTTGTATGGTGTCTGTTGCCATCTTCCGCTTGGTACTCAGATTCTAATAGTTTGAGTATTAAATAGAGAATGTTCGATGATCCAAGACTAGCGTCAGAAATACTTCTTACTCCACTGTCTATGTAAACTCGCAAATTTCTGATCAACTTATCGGCATCAGTTGGAGCGATTCGGAGTTGCGTTTCAATTGATTGATTGTTTCCAACGGTGCTTGAGATACGCGTGTTAATTGCATCTGATAATCCTTGAATATGTTCGTTCTGCGAAATGATGTTCGATGCTGTATTTACATTGTCGGCAAGGATATCTAATTCTTCGATCTCGATTTCTGAAATGACCCTATCAAGCAATGGACGCAGTGGTGAACTGCTCCATCTGCCGAGATCTTGTTCGCAATCTCTAAGAGCGTGAAAGAACTCAAATTGTAGTGCTCTCCTAAAGTCTGATCTTATGACATCCTCTACTCTGTCACTACCAAACATGATTCCTTCAAAATCAGATTCCTTTTTAGGTTCTTCTTCCAAATCTCCTCTAGGTTGCCAAATGTAATTAATTCGAGCGATCATTGGTTCAGCAGAAATTATGTGTGTGCCAAGAAGAGCAAGAAGATCTGCATTTGTTTCGAAATCAGAAAGTTCAACGAATATATGTACAATTTCCCCTCTCTGAATGGGATTTTCCAACCCATCCCAGAAGTCTTCCTTTTTTAATACTCGAGCTGAGTCAGGAAGTGACGAATCTAACAATATTCGAATAGCGTGAATAAGATTAGATTTTCCGCATTTGTTTTCCCCAACAATTACCGTGTTTCCATTGAGTTTTACATCTAATAAATGGAAATTTCTAAAATTTTGAATATAAAATCTGGAAATGTACATTTTGTACTCCTTGCATTGCTAATGTAATCACATAGACTTTCTGATCTTACATCAAACAGTTTGGAAATCCTTTGCTTAAATTGTCATATCAAATCATCCCTAACATCAATAAACACGTTTTTAGACCTTATGATGCGTAACAATATAGTTAAACCCCTCCACCATTAGGCGGTTGAATCACCAGCACTGCGGCGCTTGTATTGAAATCCTGATAGCTGGCGCGGGACACATAGGTTCCCACATCGTCAGGCAGCTTCCAGTTCTGTTCGGTGCCGCTTGGCTCCTTCAATGATATGACCGCCTTGCCGCCACTGTCAAGCAGGGTGCCCGACTCAGGCGTGACGCGTAAGCTTGCGGCACAGGTAACGCCTACTGCGGGAGTTGCTGCCTTGTGAGGGTGTAGGAGCTGGGATGCCGGTTGGAGCGGTGTGTTGGTCTGGAGACTAACAGAGCCATGTAGCTCTGATGAGCTACACTCCGGACTGCTGCCGCGTAGCCAGAATGTATTCCGGCCTCCGAATTGCTCTGCGACTCTGCGCCTCTGCGTTGTCAATTCCTTTCGGACCGGCTCGTTGCCACCCGAGCGGAGGAGAGCCGCGCGATCTCACACGCGGGGCACCTTGCCCCATTGTCACTTCACGCGTGCAGTCGTCGCAGAGCGACGCCGGTCCTTGGGAGGATATTGGAACTTGTAAGCAGGGTGAGCCATGTGCTGGTGGTGCTGTGGGATAATCACGCAGGTCAGAAGTTCCCTGATCCAGTGGGAGTACGGGTCAAGCATGGATACACCGCAAAAAAACATAAGCAATTCCTATCAGAAGGCATCCGTCTGGTTATGTGTTTTCGCATTTCTGCTCTGCTTTGTTCCATTGCTGAACCTGATGCTGGCAATTGCGGCACTGCTGACGGGGTTTGCGGCAATCCAGTTTGCGGCCAAACATCGCCAGAGCAGCACAGTGCCGGTTGTGACAATCGTCGGTGCGGCCTTGCTGACCTGCATCTCCCTGGTACTGGTACTTGGATACTTCGGATCGGGCAGTCAGAAGTTTGCAGCGCGCGTGGAGTTAACCAGATACTGTGAGGATTTCGATCCCAGCCAGGCGAGCAGGGAGGAACTTCTTGAATTCTGCAGGAGAACCGAGGAATTCAAGGCCAGGTACAATGCGTCCACTGGCTATGAACAGAAACTTGACCAGGTGCAGAAGGCGATTCGGAAAATTGATCAGGAAGAACGATTCCGCGACAACATTAACATGGTGATTCAGTGCGAACCGGACACAATGAACAGTCCGGCAGACCTGACCCAACTGGAAGGCATGCTGTTCGTGATTGACGAAGTGAAGGCTGATCCGACGATGCTTGAGGATCATTTCTCTGAGGACGACATCGACCTCTTCTATCAGCATGCAGAGGAAATCGAGCAGCTTGTGACGGCACTCCACAGGGAACAGGGGCGGGAAGCACAGGTTCCGAATGCTGAATGAACGGTCCGGGATTGCTTCGAACAGGAACCTGGCTCGGCATCGTGGTGTTCTGCCACTCCGTCCTTCTGCCGAAACTGGAAACCCGATTCCCGACACCCCGGTGATCAGGTGTGTTGGTCTGGAGACCAACAGGGCCAGGTAGCTCTGAAGAGCTACACTCCGTTGATTGGCCGCCGTACTCCTTCGCGTCTTCGCGCCTTAGCGTTGAACATAACCGCTGGAGCTATTTCGATGTCACCCGAGAGAATGCGAGAAACGAGATCTCACTCGCGGGGCACCTTGCCCCATTGTCACATCACGCGTGCAGTCGTCGCAGGGCGACGCCGGTCCTTGGGAGGGAGTAGGAGCTCGGGTGTAGGGTGTAGGGCTGGTGTCATGCTGCGCATGACCAGAGTTTCCCTGTTGATGCCATGGGCATCAAATTCTGCTACACCAAACAACCTATGTCCGACACCCTCGCCTGCTACACCCGACAACCTAGATCCTAGCTCCTCAGTCGAGCTTGCTCGACGCCCCGCCGTCCACTTCGCTCTCCACGCCGCCCGTGCGCTGCACGTTGACGCGGGGCTTGATCACGGTCGTGCCTGCAGGCGACTGGAAGTCGCCGCGACGGTTGTCAGGGGAGACTTCTTCGCCCTGTGAATTCCTCTGTGCTCTCTGTGTGCTCTGTGGTTGATCTTCCCCTTGTGCGACTTGCGTCGCAGCTCCCCGGTCCAGTTCCTCCGGGTACACCGGTGAGAAGGGCCGCAGGCCGCGCTGTTCCGCGATGCCCTGGCGCGCCACCTCGGCGAAGTACTCCTTCAGTTCCTCCGGCACCACGCGCGATTCCGGGTCGAACACAGGCGCCGCGCAGCCGATGCCGCAGCTCGTGCACTCCACATGGCAGGCCGGGTTGGCATCGCCACTGTGGTAGTACTCCCACTCGCGCCAGAGGTAGCGCTTGCCAACGCCGCGCGAGATGTGGTCCCAGGGCAGGGTGTCCGCGTACTGCTTGTCCTCGTGCACCTCGCGCGCGAGATCGAAGCCCCACTCGCTGCAGATGTCCTGCCAGACTGACAGCTCGAAGTTGTCAGAGAGCAGCGTCTGCCCGCGTTTAAACGCCTCCTCGATAATGCCGGCCACCTCGCGTCCGCCGCGTGACAGCAGCGTCTCCACCACGCCCTCCTCGGCGTCGTGGTACTTGAAGATGCACTGTCGGCCGTAGCGCTTCAGCAGGTCCAGCAGGCGCGCCTGCTTCTCGCGCGTGACCGCCGTGCGCTCCATGCCCTGCCACTGCAGCGGCGTATGCGGTTTCGGGATCAGCACCGAGCAGGAGATTGTCAACCTGGGGCGGCGATGCCCCTTCTCCTTCGCCATGTCGAAGATCTTGCCAACGAGCTCGGCGATCTCATCCATAGCCTCCATCGGCTCGCCGGCGAAGCCCATCATGAAGTACAGCTTGAACTTGTGCCAGCCGGCCTGCATCAGCAGGTCGAAGGTGTAGAGCACATCCTCCTCGCTGACGCCCTTGCGGATCGCGCGGCGCGCGGCATCACTGCCGGCTTCGATCGCGATCGTGAGCGAGGTCTCACGCGGGCGGCGCATCATCACGGACAGCTCCGCCGACATGCGGTCGGCGCGCAGGCTGGGCAGGGCCACGCCCACGTCCTCGGGCAGCGCGGCCTTGACGCTCTCCACGAGCTGGTAGACCTGCGGATGGTCCAGCGTTGACAGTGACATCAGCGCCACTTCATCGCTGCCCGTCTTGTTGATCAGCTCGACGGCGGCCTTCGTCAGATCCTCCACGGTGCGGGCCCGCGCCGGGCGCGTGATGTAGCCGGCCTGGCAGAAGCGGCAACCCTGCGGGCAGCCGCGCATCACCTCGAGGTAGACCTTGTCGCTCGGGATCTCCACGTAGCTCTGCACCGGGTTGAGCGGCGGCATGCTCATCGCGAAGTCCTTCGCATAGCCGCGCTTGACGCGCAGCGGCATGCCCTCGCGGTTGGGGCGGGTGCGCAGGTGCTTCCCCGCCTCGTCATATTCACAGTCGTAGAAGCGCGGCAGGTAGACGCCCTCGATCTCGCGCAGGGCGAACAGGCGCTCCGCGCGCGGCAGGCCCTTGGTGGCCTGCAGGCTGTCGATGATTTCATCGAGGATGCTCTCACCCTCGCCGTTGACAACCACGTCGAAGAAGGGCGCGATCGGCTCGGCGTTGCACATGCACTGCCCGCCGGCGATCACGATCGGGTCGTCGTCAGAGCGGTCCAGGCTGCGCAGCGGAATCCCGGCCAGGTCGAGCACCAGCAGTCCGGAGGGGTAGGCCATCTCGAAGGTGAAGCTGATCCCGATCGCGTCGAACTCGCGCAGGCTGCGCTTGTTCTCGAGGCTCCAGAGCTCCACGCCCTCGCTGCGCATCAGCTCCTGCATGTCGCGCCCGGGCACGAAGCTGCGCTCGCAGAGGCAGTCCTCCCTGGCGTTGATGTGCTGGTAGATGATCTCCCGGCCGTGGTAGCTCATGCCGAGCTCGTAGAGGTCCGGGAAGACGTAGCAGAATCTGAAATCCACCGAGTCCCAGTCCTTGCGGATCTGGCCGAGTTCCTCGCCGATGTAGCTGGCGGGCTTCTGCACGCTGAGCAGCTGCGGGCGGATCAGGCGTTCGAATGCTGACTGGGGCTGGCTTGCAATACTGTCCATGGACTGCAGATTCTAACGGATGTCGCTCCCATCTGCGCTCCGGCAGAAAAAGCAACGGCGGGCCGCGTCAGCCGCGTACCCGCCGTATCCGTATGCGTGTTGTCCGGGAGCTAGTCGGTTTCCGTCTGCATGTAGGAGCGCACTGACTCCGCGGTGACCTTGATGCTCTGGTTGTTGTTGAAGGTATCCTCGCCGGCGTTGCTCTTCCTGGCCAGTTCGAGGATTTCCTTGGCACGGATGTAGGAACCCTTCTTGCCGAACTCCTCCTCCCACTTGCTCAGCACGTTCTCAAGCTTGCCGAGGCTCGTATCGGAGATCTCGCCCTTGGTGTTGATGTCGTTCTCGATTCCGGACAGCGACGACAGCAGCTCAGTCTTGTAGCGGCCGTGGCCCGAGGTGCCGGGGATGGAGCAGCTGCTGAGGTTGACCCCCAGCACAAGCACTGCCAGGGCCAGAATGGTCAATTTCACGATCTTCATGCTTCCTCTCCTGGGTGGTAAAGACCGCACGATTGTAGCGCTGGAAAGCGGCCCGCGCAAATCATTGCTTAACCGGAGCGCCTATAATCTCTCCTGATCATGGCCAGTGAAAAGCAGAGAGAAACGCGCAGGGCTGAACCCCTCGAGACCTTTGAGGTGGTCTTCCCGCAGGACCTCAACCCGATGCACACGATGTTCGGCGGAGCCGTGGTGGCGCTGATGGACAAGGCGGCGGGGATCGTCGTCAGCCGCTGGGCGCGCCGGCCGGCCGTGACCGCGAGCATTGATGCGATCCAGTTCCTCACCCCGCTCAGGCAGGGCCAGATGGTGCAGATCAGCGCGCATGTGGTCTATGTCGGCAAGTCCAGCTGCATGGCGCGGGTCCAGGTCTGGGGCAATGACATCTCCAGTGGCGACCGGCACTTCTGCTGCGAGGGCTACTTCACGATGGTCACCATGGATGCGAATTTCCGTCCGGTCGGACTGCCGCTGATTCCCGTCGAAAGCGATGAGGAGAAGACCCAGTGGGAATATGCGCGCCAGATCAAGCAGGCGATGCTGGAACGGCGCGACCGCGCCCGCAGGATGGAGGAGGAGTAACTTTCCCGGCGGGGCTGCGTCAGATCCTATAATCGGACGGAACATGAGCATTGAAGCCAGCAGCACGGGCAGAGGTGGTGCAGAGGGACAGCTGATCGGGGAACGGGTCAGGCCCCGCAGTGCCGGCTACATGATCGGCAGTGCCCTGGTGCTGGGCATCGCGCTGTTCTGCATGCTGCTGTTCATCTTCCTGTTCCTGCGCCGCAAGCCCGACAGCGGCACGCGGATCTGGGTGCTGAACCACACACCTGACCAGGTGGTGATCTACAACCCGCACGACGGCGTGGCCGAGAAGAAGTTCCAGGTGGCCGATGGCCTGCGCGGACTGACCTTCTCCCGCGACGGTGCCAGCGCCTACATCTTCAACGTGGTGGACGTCGTCAACAAGTTCACCAAGGTGGACACCGCGACCTACCTCAAGCAGGAGAGCGTCGAGGTGGACGGTGTGCCCCAGGGCATCGGAACCTTCCCCGATGACCGCGAGGTGGCGGTGATCACGGGCTCCAAGACCACGGGTGAGGCCGGCGGCTTCGACGTGCTGAGCATGGTGGAACGCAGCACTGCGGATCCCACGAAGCCCAGGCGCATGTGGCGCGTACGCGACCTGCAGATCACCCACAAGATCGCGGTCAGCGACAGCGGTGACCGGATCTACCTGCTGGATGCCAAGAGCGAGTACCTGACGATCTACGACTACATCAACCAGACCGTTGACAAGGAAATCAACCTGCACGGTGCGGCGGAGCAGTTCCTCTACCCGCGTGCGGGTGACTACTACTACATCTCCGTGCTGCAGCACAACGCGATCTACCAGTTCAGCAAGAAGGACGATGCCATCACCGGCGCATACATCTACAGCTATGCAGACCCGGAGAAGAGCTTCCACAACATCAAGCTGCGCTACATGGACATTGACAGCGAGGGCCGCTACCTGTTCGCCACCTGCTATGAGGCCAAGAGCGTTGCCATCTGGGAACTCGGCAACCCCGATTTCGCACGTGAGGCCAAGGATGTGATCATGCCGGTCGGCCCGGAACAGAAGGGCTATGTCTGGAGCGACGTGACCTACTACCTGCCCGCGCTGCGCTTCGGGCTCAAGGGCGGCTATTCCGAACGGCTGAACTACATCGCCGGCGGTGAGCGCATCGCCGTTGATCCGGCGGGAGCCTTCCTGGCACTGAATGACGACGAAGGCGCGGTCTACGTCTATGAGCTGTTCGAGGTGATGAAGACCCTGCGCCGGCGCGATCCGGTTCCGGAGATCGCACCGCCGACCCGCAACCTGCCGGTGCTGGAGCCGCATCTGATCATCACCGATCTGGTGCGGACGGGCAGCGGTGATGTGGAGATCCGCGACCTGCAGATCGCGCGGCCGCGGGTGCGCCGCCAGGGCGCGGCCACGGAAACGGCGGAGGATCTCCAGGCATGGAATCACTGAGCGTTGAAGCCTATCAGGGCCGCCTGCCGGCGCTGATCCTGCTGGTCGTCTACATCGCGGCCGTGGTGATCCTGCTCCCGCGCGAACTGCGCTTCCTGCGTGATGTGCAGAACACCACGACCAGGCGGATCTTCATCGTGCAGGACCTGTTCATCCAGGTCTGCATTCTCGGTGTGCTGATTCCCGCCGTGCTGATGAAGGGTGTCAATGACAGCAACAATGAACTGCTGGGCCTGCTGCTGATGCTGTCCATGACCGGGCTGTGGCTCTGCGTGGTCTGGACCGGCTGGTCGCGCTGGGTCTACACCTGTCGTATACTCAGTGACGGCAGCAAGCGCAGTGCCGACGAGCTCAGGCGCATTCAGGAGCTGCTGAAACGGAAGGGAATTGAGACGGATGAAATAGAGGATGCTGATGCCTGAAACACTACAGCTCAGCCTGGCCCTGCTGCAGGTGGAACCCTCCGGAGCCAGCGTCGCCGCCACCAAGATGGCGGTCGTGGTCGGGATCGTGCTTGCGGTCGTGGTCACGGCGATGTACTTCACCCTGCGGGCGATCCGTCCGAAGACGGACAACAGCACCACGATGCAGGTCCGCGATGAATTCGACAAGCAGAAGGATGCGCTGCTGCTGGCCGCTCAGGCCCGCAAGGCCCAGCGTGAGCAGGATGAAAGTGCGCGGCGCGAGGGTGACAAGGACGAGAAGGAAAAGGAGCTGCTGCGCGAGCAGATCGACCGCGAGGCCGTGCTCGGCCGCAACTGCCCGCTGTGCGGGCTGGAGATCATGGCCGACAGCGAGATCGTGATCGACCCCTATACCGGGGCCGCGTATCATTTCAGCGCCTTCCTGCATGACTGGCCTGCGGATTCAGAGCGCCCGAAGTTCGTCTACCGCTGGCCGCAGGATAGAATAATCCGCAGTGAGGACCTGCTGAAGGGTTTCTGAAACCACGGGGCAGGACAGCGCGTCACAAGGAACGAGGAAGCAATGGCAAGAACGGCGGCATTCATTCTGACAGGCATGGCAGTATTCCTGCTGGCTCTGCCCGCCTGGGCCTGCTCCGACTGCAGCACGCCCGCTGAAAGCGCCGCCTGCTGCTCGAAGCGCATCTTCGAG
Source organism: bacterium (assembly GCA_020440605.1). GTDB lineage: Bacteria > 4484-113 > 4484-113 > 4484-113 > JAFGCY01 > JAHEFU01. The sequence goes on along the minus strand of JAGRNT010000001.1, from coordinate 229,451 downwards.
ATCTCGAAGATCCTCAAGCATCACCCCGTCTGCGAATTCCCGGAGCACCACTGCGCCTTCCCGCTGAGCTGGGAACGTGCGCTCTGCATCGAAATGCCCTGCCATGAATGCCCGGTGCCCTGCGAGATTGACCGCGAAATCTGCATCGAGCCGCCCTGCCATATGCCGGCCCTGGCTCTGCGCCCGGTGGAATGCTGCCTCTGCGGCATCGAACTGACCGGCACGAAGGACCTGATCGTGATCTGCGATTCCTGCCGCAGCCACGACTGAGTCAGTGGGAGGCCGGATGTAAGTCCGGCAGAAGGCAGAAACAGAATGAGAAACCAGTCCTGAGAGTTCCTGCTCGAGCCGTCGACTGATTGATCTTTTTGCAGGATTGGAGGGAACTGGATTCCCGACATCCTGCGCAGAATGTAGACCGGCGATTGCCTGCATGAGCCGGCAAAGGAAACCGGAGTGTGGCTCTTCAGAGCCACAGGGCCCTGTCGGTCCTGAGACCGACACGCCAATCACGGCCGCATTGGGAGCAGTTCTTAGTTCATTAGTTCTGAGTGCTTGGTGTCAGCACTCAGTGTTGCGGGTTTCTGACCAAGAACTAACAACTAACTCACTAACAACTTGCGCTCCCCAGGCAAACGCCCGGCTACCCATATGCTTCTCAGCGCCTTTCTTCAGATCCTCTGCGGCTCTGCGCCAATAAAACCATTGTGGCGAGCACGCTGCTGCTCGCGCGACTGCGCGGCGCAAACGGATCATGCTTCACGCTTTACTGGTCACGGATCACGCTTCACAGATTCCGGCGGCATAAGTGCCGCCGCTACGGAACTTCTTCCACTTCCCCCACTCTCTGACTTGTTATTTCCTCCTGTTTTTCTGTCTTTACATTGACATGCTGATTCGACTAAGGTAAACATATGTATTGATTACCTGGAGGTTGAATCATGGGAAACACGGAGATCAGCACACAGCAGGAAAGCAGCCTGGCCACCCAGCGGCCGCTGGACTGGCTGATGATCTACACCATCGAGGCCAACGGCGGGATCACGGACGACTGGCTGAAGCGCAGCCGCATGGAGCGCAGCGAGGCCCAGCGCCTGCTCAATGAAAATCCCGAGGCCCGCCGCGAGGTACGCCAGCTGCTGCAGCTCGGCAGGCTGATGGACCTGCGCATGATGTTCGGGCTCCTGCTGCAGCGCACCTCGGAAATGCTGGCGGCGGCCACGAAGCCCGCGGATGTGCGCTCGCTGACCGGCACCCTGCAGCAGCTGCGCCAGGTGGAGATCATCGACCAGCGGGAACTTAAGCGCGTTACCGAGCAGATACAGCGCCCGCTTTCCACGGCTCAGTTGGCAGCGGGCTGAGCGCTGCAACGGTCGGCCTGACGGAATCAGTCTGCAGCGCTCAATCCGGAGTGTTCCAGCGCAGCTGTGGATGAAGGCGGTCTGCGAAACAGGAATCCAGCAAGCACTGCGAGTACTATCGTTGTCAGCAGGATTTCTATGAAGTCGGCCATGAAGATCGGCATAGCTGCCCGCTGGTACGGAGATGATGCCTCGCTGCTGCCATCGTTGAGCAACCTGGTGATCTTCCATGCCAGGGTGCCGAGCCTGGTGTACAGCCAGATTGCAAGCAGTCCGATGCCGATCCGTGGTGCCACTGGCCCGGGCTTTGCCCATGCGAAGAGTGCCAGGGGCTGCAGGCAATAGAACAGTGCACGCAATGCCTCGCTCAGGATGATTGCCAGCAGCAGCACCGTCGTTTCAAACGGGAGATTCCAGCGCCTGAAGATTGCCAGCATGTCTCCCTGCATCATCCCTGCCAGGCCGATCATCTGGTTCAGGCTGAACAGGGCAAGCAATGGCACAAGCATTGGCAACAGTGTGCGCCACACGATGGCCAGCTGGTGCTGGCGGAAACTGCGCCGGTGATCCGGGTCGGCGAGGAGGAACTGTGGTGGCTGGCAATGGCTTAGCCGGTCAAGGGCAAGGTACAGGTATCCAGCGTACAGCACATACATGAACAGCGCGGCGATCCATGATGACACCCTGGCAACGGGGTGATCGGATACCATTTCAGGGTTGAGGAACCGCATGGCCAGGGCGAATGCCAGCACACCGAACACAAGCAGTCCCGCCTGATACCAGCGGACTTTCCTGAACCAGTGATGGTTGGCAGCGAGCCATTCGCGGTCGCGGGATGCCAGCCAGTCCTTCAGGTAGTTCGCTCCCGGCGAAGACTGTTCACTACTGCTCTGCTGCTGGTCTTGCAAGGTCATTTCCCCCGGATCGCATGCTGTCTGAGTTTATCAGGCAGCGAGCTGGCATGATTTCTCGAGATCAGGGGGCAGCATGAAGCCGTGGAAAACCGGAGTGTGGCTCTTCAGAGCCACAGGGCCCTGTCGGTCCTGAGACCGACACTCCAATCACGGCCGCATAGGGAGCAGTTCTTAGTTCATTAGTTCTGAGTGCTTGGTGGCAATGACGAGTGTTGCGGGTCCCAGACTGAGAACTAAGAACTAACTCACTAACAACTCTCGTATCCCCCGGCGTGAACGCCGGACTACCGGATTGCCAGGAATATGCAAAGCCAGTGAAGCTGCGCTTCGCAGCTCCCCCGCTTCACGCTTCACTGACTACGCTTCACGCTTTACGGATCACGGATCACTCTGGCCTGACTGACATCAGGCCTCCGGGCGGGCGGCTGAATGCCGCCATACCTGCGAGCTGAATGCTCGCGCTCCGTATTCTCCTTCCCGCTCATGCAAGCATTTGCGGGTCTGCAATGCAGCTCGAAACAAGTTCCTCGCTGATTGCACGAAGCATCTTCCTGGGCAGGGATGTATCTTCCGCGCGACCGCCGGCGACTGGTTCGCCGGCCAGCGCCAGACCCGTGAGCCCTTGGGCGAACGGGAAAAAGGAATCAGTCGTCGTCATCCAGCAGGTCGGCGTGGTCCTCCATCTCCTGCGAGAGCCAGGGCTTCAGCTCCTCATCCTCCAGCACCGGGCCCTGCTGCCAGTTGCCAAGCACCTCGGTGACGATCCGCAGCACCTGCAGGCGCGCATGCAGCTTGTCATTGCCCGCCACCAGGAACCAGGGCGCATAGGGCCAGTTGGTGCGCTTGAACAGCAGGTTGGCATGCTCCATGTAGGCATCCCACAGCTCATTGTTGCGCCAGTCCTCCGGCGTCAGCTTCCAGGCCTTGTAGGGGTTGTCCTTGCGGAGCTGGAAGCGCGCGAGCTGCTCCTCATGGCTGATCTGGATCCAGAACTTGAGGATCAGGTAGTCCTCCTCCACCAGCACGCGCTCGAGGTTCTCCACCTGGGCGAAGGCCCGCTCATAGGCGCGGTCGTCGCACAGGCCCTCGATGTGCTCGAGCATCAGCCGCCCGTACCAGGAGTAGTCGTCAAGGATGCAGATCCGCCCGCGCTTCGGCAGGCGCATCCAGAAGCGGCGCAGGTAGTGGTGGATCATGTCCGCGCTGGAGGGCGGCCCCAGCGAATGCACGCGGTAGCCGCGCGGGTCGAGGAACTGGATCAGGCGCTTGATGGCCCCGCCCTTGCCTGCGGCATCCATGCCCTCGAAGATCAGGATCACGCGCATCCCGGTCTGGCCGATCTTGTGCTGCATGCGCACCATGCGCAGCTGCAGCTGGCGCACCTGCTCGTAGTAGCTGTCGCGGTCCACGACGGGGCTCATGTCCAGCTTGGAGAGCTTGAGCGGGGATTCAACGCTGCTCAGGCGGCGGATGTCGAGGCTTGAGCGATCCGTGGTGAAGGCCGTGGGCGCACCGGTCAGGGCCTGCTGGTAGATCGAGCCGGCGCTGAGTTCCGTGGGGACATCCATCCCGTCGCCATTGCCGCCAGGGCCCTTGCTGTCATCCGTTGCCATGCCGTGGAGATTATAGTGCGGGGATGCTCAGGCCGGTCGCGAAACAGCAGAATGCGCGGGTGAAGTGTAGCGGCGGGCCCCCGGCACGCCTGATAGGGCAAACAGCTTGCCTGCGATCTGCATTTTCACTGCGCCGAATGCCTGTCATGACCGCCGGGGGCGGACCGCTACATTTATTGGCAACTTGGCACTTGGCAATTCAGCCCGCCGCCTCCGCATCCTTCCTCTCCCAGCCCTTCGGCTCCTTCACGCGCTGCAGCACGATGAAGCCGATCAGGAAGAACAGGATGATCAGTGCGAACACCCAGCGGTGCGCCGTGGCCTCGGCTGTCGGGCTGGCCAGCTCCTCCGCCATGCCACCTGATTTGAGCCTGATGAGCTCCGCGCCGTAGACAATATCGCGCACCTTGCCGCTGACCGCCGGTGAGATCATCGCCGGCACGAGGCTCGTGAGCATCCAGAGGCCCATGAAGCTGCCGGCCTGGTCCTTGGGCATCAGTGAGCAGCCGAAGGCCCAGTCGCTGGCAACGAAGGCCCCCCAGCCGATGCCGAGCACGGCCCCGGCACTGATCGCCGTCCAGACATTGCCGGTGAGGATCAGCGGCAACACCATCGAGCCCGAAAGCAGGATCCCGAAGCCCACGGTGCGCTTCTTGCTCTGCCAGTTCGCCAGCGGTGAGCTGATCAGGTTGCCAAGCAGCCCGCCCACGAGGAAGAACACCATCATCCCGGCCAGCACGATCTCGAGGTAGCTCTCGATGCTGTCGGGGCCGACGCCGAGCGAGATGAGCCAGCCCTCGCGGTCGAGGTTGATCTGCGTGTAGTAGTTCACCCAGTCGGTGAAGATCGTGTAGCCGAAGTAGATGAAGGCCCGGCTGCCGGAGAGCCAGAAGAAGTTCGGATGCGCACGCAGGTCGAGCCCGAAGTAGCTTCTGGCAACGGTGCTCAGCAGGTTGCTGCCGTTGCGGATGTAGCGCACGGTCGTGCCCGGGAAGAGCGTGAACTGGCGGATGCGGCTGCCGAGTTCCTCATGCCGGATGCTGCCCGGTGGCAGCCTGCGGCGGAAGGCCTCCTCGAGGTCCTCACGCTTCTCCTGCATCCAGCGCACCTCGTCGATGCCGAAGTAGGTGAAGGCCAGCGTTGCCAGCAGCACGATGAAGTACAGTGCCAGCATCACCATGTTCGACTGCGGCCGGTCGAGGTCCGCCAGCGACATGCCGATGTAGGCCAGCAGGCCCACGAGCACGCCGCCCATGTTGTTGAGCCCCATGATGCTGCCGGCCAGGTTCTCCTGGCTCTTCGGCACGAGATCCGGCAGCAGGCTCTGGAAGGGTACTGCGGCGAGGTTCAGGCAGAAGCTCATGAAGGCGTAGGCAGCGAACAGCTGCCAGTAGCCCGGAGCGAGCATGAAGAGCGTGATCCCGAACAGGCCGGAGAGGATCCCGCTCAGGATGAAGGGCCGCCGCCGCCCGCGTTTGCTCCAGGTGTGGTCCGAGAGGAAGCCGCTCACGAGCTGGGTGATGATCACCACCGCGCTGCCGGTGCTGTCCAGCATGCCGCGGTAGAGCCCGAGGTTGATCAGCGTGCCCTGTTCCGCGAGGATGAATTCACGGATGCGGTTGGGCATGATGAACAGCTGGTTGGAGGTCCAGAAGAACTGCAGGCCGAACCAGATCGCCGACATGTTCATGATGTGGATCAGCTTCAGACGCTGGGGTGGATCGTGTTCCCGTACTGCCGGTGAGCTGGCCTGGTCCATGCCTCATTCTAGCAGGACAGGGTGTTTCGCTGATTAATATAATGTGTCGGTTCCGCGATTATCTTGCTGTACGGCTGCATCAGCGGCGCTGTTCAGCCGTCCTGATTGGGCGTGGATAACTCCAGAACACAGACTCGGGGCAGCAAACCGGTCCAGCATCCCAGGCTCAGACGCGTACTGCGCGGCTGCCTGTGGACGCTTGCGGTCGTGTTCGCGCTGCTGCTCTGCGCCTGGTTCTATCTCTCCCGCAACGCCGACCGCCTGCTGAAGGACCGCGTGCTGGCGATGGCGGATGCCTCCCTCAACGGCGAGCTGCAGTTCAGCCGCATCGACGTGGACCTGCTGGGCCGCGCCGTGTTCCACGACATCACGCTCACCACAGACGGGGAAACTGATCCGGTGGTCACGGCGAAGAGCGCGCTTGTCAGCATGGACCTGCTGAACCTGTTCGGCCCCAACCGCGGACGCACGGCGATCGTCGCCGAACTGGTGCAGCCGCATGTGCGGCTCGTACGCCTGCGCGACGGCAGCACGAACCTCGAGCAGCTCGTCAAGGAACCGGAGCAGGTCCAGCAGCGCAACCAGCCGGGGCTGAGCCTGCGGATCAGCAATGGCACGGTGGATTTCGAGGACCGTTGCCTGGTCTCCAGCGACTACCCGCGCATCGAGGCCGAGGACGGCCTGGCGGCGGAGCTGCTGCGCGAGCTGAACTACGACATCCTCGCCCCTGCGGAAACCGCTCCGCATCGTGAGACCGTCGGCCTGCACGGCAGCGTGAATGTCAACAGCAGCCGTGGCGAGCTGAGCTTCGCGATCAATGCAACACGCAGTGACCAGGGCGGTCAGCTCAGTGTCAACGGCCAGGGCAGCACGCTCAGCGGCCGGCTGGAGCTGCGGATCCAGGGCCGCGGGATCAATGCAGCGAGCCTCAGTGAGTATGCGCATGCACTGTTTCCGGCACTCAGCGTGCTGGAACAGGCAGAAGCGCAGGCCGACAGGCAGCCGGCGCTGGCGCTGACCCTGCGGCGCCTTGACATGCAGCTGGAGCGGCCGGATGAGGAGACGGCCTTCACGCAGCGCGTCAGCGCCGAGCTGGAGGACACCAGCTTCAGCAGCGCAAGCCTGCCCTTCCTTGCGCTTGGCAACGCTGCCCTGAGTTATGACCAGGCGCAGGACAGCCTGACAGTCAGCAAACTGCAGCTCAGCTCCGCCGGTGCCGAGCTGAGCGGCACGGCCGAGTTCGGCCCGGAGTCCGGGAAACTGGGTGGCCGTCTGAATGTGAAGGTCCAGGACCTGGCGCGCCTGCTCAGTGCCGCAGATGTTGACAAGGCTGAACTGGCCGGCAGCCTCGAACTGGACCTGCGTCCGGGGGGCACACTGGAAGTGCCGGAGATCTCCGCGGGATTCAGCGGTGGCAGCCTCACATACGCCGGGCATGCCCTGGGCCGTCCCGGTGGGCGGCTGGAGCTGCGGGACAGGCTGCTGAAGATGGATAGCCTGCGGCTCAGCGGGGGAGAACTACCGCTCAGCCTCAGCGGCGAACTGGATGTTGACAAGCTCAATGGCGAGCTGAGCTATGAGCTGGACAAGGCCGAGATTGCGGCGCTGCTGGATCTGGCGAAGCTGGCCGGCAATGAAACGCAGCTCAGCGCCAGCGGCCGCCTCAGTGCCCAGGGTACGGCGAGCCTGAATGACAGCAAACTCACGGCCCTGCAGGCGAAACTCAATGGCAGCAAACTCGTCGTCGAAGGCGTGAAGCTCGGCAATGCGCGCGGCGGCCTCGGAATGGAGGGTGAGCGCCTGAGCTTCAGCGAGCTGCAGCTCAGCGGCGGCGATCTCGCGCTCACGCTGGACGGCAGCCTCGATCCGCAGAAGGGTGATGCCGAGCTGCGCTTCAGACTGGGCAGGACCGGGCTGGCGGACCTGCTGGCCCTGGCCGGGGATGAGCTGCCAGCGGATGTGAAGGAACTGAAGCCGGCGGGCACGGTCAGTGCCGATGGCAGCATCAGCATGAAGGCCAGGAAGCTCAGCAGTGCCGGCGGCACGCTGAACGGCACGGCGCTGGAACTGGCCGGGGTGAAGCTCGGCACGGTCAGCGCGAAACTGGCAACGTCCGAAGGCAAGCTGAAGGTGGAAAGCGCGAGCTTCAGCGGCGGTGAGATCCCGCTCAAGCTGAGCGGCAGCACGGACATGGCCTTCCAGAACGGCAGCTTCAGCATCGAGGCCGGGCCGCTCGGCGTTGACAGGGCCGCGGTGCTCGCCGGCCGCTTCATGGACGAGCCGCCCGACACCCAGGGCCTGAGCGGCAGCCTGAAGGCCAGCGGCAGGCTCGGTTTCGAGAAGGGCAAACCCTCCAGCAGCCTGACGCTCACGAGCGAACTGCTGGAGAAGGATGGCAACCGCCTGGAGAAGCTCAGCCTGAAGGGCAGCCTGAAGGGATCCAGCTTCGAACTGGACAGCGCCACCGGGACATTCGTGACTGCGGAGGCCGTGGACCTCGGCGGCTTCAGCAGTGCGGAGCCGCTGCGCATTCCGCTGCGTGTGGGCGGCAGCGTGAGTTCGACCGGCAAGGACGGGGCTGTTTCCCTGATCGGCAGTGCGCAGACCGAGAACCTGCGCCCCAGCCAGGCGGAGATCAGCTTCAAGCTCGTCGGGCCCTCCAGCGGGCCGCAGCTGCGCCTGCAGATCAAGAGTGAGCATGAGAACGAGCCGCTGCTTGTCAACGCCGAGGCCTACGTCTCCGGCGGGCTGCAGCCGGCCACGGCCAAGCTCACCTGGTTCGACTCGCAGATCTTCTTCGAGGGCAAGGCGGATCTCTCGCAGCAGGCCTTCGACGGCCGCCTGACGGCCTCGCAGATCAATCTGGACCGCTTTGTTGACGACGAGCACATCAGCGGAGAATTCTCGCTGGACGGCCAGCTCAGCGGCACGGCGGGCGCGCCGACGCTCAGCGGACGCCTGGCCAGCCCGCGCATCAGCTATGTCAACGGCCGCAACCGCCACGACCTGACGGAGCTGGCAATCGGCTTCAAGCTCAGGGACGGGAATGCGATCAGCGTGAGCAACGGCAGCTTCAAGCTAGACCGCCAGCCCTTCAGCGTGGACGGCGTGCTCGGCACGGGCGGGGCGGACCTGACGATCGCCTGCCAGGACTTCAACCTGCTCAGCGCACTGGCGACGGTGCCCACGGGTGGCAACGGCAGCAGTCCCAACCGCAGTGCCAGCCAGGCCGTGCAGGTCGAGGCCCATGGCCCGCTGGAGCTGCGCCTGAGCGGCACGCTGGAGAAACCGAGTGGCACGCTGAGCTATGCCAGCGGCCCGGGCCAGGTGGAGGGGACGCGCTTCGACTCCGCGCGCCTGAAGGCTACACTCTCGAAGGAGCAGGCGGTGATCGACAGCTTCGAGATCGTCAGCTCCAGTGGCCGGGCCAGCGCCGAGGGCGGCGTGAACTTCGAGCCGCTGCACTTCAGCGTGGATGCCGACATCACGAACTTCGACGTGCGGATCCTCACCGCGCTGGCTGACGACGGTCCGCTGCGCGGCCTGACGGGCCGGCTCAACGGTGCACTGCGCTTCAGCGGCGGCACGGAGAACTACAGTGCCGACGGCGACCTGACGCTCAGCCAGGGCCGCTTCGGTGAGGTTGACATCAGCGAACTCAGAGCCAGCCTGCGCAGCCATCCCGACGGAGTGGAAATCACCGGCGCGCGGCTGGTGGCCAGCGGCACGGAGCTGACCGCCAGCGGCGTGTTCAGCAAGCAGCTCAACCGCAGCCGGATCACGGCGCATGCCGATGAGGTGGAGCTCTCGCTGTTCAATCCGCTGCTGCCGGACAATGTTCCGCCGCTGGACGGCGGGGTCAGCCTGGATGCCCGGCTCAGCCCCTCCGATGGCAACTACCCGGACGTGGAACTGACCATCGCCGACCGCGGCCGGGGCCTGAGCGTGGACGGCCGCAGGATTGACAAGGTGACGGCGAAACTGACGCTGAAGGGTGACCAGGCGAAGCTCAGCCCGCTGCGCATCGAACAGGGCGGCAGCAGCCTGCAGCTGCAGGGCAGCCTCGACCTGCGGGAGCTCAAGCCCGGCAGCCGTCGCATCCCGCTCAACCTGAGCATCAGCGCCGACAGCTTCCAGATTGACGACATCGCCGGCTTCCTGCCTGACGAGACCGCGAACCAGCTGCCCGGTGGCAACCTGACCTGCAGCCTCGACGTGCGTGGCAATTCACTGAGCCCGGTGCTGAACGGCGAACTGGCGGTGAACCTGCTGCGCATGCCGCCCTCCCTGCCGCTGGAACTCTCCGAACTGCGGGCGCAGTTCAGCCTGAAGAACAATGAATTCAGCATCCGCAGCATGGACCTCGTGCCCGGCGATGCCAGCTATTACGCCACGCGGGTCACGGGCTCGGCGCGCCTCGCCTTCAACCCGCCGCGCATCGCCGATGCCTCCGTCTCCGTTGTGTTCAGCGAGGGTGCCAACCACTCGCGCATCAGCCTGCGCACGCCGAATGCCAAGGGCGAGCAGGTTCGGGCCTTCGAGGGCACGCTCGGCGGCTCGATCCAGATCCGCACCAGCCACGACCTCGTACATCCTGACGACGCCGGCACGCAGATCTTCGTGGTGAGCGGCACGCCGGTGATCAACGGCGGGTCGGGAGGCAGCACCTTCCGCTACCAGCCCGGTCCGCGGCGAGAGCCGAGCGCGGAGAAGGTGCCGCTGCGCTTTGACAACCTGACACTGCTCGTGCTGCCCGGTTCGCAGTTCACGACGGGTTCGGCCCTGCTGGAGATGGACTCCTCGATCCACACCGAGGCCCCGGGGCTCGTGATCAACGGCATCCCGAACGCGCTCTTGGCCTCGGACCAGCTGAGCATCAAGGGCAACGTGATCATCGACAGCGGTTCGCTCAGGGCATTCACGAACACCCTGCGCCTCGATGAATCCCGTCAGAACCGCCTGCACTTCACGGGCATGACCACCAACACCGGGCTGTTCCCCTATCTCACGGCGCGGGCCAGCACCGTGCTGAAGGGCGCGCTGCGCAATGAGCAGCAGAACACGCTCGGGCCCACAAGCAACGACCTGAAGGTGTTCTTCGACTTTGACAACGTGCAGCTCGACCCCGAGAGCGACATCATGAGCAAGGTGCGGCTCACGAGTGATCCGCCGCGCTCCCCCAACGACATCAAGGTCTACCTGCTGGGCGGCGTGGGCACGCTGCTGGCCGGGGACGGCGAACTGGGCGACGTGGCCCGCGAGGAGATCCTCGGGCTCGGTGGCAACTTCCTCAGCGGCCAGCTTGAGAAGGGCCTGGGCCTGGACAGCGTGACCATCGCCGGCAGCGGCGACCTGAACAATCCCTTCCATGTCGGACTGGAGAAGGACGTGGACGACCGCCTGCGCGTCGGCTACTTCCGCGACTTCTACGATTCACTGGGCACGAGCGAGGAGGTCAGCTTCCGCTACAAGCTCTTCGAGGAGCAGCTCGGCAGCCGCTACAAGGGCATCAACCTGCAGCTCAACGTCAAGGACGATGCCCTGCAGGGCAGTGGCAGCGAGATCATGCTGCAGTACACTTTCTCCTTCTGATGACCAGATACCGGATGCAGCGCACGCACAGCGGGAATGAACATCCCCTGCCTCCGCCCGCGCGCTTCTCCAGCCGCAGCCTGACGATCATGGCGGCGGCGGCCTTCAGCCTGCTCGTGCTCTTTGCCCTGGCCCAGGGTGGCTGGCGGCTGGGCGGGCTCGGGCCGGACCTGGCTTATGGTCTGCCGGTGGGCTGGCCCTATCCGGGGCTTGTGCCGCCGCGCGGTGCGCAGCCGGCCAGCAGCCCGGACTTCCTCGCGATCATGCAGAGTGGCAACGGCGAAACCCTGCGCTGGCTGGATGACGGTGTCGTCAAGCAGGGCATCAGCTTCGCCCACAGGGCAACGCCTGCGGAGATGCAGGAATACTTCCAGCGCCTGCTGGAACGGGGCCGCTTCGAGTACAGCGGCCGTGAAGCCTCCGGCTACAACTCCGTGAACGTGCTGGCGGTCTGGAACTCCGAGGATGGCCTGACCTCGGTGGTGCTCAGCGAGTTCGACGGGCGCTATGAACTGCTGCTGCTGGTGAAGTAGGGCAATAGTCAGTGGGCAGTGGGCAGTAGGCAGTGGGCAGAAGGAGTCGGAGGTGCGACACTTGCTGTCGCACAATTCTGGGGAGCGCGCGCATTCAGCTTGCTGGCCCGTCTGTAGTCAGCCGCCGCGGGAAGACTACTCCACTACTTCAACTATCAATACCTTTCCGACTACTCAGATTATTCAAAGGTCACATTGTGCGCAGGCAAGCTGCGCAGCTCCATCCGTTCCATGTCGCAGCTCCCGTCCAGCTTGCATCTTGGCTCCGCTACACCCTACAACCTATGTCCCAGATCCTCAGTACGCGCCCTTCCTTGACAACACGGCGGGGATCGTGCGCAGGATGATCAGCAGGTCGAGCCCGAGGCTCCAGTTGTTGATGTAGTGCAGGTCGAAGTCGATGCGCTGCTGGTAGCTCGTATCACTGCGCCCGCTGACCTGCCACAGCCCGGTCAGGCCCGGCGGTACGGTGAGCAGCAGCGTGGCCCAGGGGCCGTACTTCTCCTGTTCCTTGTCGACGATGGCCCGCGGGCCGACTAGTGAGCAGTCCCCGCGGATGATGTTGATCAGCTGCGGCAGTTCATCGAGGCTGGTCTTGCGCATCACCGCACCCCACTTCGTGATGCGCGGGTCGTGCTTCAGCTTGTACTTGTCGTCAAAGCCGGCGAGGTCCACCTTCACCTGCGCCGCGTTGGCAATCATCGAGCGGAACTTCACCGCGCGGAAGCGGCGGCCGAACAGGCCCATCCGCTCGTGCGAGAAGAACACCGGGCCGGGCATCGTGGTCAGGATCCCGAGGATGCAGATCAGCCACAGCGGCAGGGTCAGCACCAGCAGCAGCGTGCCGAACAGCACGTCCACCACGCGCTTGATGCGGCGCATCTGCTCGAGGTCGGCACTGTTCTTGACGTTGAGCACGGCCACGCCCTCGAGGTTGGCAACGGAGAGCGCGCCCTGCGTGGAGGCGCGGGGCAGCAGGCTGATCCCGGCCCGCGGCGGGCTGTTGCCGAGCCGCTGCCAGAGTCCGTCGGAGAGCGTGCTGTCGCAGAAGATCCAGTCGAAGCCGTTCTCAGGAACCGCTGCCGGGTCGTCAAAGTGCCCTGCGAGACTGAAGCGTCCGCGCCCGCCCTCGAGCTGGCGCACAAGGTAGTCGGCCAGTTCACTGCGCCCGATCACAATCGCCCGGGCCCGGTTGCCGGGCAGGCGGCGGCGCAGACTGCGCAGTGTGGCGAGCAGCAGCCAGCTGCAGAGCACGGCCAGCAGCAGGGCCAGGCGGCTGTCCGGCAGCTCGCGCATCGTGAAGGTCAGGATCACCGAGGCCACCAGGCCCTCGGCCACGCTGTGGGTCAGTGAGGCCAGCTCGGCGGAGTGCTCCTGCTTGAGCCGGGCATAGTACAGCCCGTGCAAGGAGAAGATGAAGATCCAGATGGGCAGTGAAAAGAGCGCAAGCAGCATCCAGTCCGCCAGCGGGATGCTGCCGAGCGGAGCCGCGATCCAGCCGCTGTCGAAACGCAGGAAGTGCGCGAGCCAGAATCCGGCGAGGATCGCCAGTGCATCCGTCAGGAGCAGGACAAGCTGTGGCCCGCGGGGCATGGAAGTATTCTAGGGGAAGTAGTGAGTCGGTCAGTTCAGGGTGCCTGATCGCAAGCTGTCCCTGCCTGCACGGCCGCGCTGATGACAGGAAGGCAAATGCTGGTTCTCCGCCAGCATCCCGGAAGTCAGGAACCTGGAACCAGGCATCAACGAACCTGGAACTGATTCCTGCGGCTGGACAGAATCGGCGGGCTGGTGTAGATTTCAGCGTCAAAACATCTAACGGAAGGATGAAATGTCCAGATTGATGATCGCACGCGCGGCCTGCGGGCTGCTGCTGGGACTTGTGCTGGCCTCCTGTGGAGGCGGTTCCACTCCGCAGTCGATTGCTGCCTTGCAGGCTGATCCGCGCCTGGAAGGTTTCCCCGGCCTGCCGCTGGATCGCAGCGCGGATACCGTGGTGGCGCATGTGCGCAAGGGCCTGGAATTCCACAGCCGCGAAGCCCTCAGCACCTCCGTGGAAGCCCCGGAGAGCCTGAAGCTTGATGCGGGGCTGGCGCCGCTCTCCTGGGCGATCTGGCAGATTCCCGTCGGCACAGATGCCCTGCAGGAGCTGGAAATCGCGGGGAGCATTCCCGCGGGCAACGAGGCCCTGGTCGCACTCGGCGACTTCACAAGCGGGCGCTGGGAATTCAGCGCGCCCCTCAGTGGATTCGGCAAGCTCCCGCTGGACACCCAGAAGCATGTCTCCGCCGCCGGCAACCTGGCCTGCGCAGTGCTGACGCTCGATGGCAACAGCGCCGTGGTCGGCCGCCTGAGCGTGAAGGGCGATGACGGCACGCTCAACCAGCCGCCGGTGCCCAACCTGACAATCACCTCCCGCAGCGATGTCGCGCCCTTCCAGACCGAGGTCAGCGCGGCGGCCAGCACTGACCCTGACGGCAGCATCGTCAAGTATGAATGGGACTTCGACGGTGACGGGATCTTCAGCGAACCCGGTGAGGAGGAGGCCGCCTTCGGCTTCGCCCTGCAGGTGCGCGACGTGCCCCAGACCGGGGACTTCCCGATCGGCCTGCGCGTGACTGACGACGGCGGGGCGATCGGCGAGACCACGGACGTGCTGCAGGGTCTGCGCTGGGAGACGGCGGTGATCCGTGACAGTGGCAACAAGCTGGGCGGCCTCTGCCTGCTGGAGAACAGTGGCACGCTGCAGCTGGCGATCACGGACGGCCCGGGACGCTATCTGGGCCAGGTCCCGCTGGGTCAGGCGCTGGAGCCCACGGCCTGGGCCTTCAGCAAGGTCAGCAACACGGACTCACCGAGCTTCGATACGCAGTCCGACTACAACAGCCTGATCCTGATCGATGGCAAGCCCGCGATCTGCTTCCAGCTCACCGACAGCTGGATACTGATGTATGCAGCGGCAAGCAGCGCTGCCCCCGCCGGACCGGCGGACTGGACTGAGCACAATACGCAGCCGGTCGGCTTCCGCGACGGCGGGATGTGCAGCCTGGCACTCGTGGACGGCCGTCCGGCCTTCGCCTGCAAGGGCTTCGACGGACCGCTGCTGTACTACCACGCCACGAGCGCGAACCCGCTCACGCATACCGACTGGCAGCACGTGACCGTTGACAACGGCGAGTGCTGGAACCCGAGCCTCGTGGTTGGTGGCGACCGGCCGCGCATCGCCTACAACCGCCAGGGTGACGGTGTGCTGTATGCCTACAGCGACACCGCGGCCGGCGATGATGCCGCGGACTGGCACAGCCTCTGGCTGGTCGGCGATGCCGATGCGGACATGACGAAGTTCGGGCTCAGCATGCTCGGTGGTGTGCCGGTCTTCAGCATCTGGCTGCGCAGCACACCCGGCAAGCTGCAGTACGCCCGCAGTTCGACGGCGCTCGGCAGCGACCCGCTGGACTGGCAGATCACCACGCTCGTGGACACGGGCCTGCCCGCGCTGGCTGCCAACATGCTGAGCTTCAACGGCCGGCCGGCGATCGCGCACTATGACCAGGCCACTGCCAAGCTGCACCTGCTGCGCAGTGAGTCGGTGACTGGCAGCTTCCCCGTGGACTGGACTGACAGCGAGCAGTGGAACATCGACCAGCCGGGCCGCCGCGGCATTGCGCACTGCATCGTCAACGGACTGCCGGTGCTGGCCTGGATCGACAGCGAGGATGTGCTGTCGGTCGCGCAGCTGGTGAAGTAACAGTGGTCAGTGGTCAGTGGTCAGTTTGAGTTTGCAGAATCAGAATGAGAAGCAGGAACAGGCCCGGGGATCCGGCAGCAGAATTCTGCTGATTCTGTTTCTCATTCTGCCAACAGCTCCTGACCACTGCCTACTGCCAACTGCCCACTGACCACTATTCAGGCAGCCGGCTCTCCACGTTCGTCTGGGCGCTGATCGCGGCCTGCACGCGCGGGTTGTGGATGAAGCTGTGCGGGAAGGGCCGCTCCACCGCGCTGACCTCATTGAGCCTGGCCAGCTGCTCATCGTCCAGGCGCCAGCCGCAGGCTCCGAGGTTGTCAGTGAGCTGCTCAGGGGTGCGGGCACCGATGATCGGTGAGGTCACACCCGGCTGGCAGAGCAGCCAGTTGAGCGCCACCTGCGCCGGCGACTTTCCGATCTCCTGCGCCATGTCCACCACGGCCTGGGCGATGGCGGTGTTGCGCTCACTGAGCTTGCCGCTGCGGTTCACCGCCCCGCTGCGCGTGCCCTCGCCTTCGCCCTCCGCGTTGCCAAGGTACTTGCCGGTCAGCACTCCGGCCCCCAGTGGGCTCCAGGGCGTGACGGCGAGGTTCAGGTGCCGCGTCATGCTCAGCATCTCGGCCTCGTAGGTGCGCTCGATCAGGCTGTGCTCCATCTGCACGGCGACGGCCGGCGTCCAGCCGCGCAGTTCGGCGATCGCATTGGCGCGCGAGACCACCCAGGCCGGGGTGTCGCTGAAGCCGAAGTAGAGGATCTTGCCGGCGCGGACGAGGTCGTCAATCGCGCGCATCAGTTCCTCGATCGGAGTGCGGTACTCCCAGACATGCTGCCAGTAGAGGTCGATGTATTCCAGCCCGAGCCGTTTCAGGCTCTCGTCCACGCTCTGGATGATGTTCTTCCTGTGGTTGCCGCCGCTGTTGGGGTCGCCCTCACGCGTGCCGAAGCTGAACTTGGTGGCGATCACCAGCCGCTCGCGCCGGCCCTTCACGAATTCGCCGACATATTCCTCGCTCGTGCCCTTGTTGTAGTTGATCGCGGTGTCGATGAAGTTGCCACCGGCCTCCACGTAGCTCTCGAACAGGCTGCGGCTGGTGTCGCGGTCGCAGCCGAATCCCCATTCGGTGCCGAAGGTCATGGTGCCGAGACAGAGCGGGGAGACGGCCAGGCCGCTGTTGCCCAGCAGGCGGTAGTTGTCAAGTGCGGGAATGTTGCTCATGGGTCTATTCTAGGGCAGGATGGGCGATGATGGTCTGCTGACCATGACAGGCTCCGGGGATGAGTTATGATCCTGAACGATGTACGGGAAATTCAATGATCCGGCTGATGAAGAGGATGAGCAGAACCACGACTGGACTGCCATTCAGGAACAGCATAATGACAATCGGGTTACCAGGATGCTGCTGACAGCGGAATGGTATCTGCGCTGGCCCTGTGTTCCGCTCCTTCTGCTGGGATTTCTGGCCCTCAACATGGAGTGGCTTGAATTCGATTACCGCGTGCAGCGCATCTTCACCATCACGCTGTTCATCCTGTCCATCATCTATTTCCCGCTGCTGCTGGCCCGCATCCGGAATATGGGATGACCCCTGGGGATGCTGAATCCTTCCCGCGAAGACAGCACAAGTGCTGATACCGGCATTGTTCAATCAGGCGCTGCAGCCCTTACGGAATCACATTGATGTTCTGCTGCATCTGGCGAGTCATGGAACTGAAGCTGGCAATCCCGAAGATAAGGGATGCAAGCATGCCGAGAACGTACATCACCACGACGATGATCGCGATTGCCAGCAGATTTCGCAGGCTGCCGCTGATCGATGCCAGGTGGCGTTCCATTTTCTCCAGCCTGGAGTTGGCAATCTCCAGCTGCTGGATGTCCCGCCTGCCCATCACGTTATTGCAGTGCTCACAGCCCGGTCCCTCACCGATGACATTGCCACAATACGGGCACTTGAGTCTGTCCATGCAAGTACGATAGCAGAAATCAGAGGAGCAGCGAAGCGCAGCTTGGCCAGCTCTCCGCGTCCGCAACAGGGGAGGAGCCAGCGCAGCTCGGACTGCGTCCTCGCAACGCGGCTCCGCCTCCCTTGCCCGGATTGCTCGGGGTCTCTTTGTCAGGCTTACGCCTGACCTCCTAGGTCGTGCTGATCACGTAGATGGCACCGTCCCGTCTGTCACGGAAGAGCAGGTGCCAGCGGCCATCCAGGCCGACGACCAGCTCGTGCATCATCGTGTTCTCCATGTCGACTGCCGGCAGCGGCAGGCTTTCGAAGTCGCCGTAATTGCTCCACTCCAGCTGTCCGCCACCATCGCCGAACTGGTCAGAGATGGCAACCGCCGTGAAGCCCCAGGCTTCGGCGGCCGAGACCGTATGCAGCAGGTTGGCGCCGTTCTCCAATGGACCATCCTCAATGAAGGTGGTGTTCTCCAGGTTGAACTTGCTGTTGAAGCACTTGCCGGTGAAGCGGGTGATGCCCGGGCCGCCATCGTTGGCTCCGTTGATCCAGCAGGCGCTGTCAATGTCGGATGGACCTGAAGCGTAGTTGCAGGCGTCCAGCCGCCGCCCACGGGTCAGATCGAGGTTGCCGAAGAAGTTCTGGCCGTGCTTGATGTGGGCGAAGCTGTGGTCGTCACTGGAGATGAAGCCCACCAGTCCGCTGGACCCGAGGATCTCATTGCCGCGCACGAAGCTGATCAGGCCGCTGTTGTAGAGCGAGACTCCCTCATCGATGCGGATGTTGTCAAAGTCGTAGGAATCGAAGACCAGGAAGCCGCCGCCGTCATCGTGCATGTGGCGCAGCACCGGGGTGGCCGGGGTGTCGTCATGCACGATGTACTGTCCGCCCGGAGCATTGCGCTGCGCCGCCAGGTAGGGCAGGCTGTTGCCCCAGCGCGGGGAGCTGCCCTCGATCAGCCAGGCGCCGCCGAACCAGCTGAACAGGTCGGCCGTGGCTCCATGCGTATTGCTGACGAAGACCTTGCCTTCCCGGTCGGCCATCAGGTCCAGGGCGTCCGAGCTGATGAAGCCGGTTGAGGCGGTCCAGTTGGTGCCGTCGGGATCAGCGATGAAGTGCAGGGCCCCGTTGTCACTGCCCCAGACGGCGTGGATGCCGTCACTGCCGGCGACGGCGCTCAGGTCCAGGCCGTCCCAGGAGACCGAGGGGATCTCGTAAGGGGAGGGGTGGCTGCCGTCGTCATTGAAGTCGGAGATGAACAGCGCACCGCCGAGCGTGCCGTCGATGATGTTCACGCGGCCGTCGGGCCAGCTGGCGATGGCAACGTGCTGGCCGGAGAGCAGCGCCCAGTCGACGGTCTGCGGGTCCCAGCTGCCGCCGTTGCGGCGGTAGAGCGAGGACTGCCCGGCCACCAGCCCGAAGAAGGCTGCCATGTCCGTGCCGTTGTAGACCAGGTCACCGGACTTGGTGTTGAGGCCCGCGGGCTCGATCACCTCCGGCCCAGACCAGCTGGCACCGCTTTCGTCATATTCGAAGTACACGAAGGAGCCGCCGCTCGGTCCCATCACACCCGGGCTGCCGTCGGCATGCAGCTCCATGTCCAGCGAGTCGAAGATTCCGGCACCGACGAAGCCGTTGTCAACCAGGCCGCCCTCCTCATCCGTGCGGTTCCAGTGGATGCTGCCGATCGTGGTGTAGATCAGCTCGAAGCCGCCGAACACCGGGTTCCACTCCACGTCGAAGGGCCCGTCGGAGTTCGACATGAATTCCAGGGTGTAGTAGTCAAGCGGGTTGGCGGCATTGACCGCGAGGATCTCGAAGTCGCCGGGGTTGTATTCATTGAGCTGGCAGATGCGCAGCTCACCCTCGCCGTCCACCACGAGGTCGATGTTGTCAAAACTGGTGTAGCCCGTGCCGCCCTGCCAGTGCAGACCGGATTCGTCCAGGCTGGCGAGGATTATGGCCCCGTCGGAAACGGTGGCGACATAGGGGAGGCCTTCCCAGATCACCGGCTCGGAGATCCATTCGATCTCATACAGGTAGTAGGGCTGCTGCAGGATCTCACGGCTGCCGTCGGCATGCTGCACCATGGCACCGAGTCCTGGCCCGAGGTAGTCGTGGAAGAAGGTCACGATCGCGTCACCCTCCGGCCAGTAGATGCTGCGGCTCTGCTGCATGCGCCACTGCCCGGGACCGGGTTCGGCCACGAGCTGGATGTCCTGCTGCCAGGCCGGGTAGACCTTCAGTGTCTTGGTCACAAACTGGCCGTAGAACGCCGACTTGGCGGCGGCGCGCACGTGATAGCAGCCGGGCTGGAGATAGACGCTGATCAGCGGGTCCGGACTGGTAACGGGCATGATGCCGCTCGTCCCACCGCCGCCGTCAAATGACACACGGTATTCCGTGATCGCATCACCGTTGGGGTCGTAGCAGCCGCTCAGATCGAAGTTCACGAGTTGTGCGCCGTAGAGCGGACCCTGGGGCATCTCAATCGAGGGAACCGGCACGTTGTCACCGGGGAAGATCTGGATCGGACTGCTGCTGCCCCAGCTCGTGTTGCCGCTTACGTCCTCCACGCGGACGCGGTAGCGGTACTTCGTACCCTCCGCAGCCGTGGCATCATGATAGAAGTTCTGATGCGCGAGCGGGCCGACGTCCTGGAAGTCCGTGCCCGGCCAGAGTGCGCGCTGCATGGTATAGCCGGCGAAGTCCGGATCATCATGATCAGGGCTCGGGTTCCACCAGAAGTGCAGGCCGGCATCGCCGCCGCTGACCTCGAAGAACTGCGGGCAGACAGGGGCGTTGGCACCGCCGTCCACGCCGAGCTGCAGCCCGGTGAGGGTCATGCTGCTGCCCTCGGGCACCAGCACGGTGATGTAGTGGTAGCCACGCTCGCTGACGTACTGGTCCGCCACGGTGTACTGCGCGACATGCTCATACTCATATTCCTCGTCGCCACTGAGTGCATCGCTCCATTCCCAGCGGCCACTGGCGTAATGCGTCACGCCGAGGTTGTAGCTGCCCTGCAGGTCCTCGAATTCGGCCATCAGGGCATTGGGCTGGTTGTCACCGTCGAAGCCGTAGACCCCGAACATGACCCAGGCCGGACCGGCGCTGCCATCAAGCTCAACCCCGGCGGCACCGGAGACCACCGCGCCATCGCGAGCGAGCATCACGCCCTGCTCGAGGATCGGCACCTGGAAGTAGCCCGGGCCGCTGATGCTCGCCAGCCGGTCCGGTTCGGGCAAGCCCTCCAGGGCCGGCATGCCGGAGATCTCCGGCAGGGAGTCCGCCGCCTGCTGCGGTCTGGCCTGCGCATCAAGTGAGCTCGTAAGGGAGTCGCTGCCGCCACCGCCGCAGCTGCTCAGCAGCAGGGCCAGCAGGCAGAACAGCAGAATGTGAATCCTGGTCATCTTATCCGTCATGATCTTCTCCTGGATCACGCAGCCAGAGCGGCTTTCGCAACCAGAGGTTCTACCCGGCATTTAACCAATATCTAACCGGGCAGGAGAATTTACCAGATATCCACATGGATGAGCCACGGGCGGCAGCCCTGAGGCCACCGCCCGCGGTCTGGACCAGGAATCGCAGATGGGACTAGACGTGTCCCATCCGGTGGGTTGTCATGAAGTACTTCTCGAAGGCCAGCTTGGCCCAGTGGGCCTCGGGCCCGGGGATCAGCCAGGCATGCTGGCGCGGTTCGAGGAAGTGGTCGGCGAGCATGATGATCCCGGTATTGCCGGCATCCAGCACGCACTTGGCATCGATGTACTGCGGGGGCAGCTCCATCTTCTTCCCGCCGGTGATGTCGGCCACGATGTTGTGGGCCACGACCTTGGCCATCTCCTCACTGAGATAGCCGGTCTTGGGCACGCCGCAGGGGACCTTCGTCACATCCGGCGGGTCCATCGCCACGGCCACGCCGGCGGCATAGACCTCGGGGTACTGTTCCGTGGCGTAGTCCTTCCCGACCTTCACGAAGCCGCCCCTGTTCGTGATCTCCGTCAGTTCGCGCACGGGCTTCACGCCGCGGAAGGATGGCGCGAGCATCGCAAATTTGTAGGGGATGCGCCGCCCGTCCGTGAGCAGCATCTCATCCGGGGTGATCTCCTGGAATTCGGCATCCAGCTCGGCTGTGATGTGCAGGTTGCGGAAGAACCAGTCGGTCATCTTCGTGCCGTTGCCGAAGCCGCCGATCCCGAAGTGGGCGAGGAAGGGCTCCGCTGTGACATAGGTCATTGGTGCCTTGTCCAGCAGTTTGTGCTTCTTCAGCTGGTGCGCCGTATTGAACAGGAATTCGTAGGCGGCCCCGAAGCAGCTGGCCCCCTGCACCGCGCCGATCACGACCGGGCCGGGATCGCGCAGCAGTTCCTCGAAGGCCTGCTGCGTACGCTCGGCATGCTCCCAGCTGAAGATGGACTGGGTATAGCCGTTGATCGGCCCGAGCCCGGGGATCGCATCGTAGGCCAGCTCCGGCCCGGTGGCGATCACGAGGTAGTCATAGCCGTAGAAGCCCTTCTCGGTATGCACCGTACGCTGGGCCAGGTCGATTCTGTCAACCGTCTCCAGTACGAAGCGGATGCCCTTCTTCTCATAGAGCGGCTCCAGCGGGATGGTGATCTGCTCACGCTCGCGCAGGCCGAAGGGCACCCAGATCAGGGAGGGCATGAACAGGAAGTCCGGAGATTTGCTGATCACCGTGATGGCGTGCTCGCCCTTCAGTTCCTCCTGCAGCTTCATCGCGGCGGTGTAGCCGGCGAAGTTCGATCCGATGATGACAATCCGTTTCTGCATCGCCAGGTCCTCTCATTCCCCGGTCGGGATCGTGCATGGCACCTGAGTCTGGTACCCACTGTGTCTCAGTAATAATGTCAACTGAGAGAAATGAGAGTGATTCTCAGGATGCAGCCCCAGTGGGCTCAGGGAGTGCCGTCGGCGGGCAACACGAGGTTCAGGGTGTGCTCGGCCGGGCTGAGTTCCACCGAGTGGCCCTCGAGGAATTCCAGGCGGTCGGTCTCGATCCCGTCAGCGAAGATCACGCCGCCGCTGCCCATTTCGCTGACAACACGCAGGGGCTGGCCGTCGGCACAGTAGCCGAAGTTCAGCTCCGCACCGGTGGAGACCGAGGGCCAGGGTTCGCGCACGAACCAGGCGAGGCTGCGCTCCTGGGCACTGGGCAGGGGCTGGCTGATTCCGCGCTGCAGCACGATGCTGCGGGCCCAGCCCGTGGCGCCTGTGCCGGTGGAGCAGATGATCCCCGAGGAACTCTGGCGCTCCTCGCGGCCCTCGCTGTGCAGGCGGTAGCGCGCACTCTGGTGCGAGCTGTGGCCGACGAACACGTCGTTGAGCGCCACGAGCGTCTGGCCGTCCTCGCGCCGGGCCCGGGCCATGCTGCGGTGTTCGATGCGGAAGTGCACGCCGCCGCCGGCTCCGCAGAACTGCAGCAGCGCCGCCACGTCGCGCGGATGGTGCGGGCAGAGTACGCCCTCGAACAGCTCGAAGTCCGGGTTGACACCGGCCACGAGCTGGCCGCTGAGGTACTTCGCGGTATTGGCAACCAGTCCGTCCTGGCCGACCACGAGCACGATGTCGTCAGGTGCGAACAGGAAGCGGTCCAGCTCACTGCGGTCAACGTGCGTGCGGCGCTGCTCGGCGGGGAGCTGGCCCATCACCGCCGAGAGCCCGGCCTGCATCCGTTCATGCTCGGCCTGCAGGGGTTCGATCGCCTGGCCGCGGGACTGCTGGTAGAAGGCCGCCTGGCCCCGCGTGCCATGCCGCTCAAGCAGGATCTCCAGCCGCGTGGGCCGGGTCACGACCACCACGCGCGGGCTGGCGGAATGCTGCTGCTGCTGCTGTGTCTGGCCGGAGCCGCCCACCGCCTACTCCGGCTTGCCGCTTTCCTCAGTGAGGAACTGGCGCAGGTTGCTGGCCAGCATGTCCGGAGTGATGTTCAGGTGCTGGATGTCGCGGATCTTCGAGGCGAACTGCATCATCGCCATGCCCGTGGCCACACTCGGCGGGGCATCGCGGTAGAGGGCGACGCGCGCGGCCTCGGCCTCATTCTCCGCCTGGGCGGTGATGCGCTTGCTCTCGGCCTGGCCCTCGGCGCGGATCCGCACCTGCTGGGCATCACCCTCGGCCGTGAGCCGGCCGGCCTCATTCTCGGCCTCGATCTCCAGGCGGCGGTTCTCGCCCTTCTTCCTGATCAGCGATTCATTCTTCTTCTCGAGCTCGATCTCGGTGTCTAGTTCATTCTGCTTGATGGCGCGTTCCTTCTCGACCGCGATCGCGCGGCGCTCGAACATCGCCTCGTCGGCCTTCTGCTGGATCGACTCACGGGTCGGGGTCTGCAGGGCCTTCTCCACGTCGGCACTGGGCAGCACGCTGTTGACCTGCACGCCGACCAGCCCGAGCCCCATTGCCTCCAGCTCCGGGTCAGTGCTGAGCGCTTCGCCGATGGCGTCGGCAATCGCACTCGGGGCCTGGGTCACGGCCTGCTGCACGCTCATGCTGCTGATGTAGTCGCGCGCGCTCTTCAGCGAGCGCTGCAGCCAGAAGCTCGCCAGGCGGTCCAGGGGCTGCTCCAGCCAGGAGCCGCTGCGCAGCGAGACCGAGAAGTTGAGGCGCTCGGCGGCCATGGCGTGGTCGATCACGCGGTAGGTGATCGTGACCTGCACGGAGAGCTCCTGGAAATCGGAGCTGCGCTCGCGCAGCATGAAGGTGGTTTCGATGTCCTCGCGGGGCACGATCGCCACGGCGGTCGAGAGCGGGTTGAACCAGAAGGCCAGGCCCGGGCCGCTGCGGCGCAGCTGGCCGCCGCCGTAGATGAGGATGTATTCGCTGCTTTCGCCGCGCAGATGCCTGGCCCAGGGCAGGAATACCGTCTTGCTGATCGTCGCCATCTTCCGCTTCCTCCAGAATCCGCCGCGCTGTGGCGACTCACCTTAATATATATGAAGGATGCCGGCCGGCTGGAGTGGCAGGACGGCGGGCGGAGGTGAGCGGATGAACAGAAGGCTTATGCTGATGCCGGGCGTGGTCCTGCTGGCTGCGCTTGTGAATGGCTGCGGGGGACGTGAACAGACAGCGCTTCCGGCCGGGGCCGGGGCACCCGCTGTCAGTGAGCTGCTGCGGGAATATGAAGCTCCCGCAGAGCTGGATGCAGCGTTGGCGGATGAGCTGCTGCGCGAATTGAGCCGGGTGCTGGCGGAGCAGGGCATCACGAGGCTTGTCAGTGCGCCGCCCTCCGGGCAGTCCGGGATGGTGGACGACCTGACACTGGATGGCACGAAGTTCAGCTGGTCGCTGCGCAGCGGAGGAGACTATGACCAGAACGGCGAGGTGAATGTCTCCGACATCACGCCGATCGGGATACACCTCGGAAAATCCAGCAGCGACGCGGACTGGGACAGGGCACAGCTGGCGGATGGAGATGCCAACGGAGTCGTCACCCTGGCGGACATCACACCCGTTGGTGTGAACTTCGGCAACCGCGTGGACGGCTATGAACTGCAGTACAGCAGCGATGGCAGCGCGGGCTGGAGCCTACGCAGTGAGCTGCCGCTGGCGGCGGCTCTGCTGCCGGCCGGTGGCGGACGGAAGTACTTCGAGCTGGCGCAGCCCGGTGCTCCCTCGGGTTTCTACCGCGTCGTGCCCTACCAGCAGGATGCCGGCAACCGAGCGCTGGGCATCCCCGGCAACGTTTACGAACTGGCTCCGAGCGGCGGGCCGATCAGCCCCGGCAACTGGAACGGCAGCGGTGCGGATTCCGGCAATACCGGCTACAGCCCGGTCCCGGGTCCGGCCAGCTTCACGAGCCAGGGCTCGATGACCTACACGGACCGCTTCAGCGCTCCGCTGATCGGCAGCGATGGCAACATCTACACGCTCGGTGCGGACGGGCTGGCGGAATGCTTCACACCGGAGCTGATCCACATCTGGGGGATCGACATCGGCGACTGGCCTGCCCATCACCGGCTGGCGGCTGACAACACCGTGATCGCCGCACTGCGCAGCGGCGACGTGCTGCAGATCACGGGAGGCAGCGAGGACTGGCGCATCAGCCTGCCGGACCAGGTGCTGGACATCCAGCCCGTGCCCGGCGGCGGCGCGCTCTACGTCGAGGCGGGCGGAGCCGCGCTGCACCGCCTGGATGCCACGGGGGCCGAGCTCTGGAACTACAGCGAGCCCGGCCGGACTTTCGGCTTCTGCCATGCGATCCCCGGCGCATTCTGCGTGCTGAGCTACACCGGGCAGCCCTTCCTCAGGCAGTTGCCAGCGCCGGTGGATGTGCAGCTCAGCGCGGTTGACGACACGGGGAGCTTCCTCTGGAGCTTTGCGATACCGGGAGTGGCCCCGCTGATCCTCAGTGACTTCCATGTAAGCAGTTACCTCAATGTCAGCGCGGATGGCAGGCTGCTGGTCTGCAGCGACCGCCTGCTGGCCCTGAATGCCGCGGGTGGCCTGGCCTGGGAGGGAGCGCAGGAGGGGATCAGCGGACCCGTGAGCCCCAATGCGCTCGGCCAGGTGAGCTATGCCACCTTCGGGGACAGCCCGGACCATGTGCGCGTGCTGGATGGCAACGGCCTGGAGCTGTTCTCCACGGAGCTGAGCACGGCGCTCGGGCTGACGGCCCTCGGTGCGGACGGACGGGTCTGCTGGCAGACCGCTGCCGGGGTGATCCAGGCCTCCCAGCCGCCGGGGACTGAGCTCTGGGAATACACCGGCGTTGCCAGCCTGTTCAGTGCGGCGCTGGATGCCAACGGCAATTTCTACGGTTTCCGGCAGGGCAGCCTGATCAGCCTCGGGCCGGACGGCGGCTTCCGCTGGGGCGCGGGAGGCAGCGGCTTCCCGAACGGCAGCCCGGGCTTCACGGACGACGGACGCGTGGTGTGCGGCTTCGGCGGGCTGTCCGTGCTGCCCGTCGGCAACAGCTTCGGCACGGTCCATCCCTGCTTCGATGCCAACAGCGGCAGCCCCTGGATCCTGCCTGACAACCGCATCGCCTTCCTCGGGACCCACGAGGGCCGGCCAGCCGTGCTGTGCTGCGCCGACGACGGCACGCTGCTCTGGCAGCGCCGTCCGCTCGGGAGGTTCAGCACGCGGCTGGCAATGGGCGGCAGTGGCAGGCTCTACTACGGCTGGAGTGACGGGACTGATGACTACCTGAGCTGCATCGGCAGTGACGGCAGCGAGCTGTGGACCACGGCTGCGCTGCCCGCGCGCTTCTACGGCCTGGCGGGCAACGCAGCGCCGGCGGTTGACAGCGGCCCGGACCCGGAGGTGCTGTATGCCCGCCTGCGCGACCGCCTGGTGGCCGTTGACGGCAATGGCAGCCTGCTCTGGGAGCATCCGTTCGCCGACCCGGTGCTGGGCTTCTACAACACCGGCGTGGTGCTGCAGCCGGACGGCAGCGTGGTGTTTGACGACTACAGCGGCAACCTGCGGGCGGTCAGTCCTGCGGGCAATCCGAAGTGGAGCGTACCGCTCGGCGGGACGCTGTTCGTTGCCGAGGCGGCGGTGGCCGCAGACGGGGCGGTCGTCTACTCCAGTACCGACAAGCACCTGTATGTCGTCAACGAGGACGGCACGCCGCGCTGGAACCAGGCCTATCCCTCCGCGATCTTCTCTTCGGCCTGCGTTGACAGCGCCGGGCGGATCTACTTCAGCAACGGCGCGGATGCGGGGGTGGTGGGCACGACGGAAGTCAGCGGTGGGCGGACCTACTGCCTCGACAGTGCCGGCAATGAACTGTGGAGCCAGGCCAATGAACCGGCCTGGGAAGCGCGCCCGGCGATCGACCCGGCGGGCCGGCTGTATGTGATGCAGAAGGATGGCACGCTGATTTACATTCAGTAGAGCGCTGAAAGCAGCGAGCAGGGAACGAAACGCAGACCCGGCGAGTGAACGTCGCAGAAGGATTGAAGTGCCGGGTCTGCTGTCCGCTGTCTGCATTCAGCTCTCCGCTTCCTGACCGGCGCTATAATCGGCGCATCTTCATTGGTTAATGGGGTGACCCGTGCTGACACATGCCGAGATCCGCGAACGCAGCCTGACTGCCGATACGCTCAATCTGAGCAATGATGAGCTCAGGGAGGTCGCGCGCACACTGCGCAGGGACGTAGTGATGATGACGAACGCGGCCAACAGCGGCCATACCGGCGGACCCTTCAGCATGGCCGACTACACGGCGGCGCTGGTCTTCAACCACCTGCGCATCCGCCCCCATGAGCCCTACTGGCCTGACCGCGACAAGTTCGTGATCTCCAACGGCCACGTCAGTGCGCTGCAGTACAGCCTGCTGTCGCGCCGTGGCTACTTCAGCCCGGGCTACCTGCTGACCTTCCGCTCCACCCCGAGCCGCCTGCAGGGGCATCCGAACCACATCAAGCTGCCGGGCATCGAAATCGGCACCGGCTCGCTCGGCCAGGGCCTCTCCGTGGCGCACGGCATGGCGCTCGGCAAGCAGCTCGAGGGCAAGGGCGAGCAGTTCGTCTACTGCAACGTCGGCGACGGCGAGATGCAGGAGGGGCAGATCTGGGAAGCGATCATGCACGCCGGGCACCGTGGCACGGACAACCTCGTGATGAGCTGCGACTACAACGACATCCAGATCGACGGCCGCGTGAAGGACGTGAAGCGCCTCGACCCGCTCGATAAGAAGCTGGAGGCCTGCCACTGGCTGGTGCAGAATGTGGACGGGCACGACCTGGACGCGATCAATGCGGCCTGGAGCTGGGCGCGGAAGCAGGAGGGCAGCCCGAAGGCGCTGATCTTCCACACCACGATGATGAAGGGCGTGCCGGAGTATGAGGACATCTTCAAGTGGCACGGCAAGGCCTGCACCGATGCGGAGGCCACGGCCTGCCTGAAGGCACTCGGCTATGAATTCGAGAGCCTCGATGAGATCCGCGCGGAGTACGGCGCGCCGGTCTATGACGGTGTGGTGCAGCAGATCCAGGCCAGCCCCTGGAGCCGCGTGGTGCACATGGACAGCCAGGGCGATGGCGGTCCGGCGGATCTGACGATCACCGAGCAGCGCCACAACACCCTGCACCCTGACGCGGTCAAGCCGGACCACTTCCGGGAAATGAGTCCCGTGGAGTAGTGGAGGTCAGGCGTAAGCCTGACAAGGAGGTCATCCGTCAGGATGACAACGGAGCCCGCAGAGGGTTTAACCACAGAGGGCACAGGGAGCACGGAGTTTTTGGGGATCATTATCTGGCGACCAGCCAGGCAACGGAGCGGGGGCGCAAGTCGCACAACGGAGCCCGCAGAGGGTTTAACCACAGAGGGCACAGGGAGCACGGAGTTCCCTTAGGGCA
Source organism: bacterium (assembly GCA_020440605.1). Lineage (GTDB taxonomy): Bacteria > 4484-113 > 4484-113 > 4484-113 > JAFGCY01 > JAHEFU01. The sequence goes on along the minus strand of JAGRNT010000001.1, from coordinate 200,658 downwards.
GCTTGTTGGCAATAACATCATGTCCATTTACTGCTGCCTGCATTATGCCAGCCGGACATTCCGGGTGGGGTGATGCCGCAGGCATCGCCACGGGCGGGGATGTCAGACAGGCCGGCTGGCGGGATTCGGCAACTGATTGCTAGAATGGCTCGTGACGCTTGGGGGAGCAATCGAGCATTCAGGAGTCCGCTGTGAACAGATCGATCTGCAAACACCTTTCGGCCATTGCGGCCAGCTGCCTGTTGTCATTTCCACTAACCGCTTTCGCCCAGGAGGCTTCCATGGACGCTCAGAAAAGCAGTGATGCCCACCGCCTGCAGGTCGCTGAGGTGGTCTGCTACGCCGAGGACTGGACGGCCTGCCGGGACTTCTACCGTGAAAGGCTGGGCTGGACGGTGCTGTTTGAATTCGGGGACCAGTATGCCTCCATCAGCTGTGACAATGCCTATCAGATGTCACTCGTGGCGGCGCAGTGGGCCGAGGGCTTCGAGCCCGGCGGGCCGACACCCGCTGCCAACCTGAGTTTCCAGAGCTTCGACCTGGCCTCGGACCGCGAGCGGCTGATCGCACTTGGCAATGACTGCACGGAGATCACCGGCGATGAGTCGATGCAGACCATCGGCATCAGGCACAAATACGGCGAGCCACTGATCATCTGGCAGGATGCCACCAGTACGGTGGCCGCCACGCAGGCCGTGGAGGCCCATGCGGCACAGGCCCCGGCATCCAGCCGCTACGGCATGGCGGAAGCGCTGGTCTTCGTTGGCAATCTTGACGAGGCTACTGAGTATTACATATCGCGCCTGGCATTCAATGTGCTGCAGGAGCATGGCAGCGTCTACAAGGCCTTGAAGCTGTCAGATGAGGGACGCTTTGTCGGCCTGATGGACTGGGCCAGCTGGTGGGGTGGTGGCAACTCAGAGGGCAGCGATCCGGCGCCGTTGCGCCTGTGCTTCGAATGCCTCGACATCGCCTCTGAGCATGCGCGATTGACAGACTCAGGCGCGAATCCTGAGGAGCTGCAGGGTGAGGCGGCGGACCTGCAGTGGTTCAGCGTGACGGACCCCGCGGGCAATGTGGTGACATTCTGGCAATACGGCCTGTGAGGATATAGGAGCTGGGACCTGGGGTGTAGCAGAATAGGATGGAGATCGAACCACTATCTGCTACTCCCAACAACCCAGATCCGAGATCCTCAATCGCCGACGGATATCCAGGGCGGGACAGGTCTGAGCGGCTCGGCTACAATCAGGCCATGATGAAGCATGAACTCCTGAAGCTCATCGGGGATTTCCCTGGCAAGGCAGCACTCGATCCAGTGATCCTGGCTGAGGAGGACAAGGGTTCATACATTCAGCGGAAAGTTGAGTATTCCTCCGAGGCTGGCGAGCGGATTCCTGCATATCTGCTGCTACCAAAGCTTGCAGGCAGACTGCCAGCAGTATTCGCCCATCACCAGCATGCCGGCAATTTCGAACTTGGCAAGAGTGAAGTGGTCGGTCTGGCGAGGGACCCGGATCAGGGTTATGCAAGGGAATTGGCCGAGCGCGGCTATGTTGTCATTGCGCCGGATGCGATTGGTTTCGAGGAGCGCAATGATACCGGCAATACCGGCGGCACGGCGTACAGGGAGTTCACCGCGCGGCTGGTCAGGGGATCTTCACTGAATGCCAAGGCAGTGCACGACATATCTGCGGCGCTGGATTACCTGTGCACACTGCCGGAGGTTGATACTGACAGAATCGGCTTCATCGGCCATTCCTATGGCGGGCAGATGGCCCTCTGGTATCCGGCATTTGACAAGCGCATCAGGGCGACGGTTTCAAACTGCCGCTGCATCTCCTATGCGGAATCGATGGAGAAGGACATCGGCATCCAGCTGGAGTTTGCGATTCCGGGAATTGCCAGCTGGGGCGATATCGGGGATGTGGTCGGCCTGTTTGACAAGTGCTCAACGCTGATCTCGGCGACCACGCAGGACAAGTACAGCCTAGGAGCACAGGCGCTTGCCGATTCCATCAGGGCCAGTTACCCGTCGCAGGATGTGGACCTGCGGATTTATGATGGAGGGCACATGTTCAGTCCTGAGATGCGCGAGTCTGCCTACGCCTGGCTTGATGCCCGACTGCGGCGCTAGGGCCGGATTGCCGATGCGAATCCTCGCGGATAGCCAGCGGGCCGAGCTGACGCTCGACCACCTGCGCCTGGCTTGCGCCAGACCTCCATTGCACAGCGACAGGAGTGTCGCCGCTACATTGTGCGACTTGCGTCGCACCTCCCCTTACTCGCCCGTGGCGTCAGCCGGCAGCTTGACCATGTAGTGCAGGCGGTCGTCGGAATTGTCATGATAGACCAGTGCCGGGATTCCGCTGATGATCGCCAGGTCCAGGTCGTTGGCATTCACGGGGCCGTCCACGATCATGCGGTTGAACTGCCAGTCCATACCGCTGCTGCCATCCGGGCTGCCACTGGAGTTGACGGCTTCCACATAGAAGATGCCGTTGCCAAAGGTGTTGTAGGCCACGATTGGCACGCCTTCATGCACGATTGCCGTCAGGTTCTCCAGGCCCGTCTGATTGTTGCCGATGATGTTGACATCGCTGCCCCAGTCCGCCGCATCCAGGCCATCGACGGTTGAGCTCTGCTGGAAGGTCAGGCGGTTCAGGGTGCTGATTTCGCCGATGATGGCCGGCCTGCCGCCGATCTCCAGCAGCCTGTGCCCGCGCAGGTAGCCATCCGCTGCCAGGCGCTGGCCGAACAGGCTGGTATGGGTCGTGTTGTCACTGAAGCGATGCACGTTCAGGCCCTGGCTGCTGCCCAGCTGCCAGTCCGTCACCGTTGCCAGGCCGTCGATCTCCAGCAGGTCGCTGGTGTACCCGCCGTCGCTCAGGATTATCGGGCTGCCCCAGCTTGTGCCCGTGGTATCAGTGGCGCGCAGGTACCGCAGTTCCGTGCTGCAGCGGTATGCCATTGCCGGATTGCCAGCGATCACTTCCAGGTCAGGAAAGCGACAGAAGCTGGTACTGTTGTCAACGAGTGTGGGTGCCGGCCAGGCGGCACCGCTGGCACCGGCTGCATCCGTGGCCCGTACGAAGTACAGTTCCTTGCCATCGCCGTTGCAGTAGGCCAGTGCGGGGTTGCCATCCACGATCCTGAGGCGGGTCCGGCCGGACAGATCAGTGTAGGGCACTCCCAGGTCGTCAATGATCACCGCGCCCCAGCTGCTGCCGCTGCTGCCGTAGGCGGTGTCGGCCCGGGCGTACATCATCTTGTCGTTGGCATCATCATAGAAGCTGATGGCGGGCCTGTCGTTGACATCCAGCACGGCGCAGCCGTCTCCCGAGCCCGGCGGTGTGACGGCATAGGCGTCCCAGGGCGTGACCCGCAGCGGGACGCTGTCCGTGGCGACATTGCCCTCGGCGTCCGTCACGCGCACGCTGACATTGATGTCCAGCTCATCCATGTAGACCACGGCGTTCAGCAGTGGCTGGCCGGAGACGGGATTACCCCAGGTGTCCGTCGTCTCCGCCGGGATGCTGGAGAGCTCGCTGTAGTTACCGTCGCCATCGAGGTCCCATTCATAGTTGGCAATATCGTTGTCCGGGTCGCTGCTGCCCGTCGCATCGAAGCTGAGCTTCAGCGGATAGGCCCCGACGCTCGCGGATGCACTCAGCACGGCCACGGGCGGGCTGCTGCTGGCCGTGATCAGCAGGCTGGCCTGGGAGATGTTGCCGTCGTTGTCAGTGACGCGCACACCGGCTTCATAGCTGCCGGGGTTGCTGTAGGTCACGGCGGCGGGCATGCTGCTGCCCTGCGCCAGGCCTTCCGCTCCCGACTCATTGAAGATTCCGTCGCCATCGAAGTCCCAGCTGTAGCCGGTGATCGTGCCGTCCGGATCGGAGCTGCCGCTGGCGTCGAAACTGACGCTGAGCGGCACGCTGCCGCTGGTCACGTCAGCCTGCAGGTCCGCGATCGGCGGCGGCGAATCGGAGACGAAGAGCTGGCGGGTGGAAGTGTCCGAATCGCCGTAGTCATCGAGCACGCGCAGGGAGATGTCGTAGGTCCCGGCTGTGGCGAAGTCGAGCGTATGCGGGCCGCCGCTGCCCTGGGCCGTGGCCTCCGCACCGGGTTCATTGAAGATCCCGTCGCCATCGAAGTCCCAGTGGTAGTCGGCGATGCTGCCATCCGGATCGATGCTGTTGATGCCGCCGGCGTTGATCTGCAGCGGGGCTTCACCGCTCTGCGTGCTGAGCTGCAGCACGGCCTTGGGCGGGAGCTGGGTGAACATGTTGAGCTGCTCCAGCAGCAGCGGGTCCTCGCCGAGGGCCAGCACCACGATGTAGAGCCTGCCGGTGGCGGGTGTGAGCCAGTCGCTGATGTCACCGAGCGGCAGGGACTGGGCCTTGAACCAGGGACCGGCCTGCCAGTCCCAGCGGTTGCTCTCCCAGTTGGCAAGCCCGATGTAGACATTGCCTTCGATGCTGGCCTTGCGCCACTGCAGGCGCAGCTTCATGGGATCCGCGGCATAGGCCGGGAACTGCAGCTCATAGATGCCGTAGGCGGTGCTGCCGCTGCCGCCGGTCCAGACCGGGGAGAACTGCACGCCATCGCCATCGGTTTCCGGAGACAGGTTGGCATTGACCAGCCCGGGCAGGAATTCTGAGCCGCGGCGTTCGCCATCCGCAAAGCTCACGAATGAACCGCTGCGCTGCGTAGCTGCGGCATCCCCGCCGGCAGCAAGCAGCTGTGCGGGTGAGGGCAGGGCCGGCAGGAAGCTGCCCTGCTCCGTCTGAATGGCTTGCTGCGCAGGCTCAGGGCTGACAGGCTGCCGGCTTGCACCGCAGCCGGCAAGCAGGATCAGCAGGCAGAGCCAGCCGGCACGGGCTGCCTGGAAAAAGTTCGAGCGAAAACTGTTGCGCATCCGGGAACCACCTATCTGTAGAAGCAACATTATAGAGAGGGGGATTTACCGGGAAGTTGCAGCGAAAGGGGATGGTAATCTCGGAGCAATGATGGGAGAGCAGTGTAATCAAAGCAATGAGCAATGAAGAGTGAGCAATGATTCCATGTCGCAGCGAAGTCAGCTCAGTCAGGATTGGCTCATTGCTCATTACTTGTAACTCATTGCTCGGCGAGCCAAAGGCTCGCGCTCCACGCACCTTATATAATCTTCCTGCCGCTGCGAACGGCAGGACAAGACAATGGCACAACTCAACTATCTGAACGGTTACAAGCCCAGCTCCGCCTGGGAGGACAAGCTCACGCGCGAGGGCTTCGGCGATGCGCTGCTGGCGCTCGGCGAAACGAACGAGAAGGTCGTGGTGCTCGACGCTGACCTCGCGGAGTCCACCTACACGAAGTTCTTCCGCGACCGCTACCCCGGCCGCTTCTTCGAGTGCGGGATCTCCGAGAACGACATGATCAATACGGCGGCGGGCCTCGCCAAGCAGGGCTTCATCCCCTACCTCGCGAGCTATTCGATGTTCCTCGCCGGCCGTTCCTGGGACCAGATCCGCAACACCGTGGACTACTCCTACTGCAACGTGAAAATCACCGCCGCGCACGGCGGCATCTCCGTCGGCAAGGACGGCCCGACGCACCAGTCCTCGGAGGACTGCTCCTGCATCCAGCCGCTGGTGAACACCGCGCTGATCTACCCGACGGACTACTGGGAGACGCTCAAGTGCACCAAGTTCATGGCGGAGTGGTACGGCCCGATGTACAGCCGCATCGGCCGCGAGAAGGTGCCGCTGATTTCCAGTGAGGACACGCCCTTCAACTTCGGCAAGGCCACGAAAGTGCTCGAGGGCAGTGACATCACGATCATCGGGCACGGCCTGATGCTCTCGCGCTGCATCCTCGCAGCGGAGCAGCTGGCCGAACAGGGCATCAGTGCGCGCGTGCTCAACATGAGCAGCGTCAAGCCGATTGACCGCGAGGCGATTGCGGCGGCGGCCGGAGAGACCGGCGGGATCGTGGTAGCCGAGGAAGTCAGCTACTACGGCAGCATGGGCAGCACGGTGGCGACGGTGATGGCGGAGGGCGAGCACCTCGTGCCGGTTCGCCTCGTGGCGGTGCGCGACATGTACCTCTCCAGCGGAGACCCGTATGAGTTGATGGACCTCGCGGGCCTGAACGTCAAGGGCGTGCTTTCCGCCTGCAATGACGTGCTGGAGCGCCGCAAGCGGATCTTCGCCGCGGGCTAGGCTTCAGTTCCCAACACCAGGAAGAATCGTTGCCAGTGCTGTGAGACTGCCTTCGCAGCTTGCGTGCGTATTGGCATCAGGCTAGAATCAGGGTCAATCCTCCCGGGAGGGACACGTGCGAATCCTGATTATTACTGCCCTTGCGTGCATATTGCCGGTGCTTGCCTGCGGCTGCGGGCGCATTCCCGCCCCCGTGATCCGCCAGGACACTGCGGAAACCACGCTGCAGGAGCAGCTTCCGCCTGTTCCGGAGGATCGCGCATCCAGTCTGGCGATGAGTGCCAGCCAGTCCGGCACTGAGTATGTGATGCAGTCCGGGACTGCCATTGACCTGGGATCCGGCAGGCTGGGAATGGATGCTGCGGCGGGGCTGATCTGGGCCTGGTGGCAGTTCGCGATTCCCGCGAACGAATACCTCACGGAGTTCAGCTTCTCGCTTGACCAGCAGGCCGGCGAGACCTACATCGCCGTTGCCAACCATGCGGCGGGCCGCTGGGACATCAGCGGCGGATTCAGCGGCACGCAGGCTGTCAGCCTTGACGACGCAGTGCACCGCTCGGCCCTGGACAACTGCCATGTGGCGGTGCTCGTACCGGCGGGCAGCAGCTTCGCTGTCAACAGCATCGAGCTGCATACTGATTACAGAGGCTGGCTGGTGACGGAAGTGATTGACGACGTGCAGTTCGACAGCAGTCCTTCGCTGGCCGAGATTGACGGCCGCCCCGCAATCGTCCACGGGGACTTCACACTGCAGACGACGATCTACTCAATCAGCAACACGGCAGAAGTGGTCAGTGATGGCAACTGGCAGTCATACCTGCTTGACAACCTGACCGCTGCGGGAGTCCATGAACTGCAGGTCGTGGACGGCAGGCCTGCGGTGTTCTACAAGGACATCGCCGGGAACTCCCTCCGGATGGCAAGCAGTCCGCTTGTGGACGGCAGGGACGGGGAGAGCTGGACGGCTGTCAAGATCGCGGATGCGCCGATTTCCGTCACTCCGCGGTACATGGAGGTGCTTGGCAAGCCTGTGGTCGTGTTTGCCAATGCAGCCGGGATCGCCCTGGCGCGCAGCTCCACGGCTGGCGGACTGGACGCGGGAGACTGGAGCAGCACGCAGATCCATTCCGGGCCTTCCTTCAGCTTCAGTGCCGCGATGATTGCAGGCAGGCCCGCGCTCGCCTTCCGGGATTTCAACAGCAACCAGTGCCAGTATGTGATCAGCAGCACTGATGACGGTGCCAGTGCGGCGGACTGGCAGAATCTGGTCCAGCTGACCGACAGCAATGAATCCGGCCTGGCAATCAGACTGCTGGGTGCCGGGGGCCGGCCGGCTGTCAGCTATCTGGATCTGGCTTCCGACAATTATGTCTGGCTCAGGTCGGAGACGGCTACGGGTGAGAGTGTGAATGACTGGCAGTCAGCGGTGCAGCTGCCAGGCAGCTTCGGCGGGATCCAGGATGTGATTGACGCACTGTATCTGGACGGGGAACTTCTGCTGGCCATGAACATCGACGCTGGATCCAACCCCGCCGTACTCAGGTCAGCGGATCCGGCGGGTGCCGATGGGAGCTGGGCAGCGGAACGGGTGCATCCCGTCAATTTCGGAAGCGTGCAGCAGATGGACATGGCAGTGATCGCCGGTCGGCCCTGCATTGCCTATCTGGACTATGACAACAAGGTGCTGTACTGCGCGATGTACTACGGAGTCGAATAGGCTGGACCGGCAGATTCGGGGTCAGGCAAGTCGAAGCGCTCAGGCCGGGTCGGGGAAGTACTGGCTGCGCCGGGCCTCGTACTGCTCGCCGACCCAGAAGTCCTCGCGGCGGATCATCCGGCCCTCCCAGCGCTGGAGGTGGATCCCGGGCTGGCAATGGCGCGTGCCATCGGCGGCGGTCCAGGCATACTGCACATGCAGCAGCGCGCTATTACCCTCGATGCGGCTGTCCAGCAGGCTGGCGCTGAATTCCGTGATGCCTTCGCGGAAGCTGCGCTGTCTGGCCAGGGCCTCATTGCGGCCCCGGGCGAACAGCTCACCGTTCTCATACTGTTCGGCGTCATGGTGCATCAGGCCGCAGCAGTTGAGCGTGCGCCCGCCACTGAGCTGGTTCAGGTAGACCGGCAGCATGACTGCGATGGACATGGTTCCATTACGATAGCGCGTGTCAACCAAGCTTTCCTTACATGCCGCTGCTTCAGCTAATGGCCAGCTCCGCCAGCACCTCATCCAGGCTGCGGTATCCTTCTGCTTCAGCCAGGGCCCTGCGGAAGCACTCAGCATCCGCGGAATCCTCGATCAGCTCCAGCAGCCGCTGAAACTCGTCCAGGCTGAGCTGCACGGCGGTGGGCTTGCCCTGGGCATCCGTCACGATCTGGGGATGCAGTTTGAAGCGGCCATCTACTGACATAGGCAGATTATAACTTCGCAGAACCTGCAAACACATTCCTCCATTGGGAACACAGGTGTAGAGTCCGCAATAACCAACATGTTCCTCGCCATCGAACTTTGTGGGGAAACCACGCAGGCCGCATCCCGCTGCGCCGCCTGCGATAATTGGGAAACGGAAGCGCGCATGCAACACCTGTTCGGAATGCCTGCCAGACTCCGCAGCGAGCTGCGGGAGCATCCGCTTGGCCGGATCATCCTGCGCGCGGCCGATGCCTACCACGAACACGGCTGCATGTTCATGTCGGCGGCGCTGTCCTTCTTCGTGGTGATCTCGATCATCCCGCTCTCCTATCTCGCGCTCGTGATCCTCACGCAGATCGTCGGCCCGAGTGTGGATGTCTACAACAGCCTCGATGCCGTGCTCAGGCCCTACCTGCTGCCGGATGCGATCGTGATGCTGCGCGAGCGGCTCAGCAAGATCAGCGAGGACGGGATCAGCGTGGCCGGGGCCGGCTTCGGTATCCTCTCCTTCCTCTGGGCCGGGATCCGCTTCTATGAGATCCTGCAGGCGATGCTGACCCGGGCCTGGGGCGGCAGCCAGGTGCGGCCCTTCCTGCGCAGCAAGCTGGTTTCGGTGGTGCTGTTCATCTCCGCCGGAGCGCTGACCGGGCTGTTCCTGATGCTGAGCACGGCGCTGCGCAATCTCGAGAACCTCGTGCCGGCCTTCCTCGGCTTCCGCCTCGACGGTCTGTGGATCGTGCTGACGGACAGCGTGCCGGCGCTTGCGGCCTGTTTCACGGTGTTCCTGATCTACCAGTACCTGCCCACGAAGCGCGTTCCCTGGAAAGTGTCTCTCGGTGTTGCCCTGCCGGTGGGGCTTCTGTGGTACCTGAGCAAGTTCCTGTTTACCCAGATCGTGATGGCCGGCGGCGTATTCGCCACGCTCTATGGCCCGATGGCCGGATTCATCGTGCTGATGATCTGGATCTACTTCTCAACCAGCATCGTGCTCTTCGGAGCGGAGATGGGGGCCTCGATCCAGCAGGAGCTGCATCCGGAGGAATTCGCGGTGGATCAGGGCCCCATGGCACTTCCGGTGGAGGTCGGGGAAGAGGTCTGAGGACCGCTCAGGCCAGATCCAGACTGGATTGGACCGGTTACCCGCAAAAACCGGGCAACTGGTACCCCACAAAAACTGGTGACCGGATAGAATACCCCCGTAGTGCAGACTGTTACCGTCGTGCCCAGTGGGCATGACTCGCTCTCTGATTAGTACTGCGGGAGGTACTACATGAAGTCAGTGAATATCGTTTGGGTGGCGCTGGCCCTGATGGCCGCGCTGCTTGCATCCTGCGGTGGCGGGGGAGGTCCGGCGACGCCGCCGGACAGCTTCGAGCGCATGACCGCAGTCGCTTACGGCACGAACGGCACACCGCTGAGCAATCTGCAGGTGCGCGTCGAGGGCCAGGACACCGGGATCTCCACGGATGCCAACGGCGCCTTCACCCTGCAGCGCGGCCAGTTCCCCCGTGGCGTGAACACCGAGAATGAAATCTCGCTGGGCACGAACGGCGTGGTGGTCGGCAGCCGCAGCGTGGTGCCGCTGGACAACCAGAACCTCGTGATCCGTTTCCAGCCGAGTGTCGGCGGTGAGGGTACCGGCAGTCTCGGCGGCAGCGTGACCGACGAGAACAGCGGCGCGGGCCTCAACAACGTCGAGGTCACGATCTTCTCCGAGGCCGGTGGCGTGCAGACCACGCACACCAGCGGCGGCGTCTACCGCTTTGACGACGTCAGCAGCGGCACCTGGAACATCGTTGCCAATGTCGAGGATTACTACCCCGGCATGGCGATGGTGCGCGTGGCCGAGGGTGACACCAGCATCCGCAACATCGAGCTGACCCGCAAGGGCCAGGTCGGCAGCGGTGACGGGATCATGGTCAGCGGCCGCATCGTGGACAGCAAGAGCGGCGCCGGCGTTGGCGGTGCGACCGTCAGCATGATGGTGGACACCGGCTACTTCGGCATCCCCGAGCCGATCGGCTTCGAGGATGACTTCAAGTGGGACGAGGTCGATGACAGCCCGAACGTGGGCCAGACCGAGCCCGGCTTCGCCGGCGGCGGCGCGGACGGCCGCGACATCAGCCTGAGCCTCGCCCCCGATGACTACTGGCGCTATGAGCCCCAGTACCAGGAGCTGACCACGGATGCGGACGGTTACTTCGAGTTCCCCGACAGCGTCGCCGGTTACAGCGCCTGGTTCAGCGTCTACAAGGAAGGCTATCTGAACGGCAACCTCAGCCGCGAGATCTACGGCATGACCGAGAACCTCGAGGTGGAGATCGCGATCCAGCCGATCGTGATGACCGCCATCAGCGGCAAGGTCGTTGACGGTGAGGGCCAGCCGCTCAAGGGCGCCTACGTGGAGTACGTGTTCGGCGGTGGCTTCGGCTACGACATCGCCGTGCCCGGCGCGGTGGACCTGGACATGGTGTTCGAGGACGGCATCGAGATCTTCAACGAGTTCGGTGCCCCGGCTCCCCCGCAGTCCCGCGGTGAGGACATGAACACCGGCGGCAGCGATGACTTCGCCTTCCCGACGGCTCCCGCGGCGGACTTCGCCGAGGAAAGCACGAACAGTGACGGCAGCGGCAGCAGCGGCAGCGAGTTTGACAACAACACGATGCAGCGCTTCCTCTGGGAGCGCCGCAACGGCCGCTCCAGCTCGATGGTCGCCGATGCCTTCATCGGTTACTACAGCACCTACGCCGACGAGAACGGTGAGTTCAGCTTCGATGAGGTTCCGGCCGGCCCGTACTACGTGTTCGCCAGCGCCTACCGCCACGTCGCCTACAGCGCGGATGTGACCGTCGAGGAGAACGAGGCCGCCAACGAGGTGGTAATCACCCTGCCGGAGATCCCGGTGGGAAGCGTGCAGGGCAAGGTCACCGATGAGGATGGCAACCCCCTGCCGGACGTGCTCGTCAATGCGACCCAGCCCAACGTGGATCCCTTCACCTACACGGATGCCTCCGGCAACTTCGTGATCGACAACGTGCCCGTCGGTGAGTGGCTGGTCAGCGGCTACCGCAACGGCTACCTGACCCAGGGCATCAGCGTTGAGATCAGGGATGGCCAGGCCAGCAACGTGAGCCTGGTGCTGGAGACCTACGAGGCTCCGGACGTGGTGACCGGCAACTTCAGCGGCACCGTGTTCGACGGCTACGATGACTCCACCATCGCCGGCGCTGACATGGTCTTCACCCCCTGGGAGGAGTCACTGGGCGGTGCCTACCACCGTCACGTGGTCAGCGATGGCAGCGGCCGCTACAGCACCACGCTGGCTGAGGCTGAGTACAACCTGCTGATCCAGGCCGGCGGTTATGAGGACATCTTCATCCGCATCTGGCCCGAGAGCTACAACCGTGAAATGGACTTCTGGATGTGGCCCATCGGCGCCCCGGGCGGCGGTGGCGGCGGAACCCCGATCGGCATCGAGCCATTCTTCGATGACGTGCCTCCGGCCCCCGGTGATCCGGGTTCGCCTGAGAACCCGATCGGTCTGTAAACCAAGGTAGTAGTTTTGGTCCGGGCAGTGCCCGGGTCCCGAATCACCAACTCTTTGAAAGACTCCCTGGAGGGTAGTAGCTCCGGGGAGTTTTTTTTGAGGTTGTAGGTTATAGGTTGTAGTGGGTAGGGCTGGTGTCAGGCTTCGCCTGACCGGATCATTCCTGTCAGGCCGCAGGCCTGGGGAAATTTGCGAACTCCAGACACCACTCTCCAAGCTTCCCCGAAGCAGTGTTATAATTCTTCTTCCCCTGCGGGTCAGCCCCGGTGGGGAGAGGATCTGGCGGCGTAGCCAAGTGGTAAGGCAGAGGACTGCAAATCCTTTATCGACGGTTCGATTCCGTCCGCCGCCTCCAGACTTCCGGGCGATTAGCTCAGTTGGTTAGAGCGCTACGTTGACATCGTAGAGGTCACTGGTTCGAATCCAGTATCGCCCACCATTTCCCCCTTCAAACGGCAGATTGTGGCCGGAGGTGCGACACTTGTTGTCGCACAATATTAGATACCAAGGTCACTTGGAACAATCTTCCCGCTACACAATCTCTGTTTGGATGAAGTGTAGCTGGCAACCTCAATTGGATGTTTGATCCATTGTGCGACAACAAGTGTCGCACCTCCGAATCCAGCATCACTCCCCCGTCCAGTTCTCCTCATAGCCCTTGAACTCGTCCGTTTCGATCTTCTTCTGGCTGATGCCCCCCGCTTCAAGCTGCTGCATCACGCCCTCCACGAAGCCCGGTGAGCCCGCGATGTAGTAACGCGCATCCGGGTTGCGCTCGATGCAGGCCCTGATCTCGCCCGCCAGGCCCGCGCGGTCGGTGGCGATGTATTCATCCATCAGCGGCTGGAGCACGTCGGCGAACAGGTGCTCGCTGCCGGCGGCGTGGATCAGCTCCATCCGCATCCGCACCCCGCTGTGCGCCTTGTCCAGCGCCATCGAGCGAAAGGGCGTGACGCCGACACCGCCTGCGATGAACACCACGCATTCCTCGATCACCGGCCAGAGCATGTGCATCTTGGACTTGAACAGCTGCAGGCTGTCCCCCGGCTGCATTGCCAGCATATGCAGCTGGAAGGGCGAGCGCGAGCGGCCGTCGATGGTGAAGCTGACATGCTCCTCATGCGGCGCGGAAGAGAAAGACAGCTCACGCACGCGCTTGGCATCCGGGTCGGCCAGCTCGAGGGCGACATGCACGTACTGCCCGGCGTTGTAGGGCAGCGGCTCGTCGGCGCTGAAGTGGTAGGTATGCACGTCGCCATAATGGTGCTCGCGCGACCTGAGCACGAGCCGGACACGCTTGGTGCCGCCGCCGGGACGGGTCTGGGTAGGCTGAGTTGACATATTGCTCCTGGTCCTGGCCAGCTCTGGTCTGGGACGGAGCACAGGCTGGCGGCCGGCACTCCGTGCTGCTATGGTAGCATCGCCGGCTAGCGCTGCTGCCCGGCAGGCAGGCGGGGCCGCAGGGTGCTAGAGTGATGCAGTCCGGGCCGCAACAGGCCGGACAGGGCAACAGGCCCCGGGGGAAAGACATGCGGATGATAATGCTGATTGCGGCAGCGGGGCTGCTGCTGAACGGCTGCCAGCAACAGGCGGCGGGTAATCCGGCGGATGCGGAGCTGAAAGCCGCGGTACTGCTGATCGAGCAGAACCTGCTGGACTGGGCGCGGCAGAACGGCGGGCTGTACCCGGAAATGCTCGGCCCGGAGCTTTTGAAGGATGCGCAGAACAAGGCGCTGCTGAACCCCTATGACGGCACGGAGATGCATCCGGTGGCCTTCACGGCAGGCGAGCTGGCCGCTGGCAATATCTGCTACATCGCGGTGCATGAGGGTGCGGAGGTGCAGGAGTATGTGCTGCTGGGCTTCGGGGAGGACATGGCCGGCGGGCAGGATGTGGACGGGGATGGCAAGCCGGACGGGGTGATCGAGCTGAAGCGCTCGAGCGGGGTCAGCGAGGAGCGGATGCGCGAGCTGATCGCGGAGATGAAATGAGGATCTAGGATCTTGGTTGTAGGGTGTAGCGGAGTGTAGCTCTTCAGAGCTACATGGCCCTGTTGGTCTTAAGACCAACACACCGAGTCCGGGCGTAAACGCCCGGCTACCGCTAAACAGAATTACCACCAAGCCACGAAGAACACGAAGATCCAGCGGATCACAAAGGATTGCTTTGTGAGCTGGAATCCAGCTTTGTGAACCTGGTGTGCTCTGTGGTTAATCTTCCCTTGGCACAGCTTCGCAGTGCCGCCAATGGCACAGCTTCGCAGTGCCTCCATTGCCCGGTTTGCTCCGGCCTCCGACTACCGCTAAAGCGGGTAGCTCCCGGTCATGCGCCATAATCTGGCATCCGGCTATGGCCGGGAACAGACATGGCAGATAAGGCATCGGTACAGCAGGCAGCTGACGGCGAGGCAGCGGGAGCGCGTCCGCAGTCATTCTGGCGCGAGCCGCTGCTGCACTTCATCCTGATCGGCGGGCTGCTGTTCCTGCTTGGCAATCTGCGCGGGCAGCCCGAGGATGATTCCGGCTACGAGATCAATGTCGACCAGGCGCGCATCGCCGTGCTCTACCAGACATACCTGAATGACTACCAGCAGGAGCCGACGGCGGCGGAACTGCAGGAACTGATTGACGACTACATCCGCACGGAGGTCTGTGTGCGCGAGGCCCGCAGCATGGGCCTGGAGCGTGACGACGCGCTGATCCGCGAGCACCTGCGCGGCAAGTATGAACTGCTGCTGGATGACGGCAGCGAGCCGCCCACGCCGACGGAGGCCGAGCTGCAGCAGTTCCTCGCCGAGCATCCGGAGCGCTACCGCACGGAGCCGGCCCTGAGCTTCATGCAGATCTACATCGACCCCTTGCAGCATGAGCGGGCGGAAGAGGATGCCGAACTGCTGAAGCAGCAGCTGACTGGCAGTGAAGAACTCGGGCTGGTGCAGGCCCTGAGTGACGCGGGCAGCCTGCCGCCCAGCCTGCCGCTGGTGGCGCTCAGCGAGATCGGCTGGCAGTTCGACCCGCTGTTCGCGGATGAGATCGGCGCGCTGCCGCTGGGCGTCTGGAGCGGCCCGGTGTTCTCGGGCTACGGCCTGCACCTCGTGCTCGTCACGGACAGGCGCGAAGGCCGGCCGCTGGAGCTGGATGAGATCCGTGCGGACGTGGAGCGCGACTGGACGGAGGCCCGGCAGCGTGAGCGGCTGGATGCGGAGCTGGAGGGCGTGAAGCAGCAGTACAGCATCAGTGTGGCGGATTATGACATGGCGGATCTCGCCGGGCTGGCAACGAACGATAATGGCAACACGGAAGGCGGAGAGTGAGCAGGGCCTTGCTGGCAATGCTGCTGCTGTTCGGCCTGGCGCTCCTGAGCAGGCCGGCAGAGGCGCATGAAAGCAGGCCCTGCCTGCTGAACATCAGTCAGACTGACGACCTGCATTTCCGCGTGAGCTGGAAGACTCCGCCACGCACGGGGCCGGAGGCCTATCCGGTCGGACTGGAGCTGCCCGCGGACTGGGTGGAGAGCATACCAGTCCAGCGCCGCAGCCTCAGTGACGGCGAGCTGGAGATCCGCAGTGTTGCCATCGAGCCGGGCACGCTCGACGGCAGCGTTGTCAGCTTCCCCGGCCTGGCGGGCTACGGTACGGAGGTCTATGTGCGGGTCACGCGCCTCGATGGCAGCAGCTACAGCGAGCTGGTGCGCCCCTCCCGGCCCAGGCTCGAACTCAGCGGCGAGCGTGGCTGGCGGCAGCGCAGCCTCGAGTTCATCGTGATGGGCTTCGAGCACATCCTCAAGGGGGCGGACCACCTGCTGTTCGTGTTCGGGCTGCTGCTGATCGTCGGCGGCGGGATGCAGCTCGTGAAGACGGTCTCGGCCTTCACGCTGGCCCACAGCATCACGCTGGCGCTGGCGGCGCTCGGCGTTGTCAATCTCCAGCCGGCACCGATCGAGGCCCTGATCGCGCTGAGCATCCTGCTGCTCGGGCCTGAAGTGATCCACCGCATGAAGGGTGAGCAGAGCCTGGCGCTGCGCTGGCCCTGGCTCGTGGCCTTCGTGTTCGGACTGCTGCACGGCTTCGGTTTTGCGGGCGGGATGAGCCTGATCGGCATGCCGCGCGTGGAGATCCCGCTGGCGCTGCTGAGCTTCAACATCGGCGTGGAGCTCGGACAGCTGGCCTTCGTGGGGCTGCTGCTGCTGCTGCTCTACCTGCCGCTGCGCCGGCAGCTGGCCACGGCCCCGCTCTGGCTGCGCGAGGCCCCGGCCTATGTGATCGGTGTGAGCGGTGCCTTCTGGTTCATCCAGCGCTCCTGGCCGCTGCTGTTCGGCTGATTTCCCCTGCATTCGAAACAATCAGCCCTGCCCCGGCGTATAGTAGGGCAACTGTGACGCGTAAGGCCTGAAACCCCGCATGGGGCAGGCGGCGAAGCGAGGACAACATGGGAAAGAAGCATGAGCGCCGCTGTGGCGCGCATAATGACGCGGATCCCACCATCAGGGTGGTCGTGGGCAGCGGTTCCGGACTGGACGAGCTGCTTGATTCCATCACTGGCAAACCCGGCCCTTCCGCGCAGGCGGAGGTCGAGGATGATTTCGACGCCGGCGATGAATGGGGCGACGGCAGCCAGAGTGGCGACGCCGACCGCCAGCGGCATGGCCAGCATGGCCATGGACAGCACCGGCATGGACCCGGCAGGCACAGGCGCGGTCCGGGCGGGCCGCCCTGGATGCGCGGCGGCTGCGGCGGGAAGCGCGGCTGTGACCCCGAGGAAATGAAACAGCACAAGCTGAAGCGCATGCGCCACAAGCTGGAGCGGCTACGGCGTCTGGACGGGCTGAGCTTCCTCGGCGAGGGCTTCGGCAGCCGGCTGGCGGAGCAGATCGGCCAGGCGATTGACAACGCGATGAGCGAGGCCGGGATGCCGGGTTCGCAGGGCAGCACTCCCGGGCGCGACCGGCGCAGCATGCGCGGTGTGAATGCCGCCAATGCCAGCTTCGCCGGGCGGCAGCTGAGCGGGATCGACATGACCGGCAGCAACTTCGCCAGTGCCAGCTTCAGCCGGACCCGGCTGGAGCGTTGCCAGCTGACGGGCTGCAACCTGGCCAGCGCTGATTTCGGCAAGGCGGAGCTGCGGGACTGCACGCTGAGCGGTGCCAACCTGGAAGCTGCCAACTTCGCCGGCGCGCGGCTGGCGGCCTGCAACCTGACCGGCAGCAACCTGGCTTCCGCGGATCTGCGCAAGGCCCGGCTGAAGGGCAGTGACCTGAGCGGCAGCAATCTCGGCAGTGCGGACCTGCGCGGAGCAAAACTGGGCAAGGCCAGCCTCAATGGTGCCAATCTCGGAGCTGCCGACCTGCGCGGCGCACGCCTGAAGAATGCGAGCCTCGGCGGTGCCAACCTGCGGGACTGCCTGCTGGAGGGTGCGGACTTCCAGTCCGCCGAGCTCCGGGATGCCAACCTGCGCGGCGTGGACCTCAGTGCCGCGCTGAACCTGAGGCGTGAGCAGCTTGAGCAGGCGAAACTTGACGATGCAACGATCCTGCCTGACTACCTGGCGGGATAGGTGGTGCTGTGATGGACAGGGACTGGCTGACAAGCACTGAGGCGGCGGAGCTGCTGTCACGGCTGACGGGCCGGCCGCTCAGACGCCAGCGCCTGCAGCAGCTCTGCAGCGAGGGCCGGCTGGTGTACCGCGACATGGAGGTCGTGCGCCACGAACGCCGCATCTCGCGCGCGAGCATTGAGCAGCTGGCGCGCACGGGCCTGCCGCGTGAACGCAGCGGCGGCGGCCATGTGCAGGTGCAGGAGGAGCTGCGGGGTCGTGACCTGCGCGGGGTGATCCTGCACGGAGCGCAGCTCCGCGGGCGTGACCTGCGCGATGCCGACCTGCGCAATGCCGACCTCAGCGGGGCGAATCTGCAGGATGCGGATCTGCGCGGGGCGGACCTGCGCAATGCCGGTCTCACGGGAGCCGTACTTGACAATGCCGACTTGCGCGGCGCGCGCCTGGAGGGCTGTGACCTCTCCGGCGCGAGCCTCGCAGGCGCGGATCTGAGTGAGTAGGAGGCCAGACCCATGGTCTGGCAGGAAATCATTCCCATGGAATGATGAAACCTGATACATCAGAGCTAATGCCAGTGCATGGCACTGGCTACCTGCCAGACCATGGGTCTGGCCTCCGGCGTGACTGATCTCAGGTTTATTTCCCGTACTTCTCGCGCACCTTGGCGACATCACGCTCGGCCCAGGCGCGGTCGTTGGCAAAGTCCAGCCCGCCGGCGGCCACGATCTGCTCGACCACTGACAGATAGTTACCATCCTCGGCCGGCATCTCGATCGCGCCGTGCAGGGCCCAGCCGATCGGGGCGCCGTTATACAGCTTGTCGTGCTGGTCGAGCGGGGCACCGGCCTCAAGCAGCAGCCTGACGAGATCCGCGAAGCCGCGCAGGGCGGCGCAGTGCAGGGGCTGGCGCCCCCATTCGTCCGTCATCGCCACATCCCAGCCGTTGGCAAGCATCACCCTGACAACCTCGGTCTGGCCGCGCTCCGCCGCATCGCAGAAGCTGTCCGGCCCGTGCTTGCCCAGCTCAGCCAGCAGCTGCGGACTGGCGGCGATGATCTCCCCGGCGGTCTGCGCGTCGGCGGTCATCACCGCCAGCAGGTAGCTGTCCAGCAGTTCATCCTCAGCGTGGGCAAAGCCGTGCTCGCGCAGCAGCCTGATCGCATCCCGGTTGCCGCTGCGCAACGCCAGTTGCCAGCTGTCGCAGCCGTCCGCGCGCCTGTAGCTCCCGTCCGCGCCGTGCTTCAGCAGGGATTCGACCACATCCGGGCGGTGGTGCAGGCGCACGGCGAGCTGCAGGGCATTCTCCTGCCATTCATAGCTCGGCACATTCGGATCGCCACCGTGTTCCAGCAGCCAGTTCACGCCGCGCATCGCGGTGTCGTAGCCCTTGTCATTCGTGCGATGCCCCAGCAGGAAGTAGAGCGGGGTATTGCCCCACTGCTCGCTCCTGCGGTTGGGCCTGCCACCGTACTCCAGCAGCAGGGCGAGGCATTCCTCGTACATGAACTGCGGGGTATGCCACATGCATTCGTTGTCATTCGGGTCAGCCCCGGCCTCCAGCAGCAGGCGGGCCAGCGCCGGGAAGTTGCCATGCCCGGTGGCACCGTAGAGGCAGGTCTGCATCGCTCCGGCCCAGGTGCCACCTTCGTCATAGGCCGCGTTGGGATCAGCGCCGTGCGCGAGCAGCAGCTCCACGCAGCGCAGCAGGCCGGAGCGGTAGGGCTCGCCGAGGGTGTGCATCATTGAGTAGCTGGCGTAGATGATCAGCTCGCGGTCCAGCGGGGCGAATCTGCGCTGCGCGGCATCCGGGTCGGAGGCCAGCAGGGCAGCCAGGGCGGTGTGGTCACCACAGCAGACCTGGCAGGCGATGTCGAAGCTGGCCACATGCGGATGCTCCCTGATGATCCGCGTGTAGCGCGCATCCTGCCAGCCGAACATGCTGTCAATGAAGGCCCTGGCCTGCTCGGCGATCGGTCGCTGGTCCTCGATCGCTTCCCTGAGCTTCGGCCAGGATTCATGGCCGTACTGCCGGGCGATGATCAACTGGGCATCGCTGAGCTGCCAGGCGGACTCAGGCGGCTGCGGGTGGTGGGCTGCGGCCAGCGCCAGGGCTTCCGGCTCCGCGGCCTTGAGCTGCTTCAGGAGCTGCTTGGCCTGTTTGCGCGCGAACTCGAGGTTTGCGCCGGCGGGTAGTTCATTCGTCATTACGACCTCCGATATTGCCGCTGTCCGCATGGCGGTCCCGAAGTGTCGTAACAATGCATCTCGGGCAGATTGGTCAGGCGGGACATTCCCTTCTCGCGGACTGAGTGCGCCCTGTGCGCTTCATCAGTGTAACTGATGAAGTGGGGGGCAGAAAGCGGAGAACAGGGAGCAGACTCGGTGCGGGTAGCTCGAGTTGGTCCAGACCAGCGGGTCGGCTTCCAGCTCTCCGCTTTCTGCGATCTGTTCCCATTCCCCCGTTTTTCTGGCATAATATCCCTCCCGTCAGATGGACGGGACTTTCCCGGGGGCGCTTAGCTCAGTTGGCTAGAGCGCATCGTTCACACCGATGAGGTCACAGGTTCGAATCCTGTAGCGCCCACCATTTATCTCCACATGACTGTCAGCCCTGGAACAATATCTCCATAGCACCAATCTGATTCCTATGGCAATTCAGGGGAAGGACGGAATGCAAGAAACTTCTTCGGTCCTGCGTTGGGCCATTGGAGGATTGTTGCTTCTGGCTGTTTTGGCGTTCCTGGTGCTGTTCCTGCCAGCATTGAAGGCGCAGATGAAATACGACAGCATTTCCCGGGACTATGAAGATGATGGCGACCGCTGGTGATAAGTCCGCACACCACCTTGCGGAAGTGAGAAGTTTCTGGATCATCAGCACGGACAGTGTGTAACTGACCGGAACAATCAAGGCTGTGACGATCAACTCTGAAGTTTAATCCGAGAGCTGGCGGACCGGCGGATGCGGATCAAACACAGAGACTCAGAGGACACAGAGTTATTGGGATGGGATGGATCGTTGGCAATGCGGACATCGCGGCATACTCTCCCAGGCGTCGCGGGGCGCCGCCGGTACGGGGTATGTGGGGCGGTGGAACAGAGCGAGCGCATGAGACACAATCGTGAGAAGAGTATCGGATTGGCCGCTGAGCAGAAAACTGTTATTTGAGTAAACTGCAACTTACAATCTCTTCGTGTTGGCAATCTAGTCCGCGAGGATGGAAACGAAATCAGTGCTATTCATAAGTATTGAAAACCGTAAGAAGCTGAAAACCACCTTCAGAATCCAATTCGATACTAAGGGACTTCAACATTGCTCTGTTGTAGTTGAAGTTTTCCGGATCTTGCTTGCGGAACTCCTCGAGATCACTGAACAGGAAAACGCAGCCCTTACCTTCGGCTGGCAATGTGTCTCGTAGCTCATCTATCAATCGGTCCCAATGAAGATCCTTCCTTCCAAACCAATATAGTCGCAATGAGGCATCGTATGCCTCAAAAAGTGTCTGTAAACTGGAAATGGTTCTATGCCTGTCGATCCAGACCATTCCATAGTCAAACTCTTCCTTGAGAATGTACTGTAACGTGGTTGGGTGTTCGAAACAGGCGGCCGCTTCTGGTAAGAAAATCCGTTTGAATTTGGATTGCTGAAGTGCTTGAACCAGTGACCTCATTTGGTCCATCATTTTTTCATCTTTCGGTAGGTTTTGATCTGTCATGAAACTAGCCAGTATACATATTGTCTCAGGCGGATATGGACGATGTGCTCTGTGCTCCCTGTGCCCTCTGTGGTGGAGAACTCGGTGTGCTCCTCCCGCTCATTGTGCGGTAACAAGTACCGCAGCTCCGTTGTCCGGATGGCTCCGGACCTCCAAGCCCGGCTTGCGCCGGACCTCCACGCCGAGCTTGCGCTCGACCTCCGTTGTCAGCTTTACAGCTGACCTCCTTGTCAGCTTTACAGCTGACCTCCTTGTCAGGCTTACGCCTGACCTCCGGTTTTTTCCTTGGCGATGTAGTACAGCAGCGGGATCACCAGCAGTGAGAGCGTGGTGCTGGCGAGGATGCCGAACAGGAGCGCCCAGCTCAGGCCGCTCCAGACCGGGTCCGTCACCACCACGAGCATGCCCGCGATCGCCGCCAGCGCCGTGAGCACGATCGGGCGGGTACGGATCGCCCCGGCGAGGATCACCGCTTCCCGGAGCGGCACGCCCTCATTCAGCGCATCCTGGATGAACTCAATCAGGATGATCGAGTTGCGCACCACGATCCCGGCCAGCGCGATCACGCCGATCATGCCCGTTGCCGAGAAGTAGATGTCGAAGTTGCCAAGCAGTGCGAAGCCGGGCAGCACGCCGAGCATCGTCAGCGGCACCGCGCCGAGGATCACGAGCGGGTCCGTGAAGCTGTGGAAGCGCCCGACCATCAGCAGGTAGATCAGGATGATCGCCACGCCCATCGCCATGCCGAGGTCGCGGAAGACCTTGAGCGTCAGGTCCCACTCGCCCTCCCAGACCAGTTCATAGGCCGGCGGCAGCGGCTGCTGCTTCAGCTTGGCCATCATGTCGAAGATCGCATAGACGCTGGAGCGCCCCGCCATCTCGCCGTAGACATAGCTCACCTGGCGCAGGTCCTTGTGGTGGATCGGGCGCAGGGCCTCCCCCTCGCGCATGCGGGTCACCGCCGAAAGCGGGATGTTGCCGGAGGGAGAGGGCAGCACCACGTTGTCAAGATCCGATAGCCGGCTGCGGTATGCGGGTGGGAAGCGCAGCACCACCGGGGTCTGCACCGTACCCGCGGGGTCATGCAGCGCGGTGATCTCATAGCCGGCCAGTGCCGCATACAGCGCGGTGGCGACGTCCGCTGAACGCAGGCCGCTGCGCTCGGCGCGCTCGCGGTCGACCTCGATGCGCAGTTCGCGCGCCGCCGTGCTGACGGTGTCGTCAATGTCCACCACCGCGTCCGTGGAGGCATAGAGCTCACGCACGCTGGCAACGGCCTCGCGCTGGCCCTCGCCGTAGGGGCCGTAGATCTCGGCCAGCACCGTGGCCCGCACCGGCGGTCCCGGCGGGTCCTCCACGAGCTTGAGGATCGCCTGGCTCTCAGCGGCGAGCGCAGCCAGCTCCGGACGGATGTTGAAGACGATCGCCTCGCTGGCAATGCTGCGCTCCTCCTTGGGGGTCAGGTTGACACGGATGTCCGCCTGGGCCGCATCACTGCGGAAGGAGGTGCCGCGCAGCAGGCCGTTGAAGTCGATCACGCTGCCGGTGCCGACCGTGGTCACGAGCGAGTTGACCTCGGGATGCGCCAGCAGGCGCTCCTCGAGTTCGCGCACCAGGCTGTCGGTGGCGCTCAGGCTGGTACCGGCCGGCATGTCGAGGGTCACGAGGAAGGTGTTCTTGTTGGCCTTCGGCAGCATGCGGAACTTGACCCACTGCAGTACCGGGAAGGTGAAGCTTACGAGCAGCGCGATCACGAGCACAGTGAACAGCAGGGCGCGGCGGGGCTTACTGTCAATCAGCGGGCCGAGCATGCGATTGTAGAAGGCCAGCAGCTTCGGGTCAGCGCCATGGGCTGCGGAATGCGCGTCGTCAGGCTTGCCTTCCGGGGCAGGCGCGGCGTGGGCATCGGCCTTCAGCCAGCGCAGGGCCAGATAGGGCGTGACCTTGAAGGCCACGATCAGGCTGACGATCATCGCCACCGGCACGTTGAAGGGAATCGGGGCCATGTAGGGGCCCATCATCCCGGTCACGAAGGCCATCGGGATCATCGAGAGCACGACCGTGAAGGTGGCGTAGATCGTCGGGCTGCTGATTTCGTTGACGGCCATCACGCAGGTGCGGATCCGGCTCTGGCCCGGCGGGCGCATCTTCAGGTGGCGGTGGATGTTCTCGACGACGACGATCGCGTCGTCAACCAGCAGGCCGAGGCTGAGGATCAGCGCGAAGAGCGTGATGCGGTTGATGGTCTGCCCGGCGAGGAAGCCGATCCCGAGCGTGACGAGCAGCGTGAGCGGGATGGCGAGCGCCACCACCGCGGCGTCGCGCCAGCCGAGCGCCAGCAGCAAAAGCCCGAGCACGATCACGATCGCCCAGCTGAGGTGGGTGATCAGTTCGTTGACGGCGTGGTTGGCACCCTCGCCGTCGTCACGCGTGATCAGCCAGCCGGTGCCCTCTGGCAGCAGCAGCGGACCGAGCTCGTCCATGCGCTCGATCACGGACTCGGAGATCAATACGGCGTTCGTGCCCTTCTGTTTGGCAACGGCCAGGGTGACCGCATTGAAGCTGCGTCCGGAGAGTTGCGGAGCGGGGCCGCTGAAGCCGCCGCGCAGGCCGTGCCCGGCATCGCCGATGTGGCTGACATGCGGGCCGAAGCTCAGGCGGCTGACATTGCTCTGTTCCGCCGGACCGTCGCTGATCGTCGCCACGTCACGCAGGTAGAGCGGCACACCGCTGCCACGCGTTGTCAGCACCGTGGCGCCGACGTCCGCGGCATTGCGCAGGAACTGGCCGCTGCGCACCAGTAGGCGTTCGCCGCCCATTTCGAGGCGGTCCGCCGGCAGGCGCACGTTGGCACCCTGCAGCGCATTGGCGATCATCTGCGGGTCGATCCCGAAGGCCGCACTGCGCACCGGGTCCAGCTCGATGGTGATCTGGCGGCCGTCACCGCCGACGATCACGCTGGAGCTCGTGCCCGGCACCTCGCGCAGGCCCTGCTCCAGCCGTTCGGCGGCGCTGCGCAGCGCATGCGTGTCATGCTCGCTGCTGAACAGCGTGATGGCGACGATCGGCACGTCGTTGATGTCAACGGGCTTGATCAGCGGCTGCTGGGCCCCGGCCGGGAGGCTGTCCAGGTTGGAATAGACCTGGTTGTAGACCTTGAAGACGGACTGCTCCTGCTCCTCACCGACGAGGAACTGGGCGGTGACGACGGCGAAGTCCGGGTAGCTGATCGAGTAGACATGCTCGATGCCCTTGATGTTCCAGATCCGGCGCTCCATCGGCTTGGTGACGAGGTTCTCGATCTCCTGGGGGGAGGCGCCGGGGAAGGGAATGATCACGTTGACGGCGGGCACGCTGATCTGCGGGTTCTCCTCGCGTGGGGTCACGAACAGCGCGAACAGGCCGAAGATGAAGGCCGCGACCATCACGAGGAAGGTCGTCTTGTTGTCAATGAAGGTCTGGGCGATCAGCCCGCCGATGTTCAGGCGCGGGTTGACACTGGGTTCAAGCTGGTCAGTCTGCGACGTGCTGTCCGCGCGAGGCACATCCCTGTGCTTGTCATCCATTTTAGTGGCCCTCCGTCGCCGGAGCGCCTGCTCCGGCCACGCGTGCCCCGGCGTACAGTCCGGGCGGCGGATCGCTGACGACGCGCTCACCCTCGCTCAGGCCGCGCAGGATCTCCACGCGGCCCTCCATGCGGCGGCCCGGTTCGACGGCGGCGCGGGTCAGGAGGCCGCCGGAGGAGACGCGCCAGACGTGGAATTCCTCACCGTCGCTGACAACCGCGTTCTCCGGCACCCAGAGGATGCGGCTCGTGCCGCTCGGGACCAGCACGCGCACGAACTGCCCGCTGAGCAGGCCGTCGGCGTCGTCAAGTTCCAGTTCCGCCGGCACGCTGCGGCTGGCGGGGTCGGCACTGGCACCGAGCACCACGAGCGTGCCCTCGCGCAGTTCACGCCCGGCGGGGCCGTCGATGGCAACCTGCAGGCGCTGGCCGGGGCTGAGGCCCATGGCGGTATGGTCGGGGATCGCCAGCTGCACGCGCAGGGTCCCGGCCTGCTCGATCACGAGGATCGGCTGGCCCGGTACGCTGAGCTGGCCGGGTTCGAAGTAGCGGGCCTTGACGATGCCGTCGAAGGGGGCGCGCAGCACGGCGTAGTCCTGCAGTGCCTGGGCCTGCAGGTCACGGGCCCCGGCCTGCTGCTCCTTGGCCTCGACCTGCGGATTGCGGCTGTCGGCCTGGGCCACGGCGGCCTCGGCCTGGCTGCGTGCGGCCCGGGCCTGTTCGAGGTTCTGCCTGGCAAGGTCTGCCCCGAGCTGCACCTTGTCAAGCTCGGCACGGCTGACGACGCTGCGTTCGTAGAGTGCCTGGAAGCGGGAGAGATCGCGCTCGGCATCCTCCAGCGCTGCTTCGGCCTGGCTGATCGCGGCACTGGCCTGGGTCACGGTGGCCTCGGCCTGGCGGCGCACCGCCTCAACCTCGCTGAGCGCGGCACGGGCCTCGGCCCGGTAGGCGGCGGCCTCACTGCGCATCGCGCGGATGTCACTGTCGTCAATCCGCACCAGCAGCTGGCCCTCGCTGACGCGCTGGCCCTCCTCGACCTCGAGCATGGTGATCTCGCTCATGAGCTTCGTTGACAACGGAATGCTCAGCCGGCCCGTGACGGTGCCGGTCAGCTCCAGCGCAGTAGTGCCCTCCTCGGCACTCACACTGGCAACGGGAGCCTCAATCGCTGCCGGCGCCCCGGCCTCACCGCGTCCCCCGCGGCTGCAGGCAGTCAGCAGAAGCGTTGCCAGAATGGCAAGCGGCAGGAGTCTGCGGATGCTCCGGGTCAGGCTGTATCTGTTCATGTTCGGCCTCCATGCTGGAATACCCCGCACAGCGCGAAGTTGTCTATCAGGGATATCCCATATGCCTGATCTGAAACAAATATCGCATCCACAGGTAATAATCAGCATCGTAAGACTTTAGCCGAGGTGAGCCATGTGTCGTGAACGGATCGTCCTGATGGTGGCGGGTACGCTGGTGCTGACGGGCCTGCTGCTGGCCCATTATGTCGCGCCGGGCTGGATGTTCCTCAGTGCCTTCGTGGGCTTCAACATGCTGCAGTCCAGCTTCACGGGATTCTGCCCGCTGGGGAAGATCCTCAAGGCGGCGGGTATTCAGCCCTGCTCCGAGAAGGCTGCGGTGCTCTGAGCCCCTGCTGATTGAACGCGGATAAGGATGCGGCTAAGCTGTATTCCTGCCCGGCATCCGGCCGGGAAGGAGTTGGCAATGCCGCATCTGCTTTCTGACAGATGATTCGCATTTATCATCTGCAGCCTGCTGCAGGTGCAACACAGCCTGAGAATCGGCATGCAAAGACAGGAGGCCGCCCCGGGGGACGGCCTCAGTTCTGAATCAGACAGGAAAAGGATCAGTTCAGGGCAGCTCGTAGGCCCGGACTGCGTCGATGCCCAGCGGACCGAGCGCAACCAGCAGGCGTCCCTGCTCGGGATCAACGGTGATCTCGAAGACATCCATGTCCGGGTCGATCCGCCAGCGGACAGTGCCATCGATCTCGTAGCCGGTGATCACGCCATCCCGCACAAGGATGATCTCGCCGCTGGGACCAAGCCTGGCGAAGAGATTGCGTTCCCCGGCAAAGGCTGACAACAGCCCGGCGGCCGGTGCACTGAACTGCGGGCGCGGACTGCTGAAGGGTGCATTGTCCAGCAGGAAGCGCTGGATCTGCACAGTGCGCAGGGATTCATCCAGCACGTACTGCAGCTCGCCGGACTGATAGAGGTTGTAACTGCCGTTTTCAACGATCATGTAGCCGGGGGCTGCGGCACTGTCATCCCGCACGAAGCTGCCGTTGAGGATCTTCTGCAGCTTGCCAGCCTTGCTGATCATGTAGGTCTGGCCGGCATTGCCGGCATACAAGAGGGACTTGTCATCAAACACAACATTGGAGTTGGGTTCAGTCAGCTCGGGGAAGGCGGCGATTTCAGCAAACATGCTGTCACAAAGCACCACGCCGCGGTCCCAGCTCTTGTAGGCAATCTGCCCCGAGCGGCTGACGTCCAGGCGGTAGAACTGCAGGTCCGGCTCGTCAAAGCGCAGCGCGAAATCCGGATCATAGCTGATCAGCCGGGAACCGCCGCCTGACTGTGAGCCGTAGATGTAGAGGTTGCCCGCCAGGTCCATGTATGTATCCAGCCAGGCGATGAAGTTACCCTGGTTCATGACCTCGTATGAGGCGTCCACGGACTGCTGCAGGGTGCCGGAGTTGTCATATTCATCAGCCTGGCCCTTGCTGTGCACGAATACCATGTTGCCACCGGGCCGGGCAAACAGGCCCTGGTAATAGACCGGCTCAGCCATGTTCAGGCTGAACACTGGCTGCAGGTCGAGGTGGGCAGGGACATCGGCCGCACTGGCATAAACCGTGACCGCCGTGCTGGCGGTGCTGAAAGCGCCGTCGGAATCAATGACACGCAGTGTGGGTGTGAAGCTGCCGGCCAGCGGGTAAGTGACATGCAGCGGGTTGGGCGGCGTTCCCCCGCCGCTGATGTCGTAGATGCCGTCTCCTTCCAGGTCGAACTCGAAACTGCTGATGAAGCCGGCGGGATCCTGGCAACCGCTCGTATTGAAGTTGATGCCCTCGCCGGCGAGCGTGAATGACTGCTCCGCATGCAGGGCGGCCAGGGGCTCGATGTTCGGACCATCCAGCTCGATGCTGAAGCGCCTGGGATCGGAATACAGGGCGTCCGGCTCGGCGGAGCGGACACTGACCTTTACTTCATAGCTGCCGCCATACTGCAGGCTGAAGTGCCGGACCGCATTCTCGCTGAAGCCTGCATCCAGGCCATAGCTGCCGTCCAGTTCCCCGAAGGAGACTGAGTACTCCAGTGCGGTGCCATCCGGATCGTAGCTGCCGGACATGTCCACAGTGAAGATGACGGGAGCGGTCTCGCCGCTCAGTTCATGACTGAACTCCAGAACCGGCTTGTGGTTGGGCGGATCGATGAAGAACTGCAGGCGCTGCTCCGTGACCAGGCCGTCGTTGTCAGTTACCCGAACACCTGCCTCGAAGTCACCGATGGCAAGTTTGCGGAAGTCCACCGGAGCCGAGGCATTGTACTGATTCGTAGGAGTGTTGTAATCACCGTTGCCGGTGATGTCCCAGAGATAGCTGACGATCTCGCCGTCAGGGTCATAGCTGCCTCCGGCCAGCAGCCTGCCGCTTGGTGCATCATAGGACAACTGGACCACGGGGGGTACGCCTTCCGCCATGAGCGTGAGCGCGACGGCATTGCTGGCAACGCCTTCCGTGCCTTCGAAGATTGGTCTGACGGACAGCGTGTAGCTGTCATCCTCCGGCAGGCTGAAGCTGAAGCTGAGCCGCAGTGGTGCCCCGGGCAGCGCCGCCGGCAGGCTGAGCGTGTATGGCAGGTCCGGATCAGTGGGATTCGGCAGGCGCGTGGCGGTTTGGGCATTGCCGGACTGCACAAAGACGGCGTAGCCCTCGATGCCCTGCTGCCAGTACTGGCCGATCACGCTCACGTCGGAAAGGCCGACGAGTCCATTGCCATCGGCATCCACGGCAGCCAGCCGCCAGTTCTCCGCTCCTGCCTGATCCGGCTCACCGGCCGGCCAGTAGGTGAGCCCGCCAGCTTCCTCAGCGGGACGGTATGTGACCTGGCTGCCGAAGTACACTGAAAGCGGGGTGAGGTCCGAGAGATTCACGCTGCCGTTCTGGTCAGTATCGCCCGGCAGGCGGCTGGTCCAGTCCAGGGTCACGCTGCGGCTGCCGGGCTCTGCGGCATCGCCGATGCTGGCCTGCAGGTCGAACACGGCAGCGGCCGGTGCTTCAGGCACGCTGCTGCCTGTCCGTGTGGCATCAATGCCCTGTTCACTGAACCAGTCGTCCAGCTTCTGCGACAGCTGTTCGACGGAAGGCCCTGCGCTGTCCGCTGGCAGGCTGGCCAGTGCGGATTCACTTCCACTGCCGCTGTTTCCCCCACAGGATCCCAGCAGCAATGCCAGACCCAGGGGCAGGCAGTAGTTCGTCAGTCGAGCTCGTTTCATGGCTCACTTCCCTTGTCCCGGATTTGCCGGACCATCCATGGAGGCAGTGCGAAATTCATGCACTGCGGCAGCACTGGCTCCACAATACAGCAAAGGGCGGGAAACATGAACTGTACACTTGCCGGCAAAGTGCGGGGAACAGTGGATCGGGAAGCAGCCTGGCTGAGAAACAGCAGGAAACGGAGTAAGGTCGGAGCGGGAACGTTCAGCGGCTGAGCTAATTGAGCGCCAGGATATTGCAGCCCAGCGAGCTGTAGTGATGGATCAATGCGCAGAATGCCAGCGCAAGCGCACACAACTGCGGGGAGCACGCACTCCCTGTTGCAGGCTGATTGTCAGTTTCAGTGGCCGATGTTGAAGGAAACGTGCTCGCCGTTGCGAATGCGCTCCATCTTCACCATCTTCTCGTGCATCAGCGCGTACTTGCGCTGGCCGTGGGCCATGGTGATCTCGGCGTCATAGATCCTGTCGAGCTCGCGCAGGTTGGCAACCATCTGCGTCGTGCGGTCGATCGACATGGACATCTGACGGATGTGAGAGTCATCACTCAGGAAGCTGGCAATCGATGATTCAAGCTTCCCAGTATTGACGTTCTTGCTGTCTGCCATCTTTGTCTCCGCTCTCAAGTGAAGCAATCGGTCCAGAGCCCGATAGCGTTCTGTGCCCAGAGTTTAGCAGCTCATTTCTGATTTGCAAAGCAAATTATGCAAAATTTCTTTAATCTCAGTTAAATGAGAATTAAATCGGCGGGAGAGCGCATCAGAACTGGAAATAGATGAAGGGAGCGGAGTCCGCGGGCCAGAGCAGGCAGAGCAGGATCGTGGCGATCGCGAGGCTCGTGAGGGCCCGTTTCCAGTCCGGCTCATTCTCTTTGTGACTGCGGCGCTGGCGCCAGTAGAACAGGCCGTGGCAGATCCAGAAGATCACGAGGACGGCCAGCACCGTGAACAGCTCGACTCCGGGCATGCCGTGCAGCACCGTACTGCCGCGACCGGAAAGCATGGTTCCGAGCATTGCCCCGGCACTGCCGGCATCCGGGGCCCGGAACAGCAGCCAGCCCAGCAGTACCGCCGCCTGCAGCAGCAGCCAGCCGCTGAACTTGACGGGCAGGCGCCAGGCGGGACGGCTGAGGATTGCGGCCAGGGGGTTGAGCCGCTGCAGCATCAGGAGCAGGCCATGCCAGGCGCCCCAGAGGATGAAGCTCCAGCCGGCTCCGTGCCAGAGGCCGCCGAGCAGCATGGTGATGAACAGGTTCAGATAGGTGCGCAGTGAGCCGTGGCGGTTGCCGCCGAGCGGGATGTAGAGATAGTCCCGCAGCCAGCGCGAGAGTGTGATGTGCCAGCGCCGCCAGAAGTCGGAGGGCCCCTGGGCGAAGTAGGGATAGTTGAAGTTGCGCGGCAGTTCCAGCCCGAAGATCGAGGCCAGGCCGATTGCCATGTCGGAGTAGCCGGAGAAGTCGCAGTAGATCTGGGTGCTGAAGCAGAGTGTTGCCAGCAGGATGTCCAGGCTGCCGGCACTCTGCCCGGCGGAATAGACCGCGTCGACGTAGGGTGCGAGGTTGTCAGCGATCACCGCCTTCTTCACGAGCCCGCCGCTGATCAGCAGCACCGCCCGGGGGCTGAGCTGCAGGCGGATCCCGCGAGCCAGCTGCGGCAGGAATTCCCCGGCGCGCACGATCGGCCCGGCCACTAGCTGCGGGAAGAAGGCCACGTAGAGCGCATAGTCCAGCAGGCTGCTCGCCGGACGGATGCGGCGGGCGTAGATGTCAATCGAATAGCTCAGGGTCTGGAAGGTATAGAAGGAGATGCCGACGGGTAGGGTGATCTCCGGCCAGCTCCAATCCCAGCCGAGCCCGCTGCTGCGCGCGAATCCCAGCAGCATCGCAGAGAGGAAACCGCTGTACTTGAACCAGGCCAGCAGGCCCAGATTGGCAATGATGCTAATAAGCAGCAGCTGCCTGCGCCGTCCGGGCTGAGCATCCGTATGAAGGGCATTGCCAATGAACCAGTCGAGGAGACTTGAGAAGAGGATCAGCAGGATGAAGGCCGGGTTCCAGGCCATGTAGAACAGATAGCTGGCCAGCAACAGCAGCAGGCGACGTAGGGGCTGGGCGCGCAGCAGGTAGAGCAGGCCGCAGAGCAGCAGCATGAACAGGGCGAACTGCAGGCTGGGGAAGAGCATCAGCCGGCCTCCCCGGCGATGAACCGCAGTACGCGGCGGGTCAGTTCCTCGCTGCCCTCGTCACTGACATGCAGGTCGTCACGGAACAGATGGGCAGCCTGGTAGTCACTGAGGTCGAGGATGCGCGGAGCGGGGCCGAGCTGCTGCTGCAGCCAGGCGGCGGAGTACTGCGGGAATTCGTGCTGCTGCCAGTCGCGGTAGCGCGGATGCAGCGGGTACATCACGATCACGAGCTCGTGGCTGTTGTCAGCCAGACCGCGGCAGGCAGCCTGTAGCGCTGTAAGCGAATTGGGATCACTGACTCCGCTGTAGGCTGGATCCGCGAGCAGCTCCAGCCGCCGTGCAACTGCCTGCTCCAGCTCCACGGGGGACATGCTTTCCCCAAAGCGCGGGTAGCGCAGCTCGCGGACGTAGTCCTCCAGCAGATAGCGGTGGCGCTCGCGCCGTGCTCCGAAGCGGACCTGCAGGCTGTCCTTCAGGTACTCCGGCAGTCTCCAGCGCGCATAGTGCAGCTGCTGCCAGCGCGGCTTCGCGAGCATTGCCAGCGAATCGGAGTCCAGGGCCTGGCCGTAGCGGCCAATGTTGTCATCGAGATTCTCAGGCAGGCCGAGCAGGGCATAGGTGTTGGCCTTGCGCGGGTTGAGTTCCAGTTTGGAGGGATTGAAGCTCGTGACCGGGGAGACGAAGAGCACGATCGTTGCTTCCCGCAGAGCGGGGCGGCCTGTGGCCAGCAGCAACTCCGGATAGCTGGCGGCACTGCTGGCCAGGTTCCAGGCTTCCGGCAGCTCAGGCGGACGTTCGGCGTTCCAGACATCAGCGTTGAAGGCACTGCGCCCGAGACTGTCACCGAGCACGACCACGGCGGGCTGCGGATCAGGATCGTGCGCGGCATACCACTGCTCAAGCACAGGCAGGCGGCCCAGCTCACCGAGCCCGAGCCCGCGCTGCACGATGAAGTCCAGAAACAGAGCGCAGGCCAGCAGGCAGGCCGCCACCAGCAGCAGGCAGCGTGGCAGCATCCGCAGCGCGTCCGATTCAGACCGGTTCCCAGCAGCTTTCCGGTCCAGATTCTGACCATTTCTGGTCATGGCGTGTAGGCGCAGTATATGCCAGGCATACCCGACTGGATAGAGCAGCAATGATAGGGCTGTATCAACAGCGGGAAGGAAATTGACAGCGTGGGAGCTGGCATGCTAATCTGCGCCTTCGCGAGGCCTCCGGCCTCCCGAGGAAGGCATGACAGGTATGAGAGGCAGAGCATTCACCGCATTCGCGCGCGCAAGCGTCCGCGTCTGCCTGCTGCTGCTTTTCCTCACCAGCCAGGGACCCGTGCAGTTCGTGCTCTGCCACGAAGCCGGGCAGCTCCCCCGCCTAGAGCAGGCCGTCAACGGCCAGTGCATTGCCAGTTCCAGTGAGGCCTGTTCAGACTGCAGCGGAGCTGAGCTGCATGAGCATGCCGGACCGGGCCAGCTGGCCTATTCACACCGGCACTGCACTTCCTGCCAGGACCAGGTCCTGCACCAGAGCCCGTGCAACAGGCTGGCCAGGGCACAGACCCATGCCGTGCACAACTGGCTCGGCGGCTGTCTCTACAGCTGCATGCTCACGGTGGCTCGGCCCATGGGTATGACCTGGAAATCCCCGGTTGACAGGCAGGGCAATTCGCCGCCCACTGAGGCTGAACTCGTGGCCGAGTCCACCTGCCTGCTGATCTAGACCGGCTTCTCCCAAACGGGGCCGCCCGGCCCCTCTGCGCATTCCATTTCACGGAGAAGATTCCATGCGAACTGCTTTCTGGCAATGCTGTGCATTGCTGATTCTGACGATGCTGCTCTGCGCCCCCCCGGGCCTGGCTGCGGCGCAGGAAGTCACGGTGACTGAAGTGACCCTGCAGGATACGCAGTCTGAAGCCACAGCAGCACAGGCCCCGACTCCCGTTGCGGCGGAGTTCGGGGAGGGCGGGACTGAACCTGCAGTGCAGACTGAAGTGCCCATGCCCACTGGCGGGCTGAGCCTCGATGAGGCGATTGCCCGCGCCCTGGCGGACCACCCGGAGATCGCTGCCCTGCGAAAGGAGTACCAGGCCCTGCAGAGTGAGGCCTTCCAGCAGGGGCGCAAGCCCAACCCGGCGGTTGAGGTCGAGCTGGAGGAATTCGGCGGGACCCAGGATGCCAGCGGGATCAGTGCCCTGGCAACGCACCTGACCTACAGCCAGGCGCTGGAGCGCGGCGGCAAGCGCAGCCTGCGTGAGACCACCGCCCGGCTGGAGGCGGAACTGAGCAGCTGGGAAGTCGCCGAACTGGAGTATGCGATCCGCAGTGCGGTGCGCATGGCCTATGCCGAGGCCCAGTCCGCGCATTATGAACTGGAACAGCTGGAGCGTTACCGCCTGCTGGTGCAGCATATCTACGACACAGTGGCTGCCAGCGTGGAGGCCGGGCGCAGTGCGCGGCTTGAGCTGGAGCGGCTGGACATCGAGCTGGCACGGCTCGACCTGGAGATCGCCTCGGCCGGCCGGGCCCGCCGTCAGGCGCTGCGCGGGCTGGCAACGGCGATGGGTCTCACCGAGGCGGATTTCGAGGCGGTGCAGCTCCCGCGGGAGGACCTGCCGCAGCTGGTCGAGCTGGCCGAGCTGGAGCAGGCAGTGGAAGGCCTGCCTGCCGTTGCCAGATACGACGCGGAATACGACGTGCTGAACACCATGCTGCTGCTGGAAAATGCCAACGCGGTGCCGGACCTGGAACTGTTCGGCGGGATCTCGCGGCTCAGTGAGATCAATGAGACCGTGTTCAAGGTCGGCGTGGCCTGGGAACTGCCCATCCATGATGCCAATGAGGGCGGGATCAACGCCGCCTACCACCGCCGCGAGCAGGTGCAGTACCGCCGGGATGCCGCGCGGCTGGCACTGCGGATGGAGCTGGCAGCGCTGCATGGCCAGGCCGAGGCTGCGCGTGCCAACTACCTGGACTACGGATCGAGCCTGCTGCCGGCGGCCGGCGAAGCGCTGGACCTGACCGAGGAAGGCTACAACTACGGCAAGTTCGAGCTGCTGGACGTGCTCGATGCCCAGCGCACAGTGCTGGAACTGGAGAGTGAGCAGACCGCCGCCCTTGTGGAGTACCGCATGGCGCTGGCGGGGATCGAGGCCCTGCTGGACATGAGCCTCGCGGACTGGGCTGCGCCCGCTGCCGCCACGCAGGTGGATCTGATCGAGATCCGCCCCGCCGCCGATTCCGGCAATACCGAGGAAAGCAACCATGAATAGAACACACACCATCCTGCTGCTGCTTCTGCTGCCGCTGCTGACCTGCCTGAGTGGCTGTCCGGCGGGGAAGGCGAGGACGGCGGACAGCCATGACGACCACGACGGACACGACCATGCGGCGCATGCCGAGCCGGCTGCCGATGAGCATGACGATCACGACCATGCGGCGCATGCCGAGCCCGCCGCCGATGAACATGACGACCACGACCATGCGGCGCATGCCGAGGGCGGGGATGGGCATGATGAGCATGAGGGGCATGACCACGGGGCGGAGAAGGCAGCGAAGATCAGCCTGACCGCCGAGCAGATCCGCGAGC
The DNA here is from genome assembly GCA_020440605.1 of bacterium. Classification (GTDB taxonomy): domain Bacteria; phylum 4484-113; class 4484-113; order 4484-113; family JAFGCY01; genus JAHEFU01. The sequence continues at coordinate 165,393 of JAGRNT010000001.1, read as the reverse complement.
TGGGGATCGCCAGCGCACCGGCCGGGCCGGGCAGCCTCGGGCGTGAGCTGGAGCTGACCGGGGAGGTCGGGATCAACGAGGACATGGTCACGCACGTGATCCCGCGCGTCGCCGGCATCGTGCGCAGCGTGCGCTACACGCTCGGCGACAGCGTTGCCAGCGGGGCTGCGATGCTCGAGATTGACAGCACCGAACTGGCGGAGCACAAGAGCGGCTATCTGGCCGTGCTCAGCCAGCTGGCCCTGCTCGAGGAGACCGCGCAGCGCGAGCAGATGCTGGTCGAGAAGGGCATCAGCGCCGAGCAGGAATATCTGGCGGCGAAGCAGGCCGTGGAGGAGAAGCTGATCGAGAAGCGCGGGATCGAGCAGACCCTGCATGCGCTGGGCGTGAGTGATGCGCAGATCGCGGGGATCGTTGCCAATCCCGAGGCCAGCCTGACGGGCTTCACCGTCTATGCCCCGGCCTCCGGGGAGATCATCGAGAAGCATGTCACCAAGGGTGAGATGGTCGGCACGGATGAGCCGGTGTTCACGATCGGCAACATGGACAGCCTCTGGGTGCGGCTCAATGTCTACCCGGAGGACATGGCCGACGTGCGCGAGGGCCTGGAGGTGCTGGTCGACCCCGGCCACGGGATCCCCGCCGAGACGGGCTACATCGACTATATCGAGCCGATCGTCGGCGAGGCGACCCGCACGGCCGTTGCCAGGGTGGTGCTCGAGCGCAGCAGTCCGGCCTTCCGCCCGGGTCTGTTCGTGACCGGCCGTGTGGAGATCGGCGGCGACACCGTTGACATCGTGGTCCCGCGCGACAGCGTGATCGAGCTCGACGAGGACAAGCTGGTGTTCGTGCGCAGCGGGCTGGGCTTCGAGCCCCGCGTCGTCAGCACGGGACGCTCCACCGCGAGCGGCACCGAGATCCTCGCGGGCCTGCGCCCGGGTGAGGAGATAGTAGTGGAGGGCGCGTTCCAGCTCAAGGCCGAGCTGCTGAAGGGTACCTTCGATCCGCACGCCGGGCATGCGCACTAGGGGGGCCTGATGAATCACTTCATGGAATTCGTACTGCGCAGCAGGCTGCTGTTCATCATCCTCTGCGCGATCGTGGTCGGGGCCGGCTACTACAGCTACCGCGGCCTGCAGGTCGATGCCTTCCCGGATGTCACGCCATCAATGGTGCAGGTCTTCGCCGTCACCGAGGGCCTGGCCCCCGAGGAGGTGGAGAAGTTCGTGACCTACCCGATCGAGGTGGCGATGAACGGCCTGCCGCGCCTGGTGGAGATCCGCTCGGTGAGCATCTACGGCCTGAGCGTCGTCAACATCTACTTCGAGGACGGGATGGACATCTACTTCGCGCGCCAGCTCGTCGGCGAACGGCTCGGGCATGCGCGCGAACAGATCCCCGAGGGCTTCGGCGAACCGGAGATGGGCCCGACCACCACGGGCATGGGCCAGATCCTGTTCTACTACCTCGAGGACACAACGGGCAGCTACTCGCCGCAGGAGCTGCGCGAGATCAACGACTGGATCATCAAGTACAACTTGCAGACCGTGCCGGGCGTGACCGAGGTGCTGAGCATCGGCGGTGACGTGCGGCAGTACCACATCCTCGTCAAACCGGGCGAGCTGCTGCGCTACGACCTCTCGCTGCATGACATCATCGAGGCGGTCGAGGCCAACAATGCCAACATCGGCGCGCAGTTCATCGTGCAGAACGAGGAGGAGTTCGTCGTGCGCAGCGTCGGCCTGGCCGATGGCAACGCGGCCCTCGAGCAGATCGCCGTCAAGGTGGAGCACGGCACTCCGGTCTACCTCAGCCAGGTGGCGGAGGTCGTGCCGGGCTCCGAGGTGCGGCGCGGTACGGCCACGCTCAACGGCGAGACCGAGACCGTCGTCGGGATGGTGCTGAAGCTGATCGGCACCAACTCCAACGAGGTGATTGACGACGTCAAGGCGCGCCTCGATGAGATCAACGAGGTGCTGCCGGAGGGTGTGGTCGTCAGGCCCTACTACGACCAGGGCACGCTCGTCGGCGAGGTCGTGAACACGATCTCCAGTGCGCTGCTGCAGGGCATCGCGCTCGTGGCGCTGGTGCTGCTGATCTTCATGGGCGGCTTCCGCCCGAGTACGGTGGTGGCGCTGTCAATCCCATTCTCGATCGGCTTCGCCTTCATCGTGATGAAGCTGACCGGGATGAGCGCCAACATGATGAGCCTCGGCGGCCTGGCGATCGCCATCGGAATGATGGTGGACGGCACGATCGTGATCGTGGAGAACGTGGACCGCCTGCTGCGTGAGTCGCGGCCCGGTGAATCGCGCTTCCACACGGTGGTGCAGGCCGTGGGCGAGGTGATCCAGCCGATCGTGTTCGCGATCTCGATCATCATCATCGTGTTCATCCCGCTGTTCGCACTGCAGGGCGTGGAGGGCAAGACCTTCCGTCCGCTGGCCTACACCGTGGCGCTGGCCATGGGCGGCTCGCTGATGTTCGCGATCATCCTCGCGCCGGTGTTCAGCTACCTGCTGATGCGGGCCCCGAAGAAACGGGCCGAGCAGAAGCCCGGTGCCGAGCCGCAGGAGCTGTGGATCGTGCGCATGCTGCAGCTGCCCTACCGGCCCGTTGTCAGCCTGTTCGTGCGCCAGCGCTGGCTGGCGGTGCTGCTGGCGATCGTGATGCTGGCAATCGGGGCCTGGACATTCCCGCAGCTCGGCAGTGAGTTCGTGCCGCGCCTGAACGAGGGTGACATCCTCGTGCAGGCCACGGCAGCGCCGAGCATCAGCCTGCAGACCAGCAGTGATGCGATGCTGCGCTTCGAGAAGCAGCTGCTGCAGGAATTCCCGGAGGTTTCGCGCGTCGTGACCCGCACCGGCAGCGGTGAGGTCGGTGCGCATGCGCATGGCGTCAACTCCAGCGAGGTCTTTGTGGAGCTGCGTCCCCATGAGGAATGGGAGCGCCAGGTCTCGAGCGAGGAGCTGATCGAGCTGATGAGCCATGCCTTCGAGAACTTCCCGGGCATCACCTTCAACTTCAGCCAGCCGATCGCGGTGGCGGTGGACGAACTGGTGACCGGCACCAAGGCCGAGCTGGCAATCAAGATCTTCGGTGAGGACACCGAGGAACTGAAGAAATTGGCGAACAAGGTGGAGCAGGTGATCCGCACCGTGCCCGGTGCTGCAGACGTCAGCAGTGACCAGATCAGCGGCACGCCGCAGCTGCGGATTGACATCAACCGTGAGGCGATCGCGCGCTACGGGCTGTCGGTGAGCGAGGTGCAGGAGGTGATCGCGGCTGCGGTCGGCGGGGCCGGGGCGGGGCAGATCTACGAGGGCATCCGCCGCTGGGACATCGTGGTGCGCTTCGCCGAGCAGTACCGTGACACCCCGGAGGCAATCGGGCGGCTGCTGGTGCATACGCCGGAGGGCCAGCTCGTGCCGCTCAGTTCGCTGGCAACGATCGAGAAGGCCATCGGCGCACGCGCGATCACGCGTGAGAACACGCAGCGCCTGATCAACGTGCAGTGCAACGTGCGCGGGCGCGACATCGGCAGTTTCGTGCATGAGGCCCAGGCGGCGATCGATGCGCAGGTCAGCTTCCCGCCGGGCTACATCGTGAGCTGGGGCGGGCAGTTCCAGCTGCAGCAGGAGGCCAACCGCCGCCTGCTGGTGGTGGTGCCGGTCACGCTGGCACTGGTGTTCATGCTGCTGTTCTCGAGCTTCAACAGCCTGAAGAATGCGCTGCTGATCATCCTCAACATCCCGCTGGCACTGGTCGGCGGCATCGTCGGACTGTACATCTCAGGTGAGAACCTGAGTGTGCCGGCCTCGGTGGGCTTCATCGCACTGTTCGGGATCGCACTCGAGAACGGGATGGTGCTCGTGACCTACCTGAACCAGCTCGTGCGCGACGGTGTGCCGATTGACCGGGCGAGTGTGGAGGGTGCGCTGCTGCGGCTCAGGCCCGTGCTGATGACCGCACTGACAACCGGGCTCGGGCTGATCCCGCTGCTGTACGCCACCGGCACCGGCAGCGAGGTGCAGCGCCCGCTGGCCGTGGTCGTGATGGGCGGGCTGATCACGAGCACCGTACTGACGCTGCTCGTGCTGCCGGCCCTGTACCGCTGGCTGGCGGATGCACCGCGCCGCGAGCAGGCGCCGGAAGTTGCCAAACAAGGCGAGGGAGCATGACATGAAGGAGATCAAGGCTTACATCAAGCCCTTCAAGCTGGATGAGGTGATGCGCGGTCTGAGTGCCATCGAGGGTCTGACCGGGATGTCCTTCAACCGCGTGGAGGGTTATGGCCGGGGGCGGGGTGGCGACAGTGCCACTCCGCTCAGCGGCGATGACGTGCGCTTCGTGCAGCATGTGAAACTGGAGCTCGTCGTGCGCGATGAACTGGCGGAGCAGGTCGTTGCCATGATTCAGCGCCATGCGCATACCGGGCTGCGCGGCGATGGCAAGATCTATGTGCTGGATGTCGTGGAGGCGGTGCGGATCAGCACCGGGGAGCGCGGCGAGGCGGCTGTCTGAGCGGGGCTCAGTAGGCGGCGCGCAGGATGTTCTCCGTGCTGCGCTTGCCCCAGTGGCGGCCGACGGCGACGTAGAGCCCGCAGGCGATCAGGTTCTTCCTGAGGATGGTGTAGTTGCGGCGGTCCAGCAGGATCTCCGGTGAGGTGCTCTGGCGGGCGATGTAGCCATGCGCCAGGGCGTTGATCACGGCGATCAGGCAGAGCTGGCGCTGCTCATGCATCGGCACGTCCACATCCAGCATGCGCAGCAGCGGCTCATGGCGGCGGCCGGCAAGTTCGGGGATCGGGTCCACGAGCCCCCAGGTGCCGAGCATGCGCCGGGCGATTACAGGTGAGCTGACGCCCCACAGCTCTTCCTCATGCAGCAGGCGCTGCTGCTCATCCGGGAAGGAGAGATAGGTGTCCTCGTCGAACTGGCTGGTCTGGGCATAGAGCAGCGTCGTCACCGAGCTGAGCAGCGCAGCCTGGATCACGGCCTCGGGCTCGCCAATGCTGATCTCCTTCGTGTAGATCCCGGCCAGCACATGGCAGAGCGTGGAATGGTTGCGGATGTACTGCAGCAGGCGCTTCGGGACCTGGTTGTCCTCGCGCATGTCGTTCTCCATCTCGTAGGTCAGCACGATGGAGAGCACGAGTTCCTGGCCGAGCTGGCGGCAGGCCTTCTCCACGTTGCGCAGCGGATTGCGCCGCCCGGTGCGCGTGGAATTGGCAACGAACAGGATCTTGCTGGAAAGCAGCGGGTCGGTCTGGATGCGGCGCAGGGTCTCGTGGCAGTCGGAGCATTCCAGGTGCTCCATTCCGCGGCACTGGCCGGTGTAGAGCGAGGGGATGGCGCGCGTGCTGATCAGCATGTCCCAGTAGGCACGGCGTTCCTCGCTCAGTTCCTCGAAACTGTGCACGCGGCTCTCGCTGTGCAGAAGCTCCTTCACATCCGCGGTCATCAGTAGGACGCTGCCTCGAGCTCGCGCTGCATCAGCTTGCTCTCCCAGGTGTCATTGACGATCTCCAGCAGCTCCATCTTCGCCAGATTGGCAGCAAGGGTCTGGTAGGCATTGCGCCCGAGGAACTCCTCGGGGGTCACACGGCTGTAGTTCATGTAGGTGTCGGCCAGGTTCACGCTCAGCGCCAGCAGGGTCAGGGCCCGGTGCTCCTCAGTGGGCTCCAGATCCAGAAGCACCGGCTTCCAGAGATTGTCAACCATGCTCGGGATCGGCTCCGGCAGGGTCCAGTGGCGCACCAGCCGGCCACTGAGCAGGGGGCTGGTCACACTGAATTCGGCGAGCTCATGCTGCAGGCGGGCCGGTTCATCCGGAAGGGTCAGGTAGCTGCTGCGCGGCGGATTGCTGCTCATCGCGAGGATCACCGTGCCCAGCCGTGCCAGCAGCGCGACGGTGGGAGCTTCCTCATGGCGGTCCAGCATCGAGGCCCGCTTGAAGAAGTGCAGCGTGGCCGTGCGCGCTGTCGCCGACCAGCGGCGGATCAGGTCCAGGAACTCGCGCGAGACCCCCTGGCCGCTGGCCAGTGCCTGCTGCAGCTGGTAGCTGCTGATGATCGAGACGATCAGGTTGAAGCCCAGGTGCACGATCGCACGGTCAACGGTCATGATCGGGCTGGAGAGGCCGATCTTGGCCGAGTTGGCAACGGCGATGATCGTCCCGCTGATCACGGGGTCGGCCTCGATGTCGGCGGCCAGCTCCTTCGGGCGGAAGTTGTCGGCGGTGCTGCCCGCTGAATGCTTGTACATCGGCGGGAGGCTGATCCTCGAGATCAGCGATTCCCACTCAGTGCGGGTCTCCGCGCCGAGGTCATCCCAGCCTGGCAGGCGGTTGACGGTCGGGCTGCTTGTGCGGTCTTCTGTCATAGCGGCGGATCAGATCCTCCTGTTCTTCTGACAGATGTTCTAACACCATGAGCCTTACCGGAAGTCAGAGCGCGGTGAAATCACAGGGCATTTGCACGGGAGTTAACCGGGGCATTCCCCACAGAGGGTGGCAATGATGAAATCCCGGTTGCCAGCACCGCCCGTCCAAACCACGTGTGCTTTAGCTGGTATCTTCTGGCAGTCCAGCCCAAGAGGCACGTTGACCACGTGAACGGATGAACATGCAAAGTCGCAGGAAACAGCCGGAAGGGAACTGTGAGGGCGGCGTATTCGTCATCGAGGATTCCGAGGTGATGCAGCGCCGCTACCAGGCAGTGCTCGAACAGAACAGGATCGGGATCTGCGCGATCGTCGGCAGCGGTCGCGAGGCCGTGCTGCTCGCGCCGCGGATCAGCCCCGACGTGATCATCCTCGATCATGAACTGCCGGACGGCACGGGTCTGCACATCATCGCGGCTCTGCGCTCATTCTGCCCGGAGGCCTCAATCGTCGTGATCAGCGGCGTGATCACGGCTTCGCTGGCGCAGCAGTACCTGGCACAGGGGGTCTGCCGGCTGATGGGCAAGCCGATCAACGAGGCCGAACTGGTGCACCTGCTGCGCGGGATGCTCGTCAGCCAGCGCCAGAGCGTGGCCACGGCCGGCTGAGGCCGGGCGCTATACTTGCCCTGAGCCCCGCTTATGGCAAGCACCGGTCCTGAAATCCACAACTGGCAACAGCCCTCCGGTGCGGAGCTGTCCGGACTGCTGGACAGCCCCCTCCATTTCACGAAGGTGGAGCTGCGCGTACTGGGCCTGCCCCAGCATGAGTCATTCCGCAGTGCCGTGGGCAGCCGCCTGCAGCGCGAAGCCCTGCTGGTGCGCCTGCATGGCAGCGACGGACTGTTCGGGATCGCTGAATGCAGCGCCCGCCCCGATCCCTACTACAACGCTGAATTCCTGGAGGGCTGCCTCGCCGTGCTGCGCTCTTTTGCCGTGCCCGCCATGCGCAGCGGTATGCGACTCGCCGAACTGCAGCAGGCCCTGAGGAGAATCCGCGGCTGGCAGTTCACGACAGCGGCAGTGCTTGATGCGGCGTTGGACCTGCTGCGCCGCAGTGGTGTGCCGGACCTGCTGGACCGCTGGCCGGGGCAGCGCCTGAGCCGCATCCCGGCCGGGATCAGCCTCGGGATCTTCGACGATGCGGCCAGTGCGGAACGCCGCGTGCAGCAGGCGCTGGCAGAGGGCTACCGGCGGATCAAGCTCAAGTGCAGCCCGAGTCAGGATCACGGCGTGCTCCGGGCGGCAATTGCCGCCTGTGCTGATACCGAGTGTGCGCTGGATGCCAACGGCAGTTTCAGTGAGGACGAACTTGAGCTGGTGCTGGAGCTGACGGAGGGTGTTGCCATGCTGGAGCAGCCCTTCGCCCCGGACCGGCTGGACCTACATGCGAGGTTGCATGCACAGCGGCCCGGACTGCGGCTCTGCCTGGATGAGTCAGTGCACCACGCCGGTGAACTGGAAAGCGCAATCGCCATGCTGGCCCTGACGGAACTGAACCTCAAGCCGGGAAGAGTGGGCGGGCAGCTGAATGCCGTGCCATTGCTGCAGCGCTGCGCTGCGAAGGGACTGGGCTGCTGGATCGGCGGGATGTTCGAGAGCGGCGTGGGCCGTGTTGCCAACCTGCGGCATGCGGCATGCCTGCCGCAGGCTACGGCGCATGACCTGGGGCCGAGCGCGCGCTACTTTGAGCGCGACATCCTGCGCGAACCGGTGCGGATGGGCAGTGACGGCATGATTGAACCCGGCAGCGAAGCTCCCGTGGAACTGGATGAACGCGCAGTGGAGGAAATGACAATGCAGCTCGAATACCTGGAGCCCGGCAGATGATGCTTGACCTGCTTATCCACGGGGCGGAGGTCTGTGATGGCGACAGCCTGCATCCGCGGCGCGTGGCCGTGGGTGTCGTCAATGACAGGATCGTGCATGTCGGTGAGAAGCCGGGTGGGATGGCGGCGCGGCAGAGCCTCGACGCGGCGGGGCTCACGCTCTGCCCGGGCTTCATTGACACCCACAGCTCGACCGGCCTGACCTTTCTCTACCCGCGCAGCGGTGACAACAAGCTCAGCCAGGGCATCACGACGGAGATCTTCGGCAACTGCGGCACCAGCCAGGGCCCGGTCGGAGAGCGGCTCGTGCCCGTGATGGAGAAGCTCGACGCTGAACTGGAATTCGGCTTCGACTGGCGCAGCCTGGAGGACTTCCACCAGCGTCTCGAACGCGAGGGCCTGCCCTTCAACGTGGCCGGGCATGTCGGCCACGGCACACTGCGCGCCGGAGTGATGCAACCCGGCGAGGATTACTCCGGCGAGCGCCGGGAGCGGATGCGCGCCCTGCTGGAGCAGGGACTGCGCGACGGAGCGCTCGGGCTGAGTACCGGCCTGGTATACGCGCCGGGCAGCTTCGCGGATACGGCGGAGATCATCGACCTGGCGCAGATCGTTGCCAGGCATGGCGGGATCTACGTCAGCCACGTGCGTGATGAGCGGCACAAGGTGGATGAGGCCGTGGCAGAAGCGATCGAGGTCGGTCGCCAAAGCGGGATCCCGGTGCTTGTCAGCCATCTCAAGGCCGCCGAGCAGGCCAACTGGGGCCGCATCCCCTCGATCATCGGCCAGGTGGAGGAGGCCCGTGGAACATTGGCGACGCCGCTGAGTTTCGAGGTCTATCCCTATGCGGCGGTCAGCACCAAGCTGCGCACCTTCATCCCGCGCGAGATCATGGACGGCGGGATCGAGGAGTACAAGCGGCGGCTCGGCGAGCCGGACTGGCGTGAGCGCTGCCGGCGCTACATGCATGAGCGGGGAACGGACTTCGCGGCGATGATGCTGCTCGGCGATCAGGGCGAGGGCAGCGGGAGGTCCAGCGTTGCCAGCCTGGCGAAGCGGCACGGCAGTGACCCGGGGCTGGAGGTGGTTGACATCCTGCAGCGCGATCCGGACATCTGGATCGTCTATCACTGCATGGACCAGTCCGACGTGGATGCGGCGGTGCTCTGGCCGGACAGCATCATCTGCTCGGATTCCTGGAGCCATCCCTACAATGCACCGCGGCAGATCGGCGACCCGCATCCGCGCACATTCGGGGCCTTCACGCGCTTCATGGAACAGTACGTGGTGCAAAGCGGCCGGCTCAGTCTGGCGGCGGCGGTGCGCAAGATCACGGGGCTGCCGGCTGACTTCACCGGGATCCGCGAACGGGGCCGGATCCGCGAGGGCTGCTTCGCTGACATCGTGCTGCTGGATCCGCCTGGGATCCGCGAACTGGCGACATATGAGGAACCGCGCCAGCTCTCGCTGGGTACGGAGTTCGTCTGGGTCAACGGCCGGCCGGCCGTGGAGCGCGGGCGGGTGCTGGACACGCGTCCGGGAAGGGTGCTGCGCCATGGACGCTGACAACACGCTGATCCGTCCCTTCCGGGAGGAGGATGCGCAGACCATTGCGGAGATCTACAACGAGACGATCTCCGCCGGGGATGCGAGCATGGACCGCGTTGCCAAGACTGCACAGGACATCCTCGGCTGGCAGCGGGACTTCAATGAGCGGGAATGCATGCTGGTGCTGGAACTCGACGGTGAGACCGCGGGCTGGGGCATCATCAAGCGCTACAGCGACCGCCTGGCCTACAGCGTGGCCTGTGAGACGGCCGTCTACCTGCGCCGCAGCCTGCGCCGGAGAGGGCTCGGCACATTGCTTAAGCGCCATGTAATTGAAAAGTGCCGTGACCTGGGCTATCATCACCTTGTCGCCAAGATATTTGCCAACAACCAGGCGAGCATCGGATACAACCTGGCGCTCGGCTACGAACTGGTGGGCATCCAGCGGGAGATCGGCTGGCTTGACGGGCACTGGCAGGATGTTGCCATCCTCCAGCTGATCCTTGACGACGTACCACCCGCCGCCGCCCGGCCCTGAGGAGATCCAATGACAGACCTGAATCAGCCCCTGACGGACAATGCGCAGCCTGCCCTGCCGCCCAGCGTGCAGGCCCTGGTGGACAGCATCAGCGCCGAACCCGGCATGTCTCCCGAGAAGGCCGCACTGCTGCTGGAGCAGAGCGGGATAAGCGCGGAGGACCTGGCACCCTGGCAGCGCTTCGAGCATCCAGCGCAGGACTGCTACGGGCGCACGATGATCCACGACGGCGGTTCGTTTGAGCTGATGCTGATGTCCTGGCTGCCCGGTGACATGTCGGCGATCCACGACCACGGCTACACGATGTGGGGTGCGGTGCGGATCTACGGCCAGGCCGAGCATGCCGTGTTCGAGGAGCGCGAGGGCCGGCTGAGTACCCGTGAGCGCTGCATCTTCCCGCCGGACAGCATCGTGGCTGTCACGCATGAGCTGGTGCACCAGATGGGCAACATCGATCAGGAGCCCTTCGTGAGCCTGCACCTCTACGGCAGCCAGGAACGCGAGCGGGATGTCACGGCTGATTCGCGGATCTTCGAGCTGGATGAGGGGCGGATCCAGATCACCACCGGCGGGGCGTTCTTCCTGCTGCCGGAGTCGCAGGTCAGTGATGCAAGTAAGGTTGTGAAGGGTGACTTCCCGACCTGGATGCGGCACAACTGCGAACTGCTGCGGCGCATGCGCTGCATCCGCAGTGCCGGAGGCCGTGGCGGGCTGCAGGTGCGCGAGGAGCGCCTGCTGCGCGAGTTCAACAGCATCGACACCTGGCAGGCCCTGCGCCAGGAGCTGCAGCTGCGCCTGCCCCGGCTTACGGAGGAACAGCAGCTGGGCTACATCGCGAGTCTGGGGCAGGAGCTGGTCAGTGCCACGCGCCTGTTCAGCGAACTGCATGCGGAGGGATGCTTCGATCCCAGTCCGGAAGTGCTGCAGCTGATCGGGGAAATTGCCGGAATGCTGGAGAATGCCGACTTCGTTTCGCGGATCGCCGGTGAGTAGCGGTAATGAAAAGGCAGGCCGGAGATAGCCCCAGGGGCCGGTCAGCCACCGCCAGCGGGAGCAGGCGGGGGCATCCCGGCAAGTGAGGGATCGGACGCATTTCAAGGACTGCGTCCTGTCTCATAGACACGGGTATCCGGGAGTGCGTTACGCTCCCCGGAAATCAGCGCTGCGGGCGGACTTCCCAGTGCCAGTTGCGCTCCAGGCGGATCAGCCGGTCATCCAGGTCATCTCCGACATTGCTGCCGGTGGCGCTTTCGCTGATGGTGCCGCTGATCTCCGTGGTGCGCACCGCCTGGCGTGTGAAGTAGACCACGATCTTGAATTCATAGGGCTGGCTTGAGGCCTGGTTCTGGCGGAACTTCTGCGGCATCTCGGCATTGATCCCGAAATTCCAGCTGCCGTTGGGTGAGGTCATGGTGGCGCTGTCCCGGTAGACGTCGCTGAAGGGCGCATCCTCCCAGGGTTCGATCTCCAGCTCCTCATTGCTCATCCGGCCCCAGACCATCATCGTGGGCACGATGTCCGTGGTGTTGCCGGTGACGTTCAGATTGCCGACGAGTCGTACGGTCTGGCCGGGGACGACCTTCTCCAGCGGCTTGAGCGTGACCGGGTCCACGAGCTTCAGCCCCGAGATGTTGACGGTGGGCATCACCGGCCCGTTGACGACGATCTCGATCTGGCTGGCGATCTTGTTGCCACCGGTGAGCTTGATCTCCAGGTCAAGCCGGAAGCGCTCCTCAAGGTACATCCGGCGCATGTCGAAGTCCAGCGGGAAGACATACTCGTGCTCCCCGGAATGGATCGTGAATTCCTGGTTGTCACGGAACAGGTCGTTGCCATTGCGGTCCTTGAGCGTGAGGAAGATCTGGGCCGTCTTGCGCTTGCTGTAGTTCTTCGTCTCGTAGCGCACGAGGGCATTCACCCGGCGCTGGCTGGGCCAGCTGAAGTTCTCACGCTTGAGCTGCTTGCCGGCGGTGGAATCAAATGCATAGAACTCGAGTAGATCCACGGCGGGATCAGCGTTCTGGGCCCAGGCCCCCGCGCTCATCGCCAGCAGCAGGCAGGCCATACAGACAATCGTTCTCAGGCTGTTCATCTCATCCATCTCCTTTGCGGGTCATCCGCAATGCTCATGGCAGGGTGCTCTGGCAGAGCACGCTGCCGCTTACGGGATCCCGCCAGAACAGGTGCCAGCGTCCATCAGCATCCACAAGCAGTTCCGCCTGGGATGGCCGCTGCGCAGCATCCGGCAGAGGCAGTTCCTCCCAGTCGCCGAAGCAGCTCCACTCCATGTGGCTGTTCTTGCCGTCGAGGCTGCTCATGACGGAAACGGCCGTCTGTCCGTTCGCCAGGGCGCTGCTGACGGTGCGCCGCAGTTCCTCCCTGCGCCAGTCGCCATTGCGGAAGGGCAGGTCGCTGAGCAGCGGATCCGCCACTGAGCCACCCTGGTTGAGGAAAGTGTAGCGGAAGGCCGAGCCATTGTGCCCGTTGACACTCCAGCAGGCCAGCCGCGTGGAGTTGGAGCTCCCGCGGCTGCCGCGGAAGGGCAGCATTTCGATCGTGCGTCCGGCCGTCTGCCTGTCGTCAAATGCAGTGAGGTCACTGATTGACAGTGATCCGTCGCTGAAGCCGATGATGTTCTGCACACTGCCGTCATAGGCGTTCAGCAGACCGAAGGACTGGAACAGTGCGGGGCGCGAATAGAGCACGAAGGCCGGCTGGATGCCCGTGGAGGAATCGTAGACCAGGCGACCCTTGTGGACGGAAGTCGCTTCAGGCCAGGGCAGGCTTGAGGTCGTGAATCCCCCGGCTGCACCCTGTGAGCGGAACAGGCTCGGCGCGTCCGTATCCTCCACCAGCCAGGCGGTGGTTGAGCTTGCCCGGTTGCCGGCGGAGACCGCCTCCCGCACCTGGCTGCCGGGCAGGATCCAGCGGTTCTCCCAGCTTGAGCCGTTCCAGTACGAGACGTCATAACCCGTAGCGCTGCGCAGGGTCATGAAGACCTCGCCAGCCGTGTTGTCAAACAGATCCGCATAACCGTCCGAGGTGGCGGTTGCACCTTCCGTCCAGCTCAGGCCATCCGCACTGTGCATATGGCTGACACCATTCAGGTAGCCACTGGCCATCACGAGGTGGAAGCCGTCTGCGCCGTAGGCACTGTCCAGCCAGCGGCCCCAGCCGCGCTCGCTCCTGAAGTACTCAAGCACGGGTTCGGTGTCGTCTGGATTGAGCTGCACGATGTACAGGCCCGCGCTGGCATCCCGGTCGCAGAGCAGCAGCTCGCCGCTGACCCAGTCATGCAGCAGGCAGCCCGTGTAGTAGCCGTCAACGGTGTAGTCGGAGACATTCAGGGTGACGGCACCGGTGCTGTCCAGGCGGTAGTTGCGGGTCTGGCCGCTGCCACCTGCGAACACGGCATAGGGGTTGCCATTGTGCCAGGCCAGGTCCGCGGGCCAGAAATTGGTGAGCGAATTGTCAATGTCCTGGGGTGCACTGATCGCCCCGTCAGTGGGCTTGCGCATGAAGACGGTCTTGCCGAAGCTGCGCGTGATGATGCACAGCTCTCCGCTGGTGGGATCGACCTCAACATCGATGGCATTGCTCAGCGAATCCGCGAGGGCGGAGTCGTCATCCGTGATGGTCCTGCTCACGGGATCCCAGCAGCCATAGGCCAGCAGGCCTCCGTCGTCAAACAGGATCTCGAAGCATTCTGAGACCGGATTCCAGCAGGCATCAACGAAGTTGTTGCCGGTCAGGCCGGTATAGATGGTGATGACGCTGTAGCTGTCCGCGAGATCAACGATGCCGATTGCAGCCGGGTTGGAGACAAGGATGAACAGACTCTCCCCGTTGGTCAGGGGCCGCATGTTGCTAAAGCCAAAACCGCCTTCGATGATGTGGCTGCCGCTGGCGGAACTGGCAATCATGTAACTTGGGCCGCTCGAGGGATGCACGCCGACGTAGGTCGTGCCGTCGAGGATCACGGGATCGGTGTAGGTATTGGGAGCCGTGCCGATGAAGGGCACGCTGTCGAAGCTGAGGTTGTCCGGGCGTCCGCGGCGGATCGCAGTGCCGGGCAGGGTCATGTCATCGGCAAAGAGCACAAGTTCGCCCGTGTCGGGATCACTGATCCCCGCCATCTGTACGAAGCGCTCCACCGGCGAGGAGATATCCGGCTCACGCACAGTCACCGGGCTGCTCTCCCACTGGGGGTAGACGATCAGTGTGCGCGTGGTTTCCCCGTAGTCAGCGCTCAGGCCGGTGCCATCATTGACTTCGAAGCGGATGAAGTAGCAGCCGGGCTGCAGGATGCGGGAGACAATCGGACTCGCGCCGATGTAATTCAGGGAACTGTTCTCAAACAACACCTTGTATTCGGCGATCGTGCCCTCAGGCGTGCTCGAAGCACTCATGTCGAAGCTGACCTCCACGGGTCCGAACAATGGACCGCGGGGCATGTCAACCTCAGCCTGCATGATCTGCGAGGCGATCACCAGACCACCATCCACACTGTAGGTCCAGGCGCTCTGATTGCCGGAGACGTCGAAGGAAGCGACCCGGTAGGAGTAGGTCGTGCGCACTCCCGGAATCACCACGGAAGTCTGCAGCGGCCCCGTGTCAGCAAGGCTGAGCCACTCATCCGAGATCACGTCCCGGCGTTCGATGAGATAGCCTGCAAAGTCAGGGCTGTTGTAGTCAGGGCTGTGGTTCCAGCTGGCAACACTGCCGTCGGTGTAGATCCCGGCGGTGACGCGTGTCGGGGGCCGCGGAGCCAGCAGGCCGCCGTGGATGCCGATTTCTATGTTGTCAATTTTCAGGTCCACACCAGCCTGATCCGTCAGCACGGTGACGTACACACGCCCGGCGGGGGAGACATAGTCCAGCGGATGGCGGCTGCCGTCAGTCGTGCCGGGCAGATCCACCTGGACTGTGCCGATGTGCAGGCCGCCGCTGGTCCAGCGTCCGCTTGCATAATCCGCGAACAGCAGAGTGAATGGCGTATCCGAACCTGGTTGTGAAGTGACGCGGACGGAGGTCGGGCTGAAGTCCGAGTTGAAGCCGCGCAGGCAGTACAGCGCGTAGGCATTGCCGCCGCCGGAGTTGAGGACGATGTCATTCCCGCTGCCGAGGCTCAGGAAGGCTGAATCGCGGATGTCCTCATGCCAGAGTTCGTACCAGCCCGGACCCAGCAGGCTGGCACTGCGGCTGCCGGCCGGCAGTTCGTCCAGATGGTTCAGTGCAGGCAGGCCACCACCATCTGCCGTGGCGGTCTGGCTGGACTCAGAAGCAGGCTCAAGCTGCTGACTGGAATCAGCAGCGCCGCCGGAACAGGCCGCAAGCTGCAGTGCAGCAGCGAGCGCAGCCAGCAAGATCAAGAATTTCCGCATGAAAGGTCCTCCGGGCACCCTGTCCAGGGTCGGTGCCAGTTGCAGTTCAAACCGGGTGCAGCCGGAGTTGCCCGGCTGATACATATAATCTCCTACGGCGGAGTTCAGTTAAGAAATCATTAAAAGATTTCCTTCAGAGGCAGTCAGATCCGCACCAGTCCCGCAGCAGTTCACAGAGGTTCACGAGATCACGGATGCTGATCCGTTCCACCATGCTGTGGCTGAATTGCAGGGCCACGCCGAAGGCGAAGCACAGTGCATTGCCATCCTGGAAAACGGAGGCGTCATTGCCGCCGGGCATGAAACCCAGTTGCAGCTCATGTCCAAGCCTGCGGGCCTGGTCCATGATGGCCAGCCTGTCCGCTTCACCAACGATCACGGTGGAATCGAAGCAGCGAAAGGCTGGACCATGCCCGGGGCGGACAGCCCTGAACTGGGGATTGTCCCGGCTGCTGCCGGCGACCGTCATGCTGTCCACGGCAATCACCTCGCGGCAGCCACTGAAGCGCTGCGCCAGCGCGCGAGCGCCGCGCAGGCCCAGCTCCTCCTGCACGGCCCAGGCCAGCACGGTAGGTACGGCCGGGGGATGTTCCTCGAGTTCGAATGCAAGTTCCACAAGGGCTGTGCAGCCGAAGCGGTCATCCAGGCTGCGGGCCTGGACCCAGTCCTCACCGAGGCGCTCGAAGCTCTTGGGCCAGCTTACGCTGTCGAGCAGGCTGATCCCCAGGGCGGCGAGAGCCTCGGGACTGTCCGCCCCGGTATCCAGAAGCAGTTCATTTGCCGCAAGACGGTGCTTGGGGCCGAGGCCCTGACGGTCCGTGACGTGCAGGCTGACCGGAACGATCGCTGCAGGCAGGCTGCCGGATTCCGTGTGCACATGCACACGTGTGCCTTCATAGAGCTGGGCGTCATTGCCGCCCAGCGGCGTCAGATGGCAAAGTCCGTCGGGCCGGATCGAAGTGATGCGCCAGCCGATCTCATCCATGTGGGCCACGAGCAGGCGCTCAGGCGGACCATCCGGGCCGCAGTGCAGCCAGAGATTGCCCATCCGGTCATGGCCCATGCGCTGCGTATCAATTCCACCGGCGCTGAGCTGGCGCTCGATCACGCTGCGCAGGCGGTGCTCGCTGCCGCTCACGGCAGCCGTGAGAATCAACTCCTCAAGGGTCTGCAGGATCCGTGCTTGACTGGCCATCCACCGATTATAGGGGGCAGGCCGGGCAACTGTACTAATGGTCAGCACCAAGCTACAATCAGTGCCAGCTCACTGGGCCTTATGCTGCGGGAGATCCACCACATGAAAACGCTCATCCATACCTGTCTTCTGGGCGCCTGCTGCCTGTTCGCCGGAATTGCCGAAGCCGCTCCGCTGGAAGGCTACCACGACCATGCGGCGCTGGTTTCCGAAATGCAGCGCATGGCCCAGGCACCGGAATGCGAGCTGCTGGAAATCGGCAGGACGGCAGAGGGCCGGGAGATCCTCGTGCTGCGCATCGCCGGTGAGACGGAGCTCCTGAATGCCGTCGGCGACAGCATGCCGCGTCCGGCAATCGCGGTGGTGGGCAATGTAGAGGGCAGTGACCTGGCCGGGCGGGAGATCTGCCTGGAACTGGCCCAGCGTGTGCTGGACAGCCTGGATGATGATGAGCAGCTGCTGGCCTTCCTGCAGCAGCACGACCTGTATTTCCTGCCCAGCCCCAGCCCGGATGCAGCGGAGTATTTCTTCGGGGCAGCGGACTTTGAGCGGGATACCAATGGCAGCCCGTTTGACGATGACCGCGACGGGCGCGTGGACGAGGACCCCGGTGAGGACCTGAACGGTGACGGCATCCTGACGATGATGCGTGTGGAGGATCCCGCCGGCGACTGGATGGATCATCCGGATGATCCACGCGTGCTGATCCGCGCCAAGCGTGAGGAAAATGAACAGGGACGCTGGAGCCTGTACAGCGAAGGCACCGACAATGACGGTGATGAGAAGTGGAATGAGGACGGCCAGGGCGGGGTGGACTTCAACCGCAACCTGACCTTCAACCACGACGGGGGAGCGGCGGGCTGCGGCCCCTGGCCGGTGAGCGAGGCTGAGACCCGCAGCGTGGTTGACTGGTTCTACAACAACCAGCAGATCTGCATGGTGCTGAGCTTCGGTCCTGAGGACAACATCCGCGCCCCCTGGAAGAATGAGCACGGCAAGCTGATGCATGAGTCCGCCGAAGGCAGTGACATCTCGATCCTCGAGCATATCGCCGCAAAGGGCAGCGAGCTGCTCGGCAAGGAGAACTTCCCCGGATCCAGCAACCCGCGCGGCAGCTTCGCGGACTGGGCCTACTTCCACTACGGTGCCTGGAGCATCAGCACCCGGGCCTGGTGGGTTCCGGAATACAAGCCGGAAGAGCCTGCCGAGGGTGAAGCGGACGCGGAAGGCAAGGAAGCCGAGAAGCCGAAGAAGAGTGATGAGAAGCGCGGTGCCGATGAGATCAATGCGCTGCAGTGGTTCGAGTCACAGGGCATCGACGGATTCGTGGACTGGACGGATGTCGCCAATCCTGATTTCCCGGGACGCAGTGTGCAGGTCGGCGGTTTCCGGCCCTACCTGCGCAGCAATCCGCCCGCGGCCATGCTTTCCGAGCTGGCAACGAAGCAGCTGGACTTCCTGCGCGAGCTGACGGGCATGCTGCCCGCGATCAGCTTCAGCGAGGTCGAGGTTGATGACCTGGGCGAGGGGCTGTACCGTGTCACCGCGCATGTTGCCAACAGCGGCTACCTGCCGACGAGCACGCGCAAGGCCGCGAGCATCCGCCAGGACTATCCGCTGAACATCGCGATCAGCCTGCCGGATGGTGCCAGCCTGCTGAACGGTTCGCTGCGCGGCCGGCTGGACCGCATCGAGGGTCTGGGAGGCGAGTCGGAGTACAGCTGGCTCGTCGTGGCTCCGCAGGGCGGACGGATCAGCCTGGTGGTTGCCAGCCCTTCCGTCGGGATGGCCAGGGCTGAAGCTGAGCTGTAAGCGCCAGCTAAATCGCCCCCAAATACAAGTCAATACCAGATTGCAGCTGAAGCCGCCGGTTCCTTGCGTGTTAGCATCTCGGATTAAGAGCCGGAGAAAGGCATGTCCATCCGCCAACTGATACTGCTGACACTGTCCATCAACCTGCTGCTGGTTGCCACGCTTGGTTTCCTCACGATCCGCGAACAGCTGCAGAGCCGCAGCCGCACCGCCTATCTGGCTGATGCCAATCAGCTGGCGGACCTGCAGATCGCATTTGCAGCGGAGCTGGCCAAGGAGCGGGGCTTCACCAACGGACTGCTGAACAGCGATACCGTCAACCCGGCTGTCAGGCAGCGCGTGACGGAAGCACGTAAGCTTGTGGACCAGCATGCGACGGAGACGCTTGAGCTGCTGGAACTGATCGGGAAACGGCATTCCGGCCAGCTCAGCCCGGTCTACCGCAATGCGGAGGATGCCTTCAGGAGCGGTCTGGATAAACTGCATGACAACCGTGAGCTGGCCGATGCCAGCTTCGGTCCCGCTGCCAACAGCATCAGCGGCCGGGACTGGCTGACGGATGCCACGGCCCTGATCGGCTCCGCACGCCAGTTGCGCCTGACGGCCTTCACGCCGGCGGATGGCACGGAGCTGCTGCTGCAGTCCAACCTGCGCGTCAAGGACCAGGTCTGGCTGGCCAGTGAAATGGCGGGCCTGGAGCGGGCTACGGTCGGAGGCATGATCGGCGGCGGAGTCTGGCTCGATGATGCCCGCCATGACAGGCTGATCGAACTGCGCTCGATCGTGGACGAAAGCGTCGGACAGATCGTGCTGCTGGCCGAGGATCCGGCGGTGGATCCTGAGTTGCGCAAGGCTATCCGTGACATGGAAGGCAAGTTCCTCGGAGAATTCGAGGAGCTGCGCCAGCAGGTTTTCGCCGCCGGTACACGCTCCGAGGCTTCAGAGAGCAGTCCGCAGTATCCGGTGGACCTGAATGGCTGGCTGGGCAGCAGCACGGAGGCCATCAACAGCCTGCTGGCCGTGGCTGATGCGGTTTCGCTGCAGCCCCAGGCGATGGCCATGGCCCAGGTTGCTGACAACAACCGCGAACTGTGGCTGGCCGGACTGCTGACCGGCAGCGTGCTGCTGCTGTGTGTGCTGATGTTCCTGATTTTCCACCGGCGTGTGATCTCACCGCTGGAAGCCACCGGGCAGATGCTGCGACGGGCCGCCGGTGAGCTGGACCTGCACAGCCGCCTGCCGGTGCATGGCCGGGATGAAATGGCGTTGCTGGGCAGCCGCTACAACGAACTGGCCAGTGAGGTCTGCGAGGTGCTGGCTTCGATCTCCAAGCAGTCACGCCAGATCTCCGAGTTCGCTGCCAGCATGTCCGACAGTGCCGGTGAGACGGCGCGCAGCGTGAACCACGTGGCCCGCACGATGGAGGATGTCTCCAACCGCAACGCCGACACGACCGAGCTGATCCGCGGGGCCAGCACGAATCTGGATGAGATCAGTGAGGCGATCATGGGCATCAATGACAGCATCGCCGAACTGAACCGCATCAGTGAGGAAGCCGCCGCCCACAGCGACCGGGGGCTTGGCAATGCCAACGAGGCCGTACGGATCATGACCGAGGCCAGCACGGCCGTCGGCGAGACCTCGCGGATCGTGGACGAACTGGACCAGAAGACCCACAGCATTTCTGAATTCACGAACGTGATCTCCGGGATCGCGGATCAGACGAACCTGCTGGCCCTGAATGCCGCGATCGAGGCCGCACGCGCCGGGGAAGCAGGACGCGGATTCGCCGTCGTGGCGGATGAGGTGCGCAATCTGGCGGAGGAAGCCAACAACGCCGCCGGTGAGATCCGGGCCATCGTGAAGGACATTGCCAGTGAGATGCAGATGGCCAAGACCTCGATGCAGAAGAGCAGCAGCAGCGTGGAGGGCGGCTCCGCCGCAGTGCGTGATGCCAGCGGCCAGCTTGCGGACATCGTGCGCTCCGTGCGCCAGATCAGTGAGCGCTTCGCCACGATATCCGGGACGGCCGATGAGGTGCGGGAGCGGACGGGTGATGTCAATTCCCGGATGCAGCAGGTCAGCGCGGCGGCCACCGAGAATTCGGAAATGACCCAGGATGTCAGCGCCTCGGCTGAGCAGCAGACGGCGACGATCACGGAGATGAGTTCCAACATCGACCAGATGGCGGGGCTGGGCAGCCTGCTGCGCGAGGAAGTGGAACGCTTCCGGATCTGAGCTTCCGGGGTGCTAGCGGATTGCGGCCTGCTCTGATATGCTGGTGTCCGGGTTCCGCCGGAGCCGGCAGGGCAGATTGATGCTGCCAGCCGTGGCGGGGCTACACGCGCCGGTCCGCCGGCAAGTCTGGATGGTATGCATGCGATTCGCGATCCTGTTCCTTATCTGCGCCCTGATCGTCACTGGCACGGCCCTGGCCGACGACGGCTATCCGCTGATCGGCCGCCCGGTGGACCCCAAGGTCCCTGCGGCCTGGGACTTCTACCGTGACTACGAGGCCCAGACGCAGCTGCTGCAGGACCTGGCTGCCGCACACCCGGACATCTGCCGGCTGGACAGCATCGGCAGGAGCTGGCAGGGCCGCGAGATGTGGGTGATGACGATCACGAACTTCGCTACCGGCGAGGAACTGCACAAGCCCGGCTTCTGGCTGGACGGCGGGATCCATGCCAATGAGGTGCAGGCCTCCGATGCCGCACTCTACACCGCCTGGTACCTGATCGAGGGTTACTCCCAGATGCGGCAGATCCGCGAGATCGTCGACAGCCAGGTGTTCTACATCCTGCCGATGATGAGTCCGGATTCGCGCGACATCCACCTGCATGAGGCCGCCACCACGCACGGACCGCGCACCGGCCAGCGTCCGATTGACAACGACCGCGACGGCCTGTTCGACGAGGATGACGACGACGACCTGGACGGCGACGGACACATCGTCAGCATGCGTGTGAGGGACCCCAACGGCCGCTGGAAGGAGGACGAGGAGTATCCCTGGATGATGGTGCGCGCCGAGGCTGATGAGGTCGGCGGCTGGACGATGCTCGGTGAGGAAGGCTTTGACAACGACGGCGACGGCATGATCAACGAGGACGGCGCCGGCGGCTACGACCCGAACCGTGACTGGGGCTATGACTGGCAGCCCGGCCACATCCAGTGGGGAGCCTACCGCTATCCCTTCTCCCTGCAGGAGAACCGCGCCGTGGCGGACTTCGCACTGGCCCATCCCAACATCGGCGGGGCGCAGTCCTTCCACAATGCGGGCGGGATGATCCTCAGCGGTCCGGGAGCGGAGGAGAACACCTACAGCCGCAGTGACCGCGCGGTCTATGACGCGATCGGCCAGCGTGGCGAGCAGATGCTGCCCGGCTACACGTACATGATCACCTGGGAGGACCTCTATACGGTGCACGGCGGCGAGCTGGACTGGTGGTACGCCAGCATGGGCGCGCTGAGCTACACCAATGAACTGTGGACGTCCTTCAACTTCTTCCGTACCGCCAATGACGGCAACTGGCAGGGCGACCGCCAGGACCAGGCGCGCTTCAATGACCAGCTGCTGTTCGGAGAGGCCTTCGTGCCCTGGCACGAGGTGGAGCACCCGGACTACGGCATGGTGGAGGTCGGCGGCTACAAGAAGAGCTACGGACGCCAGCCACCGGCCTTCCTGCTGCAGGAGGAGCTGCACCGCAACATGGCCTTCACGGTCTACCATGCCTCGCAGCTGCCGCGCATCCGCGTTGACAATGTGAGCGTGAAGCAGCTCGAGCACGGCCTGACCGAGGTCACTGCGGTGATCGTCAACGACCACCAGATCCCGACACGGCTGAGCGTGGCCGAGCGCTCAGCGCTGGTGCGCCCCGATCTGATCACGCTCAGCGGCGGCAGCGGCCTGAAGGTGCTGACGGCGATGCGTGACAACGACATGTTCTTCCGCCGCCCGCGCGAACAGGAACATGACCCGCAGCATGTGGAAGTCAGTGCGGTTGGATTCTCCGACCCGGTCTACGTGCGCTGGATCGTGCGCGGCAGCGGCCCCTTCACCGTCACGGCTGATTCGGTGAAGGGCGGGATCTCGGAACTGAGCTCGCAGTAGGCTCAGCCGACCGTGATGTAGCTGCCCACGGGATGCTTCTTGAAGCGGCGCACCGTGAGCAGGAATTCCTCGACGATGTCGCTGAGCATCTCGGCCTCGGAGCGTTCACGCAGCTCGCCTTCCTTGCCGAGTGCGCGCGTGGCCTCCGCCAGGCAGAACATCTGCGGCAGCACGAAGGCATTGAGCGACTCCAGCGGGATGCGCAGGGACCACAGCCCCTGGCGGCCGCCCTGGCTGTCGTCACCGGCGCTCATGAGCTGCATCACCTTGCCGCGCAGGGGCATCGGGCTGGCCTTGCTGAGCCAGTCGATGGCATTCTTGATGGTGCCGGGCATGCTGCAGTTGTACTCCGGGGAGACGATCACCACCCCATCCGCCGTGCTGATGCGCGTTGTCATTTCACGCGCGCCGCGCGGCAGGCCGAAGTTCTCCTCCATCTGCCGGTCATAGAACGGCATCTCGAACTCGCTGAAGGAGGCGTGGTCAACCTCCACGCCCTTGCTTGCGGCAATCTGAGCGGCAAGCCGGGCCAGGCGGCTGTTGACGGAGTTCTCCTCCGGACAGGGTGTGAACACGAGAATCTTCATGACGATCTCCCCAGTGCAAGGGTATGGCGCACCGAGGAAATGATAGTTATATATTGCATAAATTGCAACTTATTGACAAAGAGTACAATAATGCGGACTTATCTGGTCATTTTGTACTATCGGTAGAAAACCCAAAACCGATGTGCAGAGTGGATCAATCAAGTCCGGAAGCAGAAACGGCTGAACCGGGATGAATGGCTGCCCCGCTGACAGGAGCGGAAGTTGTTACCATTGCCATCGCTGAGTGGCAAGCACAGGAAAGGCATGCGGAAACACCAGGCAGCGGGCAGGGACAGGCATCAGCTGCAGTTCAGTGAATCACGAAGCCACGGTGGATTTCAGCAAATCCTCAATAAAAAATCAATATTCACCCATATCCGTTGACATCGAAGTGCCCTGCTGCCTAGAATGCTGACAACGGGAGATTGGCAACAGCCCTTCCCCGGGGAGGAAGGCAACATGGGAAGACGGGTGCTGGGCGCCGCACTGGCGTGCGCGTGGATGCTGCTGATTCTGTCAACGGGAATCGCGAAGGCTGAGGTTGGCCCGGCTTCAGGGTCGGCGACCGGGCCTGATGCCGTATTGTCCAATGGTGCGGTCAATGAACCGATCGGCATTCTAGGGTACTGGGCGGAGAATGATGTTGACAGCCTGCACTTCTACATACTGCCGACTGAGAATGGTACCAGGGTGGAGATGACGCATAGAGTCGGGGATATGGGCAAGTTGCAGGCTGAGATACGGCTGACCCCCGATCCAGGTAGCAATGGTAGCCAACCAGATGGCAGGGAATTCCAGCCATGGCAGGAGGGCTCGGGGCGTGTAACGGAAGTTGAACTTTCTGACAACTCCTATTCGGTCTACAAAGACAAGCATTACATTGGATCACCGAGCAGTTTTCCAAGAGAAATAGAATGTATCAAGCCGACACTCACAAAGGACTGCCTGACAATCGAGCTGACTTTTAGGCGAGGCGCCGCCGAATTCGTAAAGACTGTAGCGAAGAAGGTTGAACCGGATTCGGATCCATCGGAGTCAGGAGCAGAAGTCAGGATGTTGTTTGGCAGCAGTGATATGATGACGGGACCCGGTGGCAGGCTGACACTTTACCAGCAGCAGGCGGTAGACTGCCAGTTCTGGTACTTTGAGCCCAGCAACAGAACTGATTCAGAGACAGGGGGAAGTGGGAAAGATTCTGCACAAGATTCGGACAATATCCTCAGGGAAGTTGAAGACTGCTCAATCAAGTCAGACTGGACATCCGGGATGCCTCTGGAAGAAGTGCTGGTTCGCCAGTTCAACGGTGGCGGCTGCACGGCGCATACGGGGAAATTCTGCCCGCTGAGTCGATACAAGCTTGTATTGCGGAGTTCGTTGCCAGAACAAGCATCCTCTAGGCAGTTCTACTTAGAGAACAATGTTGACAACATATATGACCTTCTGCTGGCAATGGAGGAGCAGTTCAGGCTGAAGCATGAAGTTGAGTTGCCATCAGATCCTGAACAGAGAGTGGTTCTCAGGATAGGCCGGATCGAGATCCCCCCGGTACCACGTACGACAAAGGTCTTTCCGAAGAGATACCAGATTTACTATGTTGAGGCTTCCTATGTCCAGCAGGTGCTGAATGACAGCTTCAAGAACATTTACATGCCTGGAGCAGGCATAGTTGACAAAGTGGAAAAGGAACAAACGATAAACGTGATACCTAAGATTAGGGATATTGAAAACATGTCTTCCAGAAATGGTAACAGCCCTTTGACCCGGAGTGAGATTGAAAAGGAGATAGGAAGTGAGCTTACCTCCAGTATTGAAGCAATCACAGACTTGGACAAGCTGATTGAAATCATGGAGGAGCACCCCAAGGCCGATGAAGACATGATTTTTGAGTTGTATTACCAGGCAATACAAGGGGAGTTTCAGGTGGAAATGAATAGCTTTCCAAGTGTGGTCCTTGAAAGTACGGATAGTAACAATCCAGCGGAAGCTCAACCAAAGAGAAATGCTGGAAATGGTCTGGAACTCGGAGAGAGAGCCGTGTCTCTCAGTCCAACGGGAAGTGCGAAAATCAACTTTGACGGCATCGAATTCAGCCCCCGCAATGCCCTCGTGATCAGCGCCAGCGAAGAAGAGCATGGCCTGATTGAAAGCATCATCCGAGAGGTAGATGTACCCCTGACTTCCATCAAGTTGGCCGTATATGTCTGCGAAGTTGATGATGTTGGCAGTCGCTCCCTTGGTGTCAGACCTGGCTCCACATCCACGAGTGCGGAATTCAAGGAGAGTGCTGGACTGAAGGGAATTGAAGCTTTCAGTCTCGGGAGTTTCTTTCGAAGCGCCGGAATGAGCTTCAATCTAACCTTGGATCACATGGTTGAGGAAGGCCACGCACGTATCCTTGCCAGCACCACTCTTGCCACATTGGAAGGGAGTCAGGCAGATTACTTCGTGGGAGATATGGTTCCAGTTGCAACAGGTGCTGGAACTGACATCGATCTTCCTGGGTTTCTTGCGCTAAGCAGCGTCTCCTATTTTCCAATTGGCATCAAACTCTTATTCGTGCCAAAACTTGGAAGGTTTGGCGACCTGACCATCGGAGTACAGCCTTCCGTATCTACTTATCTGGAGAAGGAAGGCAATCCAGAGCAGCCGGAGTACCTGGATATCGGTAACTCCAACACCGCCCCCAAGTTCACCTTCCGTGAGGTCAAGACCATTGTCAGCGTGCAGGAGGGCGAGCCCTTCGTACTGGCCGGGATGATCTCCGAGCAGGACCGTATCCGCATCCGCAAGATCCCCGGGCTGGGCGACCTGCCCCTGGCCGGCAAGCTGTTTCGCAGCAAGTCCCGGCGCAGTGAAACCACGGAGGTCTGCATCTTCGTGATTCCGCATGTTGTCACCAGCAACCCGCCCTGCTGCGAGGACGGCAGCTGCCAGCGCTGCCGCTTCCGCTGAACAGGATTTAATACTCAGGAGAATCCAATGCAAACACCAATCTGCAAGCTGATCACATGCCTGATGTTGTTGTCAGTTTCAGCATGTGCCGGGAGGGGCTTCCCGCTCAACTACACACCGAAGATTGAAGCGATCAGTCACAGCAGCGGCCGAAACGGGGACAGCATCAAATTCAAGGCAATCATCACCAGGCAGCCTTACGGAGAGGACCTGCACTACTTCTGGGATTTCGGTGGGATCGGGGAACCACGCTTCAGCGAGGCTGCCGAGCCGGAGGTCAGAATCAGCGGAGTGCCGGGAGTGGCATGGACGGAAACCGGCCAAGATGGCTACCGCATCACTCTGACCGTGACCGAAGGAAAGGAGCATGATGCGCCTGCAAACACTTTCTCAGCGGGCTTTGAAGTCCTGCCAGGAGATGGTCTGGAAATTGAGGAAGTCAGCTCCGGGAGTGGTGTCAGTGGGGATTCCAAGACCTTTGTGGCGGTTGTCACTGGCCAGCTTGAGAATTCCGTACTTAGCTATCACTGGGAATTCGGTCCGGGAGCCGACCCGGCAAGCAGCACCGAAGCCGAACCGCAGGTGAAGCTTGGCATACCGGCGGAAGCTGGATACATCGGACAACTGAGTGTCACGGAAGTTGCAGGAGCCAAGATCAGACAGCGACAGCAGACATTCAGATATGTGGTAGAGCAACTCTCAGTTATCGCTGTGGAGCCGCTGACTGGTGAGGCGGGCAAGATGATCAGCCTGCAGCTGTCAGCCAACGGCAGCTTTGACGAGGCAGAATGGGGTATCGAGGGATTCGACCAGGAAGACCTGGATGCTCAGGCCGGTACCATCACCGGGAAGCTGCCATCGGCTGCGGGAAGTTACCAGGGGAACGTTACTGTCAGCAATGCCCATGGAAGCAGTGACGAATTCAGTTTCACGCTGACAGTCACTGAGCCTGAGGAGTCTGAGCCGGGGAACTGATTGCCCTGCTCAGTCCATCAGCTTCAGGCTCTGCGTGACGCGCAGAAAGTAGTCCACCACCCCCTGCAGCCGCTCCAGACGCTGCGGGTCGAGCAGTTCGCCGTCCGCCCCGAAGGCCTCATTGGCGGTGTTGAGTGAGAAGCGGTCAGGCATGACGTGCATGCCCAGCACCTCGAGCGGGGTGCTCAGGGCCTCGGCGGCGCGGTTACCGCCCACGAGTGAGGGCGCGGCGCTGAGGATCTGCACGCTGCGGCCGCGCAGGGGCATCGGGCGCAGGCGCGAGAGCCAGTCGATCGTGTTCTTCAGTGTACCGGGGAAGGAATGGTTGTACTCCGGGGTGGAAATCAGCAGGCCATCCACGGATTCCACGCGCCTGCCGAGGGCCACACATGCCTCCGGGAAGCCCTGCTGTTCCACATCGAAGTTGTAGTTGGGCATCACGAGCTCGGAGAAATCCGCGAGATCAACCTCCGCGCCGGCCTCCCGGGCCAGGCGTGCCGCGATGGCGATCAGCCGGCCGTTGAGGGAGTCGTGCCTGAGTGATGCTGAAAAGGCGAGAATGCGCATTGTGGGGGCTCCGGACATGTTCATGGCAGTTGAAGTACCGCCATTCTAGCCGGATTGTTTCCCGCTGACCAGCGCCTAATTGCTGCCGATCTGCAGTTCACCGTTGCCGATGTCCACGCTCAGCAGGTTACCGGCCTCCTCGCCGATCATGGCCGTGGCCGTTGCACCGATGTAACCCTGGCGGGCCACATTGCCGCGCAGCTTGCCGTGCAGGTCGATGCTGCCGATGGCCACCGAGCCGTTGAGGCTGCAGTTCACGCCGTCCGCGACGTCGATGTCCACATTGCCGTTGCCGACGTAGATGCTGTGGCGGCCGGAGACACCGAGCAGGTCGCCGGTGAGCATGCCGTTGCCGAGGTGGATGTCAGCGCCCTTGCGCAGCGAGCCGTGGAAGCTGATGTTGCCGTTGCCGAGGTCCAGGCCGTCGATGAAGTCCGCACTGGCCTTGATCTCGCCGTTGCCGAGGCTGGTTTCGACGCTGATCCCGGGGGACATGAAGACCTTGAGATGCAGGTCAGGCACACGGGTGCCGTTGCCGATCCGCTCATCCTCAACGGAAAGCTCGCTGTCCTCGCGGTTGAAGTAGATCTCGAGACCGCTGCGCTTGCCGCGCACCTTGCGGCCATTGCGCCTGATTTCCCAGTTGATGCGCACCGTTCCGGGAGCAAGGCTCTCGTCCTGGTTGATTGTCACGACTCCGTTGTTGATCCGCAGCGTCACTTCGGAGAGCTCAGTGAACTCACGGGAGCCGACGGTCTCGTCGGATACCGCAAGATCAGTGCTTTCCAGCATCATGCCGAAATCCTCCTTCTCAGTTGCCCCCGTCTGTCCAGCCTGGACAGTTCCCAATTCCTTACCATTGCCGACTGCCTGGTTATCGCATCCCGAGACGGAAAGCGCAGCCAGGGCGGCAACCATGAATCTGCTGGAAGCCCG
Source organism: bacterium (assembly GCA_020440605.1). Lineage (GTDB taxonomy): Bacteria > 4484-113 > 4484-113 > 4484-113 > JAFGCY01 > JAHEFU01. Next base: position 136,516 of record JAGRNT010000001.1, on the reverse strand, counting down.
CAGCGCCTCCTGCATGAGCCTGTTGGCCATGTTGCAGCTCCTTATCAGGACAGGCTTATTTCCCGCCCTGTTCAGTGCCACCGCAATTTTCAGCGGTGATTTCCGGCGAGCCTGTTGAACAGGGCCGCCACCAGCCTCCCGAGCATGCCGCGACGCAGCTTCATAAAGCTCTGTCGCAGTCTGCCGGTCAGCTCCTGTACGTAGTCCATGAAGGTCATGATATGGAGCTTTATGCGCAAAAGCCCGCGCAGGTTTCAGCGCGGGGGGCGGATCTGGACTTATCTGAGTGGAGCTGGCTAAGGTGCGCTAATGATCTTTGGTATCAAGCAACTCGCCGATGATGTCGTGACCGTGATCAACCTGCTGAGAAAGTGGCTGATCACGCTGCTGCGGCATGGCGGCCAGTCCAATGGCGGAAGCATCGACGCGCTGGGCCAGCAGCAGCATGCAGACTGAGATCACGAAGTTGAAGCCGGCGATGGCGCGCATCGTGCTCACGAACTCCGGGCGGATGCGGCGGCGGCCGAGCATCATGAGGCAGAACAGGCCGAGCAGCAGGCAGCTGGCAGCGGCGATGTAGCAGAGCAGGTCAGCATTCGGCAGTGTCATGCCAGATGCTAACCGCCAGGCTGACCGCCGGTGCAAAACTGCGGTTCAATCCCGGTGAAGATCAGCGCAGCCGGCCGATGTCAGTGCGGAACTGCATGCCCTCGAAGTGCAGGTTGCCGAGCGCTTCATAGGCCAGGCGGCGGGCCTCGCTGAGATCCGCGCCGTGTGCACTGAGTGCCAGCACGCGGCCGCCGCTGGCAAGGAAGCTGCCTGGCTTGTCCGCTTCGAAATGGTTGGCATAAGCCTCAGCAGATCCGGCCGCCGCACTGCGGCTGACTCCGGCGAAGTGCAGGCTGATCCGGGGCGGCAGCAGCGCTTCACCATCACTCTGTGCTGCGAACAGGCCCTGGGCCTGCAGGCGTTCGATGCCGATGATCGCAGCCGGCTCGCTTTTGCCAAGGGGATAGTTGCCACTGGCCAGCACCACGGCCAGGCAGGCGCCGTCCCGCAGGGAGATGGCCTGCTCCGGCAGTTCCCCAGCGGCCATCGAGGCCAGCAGCAGAGGCCAGTCGGCCTGGCAGAGCGGCAGCACGACCTCGGCCTCGGGATCGCCGAAGCGCACGTTGAACTCGATCACCTTCAGGCCCTGCTCAGTGATCATCGTGCCCACGAACAGGAAGCCGCGATAGTCCAGCCCGTCACCGCGCAGGCCGCGCATGAAGGGCGCGAGGATGTCGCGGCTGAACTCCACGATCACATCATCCGTGGCCCAGGGCGTGGGGCAGATGTTGCCCATTCCGCCGGTGTTGGGCCCCTGGTCATCATCCTGCAGGCGCTTGTAATCGCTGGAGGGCGGCAGCACCTCCGCCCGCCCGCCACTGATCAGCACCGTGAAGCTGATCTCCCGGCCGAACAGGCATTCCTCCACAAGCACCGTACTGGCGGCGGCGCCGAAGCGCTGCTCCTCCATCAGTACGCGGGCACCTGCGGCAGCATCCTCGCGGTTGGCAGCGACGATCACGCCCTTGCCGGCTGCCAGGCCATCGGCCTTCAGCACCACCGGGCCCTCGCCGGCCGCGAGGTATTCCAGCAGGGCCGGCAGCTCCGTGAACTGCGCGAAGGCCGCCGTAGGGATGCCATGACGGGCCATGAACTGCTTGGCGAACAGCTTGCTGCCCTCCAGCTGGGCCGCCTCCGCACCGGGGCCGACGGCCGGGATGCCGGCCTCGCGCAGACGGTCGGCCAGGCCCGCACAGAGCGGATCCTCCGGGCCGACAACCACGAGCTCCGCCTGGATCTCCCGGGCGGCATTGACAATGCCGTCCAGGTCAGTCGCCCTGATGTCCAGCGTATGCACCCGGCCCGTGCCGAGATGGTCCACGAGCCCCCAGTTGGCGGGGGTGATCCACAGGCCCTCGAGCTGCGCGCTGAGCAGCAGCGCATTGCCGATGGCATTCTCGCGGCCGCCGTTGCCGACGATCAGGATTCTCTTCGGATATTGCATGGCCAGTCCGGGGGAGCCTACATCGGCTCCAGGAAGCGGGTGATCTCCTTGAAGAAGCGCATCTTGACGAGACCTGTCGGGCCGTTACGGTTCTTGGCGACGATCAGGTCGGCATCGGGCAGCGTATGGCGGTCGTAGTCGGCATCAACGCTGAAGTCCTGGGTCTTCTCCTGGTAGTAGTCATCGCGGTGGATGAACATCACGATGTCCGCGTCCTGCTCGATCGCGCCTGATTCACGCAGGTCGGAGAGCTGCGGCTTCTTGCTCGTGCGGCTTTCCACCTGGCGGCTGAGCTGGGAGAGCGCGATCACCGGGATGCGCAGCTCACGCGCGATCTGCTTCAGGCCGCGGCTGATCTCACTGACCTCCTGCACGCGGTTGTCACCGCCGCTGTTGGGGCCGCTCATCAGCTGCAGGTAGTCCACGATGATGCAGCGGATGCCGTACTGGGTGTAGAGCCGGCGCGCCTTGCTCTTGAGCATGCCGATCGTCAGCACGCTGCTGTCGTCAATGTAGATCGGTGCCGCCACGAGCTTGTTGTAGCTCTGGGTCAGCACGTTCCATTCGAGGTCGGAGAGGTCCGGGTTCTGCAGCCTGCCGCTGGAGACACCCTGGATGCGGTTGTGGCGCGTGTACATCGTGCCCTGGGTCATCAGGCGCTCCGCCATCTGGTCGGCACCCATTTCCAGGCTGAAGATCGCCGTGGGGATGGAGTTCAGCACCGAGACGTTGTGCATGAAGTTCAGGGCCAGCGCGGACTTACCCATCGAGGGGCGGGCCGCGAGGATCAGTAGCTCGCTTTCGCGCAGGCCGCCGATCATGGAGTCGAGGTCGCGGAAGCCCGTCGGCAGGCCGGCACTGATCTTCGGACTGTGCTCACCGGCATTGCGGCGGCGGCGCAGTTCCTCGTCGCGCTCACTGAGCTTTTCCCAGTATTCGCGCAGCACCTCGCTGATCGCATCCATCCGCGCACGGCCGGAGTTGGTGCTCATCTTGAGGATCCCGGCCTCGGCGCGGTCGATCACCTGCTCCAGAGATAGTTCCTGGCGGTAGCATTCGTCGACGATCTCGGTGCAGGTGCGGATCAGCTTACGCAGGTGCCCCTTCTCCGAGACCTTGCGGGCGTGGTACTCCACGTTGGCAGCGGTCGGTACGGAGTTGAGCATGCCCATCACCACCGCGCTGCCGCCCACGCGCTCCATCTGGCCGCGGCTGCGCAGCTCGTCGAGCACCGCCACGCTGTCAGGCGGGATGCCGCGGTTGAACAGTTCGCCCATCAGCTCGTAGATGATGCCGTGTCCGTCAAGGTAGAAAGAATCACGGCTCAGGTAATCCGCCGCCAGCGGATAGGCTTCCTTGGGTTCGAGCATGATCGCGCCGAGCACGCACATCTCGAGGTCAACATTCTGCGGCGGCGTGCGGTCGTGCACGTGCTCCTGAATGTTGTCATCCCTGTATACAGCCAAGGCCTAGCTCCTGTTTGGTATGTGACCCACCCAGAAAGGAAGCCCCACCACGTGCCTCCGCTGCTTCTGGAGCGTGATCATATCGCAAATTAAATCCATGGTAAACCCGCATCATGCTTGGCTTCAGCGTGCATGTGCATCAACAGCGGACAGGTTGCCAAACAGGCTGTTGCCATTTTTCAACCGACTCCGCACTTTCACGATCCGTGAAATGCGGATATCCGCAAATCCGTCCACAATCCCCGGGCCTCCCGGTTGATAAGGGGGAAGCCCTGTGCCCGGCTGCCGGGAAATATGAAAAGCCGTGAGCACGGGAAACACTTCTTCTCAGTTGAAATGTGCAAATGAGAGAAAGATTTCATGGGAAATCCCATCGGCACATTCCGTATTATACATATGTTAAGCGCCTCCGCAAGTGAAATGCTCAGACTGGCAAATCTCCGGCGGCGGCAGACCTGCTGTAGGATTAGCGCATGTCGGCAAACGGAGGCAGGCGGTGCGCGGGCTGATCAACGAACGGGTGATCCTCACAGTGATCCTGCTCAATGCATTCGTGCTGTTCCTCGAGGCCTTCGCCCCGCTGAGGATGGCCATGGGCCCGCTGCTGCTGATGGTGGACTCCGCCTGCGTGGTCTACTTCATCCTCGAGGCCGCGCTGAAGATGCGCTACCAGAGCGTGCATGGCTACTTCAGTGATGCCTGGAATGTCTTCGACCTGGGGATCGTGCTGCTCAGCCTGCCCTCGCTGATGAGCGGGGCCCCGGCGCTGTTCACCCTGCTGCGCCTGTTGCGGCTGCTGCGCTTCCTGCGCCTGATGCGCTTCATCCCGAACATCGAGCGGCTGATGATCGGCGGCAAGCGCGCGCTCAGGGCCAGCGTGGGGATCTTCATGCTGGTGTTCTGCTACCTGTTCATCTTCGGGCTGAGCGCACATTACATGTTCGGCTATCAGACCACTGTCGATGCCTCAGGTGCGGTGGTTCATCTGTATCCGGAATTCGGCGACCCGCTCTTGAGCATGTACACCATGTTCAAGATCTTCACGATCGAGGGCTGGTACGAGATGAGTGACAACATCGCCGCGCACTCCACGGGGATCACGGCGCACCTGATCCGGCTGTACTTCATCATCGCGGTCAGCTTCGGCGGGATCGTGATCCTCTCGCTGCTGAACGCCGTGTTCGTGGACGAGATGTCGCATGACATCGCGGCGCGCACGGAGGATGAGGTGGAGGAGATCAGCGAGGAAGTCGAGGAGATCGATGCGCGCCTGGAGAGGATCAGCAACAGGATGATGGCCAAGCTCGATGAGATCAGCGAGCGCCTGGACCGGCTGGAGGAGAAGCGGGAGTAGGGGGGAGGATGCATGATGAGGTACTTTGTCATCACGTTGCTGGCGGTTCTCGTCACTGCAAGCCAGGTTAGCGCTGATACATATGGATCAGTTGATGACAGCGTGATCCGCAGGAGTCTAGCGGAGTTGGATCCATTGTCATCGGAAGAGCGTAACGCATTGCTTGCCAGGCTGGATGACAAGGACTTCCTGGCAGTGCAGTACATCCTCGACTTCGGCCAGCTGGATGAAGCAAACAACGACCGCTACTACGACCTGTATGAGGAAATGTACAGCAATGCGCGGGGGAGCATGTCAGAGGCGGACCATCAGCTGGTGCTCAGGCTGATGGCTGAGTGGTCGTACCGAGAATTGCAATATCTCGATCCGGAAAATGCTTACTACGACATTGCCAGAATGTTGCTGGCAGAACTTGGTACGGATGATCCGACCATAGCAGCTATAAAGCAGAGTGTGAATGAGTCCAGCATGTCAATCATTGATATGCGATACATGGTGGAGAAGGTGGAGGAGTATTGCAGCACTGCCGAGAAGGAGCTGAGTCCCGAGGGCATGCTGTATCTGAGGCTGCTCAGGCAGGAGTTTGCACCTCAGGGTTTATCGAACGAGGAAGTTGAATATGCAAATTTTGGTCAGCGAACTCCTTGACAGGTTGACGAAAAAGCAGGAACATTATACGGATACATTTTTGCATTCGATAACATTGACTCGAAGGAAGATACATTGAGTAACAGTCCTATACCAAAGTTTCCTAGTTTTGGATCGCTAGTTGAATTTGTTGTCAACTCATTTCGTTTGTTAATTCTTTTCCCCTTTGCTCCAATTGTATATAGCAAATCAGTTTATAGTGTGAGCAATGATGAGAGTGGGAGACCAAGCATTGAATCGAATGTAAATTTGCCAAATCCGATTGCTTTCTATCTTATTTTTTATTTTATTATTCCTTTGAGCATTGGAGACAGCATTTTTAGAGAGTCGCTCGTATTGATTGGTCAGGCAAATTTATCTCAATTGCAGGATTTGGCAGCAATTATCAGACCGCTAATCGTTGCTATTCACGGCTTATTATTTATTATTCTGGAAGGTTCCATAATATATTTTCTTCGATTTGGTGTAAGAGACTTCAGCCTAGGTGAATTTCTAAAAGCCTCAACAATTTCTTTGTATGCAAGAACCGTTACCATAATTACTGCAACTCTTCTCAACTACTTTGGATTAATGCCAGATTATCAATTACCTCAGTTTGAAGCATCCGTTTTTGAATATGTTGCCCAAGTTTCCATTTGGATAGCAACATTTTATATATACTTCCTTTTCCATTCTCTTGTAATATTCTGGTACTGTAGTTTTGATGACAAAGTATCGCCGAGTTTCTGGATACAGAGAAAGTTAGGTTGGTTGCTGCTGGTTGTTTCCTTCGCGTCTGTTTTACTATTGCATTTTGGCGCGGAACAATACGTGATTAAAATTCGGGACAAGGTAGTCAATACTGTTGGCACTTCTGATCACGAGTTGGAGAACAAATCAGTAGGTCCTTGAATTTATTGAGATTTCGCTGCCTGCCCTGTTAGAATAGGCACGCTGCCGTGTCCCTGCTTGAATTCTCCAACCTGAGCTTCGGTTACACCGATGAATACATCATCCGCGATGCCAGCGGCCAGCTGCAGCCGGGTAATGTGATCGGACTCGTGGGCCAGAACGGCGGCGGCAAGACCACGCTTTTGAAGTTGATCGAGGGCAGGCTCACTCCCGAGTCCGGCAATATTCAGGTAAGCCGCGGCACGCAGATCAGCATCGTGACCCAGGCCTCCGGCGGTGCGGACACGGATACCTTGCGGGAATTCGTGCGCGGCGGCCGGCCGGACCTCGTCGAACTGCAGGAACGCACGGGGAAGCTCGTGCGCGATCTGGAGCACCAGCCGGACAGCGAAGCGCTGCAGGCCGAACTCGGCAGTGTGCAGGAACGCTTCGCCGTGCTGGACGGGCACCGCTGGGAGACCGACATAGACCGTATCATCAGCGGCCTGTCATTCACCGACGAACAGCAGCACCAGACGCTTGGGAGCATGAGCGGCGGGCAGCGCCAGAAGGCCTGCCTGGCCCGCGCGCTGATCAGCGATGCCAACTGCATGATCTTCGACGAGCCGACCAACCACCTCGACATCGAGGCCCAGGAATTCTTCGCGGACTACTTAAAGAGCCTGCGCAGCCGCGCCGGGGTGATCCTCGTCAGCCACGACCGCTGGCTGCTGGACGTGGTCTGCACGCATATCTGGGAAGTTGACAACCAGGGCCTGTTCCGCTATCCCGGCAACTACACGAAGTACCGCCCGCAGCGCGACCTCAGGCGCCGCGCCGAGCTGGAGCAGTTCCAGAAGCAGCAGGAGCACATCGCGAAGACGGAGGAGTACATCCGCCGCAACATCGCCGGGCAGAACACGAAGCAGGCCCAGGGCCGGCGCAAGCATCTGGGGCGGATGGAGCGCGTGGACCGCCCGGCGGACGACCCGCAGAAGAGCTTCGTGCTGAAGCCCGCACTGCTCTCCGGCGAGCAGCTGCTGATCGTGGAGCAGCTCTGCTTCAGCTACAGCGGGCTGGAGCGCTCCGAGGAAAAGGTCTATGAGAAGGTCGGGCATTCCGGCCTGGCCCTCAACCCGCCGATGGAAATGGCGCGTGGCGCGGTTGGCGAGGGCCTGCTGCTTGACGACGTGGACTTCCGCCTGTTCCGCGGGGAGCGGCTGGGGATCGTGGGTAGCAATGGCTGTGGCAAGAGTACGCTTTTGAAGCTGCTGGCCCGCCGGCTGGCACCGCTGCGCGGGATGGTGGCCTGGGGCAGCAATGCCGATGTCGGCGTGTTCTCACAGGACAGCGCGGACCTGCAGGACGGGCGCGACCTGATGGCGGAGCTGCGCAGCGTGGATGGCAACATGACGGATGGCGAGGTGCGCAGCTATCTCGCGGTGTTCGGCTTCAGCGGTGACGAGGTCTTCAAGGATGTGAAGCAGCTCAGCGGCGGTGAACGCAGCCGCCTGACGCTCGCCAAGATCTTCCGCCGCCGCCCGAACGTGCTGCTGCTGGATGAGCCGACGAACCACCTCGACATCTGGGCGCGTGAGGCGCTGGAGCAGTTCCTGCTGGCCTATGAGGGTTCGCTGATCATGGTGACCCATGACCGGGCACTTTTGGAGCGGATCTGCAACCGGCTGGTGGTCTTCGAGCGCGAGGGGGCCGGCAACAGCTTCAGCTCCTCATTCTTCCGCGGGCATTACAGCGAGTACCGCCGTTTCCACGAGGCGATGCTGGCCGAACAGAATGCGCAGGCCATCGCTGACAACGGAGCGGCTGCTGAAACTGACGACGAATGGACGATGCTGGAACAGGCCGCGAAGGAGGCCCGCACCAATGTGGAGGGTTACTGCCGCCGCCAGCTGGACCGGGTTGAGCAGAAGATCGCCGCGGTGGAACTCGGGATCGAGGAGCTGGAACAGCGGATCCGCGAACTGACGGAGGAGCAGCACGGCGTGGATGCCGCCTCGGACTATGCGCGGATTGCCGGCCTGCAGCAGCAGATTGACGACATTGCGCTGGAACGCGATGAGGTCTTCGCCACGCTCGAGCCGCTGCTGGAGGAGGCCGATCTCTGGCAGGACCGGCTGACGCGCCTGCAGGAGCGGACGCAGGCATGAGCGTGCGCTTCATGAGCATCGCCAGCGGCAGCAAGGGCAACTGCTACTACCTGGAAACGGCGCACTCGCGCATGCTGGTGGACTGCGGGATCGGCATCCGCCGCGTGCAGGCCGCGCTGGCCGTGGCCGGGGTGCAGCTCAGCGAGATCGACGCCGTGGTGATCAGCCATACCCACAGTGACCACATCAGCGGGCTCGGCGTGCTGCTCAAGCACTGCAGCCCGATCGTGTACTGCCATGAGCAGGTGCGCTATGAACTGGCCAGCAGCATCCGCCGCAAACGTGGCAGCGAATATGACAACATCCTGACCTATGACTCCGAACACGGCTTCCCGCACCGCGACATCGACATCCTGCCCTGTGCGGTGAGCCATGATGCCGAGCCGACATGCATGTTCAAGTTCTACTGCGGCGGGCACCGGCTGGGGATCCTCACGGACCTCGGCTGTTACGGACCGCAGCAGGTCGCGCTGTTCGGCGACTGCGAACTGCTGGTGCTGGAGAGCAACCACTGCCCGGAGATCCTGCGTGGCAACATGTACCCCGAATACCTGAAGAGCCGGATCCGCGGCAGCCACGGGCATCTGAGCAACCAGCAGGCGGTGGAACTGTCAACGGGACTCGCGAGCATGCCGCAGCACCTGCTGCTCGGGCATCTCAGTGAGAACAGCAACACACCGCGGGCCGCGAGCGAGGCCTTCTCGCGCGTGGAGGTTGGCAATATCCCGCATACGATCCTCACCCAGCACGAGCACAGCCGGCTGATGGAGCTCACATGAAGCGTGCCGGGCGGATCTGGACGCTTGTCGGAGCGCTGGCCTGGCTGGGCTACTTCGCGCTGACGGTCTCGCTGCCGAGCGTTGAAATCCTGCCCGAACAGCTGTCGCTGGCCCTGCAGGGCCTGGCGATCATCCTCGGCATGAGCCTGCTGTTCATGGTGATCCTCGTGGGGGAGTCAGCGGACTGGCCGGCCTGGAGCCGTTATCTGATGTTCGCGGGCGGAGTTGGCAGCATCCTGCTGCCGGTGCTGCTCGCTGACAACTCGCTGCCGCTGCGCGCGTTCAGTACGCTCGGGCTGATCCTGATCTCGCTGCCGGTCGGCTACTGGGTCGGGGACCGCATGGAGAAGGTCACGAACCTCGTGCCGCTCGCGGTGGCAATGGCCTTCGCAGACATCTTCAGCGTGTTTCAGGGGCCTTCGAAGCGCATCGTGGAAGGGATGCAGGAGCATCAGCAGCAGGTGGCGGAAGCGATGGCCGAAGCAGCGAAGAGCGTTCCGCCGGAGCAGGCGGCGAGTGCAGCTGCTGCAGCGGCGGAAGCCGTGCGCGTGCCCTGGATCAACTACCTGTTCGTGCACCTGCCGCTGCCGATTGGCGACGCCGCCCCGGTGATGGGCGTCGGCGACTTCGTGATCCTTGCCTTCCTGTTCCGCGCTGCCTGGGTGCATGGCCTGAACCGGCGCGTGATGTTCTGGAGCACGCTCGCGATGGCAATCATCGCGCTGGCGGCCTCGCTGATCTTCAGTCTGGCGCTGCCCGCGCTGGTCAGCATCGCGTTCGGGACCCTGATCGTGCTGTGGTTCACCGAGCCGCGGATGCGGGCCATCGACCGCCAGGAGATCCTCCTGAGCTTCGCCGTTGCCGGGCTGTTCATGGCGCTGATGGCGGCGAAGTGGTTCACGGCCGCTGCCAGGGTGCAGTAGGAGGCCAGGCTGTCAGCCTGGCAACAGTAGTCAGTAGTCAGTGGGCAGAAGAAGAAACAGAAACAGAATGAGAAGCAGAAGACTGTAGCGGCTGCTTCCAGCAGCCGGCAGGCAGGAGGTGCGGCACTTGTTGCCGCACAATCTTCTTCGGGGAAGTTCCGAGTTGTCATTTCCCGGTGCTTAGCAGGGCTGGACCAGCGCCCAGCCGTTGATGATTCACTGGTAGCGCAGGCCAAGCGCGGGCATTCGCTGGCGCTTATCGAGCCCTTCCAGCACGTCATTCACCAGCTGTGAATGCCATACGATGGAGCTGATTTCATCAGCTGCCTCATCCATGTCCACGTAGGCAATCTCTGTTGACCCGACGCAGCCGCCTTCGCTGCTGATTGCCACCGTGAAGTTGCCATTCTCCGATCTGTCAATTGCCAGCAGGCATAGTTCAGTGCCCCAGTATCCGAAGCCGACTTCCCCTTCCGGTCGTGCACCATTGCGTCCATAGTCAGCGGGGTATCCAAGCTTTCGGAGATCTTCAATCACGTCCTCAGACGGACAGGTGAATGTGCTGTAATCAAGAAAATCAGGCTTGCTGTAGCTCAGGAACACAGGAGAATCATCAGGGTTGTTCTCCATGAAGCTGATGAAGACTGACGTTGTCAGTTCCTCGAATTCCTTAATACTCATCCCCTCCGGAATACGGGTGCTCATAGGATAACGGGGAAGGAACCAGATGTTCTCCTTCTGGCCGAGGTCAATGTTATTCCTTTCCTCTGCCTGCTGTTGCATGCGCGTGAGGACAGTTTCGTATTGCCTCTGTAGTGAGACTATCCGGCCCCGGGGAGATTGCCAATACAGGTGCTGAGCGATGAAGCCACCTGTTGTCAACAGGAGCAGTAGCATGGCAAGCATTAGCATGTGGCGTCGTACGTACTGCAGGATTTGCTGCATACTGGGAGTTTAGCCTGACTTGCAGATTTACGCAGGGGAGATTGTCCGTCAGAAGGATTGTGCGACAACTACGCCGTGGCGTGGTCGCACCTCCGAAACCCGAAACCACAAACCCGAAACCCGACTACCGCTGAAGCGGGTAGCTCCCGTTGTCCGGATTGCTCCGGAGCTCCGATCAGTCGTCGGCGTCGGTCGGGTAGGGCATCTCGCCGTGCTGGAACTGCATCACCTGGTCGATGGTGTCCAGCCCGCGGCTCTTCAGGTAGTTCAGGAAGATGATCAGCAGTTCGCTCGTGGCGTAGGCATCGCCGGCGGCACGGTGGCGGTCCGGGATGCTGATTCCGAAGAAGGCCGCGAGGTTGCCAAGGCTCTTCGAGGGCAGCCAGGGCACGATGCGCCGCGCCAGCCGGGAAGTGCAGAGGTCGCCGTTGATCAGCGGGCGTTCGCCCATCAGCTCCAGCTCGTTCTCGAGGAAGCGCCGGTCGAACTGGCTGTGGTGCGCCACGAGGATGCTGTCCCCGAGGAAGCTCTGCAGGTTGGGCAGTACGTCGCGGCTGGGGGGCATGTCCTTCACCATCTTCTCATTGATGCCGGTCAGGCCGGTGATGAAGGCGGGGATGTTGCGTTCGGGATTGACGAGCGTCACGAATTCATCGGTGATCCGCAGGCCGTCCACATGATAGGCCGCAATCTCGGTGATCTTGTGCTCGGGCGGGGCTCCGCCGGTGGTCTCGAGGTCCAGCACGCTGAAGCGTACCTCCTCGATCGGAGTGTGGGCGGCAATGCTGAGGCTGATCGTCTCGCTCATCGGAAACTCTGGATATTAGCACGTACCTGGACGCTCGCAGCCCGGCCGCTGCCCTCGCGGGCAACACACTATACCCGCACAGCAGACAGGCTGCAGGGTGAAATCCGGATTGAGCAGGCAGGCTTGATCCGGATTTGGTTCAGTTTCGACCACGGACCCAATATGATCTCTGCGGAGAGTGAAGTGGAACTGACTGACTACCTGGGGCAGCTGGGTCTGCTCTGGCTGCTGATCCTGTTGCGCACGATGGGCTTCGTGTTCCTCGCGCCGATGTTCTCGGCGCAGGGCGTGCCCGTGATGCTGCGGGTGATGCTCGGTTTCCTGCTCTCCAATATCGTCTACACCTTCTACGCTCCCACCGCCACGCTGAAACTGCTGGACGATTCGCTGTTTCTCTCGGCGGCCGTGCAGGAGCTGACGCTCGGGATGCTGCTGGGCTTCATCACCGGCCTCGTGTTCGTGGCCTTCCAGTTCGCCGGGCAGTTCATCGGCTACCAGATGGGCTTCGCCGTGGTGAATGTCTTCGACCCCAGCACCCAGACCCAGGCCAGCATCATCGGGCAGTTCCTGTTCACGACGGCGATGCTGGTCTTCGTGGGCAGCGGCCAGCATCTGGAGCTGCTGCGGCTCTGGCTCGCCAGCTACGAGCTGCTGCCGCCAGGCCAGTGGATGATCGAGCACTTCGACACCCAGACCATGGTCTCGATCTGCACGAGCCTGTTCGAGATCGCGATGCGGATCTCGCTGCCGCTGATAGCATTCCTGATCCTGATCGACCTTTCGCTGGGGATCCTCGCACGCGTGATGCCGCAGCTCAATGTGTTCTTCGTGGGCATCCCGGTCAAGATCGTGCTCGGCCTGCTGTTCCTTGCATTGGTGACGACGGAACTCGGCAGCAATGTACGGCGCACTCGCGACATCTTCATCAACCACTGCGGGGAGATGATGCATGAGCTGGGGGCGGAGATTACACAGGACGGGGAGCTGGAGGTCAACCGGGTGCTGCGCCCCACTCAGCCGGATTAGCCGGCCTCGGGCAGGGGCTCGAAGCTGAGGGTCAGCACATTCAGGCTGTGGTCGATCTCGCAGCTGATCTCCAGTTCACGGCAGATACTCTCGACCGGCACCCAGGTGCGGCCTTCGATCTGGATCACGGGATGGCTTAGCGCGCGGCGTTCCTCGTTGACATCGATGCTGCGCCGCCCGTCCTTGTAGAGCAGCACCCGGTCGCCGCGCCGGAGCTCGACGCGGTCGGCCTCGGCATCGTACTTCAGTTCACCGCCGATGATGCCGACGAGGTCGCGGCTCTGCATGTAGGCGGCACCGTCCTCGATGCGCACCAGGCCTTCGCTCGCCAGCTGCTCGCCGTTGACAACGATGCGCAGGTCGAAGTTGGCGCGTCGCAGCTCAAGCTGGATGTACTCATAGGCCTTCGGATCCTGGAACTGCAGCACCACGCTTTTTCCCGGCTTGAGCGGCGGCTCCAGCAGGAATTCATGCAACAGCCAGTCGGCGAATTCATCGGGAAAGGTGTCGTAGGGTGAGTAATAGGCGGCAATCCGCACGCCGTTGAGGTTACGGTCGCCGATGTTCGTGATCCGCGCACTGACGGTGGCCGTGCCCTGGCCGCGCACATCTCCGGTCACGTCGCCGCTGATGAACTCCAGCCTGACTTCGTCAAGGATCCCGGCCTGCGCCGGCCGCTGCAGGAGCATCAGACCCGCGATGACAGACAGGACAACTATCAGACTGCGCACGGATTCATTATAAACAGGCGCGGGGCCGCCCTGCCTGCTCTGCACATTGCCTGTCCCTCAATATGCTGCGGGAATGCGAAGCGGATCAACACTGGGCAAATCGCGATTCCATCTCATTGACTTGACTCAGATACACTATTTGAATTCATATTGTTCATTAGTGCAGGATATTAAATATTAGTTGAATAATGCATGCATTTTGTTAAACATGATATATAAACAATACATCTGTACCGCTGTGAGATGAACATTTCTTTCACATGGAAGCGGCGGATACGCGTAAATTCAAGGGGCAAAGTCCCGGGAGCCAAAATGGCGGATGTGAAGGAAACACTGGAAGAACTGAGCCGCATTGACGGTTTCGTGGCGGCGGCCATCGTGGATGGATCCAGCGGCATGATGCTCGGCGAGCTCGGCGGCGGTATGATCAATCTGGAAGTCGCCGCGGCCGGCAACACCGAGGTGGTGCGCTCCAAGCGCAAGGTGATGAAGAATCTGGCCCTCAATGACCGGATCGAGGACATCCTGATCAACCTCGAGAAGCAGTACCACCTGATCCGCCCCGCCGACCAGGACCGGATGGATGTGTTCATCTATCTCGTGCTGGACCGGGAGCGTTCCAACCTGGCCCTGGCCCGCGTCAAGCTCAAGAGCTGCGAAGCTTCGCTCGAAATATAGGAGCAGGCTGCGCTTCATGAGCGCGGACGGTAGCGGACCTGTTGTCAGACGGGGTTGCCACGGCCTGCGATGCAGCCGGGCAACACGCAGCCCGAAAGGGGTATGGAACTGGAAAAGGCCAGATCGATGATCTGTGAACAGATTCTGCGGGGTGATTTCGACTCAGCCGGGCAGTCGCTGCGGCAGCTTGCCACTGACAGCGAGCTGCCCCTGCCGCTGCTCAGCCGGCTGGCGGAGATTGCCACGGATTCAGCGGAACTGCGGATGCCGGGCATGCTCTGCTACCGGCTCGGGATGCTGCTCGCGCGTCACGGCCGGGTGGATGCAGCCCTGGAGCTGGCCAGCCGCCTGCGGATAGACAAGAGCCAGCTCCCGGAATACTTCTCGCTGCTGGAGGACTGCTTCAGCAAGGTTTCGAGCGGCAGCACGGAGCAGTGCGACTGCGGGCTGGAACTCGTGCGGGCCTATGCCTCAATCTCGCTGTACTCAATGGCGGCCTCGCGCCTGGCCCGCCTGCTGGCCAGCGCGCCGCTGAGCCTGCACGGACGCTGCCTGGCGCTCAGGGAACTGGGCAGCCTGCGCATCGTGCCGGAATCGGCGGAGCTGCATTTCCTCAGGCTCTACAGCCTGGCGCGCACGGGTGCGGAGCTGGACTGGCATGACGTGATCGCCTGCATCACGGGGCTGCAGGGCCTCGTGCCGGATGCGCTGCTCGGCAGCCTGGCACGTGAGCTGGCACTGTGCAGCAGCCGGGCGGACTGCCAGGCGGATGAAACCACGCAGCTGCTGGCCCTGGCCGCGGCCTGCGAGCTGCGCCAGCTGGACCAGGTGGCCGCGATGCACCTGCTGGGCGTGGCCCTGAGCTGGCACCGTCTGCTGCATGGCAGCGACGAGGGCTTCCAGTTCCCCTGGCCGGCCCTGCTGGAGCCGCAGCGCGGGGATGTGCTGCGTCCGCGCCGCGAGTCAGTGCTGGCCGGCATGGAGCTGCGCTGGAGCCTGGAGCGCGGTGCACGGATGCCGGCTGGCAACCAGCAGGAGGGCAGTGCTGCCGTGCTGCTGGGCTCGCTGCTGCAGTCCGTCGACGAAGAGGACGGGATGCAGGCTCTGGCCCGCGACTGGGTAGAAGCGCAGGGACTGCAGGAACTGCCGGTGCTGGAACTGCCGGAGCTGCTGGCGGATGCCGCTCTGGAACTGCCGCCCGTGCAGGAGGATCCCGCTGCAGCGCTGTCGCCCGGTGGCAGCTACCGCAGCGTGGAGGAAAGCATTCCCGCACCCCAGGCTGAGCCGGAATGGAATGACCTGCAGGAGCATCCGGCGGATGAACCGCTGCGCCGCAGCGGCGCTGATGCGCTCACGGAGCAGGCTGCCGAGGCCACGCCTGCGGCAATGCAGCCTGAACTGCTGCCATCCCGCAACAATGTCAACGACTGCCTGGTGCGGCTCAGTGACATCGACGGCTTCATCGCGGCGGCGCTGCTGCACGGAGAACCCCCGCAGCTGCTGGGCGAGATCGGCACGCTGCCTGCAGGAGGTGCTGAGCCCGTGCTGGCCCAGGCCGCGGGTGAGGGTGGCAGCGGCAGCAGGCTGGACATGCGCCGCGTGGGCTTCAACATGCTGCTCACCGACGGCGAGGTGCTGCACGTGGTGCGCTGGGTGCGGCGCGACAACGCCCCACTGCGGATCTACCTGCTGCTTGGCAACCCGTCCGCCAACCCGGTGCTGCTCAACCTCAAGCTGGAACAGGCCGAGCTGATCCTTGCGGGCTAAGCAGGGGAGGCTGGCGACCGCGACCTGGTGGCTGGCTCCCCACACCCTACAACCCAGATCCTCTGTCCTCTTAAAAGACCACCGGCCTCGCGGCACGATACAATTCCTGCGCCATGTCTGAACTCACGCGCACGCACAATCTGCAGGAAATCATCGACGCACCGATCGGCACTGAAGCCACGCTGATGGGCTGGGTGGCCCGCCGCCGCGACCTCGGGCAGCTGATCTTCATCACCCTGCGTGACCGCTGGGCCGAGCTGCAGTGCACGCTCGACCCCGAGGAGAGCCCCGAGTCGCATGCCGTGGCCTCTGAGTGCCGCGGCGAGTACGTGGTGGCCTTCACCGGCGTGACCCGCGCCCGGCCCGAAAAGGAGCAGCGCGAGGGTCCGGGCGGCGACCGTGAGTTCATCGTGCAGTCCGCCGAGATCCTCAGCCGAGCCGAGACCACGCCCTTCGTGATCGAGGAGGAGGTCAAGGCCTCGGAGGAGCTGCGGCTCAAGCACCGCTACATTGACCTGCGCCGGCGCACGATGGTGCGCAACATCACGGTCCGCCACCAGGTGGTGCGGATCATCCGTGAGTACCTCTACGAGCAGGGCTTCCTCGAGATCGAGACCCCGCTCCTGGCCAACACCACGCCGGAGGGCGCGCGCGACTACGTCGTGCCGAGCCGCGTGCATCCCGGCAGCTTCTACGCGCTGCCCCAGAGCCCGCAGCTCTTCAAGCAGGTACTGATGTGCTCGGGGATGGACCGCTACTTCCAGATTGCCAAGTGCCTGCGTGACGAGGACCTGCGTGGCAACCGCCAGCCGGAGCATACGCAGCTTGACCTGGAGATGAGCTTCACCTCGCGCGAGCAGCTGTTCGGCATCGCCGAGGGCTACATGCAGCGCATCTGGCGCGAGTGCATCGGGCATGAGCTGCCCGTGCCCTTCCCGCGCGTGCCTTACAACGAGGCGATCGAGCGCTGGGGCTCGGACAAGCCGGATGCGCGCTTCGGCAGCGAGATCCGTGAACTGACCGCGCTCTGGCAGGGCACGGAGGCGGCCTTCGTGACGGCCGGGCTGGAGGAGGGGCAGGTGGTCCACGGTGTGTTCATCCCGGGCCTGAGCCTGAGCCGCAAGGAGCTGGACAGCTGGACGGAGAAGGCCAAGCGCTACGGTGCCAACGGCCTGATGACGATCGAGACCGGCGGCGAGGAACCGAAGGGCAGCGTTGCCAGGTTCGCGCCGGACCTGCAGGCCTTCGCGGCGCTGGCAGCGGAATGCGAGAGCAGCAGCACCGGCACCTGGTGCATGGTGCTCGGGCCGAAGCCGAAGAACCTCAAGGTGCTCGGCGAGCTGCGCCTGAAGCTGGGCGAGGAGGCCGGGCTGATTGACCACACGCAGTTCGCACCGATGTGGGTGGTGGACTTCCCGCTCTATGAGGTGAACGAAGAGACCGGCGGCGTGACCGCGGCGCACCATGCCTTCACCAACCCGCTGGCCGCCGACATGCACAAGCTGGACAGCACGGACATCGACGAGCTGCTCAGCATCCGCGCTGACAACTACGACCTGGTGCTCAACGGCGTGGAGATGAGCAGCGGTTCGCTGCGCGTCTTCGACCCGGCGCTGCAGATGCGCATCCTGCGCAACATGGGCCTCAGCGATGAGCAGATCGAGCACCGCTTCGGCTGGTTCCTCGAGGCCTACCGCTACGGCGCTCCGCCGCACCGCGGCTTCGGCCAGGGCATCGACCGCCTCGTGATGAGCCTGCTCGGCGTTGACAATATCCGCGAGGTGATCGCCTTCCCGAAGACGGCCACCGCGCAGTGCCCGCTGACGGGAGCGCCGGCCACGATCGAGCAGGACCAGTGGTGGGAGCTGCGCCTGCAGCCGCTGAAGTAGGGATGTGCTGTGCGGTCTCGCTGCCGGAGGTGCGACACTTGTTGTCGCACAATCCTGCTGTCAACTCACTGGTTGTCAATGCGGCACAGTTGCTATCAAGTACTCCTCATTTGGTTTCAACGGAACTGTGTGTGTCCAGTGTGCCAATGAGAAGCTGCAATGCAACCTTCCAGCTCATCTAGCCGAGATCGAAGCGCAGTCCTCATACCAACTTTCTGGCAATCCGAGCTCTCGAGATAGTCCTGCAGGTTCAAATCCATTGCAGCTGCTCATGGACCAGTTGTTTGAGTTGCTTACCAGGCGGGCTTTAACCGGATTCTCGTGGATGTAGTCTACGGTCTGCCTAAGCTGCAGGGGCGATCGAATCAACCTGTCGAAGTAACCGATCTGCCAGACTTTTCCCGAACGTCCAAGCGCTTTGTTGAGATTATGGGCAGAGCCACCCTTGATCTGCTTAACGATGTTGCCAAGCTTGAACCCCGGCCACTGCTTGATCAAAAGGTGAACATGATTTGGCATGATCACCCATGCGATATTCAGGTGTGTTTCCGTGTTGTTCAACAGGATTGACCTGCGGACGACCTCTGCTAGGGGGCGTTTGATCAATAGGCATTCTCCGCGACCGCGATCAAGTTCTCCATCGAGATCCCACATTTGTTTATCCGTATACATACTGATCCCCTGGGCATTCAGGGACAACTGCCTGGACGGGGCAGCATCTGCCAGTACGAAGGTAATGAATTGTATTGAGCCAGATGAGTCCAGATGAGGTAGATTTCCGTGTTTGTAGAAGCCAAGATTTCCATTGAAATGTATGCAATAATTGTAACCATTTGACGTTGATATGTAAATATTAAAGATTTGCAAGTAACAATTCGTCTGTTCCACATAACGAATATTGTTGTCTGGAGGGTTTGTGCGACAGCAAGTGTCGCACCTCCGGCCACGCCCCGCCCGCCACAGGTTAATCTATCGACAATGATAAAGAGAGCACTCATTTGAGCTGGCCGGGATTCCGTCCGGAACTCGTGCTGCTGGACGCCGACGGGGTGCTCTGGACCGGTGAGCACAGCATCCCCGGGGCGCGTGAGTTCCTGCAGACCCTTTCGCGCGGCGGGATCCAGCGCGCGCTGATCAGCAACAACTCGGTCTACCTGCACGAGCACTACCTGGCGCGCTGCGAGCGGATGGGCTATGACCTGCAGCGCCACGAACTGTTCGGCGCGGGGATTGCCAGCGCGGCCTACCTGCAGCACCACCACGCGGATGCGCGGATCCTGCTGCACATGTCGAGCGAGATCGCGGGCTACATCGAGGAGCGCATCCCCGGGGCGCAGAGCATTGACAACTGGCTGGACTCACTGGGGCTGGCTGACAACCACAGCCATGTGCAGATCGTCGAGGCGCTGCAGGCCGACCCCTTCGACGCGCTGCTCGTCGGCATCGACCGGCATGGCAGCTACAGGAAGATCGGCGTGGCCAGCGCCGCGCTCAGTGCCGGGGCGCGGTTCTACTGCTGCAATGCGGACTACGGCTTCCCGACGGAGGCCGGGACCTGGCTGCCGGACAGCGGCGGGATCGCCGACATGCTGGCGCGCCTGACGGGGGTCCAGCCGGAGATCCTCGGCAAGCCGAGCGTGCACCTGCTCGATGAGATCGAGGCCGCCACCGGGGTGCAGCGCGAGCGGATGCTGATCATCGGCGACCGGATGGAGACGGACATGGCGATGGCCAGCCAGCATGGCCTGCCCGGGATTCTCGTGCTGACGGGGGTGGCCACGGTTGACGACGCGGTGCGCCTGAGCGAGATGGATGGCAACCTGATCGCGGTGCAGGACCTGCACGCGGCGGCCGAGCTGCTGGGGATTTAGGAGCTGGGATCTGGGTTGTAGGGCGTAGGGGGAGGTGCGGCACTTGCTGCCGCACAATATTCTTCCTGCACTATATCCACTGTGCGACAACTAGTGTCGCACCTCCGCTCCTCTTCTACGCAGCAATCACCATTGCTGCAAAGCATTCAGCCCTGTCAAGGCGGCATTCGCCTGCGGCTGGGATGCAGTGCCCCTGGTCAGGCTATGAAGCCTGGCCTCCTGCTATTCGACAACCACGAAATTCATCGGATGCACATTTCGGATGTCAGACCAGGTATAGTTGTCAACTGCTGTCCAGTCCTGATAGTAAGTACGATCAACAACGTTGTGGCCCTCCAGGCCGAGCATGTAGGTGCCAGGCGTGTTGAAGACATACTCGAAGTTGAACAGCTCGCCCTCGGTCTGGGTGCTGCTGCCATCCAGGGGCGTGATGTTGAAGTCGGTCCGCAGCCTGCCGTTCGCAATGGGATTGCTGACGATGAACGAATCGGGTGCCAGCAGGAATTCCCGCACACCCATCTGCTTCCAGATGCCGTCAACGATGTTGACAACGCTGAGGTCAGGTTCCGCGTCCGGTGCCCCGATGTCCAACGAGAGCCGTCTGTAGTCCGCACCTTCTTCACAGACCACGCCGCAGCCATTCATGAACTGGAAGGGACTGGCGGTTCTGCCGCTGATCACCATCACTCGGACCGCATCCCCGACGGAAGCCCGGCGCTGGCTGGCGACCACGTACAGTGAATCCGGCTTGACCAGCAGTTCTCCAAGGTCGCTGCAGTAGCCGCTGTTGCTCTTGCCCCTTGCATCCGTCACCGTGACCTTCAGGAGGAACATGCCATCTGCATCAGCAAGCTGCCAGCTGGCCTGACCGTATTCGGAATTGTCCAGTTCGCTGAATTCCACGTTGCCGGAAACAAGCTCACAGTGGAAAGCCAGTCTGTCATTCTCAGGGTCCGTGGCAACCGCAAGCAACTCATTCTGCCTGACATCCAGACTGGTCAGGCTCGGTGCCTGATTATTGTTGATCTGGGGTTTGTTCACCGGATTGGCAGGCATGGGAATTCCGTTCCAGGGCTCAGCTGGTACGTATGCATCAGGGCTGAATCCGAACTCTTGTGCGGGATTGGCATATCCATCGTAGCTTCCCGGGTCACTGGAGTCTCCTGCAACACCCTGCTGCTGCGGGCTGAAGAACGGATCGGCATTGGCACTGCTCTCATATCCATAGAAGGGCTTAAGCCTTCCGCAGGAGATTGCAAGAGATATCAGCAGTGATACTGCAATCATAGTCAGGTGCTTTCCCATCACTTTCCCTTGCCCGGACTTAACCGGGGCTTTTCAGTCTGCTTCCCACCAGCAAGAACTGAAATCTGATTCGTGCACTGTTTTACCCGTAAATGCCTGCGTTCAGGCAGGCCGGTGACCGGCGTTCTCAGGGGTGCCGGTTCCGTGTGGAGATCCCGAAGTTCCGGATAGGCAAATGCTCAGGCTGCATCCGCCTCCGGCCTGGGAGCTGCGGTACTTGCTGCCGCAAGATAGATTTTGTGCGGAAGAAAATTGTGCGACAACTTGTGTCGCACCTCCGATCCCCCCGACAACCCAGTTACTACACCCTACTCAGGCTTCCACGTCTCCAGTGACTCGATGAGAAACGCGTGGTTGAACTTGGCGCTGGCGTTTTCCCAGCCGATGGTCATTGTCAGTTCCACGATCTCGGGCACGCTGAACTCACCGCAGATCCGCGAGAACAGTTCATCGCTGACATCCTGGTCGGTGTAGGTCATAGCTTCGGCGTACTCCAGCGCCAGCTGCTGGCGATGCGTGTAGATGCTGTTGCCACGCCAGTTGTCAAGCTGCGTGAGTTGTTCGTAACTTAGGCCGTTTTTACTGCCACCTGCAGCATTCAGGTCGGCTCAATAGGGGCAGTGGTTGATCAGCGCCACATGCCGGTTCAGCAGATTGCGCAGCGCGGGCTCCAGCAGGCCACTCTTGTGCAGCGCACCGAACATCCCGCGCATGCCGTTGAAGACCTCCGGCGAATGCGCGGCGATGTGCTGGCCGGTGAGCGGCTGGCCGTACTGCTGGGCCTGCGCCTCGAAGATCCTCTGCAGGCGAGTGTCCAGCTTGTCGATGTCCGGTCCCTTGATGCGCGCCATGCTTGCCTCCTGCCCGTGCTGCGGAGATTGTAGCGGGCGCTCGGCGCGGGCCTGCAGCGCTGTCCTACAATTGAGGCAGATGAAAAGCGGCCTGCAATATGAGCCGCGTGACATCCGCCACCTGCTCGAGTCGGATTTCCAGATACCGCAGGGGGCGGAACTGAAGCGGCTGATCTCCGTCTACGAGGAGGCGCTCAAGCGCGTGCGCCGTGAACGGACGGCGCATACGAGCTGGCTGTGCTTTGCCGTGATCTGCCTCGGCCTGCTGGGGATCTTCATGCTCAGCGCCCCGGCCTGGATCATCAGCGATCAGCAGGGTGTCAACGACATCCTCCACCAGGATTCCTTCGTGTTCGCCAGTCTGGGGCTGATGCTGCTGGCCCTGCTGCTCTGCGGAGCGGCGCTGCGCTACCTGCTGCTGCATCTTGCCAATCCCGCTCCGGATGCGGCGCATCCCGGCCGTGAACTGGATATCGTGCTGTACCTGCAGGGCGCGGGGCTGGCGGAGCAGATCCTGATGGACCAGTTTGACTTTGAGCGCTTCCACGCCAGCATGGGCCGGCTGGAACGCTGGCTGCGCAACTGCCACGTTCCAGGCAGTGCCTACGAGCGCATCCGCCAGCTCAGCACATACCTCGACGTCGTGTTCCGCGAGCGCCGCAGGGGGGAAGGTGGCCGGAAGGTTCTGCATTTCCTGCTGCGCATCTATCTGATCGGCCATTTCTGCATGGCGCTGCTTGAGATCTCCCGGAGCCTCGAGCGGGTCAGCGGAATCTGCATGCTCTGCGGGATGCTGCTGATCATCTGTGGCTACCTGATCGCCGCGCGCAACCGCTGGCGCTTTGACAACATCGGGCCGGAGATCCACATGGAGCTGGCACTGCGCTACTACCGCGAGGTGGAGGACCTGGACCCGGGACGGCTGGCAATGAAGCGGCGGCGTGCGAAACTGCCGCTGCGCAGGAATCACTTCGAAGCATTCCAGGCCTGAGGACTGACTGACGATGACGGCTGAGCAACAGGGACGGACAGGCGGGACAGCTGGGCGGGACAGGCATGCGAGGGAACAGCTCGACGCTGTCGCCAGGGACTCCGCCAGGGCGCAGGTCAGCCGCAGCGGTTCAGGCATGGTGGAGCGGATCACGGAGATCCGCACGGCGCTCACCGAACTGCGTGCTGACAACGAGCGCAATGCCCGGCGCATCGCCTGGAGTTTCATTCCGCCACTGCTGTTTGCGATCCTGCTCAGTCTGACATTTCTCTCACCCGAGTTGCTGCTGTTGTTCGGCGTGGATGAAAGTATGGACGAACCGCACGTCGTCGGGATTGCGGCAGTGGTTATGGCGGCGATGTATCTGCCCTGGCAGTTCATCGGCTGGCAGATCGGCGGACTATTCCTGGACAGGACGCAGACGGAGAAGAGCCTGCGCAGACGGGAGGAGGAACAGCGCCTGTACCGCATGCGCGTGCTGGAGGGCAGCGGACTGGCGGAGGAATTCATTGAGGACCGGCTTGGCAATGGCCGGCTGAGTGCTGAGCTGAGCAGTCGCACGGGACTGGCTGTCAGCGGGAAGTCCCCTGTTGTCAGGGAGCAGCTCAGGAGCCTGCTGGCGGCCTGTGGTGCCGCGCCGAAGCGGGAGTCGGGCGGGCGGATCCGGCATCCGCTGGATTTCCTGCTGCCGCTGCTCTTCTCGGGGTATGTGATCCATGAGTCCTTCAGCAGCGGTCCGGTGAGTGGCGTGATCGCCCTGACGGTGTTCTTCCTGCTGGCAGCAAGCGTGCTGCTCGGAAGGCGGACTGACTGGCGGCTGGGGCTGGAGTACTTCGGGAAGTATCTTGACAATGCCATGGACTACTACGGCCTGCAGGGCAAGGTTGCCGTTCCCGCCTCGCAGCTGGCCGCAGCCCCGGCGGAAGTACGGGGTACGCGCCTCAGCCGTCGCGTCGAGGCGGTCTGTACCGAACTGCGGATCGCGCTGGATGAGAGGGAAGTGGACACGCTGCAGGCCATCAGGGTCCTGCCGGTTGCTGGCAGTATGCTCGCTGTGATCGTACCCCTCGTGCTCTGCGACTTCAGCGCTTCCTGGATTCCCGGAGTGCTGCTGGCGGTGTCAGGGCTGGTACTGCTGATGCTTTTCATCCACAGCATCGTTGGCTTTGATGATGAACTGAAGCGCTGGCGGATGGAGTACCGCGCCGGCATCGAAGGCAAGGGCCTGATGGAGGAACTGCTCAACGGAACATTGCCAACTGCGGAACTGCTGGAACACTGCCCGTCCTTCCTGCAGTTCTGCCTCTATCTGCCAACGACGACGGTGGAGCTGAAGGAGGAACTGCAGCGCAGTGCCTGGCTGGCGATGTGGAATCTCGACTGGTTCCTGCGCGGCACGGGCAGCAGTCTGCGCCGGGATGTGCTGCTGCTGGCGGCAGGGGCCGTGCCGGTCATCGGCAGCCTGATCATCATGATGACAGGCAGCGTGCCCTACAGCACACTCAGTCCCTTTCCCGGACTGCTGTTCACCCCCTTCATGGGAGTACTGACGTTTGCTGCCTACCGCAGCCTGCTCAGGCATCGCGCTGCCGCGCTGGCAATGCTCGACGTGCTGGAGGAACGCTTATTGCCTGCCGGAGCCGTGGAGCGCCTGCATGAGGAGCAGGACTGATGCAGGAGACTCTCGGCAGCCCGCCGCGCAGCATCCGCCAGCTTGTTGGACGGGAGCTCGTGCTGCCGCAGGGAGAGGAGCTGCAGGAGCGGATTGCCGGACTGAGACAGGCCCTGCGGGAGCTGCGGACTGACAACGAACGGAATTCACACAGACTGGCCTGCGGCATTGCCTTTGCAGCATTGCTCGGCGGACTGTTCATGCTGCCGGGAATGATGTCTATCTGGCAGCTGCTTCTGGGTCCGCAGTGGAGCATCTACTCAAACGGAATCCTGATGTTCTACTGCATGAAGTGGCTGATCACCTGGCAGTTGCCATTTGAGCTGTTTGCACTTCATGCCTATCAGCTCGTGATCTGGGGAGCCGACCAGGTGAAGTTCCGCAAGGAACTTGAGGAAAACCTGGTACTCGATCGCATCAAGCGCCTGAATGGCAGTGGACTGGCGGAACTGCTGCTCAGCTCTAGCCTCGACGAGGAGCAGTGCATGAGCGTGTTTCGCAGGCCCCGGCGCCTGTACCTGTGGGTGGGCAGGATCCGGGGCAGCAGCCAGGAACTGATGCTGTTCCTGAGCGCTCTTGACAATCTGATCAGGCAGCCGGCTGGAGGCAGTCAGCGGAAGATCGGACTCATCTGGCCGCTGACACTGATGCTTGTCGTGCTCGTGCCTGCCGCATATCAGAAGGGCGCCGTCGAGGGGCATTTCACCCTGGCTGGGCTCCTGCTTGTGTTGCCAGCCATCGTGATTGCCAATGCAAACATCTGGCGGGCCAGGTTTCCACTGCTGGACGAATACCTGGAGCGCTGCCTGGACTACTATGCAGGCCATGGCTCCCTGGAACTGCCGGAGGAACAACTGGCGATTGCCCCGCCGGAAATCCTCGGCACGCGCCAGCCGCTGAGCATGGAAGCACTGTGCACGGAACTGCGCAACGGCGTTGTCAGGGGAAGATTCGGGGAGGTCGGGGCGGCGCATCTGAACCTCCTGTGGTGCTGCGGCATCAGTCTGCTCGGTGCGGTCGTGATGCTGGCCAGTTCGCCGGGCCTGCCACTTCTCGGTGGCAAGGGTCTGTTGCTGCTTGCCTGCAGTCTGCTGGCCGTGCCGGTGATGTATACGTCCTTCTTCTCCTTGCTGAAGCGCCTGCGCGCAAACTATCGTGCGCGGATCCGCAGCCGCGGACTGTTCGAGCAGCTGATCAGCGGGACTCTGCCTGTCCGGGAGCTGGAGGAATCCTCACCGGTCTGGCTGCGGGACTTCCTGCACCAGCCAAGTGTTCCGGAGGATATTGACAACGGGCTCGGGCGCAATGCCTGGCTGCTCATGTGGAATGTGGACTGGTTCCTCAGAGGCGAGGGTAGCAGCATCCGCTGGGACTGGAGCATGCGGATCAGCCCGCTGTACCTGCTGTGCCTGCTGCAGACCGTGCACATCCTCGCCGACCCGGGGCGTTATGCCCTGCCGCCGGATTATGACGGGATGTATGAGTACTGGCTCTGGATGCTGGCAATCATCCCGCTGGGGCTGGCGCTGAGTTATGTATCCTCATATGTACTGCTCAGGCATCGCGCTGCCGCGCTGGCAATGCTCGACGTACTGGAGGAACGCCTGCTTGAGGCGGGCGGAGGAGAAGCAACATGACGGAGCAATCGGAAGTCCGCTTCATCCCTTCTGACATCCGCCAGGTGGCGGACAGTATCCCGCCATTGCCGGAGGGCCAGGCCCTGCTCGCGCGGATCGGGCGGCTGGAGCAGGCAGCGCTGCGCCTGCAGCGTGAGGCCGAGGGCGGGCAGTTCGCCCTGCGCGCGGTGGACTTCGTTTCCTTTGCAGCCGTGCTCGTGCTGTGCTGGGTGATTGCCATCATTCTCGGATACGATGCCTGGCAGACCCGTTGGCAGGAACCGGGAGCCTGGCTCGTGGTGATTCTCCTGCTGCTGTATGCGCTGTTCCTGATGGTGGTCCAGGCCGGGCGCAATGCTGAGCGCCGCAGCCGGATGCAGATGCGGACAGGCCAGCCGGACTCATATCTGAAAGGCCTGCAGCGGGATTTCGGCGACGGCCAGGTCGAGCTGATCATCGCCGGGGGCCTGCCATATGAGATTGTCCACCGCAATACCGAGCCGCTCTGGCGCTGGCTGAGCGGGATGCCCAAGCCCGTGGACGAGTACCATGAGCTGCTGATGCTGCCGCAT
The DNA here is from genome assembly GCA_020440605.1 of bacterium. Taxonomy (GTDB): domain Bacteria; phylum 4484-113; class 4484-113; order 4484-113; family JAFGCY01; genus JAHEFU01. The sequence continues at coordinate 109,533 of JAGRNT010000001.1, read as the reverse complement.
CTGGCCGTCAATCACGAACGGGCGCAGAGCATGGAGAAATTGCCGGAAGCACTGCGCCTGCTCTACATGCACGGCCGGCCCTTCAGCCTGGCGATCTTCCTCGTGTACTTCTGTTTTGCCAACTTCCCGGATCTGATTGCCAGCGGCCTGCTGGCCGGACTGCTGGTCTGCCTGATCTCGCTGTGGGTGCAGATCTGCAATGCCTGGCGGATGGAGTCGGCCTTCCTCTGTGAGTACCTGCTCAGCGGACTGGCCTTCTACCGGCAGCAGGGCAGCCTGCTTGTTGATCCTGAGGTGCTGGCGGGCTATGCCCCGAAGCCTGGGCCCGGTGACTATCCGGCAGATGATGACGACGATGACCGTGACTGGGAAGAGGATGATTACGGCCCGGAGGAGGGTCAGGCTGAAGATGACTGATCTGCCGGATTCAGCCAACCTTAACCTGCGGGGGACTGACCGGTCGGGGGCAGCTGGCCCGTTCCTCGGGTAAAATGCTTGTACGTGTCCCTGGAGTATGCGACAAGGCCATATTGCGTCGAACCGTAAGTCTCTTTCGGGAGGCAGAGTCCAGAGGCTGTAACCCCAGCGCTCAGCGAGCTTCCCACCTATGCGAAGGTTCTCTTCGCGAATGGTACAACGGTATTTTGGGGGCACGTTCTTCTTTCCATGAAACTGACTGAGCTCAACGACCGCAGCATGCCGGACTTCATCCAGAAGGCGCGCACACCCGCGCTCGTGGCCTTCACCGCCGCCTGGTCCAAGCCCTCGCGCACGATGTTCCCGGTGCTCGAGGAACTGGCACGGCAGTATGACAGCGTGGTGCAGATCGCGCTTGTAGATGCCGACAGCTCACGCAACTCACTCAACCACTACGGCATCCTCTCGCTGCCGACCTACCTGTTCTTCCGCAACGGCCGGGTGGTGGACCGCTTCATCGGGGCACTGACCAAGGAGAAGCTCACCGACCGCCTGGAACAGGATCTGCAGAAGAAGAAGTAGCTTCCGTCAGGCGCTGCTGCCAGCCAGGTTGCCGGACAGGAAGCCCGTGAGTTTCCAAAGCGCAGCAGTCCAGCCCGGACGCACGAAGACAGCGATCTCGTCCGGCAGGCCACTGTGCACGAGCTGCACGAGCGTGCCGCCTTCCACCTCCTCGAAGGTCACCCGGACCTCCATCGGCGGGTTCTGTCCTGGAGGATTGGCCCTGAAGGCGATCACCCTGGGACGCTCGAACTCGGTGAAGACGCTGTCCTGGTAGGTCTGGCCCCTTTCACCGAGGTACATCATGTGGCAGTAGCGGCCGCCGACACGCGGCTCGATCACTGATTCCACCTTCGTAGTTTCGTTGCAGCCCCACCATTGCTGCACCTGGCTGGTTTCCACCCAGGCATCGAAGACTCGCTCACGCGGAGCGGCATAGACCGCCCGGGCCGTGAGTGTACCGTTGCCATATGTCACTTCAGGTTCCATCTTCCCGTTCTCCTGTTTCACTGCGCCTGAGATATTCATCAACAGCATTGAACTGGCGCTTCCAGAACTGCGTGTAGTAGCTGATCCAGCCGCGGGCCTGATCCATCGGCTCCGTGTTGACACGCAGGAAGCTCTGGCGGCCGCGCCTGTAACTGGTCACCAGTCCCGCCCGCTCCAGTACGCGCACATGCTTGGAAACCGCGGGCTGCGAAATCCGGTAGCGCTCCGCCAGGCTGCCGATATTGCGTTCTCCGGCGGAGAGCTGGGCCAGCATGTCGCGCCGCGTGGCATCCGAAAGTGCGGCGAACACCCGGTCAAGCTCCTGCTGATCTATAACCATCAGGTTATATGTTATCTGATAGTGCGCTGATTGCAAATCACTTGGGTTTCAGCCCAGCCGCAAACCGGCTGCTGAAAATCCGGCTGGTTTCAGCTCTGCAATCTCCACCCTGCCGAGAATCAGGCTATTCCTGCTCGGGGATCTCCAGCGGGTAGCTTTCAATGCCTTCCTCATTTCCGAGATAGGGCCTGACCCAGAACACCGTGCCGGCAGTTGGTGGATCGCCGGGAGTGAAACTGTAGCTCAGCCGGTCAACATTGGGTTCGCCCGTGGCCTCCGTGATTGCCACACTGCCCAGCAGGATGCCATTGTCAGGGAAATCCGCCATGCTGCCGGAATACACGTTGTATCCGTCGAGTGCAAGCCGGTAGTGGCCCAGCAGCGGCCCTATGAAATTCGAGCCGATCGTCATCGAAGGGGCGCCGGCAATCCAGCCCACGAGGGAATCCGGATCATCGTCACTGTCACCCCAGAAGTAGGCGAGTTCGCTCCAGTCGAACATGTTAACCACGCCATTCTGATCAAAGTCCCCGACAAGTGAGTGATTCCAGCCGATGCTCCCCGCCGCAGTGTCCTGTATCAGCACCGCCCGGCAGTCCTGCAGGGTGGCAACCCGTGGTTCAGCGTGGTTGAAGGAACCAGTTTTGCCCTCCCCGAAGTAGTACAGGGCCACCACCACTTCATCCCCGCTCAGTCCCGTCTGTTCCTGCGGACGCAGCATCAGGCTGGCGAAACCGGCGGATACCGTATCATCCGGCTGCTCAGTCATGCTCCCAGCCGGACTGCTGAGCCGCTGCATGCCGAATGCCTCAGGCGTCGTGGCATAGTCGAGCTCGAGCCGCTCGTTGTCAAAACTCAGATCGACGAAGGCCATGCGGATTCCCTCGGCCTGCTCAGCGACGACTTCCACCTCCATCAGCGGAATGTCAGCGGAGCCAGTCAGGTTCCACCAGCGTTCCCCCTCGTATGCTGACCAGCGCACCGTATATCCTTCGGCACTGCCGCCATAGCGGTAGCTTTCCTCATGTACGGTCACACTGAACTGATAGTCCCCGCTGGGGAAGGCTGCGGGATCCGGATCAGGTGGCAGGGTCGTCGGATCCGGAGTCGGATCGAGAATGATCGGTGGCGTGGCCGGAGGCGGCTCAGCTACCGGAGGACCAGGCACGGGGTCGGCAGGCTGCTGGGGCTCAGGCTGGACTACAGGATCACCGGAAACCGGAGGCGGATTTCCCTGAGCATTGTCTCCCGGAGGCAGCGGATGCGTCTGGGCGCACGCCCCCAGCAATCCCATCTGAACTGCCAGCATGAATGTGCAGACTGCCTGACTGTACTTATTCATTGCGTTGCTCCTGAACCCCCGGGCTACGGTCACAGCCTAACCGGAGTTTGGAAATACGGAAAGTGCCAATGCGGGGGGAAATCAACCGAACAGGATGGACTTCCCCCGGGATCTGTTAGATTGTTCGGCGGAAACAGGCAGGGATTGTCCCTTGTGTTGGGTGCTTGAACTCTGGGATACTGGCTGGAGTGTTTCATCTGCAGATCAGGCCTGATTCCGCACAGCCGGTGTATGAGCAACTGGCGCAGCAGCTCAGGCAGATGATCCGCGATGGCCTGCTGGATCCCGGCAGCAAGCTGCCCGGCATGCGCGAACTGGCTGCCAGGCTCGGAGTGTCGCTGAACACGGTGCATGCGGCCTGCAACCTGCTGATCGCTGACAACCTGCTGATCACGCGACGTGGCAGCGGAACCTTCGTCTGTGAGCGGCCGGATGTGGTGCTGGGCATGAACCTGCGCACGGCCGGGGAACTTCTGGCAGGCTGCACCGCTCCACGGATGGACTGGAGCCCGCTGGATTTCCCTGCCGATGACTTCATCCATCCGCCTCCACCGCGGCTCAAGGGCCTTGTCAACTTCGCCAAGGCCAGCCCGGATCCTACGCTGTATCCCTTCGACCGGGTCAAGAAGGTCGTGAGCAACATGCTCTGGAATCCGCAGGAGCTGCTCTTTGAGTATGGCCATGTACAGGGCCATCAGCCGCTTGTGGAACATCTTGAGCGGCAGATGGCACTGCGCGGGGTGCCCATGGCCGTCGGTGAGAACGAGGTCATCATCACCGGCGGATTCCAGCGGGGCCTGTCAATTCTCCTGCATCACCTCGTGCGCGACGGACGGCGTATCCTGGTGGAGGATCCGGGGTATTCCGCCGTCGTCAACCTGCTGCACAGTGAACGGATTGCACACTGCGGAGTACCGCTGGACGATCAGGGCCTGGACAGCGCTGCTCTGCGGCGGGAACTGGAACGCGGAGATGTGGCAGCGGTGATCTGCACCCCTGACTTCCACAATCCGACGGGAATCTGCATGAGTAAAGCCCGCCGGCGCGAGCTGCTTGCTCTGGCGCAGGAATTCGCCGTACCCCTGATCGAAGATGACTGGGGCACTGAACTGCGGTATGACGGAGTGCGACACCCTCCAATCAAGGCCCTGGACGGCGGCGGGCATGTCATACATGTCGGCAGTTTCAGCAAGTCCTTCCTGCCTGGCCTGCGCATCGGCTGGATCACGTGTCCGGCCGATCTGGCAGTCAGCCTGCTGATCGCCAAGAAGGGAACGGACCGGGTCGACAACTTCTTCCTGCAGGCCCTGCTGCATGAGTTCATCATGCGGGGCTACTATGAACGCCACCTGCGCAGCGTGCTGCGCAGTTACCGGCGGCGGCGGGACCTGATGTGCAGCCTGCTGGACAGGCACCTGCCGCGCGGCTGCGGATTCAGCAGACCGCAGGGTGGTTTCAGTGTCTGGCTGAGACTGCCTCCCGGCTGGAGTTCCGGAAGGCTCCTGCCGCTCGCCAGGAACCGGGGAGTGGAATTCCTGCCAGGCAGTTACTGCAGTGTGGACCGCCGTGACCTGAATGCACTGCGGCTGTCCTTCAGCCGCACTGAACCGGCAGAAATCGAACGAGGGATACTGTCCCTCTGCAGCCTGCTGCAGGACTGCAGCAGACGGCCCGCGTCCGTCCTTGGCAACAGGGACAAGGGGAGTACTCAATGAGATTGACAACCAGCATATTGGCAGCGCTTCTGGCGCTGGCCTTCTGCAATGCCTGCCAGGGGGGCGGACTGCAGCCGGATGTTCCACAGCCAGCCGGGGATTCAAACCGGCCGGTGAGCAGGGTTGATCTGCGGGTGGCTGTGGAAATCACCGGGATGCCGCTGCGCAGCATGTCTGAAGTCTCGGGAGTTGATCCGGATCTGGTTGAGATGACCCTGCTGGAACTGAAGCAGGGCGGGAGACTGATCTTCCCGGACGATGACCCGAGCTGGGCCTGGTTCGGCAGGGTCCTGCCCCTGTCGGACAGGGAATGGCTGATCAGCGAGCTCAACCCAGGCAACATCGCCCTGCTGCAGATCCGGTTTGCACCGGGATTCGACGTGGACACGGGAGAGAGCCTGCCGGCCGGGAGTCCCTATCGTGCCTTCCTGAAGGTGCCGATTGCCGTACCGGACTATGATGCCTCGCGCTGTGACATCACCGTCAACATGCAGCCGCGGGAGGATGGCAGCTATCAGGCGGAAACCTATATTCGGTTCAGCTGAGCCGGGTTGCCTCAGGGACGGTCCTGACTTGTTGACGAGCGAACAACGTTTCAGCCACTGACGGCCGTGTCATGCGTTGCGCCCAGCACGCCCGCCAGGCGGCGTGCGATCTCGCGGAAGCGCTCAGCCAGTTCGCTGTCGGGGAACTGCGCCATCAGCGGCTCGCCCACGTCACTGCCCTTGCGCATGCGCATGTCCAGCGGGATCTCCCCGAGGAAGGGCACGCCGGCATCGCTGGCCAGCAGCTTGCCGCCGCCACGGTCGAAGATGTCCGTGGATGTCTCGCAGCTGGGGCAGATGAAGTAGCTCATGTTCTCGATCACGCCGAGCGTGCGGATCCCCATGCGCTCGAACATCGTCATGGCCTTGGCAGCCACGCTGGCGGCTACCTCCTGAGGAGTGGTGACCAGCACCGTGGCGCTCAGCGGCAGCGACTGCGTGAGCGACAGCGGGGCGTCACCGGTGCCCGGTGGCAGGTCGACGATCAGGAAGTCCAGCTCGCCCCAGTCCACGTCCTGCAGGAACTGCTTGACGACGCCGTGCACCATCGGCCCGCGCCAGACCACCGCCTGGTTGGGCTTCAGCAGGAATCCCATGCTCATGATCTTCAGATTGTGCTTCTCATTGGGGACGAGCTTCTGATTTGCGTTGATCAGCGGATGGCCGTCCACTCCCATCATCAGCGGGATGGAGGGGCCATAGACGTCCACGTCCAGCAGGCCCACCCTGTAACCGATGTCCGCCAGGGCCAGTGCCAGGTTGACACTGACTGTGCTCTTGCCGACGCCGCCCTTGCCGGAACCAACCGCGATCACATGCTTCACACCGGGGACGGGGTTCTCGCCATCCGCCACCGGCTCGCCACCGACATTCAGCGGACGGTGCCCATCAGCTGCCTGCGGCTGGGAGGGTGGCGGAGCAGCACCGGCGCCCTGGGGAATCTGTGCGGTGGTCTTCGATTCATCGCGCACCGACATCGCCATTTCAGTGACCCAGCCCAGCTCATTGAAGCGCTCGGCAATCGCCTCCTCCATCTCCTCGGGGACGAAGCTGTAACCCTGCGGAATCACCAACGTGAATTCAACCACGCCCTCGCGGATGCGCAGATCCTTGAACATCCCAAGCGCGACCATGTCGCGGTCAGTCCCGTCCAGCTCAATGCTGCGGATTGCGTCAAGCACCTGCAGCGTCTTGCTGCCGGCCTTAGATGGAGTGTTGCCCTGTGTATCGCTCATAAAGCTCCCTGCGGATAGCCTATCCGCCTGTGCAGGGCATTATCTTACTAGCCGATCATCAGCGGCTGCCGAAAGAACCGCGCTTGCTCTTGCGTTTCGGTTTGTCTTCTCCGTCTCTGCCGGCTCCCGGCACGCCGAAGATCGGGTTGCTGCTGCCCGGGGCATTGCCGACGGTGTCAACCGCATCGGCCAGGCTGAATTCGCGCTCACCTTCAATGGTGATCAGCAGTGGTGTGGGTGGCGCACCGGCCAGCATCAGGAAGTCGCCGCGCGACGGGACCTCGCTGACCTGGATCGGCCGCTTGGAATAGGGGTTCCAGATCGTGATGCCCAGCTCAGCAGCCATGTCAATCCGCTGCTGAGCATCAAAGGAGGCAAAACGGTGCCGCGGGATGTCTCCCTGGTCTGACATGTACTTGTAGAGGCTGTAATACTGCGGCAGCAGCTCCTCCGCGAACAGCAGCACCTGGGCCGTGTAGACATCGAAGGGCCATTCATAGTCGTTGGCATCCACACTCATGATGCTCAGCCAGCGCTGGTCGGGTGAACCCTGCACGTATTCCACGAAGGTGCCGTCCGGGGCGAAGATCACGAGCTGCAGCATCCGGCCGTTCGTGTAGTAGAGCAGGTCGCCCGGACTGGGAGCGGGCACGTCACTGGGGTCCACGCGCAGCGGGTTGTTGCCCATAGACATCGGCTGCAGTACGGGATTGTCGGCATTGCCGGGGCCGCTGGGAGGCATGAGAGGCGGGCTGGTATCAAGCGGGCGCAATTCCGCCATCAGCCCGGGGCTCGGGATGTTGGTCTTGCCGACGCTTTCCGGATCGTAGTAGACGGCATCAATTGCCCGGCCGCTGAAGATGTTCTGCAGGTCGAGGTTCCAGGCGCCGGAGTTGTAGAGCTGATAGAAGTCCTCCGGCAGCTCGTTGTACTCCAGGTAGTAGGCATGCGCGCAGAGTGCGGCGGCCAGCATCTGGGTGTAGGCCCGGGCCCGGAATTCGCTCTTCATCATTTCCGTGCCCTTGATCATGCCGACGCTGCCGGCATCATCCGGCAGGAAATCCTGCTGGGCCAGGGCCGGGCTGGCTGCGGTCAGCACCAGCAGGCAGAACGGCAGCAACACTCTGGAAAGACTGATTCTCATAATGATCCCCGGGAAGTCTGACCAGCAAGTGCGCGGCCGGTTCCCGCCGAGATTATATGACTTGGGCTGGGCAGCTGGAATGTACTGGGCATATCAGAGAAGGACACCCTGGCTGGCTGCAATGTTCTGTTGCGCAGTCAGATGCCCATTATGTACTCAGCCGAAGGGGTAGGAGGAGGACTGTCCCTCCGGGAACCAGCGGTCGAAGATCTTCTGCAGCTGCGGGGGGTCGCCATGATAGAACTGGTAGATCTCGCGCAGGTCGTCCTTGAGTTCCTCGATCAGCTGCTGGGCTTCCTCCAGCGTTTCAGCTCTTTCATCCATTTCCATTTCCCGGTCGGATTGATCTCAGTTTATGCCGGCCAGATAATCTGACCACACAATTGATTACCCGCAGAAGGATAAGGCTGATCTGCAATGCCGGGGATTGCTTGTCTGAAAACTGAAATGAGACTCAGTCCGAACCACGGCTCCCGTTGCCTGCCGTTTCATCCAGCTCGCGCTGCATGTCGCGCTCCATTTCCTGCAGGTATGCTCCGAACTGCCGTTCGCGGTGCTTTTCCAGCACGCGCGTTTCCTGGTGCTTCTCGCTGACGAGCTGCTGCACCTGTTCCAGTTCATTGCGGCGCTTCTCGATCAGGCCGGCCTGGTCCTGCAGCCTCCGCTTGAGCAGGCTGGTGTAGCTTCCAAGGCTCTCCTGCAGCAATGCCACGCCGCGGCTGGCCCGCAGGCGCGCGATCTCGTCGTAGGACTGCTCCAGTTCCCCCAGCAGCTTCTGCTGCTGATCGAGGGCCTCCTCGAGGTTCTGCTGTGCGCCGCGCAGCTCCATGCGCAGGTTGTCAAGTTCCAGCCCACGCACGTTCTCGAGACTGGCAAATCTGTAACGGAACTTCTTCATGCTCAGCTCCGGCGCTTTTTTGCGCCATGGCAGATTCTACAGCTGGCGGCCCGCCGCCGCCAGGGCGATTAACCGGGATTTGGCCTCTGCGAAGCTGCTGCTTTCGCGCAGGTCCTGGCGCAGGAACTCCCGCAGCGGCTCGATGTTGCGCAGGGCGTTGTCAATCCGCGGGCTGTTGCCGGTCTTGTAGGCCCCGATGTTGATCAGGTCCTCGGCCTCGCGGTGCACGGCCAGCACCTGCCGGGCCCAGGCTGCGGCCTGCAGCAGTTCGTCGTCAACGACATCCGTCATCACGCGGCTGACGCTCTCCAGGACGTCCACGGGCGGGTAGTGGCCCTGGTGTGCCAGCTTGCGGCTGAGAACGATATGTCCGTCCAGCACACTGCGCACGATATCGGCAACGGGTTCATTCTGGTCGTCACCCTCCACGAGCACCGTGAACAGCGCTGTGATCGAGCCGTTCTCGTCAATCCCGGCGCGCTCGCAGAGCCGCGGGATTTCGGCGTAGACACTCGGGGTGTAGCCGCGCGTGGTCGGCGGTTCCCCGAGGCTCAGACTCAGTTCGCGCTGGGCGTAGGCGAAGCGCGTCAGGCTGTCCATCATCAGCAGCACGTCGCGGCCCTGGTCGCGGAAGTACTCCGCGATGCACATCGTCACCTGGCTGCCCTTGAGCCGCATCAGCGGACTTTCATTGCTGGGCACGGCCACGATCACACTGCGCCTGAGACCCTCCTCGCCGAGGTCGCGCTCGATGAACTCCTTGACCTCGCGGCCGCGCTCGCCGATCAGCCCGATCACGTTGACATCGGTGTCAGCGCTGCGGGCGATCATCCCGAACAGCGTGCTCTTGCCGACGCCGCTGCCGGCCATCACCCCGAGGCGCTGGCCCTTGCCCCAGGTAGTGAAGCAGTCGATGCTGCGGATCCCGCTGGAGAGCGGTTCCGCAATGCGCGGACGGCTCAGCGGCGAAGGCGCTGGTCTGTTGACATTCTGCCCGGCACCCTGCGGGAGCGGCCCCCTGCCGTCAATCGGGCGGCCCAGGCCGTCCACCACGCGTCCCAGCCAGCCGCTGTGCACGGGCAGCTCGAAGCCCCGCCCGCTGGGCACCACCACCGTGCCGACGCTGATGTCTGTGGAATAGTCGTAGGGCATCAGCATCGCGAGATTGTCACGCACACCGATCACCTCGCAGGGCAGGGGCTGTGCCAGGCGTGGATTGTGCAGGTGGCAGATCTCGCCGATGAACACCGGCGGGCAGGAAACCTCGACCAGCGCGCCGGTCACGCGCCTGACAACGCCGCGGCGCTGCAGGGTCTCGATGCCTCCCGTGAGGGACACGGCGCTGGTATAAAGAGAGGCATCAGCCATTGACTTCCTCCCCGTCCGGGGCGGGTGGTCCGACCTTCACGCCGGGAAACAGCTGCCTTGCCAGCAGTTCGTCGAGGCGCTGCAGGCTGTCGTCAATGTCAAAGGCCACCTCGCCGCTGTCAGTCACGAGCTGGAAGGCCTGCGCCGCCAGCTGAGGATCCGGCTCGAGGATCAGCGGCGTGCGGCTGTTGCCGGCACTGAGCAGCGTTGCCAGGCGCGGATCCTCCTTGACGGTATGGACCAGCGCGGGATTGAGCCGCAGGCTGATCGGCCGGCCTTCACCGAGCAGGCCCAGCCCGCTCCTGATCAGTCCCAGCACGTAATGCGGACTGCGATCGAGTTCCGAGTGCAGCAGTTTTCTGACAATCTGCAGCACCAGTTCGAAGGCCGGCAGTTCCAGTGCCGCCAGCATCTCGCTGCGACCGCTCTCCAGCGCGGACGCGGCATCCGCCAGCGCCTTCAGGCCCGCGGCATGCCGTTCATGGTATTCACTTTCAATCGTGCTGCGCAGCTGCGGTTCAAGCCGTGCCTGTCGTTCTTCCAGTTCCTTCCCGGTCTCAGTACGCAGCTTATCCGCCTGCTCCCGCGCCTCATCGAGGATGCGCTGGGCATCACGGCGTGCCAGTTCCATCAGCTCCGTGGCCTGGGTCTCAGCCTGGCTGAGCAGCTCCCGGGCCTGCTCCTCCTCGCGCTGTTCACGCAGCGGCTGCTCGAACTTGAGGCGCAGTTCATCCGCCTCGGTACGCTGCGGACCCTCACCCTGGCGGGTGGTGATCAGATGCGGCGTGCCCTTGCGCAGCTGCTCGCCCTTAAGCACATTGCGTTCAAGCTGTTCCCTGTGCAGGCTGTCCATCAGGCCGCCTCCGCATTGTGATTTCCGGATTGCTTCATCAGATCATCGCGTTGTCGCCACCGCGGTCGATGATGATCTCGCCGGATTCCTCCAGGCGTCTGATCACGGCCACGATGCGCTGCTGCGCGTCCTCCACGTCCTTGAGGCGCACCGGCCCCATGAAGTCCATCTCCTCGACGAGGCTCTGGGCTGCACGCTGTGACATGTTCTTCAGGCACTTGGCGCGCACATCCTCGGCCACGCTCTTCAGTGCCAGGGCCAGGTCCTTCTTGTCGGTCTGTCCGAGCACCGCCTGGATGGCGCGGTCGTCCAGCATCTTGATGTCCTCGAACACGAACATCAGGCGCTTGACCTCGTCCGCCAGTTCAGGCTCACTGTCCTCGAGGCTTTCCATGATCGCCTTCTCGGTGGTGCGGTCCACGAGGTTCAGCACTTCGACGAGCACCTTGACGCCACCGGTCTGCTGGATGTCCGTCGTCATCACCGAGCTGATCTTCTGCTCGAGGATGCGCTCCACCTCGCGGATCACCTCCGGGCTGCAGCGGTCCATGTTGGCCAGCCGCCGGGCCACGTCGACCTGCACCTCCGGCGCGAGTCCGCCCAGCACCGGTGCGGCGTCGCCCGCATCGAGGTAGGAGAGGATCAGCGCGATCGTCTGCGGATGCTCATTGGAGATGAAGGTCAGCAGCTGCTTGGGGTCGGTGTGCTTGAGGAAGTCGAAGGGTGAGACGCGCAGGAAGCTCGAGAGCCGGCCGATGATCTCGTCGGCCTTGCTGCTGCCGACGGCATCATTGAGGATCGTGCGCGCGTAGTCCACACCGCCGGACATGATGTATTCCTGGGCAACGGCGAGGTTGTAGAACTCCTGCAGGATCTCCTCCTGCAGGTCCGCGTTGATCTTCTTGAAGTTGGCAATCTCCAGCGTGATCTCCTCGATCTCCTCCTCGCCCAGCAGGCGCAGCAGCTTGACGCTGTGCTCCTGGCCGAGCGCGATCACGAGGATGGCGACCTTCTGCTTGCCGTTCAGTTCCGAGACGGAAATTGTCCTGTCAGTGGGCATGGCGGTCCTCAGTCCTCCATGATCCAGGTGCGGATCAGCGCCACCACCTGGTCGGGATTGTGCTCGATCATGCGTCCGATCTCCTCGCGCATCAGCGACTGCTTGTTGCTGTCCAGCTCATCGAGCTTGCGCAGCACGTAGTCATCACGTGGGCCTCCGCCCATGCCTCCGCCAGTTCCAGCGCTGCCCTCCGCGGACTGCGGGTCCGTTGCCAGCAGCATCCCTGGGTCCTGCGGCAGGTAGTTCGTCACCAGGCCGCGCACCATGCTGAACATCAGCCCGAGCATCAGTACTGCGATCAGCCAGCCGATGATGCGGTTGGTGGCCTGGCTGCGGCGGCTGCTGGCAACCTGCGCGCTCATGTTGCTCTCGGAGAACACGCCGCGGTTGATCGCGGTGATCGAGATCGTGTCACCACGGCTGAAGTCCGCGCCGATCACTCCGGCCACGAGCTGGCGGATCTCATCCTCCTGCTCCATGCTCCAGTCCTTGGCATCCATGTTGATCGTCACCGAGGCCGTCATGCGGCGGATCCCGCCCTGGGCCACGCTGTAGTCGCGGTTCAGGGTATTGAGGGCATATTCCTGCACGATGGAGTCATTGCGCTTCTCGAGTCCGTCCGCCTCGGCGTTGTAGTTGGGGTAGCCGGGTGCATTGCTATCGGTACCTGGCGAACCGCCTGGCTTGAGATTGATGCCGCGCTCGAAGTTGCGCTCCTCATTCATGCCGGTCACCAGGCCTTCCTCGGAACCCTCCAGGGGAGTGGCGTACTTGGTCTCCGCTTCGCTGAGCTTGTCGAAATCCAGTTCCACGCTGACCGAGGCACTGACATTGCGGCCGTAGATGCCCTGCAGGTGGTCCTCCAGCTTTTCTTCCTTGTTGCGCTCGATGCGGTGAGCGAGGTTCTGCTGCTCACGCACCAGCTCGGTTTCGTTGCCGATGGAGTTGTCATACTTTTCGAGCAGGTTTAGGCCGTTCTGGTCAATGATCGTGATGTTCTCGCGCGGCAGGTGCAGCACGGCGCTCTGCACGAAGTCCGCGATGCCCTTGATCTGGTCACGGCCGAGCGTGGCCCCGGGCCGCATCACGAGATTGATCGCCGCCGTTGATTCGGAATAGTCGAGGAAGCTCGTGCCGCCCTCGCGGTCGATCGTGACCTGGGCCTTCTGCACCCCGCTGATCACGGAGAGCGTGCGCTCCAGCTCGCCGATCATCGCGCGCTGGATGTCGATCTCCAGCATGCGGTCGGTGCGCCCCATGCTGTTCTTGTCGAACAGGTCATAGCCGTGCGGCAGCATGTTGTGGTAGCGCATGCGCATCATGTCCACCTTGGCGATGTCGTCAACGTAGACATAGATGGAGCTCTGCATCTCCTCGCCATCCTGTTTGACAACGTACTCCACGCCGTCGGTATCCAGCGACTGCATCACCTCCACGGCCTCCGCCTGGTCCGCATCCGCGAACAGGAGGAAGCTCTGCCGGGGCGAGCCGACGACGCGGTAGATCAGTACCGCAGCGCCGATCAGCACCAGCAGCGGCACCACGCCGAGTACGATCCGCTGTGTGGGTGTCATCCTGCCGAGGAAGTCCCTCAGCATCTTCATCACGTTTTCCATTGCTCTTCCGCCTTATCTCCCGTGCCTTGGCGGCCTGCGCCGCCTGCCGTGCCGCTACCCCGCGGCCGGCTTATCAGACCTGCATCCGGCTCAGCTCCTGGTATGCCTCCAGCAGCTTGTTGCGCAGTTCCATGGTGTAGGTCAGTGCCAGGTCCGCCTTGTTGACGAGCATCACCGCGGTCTGCGTGTCCATTTCGCCGAGCTGCCACTGGCGCTGCGCGCCTTCCGACATGTTGTAGACATCCCGCAGTTCCTGCAGATGCTGCTTCATGGTCGCGCCGAAGTCCACGCCGCCTTCCGCGACCTGAGTCGTGGCGGCCTTTGCCTGTTTCAGGGTGTTGCCGCTGCCCTGCCAGGTGATCAATTCATTCATGCCATTCTCCCCGTTGCCAGATCAGACCGTCAGGCCTGCAGAAGCTGTACCAGGCGCATCGCGCCTTCCTTGGCGGACTCGAACACAGTGGCATTGGCCTCGAAGGCGCGCTGGGCCACGAGCATGTCCGCCATTTCATGCATCACGTTCACGTTGGAAAAGGTAACCATGTCATTCTCGTCAGCCTGGCGATGGCCGGGCAGGTATTCCTGGCGGCATTCCTCCTGGCTGTCCTCGAAGCGGTCGATGGTCACGCCGCGCACCTGCATTTCCTCATCGATCATCGCCTGGAAGATCGGGCGCACGGCGCGGTAGCCGTCCTCGCCGGGGTCGACGCTGGTCTGGGCATTGGCCATGTTGGCGGCGATGATGTCGAGCCAGGTGCGGTTGGCACTCATGCCGCTGGCGGCGGCGTCAAGGGCGTTCAGTCCGTTCATGGCTTACCTCCCGTCCCGCATGACCATCTTGTATGTGCGCAGCTTCTTCTGCATCAGCGAGTAGCTGGTCGCGCGGTCCACGCTGTTGCGGGCCAGCAGGCCCATCTCGGCGGCGATGTCGACGCTGTTCTCGTCGTTGTTGAAGCTCTCGTCCTCGATCACGTACTCCCGCGTGCTGCCGGAACGGACCGCCTGGCTGAGCTGCGTGCGGTCGCCGCCGGAGGCCAGCGCTTCCTTCAGCCCGCTGAGGAAGTCCACCTCCAGACGCTTGTAGTGCGGCGTGTTGGCGTTGTCGACGTTGACGGCGATCGCGTTCTCGCGCTGGGCCTGGCCGCGCATGCCGTATTCGAGGGTGGCCCAGGTCACGTCCCTGTGCAGTGCATCCAGCATATTTCTCCCCACCGGCCCCTCCTTTCCGGGACCGGGTTTCCTTTGAATGGAATCTCCGCTGCGCAGAATATAACCAGCCTTCAAATCGAATGGAAGTACATTCATGCTCTTTCAACCGCGATTTGACTGCCCGTTAATGCTTCCCCTGGCAGGATCGCGCCGATATAATCGCCATGCAGCGCGGAGGCAGCATGGTGCTTGACAACCACAGACCGGTATACGTGATCGCGGAGGCCGGCATCAACCACGGCGGGGACATGCAGGTCGCGGCAGAGATGGTGCGCGTGGCGGCGGCGGCGGGTGCCGATGCCGTCAAGTTCCAGAGCTTCACCGCATCGGGCCTGGCTCATGGCAGCCTGGCGGCGGACCAGCATGCCTTCTTCTCACGTTTCGAACTCGGACGCGAGGAGCATGCACAACTCAGCGCACTCTGCCGCGAACATGACATTGACTTCCTCTCCACGCCCTTTGACACGCAGATGCTGGGCCTGCTGGAGGAACTGCATGTGCCGGCCTACAAGATCGCCAGCTGCGATCTGACGAACCTGCCCTTCATCGCCGCCGTGGCCATGCGCCGCAAGCCGATGTACATCAGTACGGGGATGGGCAGCATGGATGAGGTCTGGCGCGCCTACGAAACCGCGGTCGAGCATGGCTGCCCGCAGGTAGTGATGCTGCAGTGCACGACGCAGTACCCGACGCCCTACCCGCAGGTCAGCCTGCGCAGCATGCTGGCAATCGCTGATGAGGTCGGCTGTGATGTCGGCTTCTCGGACCACAGCATCGGCAACTGGTGCTGCTTCGCTGCCGTGGGAATGGGGGCCTGTGTGATCGAGAAGCACTTCTGTCTCGACAAGCATGTGGAAGGCCCGGACATACCTGGCTCGTGCGACCCGAAGGAACTCATCGAGCTGGTGCAGGGCATCCGTGCCATTGAGCAGGCGATGGGCCGCCGCGTCAAGCAGATGCAGGACAGTGAGGAGGGGATCGCCGTGATTGCGCGGCGCAGTGCCTTCTACGCCTGCGATCTCGGAGCCGGGCATGTGCTCTGTGAGGAGGACCTGCAGTTCCTGCGCCCGGGCAGCGGGATCTCACCGCGGGACGCGATGGCGCTGCTGGGCCGCGAGCTCAGGCTCTCAGTGCGCAGTGGTGCAGCGCTGAAGCCCGGCGACTTCCACATGCCCGAGGAGCAGAGCGGATCAGAGCCGGCGCAGCATGCCGTCGAGCGGGATGTCCTCGGAGCAGACGCTTAACTTGACAACGCCGCGGGTGCGCCCGCTTTCGCGGCTGCGATCCTCACTCTTGACGATCACGATGATCATACGCCTGTCCGCACTGACGTACTGCCTGGCCAGCGCGCGGGTGGAGGCGCTTTCCACGTCATTCTCTACGACGGAGTAGCCAGCGGCCTTCAGGTCCGCTTCCCAGTGCTGCAGCACCTCGGAGAAGCTGTCGTCCGTGGCGAAGCCCACCGCCCACAGTTCACCGTCGAAGTCACCCACTGCCGGCTTGCCCTGCACGGTCCGGCCGTCGTCACTGTCGTAGCCCAGCGAGGCGAACAGCTCCGCGCTGTCCATGCCCTGCGGGATGCTCATGGCCGGCTCGGGCCAGCTGGCCGGGAACTGCAATGGACCGGCAGCCTTGCCAGAATTGCCGCGGCAGCCGCAGGCCAGGATTGCCAGCAGCAGGGTGCACAGCATGTAGGGAATCCGCATACCGGGCTTGACGCAGTGGGCTGGCCTGATGGTTTCGCGATGCTTCATCCGCTCAGGAACCGAAGTTCGGAAGCTTCGGCATTTCCATGGACATGAGCGTGTACATATCCCCGCCGGAGCCCGTGATGCTGACCATCACGTCAGAGCCCTCCTGGGTGTAGGCATCCTGCGCGGCATTGCTCATTCCGGGAATCATCACCTTCTGGTAGCCCTTCTGCTTGAGCTGATCGGCAATGTAGGCCTTGACCTTCTCCTCACCATCGCTGCAGGTGAAGGTCACGATATGCATGTTCACGGCCGAAGCGGCGCGCTCGGCAATATCCCCACCGGGATTGCTGCCGATCTCCGAACCGGCAGGCAGGGTGATCTGTACGGGGAAGTCCGCCGGGACAGGCACACCGGGTTTCTGGCAGGACGCCAGTGACAGAAGCAACAGGATTGCCAGAAACAGCTTGTGCATCATTTACTCCGGCCTCAGGGCCGAGTGGGATGCCACTACTCTATCACCCCTGGCGCTGCGGATGCGGACAGGACAACAGCAGGAATGCCCCTTCGCGCAGGGGATCCTCGGAGAAGATCACCAGCACGTCGCTGCTGGGGTGTTCAAAGACGGTCCAGTCTTCAATTTCATCCTCCAGCAGGCTGCGGCAGTCGGCCTCCGTGTAGCCATGCCCACCCAGCAGCCGGCTCATCAGGCCCTGCATTTCCTGACGGTCGCTGGCGTGCCGGAAGCTGATCCTGTGCAGCTCAATGCCTTCCTCGATCAGGCTTTCACGCAGCAGTGAATCCGCGCCGGCCGGCAACTCAAGGTCTATCGGGAAACTCATCGTTCATTACCCCACGGTTGAAGATCGCCGGCCCCAGTCGCCCGCAGTCCATTCTTCCACGAAAGACACTCCGCCGACAGTACTGTACTGCCGCTTTTTCACCATACACCTGCATTGATCCTGCAGATGATTTGTGGAACAGCCGATAAACTAGGCGCAATGCTTCCCGAGGACAGGATCCGTGAGGTCGAGGCCGCCAACAAGGCAGCCAGCGAACGCTTCAATCCGATGCGCATCCCGCGCACACTGGAGGAGGCGCTGGGCAACCGCACGGTGCTGGTCACCGGAGGCACGGGCAGCATCGGCCGCGAGATCGTCAACCAGGTGCTGCAGTACAAGCCGCGCGTCGTGCGCGTGCTGAGCCGCAACGAATACAACCAGTACGCCATGCGCCGCGAACTCGGTGAGCGCGGGGACCTGCGCTACCTGATCGGCGACGTGCGTGACCGCGACCGCCTGATGCGGGCCTGCGAAGGTGTCGACGTGGTGTTCCACGCCTCGGCGCTGAAGCACGTTGCCATCTGCGAGTACAACCCCTTTGAGGCGGTCAAGACCAATGTCCTCGGCACGCAGAACCTCGTCGAGGCCGCACTCAACTACAACATGGAACTGCTCGTCGGGATCAGCACGGACAAGGCCGTCAGCCCCACGAACACAATGGGTGCCACCAAGCTGCTGGCCGAGCGCATGATCCTCTCCGCCAGCCAGTACAAGGGTGACCGCCGCACGCGCTTCGGTGTGATCCGCTTCGGCAACGTGCTGGCCAGCCGCGGCAGCGCGATCCCGATGTTCATCGAGCAGATCCGCCAGGGCGGCCCGGTGACGATCACGCACCCGCAGATGCGGCGCTTCTTCATGAGCATTCCCGACGCGGTGGAGCTGGCGCTGAAGGCTTCGCTCTCCGCGCGCTCCGGCGAGATCTTCATCCTTAAGATGCCGGTGATGTGCATCATAGACCTCGTCACGGCCCTGATCCGGATCTACGCCCCGCGCTTCGGCCATGACCCGCAGGCGATTGCCATCAATGAGATCGGCCTGCTGCCCGGCGAGAAGCTCTGCGAGGCGCTGATGACGCCCGAGGAAGGCCTGCACTCCACGGAGTTCGCCGACCACTTCATGGTGGAGCCGCTCAGCCCGCCCGACCAGTCGAAGCTGCGGCTGGAGCAGACCGGCTATGACAGTGAAAGCCAGGAGCTTTTGGATGTCGACGGCATCATTGAACTGCTGGAGGAGCGCGGCCTGGTGCAGCAGTTCCTCGACGGCCTGAGCCAGCAGGCCTGATCTCTCAAGTCAGCTCCGGCCACGCCGATAAGCAGAATGACAACTCATTTGCTATGGCCGGCCCCGGTCGGCTATGGCAGGTGAGTTTCCTTGTTTCTCCCCTTCTGCGCTCCCCCTGATTGAATCAATCGCCGGGCTTCGGGTGTATAACTGAGTCCATGCGCTTCCTGTTCGTCTGTACCGGGAATACCTGCCGCAGCCCGATTGCGGAGCGGCTGGCGCGCAGACTCTACCCCGAGCATGAATGGCAGAGCGCCGGCGTGATGCCGCTTTACGAGCTGCAGCCGCTCAGCGCGCGGGTGATCACCGAGGCCGGCGGCAGTGCCGAGGGCTTCAGCGGCCAGGATGTGCACGACCTCGACCTGAGCCAATTCGACCACGTGATCCTGATCGGCGAGACGGCCCGCAACCACAGCGGCCCGCTGCCCGAGGGCGTAGGCCAGCATATCTGGTACATCTTCGATCCCTACAACGCGATCGGCACCGATGAAGAGCGACTGGAGATCTACCGCGAGGCGCGTGAGGAAATCCTCAGCCATCTTGAGGAGCTGGCGTCTGAGCTGGGGCTCGAGAAGGCTTCAGCGGGATAGCTGCTCCAGGCTCGTGCGCAGGTGGCCACTGAGCCGCGCCAGCGGGCTGACCTGCATCGCCGCCAGGGCATCGCGCAGTTCCATCAGCGGCAGGGCCTGGCGGGAACAGAAGTACATCGTACGCCGCTCGGCCGGATAGTAGCGCTTGTGGAAACCCACTCCGCGGAAGTTGTAGAGCCAGTTGCCATGCTCATGCCACCACTGGAAGATCGCCCGCGTGGCAGCCGAGCCTGCCAGATCCGGATGTGCCGCTGCCGGGGCGAAGGGCGAGAGCCCGAGTGTCAGCCAGGAGAGGCCGCGCATGCGGAAATGCTGCATCGCCCCGAGCACGATGTAATCCTGCCAGCCCACACTCCCGAGTTCGCACGCGCGCAGCAGCGAAGCGGCATAGCCTGTGAGCTGGCCCTCCTCATAGAGCGGGTCGAAGACCACGAAGGCGATCACGCGGCCCGCGCGTCTGGCAACGAAGCAGCGTGTCAGCGGGTCATGACAGCTGTCCAGTGGGCGCGCGAGGAAGTGCAGCTCCCGGGCATTGCGGCGGCGGAATTCCAGCCAGCTCCGGCTGATCTCCTGCAGTTCAGCCATCCGCTCGCGGTAGTCCGGCCAATCCTGCAGCGTCACGCCCATACGCCGGGCCCGGCTCAGCACGAAGCGCAGGTACTTGCGGGCCTGGCCCCGCAGATGCCAGTCCGGCAGGGAGATCCAGCTTTCAAAGCCCAGCGGTGTGCAGTGGAAGCCCAGCTTCTGCAGCTCCAGCGCCGAGGCTGCGCTGACCTGGAAGAAGGCCGCGCGCGGCTGGGCCTGGAGGAAGTCCGCCAGCAGGGCAGGGCGCTGTGCCGCTGAGCAGAGCGGGTCACCCAGCACAAGCGCGCTACCGAGCGGGCTGAGCGGCGGATGCCAGGCGATTTCACCGCCATTTGCGCAATGCAGCTTCAGCCCCGGCTGGCGCGTGGAGGCGGCCAGCGCGAAGCTGCCCCAGCGCTGCAGCGGCATCAGCGCTGGCTCGGCGGGATCCGTCTCATGAAACTGTCTGCGCAGGGCGTCCAGACCGTCAGTCTAACCCAGTTCCCCCGCTGCCGCACTGAACTGGTAGAATCCCTGCATGTCAAATTCCTCAGGCAGGATCCTGCTTCAGAATGCAAGCGTACTGACGATGGACGGCGAGCTGCGCCAGTACAGCCCGGGCTATGTGGCAACGGAGGGCGCGCTGATCACGGCGCTGGGGACGATGTCCGAGTGCCCGCCGGTCAGCGGCTACGACGAGGTGCTGGACTGCAGCGGTTGCGTGGTAATGCCGGGGCTCGTGAATGCGCATACGCACCTGCCGATGGTCTATTTCCGCGGCCTGGCGGATGACCTGCCGCTCCTGACCTGGCTCAATGAGCATATCTGGCCCGCCGAAGGCCGGCACCTCTCGCCGGAGTTCTGCTACCACGCCTCGCGCCTGGCCTGCCTGGAAAGCATCCGCAGCGGCGTGACCTGCGTGAATGACATGTACCTCTTCGCTGCCAGCGTTGCCAGCGCCGTGGCCGACAGCGGGATGCGCGGGCTGATCAGCGAGGGTGTGATCCAGTTCCCGACGCCGAGCGCCGCCAGCTGGCAGGACGGCATGGAGCTGGAGAAGCAGCTGATCGCGGAGTATAAAGGGCATCCGCTGATCGAGCCCGCCGTAGCCTGCCATGCCCCCTATACCTGCACGCCGGAGATTCTGACAACGCTGCACGGCCTCTCGCGTGAGTACGGCCTGCTGTTCCACATCCACCTGCAGGAGACGAATGCCGAGCCGGGACTCACCGAATGGCTGCAGCCGGGCGAAAGCCCGACCGCCGGGCTGGCGCGGCTCGGGGTGCTCGGTCCGCGCACGCTCGGGGCGCACTGTGTCTGGGTGGAGCAGCCGGACATGGAGCTGATGGCCAGCCATGGCTGCGGAGCCTGCCACTGCCCGGCCAGCAATCTGAAGCTGGCCAGCGGCGTGGCCCCGACGGTTGCCATGCTGCAGGCCGGTGTGAATGTCGGGCTGGGTACGGATGGTGCGGCCAGCAACAACAACCTCGACCTCTGGGAGGAGCTGCACCTTGCGGCCCTGCTGCCGAAGGGCATCCTGCTGGATGCCGAGGCCATGCCGGCGCACAGGGCAGTGCAGCTGGCGACATCCGGCGGCGCTGCGGCCCTCGGCGACAGACGCTTCGGCACGCTTGCTCCCGGGAAGCTCGCGGACATCTGCGTGATCGACCTGGCAACGCCGCACACCACTCCGCGCTACACCCACGAGAGCGCGGTCTACAGCTACCTGGCCTACAGCTCACAGGCGGCGGACGTGCGCCATACGATTGCCAATGGCCGCCTGCTGATGCGCGACCGCGAGGTGCTCAGCCTCAATGAGGCCGCGGTACTGCGCGAGGCCCGGGACTGGCTGGCGGGGACTGCGGGGGGCTAGGGCGTCGGGCCGAAGGCGTACAGCTTGTTATCCCAGGATCCGATGTAGACAGTGCCGTCCGCTCCGATCGACGGGCTTGCTGATATCCATCCACCGGGTAGGTTGGAGCTCCAGACCTCATTTCCATTTGAATCCAGGCAGTAGAAGGTCCCTGAACTGTTTCCGATGTAGATGTTGTTGGCTGCATCCACCAGTGCCTGCGTCCTCAGTTCGACACCCAGAGAAAGTGACCAGCTTTCGCTGCCATCAGGCAGCACGCAATAGAAATCACCACCATCGTCACCGATGAGGATCCTGCCATCTATCAAAAGCGCAGGTGTGCAGCGAACGTTGGCGGATGTATCGAAGCTCCAGAGAATATTGCCCTCCGGATCGACGGCATAGAGCTTGGCTGAACTGCCGCCACCGACATAAATCGTGCCATCATATCCGATCATCGGGGAGGAATAGGAACTGGTTGACAGGGTAACTTCCCAGCGGAAGCTGCCGTCCGGATTGATGGCGATCAGCCTCCCATCCGGGTCGCCAAAATACATAACTCCTTCCGGTGAGATTGCGACATAACCATAGATCGCAGTACCCGTGTTACTTTCATATTTCCACTTCTCAGTCCCGTCAGGACGGATGCAGTAGAGCGTTCCAGCCGTGGAAAGATGCAGAAGGTTCCCATTTCGATCCAGTTTTATCCCACCCCAGGAGTTTGTGTCAGACGAAAACTTCCATTTAAGGTCGCCATTTGGATGCAGGGCAAAAACCTTGTTAAAGCTGGTTGTAAAGTAGATCGTGCCGTCTGCAGAGATGGATGGGGTGGAAAACAGATTACTGGGAGTCCCATACGCCCATTTCTCTGTGCCATCCGGATTGAGGGCATGCAGGCTGTTATCCCAGCTTGGCACGTAAAGCGTGCCGTCACTGGCAATCGAAACACCACCGCCGTCTATGTCATCACCAAATGTGAAATCCCAGCGCAGGTTGTTGGTTGTCGGGCCGTAATACGGACTCTGGTTCCAGTTCAATCCATTCCAGCCGAACTGGGAATACACAGTGTTGGAAACGGAGTATGTGACTTCGACTTCTTCCGTAGCCCCGAAGCTGTCCGTCACACGCAAGCGGGCAGTGTAATCACCCTGCACTGCGATGCTGGACAATGCAGTATCCGCATTGCCGCTTGCATCCCAGACACCGTCACCGTTGAAATCCCATTGGTACAGCTCAATGGTTCCGCGCTGGCTGAACGAAGCGGAACCGTCGAAGGTGATCTGCTGACCCGTAAGTGCCAGGTTTGGCCTCACCTGGAACCCGGCAACCGGTCCGAGTCCGTCCGCCGAATTGGCCATGATGCCCAATACGTCCGTGTCCGTTGCGAATGAGTTGTCAGTCACACGCACCCGGCATTCAAAGACGCCGGCTTCGCTATAGGTATTGCTGACCATCGGGCTGTCACTGCTGGCGTCGAATATTCCGTCGTTATTGAAATCCCACTCGTACAGGATGATGTTGCCGTCACTGTCAGAGCTGCCGGAAGCATCAAACGCGATATCCAGCGGAACGATTCCACTGACCGAGTTGGCCTGCAGATCTGCCACCGGTGCCTGGTTGTCCGGGTCCGTCACCAGCACGCTGACCGTGTCTACATCGCTGGCTCCCTGGCTGTCAGTCACCCTGAACTTCACGTTGTAGATGCCGGGAGTGCTGTAATTCTGGGCAGCCGGTGTGAGGGAGTCCGTGCCGGCCTCATAGATGCCGTCGCCATCAAAGTCCCAGGCATAGATCAGCGCGGATGCGTCATCCTCGGCATCCTCCGCGCTTCCCGTGAATGTCACACCAAGCGGTGCCTTGCCGGACTGGGGACTGGCTGTCGCACTGGCCAGCGGGCGGCTGTTGCCCGTGATCACCAGTGAGACGGCACCGAGCGCCACGGCTTCGCCGCCGCTGCCTGTGCCACGCACCCGTGGACGGATGATGCCGGTGTTGCCGGTGTCAATCACCGCCGCGCCACTGGTGTTTCCAGTCACATCAAAGATACCATCACCGTTGCTGTCGATGTCGAAGCTGTCAGCACCGGAGAAAATGAGAGTGGCGGGGCTGCCGAGCAGTCCGCCGGTGCTGTCGGTTGTGACCAGCAGCTGCGGAATGCCGCCAGCCAGGGGCTTGCCACTGACAAGCTGGCTGACACTGCTTTCGTTAGCGTTGTGGTCAATCGCCGCAATTCGCACGAATGCGGAATCTTCATCGGTTTCCAGCAGCATGCGCGTGGATCCTTCCAGGGAATCTAGCTGCCTGACGCCTGCGGAATGCGGATTGATGAATTGCCTGCCGGAATGGAAGATGCGGTAGCCTGCCAGGTCGTCAGCAATCACCGGATTCCACTGCAGCTCCAGCCCGCCTGCGACCGAGGTTGCCACAAGTCCGTCAGGGATCCCGGGAGCATTGCCATCGGATCCGTCATACGGATTCAGGCTGATGCCAATCACATCCACCTTGTTGCTGCCGCTGACGAGTACTGATACGAATGTGTTCTGCACCGTCGACAGGTAGTTCCCGCCATTGCGGATCACCTCCGCCGTGCTGAGCCGCACATGACTGTCAGCAAACGGCCCGTGCCAGTCCCACCTGCCGCTGGCATAGTTGGCGATACCTACATAGAATTCTGACGCCGCTGCAGATCCATTGTCAAGCAGGTTGACATCCAGGGAGATGGTGCCGGGCTGTTCTCCGCCCAGCGGGATGCGCCAGATGCCGTAACTTGAGCCCGGCTGCCCGCCTTCAAGATGCGCAGCCTCCCCATTCTCGCTGACACCGCTGGAACTGGTGCTGAACCAGTCGCGGCCGGCCGTGAAATCACTGTTGCTGTCCACACCATTGGTGGAGCGCGTTTCGGATTCCCAGGGCTGAAGCTCATCTTCAGGCAGCTTGGTGGGAAAGCCGGTCTGCGGGGCTGGCTCGAATCCAAACTCGTTGGCCTGCGATGCAGGTGAAATCGAACCATCAACAGAGCCCTGCTGAGCCCCGCAGGAGGCCAGTAGGCAACTAATGGAGACTGAGGCTAATGCAATCAGAAGCTTGCGCATGAATCTCTCCCGGAATTGACTGCGGCCAGTATAACAAGCGTGGAACTGGCAAGCGGGGTAGTTCAGTGCCGGCAGCGAACTGCGTGGTGGAGATGAAGATTCCCCGGCAGGCGGAGTCTCCCCCGCCCGCCGGTTGCGGGACCCGGCCTCAGGCCGTGATGTCGATGTTGCCGCCCACGCCCTCCGGACTGACGTCCGGCAGGCTGGCCAGCAGCTGCGCCACCACGCTCTGCTGCAGGTCCATGTGCTTCTTGACCTGGGAGATGGTCGCCGACAGTTTCGCCGCTTCGACGTTCCTGTTGGCAAATCCCTGGGCCATGTCAATCGCACTGCTGATGTCCATGCCGTGCCTCCTTGCACCTTTGGTTCAGCAGGCGGGCAGAGCCGCCCATTTCCCCATCGGCCGCCCCGCGACCCGCCTGCAGCGGATTGACGATTATTCACGCGGACTATATAACTTCGGCGGCCAATGCGTACCTTGAAATATCTGGAGCTGACCCATGCCGGGATCTGATGCCGGTCGCCGCCGCTCGCGGCGCAAGGCCTTCGAACTGCTGTTCGAGCTGTCCCAGCATCCCGCGCTGGATCCCGCCTCCGCGCTGGAGAGAACAATCAGCGATCCGGAGGTGTCTGTACTCTACATGGATGACCCGGACGAGGAGGGCTACGTCCGCGGCAGCTTCAGCGGGTCCAGTGCCGATTTCGTGCGCCAGCTCGTGGAAGCGGTCAAGAAGCATGAGCAGCACATCGACGCCGAGCTCTCGCGCTATCCGACGGACTGGAGCTATGAGCGCATCGGCCTGCCGGAGAAGATCATCCTGCAGCTGGCGTATGCGGAGATGCTGTACGTCGGCACGGAGTACCGGATCGTGATCAATGAAGCACTGGAACTGGTGAAGACCTACGGCGAGCATGAGGCCGGACGCTTCATCAACGGCATCCTCGGAGCCGTCGTCAAACGCCATCCCGAGCTCGAGCGCGCTGGAGGCGAGGGCTGATGGGGGCTGGCCGTCTGAAGATCGTGGCCGCGCTGCTGGCGGGAATCCTCGTCCTGGCGCTGGTCTGGCTCGTGCTCAGCCCACGCGGCGGCGGCGGGCGCGGTCCCGGTGGCAGCCCGCGCATGCAGCAGGGCTCAAACCCCAACCTCGACGTGCGCTTCAGCTATGACGCGCGCTACTTTACGGTCGGCCCCTTCATTGACAACGCCGAATTCCCCTTCCTGCTGGAGGGCGAAGGCTGGAACATGCAGGGCAAGCGCATCCGCGGAATGGCAACGCTGCTGCACGCCGAACCGGTCAGTGCGCTCTACGACTGGCTGGGCGTGATGCACATGGAGGGGCTGGAGAAGTACTACCAGCTCGAGCCCGACGGCGAGCCGCTGTACGAGGACTGGCAGGTGGATGGCCGGCTGGCCGTGCACCAGAAGCTCAGCTACCGCGTCACCGAGGACAGCCCGCGCCTGCCCGCATACTTCCCGGAGGAAGTGCGTGACGGCGTCGGCCGGGGAGACAGGATCCACATCGAGGGCTGGGTGTTCTTCAATGACAACGACCTGTTCTTCTTCCAGACCGTGAGTGCTGCCCCGCTGGACGAGGGCCAGCGCGATGCCTGTGACGATGTGCTGCAGAGCCTGAAGTTCGATGCCATGCTCGGCGCGGGGCGCAGCGAGCCGCAGCCTGATCCAGACGCTGGCAACGCCGAGCCGCCCGCCGGGGAGTGACGCGGCTCAGTCGAAGTTGCGGTACCAGTCGTACCAGTGCTGGTAGCGGTTGGCCTGCGGGTTGACAAGATACATCTGGTAATTGGCCTGCACGCCGCCCGGGGCATCCATCTGCCTGATCGCCGCGTAGGCTGCCTCCTCACAGAGCTTCTCCTCCTCCCAGCCGCCCGGGGCCTGATTGAAGGCATGCAGCTCGATGTGGCGCAGCTCATGCACGAGCACTCCGGCGTAGACGAAGATGTCGCGGTCGTAGTAGTTGTGCAGGCCGGAGTTGTAGGCGGTGCCTGACAACACGAGCACATGCCCGGTGCTCGGTGTCGAGACCGCGCCGATGCCTTCCAGCGGCACCTGGCGGTCGCCCACGTCCAGCTCGTTGCCACTGAAATACTCGATCTCCGTCACGTACTGCTGCATGCGGAAGTAGAAGTGCGGCGAGCGGCTCTCCAGCAGCCCGAGCGCCATCTGCGTGCGATGCACGAAGTCCTGCGGGCCAGTGATCGGGATGCCGCTGTCAGTGTCCGGGGTCAGGTTGTTGATCAGGGCCGCTGTCAGGCCCTGATAATTCTCGGTGCTGGTGTTGAAGAAGGTTCCGCCGGTAACCGCGAAGGCAATTGCGGCGATCACGAGCAGGATCTTCCAGGTATGCCCGACCACCCGGCGGAGCGGGGAGCGTCCGTATTCCGAAATGTCACAGCTGAAGGGGAAGCCGCACTTGCGGCAGACGTTCGCGGAAGCCAGGGTGCACTCCTCACAGAACGGGCAGGTGATGTTGGGATTCCTCACCACCTGTATACCGGATCCGGGCGGCAATAGTTTCACCGCCATCGAAATATCCCCAGCTAGAAGATGCTGCCGCCGAGGTCCTGGCCGGGCTCCCAGGGCGTGTAGAACTCATCCGGGAGGCCGTTGCCCTGCTGCTCGGCCTGCTTCTTCTGCTCCTCGGCCTGCTTCTGTTCCTCCTCCGTCATCCACTCACCTTCCTCGGTCTTGATGAGCTTGGAGCCGCCGGAAAGTCCGGCGAAGCCATTGAAGATCGCCCCTTCGGGTTTGACAAACTCCTTCTGGGTATAGCGCGGGGTATAGGCGGA
This sequence comes from bacterium, assembly GCA_020440605.1. Classification (GTDB taxonomy): domain Bacteria; phylum 4484-113; class 4484-113; order 4484-113; family JAFGCY01; genus JAHEFU01. The sequence goes on along the minus strand of JAGRNT010000001.1, from coordinate 82,021 downwards.
GTGGATCAGATTGCCATTCTCGTCGCGTTTTTCCTCCACGGGAGTGAGGATCTTGACCATGAAGTCATGCCAGATTTCAGCAGGAAGATGGCCACCGAACATCGTGTTCATGGCAACGGCATGGTCATCATTGCCAACCCAGACGGCACAGATCAGCTCCGGGGTATAGCCCACGAACCAGGCATCGCGGTAGTCATCACAGGTGCCGGTCTTGCCTCCGACCTCATAGCTCTTGAGTTTGGCCCGGGTGCCGGTGCCCGCATTGACAACCAGCATCATGTTGTTGACCATCGTCCAGGCCGTGTTCTGGGTCAGGGCTTCATTGCTGCGGCGCTGAATCGCCCCGGGGCTGACATTGTCCTCGATCTTGAAGCCGTTCTGGTTATAGACCTGGCGGATCACTTCATGCTGGATATGTGTGCCCATGTTCGGGAAGACCGTGTAGGCTTCCGCCATTTCAATGGGCTGAATGTCGTGCACACCTAGCGTCATGGCCGGCACCGGCTCCAGTTCGGCCTCGATCCCCAGCTTGCGGCAGGTATTGATCACTGATTCCTCGCCGCAGAAGTTGTGGATCAGATCCACAGCTGCAGCATTGCGTGAACCCTGCAGGGCCCGGGCCACACTAAGCCAGCCCAGATAGTTGCCGTCAGAATTCTTCGGCCATTCCCTGTGCATCTGGGCGCTGATTTCCTTGTTGGGGCCATCCCAGATCAGTGCGCTGGGGCTGATGCCCTGCTCATAGGCCGTGGCATAGGTGAAGGGCTTGAAGGAACTGCCCACCTGGCGGCGCATCAGGAAACCGCGGTTGAAGCTGTCGGGCTCGCCGAAGCGGTTCGGCGCACCCCATTCATAGCCGCCGACATTGGCCAGCACCTCGCCGGTCTTCGCATCGAGGAGCATCAGCACGGCCTGGCTGACCTTCTTGTTCTTGCGCTGGCTGTCAACCTTCTCCTTGACGATCTGCTCCGCCCAGCTCTGGTACTGCGGGTCGAGCGTGGTGACGACGGTCATGCCCTCACGCCGCACGTTCTCGCGCTTGTAGCGCTCCTCGAGCACGTTGTCAATCACGTAGGTCGTGAAATAGGGATAGCGCAGGCGGTTGCTGCCGCGCTTGACGTTGACCTCGATCGGGGCCTTGAGTGCTTCCTGCACTACGGCGTGGGTGATCTCCATGCTGCCGAACATCTTCGGATCCTCGGCGGCCAGCTCCTCGAGGAAGCCCTCATCCAGGCGTGAATCCAGCAGGTTCAGCACCGTGTCGCGGCGCTCCTTGGCGCGTTTCTGCTTGTCGGGATCGGCGGGGTTGTAGGCGCTGGGCTGCTGCGGCAGTCCGGCCAGCAGCGCGCACTCCGCCAGGCTCAGCTCGTTCAGGTCCTTGCCGAAGTAATTCTCGGCCGCGGCCTTCACACCGTAGCTGTGGTTACCGAGGTAGACGTGATTGAGATAGCGTTCGATGATCTCGTTCTTGGTGAGCTGCTGTTCGAGCTCCATCGCCAGCACGGCTTCCTGGGCCTTGCGGTTCAGGCTCTTCTCGCTCTTGATGTTGGCGAGATAGACGTTGCGCGCCAGCTGCTGGGTGATCGTCGAGGTGCCGCGGATGTCACTGTTGCTGGATACGCCGCGCATGACCGCGCGGCCCGTGCCGAGGATGTCCACGCCGCGGTGGCGGTAGAAGCGGTGGTCCTCCGTGGACAGCAGGCAGGCCACCAGCATCGGCGGCAGCTCGTAGAAGTCGACGTCCTTGCGGTTCTCCTCGGCGGCGATGCCGAGCAGGGTACCTTCACCCGTTGCCGGGTCGTAGTCCCGGGCATAGATGCGCGTGGCCTGGCTGTCCGTGACATCCGTCTCCACGAGCGTGTGCATGTCATCGCGCACGTCGAAGTAGGCGCTGCGGAAATTCAGCAGGCCGAGCAGAACCATCACGAGGCTGCCCAGCACGAGCAGCCAGGTCAGGGTGTTGATCACGCTCACCACGCGTCCGAATGTGCTGCGCTCCGCTGTCTGTTCACTCTTCCTGCTAGCCATGAGTTCTCCCTGAAGTACGGGGATTATGGACTGTCCCAGCCATTGTAATATTCATAATCGGGCAAGGCGGGCAGCCGGCAAAACGCGGCCGGTCTCGATTACTGAATGATGTTGAGAAGGTTCGTGCTGCTGGAGGGATCGAAAGCTGAAATCATCCCCATCAGGATCCAGTACCCGATGCTGATCCCGAGCCATATCATCCCGGCGATGTTCCAGGCCTGCATCGTGCCCTTGTAGCTCTCGATGTCACTGAACTGGCGCATCTTCCAGGCCATCTGCCGGCCGCTGGCCCCGATCACGAAGAAGTAGACCCAGTGCAGGGGCGGAATCACCGTCCCAAGGCAGCTCAATGCGCCCCAGCCCGCCATGTTGTGGGTGAAGGCATAGAGTCCGAATGGCAGGCAGCCGGCGAAGGTCCAGCCGTTGGCTTCATCCGGCAGAATCGCCTGTGGACCGGTGCCGCTTGTATTGTTGCGCTGGACGTAGCCGGCCATGGAAGGAGGCGGGGCCAGCGGAGTCGTTGCCGGACCCGCGCTGTAGCCGGCAGGGCCGGGATCTGCAGTGGGAGGCAGGGGTGGCGCGGGTGGCGGCGGCGGAGAAGGGGGCGGACCCGCCTGCTGGGCCTGGGGCAGTTCCTCCCCGAAGCGGCGGCCGCATTCACCGCAGAACATGGCGTCCTCGGGGTTCTGTGCGTTGCAGTGCAGACAGTTCATTTGGTTCCTCCGCCTCAGTTCCGCGACAGCCAGGCAAGCATGCGCCGCACAAGCACGGCTGTTTCCGCTTCCCCATCCGCCAGTGCGGAGGAGAGACTGTCCTCGGCCTGGGCCCGGGTGAATCCCAGCGCACATATCGCCTCGATCGCCTGTTCAGTGTTGTCGTCCTGTGCGGGACGGCCTGTGCCGGATGCTTCCCCGGCATGTTGTCCGAAGCGCTTGGCAACCTTGTCAGACAGTTCCACGCCGATCTTCTGGGCCAGCTTGCGACCCACTCCGGTTGCGCTGCTCAGTGTCTTTTCATCGGCGTCGATGATCGCACGTACAAGACCGCCGAAGCCGAGGTCCATCAGGCTCAGTGCCACCCGCGGACCGACACCGCTGGCGCTCAGCAGCATCACGAACAGGTCGCGCTCGTCTGAGCGCTGGAAGGCGTAAAGCCGCAGCATGTCCGCGCTGCTGCTGAAGTGGAAGTGCGTGTGCAGGCGCAGGGTTTCGCCGCTGTGCAGGCGCAGGGCCTGACTCGCAGGCATGTGCAGCTCCAGTGTGACGGGGCCGCAGCTGAGGTACACGAGGCCCTCCGCCGGGATGTCGGCAACCGTGCCGTGCAGGGAGGCGATCAACGCAGCTGCTCCGGGATCCCGCTGCGCATCGCCTGGCAGACCGCCACGGCGATCGCGTCCAGCTCGTCATCGAGCTGGTTGTCATCGGGCATCTCGAACAGGCGCCGCACCATGTACTCCACCTGCTTCTTGTCGGCATTGCCACTGCCGGTCAGCTGGTTCTTGATCATGCTCGGGGGGTATTCCTCCACGCGGATGCCCGCTGCGGCCGCGCGCTGCAGCACCACGCCGCGGGCCTGGGCCACGCCGATCCCGGTCTTGACGTTCTTGACGAAGAACAGCTCCTCGACTGCCATCACATCAGGTTGCCACAGGCTGATCAGCTGGTCAATGCCCTCCGCGATCAGGTTCAGGCGCCGCGCCATGTCCTGTCCGGCCTCGGCCACGATCGTACCTGAGCCGTGCAGCATCCCGCCGGCCCGGGTGATCTCAAGGACGGCCCAGCCGCAGCGGTGGTAGCCAGGGTCAATCCCGGCAATCCTCATCGTGTCATCCAGCCCGGTTTCATCCTAGTCATAATAGATGACGCAGAGGGCCCGGAACGGGTCGGTGGCATCGATGCCGCTCACGATCACGTTGCCGAGGAAATCCCTGGCGAAGCCCAGCGGGATGCCGATGATGTCAATGTTCGGGGCGGCCCCGAGCGCGACCCAGTTGCCATTGATGCGCTCATTGATGTACAGCTTGGAGTTGAGCAGGAAACTCACATCCTTCTGGTAGAGGATGATCGGGTCCGGACTGCTGCCATGAGCCACGCCGAGGCTGAAGGCGATCTCCCCGGTCAGCGGGTCCGCCTCCTCCCAGCTGACTGAACCGCCATCCGGAATCAGGCCGACCCAGATCCCCGCCCCGTCACGCTGGGCCACGACGGCGGCACGGTTGTCAGAGTTGTAGTCAATGCCGACATAGGATGTGACAAGGTTCAGCGCACCACTGTAGATCGTGCCTGCGCTGTTCCACACGCCGGACTGCGTCTCCTGGAACCTCAGCTGGTTGCCTTCACTGGCCCAGACCAGGCCATACTCACCATCATGGCGCGGAGCCAGCTTCAGGCGCCTGATCGGCGTGGCGCTGCTGGCAATCTGCACCGCGCTGCTCCAGCTGCCGAGCGCCCAGCTGCGGCTCATCAGCTCAAGGCCGTCCGCCGAGGTGTAGACGAGCATCACCGCCCCCGAGCCCGGGCTGTAGCATATTTCCGGCAGCGTGGCGTCGCTGACGTAGAGGCTCTCCTCGCCCGTTGACTGCCAGCGCATCATCCTGTTGACAAGCAGCTTGTCGTCGTCAATCTGGCTGGCCACCAGATACTCGTCGAAGTTCATCGTGTGGCAGGCATCGTTGGGCACCACATAGGTGTCACTGCCATGGAAGAAGGTGTGCTTCGTGCCATCAGTCGGCAGGATGCTGCCGACCAGGATGGATGGATAGCGCATCTGGTGCAGGTTGTAGATGGTGTTGTCAGGGAAGACGATCGGGGCCGACCTGCTGAACACTGATGCATCGCCGGCCGGCTCATACATCGTGGTGGTTTCCAGGTTCTGGTCATCGTTCAGCAGCCGCGTGAACACCTCACCGTCCCTGCTTTCATTGACCGCAAGGAGGATGCCGCTGCCAGAGGGGCCGGCATGCCATGCACCGCAGCCGCTCGAGGCGTATCCCCGTGCGGCACCGAAGCTGTGTTCGGTATCCGTCGTGGAACTGTAGCCCCCGATGCCTTCCAGGCCGTCGGATCCGAGCTTCGTCCAGTAGAACATTCCTTCGTTGTCAGTCAGCGGCGCGCTGCCCGAGATGCCGTACTCGCCGGCACCGGCATCATGGAACTGCCCTGCGCCGTTCGCTGCTCCGTAGTTGTCCCCGTAATGGAAGCGCCCTGCGGCGTTGAGCGCGACCCAGTGCACCTGGTCCGCAACGCCAGGCTTGCGGGTCATCTGCATCTCCGTGATCAGTCCGCTGACCGTCTGCACGGCCGGGATCAGGCTGCTGCCCGAGTCGTCAATCCGCCACATGTTGAGATCAGGGTTGTTCGTGACGTTGTCAAGGATGAATGTGGCATTTTCATCACGGGCGATAGCGCTGCAGGCATAGCTGCTACCCGATCGGGTGCCGTTGTACAGCTCGGATTCCGAAACCGTGCCGTCCGCCTTCTCGTGGATTGCCAGCAGGCGCAGCGTTATTGTGGGGTTGCCCTCGATGACCGGAGCCCAGACGATGGCAAGCGAATGCCGGCCCCCGCTTGATGTCGCCAGCTGGGAATAGTAGACAGCCGGGGAATTCGGACTGGATGAGACCGTTCCGGACCGGACCACCTGCCAGCTGCCGTTGTAGTGGCGGATCGTCCAGTCGAAGCCCGTGGCCTCAGTCACCACGCTCAGGGCGGATATGCCCTCGGAGGAGACCGCGATGGAGCGCACGTTCTCCGGGACCGTTTCGATGGTGGACCAGCCTGACCCGTTGAAGTACTTGATCTGCGATTCCACCAGTTCGTCCGTGACAAGCACGGCTGCGGTGCCACTCTCCGGGTCGGTGGCAACCTGCTGCACGGTGGCGTAGTAGCCATCGCCATAACCGAAGTTGTAGCGCTTGAAATGCCTGTTGACGGTGATCGTGCGCACCAGCTCGACCGAATTGAACGGATCGCTGACCGTCAGGCTGACGGGGTAGTCGCCCAGCTCATCCCAGGTCCAGTAGACCAGTTCGGGGCCGGTGGTGGTGAAGTCGGCCACATCGTCATTGTCAAAATCCCAGGCGAATTCCAGCTGGTTCACGTCGTTGTCAGGGTCAATTGTCGGCTTCGGGTCGAAGATCGTCTCAACGCTCTTCTGGACGAAGCCGGGGGTGTTGATCCAGTCCACCTGCGGCTCCGCGTTGGCGACCGTCATGAAGCCGATGCTCCCGCTGGGCAGGCTCTCCTGGTTGTAGATATCCACTGCGGTGACCCTGGCCCAGTACTCAGTCAGCGGCAGCAGGTCATCGCGGGTGCCGGCTTCCCAGAGGTAGAGTCCGTCCTGCTGCACGATGCCGTCGGCCAGCTCGAAGTCGTCCGTGAAGCCGATGTAGATGTTGTAGCCCGCGAGGTCCTCGTCCCCAGGGGCGGTCCAGCTGAATTCAGCGGTCGTAGAGCCGACGTAATCAGCATTCAGTCCCGTCGGTGCACCCGGAACAGCATCCGCCAGGGTCTGGACCTCCAGCGATTCACTGTACGGGCTCTCGTTGTCAACGATGTCAATGGCACTGACTGCGAAGTGGTACGTGGTCCCCGGCACAAGCCCGCTGACCACGAATTCACTGTCCTCGACGACGGAGTCGTTGTACTTGACGACGCCTTCGTCCTCAGCCTGGAATCCCGCAGCAGGCCCGCTGTAGACGTTGTAACCGTCCAGTGAAGTGTCACCGATGACGTCGTCCCAGTTCAGCGATACCGCTCCGGGCGTGATCTCATCGGCGACAAGGTTCTGCGGGATCGTGGGAGGTGTCAGATCGTCATTTGAGAGCACGGTCACGCTGTGCACCGTCATGTCAGTGTCGGGTGCCACCAGCACGGCAACGTAACAGTAACCCTGGGGGCTGATGTAGCCCGTTTCCGGATAATTCAGCCTGCCGTCGTTGCCGAAATCCGAACCGAGCGGGCCAACGACGTTCCAGCGTCCGGTTGAATAGTTGGCTCGCAGCACATAGAACTCGCTGCCTTCCGCGATCTCGAAGTCAAGCAGCGCCTTGATCGGGTAGAAATTGCTGAATGGTCCCCAGCGCCACATGCCATAGAGCACCGGAGCGCCGCCGTCAGCTTCCATCACCATCGATTCATCGTCAAACACGATGCCTGGATCAGCATGGGCGATGGCTTGCCTGCCGGTCTGGGTATTGAGGAAGTCAGACGTGGTTGCGGGAAACTCTCGTTCCACGAAGCCGTCCGGGAAGGGTGGCAACTGCCCTGCGGGCAGCAGCTCATGGCCTTCTCCGGGCATGGGCGTTGCCTGGTCCGGATTTCCGGGCAGGCTGCCGGATGCGCCGCACGAACATGCGAACAACAGCAGCAGGACGACCAGAAACTGCCGGCCCGTCAGTCTAACTTCAGCCATTTCAACTCCTGTCCCTTGTGGACCTACCGGATCCGGCAGTCCTGCCCGGGTGCCGGGTGTGATTCCCGTTTAGGCTCAGTCATAGTAGATCACGCAGAGCGCCTTGGGGGTGCCGGACTTGTCAGCCCCGCTGACGATGAAGTTGCGGTTGCTGTCCTGGGAGATCCCGAGCGGGATGCCGAGCATCTTGACCACGGAGGGCGGTTCGGCGGGAACCCAGCTTCCGGCGAGCTTCTCAGTGAGGAAGACTTCAGCGTCAGCGAATGACGCAGTGCTGCGCAGGTAGATCAGCACGGGATTGCCGCTGCTGTCATGTCCGACATTGAGGCTGTAGGCCTGCGCACCTGTCAGGTCATCCACAGGCTCCCAGCTTACGCTGCCACCATCGGGAATCGTGCCGACGTGGATGCCGCCGGACACGCGGTTGATGGCGACGGCCGCTTCATCGGTGTCGTCGTAGTCAAGTCCGATGAAGCTGGTCACCAGTACGATCGGGTTCGTGTCTATCTCGACAGGTGAACCCCAGCTTGCGCCCGTGGACTCGATGATCCTCAGGCTGTCCGCATCCGTGGCGTAGACCAGGCCGAACTCGCCGTCGGTACGGTGGCCGGTATCCATGCGCAGGATTGTTCCTCCGGGCGTCGTCAGCGCAGCCGGCCCGCTCCAGGCACCGGAGGAGTAAATGTCGTAGCTGAGCTGCGTATTGGCGGCATTCGTGTAGACAAGCATCACGCGATCACTTGCCGGACTGTATTCCAGAGAGGCCATGCCGACATTCTCGACCACCAGGGACTGCGTTGCGGTGGTGCTGCCCTTCAGGCCGGTGTTCAGGACCATCACTCCCTGCACGTTGATGCCGCCTGACATGTACTCATTGACGACTCCGGTCACGCAGCCGATCTGCGGGGTGAGGGAGGCATCCTCACCGACATACTGCACCGTACTTGTGCTGTGGTCGGCGGGGATCAGGCCCGCCACTGCCGTGGGATATCCCTGGACATGCAGGCTGACGATGCTGTCGTCAGCAAAGGCCAGCGGGGACGCCTTCGTGAAGATCGTGCTCGCGGCGGTCGGGTTGTGAACCATCAGGGAGTCGGCCACGGTCTCGTTCTCGAGATAACGTGCCATCAGCTGGCCATCACGGCTTTCGCGCACCACGAGCCAGACGCCGGTGCCGCTGCCGGTGTCATGGTAACCACCGAACGCGCTCTCGGCGAAGCCGATCCCGCTGCCTACCGTGAATCCGGAGTCGGTTGCGGTGGTGTAGCCGCGCAGGTCCTGCTGGCCGGTGCTGTATTCATCCAGCCAGAAGACCTCGGCTTCGTTGTCACCTGCCAGGCCGATGCCTGCCAGTTCCTTGGCTGCCGATCCCGCATCGACGAACTGGCTGCCGCCGTTGGCAGTGCCATAGTTGTCCCCATAGTAGATCCGGTTCGTGCTGTTCAGCATGCCCCAGAAGACCTGGCCCGGACTGTCGGGGTCGGTATCGATGTACATCCGGGAGGGCACGCCGTTGATGGTCTGGATTCCGGAGCTGGTCGTACTGCCGCTGTCGGTGATCGTGATCAGGCTCACGTTGACGCTGCCGGAGACGTTGTCAAGCAGGTAGCTCGTGTCATCAGTGCGTGTCAGGTCGGTCGAGGTGAACTGTGCTGAGGGCCGCGTGCCGCCGAAGATGTCGATGTCCAGCAGCGTGCTGTCAGCCTTCTCATGCCAGACGTGGTACTGGTAGACGGGATCCCCGAAGCCGGGCTTGTTGTAGTACACGACTCCCACGGAAATCCTGCCGTTGTTTCCGATTGCGAGCTGGGTGGTGGCAGTCGCAGGCTCGGACAGGCCGGAGATCGTATGCGAGCGGATGGTGTTCCAGCTGCCCGTATAGCGCTGCACGCTCCATGTCACCGAATTGGCGGTTACATCGATATAGAGCGCGGCGGGACCCTGGGGAGAGACCGCGAAGTCCGTGAAGCCCTGGGCGGGCATCGTGATCACGCTCCAGGTGCTGCCGTTGTAGTAGCGCAGCTTGATGTCATTGTTGTCATCGCGATAGGGGATGCCAACCAGGCCGGTCTCAGCATGAGTGGAAAGTCCAAGCGTCGTGCCTGCGCTGCCCTTGCCGTTGCCGAGGTTGAAGCGCTCGAAGCGGCGGTTGACCATCAGGATCTCGTTCCTGTCGATGCTCGAAAGCGCATCGCTGACGGTCAGGCGCACCGGTGCGGGACCGACGGTGTCGAAGGTCCACTGCACGGTGGAGGGCCCGAGCGTGGTCTCGTCAATCACGTCATCATCGTCAAAGTCCCACTCAAAGGTCAGCTCACTGCTGTCCGTGTCGGGATCGAAGGTCGGGCTGGGGTTGAAGAACGTGACCTTGTCCTTCTCAACGTATCCGGGACTGACGAGGAAGTCCGGCTGGGGCGGGGCGTCGTCGACTGTGGTGAAGTTCACGCTGCTGCTCGGCAGGCTCTCGAGGTTGAAGATGTCAACCGCGGTCACTCGCGCATAGTATTCGACTGAGGGAGTCAGCCCGCTGCGCGTGCCGCTGGTGCCGGGATACAGTGCTCCGTCCTGCTTCGTACCCTCGGAGAGGTCGAAGTCCGGCGTGCTGCCGATGTAGATGTTGTAGCCCTGCACGTCACCGTCCCCCGGAGCGGTCCAGCTCAGGTCCACGGTCTCACTGCCGATGATGTCGACGGTCAGTCCGGTGGGCATGCCCGGCGGGTCATCATTGGAGGTGGTGGCATCGGCGATGTTGCTGAGCGGACTGACATTTCCGACCATGTCCACACTGCTCACTCCGAAGTAGTAGGTTGTGTTCGGTACCAGCCCGCCTGCCATGAATTCGCTGTCACTGACCGGGAAGAGGTTCAGCTGCAGAACCCCGGGATCCCCGATCTCAAACGGTCCATCCTTGCTGGCATAAATGTTGTAGCCATCCAGTGTCGGGTCCGAGACATCATCCCAGTCCAGAGCCACGCTACCCGGGTCGTTCGTGGTGGCCACGAGGTTCTCGGGAGCAGCCGGCGGGGTGAGGTCATCATCCGCAAGCAGGGCGATCGTGTTGATCGTCATGTCGGTCCCGGCGGTCACGAGCACAGCTACATAGGTGCTGCCGCCGGGACTCACGAAATCCCCGACCGGGTAGCTGGTACGGCTGTCATTGGCAAAGGTTTCCGGCAGGGGTCCGACGATGTCCCAGCGGCCGGTGTCGTAGTTCGTGCGCAGCACGTAGAATTCACCGCCGGCCTCGATATCAAAATCCAGCAGTACGCGGATCGGCAGGCCACCCTGGAAGTTGGTCCAGCGCCACATGCCCCACAGAGCGGTCGGCCCCGCATCCCCCAGCAGGTCCAGCGCCGTACCATTGACCTGGGCACCACTGGCCTGCATCTGGATCGCCTGGCTTCCCAGCTGGGTGTTTTCCGTTGCGGAAACCCCAGCGGGATGCTCGCGCTCGAACTGCTCATCGGGGAACTGCGGGATCAGACTGTCCGGCAGGCTCGGTGCGGCGGGGCTGTCGACCGGCTGCAGGCTCTGCCCGTCAAGGGCATGATTGTCAGAGCCGCCACCGCAGGCGGAGAGGCAAATGAGGATCAGCAAGATGGTCAGGCAGGCCTGCAAGCGCTTCAGCATCTATTAACTCCTGATATACAGCCAGATTGCGCGTGTTCCGCAGGGCCCGGAGCTGCCGGAACACGGGCCGGTAAAGATCATACCAAATTGCATGCCGCCCGGCAGGACCTGTACTTTCGGCACACCCGACGAAACAAACCGGCTTCCATGGTGTCTAATTAATGTCGGCGGAACAGTATGCCCAGCAGTTTCAGATACCTTCTGGCGGTGACAGGCCTGGTGGCCCTGCTCTTTGCTGCGATTTCCGCCTGGCCGCTGTTCAGTTCCTGGCTGCGCAGCCGCACCGCTCCCCCGCCTGTTCAGCCTGCGGTGATCGCCACCCCGGCACCGCCGCAGTCCACGGGCGTCACCACCGGGAGCAACAGCCGCAGCCAGGCAATCCGCACCCAGGTCAAGCCCCTGCCAGCCACCCAGCAGAACCAGAGCCAGCCCGCAGCCCAGCCTCCGGCCAATGCCACAAACATGCGCAGCCTGCCGAACCAGCGCTACGTGCCAGGCAGCTGGACCACCGGAGATGGTGAGGACAGTCTCGGCTACTGCTATGTGCGCGAAACCACCACGCTGCTGAGTCGTCCCGACGGGGATCCGCTCGTACCCGTCAATCTGAACCGCTGCCCGCTGACTGTCGGCAAGGGTACTCGGCTCGGGATGATCCGCCAGGAAGGCAACTGGCTGCTCGTGCATTCCACCTTTGCCACCACCGGCTGGGTGCACGAGCAGGACGTCACGGATGTCCGCCCCAACGAACCCGTGCTTCAGTGACGGATCTTCTCCCAGTATTCCGCGAAATCAAAGCCAGGGCTGTTGTAGGGATCATGGCAGCGTACGCAGCCGTCCACGGGAAAGCGCTCGATCAGACTGCCCTCGGGGCTGCCCACCGGGTTGTTGCGGGACTGCACGTGATGTGATCCCGGCCCGTGGCAGCTTTCACAGCCAACCGCTCCAAGAACTGCATCCGGCTCTAGGGGGTCGTAGCCGCCGGGCAACAGCAGTCCGGTGCTGTGGCATGTGAGGCAGTCCAGGCTGTCCGCCTGACCATCCCGCTCAAGACTGTGCAGGGCCTGGGCATGACTGGTGCCGCGCCAGACATCCGCCGCCTCGCGATGGCAGTGCAGGCAGATTTCGCCGCCTACATAGCTGCGCTCGTCATCGTAGCTGAAACCGCGGTCATCGGCCGGCAGGAACTTGTCCGACATCCCGAATTCCGGCCTGTCCGTGCCGCCGGCCGCCAGGGCCCGCGCCGCACGCTGCTCCCGCAGCTTCGTGCGGGACAGTTCACCCTCATGCCGGATCAGCGCCATTACCCGCGGATCATCGGGATAGGCCTGGCTGAGCTGCAGCGTCCAGTCAGTTACCGTCTGCTCAGCGCTGCCCAGGCTGTAGAGATCCAGCAGCGTGGCCTTGGAGAGGGGATCACGGAACATTGCCGCCTCATCCCGGTTGCGCCTGTGGAAGTTGGAGGGGACACCGATGCAGCAGCGGACCCGCGCATCCGCGAGCGTCTGCCGGGCCAGCTCCGGATCGAGATTGGCACCGGCCACGATGATCCGGCAATCGGCCGGCAATGAGTCCAGGGTCTGCAGGAGGGACTGACTGGCATCGGCCAGCTGCCACCACTCACCCGCGGCCTGCATGCCCTGGCCATCCACGGGGTTGCTGACTCCGACCAGGTACCAGTTGTCAGCGAGTTGCAGGCTGGGCTGAATCTCGATCCCTGCTTCGCGCACGCTCAGGTTGCAGCTCACCAGCGGCAGAGGGCTGCCGGCGAAGGCCGCCACCGCGTCACTGAGGCTGAGGCTAAGTTCACTGGCACCGGGAATCGCAGCCCGCCCGCCGATCGCGGACATGATCTGCAGATGCGTGCGGCTGCGCAGGCCGGGGAAATGCAGCTGGGTCCAGGAGAAGTTGCCAAGATCGATCAGCCACAGTGGCTGCGGTGATGCATCCCCGTCAATCCGGACATCATATTCCGGCAGATCCACATCCGTTGGCAGAGCGGACTGCGCGCTGAGTGACAGTTCCAGCTCGTCCATGCGATGCAGCACACTGCCCAGCCGCGCCAGGCCGCCGTCCTGCTCCGGGGTGCAGGAACAGGGCTTCTGGAAACCACGGAAGTTGCCGATCACGGCCAGCGTTGCCAGCTCAGTGGCGGGATCCGGTGCGGGGGGCACCGGTAATTCAATTGGCAGATCCAGCTCCGGTGAGCGGCGCTGCAGTTCGGAAGCCGCTTGCCCGGCAGTCCTGTCACTGGTATCGGCTGCAGTCTGATCCCCTGCAGTCTGGCCAGCCTGATTCTGCGGACAGCCGCAGAGGCAGAGCATTGCCAGAGTTGCCAGGCAGACTGGAAACAGATCCCGCACAGCCTGATTATAGGCAAGCGCGGCGGACAGCCTGATATAGTGCATGTAATCACTCATGCACGGGGAAGGGAATGAAAATATTGGATTTACTACGCCGCAACTATCAGCTGCTGATCACCGTTGCATGCGCTGCGCTGATGCTGATCCACACGGCTCGACTGGAGGCAAAGGATGCCCCGGTCCTGGACGAACTGACCGTGAGAGAACTGAAGGTGGTTGATGAGAATGGAAACCTTGTCTGCAATATTGGCGCCGGCTCTCATGGTGCAAGTTTGAATTTGTTTTGGCCAGGAAGCCAAAGCAATGTCCGACTTCTGGTTACGAAAAATGGCTCGTCAGTCTCCATTGGTGAAGCTAGACAGGGATATATTGGACTCTCAACCGTGAATGGGGAAAATGCTAGTGCGCATTTTCTGACAGAGGACAGCTCTGCGGTCCTCGGAGTGTCGAACATTGAAAGTAATCTATCATTGGAATCACTGGACAGCCGGTCTACTTTGGTTGCTTCGTCAAGCAATTACTGGTTCAAGGATGAAAAGCGGCGTTCAAGCGGAACATCCGGACTTTACTTGATGAGTGACTATGCCAAGCTTCATGTCCAGGGAACCACGGCCGTGGATTGGATACTTAATCGGACCAGTGAGCACACCACTGAAAGTGAGTTGGCATTTTCGCTGAATACTGATGGCTATTCAGCAATTCTTAGAGATCAATCAACAGAATCAGCTTGGGAGCTATCCGGCTCAACTGAGGATTGGAAGAAGCTTGGGGCCATGGAAAGGAGCTTCTGGTATCACCGTGAGCCGGAGGATTGAGTCAGGCCCCCGGCACAGCGCACTGCATTCCGGCATCCTCGCTGAGCTTCGGCGCCTGGGCGCGCAGCATCTCCTTCAGCTCGTCAGGAAGTCCATAGCCCTCCAGCTCACCGAGCAGCAGCGCTGAGCTGCCATGCCCCTGCAGGTAGGCATTGAAGCGCATCGCCGTGAAGCTGTTGCGGAAGTCGCTGCCCTCCGGATACCAGCGGTCGAAGAGCTGCATCAGCGCCCGGTTGTGGCGCAGCGCATACTTCTGGTGGTAGTCCTCGGCGGGGTAGAAAGTCTTGGCATCGAGGATCGCGGTTGCCACCGGCCGGCCGCTTTCCTGCTCGATCGCCGCCTTCTGCGTTTCCGCGACCCTGCGCTGCTCGGCGTCATGCACCCAGATCACATTGCGGTACTGGACACTGCGCGTGCTGTAGCTCGGGTCGTGGCTGTCCCAGACATAGGCCAGCAGCTGCGCATAGCTCAGCTCATCCGGGTTGTACCAGATCTCGAAGGACTCGGTGTGGTCCCCGAGGTCGTGGTAGGTCGGGTTCAACTTGTCGCCGCCGCTGTAGCCGACGACCGTGCGGTAGACACCCTTGATGCTCCCGAACCGGGAGTCCGGACCCCAGAATCAACCAAGCGCGAAGCTGGCAACTTCCAGGTTCTGGGGAAGCTGGCTGTCAAGCGGCGGAGGGGCGGGTGTTTCAGTCATCTGTGCGGCCTTGTAGTCCTGTGGTGTGTCATAGCCGATGGCCAGCATGCTGTCCGAACCGGGCGAATTGCCGTAGTCCTGTGCATAGTACAGGCGGTTCATGGCTGCGGCCGAATATACAATGCCTGCAGTCATGAGCAGGCCGATGATCAGCGTAGCGGCTATCTTCATGGTGTCCATCCTGATCCGGGATCCCTGCGGATCCCATCTGATACTACCCTCAATCGCAGACTTATTGCCTGTCACAGGCAATCAAGGCAGATGATTCAGGCTTATCAATAAGACGCCTGATTCTGCATAATGTTCTTGCTTTCTGTTGAACTTACTGCAGGATATCCAACGGCATGGCTGCTGGCGGGCACATATACTTCCTGCATGCGCCGCTCCATCTTCGCCATAATCCTGTTGCTGCTGGTCCCCGGCCTGCTCTGGGCCGAGGACTGCTGCCCCGGGCTGCGCTCCAGTGAAGGTGAGATCTCGCTCGGGCTGGACCGCCTGGAGCTGGCCGTGGCGGAGCCGGATGCCGCCCGCGAGCTGTGGCAGGCTGCGATGGGTTTCAGCCTTTCGGACTGGCAGCCGCGCCCGGGTGGCGTGCAGGGTGCGCGCATGCTGTTCGCAGACGGGACCTCACTCGATCTGCTGCACTGCGGCACCGCACTCGACCGCCGGGCCCAGAGCATTGCGGACCTGAGCAATGGTGGAGGCGGGACGGCCGGGGTCGTGCTGACCGGCACGGCGCTCGAGCATCTGCGCTTTGCCCTGGAAGCGGTGGAGGAGCCGCTGGAATTCATTGACCATCGCACGAGCATTGAACTCAGTCGCCCGCCTGACCCTGAGCGCCAGCCGCTGCGCTTCGCCCAGTATCTGCTGCCAAGCTATGATGCGCGCAGCCCGCGAGAGCATGCCAATGGTGCAGAAGGGATCCGGGCGGTCTGGCTGGAAAGCACTGATCCGGCCCGGGACCTGCTGCTGCTGGAGCTGCTCGGTGGCAGTGATGCCGGTGAGCGCAGCACTCCGCGCGGCGTGGCCACCGCGGTAAGCATGCAGGGCGTGGAAATCCTGCTGCACACGGGCCAGCAGAACCGCTGGATCGGTCTGGAACTGCAGGTGCCATCGCTGCAGCAGGCCGCCGGGGCGATGTCACTGCCCGGCATCAGTGCTGAAGGCATCAGCGGCGGTCCCGGCAGCAGCTTCTGCCTGCATCCGCAGCAGACCGGAGGGATCTGGCTGCAGTTCACCGAATCGCCCGCGCCGGCAGTTGGCAATCCCTGAGTGTCCGTGATATACTTAACTTGATGGTTAAGTATACGGAAGCCGAACTTTCCCGGACATTCTCCGCGCTATCCGATCCGACGCGGCGCGGGATTCTCAGGCGGCTGGCGGATGGCAGCACCACGGTCAGCGAGCTGGCCGGGCCATACAGCATGAGCCTGCCGGCGGTTTCCAAGCACCTGAAGGTGCTCGAGGAAGCCGGGCTGGTCAGCCGTGACAAGCAGGGCCGCGAATACCACTGCCGCCTGCTGGCCGGACCGCTGCGCGAGGCGATGGAGTGGATCGCCTTCTACCGCGGCTTCTGGCACGCGCGGATCGATTCGCTGGAGGACTTCCTCGCCAGTGATGAACAGAATGACAACGACGGCGGAGGCGCTGGATGAGAAAGGACATTGACGTCGTGCTGGCCCGGCCGGCCATCGAGGTGGTACGCACGCTGCGCTTCCCGCTGGAGCGCGTCTGGCAGGCCTGGATCGACCCGCAGAAGTTCGTCCAGTGGTGGGCGGGGCCGGAGCTGGAATCAACGGGGATCACGGCTGACGTGCGCGTCGGCGGTGAATTCAGCTGGGGCCTGCGCCGCCCGGAGAACGGTGACAGCTATACCGCGCATGGCCGCTATGAGGAGATCGTGGAGCATGAGCGCTTTGTGCTGAGCTGGGACAGCATCCGCAACGGTGAGGCCTATGTCAGCGGAGCCCGCGTCAGCATCAGTTTCCGCAGCGTAAGCGGTGGCACGGAGCTGCGCATCCTGCATGAGTTCCTCGGAGAGGCGGAGATGTGCCGCCACTACAGCGAGGGCTGGGCCTCCGCCGTGGAGAAGCTGGCGGTGCATCTGGACCTCGATGGCAATGTGCAGGAGCACCTCGGCGAGCCACATCGTGCGATCCTGCTCAGGGTGGAGCTGCCGCTCAGTGCCGCCGCGATCTGGCCCTGGCTGACCGAGGCCGGGCGCATCACGCAGTGGTTCCCGCAGGAGGCGGAACTGGATGCCCGCCCCGGTGGCAGCTACAGCTTCCTCTGGCGCAGGCCGGATGGCAGCACGCACCGGCGCAGCGGCGCGATCACCGTGGCCGAAGCACCGCTGCTGCTGGACATGGAGTGGTATCCGACGGACTGGGACCCGCAACAGGGCAGCGAGCAGGACTGGCGTGAGGCCGCGCGCACGCTGGTGCACTGGCGCCTGAGCGAGACGGGGCAGGGCAGCTGCCTTGTCAGCCTGCGGCATGAGGGCTTCGGCTATGGCGAGGGGCTGGACATGATCTTCAGGGGGCATGCCTCGGGCTGGCAGGAGTATGTGACGAACCTGCGCGAGGTGGCATCGGGCCGGGCGGACATCAGGTAGGAGGTCTGGCGCGAGCCAGGCGCGGAGGTCGAGCGCCAGCTCGGCGCGGTACCCCGGCGCAAGCCGGATATGGGTTGATCGACCATAACGGTCGCGAAAATCACCAGGTGGCAATACATCTCACTAGGCAATCTTCATGCTCATTGCAAAACTTTGTGAGCTTCGTGACTTCGCGGTAATGATTGCCTGCAAAGCTGCGCCATTGTTGGCAGTGAGTGCTCAATGATGACCTTGCCTGACTGGCGTCAGACCTCCATGCCTGACTTGCGTCAGACCTCCGTGCCTGACTCGCGTCAGGCCTCCACTCTCTCTGGTATCATCCTCAGCGGTTTCCTCGACCGTTGCGCGCCCGTAGCTCAGGGGATAGAGCATCTGCCTTCTAAGCAGAGGGTCACAGGTTCGAATCCTGTCGGGCGTGAGTTTTCATTTCCTCCTCAATAATCCTGTATATTCCTATACATGAGTTTGTTTTCGAATAGACGCAGGCTATTTACTGGATTGATTGCAGGACTGTTGCTGCTGTCCGTATTGCTTCCGCAGTTTGCGTCAGCCGAAAATGACTTTGGCCAGGACATAGCCAGCGCAGAGATTCAGTATGATGGCAGCCTGAACGTCGTCATTGCTTACAACTCACGCACTTCCGAGTCACGCCTGCGGATCTATGAACTTCCCGGACTGCCCCAGGGAGAAGAGATCATTCTTTCGCAACTCAAGCTGCTGCATTGGCAGCTGCTGCCAGGTATCAGTTTCAATACCAGAAGCGTGAAGGTGCCGGGCCCCTTTCGCAGAGATAGGACATATCTCCTGCTCCCAGGCTACATTCATCTACATCCCTGGTGCCTGAAGCCCGGAGAATTCGGACCGGAACTAGTGCGACTGGATCAGGCAGTTCTTGAGGAATCTCTTCGTCCGGATGTGACTGGTGGCGATCCCGAATACAAAAGGGAACTGGAGTTCTCCGGGGTGCTTAAAGCACCTGATCTGGTCAGCGCAGGACTGAATGGGCCTAGCTTAAATTTAAAAATATTCGTAGGCAAGCTGCAGGAGGATCTTCCCAGGGCTTATGAGTTGTTCGAGCTGCCGCGTGACATGGATCTTGCTGGCAGGCAGCTTGCTGATGCTTTGCTGAAAGGAGAACTCCGGCTAGTCGGAATGGGGGAAACCCATCTGGAACAGCACGATGTCAGAGAATTCTGGAAGCTCAGCCTGTATGGCGTCAGCATGCATAGTGATGTGGACTATCTGCTGGTTCTGGATGGCAGCAGAAGTCTTGTTGCCAGTGATGTAAAGCCGGTTGCCTTGCGCCGCTTTCGCTTTTCTGACAAAGGTCAAATGGTGGAAGTCACGCTTTCGGGGATTGAGCGGATTGACACTTCCGATTGACCTGTTTAATGTGCAAATGCTGAAATCCCTCTTTGAGTGATTGATGTGCGAAACACGGGTTCGAATCCTGTCGGGCGTGGTTATCCTTCCCTGCCTCAGAAGTAGAGCGCGAAGCGTAGCTGGTAATCAGGATCGTCACCCCAGGCATAGCTCACCGCCGGAGCTCCGCTGATCTCGATCAGGCTCGGGGCCGAAACGAGGATGCCGCTGCCGCCGTCGATGGTTTCGGGATCACTCCAGCTGCTGCCAGCCGCATCCAGCGCACGGTAGAGCTGCAGCAGAGTGCTGCCGGAGTTGGTGGCCACGATCATCGGGATGCCGTTCACGACCGCCATCGAGCAGCCGTTCTGGCTGGCCGAACCGAGGACCTGGGCCGCCCCCCAGTCCGTTCCATCCGCATCGCTTGCTCCGGCCACGCGCACGTCAAAGGTCGGTGTGCCGGTGATGTAGCAGGCCAGCGGCCGGCCGTCGTGGAAGACGAAGTCCTGGGTGAGCTGCGGGCTGCCGTCGTAGAGGTCCATGTTGAAGAACTGCCCGCTGAAGTCTGAGGCGTGGAAGTAGCCGACCTTCTGCTGGACGATCGAGCTCCAGAGGATCCCCGGCTTGCCACCGGCGTCATGCAGGGTGATGCCGCCCACGCCGGTCAGGCTGGAACTGACGAGGCTGCGCACCCCCCAGGCCGTACCCGTGGCGTTCGTGGCCTTCTTGATGTAGATCCGCAGGCTACTGTCCCCGCGGAAGGCGATCTGCGGCACGCCGTCAATCACCTCCAGCGAGCAGTCCTTGCCATAGGTGCTGGCTGCGTTGTCATCAGTTTCCAGTGTCAACGGTGAGCCCCAGGTGCTTGCAGCGGCATTGGTACTGCGCATGTAGCGCAGCCGGCCATTGTCCTGGTCGTAGTAGCAGACCGCAGCCTGTCCATCCACGATGTCCATATCCAGCGCGCCCAGCAGCTCGAGTCCAGTGTCCAGCCGCGTCGGTGCGGTCCAGCCCGAGCCCTGGGTGTCGGTGCCCCGCACCACGTACAGCCTGTCGTAGACGGGACTGAAACTGAATTCGTCATAGGCGATCACTGGATGGCCTCCGACATGCACCAGCACCGTTCGCTCCTTGATCGGTGCATCGTCATCCGCGATGCGGATGTTCCAGCTGGCCTGGGTGTAGTTCAGAGTCACGCTGGCGGTATCGCTCAGGCCGCCGCTGTCAACGACGCGCACCGTGGCGGTCCAGGGCCCGCCGGTGTAGGTGCGGCTCACCTGCGGGATGCCGGTTGTCACATCAAAGGTCCCGTCATTCTCGAAGTCCCAGTCATAGTGGTCGATGTCGGAGTTGGGGTCCGTGCTCGCCGAGGCATCCAGGTTCACGAGCAGCGGTGCCACGCCGGTCAGCGGATCCGCACTGAGCACGGCCACCGGCGGCTGGGGCGGGCTGTCCCCGGCACTGATTGCCACCGTCGCGCTGTCACTCAGGCCGCCGCTGTCAACCACGCGCACGCGAACCGTCCAGTTGCCGCTGGCGAAACTGTGCTGCACGCTGCCGGCAGTCCCGCTGTCATCGAAGATCCCGTCATCCTCGAAGTCCCAGTCGTAGTGGTCAATGTCGCCATCCATGTCCGTACTGCCGGAGGCATCGAGGCTCACAAGCAGAGGGGCCTGGCCGCTGGACGGGCTGGCCTGCAGGTCCGCCTGCGGAGCGTGGGTCGAGCCTCCGCCGGCCTGCACGACATTGCTGGCAATGCCTTCCGCAGCGCCGTGCACAGGCCTGATCCAGTAGAACATCCCAGCCGTGATCACGCTCGTGCGCGAGAACTGCAGGCGCTGCGTTGCGGAACTGCCGATCGCGCTGCCGAAGTTGTAGGTTCCGGCTGCTGCGATTTTGCTCGCTTCGCCCGCACTGGCCGGGGCATCGGAGGCAGTGCTGCTCAGATAGATGTTGTAGCTTTCCACACCGCGGCCGAAGTTCTGGCCGATCGGCGTGATGTCGCCGAGGTTGATCTCCCCGTTGCCATCGCCGTCCACCACGCTTTCGATGCTGTTGTCACTGAAGGGGCCGCCCTTGCCGAAATGCACACCGAGCGGTGTCAGGTCGCTGATGCTCACGAGTCCGTTCTGGTCATAATCGCCACTGCAGCGGTATTCCCAGTTGAGCTTGCCGGCCGCCTGATCAACGGATAGTGTGCTCTGGGACCCCGGATTGACGGGGGCCGCACTGGCCATCCGCTCTGACTGGGCAGCCTTGCCGCTGGCACGCTCGAAATGCAATTGCAGCAATTCAACTGCCTGCTCAAGACCGTCATATAGTTCCAGTCCGCTGGCAACAACGCCGGCCTGCAGGCTGCCATCTGCATCAGGCACGACCAGTCCGAGCCATGGCCGTCCGTCCGGTCCGCTCTGCAGGGTGCTGGTTTCGCTGAGTACCCAGCTGCTGTCGTCGAATTCAATCTTCAGGTATGCCGCCTTCAGGCGGGCTTCCGGAAGATTGCTGACTGTGAGCGTGGCCTGTGCAGCGGACTCGGAAACACTGTACGAGATCGCCGCTTCATCCCCGGTAAGGATGCTGTCCTCAAGCAGGCTGACGGAGAAGCCGCGCGACGATTCCAGCGGAGGCTGCTGGCCGGATCTTCCCGTGCAGGACAGGCAGCAGCTGATCGCCAGCAGCAGCACGCCGGCCAAAGGCACAGCAGTTAGTCTCATCAGATCCTCCGTACAGGCTGCGCCACAGCGGGACGCATCCTTACTCTATACCCTGCGATAATCAGGGGGAACCATACACTCGGAGGACGGCATGGGACGCTGGGACACGGGAGTCTTCGATTCTGACTCGGTGCTGGACTGGGTCGGGGATCTCTGCGATTCCGGTCTGGCAAAGGGCATCGCGGAAACCATAGTCAATCTGGAAAAGGGACTGGCAGATGGCTACATGGAGATGGACGACTGCGAGATCAGCGTCGCGCTGGCACAGATCGTTGCCATATTGCACGGCAAACCCCGCCCCCGGGATCTGCCGGAGGAGCTTGCTGATCTGCTCGATTCCGACCGCCACCGCTCCAGCCGCAATGAACTGGGGCGCAGCCTGCACTTTCTCGAGAAGGCACTGGGTGGCAATGCCGAGATCAATGAGGATGGAGTCTGGGATTCGCCGGAATCACTTGCCGCCTGGCGCAGCCATGGCCTGACCCTGCAGAAGTATCTGAAATCCCTCCAGGAATCGGAATCCCCGAAGCGTGGCTGCCTCTGGTTCTGACAACAACCGGTCTTCTGCTGCCCACGGTACCAGTATCGCATTTCCCGGAATCATGAAACATAATCCCGGCATGCTGGTCTGAATGCCCGGGATGCATGGGATCGCCATCCGGATGATCAGCGGGCTTGGACACGGGGACACGTAGACCGTCTGCTGAGATGAGGGGATCCTGCGGCTTTGGAACTTCCTGTAGTTGCCTGGGGAAGCACTGGGAGGTCCTGATTGAATTGCCAGAAACCACCGGCGGCCAGGCGCTGTTCCTGTATGCCGCTTGACGCTTCCACTGCCTGCGCCGCGGCGTACACGAAAGCTGCTGCCAACTTACCTCCAAAAACCTCTGAGCCAGCCTCCCACTAGGGTCAAACCCATGGCTCAGGCCGCCGGGGCCTGTCTCCTCGGTCCCGGCGGCGTCTGACTTGCCAACCAGTGCAGCGCGGGCAGGGAGGCCCGCAATCAGATTCGTCAGCGTATAATCAGCGCGTGTTCCGCATCCTGTGGATCGTATCCTGGCTGGGCCTGCTGGCCGCCGAACTGCGCTGCCTGCTGCTGCTGCGTGCGCTGCTGCCGGCCATGGCCGCCGACGGCTTCCACCCCGAGCGCCTCTCATTCTGGCAACTGGGCCTGCTGCCCTTCTGCCTGATGGCGATCGTCGCCCTGATCCTCGGACTGGGGCATTTCCGTGTGCACACCCCATCACGCACCCACTGGAAGCAGCTTGTCGGGATGTGGATCATGCTCTTCTGGCTGCTGCTGTTCGCCAGCCAGATCCACCCGCCGGCCTGAGTTCAGCCGCTCTGGGCCGCAGTGCCGATCTCCGCTTCGCCTTCGGTCAGACCATCATCCGCATCAGCCTCGCCGCTTCCGCTTTCCTGTGTCGCAGGTTCAGTGCGGCGCGCGGAAAGCGGGAAGTCCAGGTGGAAGGTCGTGCCCTGGCCGCTGCGGGTTTCCATCGAGACCTGTCCCTCGCTGAGCACCATCAGATCCACCACTCCGGCCAGTCCCAGGCCGCTGCCCTTGCCGCTGCCCTTGGTGGTGAAGAAGGGTTCGAAGATCCGCGAACGGATTTCCTCGGGGATTCCGCTGCCGTTGTCAGACACGCTGAGCCGGATGTAGAGCCCGGGGCGGATGTCGAAGCGGCTGCCGGCGCATTCCTGCTGATCGATGCGGCGGTTGAGCGTGGAGATGATGATCCGGCCCTGCTCGCCGATGGCATCCGCGGCGTTGACAACCAGGTTCAGCAGGGCATTCTGCACTTGGCCGCGGTCCAGCATCACGCTGTCCTCCTGCGCCCAGAGCCCGTATTCGATCTCCAGGCTGCGCGGTACGGCCTTGCGCACCAGCGGCTCACACAGCCGGACGATATCGTGCAGGGCATGGGCCTGCACCCCGGGGCTGTCATCCTGGCGCACGAAGCTCCTGAGCTGCATTGCCAGCGAATGTGCGCCATTGCAGGCCAGGTCGATGCTGCCCAGCTCATCACCGAGCGGCTGGCCCTTTTCGAGCTTCATCTCCAGCATCTCGCGCGACATCTGGATCACGCTGATGTGGTTGTTGAAATCGTGCACGAGCCCGCTCGTCAGACGGCCGAGAGTCTCCATCTTCTCCGCATGCCTGAGCTGCTGCTCGCGGCGGTGTTCGTCGGTCAGGTCGCGGAAGGCCAGCACATGGCTGATGCAGTCCGGGGCATCGATCCCCGTACCGTGCATGCTCAGCCGGATGCGGCGCGAGATCCCGTCCTGGCTGATCAGGAAGAAGTCGCCCTGGCCCTCGGTGCCGCGGTAGATGGCATGCGCGCTGAGCTGCTTCTCGTTGCCGCTGTTGATGTTCAGCACCTCATTGAGCGGCTGGCCGATGGCTGTTTCCGCTGAAATCTCGCAGAGCCGGCAGGCCACCGGGTTGATGTAGCGGATGCACATGCTGGTGTCGACGGCGATCACGCCGTGCTCGACGGATTCGAGGATCACCGCCAGATCCGCCTCGCGGCTGCTGACAGCCTGGTTGCTGCGGCTCAGTGTGCTGCGCATTTCATCCCAGGTCGTCAGCGCCAGCCAGGTAACGAGCAGGGTAGAGGCCCCGCTGACCCAGGCGGCCAGGCTGTTGTTGTAGTCATTGGCATTCACCGGAACCTCGAGAGAATGCGTCAGGAACATGAAGGCTGCGGCCGTGAACAGCACTGTGCAGAGCAGCAGGATGTTGCGGTAGAAGCGCGGATGCACCAGCGCTGCCAGCAGGCAGGCCAGCACGAGGATCACCAGTCCCTGTCCGAACAGGCCGTAGGCCAGCAGGCCGATGAAGCCGAATCCGACCACGGGCAGGATGTAGAGATTGCTGCGGATGCGGAAGCTCAGGCGCTGGCCGATGATCAGTCCCAGCACCAGCAGAGCATAGAACCCGAGCTGCAGGAAGGCCATCGGTGAGAAGCCCGTGGCCCAGGCATTGGCCAGTGAGGCCACGACGGCCGGTACGGAAAACAGCAGCAGGTAGCGGAACAGCTTCTCCAGCCTGGCTTCGATTTCCTGCTGGTCCCCATATCCCAGTCCGGGTGGAGACTGTACCGCCGAGTTCATGAGTGACATTAGTTTAGACAAAGATCAAATGGAAATTCAATACAGGTTAACTCCGGTTCATTTCCGAGGTGTGGATATACTGCTGGCATGTCCTTCAGGTTGAATGCACGGGCCGGGGAATGGGCGCTGATCACGGGAGCCAGCAGCGGGCTCGGCGCTGAATTCGCGCGGGCTCTGGCCCGGCGGGGCTACAGCCTGCTGTTGCATGGCCGCAATGCTGAGCGGTTGGAGCAACTGGTAATTGATCTCAATAAGGTCAGGAAATTGGACTGCAGGGTCGTGATAGCGGATCTCGCCAGAGAAGAAGGAATCGACGCTGTCTGCCAGGCTGCCAGGCAGCAAGCGGGGCTGCGGCTGCTTGTCAACAACGCCGGTTATGGCAATCCCGGGCTGTTCCAGGATGTCAGTGTGGACTCACTGCTGGAGATGCAGCGCGTGCACAATGAGGCGGTGGTCCGCATCACACATGCGGCGATGGCGCAGCTAATGCAGGCTGAGGGCGCGGCGGTGCTGAATGTCTCCAGCGTGGCGGCCTGGCTGCCAGGCCGGGGCAGCGTGATGTACTACGCCACCAAGGCCTTCCTGAATGCCTTCAGCCGCTCGCTGGCGGCGGATCTCAGCGGTACCGGAGTAGTGGTGCAGGCGCTCTGTCCCGGCTTCACGCACACCGGCTTCCATGACCCGGACAAGGCCGCATACCTCGACAAGTCAAAGCTGCCGAACTGGCTGTGGATGGAAGCTGCACCCGTGGTGGAATTCAGCCTGCGCAGTCTTGGCAATGGCCGGGTGATCGTGATCCCCGGTGTTGTCAACCGGATCTTCGCCTGGGTGGGCGGGCATGACTGGCTCTACCGGAAGCTCGTTGGCAATGCACGGAGGAAGTGATCCGTAGTCAGTGAACCGTAGACAGTGAACAGTGAACCGTGGTAAGTGAACAGTGTGCCGTAATCAGTGAACAGTAATCCGTGGACGGTAATCAGCATTCAGTCCGCAGTTGACATTGAAGACTAAACAGCGATGTTTATTCCTCTTCACTGTTCATTCTTCACTCTTTACGCTTCACTGTTCACGCTTCACTGTTCACGCTTCACTGTTCACTCTTCACGCTTCACTACATTCCCGTCAGCTTGCCGATCACCAGCCCGATCGTCAGGAGCATCCCGAAGGCCATGTGCAGCTTGGCGGTGTTCTCGATCGAGGGATGCAGCTTCTCGCTGTCAGTCTCCGGGGTTGAGGCGAACAGCTTCGCGAGCGGGATCGCCAGCGGCAGGGTCACGAGCGGCAGCAGTACGAACCAGCTCAGCATCCGCGTCGCCGCGAACACCAGCACGCAGACATAGGGTGCGAACAGCATGAAGTAGTACTGCTGGCGTGCTGCGCGCGGCCCGGTGAGGTTGGAGAGGGTCTTCACCCCCGCCTGGCGATCGTCGTCAATGTCGCGGATGTCATTGGCCTGCAGGATCGCCGCCACCATGAAGCCCACGGGCAGGCTGACGATCACCGGCAGCCAGTCCAGCGTGCCGGCCTGGATGAACCAGCCGCCGAGCACCATCAAGGTACCCATCATCAGGAACACGAGCGGGATCCCGAGCGCGTTGTACTTCGCCGAGGCATCGCCGGAGGTGTACCAGACTGCGCCGATCAGGCCTGAGATGCCGATTGCCAGCAGCGGCCAGCCGAAGGGCCAGGGACTCGTGGGATGCGTGTGGAAGTGGTACAGGAAGAAGAATCCGATCACTGAGCCCAGCGCAAGGAAGGCCAGTGCTCCGCGCATGATCTGCCCCGGCTCCATCGCGCCGCTGACAAGCACGCCGCTGCCGCCGTAGGCACCTTCCCTGTCAATCCCCTTGCGGTGGTCGTAGTAGTCGTTGATCAGGTTGCAGCCGCAGTGGTAGAACACCCCGGCGATGATCGAGAGGATGAACAGCACCCAGCTGAAGCGGCCGGTTGCGTACCAGGCGAGTACGCCGCCCAGCACGACGGGCACGATGCTCGCGGGGAAGGAGAAGGCGCGTACGGCCAGCCCCCAGTCAGCTTTCTTCTCGGCAACAGCGGTGCTGTCCATGCGCAACTCCCAGCCTGGTGTATCCTGTTGCAGCCGGGCGCTGGCCCGTTACCGCAATGACCCAGATTATAGATGATGGCAACGCTGTGCAGGCCCCGCGTCCGGGTCCGGCACTGTACGTGCTGATCGGCATCGCCGCCATCTGCTGGTTCGTGATGTTCAGCCCCTGGACCAAGTCCCATGTCAACTTCTGGGTTGCCATGTGCACGTCCACGGCCATACTGGGACTGGGCTCACTCATCCTCGACCGCGGAACTGGCAACCGCGAGAACTACCGCTGGGACTGGCGCTATGTTCCAATCGGAATAGTCTCGGCAATCGTTCTGTACGGAGTATTCTGGTCTGGCAACCACCTCGTGCACTGGCTGCTTGACTTCGCGGGCCGCGAGATTGACAATGTGTATTCCACGAAGACCCAGGCCCCGCACTGGCTGATCGGCGTGCTGCTGCTGAGCTGGATCGGCCCCGCCGAGGAGATCTTCTGGCGCGGCTTCGTGCAGCGCCGGCTGGGGCTCAGTCTCGGCAGCGGACGGGCCTTCTGGCTGACGACGCTGGTCTACGCCCTCGTGCACATCTGGAGCATGAACCTGATGCTGATGGTCGCGGCCACGCTCTGCGGGCTGTTCTGGGGCTGGATGTACAGGCGCTGCGGCAATGTCTGGCCGGGGCTGATCAGCCACGCGCTCTGGGACTGCCTGATCTTCGTGGTGATACCGCTCTGAGCTGGGAGATGAGATGAAAGCCGTTCTGCTGACGAAACATGGTGGTGTGGACTCGCTGGAGTTCGTGGATGACTACCCCACACCTTCACCTGCAGGTGACGAAGTGCTGGTGCGCGTGATGGCCACGGGCCTGAACCAGGTGGACCAGCTGATCCTCCGGGGCTACCCCGGGATTGCGATCCCGCTGCCCCATATCCAGGGTGGCGACATCGCCGGCGTTGTCACGGGCGTCGGTCCGGAGGTCAGGGACTGGCGTGAGGGCGACCGCGTGCTGGTCTTCCCGATCGTGACCGAACCCGGCGATGCGCTGGCGGCCCAGGGCCTGGACAATCTCTCACACCCCTGGCAGTTCTACGGCATGCAGATCAAGGGCGGGCACTGCGAGTACGTCGCCGTGCCGCAGCGCAACCTCGTGCGCCTGCCTGACAACGTGGACTTCGGCGATGCCGTGCAGCTCGGCGTGGCCGGCCTGACCGCGATGCACGGCCTCAGTGAGAAGCTCGGCAACCTGCAGGCGGGCCAGCAGTTCTTCATCTGGGGCGGGGCTGGCGGTCTGGGCACGATCGCGATCCAGCTGGCCAAGCTGAAGGGCGCCACCGTGCATGCCGTTGCCGGTTCGCCGGAGAAGCTGGAGGCGATGCGCGGACTCGGTGCCGATTTTGTCTACAACCGCAGCGAAATGGACTTCGAGGCTATCGGCAATGCCGTGCGCGGCAATGCCCCGGCCGGGATCGACCTGATCCTTGACTACGTCGGCCCGGCGGCCTTCCCGACCAACTGGGGCCTGCTCGCCAAGGGCGGCACGCTGGCCTTCTGCGGGATCCTCACCGGGGTGGAGACCACGCTGCACCTGCAGTTCTCCTACCTGCGCCAGCTGCGCTTCAAGGGCTACTACCTTGGCAACAGGCCGGATCTGGAACAGCTCGTGCAGCTGGTATCCGAGGGAAAGGTCAAGGCAGTCAAGGCGGCGGAGTTCAGCCTCGCTGATGTTGCCAGAGCGCACGAGTTCATGGACTCAAACACCGGCATCGGCAAGGTCGTGATCCGGGTGGACTAATCGCTCAGAATTTATTCTCTCTACTGCCTACTGCCTACTGCCAACTGTCGGCTGCCTACAGACAGAGCCAGCGAAGCTGCGCTTCGCGGCTCAGCTACTCATTCCCCGCGTTGACGCCCTTCATGCGCAACAGCGTCTGCATCGAGCCACGGTGTCCGGACTCATGCACCACCGCCGCCATCAGCACGCGGATGATGTTCGCCGGGCCGCGAGTCTCGAGCCCGCTGGTATCCGCGCCCTGCTCCTGCATCTGCTTCAGCACCTGCTCATAGACCTTCTTCGTGCCTTCCGGGATCGTCAGCACGTCAGCGGCACCGCGGTTCATCACCTCGTCCAGCTCGGCGCGTGCGCTCTTCAGGCTGTCGAGGATCGCCTGCTTGCTGCCGTACTCCTTGAAGGGCCAGACGCCGTCCTCACCGGGTCCCTGGCTCCAGTAGCCTTCCTCGCTGTTGTTGCCGCTGAGCTGGCGCGCGAACATGATCCGCGCATCGGCGCAGTGCATCGCCTGCTCGGCGAGGCTGAAGGTCCACTTGCCGCTCGGGTCCTCATAGCGCCAGTCCAGCAGTTCATCCGGAATCAGCGCGGCGATCTTGTCGGTGTAGTCAAATGTCATGTTCAGCCAGGGGTAGACCTGGGCGATTGTCTTTGAAGTCTGTGCTGCACTATCCATGTTTCCGCTCCCTCAGGATGTTGATCTGATTCTACCCGCCGCAGGCTCTGCGCAGCCGCAGCGGCAATTGCTACTGATAGTGACGCCGGATCGCCGGCATTTGTGACAGCTTGCCCGCGGCAGCCCTCCGCCGCTACCATCATCTGATGCGCATTTCCCTGATCCTCCCGCTGGCAGCACTCTGCGTCCTGCTGGCCTGCAGCTTTGCCTCCGCCAGGGCTCCCTACACACTGGAGCAGCTCTACCGCCGTCCATATCCCTTCGGCACCAGTCCCTCACCGGTCTCCGTCTCCGATGACGGGCGTTTCGTGGCGATGGGCTGGGATGAGACGGGCCAGAGCATCCGCAACCTCTGGGTGCTGGATCGCGAAAGCGGGGAGAAGCTGCAGTATACGGACATCTGGAATGAGTACGAAACACGCCGCCGCCGGGAGTTCGAGCGTGATCTGAAGAAGGACCGCGAGGCCTGGGAGAAGCAGCATCCTGCAACGGCGGAAGAAGAGGATGTGGATTCCACTGATGAGGCAGAACAGTCCGGCAATGGGGATGACGATCAGCTCGATCAGGTGGAATCTGGCGAGACTGAAGTTGACGACGAGGACGAGGATGTCGAGGTCTTCGACGAGGAGGAGCGCCGCGAGGAATTCGAGGAGGAACTGCAGAAGAGCTTCGACAGCTTCGGCGGGATCGGCGGGCTGGAATGGCGCAGGGACAGCCATGAGCTGTTCTGGAACTACGGCGGGCGGATCTATTCGATGGACATGGACAGTGGCGAGCCGCAACCGCTGCTGCGCCTGAAGCATGAGAACGGCTGGAGCGGGGTGCAGCGCCTGCGCGGTGAAAGCCGCTTTCTGCTGACCAGTGCCGCTGACATCTACAGCTGGGACAGCCTCACGGGTGAGCTCGTGCAGCTCACCGACGGCGGACAGAATGAGTTTGCCAACACGGATGGCTACAGCCTCAGCCGTGACGGACGCTGGCTGGCCTTCTCGCGGCGCGACTACCGCGGCGTGCGCCAGACCCAGATCCCCGAGCTGTATGAGGAGAATCCGTATTCCATTGCCAACCGCTATGCCCGTCCGCAGGACACGCCGGAGAAGGTCAGCTTCTTCATGCGCGACATGTCCGGGGAGAACCCCTGGCAGTTCGACGTGGAGATCCCGGATGAGCCGCACTACTGGATCCAGGGCATCGACTGGTCGCCGATCGAAGGTGACAACCGCCTGCTGCTGAGCATCGTGACCACGGACGTTATGGGTCTCAGGGTCTACCTCGTCACCCCGCATGAGGAGGGTGACGGTGCCGACATTGAACTGGCCTACAGCGAGGATGACAGCGGCTGGGTCAATGGCAGCCGCACCGGCTGCGGCTGGCGCAGTGATGGCTCGCTGTATCTGATGAGTGAAAAGGACGGCATGTGTGCAGTGTATTCACTCGTTCCGGATCCGGAGTATGTCCCGGAAACTGACGACGACGAAACAGAAACAGAAGCAGAATCAGGAACAGAAACCGAAGCAGAAGTAGAAGTAGAAGCAGTGGACGAGGGTGAGGCAGGAACAAATGCAGATGCGGAAGCTGATGCGGATGAGACAGTCCATACCAGCCATATGGCACAGCCGCTGAGCAACATGGACAGGGAGATCACCGGCTGGCGTTACCTCGACGAGCATGACATGCTGCTGCTGCAGCTCGCCGCTCCGACCCCGGCCAACCGCCAACTGCTGCTCTTCGACCTCGCCAGCGGGCGGGACCTCACACTCGCGGGTGGCAATTCCTGGACTGACATCGCAGCGATTGACGATGGCCAGAGCATCCTGCTGGTCAGTGCCCAGTCTCCCCGCCGGATGTCGAAACTGGCGGAGATCGACCTGCTGCTGGCAACGAAGCGCCTGCGTTCGGGCGAGCAGGGCATCCTGCCGATGTGGACGCTGATCGAGCGTGACTGCCCCGACTTCAACGACTGGGTGGACAGCTGGAACACGGAAATCATCGAACTGCCGACAAAGTCGCCGCTTGAGGTCAGTGGCGAAGCGGGCACGGTGTCCACCAAGCTGTTCCTGCCGCCGGACTTTGACCCGGACTGCAGCTATCCGCTGCTGGTCTATGCCCATGGCGCGGGCTATGCGCAGAACGTCAGGGATGTTCCGCAGTGGTTCGATATGTACTTCGCCTGGCTCGCGGAGGAACGGGGCTGGATCGTGGCCGTGCCTGACTTCCGCGGCAGTGAGGGTTACGGCCGCGACTGGCGCATCGACGTCAAGGGCCGGCTCGGCACGCCTGAGGTTGACGACATCCTCGTCGTGCGCGACCACCTGGTTGCCAGTTACGGCGCCGATGCGCAGCGCAGTGCGATCTGGGGCTGGAGCTACGGCGGCTTCATGACCCTGATGATGATGGGCATGGCCCCCGGTGAATTCCCGGTCGGCGTGGCTGTGGCCCCCGCCATCGACTGGGACAACTACAACTACTGGTACTCCACCAGCCGCGTCGGCAAACTGCCGGGCAGCGAGGAGGCCTATGAACGCAGCAATGCCAGCGAGTATCTGGAGAACATAACCGGCGACCTGCTGATCATGCACGGCCTGCGTGACAACAACACCCTGTTCCAGACCGTGGCCCAGTACCTAGAGAAGTCACATGAGGAAGGCATCAACGTGGAGCTGAAGCTCTTCCCGCGCGATTCCCACGGGATCCAGACCAACTTCAACTTCATCCGGGTCTTCGAGGGCGTGGTGGAGTATTGTGAGGAACACTGGGACTGAGACAGAATTCCGCCCTTCACGGTGCTATACTGCGCCCCCGAAGAGGTGACTCATGTCAAACCGGGAATCCGCCCATGGTGGCGGTGATCATGCCCACAAGCACGGCAACCGCTATCTGGCGGCCCTGTGCCTTGCCTCGCTCGGTGTCGTGTTCGGGGATATCGGCACCAGCCCGCTCTACGCCATCCGGGAATGCTTCCACGGCTCCCATTCCGTCCCGATAAGCCAGGCGAACATCTACGGTGTGCTCTCGCTCGTGTTCTGGTCCATGAACATCGTGATCACCCTCAAGTACCTGGCCTACGTGATGCGTGCCGACAACCGCGGCGAGGGTGGGGAGCTGGCGCTGGCCGCGCTGGCGGCTGAGAAGGAGGACAAGCGTCCCCGGCTCAAGCGCATGATCATGATGTTCGGCCTGTTCGGCGCCGCACTGCTTTATGGCGACGGCATGATCACCCCGGCGATCTCCGTGCTCGGTGCCGTCGAGGGACTGCAGGTCGCAGCGCCGACACTCTCCAGCTACATCGTGCCGATCACCGTCGTGATCCTGATCCTGCTGTTCTCCTTCCAGCGCCGCGGAACCGCGGGTGTCGGAGCCGTGTTCGGTCCGATCTCACTCGTGTGGTTCAGCGTGCTCGCGCTGCTGGGCATCGTGCAGATCGCCCAGCATCCCGCGATCCTCGCAGCCGTCAGCCCGACCTATGCACTGGCTTTCCTGCTGGGCAGCAAGCACCTCGGATTCATCGTGATGGGCAGCGTGTTCCTGGTCGTCACCGGCGGCGAGGCGCTCTATGCCGACATGGGGCACTTCGGTGCGAAACCGATCCGCCTCACCTGGTTCTTCCTCGTGCTGCCGGCCCTGCTGCTCAATTACTTCGGCCAGGGCGCGCTGCTGCTGGCCAATCCCGAGGCCGTGGAGAATCCGTTCTACAACATGGCACCCGCCTGGGCGCTGCTGCCGCTGCTGCTGCTGGCTACCTGCGCCACGGTGATCGCCTCGCAGGCCGTGATCTCAGGTGCCTTCTCGATCACCCGCCAGGCCACGATGCTCGGCTACTGGCCACGCATGCCGATCCTGCATACCTCGGAGAAGGAGATCGGTCAGATCTACGTGCCGACCATCAACTGGATCCTGATGGTGGCAACCATCGGCCTCGTGCTCGGCTTCGGTTCATCCGCCAACCTGGCGGCGGCCTACGGCATCGCGGTCGCCACCACGATGGTGATCACCACGGTCCTTGCCTACTTCGTGGCGCGGCACCGCTGGGGCTGGAGCCGCTGGGCCAGCGGCGGGCTGACCCTGCTGCTCCTGAGCGTGGACCTGACATTCTTCAGCGGCAACGTCGTCAAGATCAGCCAGGGTGGCTGGTTCCCGCTGACGATCGCCGCCATCGTGTTCCTGCTGATGACGACCTGGAAGAAGGGCCGGATGCTGCTCTGGAACCAGATCCGCGAGACCATCGTGCCGCTGGAGGAGTTCTACCGGCGCATGCGGGATGACCACAGCCGCCGCGTGCCCGGCACCGCGGTGTTCATGACCAGCAACTCCGAGGGCACTCCGCCAGCGCTCGTGCACAATTTCCTGCACAACCACGTCGTGCACAAGCAGGTGGTGCTGCTGACGATCGTCACCGAGGAAGTTCCGTACGTCGAGAACGCGCAGCGCGTCAAGGTCGAGGAGCTCGGCAACGGCTTCGTGCGCCTGATCGCGCACTACGGCTTCATGGAGGATCCTGACGTGCAGGACCTGCTGTCGCGCAGGGACACACCGACGCCGGCGATCTCCAGTGCGACCTTCTTCCTCGGCAACGAGATCGTGCTCGCGGAGGGCCGCCACGGCATGGGCCGCTGGCGCGCCTGGCTGTTCTCGATACTTTCGCAGAACGCCGTGCGGCCGACTTCCTTCTTCAACATCCCGAAGGAACGCGTGATGGAGATCAGTTCGCAGATTTCGCTCTGAGTGCTCCGTTCCCTAGGCCGCGAGCTGCGCCACGTCTAGGATCAGCGCCACCCGGCCGTCGCCGAGGATCGTGCCGCCCGCCATGTACGGCGCTTCCTGCAGGAAGCGCCCGAGGCTCTTGATCACGATCTCCATCTGCGCGAGCGGGCGGTCGGCAACCAGGCCGACACGCTGCTTGCCGCTGGCAACGACGATCACGAACATGCTGTCGGCGCGCTCATCGGAGGGCGGGCTGCCCAGCAGCTCACGCATGTACACGAGAGGCAGGATGTCCCCGCGCAGCATGATCACGTCCTTCTGGTTGGCACGCTTGATGTCCTCGGAACGGACCTTGAGCGTCTCCTCGATGTAGGCCAGCGGGATCGCGAAGACCTCGCGGGCGATGTCAACGAGCTGGGCCTGGACGATGGCGAGCGTGAGCGGGAGCTTGATCGTGACAACCGTGCCCTTGCCCTTCTCGCTCGTCATGTTGACCTCGCCGTTGAGGTAGTCGATCTTGCTGCGCACGGCGTCCATGCCGACGCCGCGTCCGGAGATGTCGGTGATCTGCTCGGCGGTGGAGAAGCCCGGCTCGAAGATCAGCTCGATCGCCTCCTGGTTGCTGAGCTTGGCCGCGGCATCCTGGCTGATGATGCCCTTCTCGACGGCCTTCTTCCGGATGATGTCCGGGTCAATCCCGCGGCCGTCATCACGGATCTGGATGAAGACGTTGCTGCCCTCATGGAAGGCTGCGAGGTGCAGGTTGCCTTCAGGGTCCTTGCCGGCGGCTTCACGTTCAGCCGGTGATTCCAGGCCATGGTCGACGCTGTTTCTGATCAGGTGCACCAGCGGATCGCCGATCTCGTCGATCACGGTGCGGTCCATCTCGGTCTCGGCACCGCTCATCTCGAGACTGATCTTCTTGTCGCGGCTCTTGGCGAGGTCGCGGATCATGCGCGGGAAGCGGTTGAACACGGTCTCGATCGGCACCATACGGGTCTGCATCACCACGCTCTGCAGGTCGAACACCACCTGCCCGAAGTGCTCGATGCTGTCGCTCATTTCGCGGTTGCGCGTATCCTGGGCCAGCTGGTGCAGGCGGGTCTTGCCGATCACGAGCTCGCCCACGAGGTTCAGCAGCATGTCCAGCCGCTCGGTGTCAACACGGATCGTCTGGGCGTGGCGCACCTTCTCGTTGCCACGCGCCTGCTGCTGGGCCTGGGCCTGCTGCGGCGTGCTGGCCTTGCTGCCTGCCGCGGAGGCGGCTGCGGCCTGGCCGGCGGTTGCCATCGCCTGCGGCTCGGGTTCGGCCTGCTTCTTCTCTTCGGTGTCAATCACGAGCACGCTGTGGGAGGCCAGTTCGCTGACCTTGCTCAGGCCCTCGTTGATGTTCTCCTCGCTCTGGTCCGTGATCGCCATGAAGTGCACGGTGCTGCCGAAGTTGTCAGCCTCGATCTCCTCCACGGTCGGGTTCACGAACACGATCTCGCCGGATTCCTCCAGGGCGCGGTGCACCATGAAGATCCGCGCGCTCTTCAGCACGCATTCCTCCTCAAGCGTGACCGTGACGTAGATCGCGCGCAGGCCGTCCTCGAGACCGTGGCGGATCAGGTCCATTTCATTGGGGCTCAGGCCGAAGATCTCGGCCATGTCGGTCATGCCGGGGTGGCGCACCGTCGAGCCGAAGGGCACGCAGCTGCTGGAACTGATCTCCGAGATGCTGTCGAGCATCTCCGTCAGGCCCTCGGGCTGCGAGTCGGTCAGCAGCAGCAGGTCGAAGCTGCGCGCGCCCTCACCGTTGACGATCACTTCCTCGTCAGGCACGCAGTGCAGGATGCTGCCCTGTTCCTTCAGGCTGGCAATCGCCATGTAGCCACGAACGTTGAGCATCTCGCAGGCTTCGGAGATGTTGACATGCACGTGCATCGCCGGCATGCCGTTGTTCACTGAAGTGGAGATCTGCTGCAGCAGGTCCTCGCCGATTGGCGCCGGATATCCACCCTGAGACTGTTCCACTGCAGGTTCACTGCCGCTGGCCGCGAGCTGCTTCGCCGTGCCGGCGACGCCCTGGGCCATCGCCGCCATCTGGCTCACGAGCCCGCTGATGTCGACGTCATGCTCCACCTGCTCGATGTGCGCGTCGATCATGCTTTCCAGCGCATCGAGGCAGTTGAACAGCAGCTCAATCGTCTCATCACTGGCCTTCATTTCCGACTGGCGCACGGGGGTGAGCAGGTTCTCCATGTTGTGGGTCAGCTCAGCCACATCGTTGAAGCCCATCGTGGCGGACATGCCCTTCAGTGTGTGAGCACTGCGGAAGATCTCATTGACGATGTCAATGTCCTCCGTGTCCTGCTCGAACTTCAGCAGGCTCTGGTTGAGGGCCTGCAGGTGTTCGCGGGATTCGGCCGCGAACATGTCCATGTACTGTGAAAGATCGTTGGACATCGCTTACCTCAGCTGGTGACGGGGACTTTCTTCTTGGAGGGGGACATGCCGATGCAGATCCGGAATTCGCCGAAGCGGGTGCTGACTGGCTGAGCGATCAGCGTGGGAACGCCGAAGCTCATTGAGGCATGCTCATTCACGAGCACGGCCGGAGGCGCGATGTCGCAGATGTAGCCCATCCCGGTCAGTTCAGCCGAGGTCATGCCGCAGATCATGTTGCCGAGCTCGCCGATGGCGCTCTGGCACAGCTCATCGAACTGCTCGTAGTCCGGATTGCCCATCATGGTGCGGGCCATGTTCAGGCCCACTTCCATGCTGAATCCCATCACGAACTGACCGGTCAGATCACCCGTGAAGGACAGGATCACGGATATGTGATCCAGTGCCGCAGGCATCTTTACCAGTGAGGCGGTGCCGCCGCTGGAGACATCCAGGTGGAAGTAATCCCGCAGCACTGTCGCCGTGGATCCAAAGAACTTGTTTACGATTTCAGCATTCACGATTTGCCCCGTTAGGCTGGCTTTTTTTCCAGTATAACAGCGCGGGAATCTGAAGATCGATCCCCCGGCTAAGGCCCGCTTTCAAATCGGTCTGCTTTTCATTAAATGCCATGAAATGATAATTTCATCCGTGAAACGCAGGAATTGTCGCGTTTCACGGGCATAATTGTTGTGATAATAGAAAGGTATCCCTGCAATGTGAAATTCCGGCAGACGGACAGTAACATTCTGGGGTGCTGAATGCTCTAGTAAGCGTGGTCCGGGAAAGGTGTCGCAGCAGGATCTGACAGACGAACGCAATCGTCGGTTCATGAAACTGCTGGAACCGGTGAACACGGACTGCCAGAGGTGGGCATACACCCTGACGCGGGACAAGGTCTTCGCAGAAGACGTATATGCCCAGGCGATCCTCACGGGGCTGGTGAACATCCATCAGCTCAGGGAGGATGGAGCATTCAAATCCTGGATGTTCCGGATCATCGCCAATACCTTCAGGCAGTCTCTGCGAAGGGATTCGCGGCAGCCGGAGGCGATGCCACCGGAGGACCTGGGTAACCGGTCCCCCCGGGATGAGGAGTGGACGGAGCGCGAAGCCCGCAGCAGGGTGCTGAGGGTCGCGATCGAGAAGCTCTCACCGGACCAGCGCGAGGCGCTCCTGCTCTTCGAGGTGCATGGTCTCAGCATCAGGGAGATCAGCCAGGTGATGGGCAAGAGTGAAAGCGCCGTGAGGGTGCTTCTGCACCGCGC
This sequence comes from bacterium, assembly GCA_020440605.1. GTDB lineage: Bacteria > 4484-113 > 4484-113 > 4484-113 > JAFGCY01 > JAHEFU01. The sequence continues at coordinate 44,359 of JAGRNT010000001.1, read as the reverse complement.
CAGGCAGCGACTGGCGGAACTGTTGAAGAGAGACGGAATCGAGGATTGAATCCGTCAGGCTGAGATATACGGGGTCAACCGGGAAAGAGAAATGGAATACGATTCCAACAGCAAGCAGGGACTTCCTGAAATGGAGCAGGGGCTTTCGCCCGAGCTTCGTGACCTGCTGCGCGACTCCTGCTCAGCCGGGGAATTCATGTCATGGGACCGGATAACCGCCCTGGTGGAGAGTGCTCCGCCGGTGCGAGTGCCCTGGTACGTGGCCTTCCTTGACAGCTACCAGCGCCAGCTGCGCTTTGCCGCGGCCCCGCTGATGGTGCTGCTGCTCGTGGGCGGAATGTGGGCTGTGCCCGCGCAGTCCCGCAATGTGGGCACGACCATCGTGGCCCAGCTCCCGGCAGACTGGACGCATGACAGCCCGCAGTTCATGGAACTGCGTGAGTCCAGCCGCTCTGAATTCGAGAACATGGGCATCTCCCAGTCCGGGATGAAGCTCTTCCTGATCGATGATGATTCCTCCCAGCAGCTCGTGGTCGTGATGCGCGGCGTCGCTGCGGATCAGGCGGATGCCTGGTACGGCAGCATGGCCGCCAGCTTCCCGGTGCTCGATGCAGTGCAGCATGAAGCGCACCCGATTGAGGCGCGCATGCACGACAACCTCCTGCAGGAAGTCGGCAGCCGTCTCGGCGGCAGCCAGGATCTTACCGAACTGAACGACAACCAGCTGAGCCTGCTGGTCTTCGAGGTACTCGGAGAAGCCGGCTTCAGCAACATCAGGCTGGACATTCAGCGTGCCGACTCCGGCAAGGTCAGGATCGACGTGCAGGCTGACATGGACGGCACAGGCAGTACTTCCGAGCTGTCGCTGCAGGAACTGCAGCAGCTGGGTTACACATCCGGCAATCTCGGACCCGACGCAAGCAACACTCTTATTGATGAGATTGGTGTGGAAATCCCATAAGCACCAACGAAAGGATGGCCCGGGACTACTGTGCAGTCCCGGAGGATAGCCCGCCCCTCCCAGGGTGGGCTATTTATTTTTCTGTGCTGCCCGGCTGATATTCTTCATGTCGGGAGGGTCCCGCACCCATGATGAAGCACTATCCAAGCAAGATCCGGCGTGGCATGCTGCTGCTGGCCTGTACGGGGCTGGCCCTGCTGCTGTTAAGACCTGGCCAGGCTCTGGCCCAGACCGGCCCGGAAGCGGTCGTGAGCGGGCACTTCGCCGCGATCACGGCCCAGGAGTACGCCCAGGCTGACGGCTACTTCTCCCGGGAATTCCGCTCCGCCTTCAAGGCCGACATCGCCCGCATGAATGCCTACTACCTGGCGCGCGGCGCACAGATCGCCCGGGGTTATGAGATCCGCGATGTCAGTCCGCTTTCCGATGCCGACCGCGAAACCGTGCGCGTCACCGTGGACTTCGCGGATGCCAACCCCGATGACGGCAGTGACATCACCGAACGGATCTACTACTACCTGATCCGTCAGAACAGCACTGACCCGGATGCCTACGAGGGCAAGGCCTGGCGCATCGACATCTTTGATGCCCTGAGCTTCGACAGCCTCGCCGACGCCCGTCGCCGACCATATCTATATACGGGGCAGGAGTGGGACGAATTCGCCAGCCGCGAGCTGATTGCGCGCCAGGGCCTGTTCCGCATCCAGATGGCGCTGGAGTCCTTCCACCAGGAGCATCAGTCCTATCCCTTCCGCCTGCTCGGTGATGACAACCGCCGCGATGAACTGATCAATGCCAACAAGCTCGGCGCGACCTATCCGCCCTGCGGTTTCAATGACCGGCCGATGCGCAGCGTGCAGTTCGAGGAGAAGAGCAGCGGTGACTTCAGCTACTACGGCCTGGATGCCGATGCCGACGGCGTCAACGAGGGCTACTGGCTGCTGCTGCATGGCCGCGACGAGAATGGCTTCTACTTCGAGGGCCGCGACACGATCTACGTGCTCAGCGAGCAGGCCGGCCTCACCCAGCGGGAGCAGGCCGAGGGCTTCGCCGCCTGGTGGGAGGCCCGCAACGGCACGGCCCCGACACTGACAGATGTCACGGAATTCGTGCTGCCCGAGTATCGTCCCGGCAGCATGATCAGCGGTGCCCCGGCCACGCCCAGCATCCAGGACCTCAGCCGCTCGATCTCCAGTGCCGACCCCGTTGAGGGCATCGTCACGGGAGCCAGTGAAATGCTCGAGTCCCTGAACGAGCCCGCTGAGCCGCTGGATCCCGGCCATCAGGCAGCGCTCTATGGCGGCAATGTGGCGGGCTGGATCAGCAGCTGGGCCCGCACCCGCATGGCGCAGCTCAGTGCTGCCCCCATCGAGGCGGAAAGCCGGCCCGATCCGCTCTCCAGCCTGGTCGTGGACGAGGAACTGACCGTCCACAGCTTCGGCAGCTGGGATTAGGCCCAGTCCCCTGCGGGCTATAATGCCGCTGTGCATCTCGCCGCCCTGACCCTGCGCGACTACCGCAACTACCGCGTCCTCGAACTCGAATTTCCCCGCGGGGTGATCGTGCTCACGGGCGAGAACGGGGCCGGCAAGAGCAACCTGCTCGAGGCGATCCACTATCTCTCCTACCTGCGCTCCTTCCGCACCAGCCGTGACCGCGAGATCGTGCGCTTCGGCGCGGCCTACGCCGTGATCGATGCCCGCTTCGCCGATGAACAGCAGCGCGACTTCGACGTGCGCCTGGTGCTCAAGGACGGCAAGCGCTTCGTGCGCTACAACGGCAATGACGTGCAGAAGTTCCAGGACTACATCGGCCGCCTGCACAGCCAGTTCTTCTTTCCCGGAGATCTCGGGATCGTCACCGGCGACCCGGCCCTGCGCCGTGAGGTGCTGGACCTCGAGCTGCTGCGTCTGCGCCCGCAGCTCACTGCCGTGATGAGCCACTTCCGCCGCGCCCGCGAGCAGCGCAACCGCCTGCTGAAGCTGCTGCACCCGCAGCCGGGCGTGACCCGCGAAAGCCGCGAGCTGCGCCAGAGCTTCACGGCCTTCACCGAGCAGATGGTGCAGAGCGGCGCGCAGCTGATCCGCGAGCGGCTCGGGATCACCCGCGTGCTGGACGGCCTGTTCCGGCCCCTGCATCGTCAGCTGGCCAGCGAACAGGGTGAGCAGGTCTCGCTGGAATACATCTCACAGGTCGAGCTGGACCCGCCGGAGCAGATCGCCGCGGCCTATGCTGCAGCGCTCGAGGCCGCCGCCGGCAGTGAGTCCACGCTGCGCTATACGAGCGTCGGCCCGCACCGTGACGACATGCTGTTCAGGCTCGGGGACGGCCGCGACCTGAAGCGCTTCGGCAGTCAGGGCCAGATGCGCTCAGCGGCGCTGGCCTTCCGCCTGGCACTCTGCGAGCTGTCGCGCCAGCGCATGCAGGATGACCCGATCCTGATGCTGGATGACGCATTGTCAGAAATGGACGACGGCCGCAAGGCGCGCCTGATGGAACTGGCGGGCCGCTACAGCCAGGTGTTCATCACCTCCGCCAGTGCGCGCGAGGTGGGCCAGATCGCCGGCGCGGCGGGCCAGGTCTACCGCGTCGGCGCCGGCAGCGTAGAGAAGTGGAATTGATCTTGGAGAATTCTGATACCTGGTTTAGTGCAGAGATCCAATATAATCCGGCTATGTTCAATGGGAAGTGTCACTAATGAAAATGCAGCATAGTGCCACCTTCGCAGAGATTACTGGCGGTTAGACTCATAATAGTGTTCCGTAGATATGTGGGGGAAAATCTTGTCAATGATTCGGACATTGTTGGTCAAGCATCTGACAGTGAGTGTCGCCTGTCTTTGTCTCAGTGCCTGTGGCTCGGGAACAGCGAGTCAAAGCAGGGGAGTACTGCCCCAAATGGGGCAGCCTGTGCCCGCCCCAATTGCAACCGAAAGTCAGCATCCGGGAATTGAAAGCAATTCGACTGATCCAGAGCTCATGAAGGAAATGGAGCTACTTCTGGATGAGGCACTAGCGCTGCAGGAACATCGAGTGACTTCCGCACCCACGGTGCTCTCCCAAGACACTTCAGATCTGAGATATGCCGGAGGATCACTGCTTTGGCGATACCGCAATACCGGTGACTATGATCAGAACGGAGAGGTCAATGCGGCTGATCTCGCAATGATCGCCAGATTCTACCGGCTCAAGGTGCCGGATGATGACAACAGTGTCCTGGCAACTGTGGACGGGAATGGTGATGGCTTTATTCTTCAGAATGACATCACTCCGATTGCGGTTAACTATCGAAGCCGTATCTCGGGATTCAACGTCTACCGCAGTCCCGAGAAAGGTGATTATCCTGAGGCTGCAGGTCCGAACGGCGCCGGTGCGGAATTCCTTGGCAACATCGGACTGGGAGATTCCGAAGGTGCGGGACGACTGGCCTTCAGATTTGATGTCGGTGATGTTGCCAATTTCTATTACTGGGTCAGACCGACTGATGGCACCGCAGAAGGTATTGCCAGCAGTCTGCTTGTGGGGGGTAGCTGGCCGATTGAATCCGCGCCGGTGCAGCTGCGCCGCCAGAGTCTCAATACAGGACCGTCGACCGGCATGCTCCTGCAAAGTTTGCAGCTCACGACGGAATTCGCACGCAGCCCGGTTCTTAGTGAATCAGGCGGTTTCCTTGTGGCTTCAGGAGAAGGAAAGGTGCAGTCCGTTTCCGCTGGTGCCCAGGTGCTTTGGCAATACTCCGCCAATGACGAGGTGCTGGAATCTCCTCTTGAAATGTCAGATGGAACCGTCTGCTTCGGCTGTCAGGATGGCAAAGTGCGTCGTGTCGATGCTGCTGGCCAGTTCTTCTCGGTTTTTGATGCTGGCATGCCGGTGCCCTTTAGACTGCTCGAGGGCAATGATTCCTCACTGCTGGTTGCGGCGGAAAAGGCCCTGATTTCAGTCGGATCTAACAACCTTGAGCTTTGGCGGCATGAATTCGGTACAACACTCAGCGGTGCCCCGGAAGTGGCACTGAACGGCAACCTGATCCTGTCAACCACGGACGGCTTGCTCAGTCTATTCACCAACACGGGACAGCTGCTCTGGCAGGCGGATGCAGGAACCGCGATTCTTGCCGCACCGGCGGTTGGGCTGGCGGGGGAGTCATACATCTGTACTGAACTGCCACGAGGTCTCATGGCCTTTGATGCGCAGGGCAAACATCTATGGGATTTCCACACGGAATCCAGTATCACTGCTGCGGCTGCTGTTGCGGCGGACGGACGGATCTTTTTTTCGACAATTGAGGGAATGATGCACTGCCTCAATCCTGATGGTAGTGAAGCATGGAGACTTGAGACAGGACCCAATTTCGATAGCACACCAATCATCGGTGCGGATGGAGTCATCTATGTAGCCAGTTTCGGGGGCAATGTCCAGGCTGTCAACCGTTATGGCATTCCGCTGTGGGAAAGTTCAGGACCGGATTCTTTGCGTAGTTCATTTGAGATTGACAGCTCTGGCCGTCTGCTCACAGCCTTCCGCAACGGTGCGATCCTGATGTTTGGAGATAACGGGGGAAACTTGCTGCCGGTTGCCAGACTTCAGGCGAACAGGACCAGTGGGCCTGCACCGTTCACGGTGAGTTTTGATGCTTCAGCGAGTACGGATGATGAGGGCATCAGCTTGTATGAGTGGGATCTCGATGGTGACGGAATCTACGAGATTTCAGGAACTGATGCGCAGATCAGCCATGAATATCCTTTGCGGGGAACATATCATCCCCGGCTCAAGGTGACTGACAGCGGTGGCTCAAGTAACGAGGACAGTCTGGTGCTCAGTTTTCCTTCTGCATGGAGTATGCCTGGTATGGACGAATTCGGAAGCAGGCGCAGCCCATATGTTGCGGCAGATCTCAGCCAACTAAGCTGGGAATTGGAGTTTCCTTCCTCCCTGTTCAGAGAGCCGGTGATCAGTGCAGGAGGAGAAATCGTCCTGCCCTGTGATAATGGCGAACTCTACGCAGTCAGTACGGTAGGCGAAGTGATTTGGACATTCCCGGTAGCCGGCAAGGTGTCGCCTGCGGCAATCGGAAACGATGGCACCATATTCGCCGGTTCGGAATCCGGTACTTCGCAACCCGGATTGTACGCAATTCATCCTGATGGCAATCAGCGATGGAAATTGTCCGTAGAGGGTTACATTCATTCATGCAAGCCACGAGCGGACGGCACGGTTCTTGCGATCGGATCTGAAGGAATTCTCTATGCGGTCGAAGAGAACGGAACTGAAATCTGGAGATACGGCGGACTGGGATTCACGAGCGCGCCGCCCGTGATGGATGATCAGGGGAACATTTACGTGGCTTCACATAGTCATATGCTTACTGCGCTGGATGCCAACGGTGGATTCCGCTGGGAATTCGAAGCCGCACATGTGCTCCATGGGGTTTCCGTTTCCCGGAATGGAAACATACTGCTTGGATGCGATTCCGGGAAGCTCTATTGCCTTGCTCCTAATGGCAGCTTGCTCTGGGATTACAGTTTCGAAGGCAGCATACTTTCAGCAATTTCCTGCAGTCCAGATGGGTCGCTGTACTTCGGCTCAAATGATGAGCATATCTACGCTCTGCATGCAGATGGCAGCCTTCGATGGAAAATCCATACAGGTCGTCAGGTCCGTTCATCACCATGTATTGACGAGCGAGGATTTGTATACATCGGCAGCGGTTTCACCAGTCTCTTCAGAATTGACGGAGGGGGAACCGTGCTTGGAACCTATTCGATGGATCAGAACTGCTGGTCTGATCCCGTGGTTGACAGCAACGGTACAGTATACATTGCAGACGGAACCCGGTTGTTGGCTTTCGGGGATTCGCAGGGCTTCTGAGTGCGCCTGCCAGAATGCAAGATGAAACTCCGGCGACTGACAGCATACCCGAGGGAATGTTGTCAGCTAAGGCCAGCAGAATCCTGGCTGAAGCGGCTTTGCGGGTTTCTGGTCTTGGGTTAGTCCAAAATCCGGTGAAGGGTCCACGAAAGAACGGTTAAGCCGCGTTTCTGACAACTTTCCTTGCCCGAGCGTACAAACGGCGTGGATATACTCTGATCAGATGAAGTATGCAGAGGAAACAATCCAGCTCAAGGCGATCTTCACGAGCCTGATCGAGGCCCTGGAGCTTGCCGACCCCTACACCAGGGGCCACAGCGAAAGGGTGGGGACGCTCAGCGTCTCGCTCGGGCTGGAGCTGGGGCTGTCCACGCGCGAGCTGGACATCCTGCAGGATGCGGGCACCCTGCATGACATCGGCAAGATCGGCGTTGACAGCCGCATCCTGCACAAGCCCGGGCCGCTCACCGAGGACGAATTCGCGGAGATCCGCAAGCACCCGGTCTACGGCTACAACATCCTGAAGCCGCTCTGCCAGCAGGAGCTGCTGGACATCACGCTCATGCACCACGAGCGCATGGACGGCAAGGGCTACCCCAACGGGATCACGGACTACCCGCTGCTGGTGCGCGTGCTGCAGATCGCCGATGTCTGGGATGCCCTGTCCAGCAACCGGCCCTACCGCAAGGCCATGCCCTACGGGCGCATCCGGCGGATGATGGACAGCTCGGAGAATGCCTTCGGCTTCGACCCGGACCTGCTGGACCGCTTCCTGGCCCTGACGACCTACATCTTCCCGGACGACGAACCGCTGCATGACAACGAGCGCCGGCGCCTGAGCCCGGTGCTGGTGGGCGGCGGCCGCACGGCCTAGGAGGCCCGGTGCAAACCGGGCAATCGCCATTATCAACCACAAAGCTCTCAAAGGGCACAAAGTCTGACAACGCTCACGAAGATATCTTAGTGACCCTGGAAATTCTTCGTGAACTTTGCGTGCTTCGTGGTGAATATTCCCTCCGCGCCGAGCTGGAGCTCGACCTCCTACATCGGCTTCCACCCCCCTTTTCACCGATTCAACGTAAAGAAAACCAGACAATACTCCAAAAAGCTTGACACAATGACTAAAACCATATATATTCTGTCCAGCGCACAGTACAGGAAGTAAAGCAAGCTTTACTTACGGTGCTGAACCAATGAAATTGATCAATTTCATCCGGATGCATCGTGCGCGACTGGACATGACCCAGGAACAGCTCGCAAGGGCCATCGGGGTCAGCCGCCAGACGGTCCACGCCGTGGAACGGGGCAAGGCTGATCCATCGGTGACGCTGGCGATGAGGATGGCTGACATCTTCGGACTCAGTGTGGATGAGCTGTTCCGTCTGGAAGACGGGAACGACGGATAGGAAAACGGAATAGGGAACCGGGGCGTTGCTTTCGAGCTAGGGAGTTGAGATGTTCGGCGACGTCAGGAAGTTCCTGCGGTATCTGGGTGGCGTGTTCGCGGCCTATGTCTGCCTTGCGGTGGGTGAGTTCGCGTCCTCGGGTTCCGCACCAAACAAGCTATCTATAAATGCCTTCCTCTTCCTCGTGGGGCTGGGCGGACTATTCGTCCTGCTCAGCCCCTCTCTTCGCTCCGGTCGGCACGCCAGATAGCGGACCTGCATACCCGCTGAACGGCCCGGGTCGGGCCGGCCGCTGCGTGCGGCACTAGATCCCGAGAAGCTGCATCGCTTCCCGGAGATCCGAGATGATCAGAGGCCGTGGAGAAAGGGACTCCGCCGCCTCCCTGCCGGTGACTCCGGTCAGCACGAGCATGCCCGGGATCCCGGCCCTGCGCGCCAGCGCCATGTCCGTGTCCGGGCGGTCCCCGATCATCAGCATCGCGCTGCGCGGGATCCCCGTCTCCAGTTCCACCTGCTCCAGGATCGCAAGCCCCGGCTTGCCCAGCACCAGCGGCTCGACGCCGCAGACCGCTGCATACATCCCTAGCTGTGAACCGCTGCCCGGCAGCAGCCAGCCGCCCTCCACCGGGAAGGAGATGTCGTCATTGGTGCCGATCAGCTCCGCGCCCTGCTGGATCGCGATGCAGGCCAGGCTGTGGCGCAGGTAGTCCGTCGCCGTGTCCATTCCGCTGAGCACGATCCCTGGTTTCAGGGAAGCGAGGATCTCATACACTCCGCTCTCGGCGCTAAAGCCGCTCAGGCCCTGCTGTGCCAGCCAGGCCGGGGCATGCCAGCACTCGCAGACATGCTGCGCCACACTGCCATGCAGCTGCGCGCTGCCCAGCACCAGCACGCTCTGCCCGGGCCGTTCGCGGGCCAGCCAGGGCCCGGCGATGTGGTTCGAGCTGAAGATGTCCGCTTCCCCGAGCGCAATCCCCAGCCGCGCGCAGAGTTCAGCGTAGCTGCGGCGGTCCTTCGTGGAATTGTTGCTGACGAGCACGCAGCGCAGGCCGGCCAGCCGGGCGCGTTCCACGAACCCGGCGGCATGGGGCAGGGCGCTCGCGCCGCGCCAGAGCACGCCGTCTGCATCGAGCAGGATCAGCCGCAGCCCCGCGGGGCTGAAGGTCGTGGTATCAGGCATCGGAGGAGATTCTAGACCGGGACGGACTGCACGAGGTTGAAGACATTGCCGTCAGGGTCGGCGAACACGCAGTCGCGCACACCCCAGGGCTTGGTCTGCGGGCTCTGCAGCACCTGCACATTGCGGTCCTGCAGGCGGCGGTAGACGGCGTCGACGTTGTCGGTTGTCAGGCTCAGGCCCGTCCAGTGCAAGCGGCTGGCGCTGGCCGCGGCCAGCTCACTGCTGGCATCCAGCAGCCTGAAGAGCATCAGGCTCGGGCCCCCCTCGCAGGGCTGCACCAGCAGCGGGGCATGCGGGCCCTCACCATTGCTGACGAGCTGCATCCCGAGGGTCTCGGTGTAGAAGTGGCGGGCGATGTCCGGATTGCGGATCTCAATGGCAACGGAGCTCAGCGCGCTGATCCGCCCGCTGAGGCTGTCCGGTTCCGGCCGGTCCTGGCTCACACCCATCAATCCCATGCCGCTATTGTATGCCGCCCGGCCCCCGCTTGTGAATACACTTCAGGCCTGTTGCCAGAAATTCCGCCGGCAATTTGCTGACTGTCAACACAATGCACGGATGATCCGTTGATAAGGCGTTCCCACCTGTTGGCAGACCTGCAAGGAAGTGGATCAATCCGCCAGCTGGGCCTGAGTCAGTTAGATGGGTCTGCTGTTGTGAAGGGTTGCGCCGGGAAAGCTGAAGCGTATGGTGCCGAAGGGGGGACTCGAACCCCCACGGGGTCACCCCCGGCAGATTTTGAGTCTGCTGCGTCTGCCAATTCCGCCACTCCGGCCAGCCAGCACAGCCCACTGCCCGCGGGAGCGGTGGAGTGCTAGAATAGCCATTCTACCCCAAGTTCCGTGCTGGGTGAGAATGGGTGGCACGGACATCCAAAGAGGAGTGAGGTTCATGCGCAAGGCCAATGCAATCCTGATATTTCTGAGCCTGCTGCTGTTCGTGCTCGCGGGCTGCAACCCGGCTGAGGACAGCGGCAACGGCGGTGGCACCACCAGTGGTGGCGGCCAGACCGGCGGTGGCGGCACCAGCAATGCCGGCGGCGACGGCACGGGGCCGGTCAAGATCGGCTTCAACTTCGAGGAGACGGGCAACATCGCCTCCTTCGGGCTCTCCAGCCACAGCGGTGCGCTGATGGCGGTGGACGAGATCAATGCCGATGGCGGTATCCTCGGACGCCAGATCGAGGCGATCTGGGACGACAATGCCTCCAAGACCGATGAGGCCGCCAAGGTGGCGAGCAAGCACTGCAGCCAGGACAAGGTGGACGTGATCGTCGGCGCGGTGGCCAGCTCCAACTCGCTGGCGATCGCCAAGGTGGCCGAGGACAACAACACCCCGATGGTGACCCCGGCCAGCACCAAGACCACGCTGACCACCAATGAGGACGGCAGCGTGCGCAAGTGGATCTTCCGCACCTGCTTCACCGACGACTTCCAGGGTGAGGCGATGGCGAAGTTCGCCACCGACCCGGCCGGCCCGATCGGTGCCACGCGCGCCGTGGTGCTCTACGATGCTGACAACGACTACTCCGTCGGCATCTACCGGACCGTGCTGGAGGTCGCCCCGAGTGTCGGCCTCGAGATCGTCGCCGAGGACAGCTTCCTCTCCAGCACCGAAACCGACTTCCGCTCCAAGCTCAACCGCTTCAAGAGCCAGGAATTCGACGTGCTGATCGTGCCCGGCTACTACGACAAGGTGGCGCTGATCGCCAACCAGGCGCGTGAGGTCGGCCTCGACCAGCCCCTGCTCGGCGGTGACGGCTTCGACAGCCCGGACCTGTTCGACATCGCCCAGCAGAACATCGTCGGCAGCTACTTCACGAACCACTATGCCTCCGATGACCAGGATCCGGCGGTGCAGGCATTCATCAGCAAGTACAAGTCCCGCAACGGCGGCAAGACCCCCGATGCGATGGCGATCCTCGCCTATGACGCGGTCTACGCCGTCAAGCAGGCATATGAGGATGCCGGTGCGATCGACAAGGAGGCCTTCGCGGCCGCGATGTCAAAGCTCTCGAACTTCCACGGTGCGGCCGGTACGGTCACGATCAATGCCCAGCACAATGCCGAGAAGAAGCTCGTCGTGCTGGAGATCATGGATGACGGCAGCTTCAAGTGGGTCTACAGCTACGATCCCAGCAATGCCGGCGGTGGTGGTGAGATGGACAATCCCTGCGCTGACAACCCCTGCGGCGAGCATGCTGAGAATCCCTGCGGTGAAAACCCGTGCGGTGAGAATCCCTGTGGCGAGAACCCGTGTGGTGAGAATCCCTGCGGTGAGAATCCGTGTGCGGAGAACCCCTGCGCTCACTGAGCAGGCTCAACTCTGACAACTGAACCGAAGCACCGGCGGGCTGGTCCCGCCGGTTTTTTTTCGCGCAATGTCTCCCCTGAATAGCCCATGGACTGACCCTGTTGAAGCAGTGCAGGCCGGGTTAGGATGCTGTTGTCATATCCGGTAAGGGAGTACTGAGATGGTCAACAGCACTTTGGCAGTCAGGAACTGGCGTCAGGAAACGAGCGGGGTGCGGCAGCGCACAGCAGCGGAGCGGCGCTACCGCCTGCGCATCGAGCGACGCCTCGTCTGGGAGCAGGGCCCGGGACAGGAGCTGCGTGACAATGCAGCTCCGCTTGCGCTGCTCGGGATCAGCGTCGTACTGCTCTCGGCGGCCGGCATCGGGCCGTATCTTGCATGGCTGCTGGGCTGATCACTCGCGCGGGGCGCGCTGGCCCAGCAGGCGGCTGAGCACCGTGCGCGAGCCGCTGTGGCGCTTGTAGAGCATCACGGGATGGTCGCTCAGCAGCGCCAGGCGCTCCGGCACGTAGCCCACGAATACATGCCGGAAGTAGCCCTCGTCCTTGGCGCCGACCATAATCACCTCGCTGCGGCGCTCCCAGGCCTCGTCAATGATCGCCAGCGGAATGTCCCGGCCGCTGAGGATCTCCTGCTCAACGGACACATCGGGACCGGCGATCTCCGTGAAGGCCTCGCGGGTACGCTGCAGGCGGTTGTCAGCCCGCTGGATCTTGTCAGCGGCGGGATCGGGCCTTGTCACCGTGCAGATCGTGACCTGCGCGTCGTCAGTCACCAGCTCCGCCGTGAGCCGCGCCGCCATCATGTCGTTCTCCTGGCCCGCCGTCGTCAGCAGCACGCGGCTGAAGGGCGCGTGAAAGTCATGCGTGATCTTGGCCAGCAGCAGGTCGCAGGGAGCATCCTCGATGATGTCGTCAATCAGGCTGCCGAAGATCGCCTCGGTGCGGGTTTCATAGCCCTTCCAGCCCAGCACCAGCAGGTCCACGCGCTCCAGCCGGGCCAGCTGCGTGATCGCGCGTGCCGTGCTGTGCGCCAGGCGCAGCTCCGCACGGAAACGCACACCCATTTCCCTGGCAACCTCCTCGGCGCGGTGCAGCAGCTCCTCGTACTCCGCGATGATCTCCATCCCCTGGTGCACCTCAAGCTGCACCGGGACCTCGGCCACCGTCACGCCCACCACCTCGGCGTTGTCACCGTAGGGTTCCGCGAGATGCGCCGCCAGCCTGATCAGCGAGGGCACGTTGCGCGGATTGTGACAGGGCACCATGATCCGGTAGCGTGGCTCCAGCCCCCGGAGTGTGCGGGCGTCGATATCCGGAATGGCAACCTTGACCTCCTCCGGCTGCATCCGGTGCCGGAAATACAGGAAGAAGGCCAGCAGCCCGAGCAGGATCCAGCCGAAGGTCACCGCCACGTCCACCACGCCGGTGTGCGGCATCATGAACTGCCCGACCGCCAGCCCCATGCAGCTCAGCACGCCGAGCAGCGGGAAGAGCGGGTAGAGCGGCACGCGGTACAGCGGGCGGTAGTTGCTGCGGCGGCGCAGGGCCAGCAGCGAGGCGTTGGCAAGCGCGAACACGAACAGGAACATCACGCTCGCCGCGCTGCCGACGGTCTTCACGTCGAACAGCACGCAGAAGGTCGCGGTGAGGATCCCGGTGATCGTGATCGCCACCCAGGGCGTGCGGTTGGCGGGGTGCAGCACGGTGAACAGCGCGGGCAGCATCCGCCGCCGGCCCATCGTGTAGGACACGCGGCTGCCGGCCAGCAGTGCGGCGTTCAGTGCGCCGGTGGTTGCCATCAGCCCGCCCAGGGCCACGATGAACACCCAGGCCGGGCTCATGATCAGCTCACTGGCCTTCACGAGCCCCGTCTTGCCATGCATGCTGATCAGCTTCCAGCCCGGTTCGCCGTCGACGAAGGGCAGGCAGCTGATCACGATCGCCACGATCACCACGCGTGCGATGCTCGAAATCAGGAAGGACAGCCAGATCGCGCGCGGGATCGTGCGCTGCGGGTCGCGCACCTCCTCGGACATCGCCGCGATCAGGTCATAGCCGCCGAAGGCGATGAAGGTCACGCCCATCGCCATCAGGATGCTCAGCGGCCCGTTCGTGAGGAAGGGCTGCAGCGACTGGCTGGCCACCTCGGGATGCCGGGCGATGGACAGCGCTCCGAACAACAGGAAGGCCACGAGTGTACCGAGCTTGCCGATCGTCAGCCAGTTCTCGGCCTTGCCGGTCACGTCCGCACCCTTGATGTTGATCAGCACGAAGCCGAGGCAGATCAGCACTGACATCAGGATGTCCGGGCCGTCCTTGTGGAAGGACAGCACCTTGTTGCCATATTCGTAGATGGACGGCAGATAGAGATGCACCAGTTCCCAGAGGTAGCCGCCGAAGCCCATCGAGAACAGTGCGCAGGAGATCACGATCGCCATCCACAGCATCCAGCCCGCGATGAAGCTGACCCAGGGCGGGAAGGCCTTGGATATGTAGCTGAAGCCGCCGCCCGCCTCGGGGATGCCGCTGGAGAGCTCCATGTAGGAGTAGGCCGTGAACATCGTCACCACGGCATTCAGGGCGAACACGAGGATCGCCGCCGGGCCGCTCATCTCGGCTGCGACCCCGACCAGCACGAACACGCCGGCTCCGAGCATCACGCCCAGTCCGAGCATCACCGCATCGAACAGGCCGAGACTGCGCTCGAAACTCAGGTGGAGATGGGAATCGCCTCCCGCCCCGTGCTCACCGCCATCGGTTTTGAGATCCTTATCCAACCACATACATTCTACTTTGGATCCACAGGCGTTGCCAGTTCGCGCCGTGTCTGAGCCCCGACTGTTATCATTGGTGCTGCCCCGCGGGGCCATCCATTGAAACGAGGCTTGTTAGATGAGCAACTACATTCCGAAGATTCCCGTACCCGGCAACGAGCCGGTGCTCGGCTATGCCCCCGGCAGCGCCGAGAAGGCCGCGGTCAAGGCCGAGCTGAAGCGCCAGGCCGCGAAGGCGATCGAGGTGCCCTGCATCATCAACGGGCGCAATGTGCGCACCGGGAAGACCGGCGAGGTGGTGATGCCGCATGAGCACGGCACCGTGATCGCCAAGTTCCACATGGCGGGCGCGAAGGAGGCCCAGCGTGCGATCGATGCCGCGCTGAAGGCCCGCCCGGCCTGGGCCGCACTGCCCTGGCAGGACCGCGCGGCCGTGTTCCTGAAGGCCGCCGACCTGCTGGCCGGACCCTACCGCGCGAAGATGAACGCTTCCACCATGCTCGGGCAGGGCAAGAACATCTTCCAGTCCGAGATCGATGCCGTCTGCGAGCTGGCGGACTTCTGGCGCTTCAACTGCTGGTACGCCGAGCAGATCTACGCCGACCAGCCGCCGATCAGCCCGTCCGGGATCTGGAACCAGCTGGAGCACCGCCCGCTGGACGGCTTCATCTTCGCGATCACGCCGTTCAACTTCACGAGCATCCAGGCCAACCTGCCGACTGCCCCCGCGCTGATGGGCAACGTCGCCGTCTGGAAGCCGAGCGAAACCGCGATGCACAGCGCGGCGCTGATCATGGAGATCCTGCACGAGGCCGGCCTGCCTGAAGGCGTTGTCAACATGCTGCCCGGCGACGGCCCGACCATCGGCAACGCCGTGCTGCACCATCCGGACCTCGCCGGCGTGCACTTCACCGGCTCCACCGCCACCTTCCAGTACATCCAGCGCGTGGTCGCTGACAACCTGCCGAAGTACCGCAACTACCCGCGCGTGGTGGGCGAGACCGGCGGCAAGGACTTCGTGTTCGTGCATGAAAGCGCGGACCCGCAGGCGGTCGCCGTCGCGCTCGTACGCGGTGCCTTCGAATACCAGGGGCAGAAGTGCTCCGCCGCCAGCCGCGCCTATGTCCCTGCCGGGATGTGGCCGAAGGTGCGCCAGCACATGGCGCGGATGCTCGCCGAGATCAAGGTCGGCGACCCGCGTGACTTCCGCAACTTCGTCAACGCCGTGATCGACCGCCGCGCCTATGACAAGATCACCGGCTACATCAAGGCCGCCAAGCGCAGCAAGGATGCCACGATCGAATTCGGCGGCGAGTTCTCCGACAAGGTCGGCTTCTTCATCGACCCGACCGTGATCCTCGCGAAGAAGCCGGACTACCGCACGATGGTGGAGGAGATCTTCGGACCCGTGCTGACGATCCATGTATATAAGGAGAAGGACTACGAGAAGATGCTCGGCATCTGCAACGAGACCTCCCCCTACGCCCTGACCGGCAGCATCTTCGCCCGCGACCGCCGTGTGATCAACCACGCGGCCGCAGCGCTCGCGGACTGCGCCGGCAACTTCTACATCAACGACAAGCCCACCGGTGCGGTGGTCGGTCAGCAGCCCTTCGGCGGCGCGCGTGCCAGCGGCACGAACGACAAGGCGGGCAGTGCACTGAACCTGCTGCGCTGGGTCAGCCCGCGCACCATCAAGGAGGCCTTCGTGCCGCCAACGGACTACCGTTATCCCTTCCTGGCGGAAGAGTAGAACATCAGCAGGGTAAGATCTAGCATCATGAAACTGACACGGGAATACGTGCTGGAGCAGCTGGAGCAGCATGCTGAGGAGCTGCGGGCCTTCGGCGTGACCCGAATTGGTCTGTTTGGCAGTGTTGCCAGGGGCGAAGCGAGCGAGGACAGCGACCTGGACTTCGTGATAGAGCTCAAGGAATATACTTCAGATGCTTTCTTTGACACAGCGTTCTTCCTGGAAGACCTGTTCGGTTGCAAAGTGGACATTGGGACGATTCGCTCAATCCGCCCTGAACTGAAGGATCAGATACTTTCTGAAGCTGTGTATGCAGAGACAATTTAAACTGTTCCTGCAGGACATGCTGACTGCCGCAAGACGCTTGATTGAACTTGCTGGAGATTCCACTCCTCAGGAACTGGATCAGCAGCAGGACGTCAAGGAAGTCATCATGTGGAACTTCATGGTGCTTGGCGAAGCAACCAGAATTGTTCCGCAGGCAATCAGGGATGCTTACCCCAGAATCGCCTGGCGAGAGGCGGCGGACATGCGCAACCGAGTGGCACATGGGTACTTCTCAATTGACAGTGAAGTCCTGCACCACACTATCCATAATCAATTGCCAGCGTTGATCAGGGATATCGAGGAAATGCTGGCTGATCCTTCCCTGCCTGACACGGTTGAGGTTTGACACTCAGAAATCAGATATGGCAATTAATAGGAACACACATGACTGACAACACATACAAGGGCAGCATCGGCGAGATTGACATCGCGGCACTGTTCAGCCAGCTCGGGATCGGCAATGACAACCCCGGGGCCTTCGATGGCAGCTGGCAGGCCGGCGGTGAGCGCCTGGACAGCCACAGCCCGATCGACGGCCGCCTGCTGGCGCATGTCAGCCAGGCTGACAACGCTGACTACAACCGCGTAATGAACGCGGCGGTAGCGGCCTTCGAGGCCTGGCGCGATGTCCCGGCCCCGCGCCGCGGTGAGATCGTGCGCCAGATCGGCGAGGCCCTGCGCCAGCACAAGGCTGCGCTCGGCGCGCTGGTCAGCATCGAAATGGGCAAGATCCGCGCCGAGGGCGAGGGCGAGGTGCAGGAGATGATCGACATCTGCGACTTCGCGGTCGGTCTCTCGCGCCAGCTCTACGGTCTGACGATGCACTCCGAGCGCCCCGGCCACCGCATGTACGAGCAGTGGCATCCGCGTGGCGTGGTCGGGATCATCTCCGCCTTCAACTTCCCGGTCGCCGTCTGGGCCTGGAATGCCGCGCTGGCCTGGGTCTGCGGCAACGCCTGTGTCTGGAAACCGAGCGAGAAGACCCCGCTGACCGCCATCGCCTGCACGAGGATCGCCGCTGCAGTCTTTGAGAAGAATGGCTACAGCCCGGCCCTGGCCTCACTGCTGATTGGCGACGGCCCCTCCATCGGCGAGCTGATGACCCATGACCACCGCCTGCCGCTGATCAGCGCCACCGGCTCAACGCGGATGGGCAAGCGGGTGGGGGAGGTCGTGGCCGCCCGCCTCGGCCAGACCATCCTCGAGCTCGGTGGCAACAACGCGATCATCATCGCCCCCAGTGCCGACCTCGAAATGGCGATCCCCGCCATCGTCTTCGGCTCCTGCGGCACCGCCGGCCAGCGCTGCACCAGCACGCGCCGCGTCTTCATCCACGACAGCCAGTTCGAGGACGTGAAGAACCGCCTCGTGAATGCCTACGGCCAGGTCCGCATCGGCGACCCGCTGGCGGAAGGCACGCTGATGGGCCCGCTGATTGACAAGGACGCGATCCAGAACATGATGTCCTCGCTGCGGATGCTCAGTGAGAACGGCGGCACGGTGCTCTGCGGTGGCGAGGTGCTGACCGGTGAGCAGTACAGCAACGGCCATTACGTCAGCCCCTGCATCGCCGAGGCCCGCAACGACATGCCCGTCGTGCAGCAGGAGACCTTCGCCCCGATCCTCTACCTGATCCGCTACAGCGAGCTGGAAGAGGCCTTCGCCTGGCACAATGACGTGCCCCAGGGCCTCTCGAGCGCGATCTTCACGCTCAACCTGCGCGAGGCTGAGCAGTTCCTTTCGCACTGCGGCTCGGACTGCGGCATCGCCAACGTGAACATCGGCACCAGCGGCGCGGAGATCGGCGGGGCCTTCGGCGGTGAGAAGGAAACCGGCGGCGGACGCGAATCCGGCAGCGATGCCTGGAAGGCCTACATGCGCCGCCAGACAAACACGATCAACTGGAGCACCGACCTCCCGCTCGCCCAGGGCATCAGTTTCGACCTTGGCTGATTAAGTTCTCCTGAAATCGTAGACTGCCGCGAGGTAACATTCAGCCGGGCAGGATTGTCTATACTTAACGTGGGGAAGGCTCCGGCCGCCCCGACGGTGCGATACCGTGCTACTGGTTGTAGAATATTGGATCGCCGGTTGAACCGGTGGCGCAATGGGATAGTCAAGCTGATAACCGCGCCACCCATACTGGATCTTCAGCCGGCGGAGGAAGTGAGATGAGAAGTCTGACCAACAACTTGCTTATCATCATTGCCACCCTGCTGGGTCTGCTGCTGGCCGCGGGCTGCGACCAGGGTGAGGATCCGGCGGAGGCCATGCTCAGGGCCAGTGGATCCCGGACTCCGGGTGGAGCCGGGGGCCGGTCCAGCGGCGCGCAGACTGAAACTCCCGCCGGCGGCGGTGGCGGTCTGCTTGCTGAAGGCGGAGCTGCCGCGGGTGGTGCTGCGGATGCAGCAAATCCCTGCAACCCGTGCAATCCCTGCGAAACGGTCGAGGAGGAATACACCGGACCGAAAGTGGAGATCACGGTTGAGAGTGTGGAAAACGGCATTCCGGAATACACCGGCAAGGCCAAGTACGACATCCGTCTGGAAGTCCAGAGCGATGAAGTGCCGGCCACTCCCTCCATCTGGGTGATCAGGGCCTTTGACGAGGAAGGCGAACTTGTCGGTGAAACCAAGAAGCACCTGACGATTCCCTCCTCCTATCCGAAGACCATTGCGCTCAGCGGCTTCTACTGCTCCAACTGGCCGACGAGTTTCCAGGTTCGGCGTACCGAAGGTGAGGGGCTTTCCATTGAGGAATCCCAGGCCGGTGGCAGTTCGAGCAGCAGCGGTGGTGGCGGCAAGAAGGGCGGCGGTGGTGCCGTTGGCCGTGGTACCGGTGATGTCGGTGGAGACGATGAGGACTTCGGCGGAGACGAATAGACTCCGCAGTCCCGACTACTGAAATGGAAAGGCTACCGGCATGCCGGTAGCCTTTTTCATTTGTCGCGATCTTGCCTGCAGCAGCTGCTTACTGTTCCGCGGGATCCTTCAGGTAATGTGAAATCACCGCCAGGCTGCCGGCGAAGTCCTCATTGCGGATCAGTACTCCCTTGGGAGCCTGCAGGTGGATCGGAGCGAAGTTCCAGATCGCCTTGATCCCGCATTCCACCATCTTGTTGCAGAGTTCCTGGGCAGCCCAGACATTTACTGTCAGGATGCCGATCTCCACGCTGAAGATCTCGATCACCTTCGCCAGGTGGTCGACATGCAGCACCCGCGTGCCGGCGATGTCCTGGCCGATGATGTCGGGGCTGACGTCGAAGGCGCCACTCACCTTGAAGCCGAATTCACCGAAGCGGCTGTACTGCAGCAGGGCCTGGCCCAGCTTGCCCACTCCGCAGAGCACCGCGCGATGCACTTCGTCCAGGCCCATGGTGTTGCTCAGGGCCTCGATCGTGGCTCCGATTTCGTATCCCTTCTTGGGTTGGCCCACCAGGTTGATTGCCGCCAGGTCCTTGCGCACCTGGGTATCACCGATCTGCAGGAAACTGGCCAGCTGCCTGGAGTTTATATGGGTGTCGCCCTGTTCACGGGCACGTTTGGCGAGCAGATAATAGCTGTAGAGCCGTTCCACGGAGCTGCGGGAAAGCTGGCTGGCCCGCCGCAGCTGCTCCTTGTCGTTGGCTTTTTCGTCCATGGGTTCTCGGTATTGAGTAATCGGATCTTGATTATAACGCCAGTCCGGTCACGATTTAGACCCGCTATTGGAAACTTTGGTTTCCCCATTTTCCTGTTATTCTTCGCAGGAAGCGGGTAAAACCTCTGGTTGGTTCCTGTCCGGAGCTGATTCAGCCGTGACGCAATTCACGCTTGCGAAGGTGTGGAATTGTGATTTTGAGGCGATTGTCCAAATCCGCCTTTAAAATGCTGGAGAATTACACTATAATTACTATTGTTGCCGGGCAATCAGGAATTAACCGGGGTTTAAGAGCAGGAAGGCTGGAACAGGTGTTAGATTTTAACGGTCTTCAACGATGTTATAATGTCAGGTTAAATGTACCCGGAAGTCAGGCGGATCCTGACAGCTTGGGTAGACTAATATTGCCAGCCGCCCGCAGGGGTGGCAAGCAGGGCGGTCATGCTGTGAGAACTGATTTGAGCAACAGGAAAAGGGGCAGGAGAAGCCGCAGGGGTTTCTCCGTGATTGAGCTTGCCATCGTCCTGTCGATCCTCGGGATCGTGGCGACGATTGCCATTTCGAATCTCTATTCCGCAGTCCCGCATGCGCGGGTGGAAAGTGCTCAGCTCCGCATGGCCGAAGTGCTGATGCTCGCACGCAACATGTCCCGCAGCGAGGAAGTGAACACGCGGGTGCTTTTCGACGCTGACGACGGCACATACTGGATTGAGTCACAGGATCGCGAGACCCTGAGCTGGAGCAATGCCATGCCTGGCGGAGCCGGTGTGGAGAGGCTGCCTGACGGTGTGTCGATTTCAGCAAACACCTTTGCCTCCAACACCGTCAGCTATACGACCCGCGGAACAATGCTCACCGGTGGAACCATCACGCTCGAAGCCACGAATGGCACCTCGCTTGACCTGGTTGGCAACATCACCACCGGGCGCTTCAGCAGGGAGGGAGGAAATCTCCGATGAACAGCATGCTCAAGAAGGCGCTACTCGCGCTGCGCAGTTGCTCCCGGCGCGGATTCAGCCTGATCGACGTGATGATCGGGCTGGTGCTGCTGGCCCTGGCCCTGATGTTCGGCCTGCAGATCAGCATCGCCTCCAGCCGGGTGACCCAGTCCAACATGTTCGTGTCCTCCGCCGCCAACCTGGCGGAGGTCAAGATCGAGGAACTGCGCAACATCGATTTTGACCTCGTCGTGGACGGCGCTGACACCGGGCAGATCAATGAGCTCGGTGAGGCCGGCGGTATCTACAGCCGCAGCTGGACCGTGGAAGAGGATCTGCCGGAGGACGGCATGAAGCAGGTCACGGTCTTCGTATCCTGGCAGCGCATGGGGGAGACCTCCACGTTTGACCTGACCGGGGTGATTGCACCATGAGCCATATCCTGAAAGCCATCGGAATGGAAAGGCGTGCCGGCTTCAGCCTGATAGAGCTGCTGATCTCTCTGGCAATCGCCGCTGTGGTGGGAGTGACCATCGCCGTGGTGATGCAGAGCCAGATCATGCTCAGCACGACCCAGAACCGCAACATGCTCAATCAGGCCGACATCCGGGACTGCATCAACTTCATGACGGAGGAGATCGTCACCATGGGTTCCGGTGTGGTCGAGCCATATGTGGAGATCGCCGAGCCCCAGGAACTGATGTACGTGGGCGACCTGAACAACGACGACGTCTGGGAGCGCATCCACTATTTCTATGATTCCAGCACTCAGGAACTTCGCCGCGAACTTGATCAGAGCAGTGACGAAGGCGCGACCTGGACTAGTATCGGAACAGATGTGATCATCCGGAACCTGGACAACATCCAGTTCGTGTACTTCGCAAACAACAATCAGGTACCGGTGGACGAGGATGAAATCACGGCGGTCGAGATCAAGATGTCAATGGACGTCGAGAATGATCAGACCGCCTTCACGAACGGCCGCGTGGGCGGTCAGGCCATGATCGGACGGATGACCATCCGTAACCGGAAGATGAACTGATCGTCCTCACAGGACGGGAGAGGAATATGCATATCAAGCTATCAGGAATCGGAAAGGACAGGAGAGAGGGTTCAACCTCGATCCTGGCAATCATGGTCTCGCTGCTGCTGACCATCCTCTTCACGGCAACCCTGTCGCTGACGATGGTTGATGCCGAGCTGGTCAATGACCATACGCGCAACAAGAAGGCCTTCCAGGCTGCTGATTCCGGTCTTGTGCACAGCCGCCGCGTGCTGGCGAATGCGCTTTCCGCCTGGAACATTCCCACCGCAACCACTCCCGGGGATGTTGAGGACTATGCCGTGGATGCCGAGACGGAGAATCCCGTGGGCAACCAGGACATCTCCCTGATCATGGACACAGGCCAGCTGATCACCGAGGTGATGCCACGCAATGACATCACCACCAACTACGTGCTTGAGGATCCGGATGACGGCGTGATTGCCCCGACTGTGGAATACAACACGGCTGTCAACATCTGGCCGACCGAGGTCGAGCGCCCCCTGGCCAGCGATGCCTCCAAGAAGCATGTCTTCCATTACGACTGGACGGTCACCAGTGAGGGTTCCGCTGACCTGAGCGGCCAGCACAACCAGGCGACCCGCGTCGAGAACGGCAACTTCGAGCTTGAGGTCAAGCGACCGAACTTCGCGACCTACGGCTATTTCACCCAGACCATGCAGAACCAGTTCGATGACCAGCTGTGGTTCTTCGACGGTGAGGTCTATGACGGTCCCGTGCATGTCAACGCCGGCGAAGGCGAGGGCGTGGCCGCATTCTATGGTGAGCCGACCTTCAATGGGGCCTTCACCGCAGTGCAGGGCAGCTATGAGGAGTCCATCCTCGCCGGTGGTGCAAACCCGCAGTTCAACGAGGGTGCCACCTGGGGCGTCGACCAGATCGAACTGCCCGGCAACGGCTGGTCCCAGGCCCGTGCCGCAATGGGCGACTATGCGAACATTGATGAAGGTAACGCCCCGACGATGAGCGAGTTCATCGACATCCTCGGGCTGAGCGGCCTGCCCGGCGCGCTGGACAAGGGCTGCTACTTCAGCCCCGACTACAACCAGGGCGACGGCCTGCTCGGCGGGATCTTCGTGAACGGCGATGCCAAGCTCGTGCGCTTTGCCACGGAAGGCGATGCCCAGGTGACCTTCATCCGGATGGAGGGCACGGGACTGTTCGGCGGTGACAACAACTGGAAGTTCCGCGAGGATCCCGGCACCAACCAGACCGAGATCTGGAAGAACGGCACGCTGGTCAAGACCATCGGCGGCCTGATGAACGGCATGATCCACGTCAACGGCAAGATCGAGAATCTCACCGGTGATCTCAGCCCGACCAGCCCGGACATCGCGGCCGGCTCGGAAATCACGGTAAGCGCCTCCGAGGACATCTACATCGGCGGTCACATCACCTACGCCGTGGATCCCGCTGACAACCCTGATGCAGACAACATCCTCGGGATCTTCAGCGCCGGCGGCAACATCATGCTGCGCGAGGACGGTCCTGACAACCTCGAGATCAATGCCTCGATGATGGCGGTCAGCAACGACCACGGCCTCGGTGCCGAAGGCATCATTTCCGGCAACAACTATGTCTACAACTATCCCAACAAGGGCAAGCTCAAGCTCACCGGCGGCCTGATCGAGAACCGCAACCAGACCACCGGTGTGTACTACAGCAACGGCCACAAGACCGGCTACGAGTGGGACTTCACCTATGACGACCGCTTCCAGGCCGGCAAGGCGCCGCCCTACTTCCCCTACGTGACCAAGTTCATCATGGAGATGCACGGTGTCAACGCCGAGGGCTGGGGCCGCAAGTACAACTAGGCGTCAACACAGGCCAGGGGCCAAAGGCAGGGAAATTCTTGGAAGAACGGGATTACGAGAAGATACAGGAGCGCGGCGACGTGCTGCAGCCCTCCGGGGGCCAGGCTGCCGCTGCCGCGGCAGCTGAGGAATCCGCAGCGCTGCTGGGCAGCCCGGACCGTCTCAATCTCCAGCGCCGCCCGGATGCGGAGCGCTATGCTCAGCGTCCCTCACAGGTCGAGCATGAGAAGATGAGCGCTGCCTCCGGCCTGACAACCAAGGAGGAGGCCGAGAAGCAGGCGATTCCGGGGATCAACGCCCCCAGCCGCCCGGCATCCACCGCAGCGGACGGCGTGCTTGATGAACATCACACGATCCACGACCTGCTCGTCTATGCCGTGAACCACAGGGCTTCGGACCTGCATCTCACCGCCGGTGCGCCGCCGCATGTACGTATCGACGGTCAGCTGATCCCGCTCAACCTGCCGAAATACCGGCCCTCGGATCTGAAGAGCCTGATCTACTCCATGATGAAGGAGCACCAGGTAAAGGTCTTCGAGATCGAGCATGAATTCGACTTCGCCTACAGCGTGCTGAACGTCGGCCGCTTCCGTGTGAACGTCTTCATGCAGCGCGGCAGCGTCGGCGCCGTCGTCAGAAGCGTGCCGACAATGAAGAAGTCCATCGAGGCCCTCGGCCTGCCGCCGATCGCCAAGGATCTGGCGCTGCGGCCGCGCGGCATCATCCTCTTCACGGGACCGACCGGTTCCGGTAAGACCACCAGCCTCGCGGCGATGATCGACTACATCAACGAGAACCGCCGCGGACACATCATGACGGTCGAGGACCCGATCGAATTCCTGCACGACCACAAGAAGTGCGTGGTCAACCAGCGTGAGCTGGGTTCGGATACCGAGTCCTTCGCCCGCGCGCTGCGCCACGTGCTGCGCCAGGATCCGGACGTGATCCTGGTCGGCGAGCTGCGTGACACCGAGTCCATGTCCACCGCGATCACCGCTGCGGAAACCGGACACCTGGTGTTCGGTACCCTGCATACCAATGACACGGCTCAGACGATTGACCGCATCATTGACGTCTTCCCGCCGCATCAGCAGGCCCAGATCCGCCTGCAGCTGGCCAACAGCCTGCAGGCCATATTCTGCCAGACGCTGTGCCGCAAGATCGGTGGCGGGCGTGTGATGGCCTATGAGCTGCTGATTGCAAACTCGGCGGTGCGCAACCTGATCCGGGAAGGCAAGGTCCATCAGATCGTGAATGCCATCGAAACCGGCCAGAGTGCCGGCATGAAGACCATGACGATGTCGCTCGTGGAGCTGGTGAATGCCGGACTCATCACCAAGGAAGAGGCGCGTGCCCATGCAACGAATCCTCTGGATCTGGACAAGAATCTCGGTTAAATTGCAATTTAATCACCGGAAGTTGAACTTTGATTTAACTTCAGGTACTATGAATATGAATATTAGTACACTATAGTTAGTTAACGATGGCTTGTCTGGTGTTTAACACATTGGTGCACCGGGTAAGTTATATGGTTAACACAGACTGGCGAGGCCAGCTGAAAGCGAAGGAAGAGGCAAGGGAAGGATTAGGATAAATGGCGGTTTTCACATACACAGTGCGGGAAGCAAGCGGGGCCACCTCGAGTGGGACCGTGACTGCTGACAGCCGCGTGGACGCCCTGAACTCCCTTCGCAACAAGAATCTGTTCGTTCTCGATCTCGTTGAACAGGAAATCGAGACGAACGTGATGGCAGGCGGGTTCGGCGGTGGCTTCTTCCAGCGCGTCAAGCTCGAGGAACTGGCGATCTTCACCAAGCAGCTCGCTGCGATGGTGGGTGCCGGTATCGCGATCACACGCTCGCTGGACACCCTGGCCAAGCAGCAGTCGAAGAATCCGTATTTCCGCAACATCCTGCTGCAGATCAAGGCGGATGTCGCGGCCGGCCTGCCGCTCAGTGCAGCGATGGCCAAGTATCCGCGGATCTTCAACCCGATGATCATCAGCCTGCTGATCTCCGCTGAGGAGACCGGTACGCTGGACACCACGCTCGAGGATCTGGCAAGCACGCTGGAGGCCGAGGTGGCCCTGCGCCAGCAGATCTCGGCCGGCATGCGCTATCCCCTGATCGTGGCCTGCGCTGCCCTGATCGTGGTTTCCTTCGTGATGATCTTCGTCGTCCCGCAGTTCGCCACGATCTTCGAATCCCTGAATGCCGAACTGCCCGTCATGACGAAGATCGTCATGGCCGTGGCCCTGTTCATGAAGTCCTGGTGGTTCCTGGTCGCGGCGCTGTTCATCGGTCTGCCCTGGCTCATGAACCTGATTTCCAGCTTCCCGGTGGGTCGCCAGACGCTTGACATGATCAAGCTGCGCCTGCCCGTCTTCGGTGATCTGACGAAGAAGATCATCCTGGCTCGTACATCAAAGGTATTCTCGACCATGCTTACGGCGGGCGTACCGATCCTAAAGGCCCTCAGCATCGTTGAGCAGTCCTCGCTCAACAGCATCTATGAGGGCGCCTTCAACCACATCAAGAGTGCGGTCCGCGAGGGTCGCAACATCAATGGTCCGATGGAGAACTATCCCACTCTGTTCCCGCCGATGGTCGTCGCCATGGTGGCGGTCGGTGAGGAGTCGGGTACCCTGGACCAGATGCTGCTGAAGGTGAATGACTTCTACACCCGAGAGGTGGAAACAATGGTGCAGAAGCTTACTGCACTGTTGGAACCGGTGTTGATCGGAACCCTGGGCGGGATCATTGGTTTCATCGTGATCGCCCTGTGGATGCCGTTATTCAGAATCATTCAGATCATCCAGGAGATGGGCTGAGCGAGGCTGGAGTTACTATCACGTTTTTGGAGGCTTAACATGATTAAGCGTTTCATGAAGAAGTTTGGCAAGCGCAAGGGTTTCTCCCTTGTTGAGCTCCTGATCGTCATTGCGATCATCGGTATCATCGCGACGATCGCCATCCCCATCCTGCTGGGTGCCCGCCGCAACGCCATCCGTGAGAAGGCTCGCAACTCCCTGCGTTCCCTGATCTCCGCCGAGCAGGCCTACTACGCCGCCAACGGCACCTATGCCGACCTGGCCGAGCTGCGTAGCCCGACGGACACCGCCCAGGCTCCGTACATTGATCAGCAGACCGCTGATGGTTTCGTGGATGATCCCGAGCTGACCATCGCCGTTGACGCCTTCGACGTCAGCACCTTCGAGGTGAGCTGCACCACCACCGATGCCAACATCCCCGACTTTGAAGCCACCGAGACGGGCGAGATCACTGAGGTCTAAGCATTGACCCCGGGTATCAACCCAGGTATCACTCCCCGGACGGCATGCCGTCCGGGGATTTTTTTTTGTGGAATTTGTTGACAGTACGTTGATAACTACTTTATACTTACGATAAGTAAACGAGGCGGAGGAGTGTGGCGGTGATGCCGCACATATCAAGAGCGTGGGCTGTCCACGCGAAACGGGGTTCAAATTGTCACAAGCAAGCTTGAAGCGCTATGCGAGTTCAGGGATCATCGGCCTGCACTTCACGCAGGAAGAGCTGTTCCTGGCACATGGCCAACGCGCCGGGCAGACATTCCATGTCGGCTCGATGGATGTGATCGACATCACCCAGCACATGCTGGAGGGTGGCGAGTACAACACGCTGACGCTGGGCCCCATGATCGAGGAGGCGGTGCGCAGCCAGCGCATCAAGACCCGCAAGGCCATCATCAGCTTCCCGGTCAAGTTCCCCTGGATCAGGGTGATCGACGTGCCGGTGATGAGCCAGCGGGAAATGGCCCGCATCGTCCGCCTCGAGGTCGAACGCCTCTACCTCGATTCCACAGTGGAGAAGCTCATCGACTTCTTCCCGCTGGATGATGCCAAGGACAAGGGCCCGGGCGGCACGATGCCCGTGCTGAGCTGCGCCATCCCCAAGAACTCCGTGGCACCATACATCGACCTGCTGGAGGCCGCCAATCTCGAACTGATCGGCATCGACCTCGTAGAGGTCAATGTGCTGAAGATGGCCGCCCTGCAGGGAGTGGACTTCAACGACGGCATCACGCTGATCCTGAACTTCAACACCACCTCCACCGACCTGATGCTGATGGAGAACAACAAGCTCCAGCTCGTGCGTAAGGTCGGCCAGGGCAAGCAGCAGCTGCGCGAGATCCTCAACCGCACCATGCCCCCCGATGACATGGCGCGCCGCGACCTCGGCAACATCGACTTCACGGTACCCACTGAGCACCTCGCGCTGGCCGGCGAATACGTCACCAGCATGCTCGGTGAGATCCGCCGGTCGATCGAGTTCTATCTGACTGACATCAAGCGCCAGGAAGGCAACGTCAGCAAGGTGATCCTTGCAGGCAGCGGCTACTGGCCCACCAACCTGCCGGCGATCCTCGGGATGCAGCTGCACCTGCCGATGATCGACCTGAAGTTCGAGCGTATGCCGGACGTGATCTGTGAAACTAGTTTCGGCCGGGAATTCCCGGCCTGCGGAGTCTACGCCCCGGTCCTGGGTTCGGTACTGAGGGGGATAGGATAAATGAGTTACAGACGCATAGAAGTAAACCTGCTGCCACCCGAGCTTCAGCCCGGGCCGGCGGTCCGTTCCGCGCTGATCATCAACATCGCGCTGATCCTGATCACGGCATTCGTGATCATCCTTTCAGCAGCCCTGTCAATCTATCAGTATGCACAGTACAACGATGACATCAAGAAGCGCAGGATGAGCATCGACAGCCTGCAGTCGGTCAAGGATGGCTACCAGCAGCTGCAGCGCATCGACTCCGCAGTAGGCAACTATGGCAAGATCGTGGGTATCGCTTCCACTAACTACATAGACCTGCCCGTGATGCTCAGCCATCTTTCCGGTCTCCTGCCGGATAAGGTCTACCTGACTGATGTATCCAATCTGCGTGGCGGAAACGTGAATGCCGTGAGTGTGCTGGATGCCAACCGCCCGACATTCGTGACCATGACCTGCCGCACCGCCACCAAGGACCTCGGGCTGATCCAGCGCACGCTGGCAACGCTCAAGGAGGATCCGATATTCGCAAATTGCGTGCTGACCAATGCCACGCTGGACAGCGAGGAGCTCACTGACCTTGCTGAGCTGCTGGGTATAGCCGGCACTTTTGAGTTCCCGGATACCTTCGAAGGCGCAGAGGGTCACGAGTTCTATGAATTCATCATCCGCGCCGAAGTCAGGCGTCCGCTGCCCCTGGGCGAACATCGCATGCTGTCCGATCAGCTCGCGCTGTTCCGCAGGAATGAAGGCCTGCCGGACAATGCACCGCTGGATGCACCCGCTGCTCCTGCAGCAGGCAATGCGGCTGGTTCACCGGCTGCCAGCCCGGAGCGCGGCGTCAGCGGCGGTCCCGAGGGCGTGACGGGTAGTGACAATCGGGGAGGCAATTAAGCAATGAGGGACGCAACAAGCATCGCCATCGTCTTTGTGATCTGCCTGGTACTGCTGCTGCTGTACTTCTTCGTGGGCCAGAGCGCGCTCAACCGCCAGAATGCGGTCAAGGCGGCCGAACTGGCCAAGCTGGTCGAGGAGGAGCGCACAATCAACTGGATGGGCAGCCAGATCGTTGAATTCGAGAGCAGGCTGCCGGAGCTCAAGAAGCGGATCAATTACTACAAGCAGAGCATTCCTACCGAAATCAGTGATGAGCAGTTCTTTGGCTATCTCTCCAATGAACTCACCCGTCACAATGTTGAACTGCTGGAGCTTCAGCAGTCCGGCAACCGGGCCTGGCTGGGCCAGCTTTCCAAGACCGATGAAGAGCGTTACCAGAAGGAAGAGCTGGACGTCAATGCCATCAAGCAGATCCGGACCAGCACCTTCAAGATCCGTGTCTTCGGGGATTTCGAGGATGTGCTGACGGTCTTTGAGAATCTCAAGACCTCGGGCCGCCTCTATACCATTGATCAGGTCATCAGCCCTGCCGGCGGCGGCACGGGCACCGTGCTGGTCAACAACAATGCCTCTGCTGCCCAGATGGAAATCACCGGTTCCCTCTACTACGGTATTCCCGAGAGTTACCGAGATGCGGAGGGCCTTGACAAGAAGTACATGGAAGTGGCTGTCGTGCGCAACGCGCAGAAGATCAGCATCATGGTGAAGGGTACCGGCCGCGAAGTGCTGCATCCTGAAGAGGAACAGCCGCTCACGGATACCAGCAATGAGGATTCCGCGATGGAGTCCACGGAAGAAACCGACAGTTCAATCCAGTCGCGGGTTCCGGCCCGGGCTGCAGCAAGCGGAGGCAGGGGCTGACATGGACGACAAGAAGAAACAGTTGAACCAGGTGATCATTCTCACGGTGCTGCTCGTCGGTCTCGGCTTCGGCATCATGACCATGATGAAGTCCATCTCCGGCTCGCGGCCGAAACCCAGCAAGGATACGGCACAGAGTGAAGCACCGACAGGTGCATCCACCAGGGTCACGCCGATGGGGACGGTTGTCACAGGCGGCACGGTGGATGACAGCAAGTTCAAGGAGCAGGGTTTTGTCGGCGCACTGAATACGAATGTGTTCCGCGTCTATGACATCGATACAAAGCGCAATCCCTTCAAGCCGGAGTCCGGCTGGTTCGGTGAGCAGCTGGAAAACCTGCCTGCCACGAAGCTGCCCGAGAATTACCTCAATGAAATGACGGATGAAGTGCCGGACCTGAACCAGCTTTTCAACACCGAACAGGAATTCGTTGCCTATTCGATGGAGAAGCGCATGGCTCCTGAGATCTACAACTTCGAAGGTACCAGCGAAGATGGCCGCATCAACACGCGCATCACCGCCAGTGCAAAATCCGATCCGTCCATCCGGGTGGAGTATTCCGAAGCCCTGGGAACGGAGATCGAGGAAATCGCCCAGCCAAAGTCCGCGGAAGATGGACAGGGGCAGGGCCTGCCCTTCGTCGGTTCCACGAGCCAGCAGGGAGCCTCACCGCGTGACATCCGTGCTCCGCGTAACGGCGAGGAAGATCGTGCGGGGATGATCACCTGCAGCGGCGTGAGCATCAAGGGCGAGAGCCGCAGTGCACTGCTGCAGATGGCCGACGGAACGCATCTGGTGCGTGAGGGCGATGTGCTGATGCCCGGCAACTTCAAGGTTGTGAAGATCTCCGAGCTCGGCGTGGAGATCCGTGACATCCGGACGGCGGAGCAGGTGCTGATTCCGCTGAGCAATCCGGTCTAGATCAGGAATTCAGCCCCGGACTTCCACGACGGGTCCGGGGTTATCAACAGCCGTCTTGCATGGCCTGTTGAGAAATGGGGATTGATTTTCCCTATTCTTGACATAGTTGCAAAAACGGTGCTATAGTCGTTACGCGCGCAGTTGGATTTAATGCCCACCTTCGGGCAAATCTGATTGTTTGAGGGTTGAGATGAAAATTGGTGGTCGTGCTTTGATAAGCACCGTGCTCTTCGCACTGCTGCTTATCTGCGCATCGCACGCGCAGGACTCCGTCACTCTGAGTGGTGTCGAAGCCATGCGCGAAGGCGACAGCGCAATAATTGAACTCAATACATCAGGAAACGCGGACTTCAGGCTGGACCGGTTCACCATGGGAAACTGGGTGACCGTCTGGTCCTCGAGGCTTGCCCTGGGACACGGTGATGAAGAGGAGCATGAGCTAACACTTGACTGCTCCGGATTCCAGGACCTGATCACCCATGCGACATCGGTTGCCGGCAGGCACCACGGTGAGCTGCGCTTCTATCTCGGTGACAACGTGGATACGAGCGCCATCACCATCCGTCGCGAGGGAGAAATGACGGTACTCGTCATTCCTGCCGCGGGGGCAGACAGCCCCGCCGCCGGCCGCAGTCTGCAGGAGCCCTTCCCCTCGGGCAACTCCAGCGGCGGCAGCTTCTTCATCCCGCGGGATGAGGAGCAGGCAGCTGCGGAAGCTGACACTGCCGGGGATGAAAGCCCCACGGCCGTGCTCGGCGTCTCCAGTGACTTCGGCTCGGACGGGAGCGAGCAGGATCAGCTGGACGATATCATCAGCGGGATCGAGATCCCCGTTGCCGGCGATCACTCCAGCGAGGCTGACGAAGACAGCTCCGCGCGGAGCGGCGGCAGCGGTGTGGCCCCCGGCCGCTTCAAGTCTGGCGAACCTGTTGAATTCGTCCGCAAGGAAGAGAAGAAGCAGGGCATCGTCGTGCCCCCCGCCGATGACTCCAATGCCAGCATCATGCCCGGCATTGACAGTTCCAGCAGCCAGGATTCGCTTTCCGGCGAGGCACGCATCAACGTGCAGCGCAATCTGCAGGGCCAGCCCGCGGATGGCGATGACAACGTCGACAAGCTGCTTGACGACATGAAGAACGGCAGCAGCCAGTCGGCTCCGGAAGCCGGGCCCTCCGGCGGCAGGGGTGGTCTGAGCACGCCCCGGCGCGATGTGGATCCCTATCAGAACCCGGCGTCCATCAACCTCGGCGGGATGATGAACGGCCGCAAGGTCGGCAAGGCCGCGCTGGAGGATCTCGCCATTGAGCTCTTCCAGATCGTGGACACGCCGCTTGACCAGGCCTTCACGCTGCTGTTCCAGCAGACTGACTACAACGTGATCGTCGACGCCAGCGTCGGCGCGGAGAACAATGTCAGCCTGAGCTTCAAGGACGGTACGACCAACCTGCGTGACGCGCTGGACCTGATGACCCGCGCCTATGGCCTGGAGTATGTCGTCAATGCCAACACCGTCGTGATCGCCAGCAAGGAGAAGATGTACAGCGGCCTGATCGATTTCGAGACCCGCGTCTTCGTGCTCTCCTATGCCGATCCCAAGAACGTCAAGGACATCCTGATCAACACCGGCGTTGTCGGTGAGAAGCAGGTCGAGGCCTATGTCGGCGAGAACGAGTTCCTGACCCAGGGTGGTGGCGACACCACGCTTTCCAACGACAGCGAATCCGCGATCACGGCGAAGCCGATCGCGACCAACATCAGCACTACGCCGCGCAATGCCGTGGTGGTCAAGGGCACGCCGGAGGAAATCGAGTACGTCGGCCGCCTGATCAAGGAGATCGACCGCAAGCCCAAGCGCGTTGAGCTGGAAGTCAAGGTCTGCGAGGCCAATGAATCGGCCCTTAAGAACCTCGGTCTGCAGTTCAACGACTTCGGCAATGGCAGCGGTGTCGCCCAGCTCTGGACTGAGCAGTTTGATGACATCGACTATTTCCTGAATCCCCAGGGTCAGGTTGAGGAGACCGTCCAGAAGTTCCAGGACTTCTCCATCGGCAGCTTCGACCGCAACGGCCTGAGCTTCCAGGCGACCCTGAACCTGCAGCTCCAGAACGGCAACGTGGAGAGCCTGGCCCAGCCGACGCTCAACACGGTCGACGGCAAGCAGGCGATCTACTTCGCCGGCGAGCGCATTCCCTATATTTCGAGCGTTACCCAGGAACAGGGCGCCATCACCCAGGAGATCTCCTTCCTGCCGGTCGGTGTCACCCTGAACTTCAAGCCCCGCCTGGATGCCGATGATCTGATCACGATCGACGTGAACCCGATCATCAGCAGCCTGACGGAGTTCCGTCAGATCGGCGGCGTGGAAGCTCCGCGCACGTCGAGCCGCCAGCTGGCCACCACCGTCCGTGTGATGGACGGCCAGCCCTTCGTGATGGCCGGACTGATCACCAACACCGAGCGTGAGACCATTGACAAGATCCCGCTGCTCGGCGACTTCCCGCTTGTCGGAAAGCTGTTCCGCAACAAGCGCAAGGATGGTCAGCGTACGGAGATCATCATCGTAGTGACGCCTCACATTTACGACTAGCTCTCTGACACAGAGCACACCACCAACGGCGAGAGCTTCCCGGCTCTCGCCAATTTTTTTTCTGTGTTTTCTGGCATCTCGCCCGAGGGCTCGATGGTCTGACGCTGGGGCGAAAACCAGTTTCGCCCGGTCGCGCTGAAGTTGCAGGCGGATGGAAGATACTTCGTGCAAGAGGAACGGAACTTGTTTCGTTCCGGTTTGCAGACCGTCGAGTGCTCGCACGAGACGGAAGATGAATCTGGTCTGACCCTGCGGCTGCGCATTCGCGCATCCGGGTCGGGTTGAAGGTAGCCCGGCGTTCACGCCGGGTCAGGCCGTGAACGGCCTGCTACCAGATGTCAGTCTGGCAAAAGGCAAGAGGCAAAAGGCAGAAGGAGTCGGAGGTGCGACACTTGTTGTCGCACAATACGGGGGAGCGCGAGCATTCAGCTCGCAGGACTGGCCGCATTCAGCAGCCTGGCTCGGAGGCCAGATGTCAGTCTGGCAACAAGATAGGGGAAGATGTTCAGGCAAGAGGAACGGAACTGGTTCCGTTCCGATTTGCAGACCGTCGAGTGCTCGCACGAGACGGAAGAAGAATCAGGCAGCGAGAGGCTTTGCCTTGAGCTGTATTGCAGACCGCCGAGCGCTGGCGTGAGGCGGCAGAGGAATTAGGCTAGAATTTCTCCATGCCGCAGGCCGCAAACCCCCACGACATCTACCGCATCATGGAGCTCTTCCCCGACGAGGAGCGCTTGATCCACGACTCCGTGCTCGACTGGGTCCGGGAGCGCTTCATGCCGCTCATCGAGGAGCACTACGAGGCCGGCACCTTCCCGCTCGAGCTCGTGCCGGAGCTGGCGGAGCTCGGCGTGTTCGGCCCGACGCTTCCGGAGAAGTACGGCTGCGCGGAGACCAGCTACACCGCCTACGGCCTGATCAACCAGGCGCTGGAGTACGGCGACAGCGGCCTCAGAAGCTTCGTTTCCGTGCAGAGCGGGCTCGTGATGTATCCGATCTACGCCTTCGGCAGCGAGGCCCAGCGGGAGCGCTGGCTGCCGCAGCTGGCCAGCGGCAGGGCGATCGGCTGCTTTGGGCTGACAGAGCCGAACCACGGCTCCAACCCCGGCGGAATGGAAACCATCGCCACCCCGGTGGAGGGCGGCTACCGCCTCAACGGTGCCAAGGCCTGGATCACCAATGGCTGCCTCGCGGACGTGGCCGTTGTCTGGGCCAAGGTCGGCGACGGTGATTCAAAGAGCATCCGCGGCTTCCTTGTGGAAAAGGGCATGGAGGGCTTCTCCACCGCTGAGTACAAAAAGAAGCTCAGCCTGCGCGCCAGCGTGACCTCCGAGCTGTTCCTGAAGGATGTGTTCGTACCCGAGGAGAACATGCTCCCCAATGTGCAGGGCCTGAAGGGCCCGCTCTCCTGCCTCAACCAGGCGCGCTACGGCATCGCCTGGGGCGCGATGGGCTCGGCGATGTTCACTTTCGAGACCGCGCTCAGGTATGGCCTGGAGCGTGAGCAGTTCGGGCGGCCGATCGCGGGTTTCCAGCTGCAGCAGCTCAAGCTCAGCGAAATGGCAACGGACATCGTCAAGGGCCGGCTGCTGGCCTGGCAGCTCGGGCAGCTGCGCAATGCGGGTGAGGCCACGCCGGTGCAGATCAGCATGGCCAAGCGTGACAACGTCAACACGGCAATGCGCGTCGCGCGCATGGCGCGTACGATCATGGGCGGAATGGGGATCATGCTCGAGAGCCACGTGATGCGCCATGCCAACAACCTCGAAAGCGTCTACACCTACGAGGGTACGCATGACATCCACCACCTGATCCTCGGCGAGGCATTGACGGGACTCGCGGCGTATGAGGGGTAGGTAGGAACTATCCGCTTCAACGCTAGCGGAGCTACCCGCTTTAGCGGTAGATCGCAGGGAGCTCATCTGCAAGGTTGACAACGGAGCTCAGGCTTGATCCTGGTTTGCGCCGCGGCACAGGTCGCGATAACCCTTGCGAACGATGCCCATCCGCCCCTATCATCAGGGCATGGGATTCCTGGATAAACTGCTGGGCCGCCGCGGGCCGCGCCAGGTCCAAACCGTGGCTGAGGCGATGGCGCTGTTCGAAAGCTGCGGCATCCGTGTGCGTCCGGACCTCAGCCTGCAGCAGCTGATCGAGAATGAAGGTTCGGAGGAGTCACGCTTCCTGAACCTGAAATACCTTGCCTGGCTGATCGGGGACGAGAGTGACTGGTTCATCGGTTTCCCCGGCATCAATGCCATGGGCTTCGATACCGAGAAGATCGAGGACCAGGAATGCTACGCGGAAATCCTCTCCACCTTCTCGAGGATCTGCGAGGGGCTGCTGCAGTTCACGGACGTGATTGATGAGGTTGAATGCGACACCGACGCCTTCCTGGAACTGAGCTGCAACGGCAGCCGCTACCGGGTCGAATTCCACCAGGAGAATGACTGGTTCGCACCGGAGGTCATGAGCCTGCTGGAAGCACTGGTCAAGCGTCACGGGCGGGGCAAGCGCCTGGCCTACATCGTGGATGAACCGGATGATTTCGTGCATTTCCTGATCATCAAGCCGCAGGACGCCGCGCGCCTCGGCGAGTACGGCCTGGAACTGGAAGTGACGGAAACCGACCTGCCGCTGGATGGGGTGACCCTGCTGTAGGCCGTTGACAAATGCGGACTGCAGCCGTATCTCGTTGTTCACAGGGTGGATTGCCTGTTGTTGTTCCCTGCCTCCTTGCCAGTTTCGCAGGGCAGAGTTTGACTGCCAATCAATCAGCCACTTGGTCGCAAAGTCGACAACCAAAGCCTGTTGCTGGCTCAATGCGGCTGATTGACTTGCAGACAACAATACAGCATTCAGCGCACAGCTCACTCCACCCCCGCATACCACTTTCGTTGCAGCTTCGCGCCAGACTTGCCTCTGGCCTCCCATTGCCAGGCAAACTGCCTGGCCTCCGTGTTGTGCAAGCAAGCTTGCACCTCCCTTGCCTGGATTGCTCCGCGCCTCTTCCCTTCCGCTACCCCCTACAACCCAGCTCCTATGTCCTTCTATTCCGCAAGTTCCGTCAGTTGCCGCATCCGTCCCGCTGCTACCATCTGACTATCAAGCCTTCACAGGAGTACTGAGATGGATGCAGCAGCACAGAACCACCGCATCGAGGAACTGCCCGCCTGGAGCGGGGCGGGCCTGATGATTGACTGCCCAGAC
Organism: bacterium; assembly: GCA_020440605.1. Taxonomy (GTDB): domain Bacteria; phylum 4484-113; class 4484-113; order 4484-113; family JAFGCY01; genus JAHEFU01. The sequence goes on along the minus strand of JAGRNT010000001.1, from coordinate 7,313 downwards.
TTTGACGGCTCGGGTATCGCCGCGCTCTGGGAGAAGTTCGGCCCATATATATATGGCGGGACGGAGCATGATGGCATCTTCGGGGTCTCCCTGCCCCTGCCTGACAATGCCCCCGGCTTCCGCTACTGGGCGCTGATGCGCCTGCGCTCAGGTACAGCGCTTCCCGAGGGGCTCGCAAGGGTTGACTTCCCCGCCGGGCGTTTTGCCATCTGGCATTTCCACGAGCACCCGAGCCAGCTCCCGCTCCACTTCCAGGACATCTACAACAAGCGCCTCACTGCGGCCGGACTGAAATCGGCATCGCCCTGGATGAGCATGGAGCATTACGGCCCGGACTGGCATGACGAGGCCGCAGGCAGGTTCAAGCTGGATCTCTGGATTGCCATCGTCTGAGCCGCCGGACCCCGCCAGTTCATTGCCAGGACAATTGCCAGACATGAAAAAGGCCGCCGTGGATCCACCACGACGGCCTGTCCGATTCGAATCTGACTGGATGCTAGATCTCGGTTTCCAGCTTGGAGAACACAATCCGGCTCCAGCTGCCATAGAAGGCAATCACCGCCGGGAAGCCGTTCAGCTCCTCGAGATCAATGCGCTCATACATGGAGTCATTGATGTTGCTCATGGGGCCGACACGGATCGGATCGCCCCAGGAGGAGCCGCTGGCATCGTTGGCCCGTCTGTAGCTGGTCGCGGAACCTGCCCGGAAATCCTCATAGGCGATGGCCGGCCGTCCGCCGATGATTGCCATGTCAGTCCAGGTGTTGCCATTTCCCGAACCTTCGCTGATCACCACCGCCGTGGGCCAGTCCGCGACATCCGTTCCCGTGGATGTCGTAGCCCGCGTATAGCGGATCGCTGAACTTCCGCCTCCGTCAAAGAAACACACAGCCGGGGCGGAGTTCACCTGTTCAAGATTGACCCTGCCGTTCACATCGTCCGCGCCGTTCACCAGCACCGGGGCAACCGGCCAGTCCAGTGCCGTGGCACCGGTGTTGCTGGTGGACCGAAGATAGGCGGCATCAGAGGTATCCGACTTGTACCAGGCGACGGCAGGATTGCCATCGATCATCGCGAAGTCCGGACGCTGGCCGATACTGCCCCCGGAGACGATGTTGAACGGAGCATCAGCCCAGTCACCGGGGAAGTCACCGGTGCCGGATCCTCCCGTGGCCCTGACGAAGATGATGTCCGAGCCGTTGGTCCACATCACAGCCGGGTTTCCGGAAACTTCCAGCAGCCGCACTTCCTCATTCACCGAGGTGTTCGGGGAGATCTCGAAGGCCGGGTTGTTCCAGTCAGCCAGGGTCTGGCCGGTGCTGCTGGTGGCGCGACGGTAATGGACCTTGCTGTCGCTGAACTTGAACCAGGAAACGGCAGGGTTGCCTGCGATCACCGTCAGGTCAAAGTACTCACCGAAATTGTTATTGTCAGCAATCTTTACCGGTTCACCCCAGAAGCGACCGCCGTCGTCAAGGGAGCGGGTGTAGAACAGGCCGTCATCCTCGGGGTTGGGGCCGGTCTTGCGAAACAGCACTGCGGGGCGGCCGGCGACGACTGCCAGACTACAGGGAGGGTTGTTGTAATATCCACTGTAAATCGGTGTGTTGCTGAACTCGGTCACCTGCTTGACGGTGATCGGCAGCATTGCGAAGGCCTGCTGGCCGGCGCTGTCCACCACCTGCAGCATCGCGCTGTAGATCCCGCTACTCGAGTAGCCATGGTTGTGGCTGGGGCTGATGTCCGGTGCGGAATAGTTGCCATCACCCAGCGGACTGAAGGAATACTCCGGCGAGGGCCCGTCGTCGTAGCTGGCGCTGGCGTCGAAACTGACGTTGAGCGGGTTGGTCTCGCCGTTGAGGATCGCCCCGCTGGTGCGGTTGGCTGTGAGGATCGCCACGGGAGGCAGGTCGCTGGCGATGATCAGGCTGACCGCACCGAGCGCGACCGCCGTGCCGCCGTCACTGGCACGCACCGCCGGACGGATGATCCCGGCCTTGCCGGTGTCGGCGAACTGGCTGCCCGTGGCATCGCCTGTCACCTCATACACACCGTCGCCATCGAGATCCCAGTCATAGCTGGCGGCTCCGCTGGCATCAAGAGTGATCACATCGTTGACAAGCCCGCTCGTGCTGCCGGTCTGCAGTCCGACGACGGGGGCGCTGCCACTGAGCACGAGCGCGCTCTGCACCGGGCTGATCGCACTTGCGTTGCCACTGAGGTCCACGGCGCTGACGGCCACGAACACCGAGCCGGACAGCCCGTCGAGCAGATGCCGCGTGCCACCCTCAAGGTAGCCGATGTTGCGCACCGAAGCACTGTTCGGGTTGCTGAAGCTGGACTTGCTCCAGTACACGGCGTAGCCTGCCAGATCGGCGGCGATCACGGAGTTCCAGGTCAGCTCCATTCCGCCGTTGACGGGGCTGAGGTTCAGGCCCGTGGGCACCGGCGGCGCACTGGCGTCAGCGGGGTCGAACTGGTTCATGGCCACGCCGACGATGTCGAAGCTGCTGCCGGCGTAGGCCACGACACTCACGAAGGCATTGCCCAGCGGGGAAATGTAGTCACCCGTGGCTGCCTCACTGAGCGGCAGGCGCACGCGGCCGTCGGTGAAGGGGCCGAACCAGTCCCAGCGGCCGCTGCCGTAGTTGGCAATGCTGATGTGGAACTCACTCGGCGTGTCGTCACTGCGCAGGCGCAGGTTGATGTCGGTGGAGAGCATGGCGGGGTTCTCGCCCGCCAGCGGGATGCGGTATGTGGCGCTGCTGCGCTCGGCACTGCCGGCGCTGCCGCTGTCGAGGCGCAGGGCCTGTCCCGTGGGTGTGGTACTGCCCGCGGTCTGGAAGGCATCCACGCCGCGCCAGAATTCACTGTTGCCGTTGATCGCCGAACTGCGCCGGGCAGTCGCGGGATCCACGTAGCCGCTTTCGTCCAGGCTTTCCCAGGGCAGCAGGCTGTCCTGGGGCAGGCTTGAGCTATCCAGCGAGGTTTCGGTAGCGGGGCTGAGTCCGGCCAGAGAACCGTCCGGCAACGGAGTCTGTGCATCTTTGCCGCCGCAGGACGCAGCCAGCAGGGCAATGATTATCAGGACTATCGGGATGCGATACATGGGAATCTCCTCAGTTGGTTCGCACCCCCAATTTATCACGCGCGGCAACAGCGCTCCGGCTGGTGCAGTTGCCGGCATGCCCGGACCCGCAGTCCCAGGCATGCCGGAACCGACTCACAGATCAGTGTTGAAGGTATAGACCGCCGCCAGGCCGTAGGTGCCATGTGACACATACACCGCAGGCAGGCCACCCAGATCAGCCAGTCTGATGTTCAGATTTGCCACATGGCTGCGGTCACTCTGCGGAGCCACCAGCCATTCCGGCCCCCAGCCTGTGCCCAGCTCATCAGTGGCAATCCGCAGGTTGGTGTGCTGACCGAACAGGTTGTCATCATAGGCGATCACCGGCCGGCCTCCTGCCACTGCCAGGTCATGGCTGAGCAGACCCTGGAAGGCGAAACCGTCCACGATGGCCCCCACCGGCCAGTCCCCCGCCAGGGCACCGTCACTGCTGGTACTGCGGGTATAGCGCAGGCCCTGGGATTCATTGCTGACATAGCTGATGGCGGGGTTGCCCTGGACCTCGGCGAGCTGCGGAGCTCCAAAGACCTGGTGCGCACCGCTGACATTGACGGCGGCCATGGACCAGTCGGCCAGCAACGCGCCACTGGCCGTGCTCGCCCGGATATAGTGGGCCTGAGCACTGGCACCATTGAGGAAGGCAATCGCGGGATTGCCGTCAATCAGCGCCAGATCCGGCGCGCTGTCAACGGCGACTCCGCTCGTGAGTACCAGGGCCGGGTCAGCCCAGTCCGCTCCGGTGTCACCGGTCCCGGCTCCGGAAGTGGCCCGGATGAATGCCAGGTTGCCATTGATGCGGAAGGCGATCGCCGGGTTGCCATTGCATTCTATCAGCGAGAATCCCTCATCCAGGCCCGTCGCCGGGCGCAGCCCGACCACTGGATTGGGCCAGTCACCAAGGGTCTGGCCACGGGAATCGCCGGCCCGGACGTATCGCATTTCGAAGGCTCCGTTGCTGATGTAGGCAATGGCCGGATTTCCGGCGATCACGTTCAGACTGATGGAGCGCATGTCATTGGAGTCCTGCTCCAGTAACACGGGATCACCCCAGACCCGGCCCTCACTGTCCAGCGCCCGGCTGTAGAACAGACCGTTGGTCACGGTTGAGCCCCCGGAGCCACGGAAGGCCACCGCCGGATGTCCGTCGACGATCGTCAGGCTGCCGTTCAGGAAGCTGTCGAATGGCACCGGGAAGGATTCATTGAAGCCCGTGACCTGCTTCACGCTGATGGTCAGAACTGACTGTGCGAACTGGCCCGTGCTGTCTATCGCCTGCAGCATCGCGTTGTAGCTGCCCTTCTCGGAATATGCCTGGGAATTGACTGGCTGCGCATCCGGCACGGTGAAGTTGCCATCACCCAGCAGCGACCATGAGAACAGCAGGCTCGGTCCGTCGTCATAGCTCTGGCCCGCAAGGAAATTCACCTGCAGCGGGCTGCTCTCCCCATTGAAGATCGTCCCGCCCGTCCGGTCGGCACTGAGGATGGCAACCGGCGGCAGGTCCTGGCTGATGATCAGGCTGACCGCGCCGAGTGCCACCGCCGTACCGCCCGCGCTGCCGCGCACGGCGGGGCGGATGATCCCGGCCTTGCCGGTGTCCGCGAGCTGGCTGCCCGTGGCATCCCCGCTGATTTCATAGATCCCGTCGCCATCGAGATCCCAGTCGTAGCTGTCAGCCCCGCTGGCGCTCAGTGCGAGCGCCGTGCCGATGATGCCTTCCGTGGCTGCCGTCTGCAGCTGCAGCACGGGCACGCTGCCACTGAGCGCTGTCGCATTCTGCACCGCGCTGATTGCGCTTTCATTGCCACTGAGGTCCACGGCGCTGACGGCGACGAACACTGTGCCGGAAACCCCGCTCAGCAGGTGGCGAGTGCCGCCCTCCAGGAAGCCGATGTTCTGCACGCCCACGCTCTGCGGGTTGCTGAAGCTGTTCTTGCTGAAGTACACGGCGTAGCCGGCCAGGTCAGCGGCGATCACCGAATTCCAGGTCAGTTCGATGCCCCCGTTGACGGGGCTGAGGCTCAGTCCGGCCGGCACCGGCGGTGCGCTGGCATTCGCCGGGTCGAACTGGTTGAGCGAGACGCCGACGATGTCGAGGCTGCTGCCGTTGAAGACCACCACACTCACGAAGGCGTTGCCGAGCGGGGAGATGTAGTCCCCGCTGGCGGCCTCGCTGAGCGGCAGGCGCACGCGTCCGTCGTTGAAGGGACCGAACCAGTCCCAGCGGCCGCTGCCGTAGTTGGCAATGCTGATGAAGTAATCGCCGCTGCTACCGTCACTGCGCAGGCGCAGGTTGAAGTCCGTCGAGAGCGTGGCCGGATTCTCACCCGCCAGCGGGAAGCGGTAGGTGGCGCTGCTGCGGCTGCCGCTCCCGGCAGGCCCGCTCTGCAGGCGCAGGGCCTGGCCGCTGGGGGCCGCATCCCCGTCGGTCTGGAAGGCATCCGCCCCGCGCAAGAATTCACTGTTGCCGTTGATCGCCGTACTGCGCCGCGCCGTTGCCGGGTCCACGAATCCGCTGGAGTCGAGGCTTTCCCAGGGCAACAGGCTGTCCACGGGCAGGGGCTGCTCCGCACCGGCGGGCAGCTCGATGGCGGCCGGCTCAACTGCCGGGGCCGGCTGGCCCTGCAGAGCTGAGCGGTTGCCGCCGCAGGCAGTGGCCAGCAGGAGGATCGTCACAAGGAGGAATGTGTTACGCAGCACTATGCGCTCCTTTACTATTTGTCAGTTTCAGAAATGTAGCACCTTTGAGAAGGGATTGATACCCGCAATCTGAACCCCCGCGCCGCGTTCGGCGCGTATCATCTGTGGATGCCGCAGGGAAGCATATACCGTCTGAGGATCATGATCGGCTTCGGCCTTGCCTGGCTGATCGCCGGACTGCCGCTGGCGCTGTTCGCCTATATCCTTGACGATGCCGTGATCTGGATGGCCGGGCAGTTCACCCGCCAGGGCAGCAGCCAGAGCTTCCTCGCCGCCGTGAACATCTTCGCGACCCTGCTGGCCAGCATCGGACTGGGCTGCATGCTCGCCGTGTTTACTGCACAGTGCATCCTCCTGCCACTGCTCAGCGCAGCCTGGAACGGAGTACTCGGTGTGCGCCGCAGCATCTTCAGCGGGATGCGCAGCCTGCTCTGGCCGGCGCTGCTCCACAGCACAATCGTGGCTTTCCTGCTCTGCGTGGTGGCCGTGTTCTATGTGATGAGCGTGGGCATCGGCGGAATGACGGATCTGCGTCTGCCCGTGGAACTGCTGGTGTTCGTGGCCTGCGCCACCGGAGCCTGGTCCGTGCTGCCGCATGCCGTTGACAACTTCCCCGGGGAATGGGGCCTGCTCGCCGGCAGTCTCGGCGGCTCATTCGCCCTGCTCATACTGCTGCCGGTGCAGGTGATCGCGGTACTCTCCCGCAGCGCCGAGGCCATGAGCATGCTGGTGCTGGCCGGCTGCCTGCTGGGCGGACTTGTGGTCGGGGCCATGCTGCCCTGGCTATTGCTGCGCGACCGTGGTTTCTGGGTCGAACTTGAGCATGCTGGCAGACTGCGCAGCCTCAGGCTCGGCCCCCGCCCGCTGATGGCCGGCAACTTCCCCCAGGCCCAGCTGCGCGTCTCCGGCGAGGGCCTGCCGCCGCTGCGCCTGATGCTCAGCGGGCTGACGATCTTCCTTGAGGTGCATGGCGAACGCCAGCCGCGGGTGATCTACCCGCCGTTTAGGATCCGGCTCGGGGAGGCCGAGCTGCGCGTGCGCAGTTTCGACGAGCGCGACGACTGGGAGGAGCTGGAACTGCCGGTACCGCCGGAGGGTGAGGAACAGGACCGGGAGCAGCATCATGCCATCGTGAAAGTCGCGGAAGCTGCGGCTGCGGCTGAGTTACCGGAGGCGGTGGAAGTATCGGGTCGCGGGGATCAGGCAATGGGCGAAAGCGGTACAGAGATCCGGGAAGAGGGCTGAGCCGCGCGAGCCAGTTCGAGATCTCATGGATGGTTCTGTTAACGCAGAGCCGCCGAGACGCAGAGAATGAGAACTCTCTTGCTCAGAAAACTCTGCGCCCCTGCGCCTCTGCGTCAATCAATACCGTTGGGTGTTTCCACAACGCAGCCCGAGCGTAGCGAGCCACGCGTCCGCGCGAGACAGGTCGAGATCGCCAGTCTGGTCCTGTAAACGCAGATCAACCGAGACGCAGAGAATA